>CAVQKW010000015.1:0-20475 GCA_963713175.1 uncultured Gammaproteobacteria bacterium | reverse complement strand
GGCCGGCGAGCAGCTGCGGGAAGCTGCGCGCAAATCCCGAAAGGAAGGTCGCGAGACTCCAGAGGAATACTCCGAGGGCGATCGGGCGGGTGCGCGAGCCGCGATCGCCCCAGGCGCCGAAGGCAGGAGCCGTGATCATGTACACCAGCATGAAGGACGGCATCAGCCAGCCGAGCTGCGTGTCGGTGAGCGACATCGCGCTCTTCAGATCGGGCGCGATGGCCGACACCACGTAGCGGTCGAGGTAGTTCAGCAGGTTGATGGCGGTCAGGACGCCGAGCGCCCAGAGCGAGGCGCGCTGCGTTGAAGTGGCGGTTCCCAAGGCTCGAACTCGCTGCGGCTTGGCCCGCGCGCCACTGTACGCGTCGGACTAGGCGGGCGCGAGCTTCAGACGTTCGAGGTAGGCCCGCACCGGGTCGCGGAACCCCTCGCTGCTCGTGACGGTGGTCCCGCCGCACACCACCAGGATAAAATCCCCACGCGGGGTGCGGCTCACTTCCTTGACGTGGCTCATGTTCACGAGACACGAGCGGCTGATGCGCAGCATCGGCTGCGTCGCGAAGGACTTCTCGGCCTGCTGCAGTGTGCTGCGCGCATGAAAGCTCTCGCGACCGATCGTCAGGCGCACGTAGTTGCGATCGGCCTCCACCACCTCGACCTGTGCGACATCCAGCATGTGCATGCGGCTGCCGGATTCCGCGAGCACCCGCGGTTGCGCCTCGGCCCGGCCGCGTGCCCCGCGCTCGAGCTGCGCGAGCAGTGCGTCGAGCGCGACGCGGCGGTCCGCCCCGTCCGCCGACTCATGGCGGCTGCGCACGCGCGCCGCGGTTGCCCGAAAGCGCTCGTCATCGAAGGGCTTCAGCAGGTAGTCCACTGCGCTGACCTCGAAGGCCTCGAGCGCGTAGAGATCGTAGGCGGTCACGAACACGATCAGCGGCAGCGACCGCGGGTCGAGCGCCCGCGCCAGCGACATGCCATTCATCGAGTCCATCTGGATGTCGAGGAACAGCACGTGCGGGGACTGGCGCTGGATCGCCTCGAGGGCGCTGCGGGCGTCGCCGTACTCGCCGCTGATCTGCATGTCCGGCTCGCGCTCGCAGCACTCGCGCACCGCACGTCGCGCGGCCGGCTCGTCGTCCACGATGACGACGTTCATCACGAGTGCGGGTCCGCAGCGGCCGCCGTGCGGGGCGCGCCCTCGGGGCCGTCGCGCAGCAGCGGCATGTGGATCTCCGCCACCCAGCGGTGGCCCCCGGCAGGCCCCGCGCCGAACCGCGCCCGGTGGCCGAACTGCACCGCCAGGCGCTCGCGCACATTGGCGAGCCCGATGCCGCTGCCGTCCACGGCGCGCCAGGAGGGCGACATGTTGTTCTCGACCCGCAGCACGAGCGTCTCGCCGGCGGCCTCGGCACTCACCTGCACGGCAACCGGACCTTCGTGGCCGGCTAGCCCGTGCACCACCGCGTTCTCGACCAGCGGCTGCAGGATGAGACTCGGGACCCAGGCGAGCGGCGCGGCCTCGCGAGCGGGGACGGCGATGCTCAGGCGGTCGGGAAAGCGACGCTGCTGCAGGTCGAGGTACAGCTGCACGAACTGCAGCTCGTCCGCGAGCCGCGAGAACTCGCGCTCGCCGGCGGTCAGCAGCCGCCGCAGAAGGTCGCCGAGCTGCACGACCATCGGCTGCGCGGTCGGCGGGTCCCAGGCGATCTGCCCGCGGATGGTGTGCAGCAGGTTGAACAGCGTGTGCGGCGAGAGCTGCATGCGCAGCGCCGCAAGGTGCGCCGCGGTGAGCGCGCGCTCCAGCGCCGCGGAACGCAGCTGCGCATCGCGCAGTCTCTGGTAGAAGCTGAAGCCGGTGATGAGCGCGAGGCCGAAGCCGTAGGTCACCAGAAAGCTCGTGGCGCTCGCGATCCAGGTGGGCACCGCCGGCCCGGCGAAAAACTCGGTCCAGTTCTCCCAGCTGTGATTCATCGGGTGGGTGATGTAGCCCGTGCCATGCCACTCGCCCATCGCCATCTCGCCGATCACCAGTGCGGGCGCTGCGAGCACGGCAAAGCCAAGTCCGCACGACAACTGTACCGGCAGGGTTCGCCACAGCGGCTTCCAGCCGATGCGCATCGAGGTCCAGGCGCACAGGATGAAGAGCGGATAGAGCACCAGGTGCTGCACCATGCGCGCATCGGGGGGGGCGAAGAAGTCGGTGACGTTCAGCGACCTCAGACTCTCCCCCATGGTGTTTGCGTACATGAGATTGGAGAGCGCCACGTAGATCCAGAACGCCGTCAGCACCGAGAGCTGCGGCCAGAAGTTGCGGCGTGCGCGCGCCGCCTGCAGCTCGCCCGCCACGTCGCCGTCGCGGGCCACGCCGAGGAAAGAGGGAGTGATACGTTCCAGTGGGGAGGCGCTCATGCTTGAGAGCATAGCGTACGCCCGCCGCCCCGCAGGCGCGCGCATCCATCGCGCTGGGACGAGCGCGTTGAGCGGCGGGACGAATCCGCGCACGCAGCCGGCGCAAACCCCGGTCACACAGCGGCGCCACGCACACCTGCAGTGCTGCGGTACGAACGCGTAGCCGCGCGGGATCAATCCGTGGTGCGCCGCCTTTAAACCCTGCGGCTTCCCTGCGACTCTGACAGTCAGCGTCGCGATGGTCGCGACGCACGTTGATTCGAGGAGACCAGCATGACATCACTGAGAATCGCAGCCGCCCTGGCGGGCTGCCTCGCCGTCGCTGCTGTTGCGAACGCCGAGTCCACTCCCACCGTACGCGTGAGCTATGCGGACCTGAACCTCGCGACACAGCAGGGATCGCAGGCGCTGTATGCGCGCATCGCATCCGCCGCCAGCCAGGTGTGCGTGGTCGATGACATCCGCGACCTGCAGGCAATGGCCGCCGCAAGGTCCTGCCGCGCCGAGGCGATCGCCCAGGCCGTGCGTGACGTACACAACCCCGAGCTTGCCGCGGTCTACGCCGAGCGCGCGCCGCAGGGTTAGTGCGTGCGCGGTGACGCGGGTGACCGGCGATGGGTCACCCGCCCTGCGGGGCCTGCGGCTAGTCGAGGCTCCTGAGCTCGGCGGGTGTCAGCTGTATGCCCCCCGCAGCGAAGTTCGCCTCCAGATGCGTTATCGAGGAAGTACCCGGGATCGGCAGCATCACCGGTGACTTCGCGAGCAGCCAGGCAATTGCGATCTGCACGGCGCTCAGCCCGCGGGTCCGCGCCACCGCCTCGAGCGCCTCGTGCGAGGCGCGCCCGATCGGGGCCCAGGGAATGAACGCGAGCTCGTCGCGCTCGCAGACCTCGAGCACGTCGGCGGAAGAGCGATCGGCGGCGTTATAGCGGTTCTGCACCGAGACGATGTGAGTGAGGCGTCGCGCGCGTGCCAGCTCCGCCAGCGTGAAGTTCGATACGCCGATGTGGCCGATCTTGCCTTCCTGCTTGAGCCGCACCAGCTCACCGATCGAGTCCTCGAGCGGCACGCGCGGATCGATGCGATGCAGTTGATACAGATCGATCCGCTCACGCTTCAGGCGCCGCAGGCTCGCCTCGCACGCCTCGCGAAGATGCCTCGGCCGCCCGTCCGCCGCCCATTCCCCGGCGCCCGGGCGAACCAGGCCACCCTTGGTTGCGATCACGAGGCCAGGCGGATAGGGGTGCAACGCTTCGGCAATCAGCCGCTCGCTCACCCCGGGCCCATAGGAATCGGCGGTGTCGATGAAGTCGACCCCGAGCGCAACCGCGCGCTGTAGTACCCGTATCGCCTGCGCCTCGTCCTTCGGCTCGCCCCAGGCCCCGGGCCCGGTAACGCGCATGGCGCCGAAGCCAAGCCGGTTCACGCTCAGCTCGCCACCGATCTGCAGCCTCGTCGAAGCGGTCCGCGCGCCCACCATGCATTCGATGATGGACCGGTCGGATCGGCACAGGCAAGGTGACGCGCGGCGTCAGCTAAAGGCGTGCGCGCATGAACAACATGAAGGACGTGGGGCGCAAACCGTACGTGGCATTCAGCGCCGGCGGGTAGCTGTATTCGCTCACCAGCCCCCCGATGCCAAGCGCCAGCTCCTCGAACCGCGCGAAATCGAAGATATAGCCGAGCGAGATCTTGTTGATGTCGAAGTTGTGGCCGTAGAGCGGCGCTGCGGGCAGAAACAGCTCGTCCTTGGCGACGCGCTCGGCGCGTACGAAGAGCGTGTGCGCCGGGGCGAGCTTCACAGCGGACTCGAGCAGCCACGCATCGCTCGCCGGGCCCTGAGTGGGATCGTTGCGCCCCCAGGCGAGGGTCGTCTGCCACCACTGCCACGGGCCCGCTACGTTGTAGGTCATGGATGCCGTCGTGCGCCGCACGCTCACCGTCGGCGAAAGCTGCTCCGGACTCGCGAGCCGTCCGCTGCTCAGCTGCATCGACAGACTCGCCGCGGGGTTCCACGTGAGCCGCGCCGCATAGCAGTCGAGCCCGCGCAGCTGGATGCTGTAGCGATTCTCATCCGGCTCGCGCCCGTTGAAGGCCGACGCGTCGAGCTTGAAATCGCGCCACACGTACCCCGCGGTCACCACTCCGAAGCTGACGTGCGTCGAGTCGAGCCAGTGATGACCCAGCGGTGCCTCCGGGTCGTCCATCCCCGAAAGACGGTGCATGAACGTCGTCGGCCCGAGCGCTGGCTCTCCCGGCAGGCCGGCGTACACGAACACTGAACTTTCGGATGAGAGGTTGCGGCTCCAGGTCGCCGCGACCTCCATCAGGAGGTTGTGCGGATGCTGCCGGTCGATGAGCGGCACGCGGCCGTCGGCGGTCTCGCCGGTCTGGAAGAGCAGCGGATAGCCGCTCGGACCCATGAGCGGATCGGCCGAGACCATGAGACGCACGCCGAAGGCGCCGTCCTCGAGCCCGCGGCGCGCCATGAACATGAGCATGCTGGTCGAGAAGGTCTGCGAGTTGCCGCGCGGGCCGCCCTGGTCGTCGTAGATAGCGTCCACGAAGCCGTGGAGCATGGTCATCCACTGCCCGTGCGTCGCCTCCAGTCCCGGCATGGGCGTCGAGTCCGGCTGCCAGCTCGTGCCGGAGGCTTCCCGATCCATGGAGTACGGGCCGTACAGACCGGCCATGGTCATGTCCGGTGCTTCCGCCAGGTCCGGATCGGCGCGCAGCGGCAGCGCCAGAAGCGCCGGCGGCAGGAAAACGCACAGCAGCCGAAGCAGGCGCAGGCTCATCAGGGGTACGGATGCTGCCGCATTACTGCGGCGCGCGCCAAAGAAAAAGGGGCAGCCCCTCACGGACTGCCCCTTTGAAGTCTTCTGTCAGCTGAGGAGTGTTTAAGCAGCCTTCTTCGTGCTGGCCGGGCGATTCGCGGCTTCGGCGGCGAAGCTCGTGACCGACTCCTGCACCTCGGAAGCGAGGGTCGAGAACTCCTGCGCGCGCGCCTTGAGCTTCTCGCTCAGCTGCGTGCCGAGCTCGGCCTGCTTCGCCAGCAGTTCCGCAACCGCCTGGGTGCCTACCGCAGCCTTGGCGCTCATGGCCGCCTTGGTGTGCGCCAGACCCGCCTCCAGCACATCGCCGGCAACGGCGTAGTGAAAGCGCGCGAAGCGCTCGAGAGCCTTGAAGCCGTCCTGCTGGGCCTTCGCGAAGCTCGCAAACGTATCCTTGTAGGTCTCCAGCCAGGCGTTCAGGTCGTAGTTACGGTCGATCATGGCAGCTCCTTCGGAAGTGTTCAGTCACGGGTTCGATGGAGCGTATGTTACGCTCGTTTGTATGCAATGCAATAGGCACATGATGAAATCCTATGAGTGAATCTAATATCATGATTACATGTAATATAATATGAGCCTATAAAGAATGTTATTTCCTATTATTTTGCGCTGCATACTCACTGATGCCGCCCCTGGCGGGCCCCGCCCCGGGCTACGGCACGCTCAGCCGCCGGCTGGTTGGTAAGATCAACCCATGCCTGCCACCAAGATGCCCGTCGGGGACCTCGCGAAGCATGTCGGCGAGGAGATCGGCGTCTCCTCATGGATATCGCTCGAGCAGGAACGGATCAACGAGTTCGCCCACTGCACCGGGGACCACCAGTGGATTCACGTCGACGCCGAGCGCGCCTCGCGCGAGGGACCCTTCGGCGGGACGATCGCCCACGGATTTCTGACGCTGTCGCTGCTGGCGCCGACCGGGTTCGAGGTGCTGCTGGCGCGCATCACCCCGAAGTCGGTAGTGAACTACGGGCTCGAGAAGGTTCGCTTCATCACCCCGGTCCGCTCGGGCAAGCGCGTGCGCAACCGCATCCGCATCGCGTCCGTCGAGGACAAGGGCGCCGGACGCTATCTCGTCACGACCGAGAACACCATCGAGATCGAGGGCGAGAGCCGGCCGGCGCTGGTTGCGAGTGCGCTCGCCATGTTCATCGCATGAGAGGGTGAGCCGCCTCAGGCGCGCATCCGGCTCCCCTCGGGATCAAACATCGCACCCCTGTAGCGTACAGCTGTGCGCCGCTCGCCGATGATCTCGATCTCGAACCCCGAGGTGAGGCCGTCGAAGGACGCGGGGATGTAGCCGAGCGCCAGTGAGCGCTGCACGCTGTGACCGTAAGCGCCCGAGGTCACCCAGCCGACTACCTTGCCGTCGTGCCAGATCGGCTCATCGCCCACCGCGTCGGCATCCTTGGTGTCGACGGCGAAGGTGGCAAGCCGCAGCTTACCGCCGCTCTCCTTTTCCTCGACGGCGGCGGCGCGGCCGATAAACTCCTCCTTCTTGAGGTCCACGAAGCGCCCGAGGCCCGCCTCGTAGGGGCCGTAGATCGGACGGTATTCGCGCGCCCAGGTGCCGAAGCTCTTCTCGATGCGCATGCAGTTGAGTGCGCGGCCTCCGAAGCGGCGCAGTCCCTGCTCCGCTCCGGCGCTGCTCAACAGATCGTAGAGCGCGCGCTGATACTCGCTCGTCACCCAGATCTCGTAGCCGAGATCGCCGGTGAAGCTGATACGCCCGACCAGCGCCGGGATCATGCCGATGTCGAGCGCTGCGAAGGACAGGAACGGAAATGCCTCGCTCGAGAGATCCTGGCGCGTCAGGCCCTGCAGCAGCGCGCGCGACTGCGGACCTGCGACCGACAGCCCCACGTACTGCATCGCGCACGGACGCACGCTGACGCCGGACGGCGGCACATGGCGCTCGAACCAGCGCCGGTAGTAGACCTCCGCGGCGTAGGTGCACACCAGGAACACCCGCTCGTGTGACAGGCGGCACATGGTGAAGTCGCCGATCAGCTTGCCGCGCTCGTTGAGCATCGGCGTGAGTGCGATACGCCCGACCTTCGGCACGCGGTTCGCCATGACGTACGAGAGCCATTCCTCGCCTCCCCGGGCCAGTCACCTCGAACTTCCCGTAGTTGGAGATCTCGAGCAGCCCCGACGCCTCGCGCACCGCCTGGCACTCGCGCCCCACGTGCTCGTGCGCGTTGGAGCGACGGAAGGTGATGTCCTCCTTCGCCTCCGCAGCGCTCGGCGCGAACCACAGCGGGTGCTCGAGTCCGCAGTAGTCGCCGAACACGGCGTGCTCGGCCTGCAGACGCTCGTAGATCGGTGTCGTGCGCAGCGGACGCGCCGCGGTCAGCTCTTCGTTCGGGAAACGGATGCGGAAGCGGCGCGAATAGTTCTCGCGCACTTTGGCGTTGGTGTAGGCGAGCGTGGTCCAGTCGCCGTAGCGCGCGACATCCATCGCCCAGATATCGGCACCCGGATCGCCGTCCACCATCCAGTGCGACAGCGCGAGCCCTACCCCGCCGCCCTGGCTGAATCCCGCCATGACGCCGCAGGCGACCCAGATAGTTGCGCAGCCCCCGGATCGGCCCCACGAGCGGATTGCCGTCGGGCGCGAAGGTGAAGGGGCCGTTGACCACCTTGCGGATGCCGGCCTTGCCGATCGCAGGAAAGTGCTCGAAACCGACCTCGAGACTCGGGGCGATGCGCTCCAGGTCCTCGGGCAGGAGACTCTGGCTGAAGTCCCAGGGCGTCTCGCGTGGCGACCACGGAACGCCGGCCCGCTCGTAGGTCCCGAGCAGCATGCCGCCGCGCTCCTGGCGCGTGTAGATCTCGCCTTCGAAGTCGATGCAGTGCAGCTGTTCCTTCTGCCCCTGCAGCTCGGGAATGTCGCCGCTGATGAGGTATTGGTGCTCCATCGCCAGCACCGGCAACTCGAGGCCCACCATGCGGCCAACCTCGCGGGCCCACAGTCCCCCGGCGTTCACGACGTGCTCGGCGTGCACGTTGCCGTGATCGGTGACCACGTCCCAGCTGCCGTCGCGGCGGGGCGCGAGGTCCGTGACGCGCGTGTGACGCACGACCTCGGCCCCACCGAGCTGCGCCGCCCTGGCGTAGGCATGCGTGACCCCGTAGGGATCGACGTGTCCCTCGATCGGATCGTACAGCGCGCCGACAAAGTGCTGCTTGTTCATGAGCGGGAAGAGGCGCGCCGCCTCCTCGACCGAGATGATCTCGAGCTCCATGCCGAGGTAGCGGCCACGCGCCTGCGCCATCTTCAGCCAGTCGAGCCGCTCGCGCGTGCCGGCAAGCATGATGCCCCCGGTCACATGCATGCCGCAGGACTGCCCCGAGATCTTCTCGATCTCCTTGTAGAGGTTGATGGTGTACTGCTGGAGTTTGGCGACGTTCGGGTCGCCGTTGATGGTGTGCATGCCGCCGGCGGCGTGCCAGGTCGAGCCGCAGGTGAGCTCGCCCCGCTCGATCAGCAGGACATCCTTCCAGCCGGCCTTGGCAAGGTGATAGAGAACGCTCGCGCCCACCACGCCCCCGCCGATGACTACCACCCGCGCGTCGCTCTTCACGTCCCCTCCCGAGGTTCCTTAAGGCGAGATCACTCGTTGGATACCGCCAGCTGCACCGCGGGCCCTGCCGCGGCGGCCCCGGCGCCGAAACGCCCGATGAGCCAGGAGCGGAACAGTGCGATGGCGGTGTCCGACAGCCCCTCCGGCTGGGTGATGAGGTAATACCCGTAGCCGTCATCGAGCGTCGCTTCGAACGGCTTCACCAGGCGTCCGAGGCGCAGCTCCTCCGCGAACAGCTTCGTGTCCGCCAGCGCGATGCCCTGCCCGCCGAGCGCGTACTGCACCGCCAGCACCGCGGTATCGAACACCAGCCCGCGCTCGACGTTGAGTGCGGCGAAGTCCGTTATGGCGTGCGAACTCGCCCCAGAACTGGTGGCGCGGCGTGTCGGCGATGCGCACGTGGATCAGCTCGTTCGCTTCGATGAAGGCGGCGAGGTCCTTGCCGCGATGCTCGGCCGCGATGTTCGGATGGCACAGGATCGAGAGCCGCACGCCCCACAGGAGATCCGTCACGAGATCCGTCACGGTCGGCTTGGAGTACACCACCGCGACATCGACATCGCCGAGCGGCGGGCCCACCCCGTAGGGGCTGATGAGGTCGATGTCCACGTCGATGCTGGCGCGGCGGAAGTCGCGCAGGATCGGCACCGCGAGCTGCACCGCAAAGCTCGGCGGCATCTGTACCCGCAGCGTGCGCTGGGCCGGCGCGCCCTCGTTGCGGATGTCATCGAGCGCGTACTCGAGGCGATCGAAGGACTTCACCACCGCAGGCAGGAGAATCTGCCCCGCCTTGGTCAGGGTCAGCGCGTGCGGGCGGCGCTCGAAGAGGGGCACCCCGGTCAGCCGCTCGAGCGCGATGACGTGGCGCGAGAGCGCGCTTTGCGAGATGAGGAGCGCATTGGCGGCCGCCGTGAAGCTGCCGTGCTTGGCCACGCCCTCGAAGGCACGCAGCGCATTCAGCGGCAGCCAGCGCCGGTCGATCGTTCTTTTTCTGCATGCGAGCGTCACCGCCGCGGACGCAGCCGGACCGGGCCGCATACTCGCCCAGAGCGAAGCCTCGCGCCAGAGCCGCGGCCCGGTCCGATGCCTTTTTTCGATGCGGGTAGTGAATTTCTCGGCTTTCGGCGGCGGGCAACTGTGGAACGCTGCCCGGCACCTGCACCCGCACCGGCGCACCCGCACCATGAACGCACGCCGCCGTGCAAACCCACTCCCGGCCGCCGGACACATGACCGCGGCGGTCGCCGATCACGATCACCACCGCCTGCCGCTCGACCCGCCCTTCAATGCCAGCTGGGACACCAAGCCGCGCACTGCACTTCGACGCCACGCTCGTGCGCGTGCACACCGACAGCGGGCTGGTCGGCGTCGGCTCCGGCGATCGGATGCTCGGCTTCGAGGGCCACGAGCATCTGTTCGTCGGCCAGGACCCGCTGGCGATCGAGCGGCACTACCGCGTGCTCTCCAACATCGACTTCCACTACGGGCGCTGCTGGCCGCTCGACCTGGCGCTGTGGGACCTGGCCGGCAAGATCACCGGCGCAGCCCTGCTGGAAGCTGCTCGGCGGGCGCTCGAACCGGGTGCGCGCCTACGCCTCCTCCGGCACGCTGCGCGACCCGGGGCGCTGGCGGACGCGGCCGAGCGCTATCTCGCGCAGGGCTTCCCGCGCGCTGAAGCTCCGCTTCCACCGCGGCGACTGGCGCGACGACGTCCGGGCGCTGGAAGCGGTGCGCGCGCGGGTCGGCGGACGGCTCGAGCTGATGGTCGACTGCAACCAGGGCTGGCGGATGCCCTGGGACACCGAGCCGCCCTGGAGCTTAAGGACGCGCTCGCGGTGGCGCGCGAGCTGGAGCGGCTCGGCGTCTACTGGATGGAGGAGCCGCTGCACCGCGCCGACCACGACGGCATGCGGGCGCTGCGCGAGGCGACCGACGTGCGCATCGCCGGCGGCGAGATGACGCGCGAGCTCACGAGCTGCGCGACCTCATCACGGCAGGCTGCGTCGACGTGCTGCAGCCGGACGCCGCGCTGGTCGGCGGCATCACCGGCCTGCGCCGCGTCGCCATCATGGCCGCAGGAGCACCACCTGATCTTCACGCCGCACACCTGGACCAACGGCATGGGCGTCATCGCCAACGCCCACCTGGTCGGCGGGCCTCGGCGACGCGCCGTTCCTGGAGTTCCCCTACGACCCGCCGGAGTGGAGCCTGGAGCGGCGCGACTTCCTGATGGCGCAGCCGCTGCACGGTCGACGCGCGAGGGCTGGATCACCCTGAGCGATGCGCCGGGGATGGGCTACGCGCCCGACGAGGAGCGGTTGCTCGCCACCCGCATCGGCTGATAGTCCCGGCAGCGTCCTGCGACGCCGGCTCCGCAGAGCAGCGCAGCGGCGCGAGGTATTTCTCATAGTTGCGCCAGCGCCCGATCGAGGCTGCGTGCTGATCTTCTGCCGCACCTGCCAGCGGCTCGCCGTGATGACCATGCGCTCGGTGCTGGTGAAAATCCAGGCAGCGGGGATCCCACGGCAGCCCGATGAACTCCAGCATCCTGCCGCGTCCAGCCTTCCTGATCGGCGACCAGCCCTCGTACGGCACTTCGAGCATGTCCGCGGCGGCAGGACCGTGCGCCAGTGCGCCATGATGCGCAGGTACTCCGCGTAGTAGTGCGCCAGATCGCCGAGATCGTTGCGCGTACGGTGCCGCATGTTGCGAAGTGCTGGAAATAGATCGACAGGCAGGTGTCGAGCGGATCGCGCCGCATGTGGATGATGCGCGCGCGCGGGAACGCCGCGTGAATCAGCCCGAGCATAGAGGAAATTGGCGGGCATCTTGTCGATCACCCGCGCGGCACCGCCGGCAAGCGCGCCGAGCCGCGCCAGGTAGTCCGCGCGCCAGCTGCCGCGCAGGCCTGCCCGCGGCGTGTCCCCGCGTCCCGCCGGCGTCGAGGCCGAAGGCGCCGCTCCCAGAAGCGCACTTCCCCGGCGCCGACCACCTGCGGGGTGCGAGGCCAGGATCTGCTCGGCGAGCGAGGTGCCCGATCGCGGCATGCCGATGATGAGCACCGGCAGCCCGAGTCGGAGGCCCCCGGATGAGCGCGCGCAGGAAGGGCGGTCGCAGGTGCGATCATTCCGTCGACGCGTTCGTGAGTCCGTTGCGGTCGTAACTCGTACGAGCCGCTTGCCAGCTCGTTGGCCGCGGTAGTTGTCGAAGGCCTGCTGGTACTGCCGGCGTCATCGAAATACTTGCCGAGCGCGTAGCGTACCGGCATTTCCTCGGCCGGGGCTGCGCCTGAGTCCACCAGCTGCTGCGCCCCGCGCAGCCACTGCGGGTCCTCGCTCATGCGGCCGTGCGCCGCGATGCCGGCGTAAGCCATGGCGCACTTCGGATCGGCCGCGAGTGCCTGCCGAAACTGCGCCCGCGCCTGCTCAAAGTCGCCCTTGTCAGCCAGCAGCTCACCCAGTAACGCCAGCGCTCCGGCGCTGGCCGGCTCACGGGCCAGCGCCGCGCGCACCTCGGCTTCAGCTTCCTCGTGCTGCCCGAGCACGCGCAGCGCGCCCGCCAGACTCAGCTGCGCGGGCGTGTGCGCGGGGGCGAGCCGCAACGTCGTGCGGAAGCGCTCCGCGGCCTCTGTCGTCCGCCGCAGCTGCAGCAGCAGGTGGCCGAGCGCGTACTGGCTGTCGGGATGTCCGGCACGAGGGCGGCGGCCTGCTCGAAGGCTTCCACTGCTTCGTACCGCTGCCCCTCCTGCCACAGCGCGGTCCCGAGGTTGGTCAGGGCCTCGGCGTAGCGCGGCTGGACGGCGAGCGCGGCGCGGAAGTGCCCGATCGCCTGCTCCCGTTCGTCCCGGGCGGCGAGGATCACGCCGGCGTTGTTGTGCGCCAGCGGTTGTCGTGCATCGATCTCCAGCGCGCGCCGGCTGCACTCGAGCGCCGGCTCGAGCTGGCCGTCGAGGCGCAGTGCATTGGCGAGGCTGGCGAGCATCGAGGGGTGATTCGGACTGAGCGCGACCGCCTCGCGGTAGCTGCGCACCGCGTCCGCGGGCCGGCCCACATCGAGCAGCGCGCCACCGAGGTTGTGGTGAGCGTCGGCGCGGCGGGCTCCGCCTGCAGCGCCCAGGCATAGAGCTTCAGCGCCTGGGGCGACCGAGGTGGCGCTGGGCATTGCCGGCAGCCACCAGCGCATCCGCGTTATACGGCGAGATCTGCAGCGCCTGGCGCAGGCTCGCCAGCCCGGCCTCGAACTGGCCGCGCTCGTTGAGCTCGGCGCCGAGATTGGTGTGGGTTTCGGCATCCTGCGGCAGGAGTTCGACGGCGCGCTGCAGCGCGCCGGCAGCGCATCCTTGCCCTGGCGCATGAGCGCGACACTCAGGATCTTCCACAGCATGCCCTCCTGCGGACGCGAGCGCAGGCGTGCGCCGACCCTCTCCTCGGCCTCGCTGAGCTTGCCCCGATTGACGAGGTCGACCAGGGCGGGCAGCTCGGGATCCGGGCGTGCCGGCTGCGCACCCGCCGAGCCGCAGCAGTGCTTGAACTTGCGCCCGCTGCCGCACGGGCAGGGATCGTTACGACCCGGTCGCATCCGGCGCTTCAGTCCGAGCGGTAGCGCTCGAGCGCATCACCGAGAGCGCTCCGGAGCGGTGCCAGCCACGGCTCGAAGTTCTTCCACTGCTCGAGCCCGTCGCGGTAGATCGCCTGGCGTACCTGCTCGGTTCTTCCGCGGTGCGCACGCTGCGGCGGTTCTCGTGGAAGGCGATGCACTGGGGTCGGAACGGCAGGCCGCAGAACTCCAGCAGCCGCCGCACGCTGCCTTCGAGGTCATCGACCACGTCCTCGTGCTGCACGTGACAGCACCCGCCCCGGCAGCACCCGGTGCCAGTGGCCAACGCCGACGCCATCAGCGTGCGCAGCGATGCCGAACCCGGCCTGGTCCAGATCCCGCTCGACACCGCCCCGGGCGGCGTGACGGGCTGGGCCGCCTATGTCGCCGGCGTCGTCTGGGCGCTGCGACGGGCAAGCCAACGCGTCGTCGGGGGCGACATGTCGATCGCGAGCGGCGTCGAAATCGGGTCCGGCCTGGCATCGTCGGCGGCGCTTGAATGCGCGGTTCTCGGCGCGATCCTGGAAGCCACCGGCGCCGACATCGACCGCGTTGAGAAGGCCCGGATCGCCCGAGCCGCGGAAAACGAATACGTCGGCGCGCCAACGGGTTTGCTAGACCAGCTAGCGAGCCTGTTCGGCGAGCCACTGAAGGCGGTGCTGATCGACTTCCGGGAGGTCTCCATGCGGCCGGTGTCGTTCGATCCGGACGCCTCCGGTGTCGCCCTGCTGCTGATCGACTCGCATGCGCGGCACCGCCACGCAGGCGGCGAGTATGCGGCGCGACGTGCATCCTGCGAACGAGCGGCAACCAATCTGGGCGTCGCCACGCTACGCGATGTGCAGGATCGCGGGCTGACAGTCCTCGACGCGGTGACCGACCCGGTCAACGCGCGTCGCGCTCGTCACATCCTCGCCGAAAACCAACGTGTGCTCGATTTCGTTGCCGCACTGAGTGATTGCGACTTTGAGCAGGCCGGCCGTATTCGAGCGCGTCACATGCGTCGATGCGCGACGACTTCGAGATCACCACCGAGCACATCGATCTAATCGCTGACACCGCCGTTCGGGCCGGTGCGTTGGGAGCGCGGATGACCGGCGGCGGTTTTGGGGGCTGTGTAATCGCATTGGTTCTCGCCGAGCGTGTTGCCGCCGTCGGCGACGCCGTGCGACGAACCGTAAGCCGCGCCGGTTACCCAGCACCGACGATCACGCACACCCGCGCCGGGCGGGTGGTATGCGGTGCTGATTTGTCGCTCGTAGGCTGCCGTCATGTCGACTCCCCTGGTGGCGACCGAAGCGCGGATGCTAACAGTTGGGGCCGCCGGTGCACTCGCGCGAGCGACTGGTTCCGCCCACCGGCCCATCGGCAAGAGACATACTTCTGTAGCAGCGTGAGCGCACGTACTGCGCTCCACGGCGCGATCATGACAGTGATATGAATGTCGAGAAGTTCGACCGGGGGCGGTAGTGCTGGCGTTGGGACTGTGGTCGGTGCAAGTTTGCTGGCGAGCACGGGTGGAAGCTGGTTTGGGTACAGCGTTTGGGTACGGACCCCGCGTCGGCGGGTGATCACGTCAGAAAATAGCCTCTGACCTGTGTCGGGCTGACAGGATTTGAACCTGCGACCACTGACCCCCAGGCAAGGTGTCTAGGGTTTGCCCTCATTTCAGCAAACGCCGTACTTGTGCTGGTAGCGAACGTATTGCCAGCCCATCGCCGCAGCTCGCAAAGCGTGTCGGATAGTGACTCAGTGACGTTTCGTAAGCTTCGCGTAGAGATTCGTGTTGTTTGCGGGCGGATCACGTAGAACCCTGGTGTGCTGGGGTCGTGCTGGGGTGAGATTTCGGCCTGTAGCTACCGTAGCTGCCCCACCAAAGCATGCCCAGCGCCTCAATCGGCCGTCGGGCTCCTGTGCAGATCGAATCGATAGGAACCTGACCCGCGTTCTTCGGCGCCGACGATCCGTGGGGGAACTACCGGAACCTGATCGATGTGGCGAACGCGGCGAGCTTGGCTGCCCAGCAATTGCTGTCCCACCTCACCCGACTCGTGGATCGGGTGTTGTGCGGCGTCAGCTTCTTGCAGGACGCGGCAGGGATCGGGCAATAACAGTTTGGAGTTTGCGGCTTCGCGCATCACATTTCGGCGCGGGAGCGCACCTCGCGCCTCAGCTCGATGACCTGCTTCTCCAGGTCAATCACCCCCTTGACGCACATCGCGCTTAGAGCGATGAGCTTTACGATCGCGGACCAACTCTTGTTCTTGCCGGTGAAGGATTCGTCAAGCTGCTCGAATTTGTCGACGAGCTCCTTACCGACCACGGATTCGGGATCGAGATTTATCCGTCTGATTCTGCTGAACGGCGAGAAATCCGGAATTTCTTTGGGCTCGGGCTCCATGTTGCGAGCTTAGCCCGGTCGATGGGACACTCGGCTCGATCTCTCCCGAGACCCAAGCGAGCAACTGGCTGTCGAAGCTCAGCGATGACGGGCGGATATAACCGCCCCATTCCTAACGGGCCCGTGTGGTTTTTTGTCGCTCGTTATGGGTAGTGCAGATTCGTAGCTTTACTCCTTCTGCTCGTGGGAGTTGTTCACATCGTTTGTGTTGCTCGAGATAGTCGGCAAGTCGGTGAACGCAAATCGCGCCTGAAAGGGTTTGACGGACGATGGCCATCAGCGAAGTACCTGAATACGCTCATCTGAGCGACGCGGACCTTGAGGCGCTCGCTGCCGCGTTGGAAGCGATCCGTTGCGATATCGAGGCTTCGCTCGGCGCCAAGCGATCGGGCATACATCAAGCGCGCCATCGCTTTTCAACGAAGCCTCGAGATCGCGGCGCGGCTAGTGATCGGCAGCAGCAAAGGCAAGTTCGGATGGGCCGTCGGAACCGCCGCCCTGGCCGCGGCCAAGTGCATCGAGAACATGGAACTCGGCCATAACATCAGCCACGGTCAATGGGATTGGATGAACGACCCGGAAATCCATTCCAGTACCTGGGAGTGGGACATGGCCGGCCCATCGTCGCAGTGGCGGTACTCCCACAACTACCGGCACCACGTCTTCGCGAACGTCGTCGGCGTGGACGACGACCTCGGATTCGGAGTCATGCGGGTCACTCGCGACCAGAAGTGGAAGCCGAGTCACCTGATGCAGCCGCTGCGCGCGGTGCTGCTGGCGCTCGTCTTCGAGTGGGGCATCGCACTGCACGGCCTGTACTCAGTGCAGGATCGCGAGACGACAGACGCCGGTAAATCCGCCCACAAAACGAGCGCTCATCCGCAAGATCGCTCGCCAGGCTGGCAAGGACTATGTTCTCTTTCCGCGCTGAGCCGGCCGGCGCTGGCGGCGCACACTCGGGGCCAACGTTGTCGCCAACGGGCTGCGCAACGTGTGGGCATACGTAGTGATCTGTCTGCGGTCACTTCACGGACGGAGCGGAAAAGTTCACGCCGGCAGTGCTGGAGGATGAGACGAAGCCCGAATGGTATCTGCGGCAAATGTTGGGTACCGCGAACTTCCGGGCTGGGACGGTAATGGCGTTCATGAGTGGAAACCTCTGCTACCAAATCGAACACCACCTCTACCCTGACCTGCCGAGTAATCGCTACCCCGAGATCGCCGAGCGGGTGCGGCGCTTTGTGCGTCACCTACGACCTGCCGTACACGACCGGTCCGTTGCTTCGTCAGTACCTGCTCACCGCTCGCACGATCTGCAAGTTGGCGCTTCCGGACCGGTTTCTTTTCGCTACCTCCGACGACGCACCAGAGACGGCGTCCGAGGACAGCTCCCCAGATCGAAAACGCTCGACCGCCGAAGATGACGTTGCGGCGAGCGTGCTCAGGACCGAGTCCTGATGCATGCGGCGAATGCACTGCGGATTGTGTCCATCATCGTCGTGGCGAAGGCTGTGCTTATCGGCTTGGTGTACTGGCGTCGCGCCGAGACCGTTGTCTCCGTTAACACATCGGTGCGGATAGTTGGATTGGCTCGTCCACGGCTTGGTCACAACTCCTTCGGACCACACCAGCACCCGCCTCGTTACCTCGCCCCAGACCCGTAGCGTCTCAACGCCGCACCGCGGTCAGGTCGAGGCCTCGAAGATGGCCGTCGCCGGAAAGGGAGCCGTGCAACTGGCTTAAGGGTTTATGCCGCCTGGTCGGGGTAGCGCCGCGCACCTTGCCAGCTGATTGCGGTCTTCCCAAGACCAGGCATGCGACGCCATGACCGTCGCATGGGCCTACCGGCAGCAGTTGGGGTCGAGGACCATGCGCAGTGCTTCGAGGCTTTGACCGCGTGCCCGGTAAAAGGCGTTCATCCCGCGCCGGGCGGATTCGACTAAGTAGTCAAGCCCGGCCCGGCTCGCTATCTGCCTGCTTCCGCAACAACAATGGGGCATGGACCGTGCCAATATCCCCGCCGGGACACCGGGCGGGCTCGCCAGCGAGACGGTTTCCGCGTTGCGCGCCCGGTACGGGCCGAACTCGTTGCCCCCAGAACGGATCCGCCCCTGGTGGCTTCGCTTGGGTGCGGAGCTGACCCACTTCTTCGCATTGATGCTCTGGGCCGCCGCGGCGCTGGCTGTCGCGGCGGGCACGCCCGAACTCGGCTGGGCGATCGTTGCCGTCGTCGTCGTCAACGCCCTGTTCGCGTTCTTCCAGGAGGCGCGGGCGGAACGGGCCGCGTCGAAGCTGCGGGACCTGTTGCCGGCCCGGGTGACGGTGCGACGCGACGGGAGCGCCACCACCGTGGAGGCGTCTGATCTGGTGCCCGGCGACGTCGTCGTCTTGGCCACCGAGAGCGCAGGTTCCGGCAGACCTCCAGATCCTCACCAGCTCCGCGTGCACGATCAACGAGTCGATGCTCACCGGAGAAAGCGAGCCGGTGCCTGGCGATCCGGGTCGCCTGGTTCCCGGCGGGACGTTCGTCGCCGAGGGCGACGCCGTGGCCCTCGTGGTGGCCACGGGCCGAGCCACACGTCTGGCCGAGATCTCCCGCCTAACCATCCGCGCCGCTCCCCCGCCGAGCCCCCTGGACCTGGAGCTGCGGCGCATCGTGAGGATCATCGCCGTCGCCGCGGTCACCGTCGGGGCCGTTTTTTTGCTCGTGTCCGTGCTGATCGGGAACCCACTGACGGGAGCCTTCCTGTTCGCGATCGGCGTCACCGTGGCTCTCGTGCCGGAGGGCCTACCTCCCCACCGTGACGCTCTCCTTGGCCGTGGGTGCGCAGCGGATGAGCCGCCGCCACGCCCTCGTGCGGAACCTGCAGGCCGTCGAGACGCTGGGGTCCACCACCTTCATCTGCACCGACAAGACCGGCACGTTGACGCAAAACCGCATGAGCGTCGTCGAGGTCTGGACGCCGCACGGGGGGATCACCGTCGATGGCGACGGCTACGCGCCGACCGCGACGATCATCGGACCAGTGGCGGGCAGTTGGCCGCGGCGCGGCTCGCCGAGGGCGCGCGCGCCGCCTCCCAGGGGGACGTCGAGGAGCACGACGGATCCTGGCGGCCGCTCGGCGATCCCATGGAGGCGGCCATCGTCGCCTTGTATCGCCGGCTGGGTGGCGAATCGCGGCCGGCCGCGCCCGCCATCGGCTTCTCCTTCGACGACGTCCGAAAGCGCCAGTCAGCGGTCACGGGCGATGACCTGTGGGTCAAGGGCGCACCTGAATCGGTGTTCGCGATCTGCGCGTGGCCCGGAGCGACGGGCCCTCACGCGGCGGCCGACGCCTCGGCGGCCATGGAGGAGATGGCGACCCGCGGCCTGCGTGTGCTCGCCGTCGCAGGGCCGGCGCCTGTTCCCCGAGGAACGCGGCGGCGCCGTGGCGGGGGAACTCGGGCCGGACGGCCTGGAGGATGGGCTCGAGCTCCTGGGTCTGCTCGGCTTACACGATCCTCCCCGGCCGTCGGCGGCGAGCGCCATTCGGCAGGCGCGCGAGGCTGGAATCAAGATCGCCATGCTCACCGGCGACCATCCGGTCACCGCGGCGGCGATCGCCCGCGAGATCGGGCTGACGGGCGACGAGGTGCCGGGCACCGTGCTGGATGGAGACGCTCTGCCGAAGGACCTGCAGGTGCTCGGCGCACTGCTGGACCGCGACGGTGTGGTGATCTCCCGCGTCTCCCCGGAGCAAAAGCTCATGGTGGCCCGCGCCCTGCAACAGCGGGGCCACGTGGTGGCGATGACCGGGGACGGAGTGAACGACGGCCCTGCCCTGGAGGCGGCGGACATCGGTGTGGCGATGGGCCGCAGCGGCACGGACGTGGCCCGCAACGCCGCGGACCTCGTGCTGCTCAACGACGATTTCGCGACGATCATCGCGGCCATCGAACAGGGGCGGGCGACGTACTCCAACATCCGCCGGTTCCTGACCTACCACCTGACGGACAACGTGGCCGAGTTGGCGCCGTTCGTCATCTGGGCGCTCTCCGCGGGCAACTTCCCGCTGGCCATCGGCGTGATGCAGATCCTCTTCCTCGATATCGGCACAGACCTGCTGCCCGCCCTGGCCCTGGGAAGCGAGGACCCGAGCGAGGGCGTGATGAAGCGCCCCCCGGAACGGCGGCACCTGCTGGACTCCACCGTGCTCTTCCGGGCTTTCGCGCTGCTCGGCCCCGTGGAGGTGCTGTTCCAGATGACCTCGTTCACGGTCGTGCTACTGGCCGGAGGCTGGCGACCGGGTGGTCCCTTGCCGGAGGCGGGGCTGCTGGCCGCGGCGTCCGGCACGGCCTTCACCGCCGTGGTGCTGGGTCAGCTGGCCAACTCGGTCGCCTGCCGGAGCGCCAGCAAGCCGTTCTGGCGGCTGCGCTGGAACTCGAACCCGCGGCTGGTGGGGGCCGTCGTCGTCGAACTGGCGCTGTTGTGCGTCTTCCTGTTCGCGGCGCCCGTGGCGGAACTGCTCGGCCAGGCCCCGCCGACGGCGGAGGGCCTGGCGGTGGCGGCGCTTGCCATCCCCGGGTTGCTACTCGCCGATGCGCTCCACAAGGGTTTCCGGCGGCGCATGCACCGCGGCCTGACGCATCCCGTCCTCCCGCACCGCTA
>CAVQKW010000014.1:0-187394 GCA_963713175.1 uncultured Gammaproteobacteria bacterium | reverse complement strand
GCGCGACGACGCCGAGGGGCTGTGCCAGGTGGCGCGGCGCATCGCCAGGAGCCCGCTCGGTTCGGCGGCCGGCTACGGCACGCCGGGGCTGCCGATCGACCGGGACGCGACGCGCCGGGCGTTGGGCTTCGCGGCCGTACAGGAACCGGTCACCGCGGTACAGCTCTCGCGCGGCAAAGCCGAGGCGCAGCTGCTGTTCGAGATCGCACTCGTGCTGCAGGACCTCGGGCGCTTCGCCGCCGACGTGCTGCTGTTCGCGACCGAGGAATTCGGCTTCCTGACGCTGCCCGAGGCGTTCACCACCGGCTCCTCGATCATGCCGCAGAAGCGAAACCCCGACGTGTTCGAGCTCATCCGGCCCGCTCGGTCACGGCGCAGGCGTGCCTCGCGGAAACTCTCGGCATTTGCGCCAAGCTCCCTTCCGGCTACAACCGCGACGTGCAGCTGCTCAAGTTTCCGTTGTTCCGCAGCATCGACCTCGCGCTGCAGACGCTCGCGATCCTCCCGCCGCGATCGAAGCGATGCAATTCAACCGCGAAGCGATCAAGCTCGACCCCGCGATCCACGCGGCCGAGGAAGCCAACCGCCTGGCGGTGGGCGAGGGGATCCCGTTCCGCGAGGCCTACCGGCGCGTGGCGGCGAAGTTCAAGGCATGATGAGGGCGTGATGACCAGGGTGTTGGGAATCTCCGGGAGCCTGCGCCGCGCGTCCTACAACTCGGCCCTGCTGCGCGCGGCAACCCGCCTGATGCCCGAGGGTGCCACGCTCGATGTGGCGAGCATCCGCGGCATCCCGCTCTACGACGGCGACATCGAGGCGACCCAGGGGCTGCCCGCGGCCGCCACGCAGCTGAAGGAAGCGATCGTTGCCGCCGATGCGGTGCTGCTGTGCACTCCGGAATACAACAACAGCATCCCGGGCGTGTTCAAGAACACGATCGACTGGCTCTCGCGCCCCGCTTCCGACATCAAGCGGGTGTTTGGCGGCAAGCCGTTCGCCCTCATGGGCGCATCTCCCGGGGGCTTCGGCACGATCCTGAGTCAGACCGCCTGGCTCCCGGTGCTGCGCATCCTCGGCACGCAGCCCTGGTGCGGCCCCAGGCTCACGGTGCCACGCGCGGCGAGCGTGTTCGATGAGGCGGGTAATCTCAAGGAGCCACTCATCGAGGAGCAGCTCAGGCAGTTCCTGGCAGGCTTTATCGCGTTCGTGCGGCGCGCCGGCCCCGCCGCGGGAAGCGCGGCCGGGACCCGCTAGGCCGGTGCCTGCGGCGCCGCCTGCGCAAACGCCGGCAGGCTCGTGAGGTGCGCGCAGATCGCGCGCAGCTGTGGATAGGGCGACACGTCGCAGTTGCGCCGGTGCGCGTTGTACATCTGCGGCACGATGAAGACGTCGGCGAGCGTCACGGCGTCGCCGAACATGTGCCGGCCGTCGCTGCCGCCGCGTCGCACTTGTTCTTCCAGCGCGGCGAAGCCGCGTGCGATCCAGTGCGCATACCAGGCATCGACCGCCGTCTCATCGGCCCCCAGGGGCGACTTCAGGTAGCCGAGCACCCCGGTGTTGTTGAGCGGGTGGATGTCGCAGGCGATGGCGAGCGCCAGGGCGCGCACCTGGGCGCGATCGGCGCCGGCGCGCGGCAGGAGTGGCGGCTGCGGGTACGTCTCGTCGAGATACTCGATGATCGCGAGCGACTGGGTGATGGTACGCCCGCCGTCCACCAGCACCGGCACCAGCCCTTCGGGATTGACGGCGCGGAAGGCGGCGCTGTGCTGCTCGCTCGCCGGCGCACGCAGGTCCAGGTCCTCTTTCTCGCACGCCAGTCCCTTCAGGTTCAGGGCGATGCGTACGCGGTAGGAAGCGGAGCTGCGGAAGTAGTGATACAGCTTCATGGCGCTGGCGCTATTCGCGCGCCGCGGGCGCGATGGTGTTGCGCAGCACCTCGAGCCCCTCGATGCCGCCCTCCATGCTGTCGCCCGGCTGCACCGGACCGACCCCCGAAGGCGTGCCGGTAAAGATGAGATCGCCGGGCCTGAGCTCGAAGAGCCCCGAGAGCTCGGCGATCATGTGCGGCACGTCCACGATCATCTGGCCGAGGTCCGCCTCCTGGCGGAGCTTGCCGTTGACGCTCAGCCAGATGCGGCCCTGCGACAGATGTCCCGCGCCTGCCGGGCGGATGGCGGCCACGGGTGCGGAGTTGTCGAATCCCTTGCCGACGTCCCACGGGTCCCCGCGCTGCTTGGCCGCGCTCTGCAGGTCGCGCCGCGTGAGGTCGTTGCCGGCGGCGTAGCCAAACACGTGCTCGAGTGCGCGCTGCGGCGCGATCTCCCGGCCGCCGCGGCCGATCGCTACCACGAGCTCGATCTCGTGATGGAAGTTGGACGTGTGCGGCGGGTAGGCGATGGCCGCGCCGTTGGCGACCACGGCGTCCGCCGGCTTCATGAAGAACACCGGTGGCGAGCGCTCGGGGTCGCGGCCGAACTCGCGGATATGATCGGCGTAGTTGAGGCCCACGCAGTAGATCCGGTGCACGGGGAAGCGGCCGCCGCCGGCCACCGGGACCGCCGGCGTTGCAGGCGGTGCGAAGGCAAAGTCGCTCACGCGCGCGCTCTCCTCAAGCTGAGGTCCGTGCATACAGATTGCCACCGTCCGAAAGGCTAGACTAGCCCGATGAGCATCTGGCGCGCTGCGGTCACTGCCGATGAGCTCACCGAGCGTGGCAGCGCGAGCATGCCCGGCTACCTGGGCATCCGCGTCACCGAGATCGGCCCGGATTACCTGCGTGCCACCATGCCGGTGAACGCGCACACCCATCAGCCCTTCGGCGTGCTGCACGGGGGCGCCTCGGTGGCGCTCGCGGAGACGGTCGGGAGCCTGGCCTCCATGCTGTGCGTCGAGCCGCAGTTCATGTGCCTCGGGCAGGACATCAACGCCAACCACCTGCGTTCGGTCTCGTCCGGGCTCGTCACTGCAACGGCTCGACCCTTTCATCTCGGCAGCCGCAGCCACGTGTGGCATATTGAAATCCGCGACGAGCGCGAGCGGCTGGTGTGCGTCTCGCGGCTGACGATGGCCGTGGTCGAACGCCGGGCGGAAGCCTAGATGCCTGCGCGAGGTGAAATCATGCCGGACAATACAACGCCGACGATGAGTGCCACGGCGCCGCACGCCGACGCGGCGCTCGTCACTTACACCAACGTCATCTACGGGCTGCACACGCTCTCGGTAGTGATCGGGCTCACTACCTTCCACACGATCGTGGGCAGTTTCGTGTGGGGGCTGCCGTCGATCTGTGCTGTGATCATGAACTACGTGCGCCGCTCGGCGACCCACGGTACCTACCTCGAGTCGCACTTCCGCTGGCAGATCCGCACATTCTGGTTCGCGGTGCTGTGGAGCGTGGCCATCTGGGCGGTGTCGATTCCGCTCATGTTCGTGCTGGTCGGATTCGGGACGCTGTGGCTCGGCCACGTGGCGCTCGCAATCTGGATCATCTACCGGGTGGCGCGCGGCTGGCTGGCGCTGCGCGATGCGCGGCCGATGTACGTGCCGTGAAGGCGCTCCCCGCCCTGCTCGCCGCGGGAGTCGCACTCCGGTTGCCGCGGGCTGCGGCCAGAAGGGTCCGCTCTATCTTCCCGACAAGAACGCCGCGGTGGTCACGAGCCCCGCGCAGCCCGCGACGCAGACGAGTACACCCGCGGGCACCGTGCCGAAGAAATCCGACCAGGACGCAGACTCCCACCCGCCTAAATAGTGTCGCGCGAGGCGACACTCCCGCGCCGCGTGCGCGGGCGGCGTCTCACCGCGTGAGTGCGCGTAACCGCGCGCACGAAGCGCGCGACGGTGATTTAAGTCTCATCGGTGCGCGAGTTGTGATCGGGGTTCACGTCGCTGCGTCTTACAGTCCGCACGGCGTGCACGCGGTCACGAGTCCTCAACATCCTGACACGCAAGGAGCGTTTGCGGATGGCCCGTCGCTTGCAAGCCTATCGGCGTGGATGAACAAAGGATCAGGACTGAACTTATGACACGGAGTACGACACGGATGGCAGGCCTTGGCTTGCTGGCGCCGGCCGGCGCACTGTGCCTCGCCTTCGCGGCGGGCCCGGCAAATGCAGACGCCCTGCTCACCATCAGCGACGGTACCAATCTCATCACCCTGAACGACGGCGGTACCGGCCAAATCGTCTTCGACAGCCTCACCGACTCGAGCTGGAATCCGGCCGGCGGCTGGCTGCTGGAGGTCGATCTGGCCACCACCGAGCCTCTCACGGGCAGCGTGCAGTACCCGGACATGCACCTGACGGTGGCCGCCACCGGTGTGGGAAGCCTCACCGTCACCTTCACCGACGATGCCTTCAGCGGCGACGGTATGACGCAGTTCCTGACACAGGTCGGCGGAGTCATCGCGGGCGGAACGGGCAACAGCGTCACCACGAGCTCCTCGACCAGCGCCGGCAGCCTCGCGTCCTTCGGGCCCGCCGGCCCGGGCGTAGTGTCCGGCGCGAAGTCCAACCTGATGGACGTCACCGGTCCCTACACGCTCAGTCTTGCGACGACCCTCACCCAGGCACAATTGGGCACCTCGAGTCTGGATGCCAACGTACAGGTGCCCGAGCCGGGCACGCTCGCGCTGCTCGGTGCGGGAATCCTCGGGTGCGTGCTCATCGCCGGCCGCGCTTCCCCGCGGCAGCTGCGCGCGCATCGTGCGCCGCGGCGCACGCCGCGACTGAGATTCCCGGTGAGGCGTCGCCGCAACCGCCTAAGCCCTGGCCAGGCCGCGCAGCGGCCGGGCGCTCTCGCTGTCCGGAAACACGCGCTCGCGAGCGCCTGCGACGGAATGCCGCAGGTGCTCCTCCAGCACGCCCTTCAACACGCAGCGCAGGTCGAGCGTCGGGGCAAGATCGCGCCCCTGGTAGAGCGCGCGCGCCGCCAGTCCCGGCCAGTCGGCGATCACGCGCCCGCCGGCCACCGCCCCCCCACGAGCAATGCCATGGTCGCCGTGCCGTGATCGGTGCCGCGCGTGCCGTTGATCGCGGCGGTGCGGCCGAACTCCGTGACGAGCAGCACGGCGGTGTCCTTCCAGGCCGGGCCGAGCTGCTCCTTGAGCGTCGCGAGTCCCGCATCGAGCGCCGCGAGACGCCCGGCGAGCTGACCCTTCCGCGCCGCCCTCGTTGGCGTGCGTGTCCCAGCCGGTGGTGTCGAACACCGCGACCCGCGGGCCGTCGTCCTGGCGCAGAAATCCCGCCGCCGCGTGCACGATCTCGCGCGTAGCGTGCGCGGCACCGGCCTGGGCCGCGGCGCTGCGTTCGGCGGGCTCGCTTGCGCCGCGGCTGCCCGCCGTGGCTCGGGTTGCGCGCCATCATCGGTCGCAGGCATCGCAGCGCCATTCTCGGAGGCGATGCGATCGGCCATGAGCGCGTCCGCGAGCCGCACGGACAGCAGCGGATCGTGCGCATACAGATCGGTGATGCGCGCGAGGGTGTCCTCATCGAGGCCGGTGAGCCGCGAGGGCGACCACGAGGTCACCTCCGCCGGCCCGCGCATCACGAGCGGTACGTTCTGACCCAGCGCCACGCCCGCCTCGCGTCGCCGCGGCCGGGCGCCTGCGCGAGCGCGCGGTTGAGCCACCCGGTCTGCAGCGCGTGCGGGCGCACGGTGCCGTTCTCCAGCACGTCCTGGCCGTCGAAGTGCGAGCGCTCGCGGTACGGGCTCGCCAGCGCCTGAAACACGACGAGCTCGCGCGCGCCGTAGCACTCGTGCAGGAAGGCAAGCGCGGGGTGCAGGCCGAAGAAGCCATCGAGCGGCAGCGCCGCCTTGCGCATCGCCCGGGGCGCGCAGCGCGAACTCCCCGCGCAGCTGCGCGTAGTCGCGGTCGCCGTAGGGCGGTACCGCGGCGAGCCCGTCGAGCGCGCCGCGCATGATGACGAGCACGAAGCGCGAGGCACGCTGCCGCTCCGCGGCGCCCGCCAGGCACACGCGCGAGGTGACGAGCGCGCCGCCGGCTGCGAGGGCGCCGACGCTTCAGGAACTCGCGGCGCGGCATGCGTGACATGGACGTTCCTTGCAGATCGGCGCTCTCAGCGCCGCATGAACTCCGGCGCGGCGATCAGGAGCGTCACCGCCTGCGAAGCGCTCGCGGCGCGAGCGATGGCCGTGCGCGGTGGCCTCGGTGAGGCTCGCGCCGAGCAGCTGCGGTGCGAGCTGCGTGCGCGTCGCGGCGGCTGCCGAGCCGCTGGCCGACGACATCCGCCCACTCGAGGCGCTTCAGCAGCGCCGAGGCACCGTCCCAGTCGGCGCTGCGATCCGGCCAGCCGGCGGGCGACCCCGGCTGCCAGTTCCTCTGGCCCGAGGAGCTCGAACGGCGCGAGCGGGCCGTGGTCCGGATCAACCGGCAGCGACGAGTCCGCGGTAGCTCGAGACGACGTAATCGATGGGCGTCTTGTACTTGGCGAGCGGCTGCCGCCCACGCCTCGCGCGCATTGATCAGCGCGCGGTACACCGCCGGCAGATCGCCTGCCGACTCGCCGAACGCCTGCGCGAGGCGGCTCGACGGCCGCCGGCGGGCGGCTCGTCCGCGATGAAATGGCGCGCGAGCTTCGCCGCGATGTGCTGCGCGGTGGCGGGGTGCGCGGCCAGATCGTTCAGCACCTCGACGCCCTGGCCGTAGCCGCTGTCGGGGTAGTGCCTGCCGAGCATCCGCTTCGCGCCCGGCTCGTGCAGCTCGGGGCGAAAAAGAATTCGCCCGGGCTCGCCGCCCGCGAAGCGTCCCTGCCCACCGCCGATCGACCAGCCGGTGATGACTTCCGCGAACGTGGTGACGTCGGCCTGCGTGTAGCCGCTGCCGACGCCGAGCGTGTGGAGCTCGAGGATCTCGCGACCGAGATTCTCGTTGATGCCGATCTTGCGCGGGCGCGTCGCGCAGCTCCGCGCGCAGCGCGGCCGACGAATGCGGCCCCACCGACAGGTGGTTGTCGAGATACAGAAGCATCGCCGGATGCGTCTCGACCGCGACCAGCAGGTCCGCGAAGTTGCCGAGCACGTGCGGGCGGATCGCCTCGCGCTCGAAGCGGCCCGCGAGCCCGGCGATGAAACTGCTTGTCGACCGAGACCGCGAAGTGGTTGCTCCAGAACTGCGTCAGGCGCTCGATGAACGGACGGTCGGTCGCCGACGGCCCGCTGGAAGCGCGCGGTGACTTCCGCGATGTACAGCGGGCTTCAGGAACTGCGGCAGCTTCTGCACCGCCTCGAGCTGCGCCGCATCACCGGACTTGCGCGCCTGCCTGGATCTCGCGCCGCAGCGCGAACGCCTGCGAGAGCACGTCGGCCGAGGAGGACGCAGCCCGCGCATCCGCGAGCCGCGGCGGCGCGCCCGTCAACTGCGCGCGCAGCCAGTCGCGGCCGTCGCCGCCGATCGTGGCGAGCTCGCCCGGCCGGGCGCCGAGCCCGAAACGATTGGCCGCGATGGTGGCAGACGAGCTGCTGCATGCCGTGATCCTCAGCGCGACAACACGGGTTGCCCTGTATAGCGCGCCAGGCCGCCCCGGCGGTTGACGGCTCCTTGCCAGGACTGTGAGCGGGTGCCGTCCGCTATACTCGCGGGCCGCCCTGCAATTGCACCCCATGACGCTCTCCCCCGACCTGGTCCTCGTCGACGGCTCTTCTTATGTCTACCGGGCGTTTCACGCCCTGCCGCCGCTCACGAATTCGCGCGGCGAGCCGACCGGCGCAGTGCTCGGCGTGCTCAACATGCTGCTGAAGTTCATGAAGGACTACCAGCCGCGGCGCATCGGGGTGGTGTTCGATGCGCCGGGCAAGACCTTCCGCGACGAGCTGTTCACCGAGTACAAGGCGCATCGGCCGGCCGATGCCCGATGACCTGCGCGCGCAGATCCGCCCGCTGCTCGAGATCATCCAGGCGCAGGGATTGCCGCTGCTGCGCGTGCCGGGCGTCGAGGCGGACGATGTGATCGGCACGCTGGCGCGGCGCGCGGCGCGCCGCCGGCCAGCAGGTCCTGATCTCGACCGGCGACAAGGACATGGCGCAGCTCGTCGACGACTCCGATCACGCTCGTCAACACCATGAACAACACGGTGCTCGACCGCGAGGGAGTCAAGCTCAAGTTCGACGTCTACCCGGAGCAGATCATCGACTACCTGGCGCTCATCGGCGACAGCTCCGACAACATTCCGGGCATCGACAAGGTCGGCCCGAAGACCGGCGCCAAGCTGCCTGCAGCAGTACGGGAATGCTCGACGGCCTCCTCGCCCACGTCGCGCGAGATACCCGGGCAAGGTCGGCGAGAACCTGCGCGCGGGACTCGCGACGCTCGAGCTGTCGCGCCAGCTCGCCACCATCCGCACCGATCTCGACCTGCCGCTCTCGCTCGAGCGAGCTCATACGCCGGCCGCGCCGACATGGCGCGCTGCGCGAGCTCTACACGCGCCTCGAGCTGCGGGCGCTGCTGCGCAGCGCTGGAGGGAGGCGATCGCGGGCGCAGCGCCGATCGACGGCACGGCGCGCGGCGCCGACCCTGCGGCCCGGGGCCGGCGCCGAGCCGGCACCGCGGCAGCTGCCGGCGCGGCGAGCGAACGCGGCCCGGCGCGCGGCATCGAGCGGCGCTACGAGACCATCACGCGCTGGGAGGACTCTCGAGCGCTGGCTCGACGCGCTCGAGGCGAGCGCAGCTGTTCGCCTTCGACACCGAGACGACCAGCCTCGACTACATGCGCGCCGAGATCGTCGGCGTGTCCTTCTGCCTCGAGCCGGGCGTTGCCGCCTACGTGCCGCTGCGGCACGTGCTACCCCGGCGCGCCCGACCAGCTCGATCGCGCGCGCGTGCTCGCGGCGTCTCAAGCCGCTGCTCGAGGATCCCGCGCGCGGCAAGCTCGGCCACAACCTCAAATACGACGCGCACGTGCTGCTCAACTCCGGCATCCAGCTTGCCGGCATGCGCTACGACACCATGCTCGAGTCCTACGTGCTGCAACAGCGTCGCCACCAGCCACGACATGGATTCCGACGCGCAGCGCTATCTCGGGCTTACGCACCATCACCTACGAGGACGTCGCCGGCAAGGGCGCGAAGCAGATCTGCTTCGACCAGGTGCCGGTCGACAAGGCGAGCGAGTACTCGGCCGAGGATGCCGACGTGACGCTGCGGCTGCACCGGGCGCTGTGGCCGCAGCTCACCTCGGTGCCGGCGCTGGCGCGGCTCTACGAGGAGATCGAGCAGCCGCTGGTGCCGGTGCTGCTCGCCATGGAGCACCACGGCGTGCTGGTCGATCGCGAGCGGCTGCGCGCCCAGAGCCGCGAGTTCGCACGTCAGCTGCAGGAGCTCGTGCTGCAGGCGCACCGCGAGGCAGGCCACGAATTCAACCTCGAGTCGCCGAAGCAGCTGCAGCAGATCCTGTTCGAGCGGCTGCAGCTGCCGGTGCGGCGCAAGACCCCGACCGGCCAGCCCTCCACCGCCGAGGACGTGCTGGAGGAGCTCGCCGAGACCTACGCGCTGCCGCGCATCGTTCTCGAATACCGCGCGCTCGCCAAACTCAAGTCCACCTACACCGACAAGCTGCCCGAGCAGGTCAACGAGCGCACCGGGCGCATCCACACCTACTACGCGCAGGCGGTCGCCGCCACCGGCCGGCTGTCCTCGGTCGATCCCAACCTGCAGAACATTCCGATCCGCCGCCCGGAAGGCCGCCGCATCCGCCAGGCGTTCATCGCCCCGCCGGGCTGCGTGCTGCTGGCGGCCGACTACTCGCAGATCGAGCTGCGCATCATGGCGCATCTTTCCGGCGATGCGGGGCTGCGCCAGGCGTTCGCCGAGGACCGCGACGTGCACCAGGCGACCGCGGCGGAAGTGTTCGGCGTCCTCCCCGAGGCGGTCACGCCCGATCAGCGCCGCACCGCCAAGACGATCAACTTCGGGCTCATCTACGGCATGTCGCCCTTCGGCCTGGCGCGCAACCTCGGCATCGAGCGCGGCGAGGCGCAGCAGTACGTCGAGCGCTACTTCCAGCGCTACCCGGGCGTGAAGCGCTTCATGGACGAGACGCGCGCGCAGGCGCGCGAGCGCGGCTACGTCGAGACGGTGTCGGGGCGACGGCTATACCTGCCGGACATCCGCTCGGGCAACCCGCAGCTGCGCCAGTACGCCGAGCGCAGCGCGATCAACGCGCCGATGCAGGGCACGGCCGCCGACATCATCAAGCGCGCCATGATCGCGGTCGATGCCTGGTGCGCACGGGCGGATTCGCCGGCGCGCCTCATCATGCAGGTGCACGATGAGCTGGTGCTGGAGGTGCGTGCCGACGCGGTGGACGCGGTGACTTCCGCGGTGCGCGCTTTCATGGTCAACGCGGCTTCCTTGAGCGTGCCGCTCAGGGTCGATGTGGGCTCGGGGGCCAACTGGGACGAGGCACACTGAAGCGCGGCGCATACCCGCGTGTCGCCGCGCGGCAACATTCAACGCACGCCACCGAAGTGTGTTACGCATGGGCCTGCGGAAACATCCACGAGGCTCCCATGCGAAGACTTCTGCTCGTCATCGCGCTCGCGCTCGGCGCGGGCACCGCCCACGCCGACAACGGCATGTTGTACGTCGGCGCGGGCATCTCGCGCGACACGCTGAGCGACATCAACAACAACGGCGTGAGCTTCACTGACATCGAGAACACTTCCTGGAAGGCGTTCCTCGGCGTGCGCCCGATCAGCGCGTTCGCCGTGGAGGCGGACTACCTGGATCTCGGCAGCCAGACGAGCAATTTCGTCTCCGTCTGCGCACTCGGACGCCAAGGCGTTCGCCGGCTACGCGGTCGGATACCTGCCGATCCCGATACCCTTCCTCGACCTCTTCGGCAAGGCGGGGCTCGCCCGCTGGCAGCTCTCCGGCAGCAACGGCATGCCGGGCCCGGAACTGCCCCTCTTCTCCTTCTCGCAGAGCGGCACCGGGTTCGCCTGGGGGCTCGGCACGCAGGTGCACGTCGGCAACTTCGGCGGCCGGCTCGAGTACGAGACCTTCAGTATCCCCAATACGAGCGGCGCCCATCTGGTCTCGCTCTCGGCCTACCTGAACCTGATGTAGCGAGCCCCCGGAAAAGTGCCGCGCTCGTACAGGCTGTGGCGCGGGCGATACAGCGGCTTAAGCAAACTTATGATTAGAAAAGACTTTATTTCAAAGTCCGATGGGAACTCGCCGCGGCCCCCTTTATCTAATCCATCGAGTGCACTGCACTCCCCGCTTCCCTCCCTGAGCGGGTATTGACCCGGTTCAATGAGACCTGTGCCGGGTTAGTCTGACCCGGCGGCCTCTCACGAGGCCGCCGGGTTTTTTATGTGCCCTCGTTCAGCCAGGCTTCGAGCTTGTCCTGCGCCTCCCGGACCCCGGTGCCGTCATGGGCCGAGAACAGCTGCACCGTCGCCTGGCCGGCGAGCGCCGCGGTCGCTGCGCGCAGTGCCCGGGTCGCTTCGCTGCGCTTCAGCTTGTCCGACTTGCGAGCAGTACGTGCACGCGCTGCGCGGGCGCCGCCCAGGCGAGCAGCCCCTCATCGCCCGCTCCCACCCCGCGGCGCGAGTCGATGATGACGAAAAGCCCCTTGAGGCACGCGCGCTGCTTCAGCGCATCGATCAATGCGCCCCAGGTGCGCCGCTCCGACTCGGGCGCGCTCGCATAGCCGTACCCGGGCAGATCGACCAGGCGACTCTGTGGTGCGAGCTCGAAGAAGTTGATGAGGCGCGTGCGCCCCGGGGACTTGCTGGTGCGCGCGAGCCCATGGCGCTGCGTGATGGCGTTGATGGCGCTCGACTTGCCGGAGTTGGAGCGCCCGACGAATGCAACCTCGGCGCCGGCGTCGGGGGGAAACTGCGGCGGCGCGGCCGCGCTGTCTGGAAGCGCGCCTGCGGGAAGCGGCTCATCTAACGGGCGACGAAAAGCGCGGGCACGGTCGTAGTGTACAATCGCCGCCCTCGCTTCGCGGGACGAGACCGGAACAGGAAATGCTCAACACCCCGAGAGTCGGCTGGTTGGGACTCATCGCCACGGCGCTGGCGTTCTCCCTGGCAGGCGCCCAGGCGCCCCCGGCAAGCACCGCCCCACCAGGGGCCGCACCCGCGGGCGGCGCTGCCGCAACTCCTGCGCCGGCCGCCGCGCCCGCGGCGGGACCGGTCGATACGGCCGCGCCCAATGCCGGCGCCCCGGCGCCGAGCGCCGCGCCGGCACCGGCCGCGCAGACCACCGAGCCGCCGCTGCCCTTCACCACGGGCAAGGTGGCAAATGGGGCAACCAAGGCCGCGGTGTGCTCTGCGTGCCACGGCCCGAACGGCAACAGCACCAATCCCGAGTGGCCGCGGCTCGCCGGACAGAATGCGATCTACATCGTCGAGCAGCTGCGCCTGTTCCGCTCGGGCGTGCGCAACAACCCGATCATGAAGCCGCTCGCCGCGACACTGAGCGACCAGGACATCGCCGATCTCGCGGTGTACTTCGAGGCGCAGACGCCCACCGGGCTGGAAGCGGATCCCTCCTACTGGAAGTCGGGTGAGGCCGTGTACCTGCGCGGCGATCGCTCCGCGTGAGGTGCCCGGCTGTGTCGCGTGCCACGGACCCGACGGCCGCGGCAACCTCGCCGCCGGCTACCCTGCACTCCAGGCGCAGCAGTCGGTCTACGTGGTGAAGCAGCTCAATGACTACGCGGCCGGCTCGCGCTACACCGGGCCCAACCCGACCGAGGCGACTCCCAACGCGATCATGATGCTGACGCTCGCCAAGCGGCTGACGCCCGAAGAGATCCGCGACGTGGCTTCCTACGTGCAAGGCATGCGCTGACCTTGAGCGAGGGATCGCCGATGACCCGCACGATCCTGCTGCCGGTGCTGCTGGCCGTGTTGCTCGCGTCCTGCGCACGCCAGGCGCCCGCGCCGGCACCCCCCGCGGCCACTGCCGCATCGAACTCGCCGGCCAGCGCGCCGACTGCGCCGCCCGCGGCTCCCGGCGCCGCCGCGGTGCCGACGCAAAGCGAGACCGAGCAGGCCACCAGCGCGCAGGAGTCGGGCGGCGGCGCGGAGGGTGAGCGCCCGTCGAGCGCCGACACCTCGCTCGAGCGCATGGCGGCCTTGCCGGCAGACGCGCAGCTGCCGGGCGGCCGCTGGAAGACCGGCGTCAACTACGATCCGGTCGTACCGGCGCAGCCGACCAGCGTCGCCCCGGGACAGGTGGAGGTGCTCGAGATCATGTGGCTCGGGTGTCCGCACTGCTACGCGCTCGAGCCCTACATTCAGAAGTGGCTCAAGGCCAAGCCCGCGTACGTGGTGTTCGTTCGTGCGCCGGTGATGTGGGCCGGCTCGGGACCGTATGCCAAGCACGCACACCTTCTCTATACGCTGCAAGCCCTCGGACGCCCCGATCTCTTCGAGAAGGCCTTCGACACCATCCAGCACCGCGACTCGCCCCTCATGGCGAGCGATGAGACCGAGTCCTTCAACATGCAGCAGGCGTGGGCGCCAACAGCAGGGCGTCAGCGCCGAGGACTTCAAGAACGCCTACAACTCGTTCACCGTGAACTCCGACATGCAGCGCGCCGAGGAGCTCTCGCAGCGCTACCACGTGACCGGGGTGCCGTTCATCGTCGTGAACGGCAAGTACACGACCGACGTGATGAAGGCCGGCGGCCCGACCCAGCTCATCCAGCTGATCAACGACCTGGCGGCGTACGAGCACCAGCACTGAGGGTGTGGCGCGCCCGACTGGATTCGAACCAGCGACCTGCAGCTTCGGAGGCTGCCACTCTATCCAACTGAGCTACGGGCGCGTTGGGGCGGGCGATGATACGCGCCGCCGCCCGGGGCGTCTATTTGCGCACCGTGTGAGCGGCTATACTGCCGTGCCGGATCGGCGCCTTCCGCAACGGATGAGACCGTGAGCAAGCAGGACACTCATTTCTTCAACGTCTTCAGCATGGTGATCGCCATCCTGGCGGTGGTTGCGATCGGCATCTTCGTGTTCGCGCGCATGGTCGGTGCGACGCAGGATGAGGCCGTGCGCGAGGAGCCGCTGTACGCCACCGACGTCGGCGCCCGCATCGAGCCGCCGGCGCACGAGGCGATCGCGGGGCAGGACAACACCGCGCTCGCCATCAAGCCGACCACCACCGCGAGCGCGGAAGGCTCGGCGGCGTCCGCCATGCCCAAAGACGGCAAGCAGCTCTTCGAGCAGACCTGCAGCGTGTGTCACGGCCAGGGTATCGCCGGTGCGCCGAAGGCGGGCGACAAGGCGGCCTGGGCCCCCCGCATTGCCGAGGGCAAGGCGACGCTCTACAGCCATGCGCTGAACGGCTACCAGGGCGGACCCGGCGGTGGCGTCATGCCGGCGAAGGGCGGCCGCACCGACGTCCCCGACGATCTGGTCAAGCAGGCCGTCGACTACATGGTGTCGATGGTCCACTAGCGCGGTCCAGCGCGCGCAGCATCAGCGCCTCGCCGACCTGCGCGGCGCCGATCGCCTCCCTCCCCCCGAGATCGGCGATGGTGCGTGCCACCGTCAGCACCCGCGCGCGCGTACGCCCGGAGAACCCGAGACGCGACATCGCCGCCTCGAGGAGCCGGCGTCCGGGAGGATCGGGCGTGCAGCAGCCCGGGAGCTGCTCATCCGTGAGCCGCGCATTGCACACGCCCTGACGGGCGAGCTGCAGAGCACGCGCACGGCGCACCGCGTCGCCCGCAGCCGCGCTGACCTGCAGTTGCGCAGCCTCCCCGAACTCCACGGGCGTCAGCCGCGGTACCTCCACGTGCAGGTCGATGCGATCGAGCAGCGGGCCGGAGATGCGTGCGCGGTAACGGCGCACCTGCCCCGGGGTGCAGCGGCACTCACCGCCCGGGTCGCCGAGCCGTCCGCACGGACAGGGATTCATCGCGGCAACGAGCTGGAAGGCGGCCGGGTACTCGGCCTGCACCGCGGCGCGCGTCACCGCCACCGCGCCGCTCTCCAGCGGCTCGCGCAGCGCCTCGAGCACGGCGCGACCGAACTCCGGCAGCTCATCGAGGAACAGCACGCCGTGATGCGCGAGGCTGATCTCCCCGGGCCGTGCCCGCGCGCCACCGCCGATCAGGGCCGGGACCGAGGCGCTGTGGTGGGGAGCGCGAAACGGGCGCTCGCCGAGCGCGACACTGCGAAACCCCGCCGCGCTCACCGAGGCGATGGCCGCGACTTCCAGCGCCTCCCCCGGGGTGAGCGGTGGCAGTAGCCCGGGCAGGCGCTGCGCCAACATGCTCTTGCCACAGCCGGGCGGCCCGATCATGAGGAGGCTGTGACCGCCGGCGGCGGCGATCGTGAGCGCGCGCTTGGCCTGGATCTGGCCGCGCACGTCGGCGAGATCGCCCCGGGCACGGCGTGCGCCGCAAGGGACCGGTGCATCGCCGCAACCCGTCCCGAGCGGCGTCGTGCCGGCGACGTGCGCGCAGACTTCCAGCAGATGACCGGCGGCACGCACCAGGGTCGGGGCCACGGCGCACGCCTCGGCGACATTCTCATGCGGCACGATCAGCTCGTGACCCGCGCGCTGCGCCTGGGCGGCGGCGGGCAGCAGACCCGGCACCGCCTTCAGCTCTCCGCCGAGACCGAGCTCGCCATAGAACTCGCGCAGCGCACTTGAGTCGCGCGTGCGCGGCCGCAGCTGGCGCGAGGCAAGCAGGATACCGAGCGCGATCGGCAGGTCGAAGCGACCGCCCTGCTTCGGCAGATCAGCGGGTGCGAGGCTCACGGTGATACGGCCGGCGGGAAATTCGAAACGGGAGTTGATGAGCGCCGCGCGGACCCGCTCCTTGCTCTCGCGCACCACCATCGCGGGCAACCCTACGATGCAGAACGCCGGCAGTCCGCTCGCGAGACTGACTTCCACCTCAACGAGCGGCGCATCGAGTCCGATCTGGGTCCGGCACGCCACGCGCGCGAGCGGCATGGCCTTTTCTCAGGTGCCCGGCGTACCTTCCATCGCCGCGAGCCGCGCCTCGAGGGCTTCGAGCCGCGCTCGCGTGCGCTCGAGCACCCGCGCCTGGGCGTCGAACTCATCGCGCGTCACCAGATCGAGCTTCGAGAGCCGCTCGCGCAGTACGGCGCGGAAGTTCATCTCGAGGTCCTTTTGCACGGCGGCGAGCGCCGGCGGCACGCGCTCGAGCAGCCGTCGTGCCAGTTCGTCGATGCGCAGCGAATCCATGTTCGGTCCCCGGCGGGCGCGCGTGCCCCGAATTGACGCAATACCGGCTGCCCCGGCCCCAAAACGGTGCAGCGCCCTGCACCGCCCGCGCGCAACTGACGGAAAAACAAACCACGTCCCTCATGGCACGGAATCTGCACCGTGCGCGCGGGACTAGCTTACGCGCCCGCGAGCGCGCGCGCAGGGGGTGTTTGCCGCGCGAATCGCCCGATATGCGCCACTGCAACCCGGGAGAGACCATGCCGACCGCCATCACGCGCATCTCGCTGCGGCTCGCCGCCGCGCTCGCGCTGCTCGTTCCCGCGCTCGCCTGGGGCGCCGACGCTGCGCTGCCGAACAAGGGCGATACCGCCTGGATGCTCACCGCGACGGCGTTCGTGCTGCTGATGTCGGTGCCGGCGCTGGCGCTGTTCTACGGCGGCCTGGTGCGCACCAAGAACATGCTGTCGGTGCTCATGCAGGTGTTCGTCGGCTTCTCGCTCATCACCGTACTGTGGTGCGTGTACGGCTACTCGCTCGCCTTCACGCAGGGCAACGCGGTGATCGGCGGACTGTCGCGGGTGTTCCTGCGGGGGACGTTCGACCCCGCGACCCAGAGCTTCTCACTCACCTCGACCTTCAGCCGTAACACCCCGCTTTATGAGCTCGTGTACGTGGCCTTCCAGGGGACCTTCGCGGCCATCACCTGCTGTCTGATCCTCGGCTCCATCGTCGAGCGCATCAAATTCCCGGCGGTGCTGTTGTTTCTCGTCATCTGGTTCACCTTCAGCTACTGCCCGATCGCGCACATGGTGTGGTACTGGGCCGGGCCCGACGCCTACACCTCCGCGAGCGGCGCCGCAGCGGTGAGCTCCACCGCGGGGCTCATCTGGCAATGGGGAGCTCTGGATTTCGCCGGCGGCACGGTGGTGCACATCAACGCCGGCGTGGCCGGTCTCGTCGGCGCGTTCGTGCTCGGCAAGCGGCTGGGCTTCGGCCGCGAGCCGATGGCGCCGCACAGCCTCACCATGACCATGATCGGCGCATCCCTTCTGTGGTTCGGCTGGTTCGGCTTCAACGCGGGCTCGGCGCTCGAAGCCAACGGCTTCGCCGCGCTCGCCTTCATGAACACCTATCTCGCCACCGCCTGCGCGGTGCTCTCGTGGATGTGCGCCGAGTGGCTCATCAAGGGCAAGCCGTCCATGTTGGGCGCCGCATCGGGTGCGGTCGCGGGACTCGTGGCGATCACCCCCGCCGCGGGCAACGTCGGCATTCCCGGCGCATTCGTCATCGGCACCGGGGTCGGGGTCGTGTGCCTGTGGGGCGTGACGGGGCTCAAGCGCCTCATGAAGGCCGACGACTCGCTCGATGTGTTCGGCGTACACGCGCTCGGCGGGGTGTTCGGGGCGCTCATGACCGGGATCTTCAACGCCCCGGCACTCGGCGGTCCGGGCTCGACCGTCGACTGGGTCAAGGGTACGGTCGGCTATCCCGGCATCGCCCGGCAGTTCCTCATCCAGCTCGGGGCCGTCTCCCTGGTGCTGGTGTGGACCGCGGTGGTGGCGTTCGCCGGCTTCTACGTGGTCAAGCTCCTGATAGGGCTGCGGGTCCCCGAGGAGGAGGAGCGCGAGGGGCTCGACATCACCTCCCACGGCGAGCGGGCCTACGACCTCTAGGACCGCGGGTGGCGGATTGGGGCCGGTCTTTGTATGGTGTGACCCGCGGCGGCGCTGTGCCCTTGGGGGTGTGACGGACTTCAAAGGTTGCACGGGCGCGAGCCGCCATACTGCCCCGGCGGGAGGACTCTATGTCGCGAATCGTACCTGTCACCGCCCTGATTCTGGCCGGCGCGCTCGGTATCGCGCGCGCCGATGTATTCCGCTGGGTCGACGCCCAGGGGATCATTCACTACAGCGACGAATGGGTGCCGGGCTCGGTGCTCATCAAGACGACGCGGCCGCACCCGGACTCGGGTGGCGGTCCGACCGCCTCCAGTGGCAACCGTATGTCCGAGGACCTGAGCGAGGACTCCAACTCCCGGGCCGTGCAGCAGGACATGGCCAAGGCGCGCGATACGCAGTGCAAAATCGCCAAGGATCGCTACATGAAGGCGATCGAGTCACGCCGCGTATACAAAGAGAGCAAGGACGGCGAGCGCCAGTACCTCTCGGATGCGGACGCCGACGCCTACCGCGAGCAGGCGCGCAAGGACGTGCAGGACCGCTGCGGCAGCGTGCCGGAGTACAAGCCCGACCAGCCGATCCCCGAGCCGCAGCCTATCCCTGAGCCGAAGGTGAAACAGCAAGAGCCGACCTCGCCTCCGACGTAGGCCACGGGCCAACCCGAGCGGGGCGCCTGAGGCACCGTGGCACGGGCAGGCGATTCCGTGCGTCCCCCCTAACCTCTATAGTGTCCCCGCGGCCGGGCCGGCCGCGCTGGAGTCGTTGCAATGCGCGTGGGCTTCGTCGGACTCGGCGCCATGGGCGTGCACATGGCGAGAAATCTCCACCGCGCGGGGCTGCTCAGCGCGGTGTGGAACCGCACCACCGAGAAAGCGGTCGCGCTCGGCAAGGAGCTGGGCGTCTCCTCTGCCGCGACGCTCGGGGAGCTCGCAGCCGGCGTCGACGCCATCGTGTCGTGTGTGTCGGCCGATACGGACGTGCTCGAGGTGGTGCGCGGCATCGCGCCGGGCCTCAAGTCCGAGGCGCTGGTGCTCGACTGCTCGACGGTGAGCGCCGAGACCGCGCGCCAGGCGGCGCAGATTCTCGAGCCCGGCGGCGTGGCGTTCCTCGACTGCCCGGTGTCGGGCGGCGTCGAGGGCGCGCGCGATGCGACACTGGCCATCATGGTGGGGGGTGATGAGGCGGCCTACGAGCGCGCGCTCCCGATCCTCAATGCGCTCGGCCGCACGGTCGCCCATTTCGGTCCCACCGGCAGCGGCCAGGCCGCCAAGGCTACCAACCAGATCATGTGCGCCGGCATCATCGAGGCGGTCGCCGAAGCCATGGCGTTCGCGCGTGCGCAGGGCCTGCCGCTGCCGAAAGTCGTCGACACCCTCGGCAAGGGCGCGGGCTCCTCCTGGTACTTCGTGCACCGCGCGCCCAACATGGTGCGCGGGGCGTATCCGCCCGGCTTCCGTGTGCGGCTGCATGCCAAGGACCTGGGCATCTGCCGCGCCATGGCGGCGCGCTTCGGAGTCACACTGCCGGTCGTCGAGCGCATGCTGGACGAGTACGCCGAGCTCATCGCCCGCGGCTACGGCGACGAGGACATCTCGGCCACCTTCAGGCTCAAGGAAGAGCTCTTCGAGCGCACCAACATCATGGGCAAGCCGCGGCTGCCATGAGCGAGACGGCCGGCCGGGAGCGCTCGCTCTACCTGCCGGACTTCTGCACTTCGCGCGCTACGCTCGCGGTCGTCGTGATCGTGGAGCTGACGGCCCTGGTACTCACGCTGGCGCGCCAGAGCGCCGTGGTCGACTTCTGGACCGACCTGTCGCGCACCTCGCTGTTTCTGCTCTGGCTCGGACTCGCCGGGGCGGGCCTCTTGTGTCTGCTGCGCGCGCGGCTCGCGCACCTCACGGTCGCGGCCGGCTCGGCCGTGGTGCTCGCGCTCATTGCGCTCCTGGTCGCGGTGATCTCGGTGTGCGCCTATCTCATCGGCCGCACCCCGATCGCCATCGCCACCGGCGGGGCTGCGCTCTTTCCGCTCGAACCGGGCGGCTTCGTGCTGCGCAACGTGTGGATCGGGTTGGTGGTGAGCGGGCTCGCGCTGCGCTACTTCTACGTGGCGCACGAGTGGCGCCGCAGCGTCGAGCTGCGCGCCACGGCGCGGGTGCACGCGCTGCAGGCGCGCATCCGCCCGCACTTCCTCTTCAACAGCATGAACACCATCGCCGCGCTCACGCGCACCGATCCGCCGCGTGCCGAGAGCGCGGTGCAGGATCTTGCGGATCTGTTCCGCGCGGCCTTGAGCGACAAGAACGAGACCATCACGCTCGCCGAGGAGCTCGAGGTGGCACGCACCTACCAGCGCATGGAGCAGCTGCGGCTCGGGCCGCGCCTCAAGGTCGAGTGGAAGACCGACGCGCTGCCCGGCAGTGCGCTGGTGCCGGGGCTCATCGTGCAGCCGCTGCTCGAGAACGCCATCTACCACGGTATCGAGCCGCGGCCCGAGGGTGGCATGGTGAGCATCACCGGTGAGGTGTCGGGCGGGCTCATCACGGTGGTGGTGCGCAATCCTCTCGGCCACGGCCCCATCCAGCGCGACAGCAACCGCCTGGCACTCGCCAACATCCGCGAGCGGCTGCATCTCATGTACGGCGAACGGGCGCTGCTGAAGTTCGGGCGCTTCGACGACGAGTACATCGTCACGCTGCGCTTTCCGCTCATCGAGAAGCAGCCGCTGCCGGCCGCGGCGGCCGTCGGGGTCAAGGCTTGAACGCCGTGCGGCTCAAGGTACTGATCGTCGACGACGAGCCGCCGGCACGCGAGCGGCTGCGCAGTCTCCTCGCCGAGTTCGCCGACGTCCAGGTCGTCGGCGAAGCGGTCAGCGGCCAGGAGGCGCTGATGCATACCCACGAGCTGGCACCGGACATCGTGCTGCTCGATGTGCGCATGCCGGGTATGGACGGGCTCGAGGCGGCCCGGCACCTGAACGTGCTGGAGGAGCCGCCCGCGGTGATCTTCACCACTGCCTACGATCAATACGCGATGGAGGCCTTCGAGGCCCACGCCGTGGGCTACCTGCTGAAGCCCGTGCGCAAGGAGCAGCTCGCGGCATCCCTGGCGCGCGCCGGACGCCTGACGCGCGCCCAGCTGCAGAAGCTCGCCGCCGCCGGCGCCGAGGGACGACGCACGCACATCGCCGCGCGCAATCGCGAGGGTCTCAAGCTCATCCCGCTCGATGAAGTGCTCTACTTCCTCGCCGACCAGAAGTACACCACCGTCCGCCATGCGCACGGCGAGGACCTGATCGAGGATTCGCTGCGGCTCCTCGAGAGCGAGTTCGCGCAGGGGTTCGTGCGCATCCACAGGAACGCGCTGGTGGGCGTGAAGCATCTGGAGCGGATCGAACGCAATGGCGAGGGCCAGTACTTCGTGCGCCTGCGCGGCTGCGATGCGCCGCTCGCGGTGAGCCGGCGCATGGCGGGGGAGCTGAAGGAGCGCTTCCGGATCTGACCTAAGGCGCCTGCCCGACCGCGCGGGCGGGCGTTCAGTGCCCTATCGGCAGAAGCCCCTGGTCCACGAGCACCGGCGGATGACGGTGATGCGTCGCCTGCTCCCAGGCGTAGGCGAAGCCCAGCAGGTCGCCGTCCCGGAACGGGCGCGCCGAGAACTCCATGCCGAACGGCAGCCCGCTCTGGTAGAAGCCGCCGACCACGACCACGGCCGGAACTCCCAGCATATTCACCCAGCTGGTGGCCGAATGCGGTCCGCCGCTCACCTCGCCATCCTGCGGCATCGTCTCATCCACCGGCGGCATCTGGCATCGCCGGATAGACGTAGCCATCGAGGTGCAGCCGATCCATGGTCTCGAGGTACGCCTGCATGACGCGCCGGCGCGGACCCCAATAGTTGCGCTCCGCGTCCGGGTCCGTTTCCAGGGTGCGCTGCTTGATCTGAATGTCCCCGTGTTCGAACTCCGCTTTGCTCGGCTCGGTACCCATCATGGGTGCCCCGAGCGGCGCGCCCATGACGCGCTCGTAGTCGGCACTCGAGCGGTACTCGGCGGGACCGAAGTCCTTCAGAAACAGGTCGGTGCCCTCGCGCCCGTACGGATAGGTGCTGATCCGCGCCGCCGCGCGCGCGAAACTCCCCGGCAGCACGGAGTCGTCCATGACGACCGTGGCACCGAGTGAGCGCAATTCCTCGATCGCCTTCATGAAGGCGGCGCGCGTGCGCGGATCGAGCGCCACCGCCTCGGCGGCCGCCTGCTTCTCCGCGGCCACATCGGGCACCACCGCCGGTGTGCCGCGAAACGGGATCCCGGCCCCCTCGAGGATGAAGGCCGGCACACCGAAACGCTTGCCCTTGAGCGCGTCGCCCTTGAGATATTGCAGGTAGGGACCGCGCTGCGCCTTGCTGGCTGCGCCCTGGGTGACCGGATCGAGCGGGTCCTCTCCCGCCATCACATCGAGGGCGATCGCGGCGTCGGTCACCGTGCGCGCGATCGGCCCGGTGTTGTCGAGCAACCAGTCGAGCGGCGCGATGCCGGCGATGCTCACCAGCCCGCGGGTCGGGAACACCCCGATGAGCGCGCTGGTCGCGGCCGGCATGCGGATCGAATTGCCGGTGTCGGTGCCGTTGCCCAGCATGGCCAGATTGGCGGTTACCGCGGTCACCGTTCCGCCGGACGAGCCGCCGGGCGAGAAGCGCACGTCGTACGCGTTGCCGGTGCGGCCGAAGGAGCTGCTGCGATTGGTGTCGGAGTTGGCGAAGTCGGGCATGTTGCTGTGACCCAGGATGATCGCGCCCGCGGCGCGCAGGCGCGCGACGATCGTCGCATCGCGCGGCGCGAGAAGCTCGTGGCCCGGCACGACGAATCCTTCCCAGCCGTCGGTCGTGACCTTGCCCTTGATGCTGGTGTTCGCCTTGATCACGATGGGCACGCCCCACAAGGGGCCATGCGCCGCGTTTGCTTCGCGGTCCTCGCGCGCCGCCAGTGCGCGGGCATCGGCGTCGAACACCTGCTCCAGCGGTTTGTAAACGCCGTTGTAGCGGGCGATGCGCGCGAGATACCAGTCGACGACCTGCGAGACGGTGTACTTGTGCGTCTCGTAATAGCGGTGCAGCTGCGCGATGGTGACCTCGGGCAGGTCGCGATCCATGCTGCCCGGCAAGCTCGTCGGCGGCGGCGCCGCAGCTCCTGGCAATGGCGCCACGGCATACAGGCCGATCAGGAGCGGCAGGATCCGGGATCTCATGAGGCGCGTGAGCATGGTCGTTCCGCTCCAGAACGTGGAGAGATTACAAGGGGTATGTCGCGAATGTACAACGGCGCGACCGAGGTTCTTCGATTCGCATCTACACGTATAATAAGAGAATAACATCGGCGTCCCGCGAGCCGTACTCATTCGTGCCACAGCTACCGGGAGGGGTGCACACCATGATCTCGAGACTGACAACAAGCCTGATCGCGCAGGCGATCGCGGCGGCAATGGGGCTGGCCCTCGCCGAAAGTGCGTACGCCCAGGTTCAGGCGCAGGCCCAGACCGCGAGCGGCTCATCCGGAGATCAGCTCCAGGAGGTAGTGGTCACGGCGGAAAAGCGCACTACCAACGTTCAGAACACCGGTGCGAGCATCACGGCGGTGACGTCGGAGGAGATCGCCGACCGGGGGATCGTGGACTTCAACTCTCTCGCCCAGTCGGTGCCCGGCATTGCCATGCGCACTTCCGGCCCCGGGCAGACCGAATTCGAAATGCGGGGACTCAACTCCGCCGGCGGCAACACCTCGATGGTGGGTTTCTACCTCGACGAAACGCCGCTGTCCTCCCCGGCCTCAGCGCAGGTCGGCAAGGTGGAGATCGACCCGACTCTCTACGACCTCGGCCGAGTCGAGGTGCTGCGTGGTCCGCAGGGTACGCTCTACGGGTCGAGCTCCATGGGCGGTACCGTCAAGCTGGTGCCCAACCCCCCTGAGCTCGGCACCTTCGCAGCCACGGGCGAGACCGATGTGGGCTACACGGGCTCCGGGGGCAGCTTCAACCAGAAAATCAACGCCATGGTGAACCTGCCGATCGGGGATACGGCGGCGGTACGCGTCGTCGCATCAGAGCTCTCCGACAGCGGCTGGATTCAGCGCAACGTCATTCAGGATGGGGCGATTGCGGTCGACGGACCGTCGGGAGGCTTTCCGTTCGTGACACGGCCTGCCAACTTCTACACCGCACCGCTGCAGGAGCAGATCGACGGCGCCAACACCACGACCATCGAAACGGTGCGCGCCTCACTGCTGTGGAAGCCGTCGGACAACCTGGCGATCACGCCGATGGCGATGTACCAGCAGACGCGCCAGGGTGCCCCGGATGCGGCCGACGTGGATGGCAACCCGACGCATCCGGAGGTGCCGGACACGCTCGCCCACTGGGAACCCCTGGACGTGCCCGAGCCGCAGGAGGACAAATTCGCCCTCGGCAGCCTCAAGATCGAATACCAGGCGCCGGGCTTCACCGTCACCTCGGCCACGGGCAACTGGGAGCGCAACCTTCTGATCTCCCAGGACGGCACGGAGGAGAACGCCGCCGCTCTCTCTGGTGGCGCCGGTCCCGGCAGCCTGGAGCAATACGATTACGGCTTTTCGCCAGCGGGCGTCCCGCTCGGCATCGGACCGTCGAGCCCGGCGCCCAACGGACCGGGCGCGGTCGAGAAGGACTTCACGCGGCAGTTCACCGAGGAGCTGCGCCTGACGTCGACGGCCCCCGGTCCCTTGCAGTGGCTCGCCGGGTACTTCTACCAGGACCTGTATTCCGAGTGGGACGAGTGGGTCCTCGCGCCGCAGGCGGCGCCGTTATTCGGCGGCCCGAACCTCTACGTGGACCACCAGCCGCAGACCATCACCCAGAATGCGGAGTTCGGCGAGCTCTCCTGGCAATTCACTCCCGATCTCAAGGGCACGGTGGGACTGCGCCACTACCACTACAGCTTGAGCCAGGCCAACACGGAGTTCGGCGTGTTCACCGTGAATGGCGGGATAGGAAACGACGTGCCGTATGACACCGGCGCGTCCAACACCGCGAGCGGCACCGATCCGAAGTTCGATCTCAGCTGGAACGTGAGCCCGGACATGCTGCTGTACGCCACGATCGCCAAGGGCTTTCGCCTGGGCGGCGTGAACCAGCCGGTTCCGGTGGCTTTGCCCCCGAATCCCAACACGGTGGTCGTGGCCAACGAGTGCAGTCTGCAGCAGAAACTCCTGCTCATTCCGGCCAGCCAATGCTTTGTTGGGGCCAATGCCACCAACCTGCTGCAGGCGCCGTCCACCTTCTCCTCGGACTCGGTGTGGAACTACGAGATCGGCGAGAAATCGGAGTGGTTCGACAAGCGGCTGATCGCCAATCTCTCGGCATACTACGAGCGCTGGACCAACCCGCAGATCGCGACCAACCTGGCCGGTTTCGGTATCACCGCCAACGGTGCTGATGCGCGCATCTATGGAGTCGAGGCGGAGCTGAAGGCGCTGCTCGCCCCGGAGTGGACCCTCGGGGCTAACCTCGGCTACACGAATGCGAAGTTCACCGCGGACAGCTCCATCACCGGGTACCCTGAGGGGTACAGCGTGCCCGACATTCCCGATGTCACGGCATCCGCGACGCTGCGCTGGAAGCATCCGCTGAGCGACAATCTCTCGGTGATCGGAACGCTCGAGGGCGATTACGTCGGCACCCGGACCGATGCGCCGTACGGGGAGAGCCTCAGCCTGCTGAACACCAACACATACCTGCTCCATCTGCCGGCCTACGAGTTCCTCAACGCACGCCTCGGGCTTGCAGGGGATCAGTGGACCGCGTCCTTGTACGTGAACAATCTCACGAACAAGGAAGCGATACTCGATCCGCAGCCGCAGATCGTCCTGCAGATGGACGCCTACGTGCGCTACCTGGTCAATCGGCCGATCACGGCAGGTCTCGACTTCACGTACAAGTTCAAGTAACCGGTCGCAGCAAGCAGCGGGAGCGTCCGGAACCACCGGGCGCTCCCCGCGTCTGGGGCAAATCAGTGATGGCGCTGAAATGCCTGTGCGACGCCGGAGAATAGCGACTTCGCTGCATCCCGCTGTGCTTTGAGCGCACGGGCGGTGTCCTCGCTCCTGGGTCCGGATGCCTTGAGGAATGCCAGTACGGTATGGGCGCAAGCCGCGAATGCTGCATCTCTTGCGGAGTAAGCGATCTGAGGCCGAACGAGGTACCGTGGCCATTCACTTAGGAGATAGGCGTGGAGCGCTCAACTCCACGTCGACCGAGGCGAGTCAGAGGATGTAGCGGCTCAGGTCCTCGTCCTTGACGAGCGCCCCTAAGTGATCATCGACGTACCTCGCGTCGATGGTCACAGTCCCCTGCCCGTCGGCGTTGCCGTTCTGCCCGGCAGCCTCGTAGGACACGGTCTCGAGCAGCCGCTCCATCACGGTGTGCAGCCGCCGCGCGCCGATGTTCTCGGTGCGCTCATTCACCTGGAAGGCGATCTCGGCGATCCGGCGCACACCGTCCTCGGTGAACTCCACCTGCATGCCCTCGGTCGCCATCAGCGCCTTGTATTGCGCGGTGAGGGAGGCGTCGGGCTCGGTGAGGATGCGCACGAAGTCGCCCACCTTGAGCGAGTCGAGCTCGACGCGGATCGGCAGCCGGCCCTGCAGCTCGGGAATCAGATCCGAGGGCTTCGACAGGCTGAACGCGCCCGAGGCGATGAACAGTACGTGATCGGTCTTGACCGGGCCGTACTTGGTGGCCACCGTCGAGCCTTCGACCAGCGGCAGCAGATCGCGCTGCACGCCCTCGCGTGACACGTCCGCGCCGATCGTCTCCCCGCGGCGCGTCACCTTGTCGATCTCGTCGATGAACACGATGCCGTTCTGCTCGGCGTTGGCGAGCGCCTGGACCTTGAGCTCGTCCTCGTTGATGAGCTTGCCGGCCTCCTCGTCGGTGAGCAGCTTCAGTGCTTCGCACACCTTCACCTTGCGGGTGCGGGTACGGTTGCCGCCGAGATTCTGGAACATCGATTGCAGCTGCTGCTGCATCTCCTCCATCCCCGGCGGCGCCATGATCTCCACGCCCATCGGCAGCGCGCGCAGCTCGATCTCGATCTCGCGATCATCCAGCTCATGCTCGCGCAGCATCTTGCGGAATTTCTGCCGCGTCTCGGAATCGCGCGCGTGCGCCGGCTCGTCGGTCGAGAAGCCCATCATGCGCGGCTTGGGCAGGAGCGTATCCAGCACCCGCTCCTCGGCGGCATCGAGCGCGCGCTCGCGCACCTTGGCCATCTCCTGCTCGCGGGTGATCTTCACCGCGACATCCGCCAGCTCCTTGACGATCGAGTCGACGTCGCGCCCCACGTAGCCCACCTCGGTGAACTTGGTGGCCTCGACCTTCACGAACGGCGCGTTGGCGAGCTTCGCCAGGCGCCGCGCGATCTCGGTCTTGCCCACGCCGGTGGGGCCGATCATGAGGATGTTCTTCGGAGTGATCTCGTGACGCAGCGGCTCGTCGACCTGCATGCGCCGCCAGCGGTTGCGCAGCGCGATGGCGACCGCGCGCTTGGCGGCATCCTGCCCGATGATGTGCTTGTCGAGCTCCCGGACGATCTCCCGGGGTGTGAGCGTGGATGACATGATCCTTAGACCCCCGCCGCCTTGCGGGCGTTCAATTCCTCGATCACCACGTTACGGTTGGTATAGATGCAGATGTCGGCGGCGATGTTGAGCGAACGCTCGACGATCGAGCGCGCCTCGAAGGAGGAGCCCTCGAGGAGCGCGCGCGCCGCGGCGAGCGCGAACTGTCCGCCCGAGCCGATCGCCGCCACGTCGTAGTCGGGCTCGATCACGTCCCCGTTCCCGGAGATGACGAACAGCTTGTCGGGATCGCCGACCAGCAACAGCGCTTCGAGGCGCCGCAAGTAGCGGTCCGAGCGCCAGTCCTTGGCGAGCTCGATCGCGGCGCGGGTGAGATTGCCGTACTTCTCGAGCTTGCCCTCGAAGCGCTCGAACAGCGTGAAGGCATCGGCCGTGCCGCCGGCGAAGCCGGCCAGCACCTTGTCATCGAAGAGCCGGCGCACCTTGCGCGCGTTGCCCTTCATGACGGTGTTGCCGAGGGTCACCTGGCCATCCCCGCCTAAGGCGACCGCACCGTTGCGGCGCACGCCGAGGATGGTCGTGCCGTGGGGGTTGAACAGGGGTTGATCGCTCATGGATTGCGCGTAAGGCTCAAGTCTTCCTGCGGGCCCGTGGGTGTGCAGCATCGTAGATACGGGCGAGGTGCTGGAAATCAAGGTGAGTATAGATCTGGGTGGTCGAGATGTCGGCGTGGCCCAGGAGCTCCTGCACCCCGCGCAGCTCGCCGCTCGATTCCAGCAGGTGCGAGGCGAAGGAGTGGCGGAACAGGTGCGGGTGCACGTGCATGCCGAGGCCCTGGCGCTTCGCCCAGTACTCGACCCGCAGCTGCACCGCCCGAGGGCCCAGACGCCGGCCGCCCCGGCCGACGAACAGCGCGGTCTCGCCGGAGGCGGCGAGCGCCGCGCGCTCCTTCAACCAGGCGCGCAGCGCCACGAGCGCCATGCGGCCCACCGGCACGATGCGCGACTTTTTGCCCTTGCCGAGCACCTGCACGGTACGGTCCTTGAGATCGATGCTGCTGAGATCAAGTCCGACGAGCTCCGCGAGTCGCAGCCCGGAGGAATAGAAGAGCTCCATCAGCGCGCGGTCGCGGGTGATGAGACCATCGCCCGCAGGGATCTCCAGCAGCCGCGCCATCTGGTCGGCATCGAGCGTCTGCGGCAGGCGCCGCGGCGCCTTCGGGGCGCGCACCTCGTGCGCGGGGTTGCTCCGAACGCGGCGCGGGCGACGGCCGCGGCCCGCATGAAGCGCCTCGCCAGCCGCGCTGCGCGGGCTCTCGCGCAGCAGGAACGCATAGAAGCTGCGCACCGCGGACAGGCGGCGCTGGATGCTGCGCGGCGCGAGTCCCGCGGCGTGCGAGTGGGCGGCGAAGCTGCGGATGTGCTGGCTGTCGAGCGCACCCCAGTCGCTGATGGCGAAGCGGTCGCACCAGGCGGCGAGCGCGGCGAGATCGCGCGCGTACGCCGCGTCGGTGTGCGCGGACATGCGCCGCTCGGAGGCGAGGTAGCGCCGGAACCGGGCCACCCATTCGAGCGCCGCGGGAGTCACGCTCTTTGCGCTGTCAGCCCGCGGCGGCGCCGAGGGAGTCGGCGATGAGATCCGCCAGGCGCGCGAGGAACTCGGTGCTCATCCCGGGATGGAAGCGGTCGCGGTCGGGACTGCCGAGGGCCAGCAGCCCGATCGAGCCCTTCTCCCCGAGCGGCACCAGCGCCACCGAGCCCATCTCCGGTCCTTCGGGTCCGAACAAAAACTCCCGCTGCGAGTCGCGCGCCTGACCGCAGCGCGGCTTGCCGCTCGCGAACAGGCTGTCGAACGAGCGCAGGTTGGGATCATCCGCCGGCACGACGCGCACGAAATGCTGCTCCGCAGGACTCTCGAGCGGCTCACCGACCAGGATGAGGGCGGCGTGAAACGCGTCGAAGTCCTCGCGCAGCCCCGCCTCGATCCGCCCGATGGCCGCCTCGCGCGGCACCGCGCGCAGCAGCCGGCGCGTGAAACGGTGCAGGCGTTCGGCGATCGCATCGTTGGCGCGCGCCACGCGCACCAGCTCCGCGAGCTTGCCTTCGAGGCCTGCGAGCTTCTCGCGCAGCACTTCGATCTGGCGCTCGACGAGCGAGATCGCCGCCCCGCCGCGCGCGTGCGGGAGCTTCAGACGCGCCAGCACCCCCTGGTGGCGCTCGAAAAAATCCGGATTGCGTTGCAGAAAGCCGGCGATCGACTCCTCCTCGGATTCAACCGCTGCGAGACCCCGCGCCTCTCTCGTTGTCATGGTGTCAGACCTCGACGTGACCTTCGAATGATACTTCGGCCGGACCGCTCAGCCAGACGTGCTCGCCGCTACCGCCCCAGTTTACCCGCAACTCGCCGCCGCGCACGCTCACACGCACCTCGGGCTCGAGCAGTCCGCGGCGCCGGGCGATCGCCACGGCCGCGCAGGCGCCGGTGCCACAGGCCTGCGTCTCGCCGGCGCCGCGCTCGTAGACGCGCAGCCGGATGTGCGCGCGGTCGACGATCTGGAGAAAGCCCGCGTTGACCCGGCGTGGGAAGCGCGGGTGATTCTCAATCGCAGGACCGAGGGTCGCCACCGGCGCCGTCTCCACCGCGGGCACGATGAGCACCGCGTGCGGGTTGCCGATCGAGACCGCGCCGATCTCGAGCGTGCGGCCGGCCACCTCGAGCGGATAGCCGTCGGCCTCGGCAGGCGCGTCGAAGGGCAGCGCGGACGGGTTGAAGTCCGGGACGCCCATGTCGACCGAGACGCCGTCGGCGCCGTCGATCAGCGCCCGCACCACCCCGGCAGGACTATCGAGCGTCACCGCGCCCGCGCGGCTCGCGCCGCGGCGATGTAGCAGCGCGGCGATGCAACGTGCGCCGTTGCCGCACTGCTCGACCTCCTCACCATCGGCGTTGAAGACGCGGTAGTACACCGCGCTGCCGGGCCGCCGGGCGGGAGCGAGCACCAGCGCCTGATCGAAGCCGATGCCGGTGCGGCGGTCGGCCAGGCGGCGCAGCATCGCGGGCGTCAGGATCGAGGGGGCGAGGGGCGCTTCCAACACGACGAAATCGTTGCCGACCCCGTGCATCTTCGTGAAATCGATGCGCATCGGGTGGTGAGCATAGCTCAACCTAGCGCAGCGCGGCGCGCTCCCGGAACAGGCAGCGATCCATGACCGTGAAGATGCCGGCGCGCTGGCGCGCTCGGCCGCACTCTCATCGATTACCCCGTCCTGCAGCCACAGCGCCGGAAGCTCGAGGCGAATGCAGTCAGCGACGATGCCCGCGACGTGCGCAGGACGCCGGAACACGTCGACGATGTCGACGCGCTCGCCGCGCTCGAGCACCTCGGGGAGCTGCTCGAGCCCAGGCACCGCGGCCTCGCCCAGTATGGTCTCCGCGCCCGGGTTGACCGGGATGATACGGTAGCCGAAACGCTGCAGCGCGCGTGCCACGCCGTGACTGGCACGGGTGCGGTCGGGGGACAGGCCAACGATCGCAATGGTGTGCGCCGCGCGCAGCAGCTGGGCGATCTCTTCCGTGGAGGGGTTCACAAACACGATAGCTCTCCTTGGCCTTAGCTGTCCGTGCGCGTCTAGTCTATTGCCGTGTCAAGCGAAGAACACAGCGTACGCATTGAGCCGCACGGCCGGACGCTGCGGGTCGCCCCCGGACAGCCGGTGCTCGAGGCGGCGCTCGCGGCCGGGCTCAATCTTCCCCACAGCTGCAAGTCCGGGCACTGCAGCTCCTGCCGTGCCCGCCTCGTCAGCGGGCAGATCCTTTATCCCAACGGCCGCCCGCTCGGTATCACCACCGAAGACGCGCGCGCCGGGGACATCCTGCTCTGCCAGGCGCAGCCGCACTCGGACCTGGTGGTGCAGGCGCGCTTCGTCGAGAACGTCGCGGACGTCGCCATCAAGGCACTCCCGTGCCGCATCGCCGCCCTGACGCTGCTCGCGCCCGACGTGCTGCAGGTCCAGCTGCGACTGCCGTCGGTCGAGCGATTGCGTTTTCACGCCGGGCAGTACCTGGACGTGCTTCTCCCGGGCGGCCGGCGGCGCAGCTTCTCGATCGCGAGCCCTCCCCACGACAGCGACTTCCTCGAGCTGCACGTGCGGCGGGTGCCGGGCGGGGGCTTCACCGCGCGGCTGTTCGCCGGCCTCGACCCGAACGCGCCGACCGAAGCTGCCACCGGCGGCCCCGAGGATCCGCTCGCGGTCGGCTCGCTGCTCAAGGTCGAGGGACCGATCGGCCAGTTCGGCTACACCGACGGCCCGGCGCCGCTCATCCTGGTGGCGGGCGGCACCGGGTTCGCGCCCCTGAAGTCGATGCTGCGGCACGTGCTGGAAACCAGCATCCGCCGGCCGATGTACTTCTACTGGGGCGCGCGCCATGCGCACGACGTCTACGAGGAAGAGCGCGTACTCGGCTGGACGCGCTCCCAAGCGCAGCTGAAATTCACCGCGGTGCTGTCGGAGGCTACCTCGGCCGAGGCCGCGCATCATCGCACCGGCTGGGTGCACGATGCGGTGCTCGCCGACTTCCCGGACCTGTCGGCGTTCGAGGTGTATGCCGCCGGGCCGCCGGCGATGATCGAGGCGCTGCGCGCGGCCTTTCCGCGCCACGGCCTGCCCGCCGGGAAGCTGCACTTCGACTCGTTCGATTACGCGCCCGACTCGGCGCGCCACCCCATAGCTCTCTAGGGGCCCTCGCCGAAGGCCTCGCGGTAGTCCTCGATCGCCGCAAGAATCACCGCCTCGGCCTCGGTGAAGCCGTAGCGGCCGGCGATCTCGAGCGTCGGCGGCTGATCGGGGACCAGCTTGTAGGTGGCGAAGTAGTGCTCGATGCGCTCGAGGAGCGCGGCCGGCAGATCCTCGATCTCGCTCGCCTCGCCCCACAGGTAGTCGCCCTCCAGCACCGCGATGATCTTGTCGTCCGCCTCGCTGCGGTCGACGATCTTCAGCCCCCCCACGACGCGCGCTCGCAGCAGCACCTCGGAGTGGGTGATCGGGCGCTCGCTGATCACGCAGATGTCGAGCGGATCGCCGTCGCCGCGGTCGCAGCCCGGTGCCCGCCGGCGCACGCGCTCGCCGCAGTAGGTCTGGGGGATGAAGCCGTAGAGGGCCGGAGGGTGCGACGAGGTACGCTGCGGGCGGTCGACCCGCAGATACCCCGAGGTCTTGTCCACCTCGTACTTCATCAGATCGAACGGGGTGATCTCGATATAGGCGTTGACGATGCGCGGCGCCTCCGCCCCCGGGTCGAGCCCGTGCCAGGGGTGCGGGCGCCAGCGCGAATAGGGCTTGCCGTCCGGCATGTGAGCGGATTCTAGCGGCAGCCTGCTATTCTTACGACGCCCATGAGGGACGCGCCACAGTGACCCACGCGGCGATCACCGGTTGGGGTAAGTGCCTGCCGCCGGCAGTGCTCACCAACCACGACCTGTCGAGCATCCTTAAGACCAGCGACGAGTGGATCGTGAGCCGCACCGGCATCCGCGAGCGGCACATCTCGCACGTGGGGCTGGAGGAGCTCGGCTACGTGGCCGCGGCGCGCGCGCTGGCGGCGGCGGGACTGCCCGGCGAGCGCGTCGAGCTCATCGTCTTCGGCACCTGCAGCCACGACGACCAGGTGCCGAACATGGCCTCCGGCATCCAGGTGCGCATCGGCGCGGAGCCGGCCGCGGCCTTCGACATCAACACCGCGTGCACCAGCTTCCTCTACGGTCTCTCGGCCGCGACCGCGCTGATCCGCACCGGAGTGGTGCGTAACGCGCTGGTGATCGGCGCGGAGCTCATCTCCCCCTTCATGGACTGGAGCGACCGCAACGTCGCGGTGCTGTTCGGCGACGGAGCGGCGGCCGTGGTGCTGGAAGCGAGCGAGCGGGCCGAGGGGCTGATCGCGGAGAAGCTCGGCTGCTACGGCGGCGCACGCGAGAGCCTGCGGGTGCACGGCATGGGCGGGCGCTACGCCAACCGCGGCGTGCTCTATGGCATCACGCGCTGGCAGTTCGACGGCCAGGAGATCTTCCGGCGCGCCGTGTCCGGCATGGTGTCGGCGAGCGAGGAGGCGCTGCGGCGCGCGCAGCTGACGAGCGCGGACGTCGATCTCGTCGTACCGCACCAGGCGAACCTGCGCATCATCGAAGCGGTCGCCCGGCGCAGCGGGGTACCCGCGGAACGCCTCTACGTGAACGTGCAACGCCACGGCAACATGTCGTCGGCCACCGTACCGGTGGCGCTGTGCGAGGCTCTCGAGGAGGGGCGCGTGCGCCCCGGGGCGCTGGTCCTCATGCCGGGGTTCGGCGGCGGCCTCACCTTTGGCGCGCACCTCGTGCGCTGGGGTGAGCGCACGACGCCGCTCGCGGCGAGCGAAGTCGCCCTGCCGCCGAGCAAGCGCAGCGCACTGGAGCTGCTGCACGATTGTCTCGGCCGCAAGCTGCGCGCCGCGGACCCGCAGGCCGCAGTGCCCTTCCCCGACTAGCGCCGGGTGGCGGCCCCGGCCGCCCTCTTCTTTTTCTTGGCCGGGTCCTTGGCGCGTGACTTGCCGAAGGAGCCCTGGTAGATCTTGCCGCGACGCGTTCTGTGATCGCCCTTACCCATAGGAGAAAACTCCGGATCCAACACGTAATGAAAAGGGCCGGCCGCCGATGCCGCGAGGCATGAGACGACCGGCCCTTGAGGCTGCTGAAGCTTACCAGCGCTTCGGCGCGCCGCCGCCGCGGTTGCCGCCGCCGCCGCCGCCGCCGCCGCTGCGCTCCTGGGCTTCGTTGACCCGCAGCGGACGTCCGCCCAGCTCCTTGCCGTTGAGATTCTGGATCGCGCGCGAGGCATCGGCGCGCGACATCTCAACGAACCCGAAACCGCGGGGCCGGCCGGTGTCGCGGTCGGTGATGATGCTCACCGACTCGACGGTGCCGTGCTGCGCGAACAGCTCGCGAACTTCGGCGTCAGTTGCGGAAAACGGCAAATTGCCAACATAGATCTTCGTCATGCAATCAAACTCCTGAAACTAACAATATTGGCAGGAGTGCAGACCGAAGAACTTGACGGATCGGAGCGCACACTGCCACCTGGTCGGGAACGATTCGGCTTTTCAGACTCGGAAGCCAACTCGCAAACGAGGCGGGCGGCAGGCGGCAGGAAAGGGAAAGGTCACGAACCGGCGCGGACGATAACCCAACGGCGGGCCGCCGCACAAGCGTCCGCTGTCCGGCCCGTACGGCAGACATAATGCTCATGTAGGAAGGCGCCGACCGGGTGCCCGTGTCGGGGGATATCAGCCGCGCGAGCGCCCCGCCAACTGGTCCAGGGCACGGATCTGCAACACCGTGGAGTCCGAGGCCGGCAACAGCTGGTTCGCCTGGCGCACGAAGGGAGCCACCGCCACCGCCTGCAGCGGCGGGCTGATGAGGTAGCCCTGTGCGAAGTCGCACCCCAGGCGACGCATCAGGTTCCAGGCCTCCGGGTTCTCCACCCCTTCGGCGACCACCTTGAGCCCCATGCTGTGGCCGAGCTCGATGGTCGAGGTGACGATGGTGACGGCGCCGGTCACCGCCTCGGTGATGAGCGAGCGGTCGATCTTGAGCTCATCCACCGGCAGCAGACTCAGCTTCGAGAGCGAGGAGTGCCCAGTGCCGAAGTCATCGATGGCAAAACGCACCCCGGCGATGCGTAGCAGCTGCATGTTGCGCGCCGCGCCCATGGGATCGCGCATCACGGCGCTCTCGGTGATCTCGAGCAGCAACGAAGTCGGGTGCACCGCCTGGGACTTGAGCAGCTGCAGGATCTGCTCGCCGAGATGCGGGTCGAGGATGTCGGGCGCCGACAGGTTGACAGCCAGGTGCACATCCAGCCCCTGCTCGCGCCACTCGCCCATCTGGCGGATGGCGGCGGACAACACCCAGTCGGTGAGGCGCCGCGCACCGCCGGTTCGCTCGGCGAGCGGCACGAATTCCCCCGGCGACACGGGACCGAGCTGCGGGTGCGTCCAGCGCACCAGCGCTTCGAGACTGCGCACCGAGCGCGTCGCCATGGTGACCAGCGGCTGGTAGACGAGCGACAGGGCGTTCGCGTCGATCGCCGTGCGCAGGTCGGTGATGAGGGTCAGGCGGCGGCGGTGCACGTCGTCCTGACCCGGGCGGTACATCGCCACGCGTGTGCGGCTGTCGTCCGCGTCCTCGAGCGCCACCTGCAGCCGCTGCAGCAGCTCGTCGGCGTTGCGGCCGTGGTCGGGGACCAGGCACACACCGCACGCGACGCGCAGGTCGAGGCCGACACCGGCGATATGAAAGCCGGTATGGATGAGCCCGGCGAGCTGCTGCGCGTAGAGCATCGCCCGCTCGGGCGAGCAGCCGGGGGCGATCACCAGGAACTGCGTCTCCCCGAGTCGCGCCACGTCGTCGCTCGTGGCCACGTTCTGACGCAGCCGGTGCGCGACCTCGCGCAGCACGTCATCGCCCACCGAGAGACCGAGGGAGGCGTTGATGTCGCGCAGGTTGCGCAGGTCCACCAGGATCAGCGCCCCGCGCGCGCCGCGCGGCGCGGCGCCCACCAGGCGCTCGATCACCTGCGCGGCGAACATGCGATTCGGCAGCTGGGTCAGCGGATCGTGCTGCGCGTGGAAGGTGATGGTGGCCTCGCGCTCGGCGATGTTGCGCTGCATGGCGTTGAAGGTCTGCGCCAGGCTCTTGAATTCATCGCCCCCCGAGACGCTCACCGCGGTCTCGTAATGGCCCTGCTCGATGCGCTGCGCTGCGCGCGCCAGCTCGCCGATCGGGCGCGCGGCGCTGCGCCCGAGGAGGCCCCCGCACAGGGCAGCGAGCAGCAGGGCGATGCCGTCGATCGCCAGCATCGAATCGCGCACGTCGCGGTAAGGGGCCAGTACCTCGCGCTGCGGCTTGAGCAGTGTCAGATCGACCGCATCGCCGCGGGCATCGAGCGGCTGGGCGTGGGTGAGATAGTCGGTGCCGGCAAGGCGCGTCAGGTGTGCGCGGCCTCGCCGGCCTGCGGGATGGTCGCCGCCAGCAGGTCGTTGCGCTGCGGGTTGGCGAGCGTGGAGGCAATGCGCGTGATGCCGTCGTGCCCATGCACCAGCAGCGCCACCTGCGAGCCGACCAGGTCGCGGATGCGCTGTGCAAGCGCATCATCGGCCGCGAAGCCCATCGCGACCCAGGCGATGATGTCGGGGGTACGCACCGGGGCCAGCACCAGCTGGTAGGAGTCCGCCCCCAGCACCATGAACGCGGGGTCATCGCGCGCGCCGTTGTCGTGCAGCAGCCCGGTGATGGAGTCGCCGGCATCGGGCGACACGGGCGCGCTCGAGGCGAGCACCCGGCCGCGGGTGTCGAGCACCATCACCATGTCAGCGCCGATGCGCCGCGCATTGTTGCGCGCCGCCGAGAGGATGGTGAGCGAGTCCCCGCTCGCCACCGCCTCGCGGAAGCCGAAGTCCGCGGCCGTCACCGCCACCCCGTTGGCGAGCTGCCCGGCGCGGAACCGCAGCAGCTGCAACGCCAGCGAGCCGCCTGAGGAGAGCTGCTCGGCGGCGCGCGTCTCGACCGTTCCCCGGGTGCTGGCCAGCACTGCGGCCAGCGTCACAGTTTGTGTGACTACTACCAGGCCGATGATCAGCACGAGAAGCCGTTTGCGGAAACTGCCCATGAAACCCGCTCGAATACGTCAAGCGCATCGTAGGCGTCCCGCAGGGATTGGCGCGAGGACACGAGTGCGGTAATGAGACCTCGGGCACGGATACAACACACCCACCGGATCGGCCGGCTGCTCGCCGGCGCGGCAGCGTTCCTGGGAGCGCTCGCGGCGCCCGCTCTGCCGGCGGCGACCCTGATCATCACGGTGCATACCCCGGACGGCCGGGTGATCCCGGGCGTCGTGGTCACCGCCCGGCCGCTCGACGCGGCGCTGAAGAAGCTCGCCCCGGTGCGCGCCATCATGGACCAGGTGGACCGGGCCTTCGCGCCGGACGTCCTGGTGATCCCGGTCGGCTCGACCGTAACGTTCCCGAACAGCGACTCGGTGAGCCACCAGATCTACTCCTTCTCCCCCGCCAAGCGCTTCCAGCTGCCGCTCTACCGCGGCACGCCCTACCCGCCGGTGCATTTCGACCAGGCGGGCGTCGTGACCCTCGGCTGCAACATCCACGACGAGATGGTGGGCTACCTCGTGGTGACCGACGCGCCGTACTTCGGCCGCACCGACACGAGCGGCGCGTGGTCGGTGGAGGTGCCGCGCGGGCGTTACCGGATCACGATCTGGCACCCGCGGATGCGCGATGATCCGGCCGATCTCGAGCGCGAGCTCACGGTGGGCGAGACCGACCGCGCGGAGCTCGCGCTGCGCCTCGGCAAGCCCCTGACGCCGGCGCCGATCAGCGACCGGCCGCATTCCTGGGACTACTAGGGCACCGCGATGCACGCCACCCGCCTCGCTCGCGCCGCTCTCGCGCTCACGCTCCTCGTGAGCGCGGCGGGGAGCCGCGCGGATGACTGGGAGCTGTCGCTCGACGCGCGGCTCGTGAACTCGACCGGCTACCCCTCCGTCATGGACGGCGGGATCAGCGCGGTGCGCTTCGACCGCGACGACGACGGCCTGCAGCTCGGCCGCGCGCGCTTCGCGCTCACCGAATCGCTCGGCGAGACCTGGCTGGTGCATCTGGACGCCTCCGCCTGGGGCGAGCCCGACCGCACGCCCGTGGGCCTCACGGAAGGCTATCTGCAGTTCCGGCCCTACCCGTTCTCGGGCTACCGGTTACGCGTCAAGGCGGGCGCGTTCTATCCGCCGGTATCACTCGAGAACCGCGCCTCGGGCTGGGAGTCCCCCTACACGCTCTCCTCCTCGGCGATCAACAGCTGGTTCGCCACCGAGGTGCGCACCATCGGCGTGGAGGCGCAGCTCGACTGGCTGGGCACGCGTCTCGGCCACGACTTCGATCTGGGTGTCACCGGCGGGGTATTCGGCTGGGACGAGGGCGCAGGGCGCGCGCTCGCGGACGATGGCTGGGTGCTCACCGACCGGCAGACCCCGATCGGCGGGCGAGTGGGCGTGCAGGGCGCGGATGCGCCACGGCAGGGCTTCGAGCCGTTCCGCGAGTTCGACGGCCGCGCCGGGGTCTACGGCGGCCTCGAGGCGCGCTGGCTCGATCGCGTCGTGGTGCGAGTACTGCGCTACGACAACCGCGCCGACCCGACGGCGCTGGACAGTGCCTCGAACGCCATCTCGTGGCTGACGACCTTCGACAGCGCCGGCGTGCGGGTGGAGAGCGGCGACGGCTGGACCGGGATCGTGCAGGGACTGAAGGGCAACACCTCCATCGAGCCGTACGGCAACTACCTCGGGTGGCCGTTCAAGGCCCAGTTCGCACTCCTCTCGCGGCAGCTCGGCCGCCACACACTCTCGCTGCGCTACGACCGCTTCGAGATCGACACCAGCAACGAAGAGCCCGACGGCTCCCAGAGCGGGCACGCCTGGACAGCGGCCTACATCTTCACCCCGGATGAGCACTGGCGCTTCACGCTCGAATGGCTGCGCGTGACCAGCAACTCCTACAGCCGCCAGGACCTCTTCGCCCTGCCGGCGCTGGCCACCGAGACCGAGGTGCAACTCGCGGTGCGCTACGCGCTGGGATCGGCGCTGCGCTAGCGGTAGCGCGCCAGCACCTTCTGAAGGCCCTTCGAGCCCGGGGACAGCACCTCGTAGGGAATGCTGTTCAGCGGCTCATCGGGAGTGCCATTGACGATGTGAAAGGCGCTCTTCGCCGGCTCCACGTCCAGGTACAGCAGAGCCCCGTCAGGTACTCCCCCGCCTTCATGCGCTCCTGGATCTGGACCCAGGCGGTGGTGCGGTTGGTCGGGTCGTAGGCGGGATCGAGCTTGCGCAGCACGATGCGGCTGCCGTCGTGCATCATCACCGGCAGCGTCTCGCCTTCCTTATAGTCGGCGATGATCTCGCGCTCGAGCGGCACGAAGTCCGCGTGCACCGCGGGCTCGTAGTGCTCGCGGGTATAGGCGTAGCTCTTGGTCGAGCCCTCGTGGTCGTTGAAGGTAACGCACGGGGAGAGCACGTCGATGAGCGCGAAGCCCGCGTGCTTCAGGCCCGCCTGGATGAGCGGCACCAGCTGGTGCTTGTCGCCCGAGAAGCTGCGTGCCACGAAGGTGGCGCCGAGCGTCATAGCGAGCAGCACCGGGTCGATCGGCGGCTGGAAGTTGGTCTCGCCCTTCTTCGCCCGCGTGCCGATGTCCGCCGAGGCGGAGAACTGGCCCTTGGTGAGCCCGTACACACCGTTGTTCTCGATGATGTACAGCATGTTGAGATTGCGGCGGATCGCGTGGCAGAACTGCCCGAGCCCGATCGACAGCGTATCGCCGTCCCCGGACACACCGACGTAGGTGAGCCGGCGGTTGGCGGCGTTCGCGCCCATGGCGATGGACGGCATGCGGCCGTGCACCGAGTTGAAGCCATGCCCGCCGGAGACGAAGTAGGCGGTGGTCTTTGACGAGCAGCCTATCCCTGAGAGCTTCACCACGTTCTGCGGCTCGAGCGCCAGGCTCCAGGCGGCCTCCACGATCGCCGCGGTGATCGAGTCGTGGCCGCAGCCGGCGCACAGCGTCGACAGCGCCCCCTCGTAGTCACGCCGGGTGAGACCGAGCGCGTTGCGCGGGAGCGAGGGGTGGGCGACCTTGGGTTTGGCGATGAACGTCATGTCGGTCTCCGGGCCGGGGCGCGCCTAACCATGAGCGGCGTCCTTCAACAAGGGCGCGGCACGCCGCGGCTCGAGCTCGACCAGCACCCCCTCGACGATGAACGCAGAGGAGATCGGCAGGCCGCTGTAGTGCAGCAGCGAGCGGAGCTTTTTCTTGTCCACCGCGGTCTCGAGCGTCAAGAGCGCGCGCAGCTGCGCATCGCGGTTCTGCTCCACCACGAACAGCAGCTCGTGCGCCGCCAGGAACTTTTCCACATCCTCGCTGAACGGGAAGGCGCGGACTCTCATGTAGTCGACGCTCACGCCGTGGCGCTTGAGCACGTCGTGCGCTTCGTGGATGGCCCCGTCGCAGCTACCGAGGGAGACCATGCCGATCGAGGAGCCGGCGGTGGCGTCGATCACCGCGCGCGGCACCAGGCGCTTCGCCGTGTCCCACTTCTTCATGAGCCGATCGAGCACGATCTGGTACTCGGCCGCGTCCTCGGTGTACACGCCGTACTGCGTGTGCCCCGAGCCGCGGGTGAAGTAGGCGCCCTTCGGATGCACGCCCGGTAGCGTGCGGTAGCCGATGCCGTCCCCGTCCTTGTCGAAGTAGCGGTAGAACTTCTCGAGTTTCTCGATCTCCTCCTTGCCGAGCATCTTGCCGCGGTCGGGGCGGTAGCTGTCGTCCCACTTGAGGTCGCGGCACATCCAGTCGTTCATGCCGATGTCGAGGTCCGACAGCACCATCACGGGGGTCTGCAGCCGCTCGGCGAGGTCGAAGGCCTGCACCGCCATGTAGAAGCATTCCTCGGGATTGGCGGGGTAGAGGCACACGTGGCGCGTGTCGCCGTGGGATGCGTAGGCGCACAGCATCAGATCGCCCTGCTGGGTGCGGGTCGGCATTCCGGTCGAGGGTCCGACGCGCTGGATATCGAACAGCACCGCGGGCACTTCCGCGTAGTAGGCGAGCCCCAGGAACTCGTTCATCAGCGAGATGCCGGGGCCGGAGGTGGCGGTGAAGGCGCGCGCGCCGTTCCACATCGCACCGATCACCATGCCAACGGCGGCGAGCTCGTCCTCGGCCTGGATGAAGGCGAAGTTGCGGCGGCCGCTCTCCTTGTTCACCCGCATGCGGTCGCAGAACATCTTGTAGGCGTCCATGAGCGAGGTCGAGGGCGTGATCGGGTACCAGGCGGCGACCGTGGCGCCGGCAAACACGCACCCCAAGGCCGCGGCGGTGTTGCCGTCGATCATGATGTGTCCGGCGGTGCGCTCCATCTGCTCGACGCGCAGCGGCAGCGGGCACGGGAAGTGCTCGCGCGCGTAGTCGTAGCCGAGCTGGATCGCCTTCATGTTGCTCTCGACCAGCTGCGGCTTCTTCGCGTAGGTCTCGGCGAGCAGCTCCCGGACCCGCGCGAGGTCGAGGTCCAGGAGCGCGGCCAGCACGCCGGCGTAGCAGATGTTCTTCATCAGGATGCGGGTGCGCACCCCGTTGAAGTTCTCGTTGCACAGCCGCGCGAGGGGCACGCCGAACACGCCGATGTCCTCGCGCTTCAGCAGCGCCGGCCGCGGCCAGGTGGAGTCGTACACCAGGAAGCCCCCCGGGGCGACTTCCTTCACATCGCGCGCGTAGGTCTCGGCGTTCATCGCCACCATGATGTCGATCTGCCCGGAGCGCGCCACGTAGCCATCCCTGGTGATGCGGATCTCGTACCAGGTGGGCAGGCCCTGGATGTTGGACGGGAAGTAGTTCTTGCCCATCACCGGGATGCCGCTCCTGAAGATCGACTTCATCAGGAGGGAGTTGGCACTCGCCGAGCCGGTACCGTTCACCGTGGCGATCTTGATGGTGAAATCGTTGACGCGTGCGGCGGGAGGTGAAGTAGCTGACATGGTTTTCAGGCGATCTGCGATTCGCGGCCGGGCAGCGGGCGCGGCTCATCTGCGGCGTGCGGCCAGTGGAGCTCTGACTTCTGCATGTCCCAGGCGGCGGTCGGACAGCGCTCGGCGCATAGCCCGCAGTGCACGCACAGGTCCTCGTCCTTGACCATCACGCGGGCGGTCTGCGGGAGCGCGGCCGACACGTACAGCGGCTGGGCGAGATTCTTCGCGGGCGCCTTCAGGCGCGTGCGTAGCTCGCTCTCCTCGCCGTTGTGCGTGATGGTGAGGCAGTCCACCGGGCAGATGTCGAGGCAGGCGTCGCACTCGATGCACAGCTTCGCCGTGAACACCGTCTGCACGTCGCAGTTGAGGCAGCGCTGCACTTCCTGCTCCACCTGGGCGGCGGTGAAGCCGAGCTCGACCTCGATATTGAGCTTCTTGAAGCGCTCCTTGAGCGACACGTGCGGCATGAGGCGCCGCTCGACCGGGGTGTAGTCGTTCGAGTATGACCACTCGTGCATGCCCATCTTGCGGCTCTGCAGGTTGACACCCGGCGGCAGGCGCTCGGTCACCGCCTCGTCGTGGCAGTACTTGTGGATGGAGATCGCCGCCTGGTGCCCGTGCTCGACCGCCCAGATGATGTTCCTCGGGCCGAAGGCCGCATCACCGCCGAAGAAAACGCTCGGCAGCGTCGACTGGAAGGTCTTCGGGTCGATGACCGGCACGTCCCACTTGTCGAACTGGATGCCGAGATCGCGCTCCACCCAGGGGAAGGCGTTCTCCTGGCCGATGGCGAGGATCACATCGTCCGCCGGCAGGAACTCCTCCCCCAGCGCGCGCTCGGCGGTGATGCGGCCGTGCGCGTCGAGGTCGTATTCCATGCGCTCGAACAGCATCCCGGTGAGGCGATTGTTCTCGATGACGAACGCCTTGGGCGAGCGGTTGACGATGATCGCGACGCTCTCCTCCTCGGCGTCCTCGAGCTCCCACGCGGAGGCCTTGAAGAAGCCGCGCGGCTTGCGCGCCATGACCTTGACGCTCTCGGCCCCCAATCTCAGGCTGGTGCGGCAGCAATCCATCGCGGTGTTGCCGACGCCGATGATGAGCACGCGCTTGCCCACCCTGTCGATGTGGCCAAAGGCCACCGATTCGAGCCAGGCGATGCCGATGTGGATGTTGGCGGCGCCGGCTTCGCGCCCCGGGAGCTTCAGCTCCTTGCCCTTGGGCGCGCCCGAGCCGACGAACACCGCGTCGAAACCGCCGCTGGTGAGGAGCTCACGCAGACTGCGCACCGCGGTGTTGAGCTTCAGGTCCACGCCCATGCCGGTGATCATCGCGATCTCTTCGTTCAGCACCGTATGCGGCAGACGGAACGAAGGGATGTTGGTGCGCATGAGGCCGCCCGGCTCGCCGTACTGCTCGAAGATCGTCACCTCGTAGCCAAGCGGCAGGAGATCGTTGGCCACCGTGAGAGAAGCGCAGCCCGCGCCGATACAGGCGATGCGCTTGCCGTTCTTCAGCTTGGGGATCTTCGGCAGGAGGGTGGTCACGTCCTCGCGGTGGTCGGCGGCGACGCGCTTCAGGCGGCAGATCGCCACCGGCTTCTGCTCGATGCGCCCGCGCCGACAGGCCGGCTCGCACGGCCGGTCGCACACGCGCCCGAGGATCCCCGGGAACACGTTGGACTGCCGGTTCACCATGTAGGCGTCGGTGAAGCGGCCCTGGGCGATCAGGCGGATGTATTCGGGAACATCGGTGTGAGCCGGGCAGGCCCACTGACAATCCACAACTTTATGGTAGTAGTCGGGATGGGAGGTATCGGTGGGTTCCATTCACTACCCGCAGCCGCGGCGCGGGCCCTCAAAAGACATCGGGATCGTGAGTATAAGTGCGCGAGGTGGATTGCGATCGGCGTTAATGCGCGCTCCTGCAACGCAAATGCTGTCTCGCCGTTATCATATTGCATCGCAGCAAACGCTCCGTCCACCTATACTGCCGCCCGAACCCGCTATGTCCGATCCCCAGGCTACCGATATCCGGCTGCGACGCGCCTCGCGCGTGCTGGACGTGAGCTTTGCCGACGGCAGCCGCTACCAGCTGCCGTTCGAGTACCTGCGCGTGCACTCACCGTCCGCGGAGGTGAAGGGCCATGGCCCGGGGCAGGAGGTGCTGGTGCTCGGCAAGGAGAACGTGCTGATCAGCGCGGTCGAGCCCGTCGGGCAGTACGCGGTGAAGCTGGTGTTCGACGACGGGCACGATACCGGGCTTTACACCTGGAAGTACCTGCACGAGCTCGGCCGCGATCGCGAAGAGAAATGGGCGCGTTATCTCGAGCGCCGCGCACGCGCGGCGCGCTGACAGCGGAGCACAAAGCAAAGCGGGCCGGACTTGACGCCCGGCCCGCTCCACACGCAAGACCCCCCTGAACGGTCGCGATTCTAGCGCATTGCCTGCAGCGCGATGCAACGGTTCGCAGCCAAGCCGCGCATCGTGATCGACTAGAATGTGTCTCGAGATGACCGACGAGCGCTCCACCGACTTCGGCTTCCAGCGCGTCCCGCTCGCGGACAAGACCCGCCGCGTACGCGGCGTGTTCGACTCCGTCGCGGACAACTACGATCTGATGAACGATCTCATGTCCGCAGGCGCGCATCGGCTGTGGAAGCGCTTCACGCTGGCGCTCGCGAACCTGCGCCCCGGGCAGCGCGCGCTCGATCTGGCCGGCGGGAGCGGTGATCTCGCGGCGGGGCTCGCACGCCAGGTGGGTGCGCAGGGGCGGGTGGTGCTCGCCGACATCAACGCCGCGATGCTCAGCCGCGGGCGCGACCGCCTCCTCGATGAGGGCCTGGTCGGCAACGTCAGCTGCGTTCAAGCCAACGCCGAGCGGCTGCCCTTCCCCGACGACAGCTTCGACTGCATCACCATCGGCTTCGGGCTGCGCAACGTCACCGACAAGCCCGCGGCGCTCGCCTCCATGCGCCGCACGCTCAAGCCCGGCGGTCAGCTGCTGGTGCTTGAGTTCTCGCAACCCACGCTCCCGACGTTGCAGCCCCTGTATGACGCCTACTCCTTCCGGGTGCTGCCGCTGCTCGGCCGCTGGGTGGCGGGTGATGAGGCGAGCTATCGCTACCTCGCCGAGTCGATCCGCATGCACCCGAACCAGGAAGCGCTGCTGGCGCTCATGCGCGCGGCGGGGCTCGAAGGTTGCCGCTACCACAATCTCTCCGGCGGCATCGTCGCGGTGCACCGCGGCTACAAGTACTGATGCTGACCGAGACGCTCGGCCTATTGCTCAACCGGGGCCTGCCGCGCTCGGTGCGCGCACGGCAGCTGTGCGCGGAGCTCGCCGGCAAGAGCCTCGCGGTCGAGATCCACGGCCTGATGCGGCTGCGTGTCACCTCCGACGGCGTGACGCTTGCGGTGAGCGCGAGCGATGCGGCCGCGGATGCCACCTTGAGCGGCGGCCTCCTCGGACTCCTCGCCCTCACCGGCGCGGCGCCGGAAAGCGTCCTGCAGCGCGGGCAGGCCGAGATCGCCGGTGATGCCGAGATCGCCGCGAAGTTCCGCGAGCTCGGCCGGCTGGTGCGGCCCGACCCTGAGGAAGAGCTGGCGCTCATCGTCGGTGATGTCCCGGCGCACCAGCTCGGGCGGCTGGCGCAGCGCGGCGCCGCGTTCGCACGCCGCGCCGCCGACACCGCCTGGCGCAACGGCGCCGAGTACCTGGCACACGAGCGCGCGGAGCTGGTGTCGCGTGGGGAGGGCGAGCAGTTCCTGCGCGGCGTGGATGCGCTGCGCGAGGACGTCGACCGCTTAGGCCAGCGAGTCGAGCTGCTCGCGCGGCGGCGGGGTTAGCGTGAGCGGAATCCCCGCGCCGTGAAGCTGCGCGTCGCCGTGCGCCTGCTGGAGATCCAGCGCGTGCTGCTCAAGCACGGCCTGGACGACTACGTGCGCGCCACTCATCTATACCGGCCGCTGCGCTTTCTCCTGTACTGCTCGCCGGGCGTGTGGCGGGCGCGCCGGCCCGCGGCCACGCGTGCCGAGCGGCTGCGCGAAGCGCTCGAGGAGCTCGGTCCCATCTTCGTCAAGTTCGGGCAGGCGGTCTCGACACGGCGGGATCTGCTGCCGGCCGACATCGCCGAGGAGCTGGCGAAGCTTCAGGATCGCGTGCCGCCCTTCCCCGGCAGTATCGCGCGCGCGCGGATCGAGCGCGCCTACGGCCGCCCCGTGACCGCGGTGTTCGCCAGCTTCGATGAGACCCCGCTCGCCGCCGCCTCCATCGCCCAGGTGCATCCAGCGCGGCTGCCAGGCGGGCAGGAGGTGGTGGTCAAGGTGCTGCGGCCCGGGATGCGCGCGCTCATCGAGCGCGATCTCGAGGTGCTGCACGCGCTCGCGGATCTGGCGCACCGCTACTGGCGCGAGGGCCGGCGGCTGCGCCCGCGCGAGATCGTGAGCGAGTACCAGAAGACGGTGCTGGATGAGCTGGACCTGATGCGCGAGGCCGCCAATGCCTCGCAATTGAAGCGCAACTTCGCCGGCTCCGACCTGCTCTACGTGCCGGAGATCCACTGGGACTACTGCCGCACGGACGTCATGGTGATGGAGCGCATCCACGGGGTGCCGATCAGCGACATGGCGGCGCTCACGGCAGCCGGCACGGACATCCGGCGGTTGGCCGAGAACGGCGTGCGGATCTTCTTCACCCAGGTGTTCGTGCACAACTTTTTCCACGCCGACATGCACCCGGGGAATATCTTCGTGCTCACCGACGACCCGCAGCGGCCGCGCTACGCCGCGGTGGACTTCGGCATCGTCGGCACGCTCGATCCGCGCGATCAGCACTACCTGGCGGAGAATTTCCTCGCGGTTTTCGATCGCGACTACCGGCGCGTCGCGCAACTGCACCTGGAGTCCGGCTGGGTGCCCGCCGGTGCGCGCGTCGACGAGATGGAGTCCGCAGTGCGCACGGTGCTCGAGCCGATCTTCGACCGGCCGCTGAAGGACATCTCCTTCGGGCACATCCTGCTGCGGCTGTTCGAGATGTCACGGCGCTTCAACGTGCAGATTCAGCCGCAGCTCATCCTGCTGCAGAAGACGCTGCTGAACGTCGAGGGCTTGGGCAGGCAGCTGTACCCGCAGCTCGATATCTGGAGCACCGCGAGCCCGATCCTGCGCGAGTGGATGCGCGAGCGCACGAGCGTACGCGCCATGTTCCGCGATCTGCGCCGCCACGCCCCTGAGCTCATCGCCGCTGCGCGTGAGCTGCCCGGCGCGCTCGCCCGTATGCTGCAGGCGGGCCCCGCCGCCGCGCGCGCGGTGACACCGGCGCCGCAGGCTGCGCAGCTGCGCGAGGAACTGCGCGCGGCGCGCCGTCGGCGCGATGCGGTCACGGTGGGGGCGGCGCTGCTCCTCGGGGGCCTGGTATGGCTCGCCGTGGGCCGCGGCGGGGAGTGGCCGGCGTGGCTGCAGCTTGCGGCGGGTGTCGTCGCGCTGGTGTACGGACACAGGCGCTAAGTGCAACGCTCACTCCTCGAGGGCTCGATCCCGGCCGGCCTGTTCCGCTTCTCGCTCCCGATCCTGTTCGCGAACGTATTGCAGTCGCTCAACGGCTCGGTGAACTCCATCTGGGTCGGCCGCTACCTGGGCGAGGCGGCGCTCACCGCCACGTCCAACGCCAACGTGGTGATGTTCCTCCTCATCGGCGCGGCCTTCGGCGTGGCGCTCGCCGCCACCATCCTCATCGGCCAGTGTATCGGCGCCAACAACATTCCCGAGACCAAGCGCGTGGTCGGCACCAGTGCAACCTTCTTCGCCGGCATCTCGGTGGCGATGGCGATCGCGGGCCTGCTGCTGTCGCGGCCGCTCTTGATCGCGATGAGCACGCCGCCGGACTCGCTCGAGCTCGCGGTCGCCTACATGCGGGTCATTTTCCTGGCACTGCCGTTCCTCTACATGTACGCGTTCATCGGCGCGATGCTGCGCGGTTCGGGCGACTCGAAGACGCCGTTCCTCTTCATGGTGCTGTCGGTGGGCCTGGACATCGCGCTGAACCCGGTGTTCATCTTCGGTGTGGGCCCGATCCCGCGCCTCGGCATCGCCGGCTCTGCGCTCGCGACCTTCGTCGCCCAGGCGGTGACGCTCACCGCGCTCATCCGTCACCTCTACAAGAAGCGGCACCTGCTGGTGCTGCACCAGGACGAGCTCGCGCTGCTCAAGGTGGACTGGGCGCTGGTCGGGACGCTGGTGAAGAAGGGCATCCCGATGAGCGCGCAGATGCTGGTGCTGTCCCTGAGCGCCGTGCTGATGATCACGCTCGTCAACCGCTTCGGCGTGGACACGACCGCGGCGTTCGGCGCGGCGCTGCAGATCTGGAACTACATCCAGATGCCGGCGTTCGCGGTCGGCATGGGCGTCTCGGCGATGACGGCGCAGAACGTCGGCGCCGGCAAGTGGGACCGCGTGACGCGCATCGCGCAGGCCGGGGTGCTGTACAGCGTCCTGCTCACCGGCGCCATCGGGCTCGCGATCGAGCTGCTCAACAACCGGGTGTTCGGACTGTTCCTGCCGGCCGGCTCTGCGGCGCTCGCCATCTCCTCGCACCTCAACCACATCGTCACCGGCTCGTTCGTGTTTTTCGGCGTGGCGGTGGCGCTGTTCGGGGTGGTGCGCGCCACCGGTGCGGTCATTGCCCCGCTCGTCATCCTCACCATCTCACTACTCGTGGTGCGCTTCCCGGTGGCGGAGCTGTTACTCGGCCGTTACCAGGTGGATGCGGTGTGGTGGAGCTTCCCTCTGTCCTCGGCGCTGTCGGCGCTGCTCGCGGTGCTGTACTACCGGTTCGGCGGCTGGCGCGGCGCGCGCATGCTCCCGGCCGCGGCCTGACGACACGCCGGCCTCCCCCGGATGGCGGATGGCCGCGCCCGCTCAGCGGACGGACAATGAGTGCCCCTTCCGGTGAGCGGAAAACGCCCATGCAGACACGTACTCTGGGTCGCACCGGCCCCACGGTCTCCGCCCTGGGGCTCGGATGCATGGGAATGAGCGAGTTCTATGGCGAGCACAGCGACGCCGAATCGGTCCAGACGCTGCACCGCGCGCTCGAGCGCGGCGTCAACTTCCTCGACACCGCGGACGTGTACGGCCCGTACACCAACGAGGAGCTGGTAGGCAAGGCGATCGCCGGCCAGCGCGAGCGCGTGTTTCTCGCCACCAAGTTCGGCTTCGTGCGCGATGCCGCGAACCCCGCGGCGCGCGCGGTCGACGGGCGCCCGGCGCGGGTGCGCGAGGCGTGCGAGGCGAGTCTTAAGCGCCTCAAGGTCGCGTACATCGATCTGTACTACCTGCACCGCGTTGACCCGCAGGTCCCCATCGAGGACACGGTCGGCGCCATGGCGAACCTGGTGCGCGCCGGCAAGGTACGTCACCTCGGACTGTCCGAGGTCGCACCCGAGACCCTCGAGCGCGCGCACCGCGTGCACCCGATCACCGCCGTGCAAAGTGAGTACTCGCTGTGGACGCGCGATCCGGAGGACGCAGTGCTCCAGACCTGCGAGCGGCTCGGGGTTGGCTTCGTGCCCTATAGCCCCCTCGGACGCGGCTTCCTCACCGGCGCGCTCAAGAGCCCGGAGGACTTCGCGGCCGATGACTATCGCCGCAGCAACCCGCGTTTCCAGGGCGAGAACTTCACCCGCAATCTCGCCCTGGTCGAGCAGGTGAAGGCGCTCGCCCGGCACAAGGACTGCAGCGCGGCGCAGCTGGCGCTTGCCTGGGTGCTCGCGCAGGGGCGGCACATCGTGCCCATTCCCGGCACCCGCCGGGTGCGCAATCTCGAGGAAAACCTCGGCGCGCTGGAGGTTCACCTGAGCGCCGGCGAGCTCGCCGCGATCAACGCGGTGTTCCCCGTGGGTGCGCCGGCCGGCGCCCGTTACAACGAGGGGATGTTGAAGCTCACGCGGGGGTAGTTGACCGTAAAATCACACGCGGACGTGCGAGGCCCTGAGGGTCAGGCCGCGCGCGGCTCGATCCACAGGGCGCGTGCCCGGCCGCACAGCTGCCCCTTCCCGTCGAAGAGCGCAGTGCCAGCCTCGTGCTTGCGGCCGCTCGAGCCGATCTTCCAGCCCACGAGCGTGCAGGACTCCCCGACGTGGACCCGCCGGTCGACGTGCGCGGTGAACTCGGCGAGCAGCATCATGCGGTCATCGGGCGCGACCGCGTAGTAGCCCGGACAGTCGAGCGCCGCCGACATGAACTCGGCGCGCACCTTGCCGTCGCCGCCCTCGAGCGAGGCGTCCGGGACCCAGGGAGCCGCGACCACGCCGCGCTCGGGCAGGGAGCCGGCGAACACCCGCATGCCGTCGCCTCGCGTGCGCTGGGTGCCGCACACGAAGCAGGTGGGAAACCGGTGATAGCGAAAGCCCGCATAGCGGCGCGATGCCTCGACCGCTTCGAGGTAGTCCGGCGCGGGCCGGGCGTCGAGCTGCAGCGTCGCGGGGCGCGCCTCACCCACCGCTTCCTCTCCAGCCAACACCTGCAGCACACCGTCCGGGAGCTCCCTCACCGTGAGCTCGGTGTCGAGCGGCGGCGGCTGCAGCAGCCGCACGGCGAGCGTCCGCGAGGCGAGCGTCGCCACGAGACCCGCGAAGTACCCGCCGTTCGAGGAAGCCGGCGGGCCACAGAAGCGCGCGGCGATGGTGAGGGTTTTCATACCGCGCTTCAGAATGGGCGCTCCGCCGTCGCTTCACAAGCGTATGGCTTGACAGGAATATACTCTTAGTAGTATATACCGTGAATGGAATCCACTTTTGCCGTCATCGCCGAGCCGAGCCGCCGCGCCATCCTCGGTCTGCTGGCATCCTGCGAGCAGTCCGTGGGTGACATCGAAGCGCAGCTACAGCTGCCACAGCCCTCGGTTTCAAAGCACCTGCGGGTACTTCGTGAGGCCGGGTTCGTGGAGTCGCGCGTGGACGCTCAGCGGCGTGTGTACCGGATCAGAGCGGAGCCACTCATGGAAATAGACGCCTGGATCGCTCAGTTCCGCCGCTTCTGGTCGGTCCACGTCGACGCGCTGGAGCGTCACCTCGACCGCATGAATCAACCCGCACGACGAAAAGGAAGAGAGAACGAATGAGCAGCCGCGAAAACTACCGGCCGGGTCCGGCCGCGGGCGCCGAGGTTCGCAAGGATGGGCAGAAGTGGACGCTCACCGTGGTGCGCGAGCTGCGCCACCCGCCGGAGAAGGTCTGGAAAGCGCTGACTGACCCGGCGAGTCTTCGCGAGTGGGCGCCCTTCGATGCCGATGGGAGCCTGGGTACGGTTGGCACGGTGAAGCTCACCACGCTCGGAGCGCCCACGCTGCTCGTCAGCGACACCAAGGTGACACGGGCCGACGCGCCCAAAGTGCTCGAGTACGAGTGGGGCGATTTCGATATGCGCTGGGAACTCGAAGCCCTGGTGACGGCACGCGCCTCACGCTGTGGCACAGTATCGATCGCCGCTTCATCTCGATGGGTGCTGCCGGGTGGCACATTTGTTTCGACGTTCTGGATCGCCTTCTCGGCGGAACTCCCATCGGCCGCATCGTCGGCGGCGAAGCGATGAAGTTCGAGTGGGCCCGGCTCAATTCGGAGTACGCCCTGCAGTTCGGTATCAAGGCACCCGACTGGCCGCCCAAGGGCGCTCAAGAGTCCTAGGAGGTCGCGATGAACCGGAACGCATGGGTTCGGCAGATCCACCGCTGGCTGTCCGTCGTCTTCACGCTGGCTGTCATCGCCAACTTCGTCGCCGTGGCAGAGAAGAAGCTCACCGCCTGGGTGGGATTCCTCGCGCTGCTGCCGCTCGGCCTGCTGCTGCTCACGGGTCTGTATCTCTTCGCGCTGCCCTATGCCAAGCGGTGGCGCAGCAGGCAGCGCACGACGGGTCATCGCTTGCGGGGGAGCGCCCCCGGCGCTCTCTAGCGGTGCGCGTCTCCCCGCAGCGCGCGCAGCCACGCGCCGGGATCCTCGCCGCGCTCGAGCACTTCGACCAGCGCCGAGCCGACGATGACGCCGTCGACGTGGCCGCGCAGCCGCTCGACCTGCTCGCGAGCTGCGGATGCCGAAGCCGGCGCACACCGGCACGCGGCGACGCGCGCGCACGCGGTCGAGATAGTGCGATCACCTCGTCCGGCACGGCGACGTCTTGCCCGGTGGTGCCGGTCATCGTCACCGCGTACACGAAGCCCTGGCTGCGCGGCGCACAGCACTCGCAGGCGCTCGGGCGGGGTCACCGGCGTCACCATCTGCACCAGCGCGAGCCCTGCGCGGCCGAGCGCGGCGCGCAGCTCCGCGCTCTCATCGTAGCGGCAGGTCCGGCACGATGAAGCCGCGACCCCGGCGCCGCGGCCGCATCGCGGCCAGCGCTCGCAGGCCGAAGGCGAGCAGCGGATTGAGATAGCTCATCAGCAGCAGCGGTGCGCCGAGGCCGCGGCAGCGTCGCGAGCTCCGCGAGGATCCAGCCCAGGGTCACGCCCTGCGCGCAGCGCCGCGCTGGCTCGAGCGCTGGATGGTCACGCCGTCGGCCATCGGGTCGGTGAACGGCACGCCGATCTCGACCACGTCGGCGGCCGCGGCGACGGCGCGCAGGTGCTCGCGAAAGCGCTCGCGCGTCGGGAAGCCCGCGGTCAGATAGGCGACCAGCGCCGGCACGCCGCGCGCGCGGCGCGCGCGGATCGCGGCGCTGATCGCTTCGCGCGGGCGTCATGCGGCGCGCTCCGCTCGAGCAGCGGTCCGCTGCAGCGTCGGCATGTCCTTGTCGCCGCGCCCCGAGAGGCAGATCAGGAGCTTGCCGCCCGGATGCGCGCGCGCCCAGCGCTGCGCGCCGGCGAGCGCGTGCGCGCTCTCGAGCGCCGGCAGGATGCCTTCGCTGCGCAGCACTCGCGCACGCGCCGCCAGCGCCTCCGCGTCGCTCGCGGCCTCGTAGCGCACGCGCCCGACGGCCGCGAGCAGCGCGTGCTCGGGGCCGACGCCCGGATAGTCGAGGCCGGCGGACACCGAATGCGTCTCCTGGATCTGGCCGTCCTCGTCCTGCAGCAGCAGCGAGTAGCTGCCGTGCAGCACGCCGGGCCGGCCGTAGGCCAGCGTCGCGGCGTTCTCGCCGAGGCCCGCGCCGCGTGCCGCCCGCCTCGACGCCGATGATCTCGACGCTCGCGTCGGCGATGAAGGGATGGAACAGGCCGATGGAGTTCGAGCCGCCGCCGACGCAGGCGATGCACGCGCATCGGGCAGGCCGCCGGTGCGCTCGAGCATCTGCGCGCGCGCCTCGCGGCCGATGACCGCCTGCAGCTCGCGCACCAGATAGGGATAGGGATGCGGCGCCGACGGCCGAGCCCAGCAGGTAGTAGGTGCTCGATCGGATCGGACACCCAGTCGCGCATCGCCTCGTCGATCGCGGCGCGCAGCGTCCGATCGCCGCTCGTCACCGGCACGACCGTCGCGCCGAGCAGCCGCATGCGGCCGACGTTCGGCGCCTGGCGCTCCATGTCGATCGCGCCCATGTACACCGTGCAGGGCAGCCCGACGCGCGCGCAGGCCGCGGCGCTCGCCACGCCGTGCTGGCCGGCGCCGGTCTCGGCGACGATGCGCCTCGCGCCGAGCCGCTTCGCGAGCAGCGCCTGGCCGATGGCGTTGTTGATCTTGTGCGCGCCGGTGTGCGCGAGGTCCTCGCGCTTGAGCCACACCTCGCGCGCCCCAGCGCTGCGAGAGCCGCGGCGCGAGCGTGAGCGCCGTCGGCCGGCCGACCCAGGTGGTGAGCTCGTGCGCGAGCTCGGCCTGGAAGTCCGCGGCGTGCAGATGCTCGCGCACGCCGGCTCGAGGCGCTCGAGCGCCGGGATCAGCGTCTCCGGCACGTAGCGGCCGCCGAAGGGCCCGAAGCGGCCGCGCTCGTCGGGAAGCGGCCGGCGATGCAGCTCGGCGAGCAGTCGTGCGCCATCGGGCTGCGCGCGGCGCAGCTGTTCAGCGGTCATGGATGCACCTGTTCGTGGCTGCGATCGTGCACGCGCTGCGCGCCGGCGGCCGACGAACTGCGATGATCTGCGCGGGCTCTTGACGCCCGGGCGCTCCTCGACGCCGCTCGACACGTCGACACCGAAGGGCCGCACGGCGCGGATCGCCGCGGCGACGTTGGCGGCGCTCGAGCCCGCCCGCGAGGATCGAGCTGCGTGCGGCGCGCCAGCCGCTGCGCCGCGTTCCAGTCGCCCGCCAGCCCGCGTGCCGCTCGCCGGGCCCTCGAACAGAAGGCGCGGCGGCAGTGGCTCGGCGGGGTGCGCCGCCGGCGCGCACCACCGGCAGCACTCGCAGCGGTCCGGCAGCCGCAGCGCGCCGAGATCGTCGACATCGGTCTGCAGCACGTCGGGCTTGAACACGCGCAGCATCTCATCGAGCGCACGCTGCTGCGGATGGCGCGTCACCGCGACGCAGCGCAATCGCGCCGCGCGCCGGCGCGCGAGCTGCGCGGCCGCCTCGCGGCGTCAGCTGGCGCGGCGACGGCGCGAACACGAAGCCGAGGCTCGACCCCGGCGGCTCAGCGCCGCCTCGACCGCATCCGCGTCGTCATGCCGCAGATCTTGATCCACACGGTGCTCACCCGACGCGCCGGCGCGGCCGCGCCGCCAGCGAGCATCTCGCGCGCCAGCGCCTGCGGATCGCGCCGCTGCATCAGCGCGCTGCCGACCAGCGCCAGTGCATAGCCCGCGGCGCGCAACCGCGCGCGCATCGGCCGCCGAGTCGACGCCGCTCTCGGCCACGCGCGGCAGCTGCCGCGGCAGGCAGCGCGGCAAGCTCGTCGAGGCGGTCGCGGCACCACCTGCAGCGTCGTCGAGATCGCGGCAGTTGACGCCGACCAGCAGCTGCGCGCGACGCCGGCGCGCACCCGACGATCTCGTGCATCAGCGCGATGTCCTGCGTCATCGAAGGCCTCGAGCAGCACGAACAGCCCGAGCTGCGCCGGCGCACTCGAGCAGCGCGCGAGCTCGGCCCGTGCGGCAGCATGCGCAGGATGACGAGCACGCCGCCCGCGCCCGCGGCGCGCGCCTCGTACACCTGGTAGGGATCGACGATGAAGTCCTTGCGCATCGCCGGCACGCCGAGCGGCGCGAGCGCCTGCGACGGCGTCCGCCAGATGCGCCGAGCGAGCCATCGAAGCGGCTCGGCTCGGTCAGCACCGAGACCGCGGCGGCGCCGGCGCGCGCATAGGCGCTGACGCGCGCGGCGAGATCCTCGTCCGCACCGCGCAGCTCGCCCGCGGCCGGCGAACGCAGCTTCAGCTCCGCGATGAGATCGAACCCGGACGGGTCGAGCCGCAGGCGCGGGCGGCGGGGGCGCGGCCGGCGCCGGCTTCGAGCACCGCGAGCGCAGCGCGCGTGCACGCGGTGCGTACGCGCGCGCGGCTCGCCGCCGCCATCTCCTCCAGAAATCGCGGTCATCGACGCGCGCTCCCGCACCGGCTGCCGGCGGGCGCTGTGCCCGCAGCGTCGCCAGGAGCTTGCGCGCAGCGCCGCCGTCGATCGCGTCCGCAGCCGCGCTCGATCGCCTGCGCGCGGCGCGCGGGCAACCCCTGCGACCTCGAGCGCGAGCGCCGCGCCGAGCGAGCAGGCAGTCGCGGTGCGCGCCGCGGTCCTCGCCCGAGAGCACCGCTCGCAGTGCCCGCGCGTTGTAGGCGGCATCGCCGCCCGCGAGGTCGCGCTGGCGCGCAGCGCGGCAGCCCGTACTCCGCGGGCGTACGCGACCGCAACCTCACCCGTCCGGGACGCACGTCGAACAGCGTGAACGGCCCGACCGGCGTCGGCTCGTCCCAGCCGCCGGCGCCGTGCACGACGAACGTGCGCTCGATCGGCATGCCGGCGAAGGTCTCGGCCATGAGGCGCGCGACGCTCGATGCTGAAGGCGCCGATCACCGGTGCAGCGGCGGCTGCGCCGGATTGGCCAGGGGACCCAGGATGTTGAACACGGTGCGCACGCCGAGCGCGGCGCGCATCGGGGCCACGCGTGCGGTCGCCGGGTGATAGTGCGGGGCAAACAGGTAGGTGAAGCCGCTCGCCGAAGACAGGCGCCCGCTGCGGCCGCGATCCAGCGGAATCGCCACGCCGAGGGCTTCCAGCACATCGGCGCTGCCGCAGCGGCTCGAGACCGAGCGGTTGCCGTGCTTCACCACCGGCACGCCGCAGGCGGCGGTCAGCAGCGCGGTGCCGGTGGAGATGTTGAAGCTGCCGGAGCCGTCGCCGCCCGTGCCGACGATATCGATGGCACGCAGATCCGCGGGGATGCGCGGGCGCTGCGCGAGGCGGCGCATCGCCCGGGCGAAGCCGCGCAGCTCGTCCGCCACCACGCCCTTGGTGCGCAAGCGCCGCGAGGATCGCACCCGCCATGGCGGGTGGCAACGCGGGGTCGGTGAGCTGCTCGAGCAGCTGCTCGGCCTCCTCCTGCGACAGGTTGCGCCGTTCGGTCAGCTGAGCGAGGTGCTCACGCGGCGTGCGCATCGCGGCCTCCGCCGCCGCCGGCGCGCTCGCCGGCCGAGTAGCCGAGGAAATTGCCGAGCAGCTTCGGCCCATCGGGTGTCAGGATGCTCTCCGGGTGAAACTGCACGCCATCGACCTGCAGGGTGCGATGGCCACCGCCCATGATCTCGTCCTGCGCGGTGCGCGCGCTCACCGCAAGCACCGCCGGGAGCGAGCCGGGCGCGGCAATGAGGGAGTGATAGCGCCCGACCTCGCAGGGCTGCGGCAGACCGCGAAACAGCGTGCCGCCGTCGTGGGTCATGAACGAGGTCTTGCCGTGCATGAGGCGCTCGGCGCGCACCACCTTGCCGCCGAACACCTCGACGATCGACTGGTGCCCGAGACACACACCCAGCACCGGGATGCGCCCGGCGAAGGCGCGGATCATGTCCATGGAGACGCCGGCATCGTAGGGCGTCCCGGGCCCGGGCGAGATGCACAGGTGCGTGGGCGCGAGCGTCAGCGCCTGCGCCGGCGTCAATGCGTCATTGCGATACACGCTCACCTCGGCACCCAGCACCAGGAACGCCTGCACCAGGTTGTAAGTGAAGGAGTCATAGTTATCGATCAGCAAGAGGTGCGGCTTCACAACCCCTCCCCGGCGAGCTCCAGCGCACGCAGCATGGCGGCGCTCTTGGCGAGCACTTCCTCGTGCTCGGTCTGCGGCACGCTGTCGGCGACGATACCGGCGCCCGCCTGGTAGCTGTACTCGTCACCGCGGAACACCAGCGTGCGGATGGTGATGGCGTGATCCATGTCGCCGCTCGCGCCGAAGTAGCCGACCGTGCCGCCGTACAGGCCGCGGCTGACGGGCTCCAGCTCGTCGATGATCTGCATGGCGCGCACCTTCGGGGCGCCCACCAGGGTGCCGGCGGGAAAGGCCGCCGCGAACAGGTCGAAGGCGTCGCGTCCGGGAGCGAGCTCGCCGTGCACCCCGCTCACCAGGTGCATGACGTGACTGTAGCGCTCGATCGCCCGGTAGGGCTCCACCGCAACGCTGCCGGCGCGCGCCACACGGCCGAGGTCGTTGCGCGCAAGATCCACCAGCATCACGTGCTCGGCGTTCTCCTTCGGATCGGCCAGCAGCTCCGCGGCACGCGCCTCATCGAGGGTGGCGTCGGCGGCGCGCGGGCGGGTGCCGGCGATCGGGCGCAGCTGCGCGGCTCGCCCGTTGAGCTTCACCAGCGCCTCGGGGGAAGAGCCCACCACGGCCAGTTCTCCCAACGCGCAGTAATACATATAAGGAGAGGGGTTGATGATGCGCAGCGCGCGATACGCCTGGAAGGGATCGAGCTCGTGCCGCCCGGAGAAGCGGCTCGCCAGCACCATCTGGTACACATCGCCCGCGGCGATGTACTCCTGGGTGCGGCGCACGCCGGCCATGTAGTCGGTGGGAGACCAGGCCGCCGCGGGCGCGCCGTAGCGTCCGCCGCGGCGCCCGTTCGGCAGTGCGCCGCGCAGCGCCTGCACCACCTCGCGCCTGAGCGAGCGCCGCTCCTCCTCCGAGCCCGCGTGCAGCAGTGCGATGCCGCGTGTCAGGTGATCGAACACCAGCACCGAGCGGGGAGCCACGTAGTGCAGCGCCGGCACGCCCCCCGCGGACGGCGTGCGCTGCGGTAACCGCTCGAAGTGGCGCACCACGTCGTAAGCCGCGTAGCCGACGAGCCCCCCGGCGAGCGGCACGCCGGCGATGTCCGGCCGCGGGTGCGGAGCCCGCGCGAGCGCGCGACGCAGCGCCGCGAGCAGTTCCGCGCCGCTCCCTGGTGTCGCCTGGCGCTCGGAACCGACCGTGAGCCCCGATGCGTCGAGCCGCACTTCCAGGCCCTCGCCGAAGCCGATGAAGGAATAGCGAGCCAGCCGCTCGCCGCCCTCGACGCTCTCGAGGAGGAAGCGCGGCGCGAACGCCCCGAGCTTCATGAAAGCCGAGACCGGCGTGTCGAGGTCACCGGTGATGTCGAACAGCGGTTGCAACGCTCCAGCACTCCGTAAATCGCGCGGACAACAAAAAACCCATCCCGGGGTCGATCCGGAGATGGGTTTCTGGTGCCGCTAAAGTCTTAGTAAAGTCGCGAAAAAGCTCAGCCGTCAGCCCACTCCGTTACGAAGTGCGCCACCACCACCGACCCGAGGGTATTGCGGGGTACGACATGTTGGTAACGAGTATCGCCGCGGGCCGCGCGGGGCGTCAAGCGCATCGTGCCGTGGGAACGGCCAAACGGAACAAATTCAAGGCAGTCGGCGTGCATTTCCTGCGCGTCACGCTCACCGCCGCGTTCGCGACAGTCACTTCTGGCAGACCGCTTCCACGTTGTTGCCGTCCGGGTCGAGCAGGAACGCCGCGTAGTAGCTCGGGCTGTAGTCCTGGCGCACGCCCGGTGTGCCGTTGTCGCGTCCGCCGGCCTTCAGCCCCTGCCGATAGAACGCGTCCACCTGCGCGCGGCTGCCGGCGGTGAAGGCCACGTGCACCAGCGAGTGCGCGAGCTTCGCGTCCGCGTACAGCCACAACGCCGGCGCCCCTTCGGGCCCCACGCCGGCGCTTGAAGTGTCGGCCGGACCCACTACGTGACCGAGCGCCCCGAGCGCAGCTGCATAGAAACGCACGCTGGCATCCAGATCCTTCACCCGCAATCCGATGTGGTCGTACATATCGATCTCCTCTCCGCGATGATAGGGGGCGCTGGGCGCCCGGCCGGTGCTCAGACTAAGGCGGGCGCTGCGAGCCGCGTGCCGAAAGGCGCGCGGTGACATTCCGGCGGCGCGCCGGAAGGTGGCGATGTCGGCGATCGGGCGCGTCTGCCCGGCAAGCAGCCGCGCCGCGCGCCGCAGGCGCGAGCGCACCAGGTACTGATGCGGTGTCACGCCCAGCACCCTGGCGAACAGGCGCAGGAAGTGAAAGGCGCTGACGCCCGCCTCGCGCGCCACCGCAGCGAGATCGGGCTCCTCGCCCGCGTGCGCCTCGATCCACAGCGCGGCGCGCAGATGCCAAGGCCATCGAGCTCGGCGGACTCGACTGAAACGACCGGCACTCGTCCCCGCGCGCATGGTGCGGATGGGTGCACAGGTACTCATCGCCGGGGCGGCCGACGAGGAACGAGCCCCCGACGAGCTCGAAGGCGCGCCCGCGCGTCAGGCAGGCGAAGCTGCCGTGGTGCTCGACATACAGGGTATGGTGCGGACCCGCGCTGCAGCGGTAGTCGAAGACGCGCAGCGACGGACGCTCGAACAGAAGCCTCGCCGACATGATGGCCCGATGCTAAGCGAGCCCCGCGGGGCTCACAATCGCCCATCGGTGACAGTTGCTAGAATGCGCGCCCCGACCCCAAGCGAGGCCTGCCAAGTGAGCTTCAAGGAACTCCTCGACAGCTGGCGCGAGAGCGCGGCGGGGCCCCGCACCGCGCAACGGTTCACCGTGCGGCTGCCCGTGGACGATGCGGCGCAGCTCGCGGCGCTCGCCGAGATGTTCCCGGGACGTGCACCCGAGCAACTGATCACCGAGCTCCTCGGCGCAGCGCTCAAGGAGCTCGTCGCCGCCATGCCCTATGTCGCCGGCAAGCGCGTCATCTCCACCGACGAGCAGGGCGACCCGGTGTACGAGGACGTGGGTCCCACGCCGCGCTTCATGGAGCTCGCGCGCCGGCACCGCCGCCGCCTCGAGCCCGGCGCGGGCGCGACCGCCAAGGGGCGCCGCCCGGCGCCCGGGAGCGGCTGAGCATGCCCTCCTTCGATGCGGTCTCCGAGCTCAACGCCCACGAGGTCGCCAACGCCGTCGATCAGGCGAACCGCGAGTTGTCGCAGCGCTTCGACTTCAAGGACACGGGGGCGCGTTTCGAGCTCAAGGAGCTCACCGTGACGCTGCACGCGCAGGTGGAGTTTCAGCTCAAGCAGATGCTCGAGATCCTGAAACTGCGCCTCTCCAAGCGCGGCGTCGACCTCGTGTGTCTCGAGGTCAAGGAGCCGCAGAGCTCGCTCTCGGCCGCGCACCAGGAAGTGCTGCTGCGCCACGGGATCGATGCGGACACCGGCAAGCAGCTGATGCGCCTCGTGAAGGACTCGAAGCTCAAGGTGCAGGCGAGCCTGCAGGGCGACAAGGTGCGCATCACCGGCCGCCAGAGGGACGAACTGCAGGCGGCGATCGCGCTGCTGCGCGGCGCGAAGCTCGACCGGGCGCTGCAGTTCAATAACTTCCGCGACTGACGCGGGCGATCGCGCGGCACAGCGCGTCGGTGGCATCCAGCACGCTCGGCCCCAAGCGGCTCAGGGCCTGATCCTCGAAGGCGATGAGGCGGCGGTTGCGCACCGCGGCGAGCGTGCCGAAGCGTTTCCAGTCCTCGAGCCAGGCGGCGCTCTCCCCGGGGGGCCCGGCTGCGATAATGATGTCGGGGTTGCGGGCGATGACCGCCTCGATGTCCACCGCGGGGCCGGCCTGCTTGAGGTCCGCGAACACGTTGCGCGCCCCGCACAGCGTCAGCGCATCGCTCATCAGCTGCTCCCCGCCGACGGTGTAGATGGGACGGTTCCAGATCTGCAGCAGCACGCTCGGGTGTCTGCCCGGGCCCCAGGCGCCCGCACCATAGGCCTTCTCAAGCCCCGCGAGCCGCGCCTCGATGCCCTGCGCGGCGCGCTCGGCCGCCGCCTGCGTGCCGGCCAGAGCTCCCAGCCGGCGCACCGAGGCGGCAAGGCCGGCGAGCCGGTCGACCTGCTGCCGGTAGACCGGAACGTCGAGCCGCGCAATCTTCTCCTGCTGCGCCGGGTTGCCGCCCGCGGGCCACGCCACCACCACGTCCGGGTGCAGGAGCACCAGGCGCTCCATGTCGATCGCCGTGGCATCGCCGATGCGTGCGATGCGGCGCGCCGCGGGCGGGGTATCCGAATACTCACTGGTCGCGACGATCTCGGAGCCCGCGCCTGCCGCGAACAGCATCTCGGCCGCGCCGGGCGAGAGACTCACGATACGCAGCGGCGCCGCCGCTACCGGCACGGTGTTGCCGAGATCGTCCACCACCTGCCGCGTCGCGGGCGAGGCCGCATGCGCGGCGCACAGGGCGCCCGCAGCGCAGAGAAGGAGCGAGGGGAGCCAGCGGATCATCGCAAAGCGATCATGACACGGATCATTGCGCCGATCGCCCTCACAGCGCTGCCGCCGGCGCCGGGCGCGGCGCGCCCCTCACGCTGCGCGGGTCTGCTCCGCCGCGGCATCGCCCGCGGTGTTCTCGAGCACACGCGCGACTGCGTGCACGACGGCCGCGATGCGTACCGCGCTCTGCACCGCCTCGCGGGTGAGACCGTGCTGTCGCAACGCCCGCTCGTGGGAGGCAACGCAGGTGCCACAGCCATTGATCGCCGACACCGCGAGCGCGAGCAGCTCGAAGTCCGCCTGGGGCGCACCGGACGCACCGATGACGCTCATGCGCAGCCGCGCCGGGAGCTTGCCGTACTCCTCGTCCTCCACCAGGTGCAGGAAGCGGTAGTAGACGTTGTTCATCGCCATGATCGCCGCGGCGGCGTGCGCCGCGGTGACGTGCGCCGCATCCAGGTGCCGCGCGGCGTTGGCGCCGATGTCGCGGGCGAAGGCGGGGTTGCGCGAGGCGAGCGCCGCGGCGAGCGCCACCGCCCAGATCTGTCGCTCGGTGAGGCCCGGGGCGCCGCTCGGGGTGAGCACCGAGCCCAGGTTCAGCTGCAGGTCGCGGGCGTAGCCGGGCAGCGCCTCACGGATCTGATCGAGGTTCATCATGTCAGGCAGCCTCGAGCGTCTGCTCGCCCTTTTGCCAGTTGCAGGGGCACAGCTCATCGGTCTGCAGCGCATCGAGCACGCGCAGCACTTCCTCGGGGCTGCGGCCGACGCTCAGGTCCGTGACGTACACGAAACGGATCAGCCCTTCCGGATCCACGATGTAGGTGGCACGCTGCGCAACGCCGGCCGCGGGGTCGAGGATGCCGAGCGCCCCGCTCAGGTCCCGCTTGATGTCGGCCAGCATCGGGAACGGCAGGTTGCGCAGCTCGGCCTTGTCGCGCCGCCACGCCAGGTGCACGTACTCGCTGTCGATGCTGACGCCGAGCAGCTGCGCCTCGCGCGCGCGGAACTCCTTCTCCAGGACGCCGAAGGCGGCGATCTCGGTCGGGCACACGAAGGTGAAATCCTTGGGCCAGAAGAACACCACCCGCCACTTGCCGGGGTAGCTCTCGTGGGTGAAGGACTGGAACGCCTTGCCGGCCTCGCTCGCGACGACGCCGGTGAGGGAAAATTCGGGAAAACGCTGGCCGATGCCGATCATGTCCAATTCGCTCCTGTCAAGAGTCGGGTAACGCGTGAGGGGCATGCTGCGCTCCCGCCTCTTATCAATCCAATCGATTGATTTTATAATCCCGATAGACACCATATATCTCGATCGACCGGCCCCCGTGGAACTGAAGCTCAAAGACCTGCGTTACCTCGTCGCCGTGGCCGACCTGCGCCACTTCGGGCGCGCCGCGGCGCGCTGCTTCGTCAGTCAGCCGACCCTCTCCGCACAGCTGAAAAAACTCGAGCAGAGTCTCGGGGTACAGCTCATCGAACGCGCACCCAACAACGTCTCCCTCACCCCGGCGGGCGAGCAGGTCGTGGCGCGCGCGCGGCGCATGCTGGAGGCGGGCGATGAGGTGATCGCGCTCGCGCGCACTCAGCGCGACCCGCTCGCCGGCCGGCTGCGCCTGGCACTGCTGCCGACCATCGGTCCGTATCTGCTGCCGCGCGTCACGCGTGCGATCAGCAAGAGCCTGCCGCGGCTCGAGCTGCGCCTCTACGAGTACCAGACCGCAGCCATGCTGGAAAAACTGCACGCCGGAGAGCTCGACCTCGGGATCCTGGCGCTGCCCGTGGAGCTCGCCGGGCTCGAGGCGCGCGAGCTCTACACCGAGCCGTTCGTGCTGGCAGCGCCGCAGCGCCACCGCCTCGCCGCACAGAAATCGGTGCGGGTGAGCGAGCTCGAGGGCGAGACGCTGCTGCTGCTCGAGGACGGGCACTGCCTGCGCGACCAGGCGCTCGAGGTGTGCAGTCGCATCGGGGTGAGGGAGCAGCAGGACTTCCGCGCCACGAGTCTGGAGACGCTGCGCCAGATGGTCGCGACCGGGGCGGGGGTGACGCTGCTGCCGGAGCTCGCGAGCCGCGGCGCCTACGCTGAGGCACGCGGGGTGGCGGTGCGCCCGTTCGTGCGGCCGGCGCCGGTGCGCCACGTCGGGGCGGTGTGGCGCAAGACGAGCGCGCGGCGCGCGGCGATCGATGCGCTCGCGCGCCTCATCGCGGATCACGCAGTGTGAAGGGCGTCGCGGCTGGATGAGTCAGGTCGCGCCTCAGCGCGATTCGCCGTGGCGCGGGGCACCCGCCTGGAGCGACGCGCGCTGCGCGTGCGCGTGGCCGCCGGCACGCGCGGCGCGCGCCAGCGCCAGACCCGCGAGCACGATGACCCCGCCCACGAGCTGCAGCGGCGTCAGCCGCTCCCCGAGCAGCAACCAGGCGTAGCCCGCCGCGGCGATCACGTTGAGGTACAGGCCGAGGGAGCCCAGGGTCGCGGGCAGGTGCGCCAGCGCGTAGGCGATCAGGCTCTGCCCGAGCGCTTGCGCCGAGAGCGCGCAGCCCGCGAGCAGCAACCAGCCGTGCGCGCTGTCGGGCAGGAATTTCTCGGTGAGCGCGAGCGGCAGCAGCAGCAGGCTGTACACGAGCGTGCTCGCGAACATGAGGGTGCCGGTGCTATGGCGCGCGCGCAGCCGCGCCACCGCGAAGATGTAGGCGCCGTAGGAGCAGGCGGCGCCGAGCCCGAGGGCATCGCCGGCGAGCCCGCGCCCCCAGTGAAGATGCGGGCTCACGATGAGCACCACGCCTGCCAGAGCAAGCGCGATGGCGAGCAGGAACGCGAGCCGCGGGCGCTCGCCCCACAGGAGCCACGCGAGCACCGTGACAACGATCGGCGCGCAGTTGGCCTCGAGCGTCGAGGCGGCGACCGAGGTGCGCAGGAGCGAAAGGTGCCACAGCGCCAGGTCGCCGGCGAAAAACAGCCCCGCCCAGAAGAACCCCGGATCGATGAGCGGGGGCGCCGCGGACGTTGCGCCGGGTCGCGCGGCGGCGCGCCGTTCGATCAGCATCCACGCCGCGAGCGGTGGCAGCGCCAGCACCCCGCGCCAGAACGCGGTCGCGATAGGACCGGTTTCCGACACGCGCACGAAGATGCCGGAGGCGCCGATCGCAACTGCGCCGGCGATGAGTGCCAACAGGCCGAGAGTCTCAGAGCGCTGGGAAGTCACGTGCGCGTGAGATCATAGTCGGCGTGGGCCGTCTGGCATAATCGCCCGCGTGCAAGGACCGGTGCGCTCACGACAACCGCTGCTGTGGCCAGGCGTGTGGCTGGCGGCGTCTCTCACCGCCGCCTGGGCCGCACCGCCGCCGGCGCTCACCGTCGAGGATGCCTGGATCCGCGCCGTTCCGGGCGCGCAGGTCGCCGCCGCCTATATGACACTGCGCAACGACGGCGCCACACCCATCGTCGTGATCGGCGTGCGCTCGAGCATCGCCCGCATGGCGATGATCCATGAGACCCGGGAAGAGCACGGTCAGTCCACCATGCGTGCGCACGAGCGCCTCGTGATCCCGGCGCACTCGAGCGTGCAGCTCTCCCCGGGCGGCCTGCACGTGATGCTGCACATCCTTGCCCACCCGCTCGCCGTCGGCGAACCGGTGTCGCTGGTGCTCGAGCTCGAGGGCGGGGCCAGCGTGCCCTGCAGCGCGCGCGTGCGGCCGCTGAGCGCCGAGTGAGCTCCTCCGACTCACGACTCGATCACGTCACGCCCTACGATCGCTTCGCGTGGAGCGACACGCAGATCGAGGCGTGGCTCGCGCGGGGCGAGCACGCGGCCGAGCTCGGCGCCTACTTCGGGCCGGGCGAGTACCGCGATCTGGTGCGCCTCGCCCGGCGCGCACTGCGCACCCCGCCCGTGCCCGACCCGCCACGGGTATTCGTCGTGCCCGGCATCATGGGCTCGCAGCTCGGAGTCGCGCGCGCCGTGCCGCTGCCGAACGACATCCTGTGGCTCGACCCGATCGACATCCAGCTGGGAAGACTGGGGCTGCTGCGTCTGCCGGGTGGCGCGCCGATCGTGCCGCTGGGCGCGGTGCTCTACTCCTACCTGCGTCTGAAGCTGCAGCTGCGCGCGCACGGGTTCGCGCCCGAGTTCCACGACTACGACTGGCGGCTGTCAGTCACCGAACTGGGTCAGGCGTTTGCCGAGCGGCTGCGCGAGGCGAGCGGCCGCGTCGCCATCGTCGCGCACAGCATGGGCGGCCTTGTGACCCGCGCCGCGCTCGCGCTCGCGGGAACGGCGCACGTCGAGCGCGTCGTGCTCCTCGGCACACCGAACTCAGGCTCCTTCGCCGCGGTGCAGGCGCTGCGCGGCACCTACGCGGTGGTGCGCAAGCTGGCGCGCCTGACCCGCGACTCCGCCGAGACGCTCGCGGGGGAGATCTTCAATACTTTCCCCAGCCTCTATGACCTGCTGCCCGCGGACGGGCGCATCGATCTCCTGGACGCAGCCGCGTGGCCCGTGCAAGGCCCACGGCCGCTGCCCGAGCTGCTGGCGCGCGCACGCGCAAGCCGCCGGCAGCTCGCGCCGAGCGATGCGCGCTTCGCGGTCATCATCGGGGTGGGCGAGGAGACCGTCACCCACGTCGCGCGTCGCCGCGGGGAGTTCGTGTACACCGTGACGCGCCACGGCGACGGCACGGTGCCGGCCACGAGCGCGATGCTCCCCGGGGCGGTGAGCGCCTACGCACGCGTGGCGCACAGCGATCTCACCCGTGATCCGGTGGTGGCGGCGGCGGTGATAGATTTCCTGCGTCACGGCGCAACGCGGCGCCTCGCCGCGCGCAGCGCGAATGCCGGCCGCGCCCGCGCCCAGGTGAGCGATCGCGCGCTGCGCGCGCTGCACGCGCAGAAGGTCGACTGGTCGGCGCTCGAGCCGGATGCGCGGCGCGAGTTCCTGCAGAACCTCAACGAGCCGCCGCGGTTTCGGCTCACGGTGCCGCGGCCACGTAGCCGACGGCGCTGAAAAAACAGCGTCGAGCACTGGCGCCCGCCGGCGATTGTCGCCCCGCATCAGAAGCCCCGGCTTCCCCAGGCGCAGCTGTGCCAGAGGTCGACGGCGCGCAGCCGCGTAAGGTTCGGCAGCGGCCGCGCGCCCGGTGTCCGATCGAAGACCATCGCGCTCTGCGTGCGCTCGTTGAATGCCGGCCAGCGCGGCAGACCGTTGCCGTTAGGATCTCCATGGCCAGCAAAGTTGATCCAGTAGCGCCGGATCAGGTCGGACTCGGCCAGATCCTCGGGACGCAGCGGCGTGTGCTGCTCATCGAACCACCCGAAGTTCGCAAACACGTACGGCACCTCCGTCCAGTGCGGCGCGCCATTTGCAAAGCGGGGCATGGGAAAGTCGAAGTAGTAGAGGTACGCGGCTCCCCGGCCCTTGCGCGATTGCCAGCGGGCCCAGGTCCAGGCACCCCAGGCAGGACTCTCGTCGCGAATGAGCAACTCGAGCGTGCGCGGGGCCTGCGCGTCGCTCTCTAGGGGGTAGTGCGCCAGCACTGCCTCCGCCTCCCGCGGACACGAAAAGTGACGTGCCTGATCGCGCAGCGTCGAGGCCTCGAGCATCGGAGGCGCGGTGCCGTGACCCTCGTCGGAGTTCGTGCCGATCAGGATCGGCGTATCGTTGAAGCTACCTGCGCGATAGAGCGCCGTGTTGGGCGCCGGCAGCAGCTCACCGTCGACGACCGGCCCGACCCGCAGCTCGCCTCGGTCCTGCACGGCCTTGAGGATCGCGGCTGCGGACAGCGCTCGGGCCGCCGCGATGTCTGCGGCGCCGAGCCGGTGCAGCAGCGCCGCGCCTTGGACTGCCGCGAAGCGCCGCGTCTGCAGCGGACCCGACTGATCGGGGGCGTACAGCGAGTAGCGGGGTGCCCTGAAGGCGCTGCCGCTCTCCGCGATGACGCGCTCGAACAGGCCGCGGGCGGCGGGCGCGGCGGCGAGCAGGCTCACCGCCATGCCGCCGGCCGATTCACCTGCGATGGTCACCCGATGCGGATCGCCGCCGAAGCTTGCGATGTTGCTCCTGACCCACCTGAGCGCCGCGATCATGTCGCGTAGGCCGTAGTTGCCGGACGGATGGCCGCTCTCGCGATCGAGTTCCGGAAGCGCGAGAAACCCGAAGACACCGAGCCGATAAGCAATGCTCACGAGCACCACGCCCTGTTGGGCGAAGCGCTCACCATCGTAGGGAGGCTCGGCGGTCGCACCGCCCCTGAACCCCCCGCCGTGGATCCACACGATGACCGGGTGCCGCTCGCGCGCGGAGCGCGCGCCGGTCCAGACATTCAGATACAGGCAGTCCTCGCCCGATGGGAGTTTGAACGGGGCCTCGTGCTGTGCGCAGGCCGGCGCGAAGGCAGCGGCTCGCCGGATTCCGCTCCAGGGACTGACCGGTCGGGGAGCTTTCCAGCGCAGTGCGCCGAGCGGCGGCGCGGCGAAGGGAATGCCTTTGAACGCCTGCACCCCCTCCTCGCGCACGCCCTCGATTCTTCCGCCCGTGACCATGACCACCGGGCCCGGGGCCGCGGCCGCCATGGTCCAAGTCAGGAGGCAGAGCAAGAATCCGACGCTGCGCATGGTTGTGGATCTCACCTCCTGTGACCCGCCGCACCGCCTACTGGGGCGCCGCCACGATCCTGAAGGTGCGATGCTTTCGCGGTCATGCGCGGCGCAGCGCCGCATCCGCCATCAGATGAGTCCCGAGTCGGTCTCCACCACACTCGTCGCTCCGCTCTCGACCACGCGCGCGAGCGCTTGCGTCTCGGGCAGCACCTGGCCTGCGAAGAAGGCCGCGGTGCGGATCTTGGCGGCGTAGAACTCGCGATCCGGGCCAGGCAGTCCCGTGGCGGCGAGCGCCGCGGACCTCGCGAGCAGCCAGCCCCCGGCAACGTAGCCGCACAGCTTCAGATACGGTACCGACACCGCCTGCGCGAGCTCGGGCCGCGTTGCGAGCGCCTTGAGCAACGCCTGGGTCGCCCCGGCGAGCGAGCCCACCGCGGCGAGCGCCGCAGTGCGCACACCCTCGACAGCCGCATCCGTAGCGGTGAGTGCCTTGAGCTCGCGCTGCATGTCCGCCAGGAGCACTGACATCACCGCCCCCCGGTCGCGAGCGAGCTTGCGGCCGATGAGATCGTTCGACTGGATGCCCGTGGTGCCCTCGTAGATGGTGGTGATGCGCACGTCGCGCAGGTACTGCGCAGCGCCCGTCTCTTCGATGAAGCCCATGCCGCCGTGCACCTGCACGCCGAGGCTCGCCACCTCGTTGCCGATCTCGGTGCACCAGCCCTTGACGATCGGCGTCAGCAGCTCCCCGCGCGCCTGAGCGGCGCGCCGCACCGCCGGGTCGGGGCTGCCGTCGGCGTGATCGAACTGCAGCGCGGTATAGAGGGTGAGCGCGCGCGAGGCCTCGGTCTGCGACTTCATGCGCAGCAGCATGCGCTTCACGTCCGGGTGGTTGATGATGGGCGCCGCGCTGCCGACGGCGGCGTGCGGCGGGCGACCCTGCACCCGGGTGCGCGCCCAGTCGAGCGCCCGCTGGAAGGCGCGCTCGCCGACCGCGTAGCCCTCGCTCCCCACCGAGAGCCGTGCGCTGTTCATCATGATGAACATGTACTCCAGGCCGCGGCCCGGCTCGCCGACGAGATAACACACCGCGCCATCCTTCTCGCCGAAGGCGAGCACGCAGGTCGGGCTGGCGTGGATGCCGAGCTTGTGCTCGATCGAAAGGCAGCGCACGTCGTTGCGTGCGCCGAGGGTGCCGTCGGCGTTCACCAGGAACTTCGGCACGATGAACAGCGAGATCCCCTTGACCCCCGGGGGCGCACCCTCGATGCGCCCCAGCACCATGTGGATGGTGTTGGCGGTGAGGTCGTGATCGCCCCAGGTGATGAAGATCTTCTGGCCGAAGAGCCGGTAATGATCGCCGTGCGGCACGGCGCGCGTGCGTACCGACCCCAGGTCCGAGCCCGCCTGCGGCTCGGTGAGCACCATCGTGCCGGTCCACTCCCCGCTCACCATTTTCGGCAGAAACTGCTGCTTCTGTGCCGGAGAGCCGCACAGCTCGAGCGCATGAACCGCGCCGTGAGTGAGCATGGGCCCGAGCTTGAAGGCGAGATTCGCCGAGCCCCAGAACTCCCCGACCGCGCTCACCAGCACTCGGGGCACGGGCTGCCCGCCGTACCGGGATCCGGAGCCGAGCGCCGGCCAGCCCCCGGAAACGAACTGCTGGTATGCGGCGCGGAAGCCCGGCGCCGTCACCACTCCGTCGGGCGTCCAGCGCGCACCCTGGGTGTCTCCCGGGCGATTCAGCGGGTCGAGTACGTCCTGGGCGAAGCGTGCGGCTTCCTCGAGCACCGAGCGGCCGAGGTCCTCGGAATACTCGGCGTAGGCGGCAAAGGCCGCGAGCGAGCGCGTCTCGAGGAGTTCCTCGAGCACGAAACGCATCTCCCGCAGCGGCGCGTGGTACATGCGGTCAGTGTACCCAAGTCCTCAGGCGCGGGGCGCCGCCGGCTGGGCGAGCGCCGGCACGATGTTTGCGGCAAGAAAATCCACGAACTGCTGTACACGCGGGTCGGATTCGAGTGCCGTCGGATAGAGCGCGTAGAGCGCCTCCGCCGGCTGCACGGCCCACTCCGGCAGCACCGGCTTCAGGCGTCCGGTGGCAAGCCCCTGGCGGCACAGGAACTCGGGCAGGAGGCCGACGCCGAGCCCCGCAGCGGTGGCGGCGTGCCGCACTGCCGGATCATCCACTGCGAGCTTCGGAGTGAGCGGCACCTCGGCACGCTGCGCGCCGCGGGCGAGCTGCAGGCGAAACTCCGGCAACCCCGCCGCATCCGGCGTGAGCAGCATCGTGCGCGCGCAACTCGTCCGGGCGCAGCGGCATGCCGCGCTGCTGCAGGTACGTCGGCGTCGCGCACAGCAACGCGGGCGGTGCGCCGAGCAAGCGGCGCGTCACGGCTGCATCCGTGGGCGGCCGCGTGCGGATCGCTACGTCCCAGGCCCCTTCAGCGAGCACCTGCGCGTCGAGCGCGACTTCCAGCGGCACGTGCGCGAAGGCCTCGAGGAAGCGCGGCACGAGCGGTGAGAGCAGCACCCGTCCGTAAGTCGGGTCGGCCACCACGCGCAGCGGCCGCCCGGCCGGGGACTGCAGCTGTGCGATCGCGGCGCGGGCCGCATCGCATTCCTCGATCACGCGCCGCGCGTGCGGATACAGAAGCCTCCCGGCGGAGGTGAGCGCGATGCGCCGCGTGGTGCGCTCGAGCACCCGCACCCCGAGCGTGCGCTCGAGATCCGCGACGGCGCGGCTGACGGCGGCCTTCGGTACGCCGAGCGCGCGCGCCGCCGCCGAGAAGCCGTTGAGATCGACCACCTTGCCCAGCATCGCGAGCTGCGCGGGCGTCCAGATCAGGCTCATGATAGCTTCAATCCCCCTTTAGAGAGGCCGTATTGTTTCACCCGAGAGGCACGTGCGCCAGCCCCCTGAGGGCTAGAATCTCGCCCCCACGCCTACCCCCCAAGCCCGCTGCAGGAGCCGGAAATGAAACTATCGATGCACGCGCTCTCGGTTGATCTCTTCAGCTACACGTTCGGCAATCTCTCGGCGATCCTCGAGAAAGGACTCGCACACGCCACGCAGCGCAAGTTCGAGCCCGGCGTGCTGCTCGCCGCGCGGCTCGCGCCGGACATGCTGCCGCTCACCCGCCAGGTGCAGATCGCGTGCGATCTGGCGAAGAACTCCGTCGCGCGACTCGCCGCGCAGGAGCCGCCGCGCTTCCAGGACACCGAGACAAATTTTGCCGAGCTGCAGGCGCGCATCGCGCGCACCGTCGATTACCTGAAGAGCGTGCCCGCGAGCGCACTCGAGGGCGCGGAGTCGCGCGAGATCAAGCTCCCCTCGGGCGAGCGCACGCTGGAATTCAAGGGACTCGCATTCCTGCAGCAGTGGGCGATCCCGAACGTGTTCTTCCACGTCACCACCGCCTACGCGATCCTGCGCCATAACGGCGTCGAGCTTGGCAAGTGGGACTACCTCGGCAGGAACACGGGGCGCGCAAGCTAAGGCCTTGTACGTATGCCGACGCGCGGCCGGTGAATTTCCGCGCTCGGCGCGCGCGTCATTTCAATATGACAAATGCCGTCGCGCGCGGGTGTCGCCTTTTTGCGAACAGAACGCGAGAGGCATCACGGCAGCGCCCGCGCCCCTGCTGCCACGCTCGTGTCCCGAGGGAAAGCAGGCGCGCAATCGCCCGCTCGTGTCTGAAGCTCAGTACGGGAAGTTCCTTTGCGACCTAAAGCCATGGCCGCGCGTCCGACGCCTCTGAAGTTTCCCGGCCAGCTGGCGCCGGCGCACGCGAGCGCGCCCACCACGGTCGAGGCCCTCGGACAGCAGCTGCGCGAAGTGCTGCCCACGCGGCGTCTGCATTCGGTGTCGCTGTGCGATCACGAGGCGAACGTGCTGTGGCTGAGCGAAGGAGCCCTCGGGCCCGATGAGCATGTGCTCATGGTGGAGGCCATCGAGCAGCTCTCCGCCGACACCGCACTCCCCTGCCATGAGACCGCTCTCGAAGACGGCCGGCTCGCCGTGTTCCTGCCGGTGCGCGCCCCGACCGGAAAGCTCGTCGGGGTGGCCATGATCCTCGCCGACAGCAAGTCGGTGGGTGATGACACGCTCGAGCGCATGACCGCAGCCCCGGTGCGCACGATCATGCATCGCCTCGCGGTGCTGCTGCGCCCCGCGGGGGCGAACGATGCCGATGAGGCCGTCATCCCGATGGTGGAGCTCGAGCTCGTATCGGAGAGCGACCCGGCGGCAGAACCCGAGTCCGACCCCCCGGCCGCGGAGGGCGACGCGACGGGCTCGGAGACCATCATCACGGCCGCCCAGATCGCCGACATCCTGCAGCTCGAGATTGCTCCCGACCAGCCGCCGCCCGTGCCGGCATTCTCCCAGCCGAAGCCCCCGAGCTCGGACTTCCCGGCCGCGAGCGATGAGGACCTGGTCACCGAGTTCGAGATGGTGCACCTCGAGTTCGTGCTCGAGCCGCCGGTCGTGAATGCCGCCCCCGCTCCCGCCGTGGCACCCGCCCGCGCGGCGGCGCCGATCGCAAAAGCCGCAGCGGTCGCGAACCCCACACCGGTTCCGGCGCCGACCCCCGCGCGTGTGACCGTCGTATCGCCGAAGCCCGCCCGCGTGCTGCCTCCGCCGAGCCCTCAGGCGGCGCGCCCTGCACCGCGACCGTTTCCGCGACGTCCTGCGCCGGCACCCGCCCCCGCCGCTCCGACTGCCGCTCCGGCGCCGGTATCTTCAGCTCCTGTCGCCCGCGCAGCGGCGCCCGTCCCCAAAGTCGTCCCTGTCGCAAGACCCGCCCCGGTCGTGACACCGGCCCCGGTCGCGCCAGCACCCGTCGCAGCACCCGCACCGCCCGCGCCCGCTGCGGTGGCGCCCGCCGCGCAAGTTGCCGAAGTCGCCGTGGTGCCCTCGGGCGCCGCGAGCGATGCGAGCCTGCTGCTCGAGCTGCTGCCGTTCGCGAAGCTGCGCACCGGCGGCCAGAGCCGGCGCTTCCAGGTACAGGCGCGCAGCGGCTCGGCGCAGCGCGATCCTGCGGCCCAGGATGCCCTCATCCTGCAGCGACTGCTGTCGTGGCTCGCGGCAAATCGCGCCACCTGGAATTCCCAGCCGACGAGCTTCACGGTGAATCTGTCGATCACCACGCTGGAAGATGAGCGCTTCCCGCAGAAGATCGCCGCGGCGCTCAACGCGAACGGCATCGCCGCCGAGACCGTCGGCTTCGAGATCGCCGAGGCGCTGTGCGCGCAGCGCCGTGCGCTCGTCGAGCGCTTCATCACCCAGTGCGAGAAGCTCGGGTCGTGGGTCGTGATCGATGATTTCTCGTTCGATTCGCAGGTGATGCCGCTGCTGCGCTCGCGGGCGCTGCGGGTGCTGAAGCTCGATCCCCGCCTGACCTCTGCCGCGCTGCGCGACAAGCTCTCGCAGGCGGTGGTGGTCGCGACCGTCCAGGCGGCGAAGGTGCTGGGCATCCACTGCGCGGCCAAGAAGGTCGATTCGCAGGCCTCCCTGCAGTGGCTCACCGCGATCGGCTGCGACTTCGCCCAGGGCGCTGCCCTCGGGCACCCCCTGCCGCTCGAGGCACTCGGCGCCTGATCCGGAGCGGGTTTCGCCGCCGGTCCCCAAAAGCTCCTGCCCACCGGCCTGCGACGAAGCGAGCGGCGGGCGCGCCCACTTAGCCGGCCAAGGCTCCCCCGGATGCCCTAAGCTTCTTGCCGGCCCCCTGCGCCTTTGCCAACGGGCGCCGGGGCTTACGCTCATGAAGATGCCGACGCTCGAGCAATTCCGGTCCAACCGCAACGTGCTGTTCTGGAGCCTGCACGCCGCGGGCTGGGCCGCGTACGGCATCACCCAGTACTTCGGCGCGCTGCTGTACGAGAAGCCGACGAGCTACGCCTCGGTGATCGCGGTCGCGGCCGTGTCGGGCTTCATCCTGTCGATGCCGATGCGCTACATCTACCGGCAGCTGTGGGGGCGCTCGCCGCGCACCATGATCGCCGGCGTCCTGGCCACCTGCTACGTGACCGCGCTCGCGCTGCGCTTCGTCATCAACCTCTCCTACAAACACTTCGTCGAGCCTGACTGGCAGGCCGAGACGCTCTTCGAGCTGTTCGGCGGATCGCTGTCGACCACGTATCTGCTCTTGTGCTGGAGCGTGCTCTACTTCGGCATCAAGTTCTACGAGTCCCAGCGCCAGCAGGAGCAGGCGATGCTGAAGGCGGTAGCGCTCGCCCAGGAGGCGCAGCTGAAGATGCTGCGCTACCAGCTGAATCCCCACTTCCTCTTCAACACGCTGAACGCCATCTCGACCCTGATCCTCGATAACCAGAACCGCAAAGCAAACCATGCCGTCACCCGGCTGTCCGAGTTCCTGCGCTACACGCTCGACCAGGACCCCATGAAGAAGGTGACGCTGCGCCAGGAACTCGAAGCGCTCGAGCTGTATCTCGGCACCGAGCGGCTGCGGTTCGGCGAGCGGTTGCGGCTCGAGTACGCGATCGAGGAGGAGGCGCTCGATGCCCTGGTGCCGAGTCTGCTGCTGCAGCCGATACTCGAGAACGCGCTCAAGTACGCGGTGTCCTCGCGCGAGCAGGGAGGACTGGTGCGCATCGAGGGACGCACGCGCGAGCGGCTGCTCGAGCTCGCGGTGATCGATGATGGCCCGGGGCTGCGCGAGGGGGGGCCGCCGCCCGACCGGGTCGGCGTCGGCCTGCGCAACACGCGCGAGCGGCTCGCGGTGCTCTACGGCGAGAGCTGCCGCTTCGCCGCCTTGAACAGCCACCCGGGACTGAGGGTCGAGATGGCGCTGCCGCTCGAGACCGCGCCGCGCGGCGAGAGCGCGGCGCCGCGAGGCGCGATGCGCGCCTCTTCGGCAGGAACGCGCGCATGAAGGTCCGCACCCTGATCGTGGACGATGAAGTGCTGTCGCGCCGCGGGATCGAGATCCGGCTGCGCGAGCAGCCGGACTTCGAGATCCTCGCGCAGTGCGCCAACGGGCGCGAGGCGATCGCCGCCATCCAGCAGTTCAAGCCCGATCTGATGTTCCTCGACATCCAGATGCCGGGCATGTCGGGCTTCGAGGTGCTCGCGCACCTGCCGCAGGAGTCGCTCCCCATCACGGTGTTCGTGACCGCCTACGATCAGTACGCGATCCAGGCGTTCGAGGCACGCGCCATTGATTATCTGCTGAAGCCCATCGACGAAGCGCGCTTCGAGGCGGCGCTCGCCCGCGTGCGCGAGCACCTGCGGGCACGTCACGCCGGCGCCCAGCGCGACCGGCTGCTGGAGATCATCGCGGAGATCACCGGCTGCGGGGAGCTGGCGCTCGATGAGCTGCTGGAGCACGGGCGCGCGGCGCTCGCCGGTCGCCGTCCCGAGGTGCTGCCGATCCGCGAGGGCCGCGAGACCGTGCGCGTGCCGATCGCGTCCATCCAGTGGGTGGACGCGGCGGGGGACTACATGTGCATCCACGCGGGCGGTGAGACCCACATCCTGCGCGGCACGATGAAGGAGCTCGAGGAGGTGCTGGATCCGAAGCTCTTCCAGCGCGTGCACCGCTCGACGATCGTGAACCTGCGCCTGGTGAAGAGCCTGCGCGCGCACATGAACGGCGAGTACTTCCTCACCCTCGAGGGCGGGCACGAGCTCAAGCTCTCGCGCACCTACCGCGACAAGGTCGAGTACTTCCTCTCCGGCTCGGCGAGCTGAAAACTCCGTGATGCGGTTCGCACGACGCCCGCGCACACCGGCGGATGAGACCTGCGTCACGTTGCCGGGCGACGGCAACACGGATGTGTGAGCCATCACGAGGCGCACCCGGTCGCCAGATTGCTTAGATATGTCTCCATATGGACGCCGCTCGCCCAGCTCTCGAGCCCCTGCACGATTTGCCGGTCGAAGAGCCGGTCGAGGGCGCATCGCCCCCGGCGCCGGGCGCGACGCCGCCGGCTGCGCCCGCCCCGGGGGCCTCTGCCGAGTCCTCGGGAAGCGCTTCTGCGGCTCCTCCCGCACCCGCGAGTGGTGAGAGTACCCAGACCGTCGAGTTCATCAATCCCGAGCTCCTGCTGGCCCTCAACGAGGCCGCTGCGGCCCCCACCCCGCCCCCCCCCGAGCCTCCGCCCCAGGTGCTGGAAGTCGATCCGAACGCGCCCCTGATGCTGGAAGACCCCGCCGACGTCGAGAAGGTCCTGACCTCGGCGCCGCCTGCCGCCCCCGCCGCATCCCTCGCACCGGCCCCCGAGAGCGGTGCGGTGCCGGCGCTCGCCCTCGTCCCGGATCCCCCAACGCTGGCACCCGCGCCGCCCGCCACCCCGCCCAAGGAAACGCGCACGCCGGCCGCGGCGCACAGCTCCTCCAATGGCGCGGCTGCACCGGCTGCCTCCAGCGCCGAACCCTCGACCATGGTGCCGCTCGCGAAGCGCGCCTCCCTCAGTGCCGCGGCCGTGAAGCTCGCCGCGGCATCAGCCGCCAACCCGACGCGCGGCGCGAAGCCCGCGAAACCCACGCCCCCGGCCGCACCCGCGGCGAAGGCCGCATCCCCGTCCAGAGCCGAACCGGCCGTGGCGACTGCGGCGCCCTCCGCCAACGGGGCCTCGGCGCCCTCACTCGCCGCGTGGGCGAACGCGCGCGCCGCCGCCACATCGCCCAAGACCAAGTCCGCAACGCCAGCGCCCGCCACGCGCAGCTCCAACGGTGCGGCGAAGCCCGCCATCTCCGCGCCCGCCGTCAGTGGCGTGCCGGCCGCAGCGGCCAAGGCGAGCGCGGTGGCTGCGTCCGCGACTGCGGCACCCTCCGCCGCTGCGGGGATGGATCGCGATTTCATCGCGCGCAACCAGATCGTCGAGCGCTACATCTCGGGGCGGCTGCCGATCAAGGCCGCGACCGACTTCGAGCGCTTCTGCAAGGGACATCCGCAGCTGCTCGATGAGATCGGCCTGCCGGAGCGCGTGAACGCGGGCCTGCGTCTGCTCGAGGCGAGCGGCAAGCCCGAGCCCTGGCAGGAGAACGCGCGGCCCTTCTGGCAGCGCACCGAGGTGACCCTCGGCGCCCTCGCCGTCGCACTGGTGCTCGCGATCGCACTCGCCTTCGTCGCCGCGAATGCCTCCAGCAAGAGCCGCAGGATCGCCGACCTTCAGGGCCAGGTGCACGACCGCTCGCTCGATCCGGCGACCAGCACGCGCACCGTGCGTCTGATGCCGAGCCGCTCGGGCGCCTCCAACACGCCCGCCATCACCATCGGCGGCACGCTCGAGGCGCAGCTCGTGGATTTCCGCATCGACGAGTCGCGTTCCCCCTATCGCGACTTCCGCGTGACCATCGATCGCATCGATCAGGGGCGCGTCATGGTGCTCGATAATCTGACCAAGGATTCCAACGGACACCTACGCATTGCGCTCAACAGCTCCGCTCTCGGGCCCGGAAACTATCAGCTCACGATCGAGGGGCTCACCCAGCGGCTCGATCCGCAGCCGGACTCGTGGGTGACGATCGGGGTTGCGGCACGCGCGGTGGCGCAATAGAAGCGCCCGGCGACAACGCCGGGCCGCAGCGCTGCCCTCACGCCCGCAGGGTCGTGAGCGGCGGCTGATTGATGACGGTGCGCGTCGCAAGCCAGCCCCCGAGTGCCACCAGCAGCGCTCCGCCGACGATTCCGACCCCCCAGGGCGTGAAGTCGAAGCTATACCGCAGGTCGAGCCAGCGGGTCGTCAGGAAGTAGGCCGCGAGGGAAGCGCCCCCGGCCGCGAGAAGCCCCGAGAGAGTCCCGAGGGTCACAAACTCCGCGAGCACGCCCTGCACCACCGTACTGCGGCTTGCCCCGAGCGTGCGCAGCATGGCGCTCTCGTAGCGGCGCTCGTCGCGGCTGGACTGAACCGCCGCGAGCAGCACCGTGAGCCCCGCAAAGAGCGTGAACACGAACACGCTCTGCACCGCGAACGCCGCCTTGTCCAGCACCGCGCGCACCTGGGTGAGGAGCTCGTCGATGTCGAAGATCGAGACGCTCGGGTAGCGATGCGCGAGCGTGGCGAGCGTGCGGGCGGTGCCAGACGTGAAGTAGGCGCTCGTCATGTACGTGCCGGCCGCGCCTTCCAGCACCCCGGGTGCGAACACGATGAAGAAGTTGGGCTGGAACGTGTCCCACTTGACCTTGCGGATGCTGGCGACGGTGGCGACCACGGTCTCCCCGGCAATGTCGAAGGTCAGACGATCCCCGATGTGCACGCCGAGGGACTCCTGGAACTCGGTCGCAAGCGACACCAGCGGCTTGCCGAAGTCCGTCTGCGTCCACCAGCTGCCCGCGACGATGCGGTTGTCGGGCGCGAGCTGCGCGGTCCAGGTGAGATTCTGCTCGCGGGTCGCGAAGTTCTCCTCGCGGTTGCGTCCCTTGCGCTCATCCTCCACCGCCCGGCCGTTGATGGCGGTGAGCCGCCCGCGGATCATCGGCAGCACGCGCGTGGTGCGCGCGCCCTGCGCCTGCACGAAGCGGATGAAGCCGTCGCGCTCGCCGGGCGGGATGTTGACGAAGAAGTAGTTCGGCAGGTCGGGCGGCAGCGTGCGCTGCCAGTCGCTGTTGAGGTCCGCGCGCAGGATGCCCAGGAGCAGCAGCGCCATGATGCCCGTGCCGAAGGCGACGAGCTGCACGACGCTCTCGGTGCGGCGCCGGCTCAGATTCGCTACGCCGAAGCGCCACGCGACCCCGACACGCCCGCGCAGCCGTCCGGCGAGCAGCACGAGCCCGGTGCCCGCCGCGGCCAGCACCGCGAGAAACACCGCAAGGCCCGCGGACAGGTACAGAAAGAGACGCGCATCCAGCACCACCCAGTAGATGAGGAACAGCACGACGGCGATCGCCGGTCCGAAGGCCAGCACCACCAGGGGGGGCGGCGGCCCCAGGTCGCGCCGCAGGACACGCAACGCCGGCACCCGCCCGAGCTGCACGAGCGTCGGCAAGGCAAACCCGGCCAGCACCGTCATCGCGGTGAGAAACCCGATGGCGAGCGGGGTGGCGCTGGGTGGTGGAAGGTCCGTCACTGCAAGCAGTCCCCGAATCGTGCGCAGCAGCCATTCCTGCGCGACGAAGCCGATGGCCGAGCCCGCGATCGCGGCGAGGAGCGCGAGCGTCAGCAGCTGCAGCACGGCCACCGCGAGCGTGAAAGCGCGCGTAGCGCCCAGGGTTTTCAGGAGAGCCACCGTGTCGAGGTGCCGGTGTACGTAGCGGCGCGCCGCCATCGCGACCGCGATCGCGCACAGCAGCACGCTCACCAGGCTCGCGAGACTCAGGAACCGCCCGGCGCGCTCGACCGCGTTGCGCACCTGCGGGCTCGCATCGGTGATGTCGCGCAGCCGCTCCCCGGCAGCCTTGTGCACCGTGAGCCAGGCCTTGAAGGCCTCGATCCGGCCGCGGTCCCCGGCAAACAGGCCGCTGTAACTGACGCGGCTCCCGGGCTCGATGAGGCGCGTCGCGGGCAGATCGGCGGCGTTCATGATGAGACTCGGTGCGAGCTCGGCGAACGTGCCGCCCTGGTCGGGCCGGGAGATCAGGACGCGCGTCACCCGCAGGGTCGCCGCCCCGAGCGAAAGCTGCGAGCCGACCCTGCCACCGACGGCGGCCAGGAGCTTGGAGGCCGGCCAGACGTCACCGGGTGCGGGAATTCCCGCCGCCGGCGCGCCCGGGGCAAACGGCTCAGCGGCGGTGAGCACCCGGCCGCGCAGCGGATAGCCGGCGGTCACGGCCACGATGTTGGTGAGCTGGCTGGCATCGCCGTTGAAGACCACCGAGAGCAGTGTGGTGGAGCGCGCGGTGCGCAGACCCTGCCGCTCGGCATCCGCGAAGTACGCATCGCTCAAAGGCCGCGGGGAGCCGAGGCGGATGTCGGCCGCGAGCACCGAGCTCGCCTGCAGGGCCACCGCGGCGCTGATGCGGCTCACGAGAAAACCCACGCCGGTGAGCGCGGCGACCGCCACGGTGAGCGCGAGCAGCAGCACACCGAGCTCACCCGAGCGCCACTCGCGCACGAGGGTGCGCAGCGCCAGGCGCACCGCCTTCATACGATCCGCCCGGCGTCCATGCGCAACATGCGGCCGCAGCGCGCGGCAAGCCCGCGGTCGTGGGTGACGAGAACGAGGGTCGTATGAGCGCTGGCGTTCAGCTCGAACAGCAACTCCCCGACACGCCCGCCGGTGGCGGTGTCGAGGTTGCCGGTGGGCTCGTCCGCGAACAGCACCGCGGGGCGCGTGACAAACGCGCGTGCGATGGCGACCCGCTGCTGCTCACCGCCGGAGAGCTGGCGCGGGTAGTGCCGGGTGCGGGCCTGCAGGCCGACCCGGCCGAGGGTCTCGGCGGCGGCGCGGCGCGCATCGGCCAGGCCTGCGAGCTCGAGCGGCAGCATCACGTTCTCGAGCGCCGTGAGCGCCGGGATCAGGTGAAACGACTGGAACACGAAGCCGACGCGCTGCGCCCGCAGGCGCGCGCGCCCGTCCTCGTCGAGCCGTGTGAGGTCGGTGCCCTCGAGCAGCACCCGCCCGCTGCTCGGCGCATCGAGGCCCGCGAGCAGTGCGAGCAGTGTCGACTTGCCCGCCCCCGAAGGTCCGGCCACCGCGAGGGACTCCCCGCGGGCGATGTCGAGCGACACGTGGTCGACAATGGTCAGCGCACCTTCGGGGCTGCTAACCTCCTTGCAGAGGTCTTCAGCCTTGAGAACGCTGTCGAAAGTCACGCTCGCCTGGGCGCTGGGGCTCGGGATGCTGTTCATCGCGTGGCACGACGCGGGGGCAGCCGCCGAGCGTACGATCCTTGTGTTCGGGGACAGCCTGGGCGCGGCATACGGACTCTCGCCGGAGGTCGGGTGGGTCGCCTTGCTCACGCAGCGACTGCAAACTCAAGGGTACGGATACCAGGTCGTCAACGCCAGCGTGAGCGGCGAGACCACCGAGGGTGGGCTCGAGCGGCTGCCGCGCGCGCTGAAGGTGCACCCACCCGCGATCGTGATCCTCGAGCTCGGCGGGAACGACGGGCTGCGGGGGCTGCCGGTGAGCACGATGCGCGACAACCTAGCGCAGATGGTGCGCCTGGCGCGCGCCGCCGGGGCGAGCGTGCTGCTGGTCGGGATCCGCATCCCGCCCAACTACGGGCCGCGCTACACCGACGAGTTCGCGCGCGTGTTTCCGGAGCTGGCGGACCAATATCATCTGGCGCTGGTGCCGTTCCTGCTCGACAAGGTCGCGCTCGATCCTGCTCTGATGCAGGCAGACGGGATCCACCCCAACGCACGCGGTGAGCCTCAGGTGCTCAATACACTCTGGCCCTACCTGACGCCGCTTCTCAAGAAGAATCGACCGACCGGGGGACATTGATGAACAAGATCTGGCTCAAGTCCTATCCGCCGCACGTGCCGGCGGAGGTCGACCCGACGCAGCTGCGCTCCCTCAAGGAGCTCCTCGAGCAGGCATGCACCCGGTATCCCGACCGCGTCGCGTTCATCCAGATGGACACGATGCTCAGTTACAGCCGGCTTGAGCGCTTGTCGCGCGCCTTTGGCGCCTGGCTGCAGCACGAGGGGTTCCGCAAGGGCGATCGCCTTGCGATCATGCTGCCGAACACCCTGCAGTATCCGATCGCGATGTTCGGTGCGCTGCGCGTCGGGCTCGTCGTCGTCAACACGAATCCGCTGTACACCGCCCCGGAACTGCAGCACCAGCTGTCCGACTCCGGCGCCACCGCGATCGTGGTGCTCGAGAACTTCGCGCACGTGCTGGAAAAAGTGCTGCCGCAGACCAGCCTCAAGCACGTACTGCTGACTGCGGTCGGCGACTTCCTCAAGTTTCCCAAGTCCGCTCATCGTCAACTATGTCGTGCGGCGCGTGCGCAAGCAGGTGCCCGCGTGGCAGCATCCCGATCGCGAGCCCGTTCAGGGCCGCGGTCAATGCGGGACTGCGGCTACCACTTGCTCCGGTGGAGGTAGCACCGGAGGACCTCGCGTTCCTGCAGTACACCGGCGGCACGACCGGCGTCGCGAAGGGCGCGATGCTCACGCACGGCAACGTCTCGACCAATGTGCTGCAGGCACAGGCGTGGCTCGGTGACCAGGCCACGACCGGCACGCTGATCACGGCGATCCCGCTGTACCACATCTTCGCGCTCTCGGCGAACTGCCTGCTGTTCGCGCGCCTGGGCTGGCGCAATCTCCTGATCACCAATCCCCGCGACTTCCAGGCGTTGTCGCCGACATGAAGCGCTATCCGTGCAACTTCATCAGCGGCGTGAACACCCTGTTCAACGCCCTGCTGCACGCTCCCGGTTTCGACGAGGTCGACTTCAGGCAGCTGAAGATCACGCTCGGCGGCGGCATGGCGGTGCAGGAAGCCGTGGCGCAGCGCTGGAAGGAGGCCACGGGCAAGTCCTCACGCAGGCCTGGGGTCTGACCGAGACCTCGCCCGCCGCGTGCATCAATCCGCTGACTCGCGGACTTCAACGGCTCGATCGGCCTGCCGATCTCCTCCACCGAGGTTTCGCATCAAGGACGACGCCGGCAAGGAGCTCGCGCTCGGCGAGGTCGGCGAGATCTGCGTGCGCGGACCGCAGGTGATGCGCGGCTACTGGAACCGACCCGATGAGACCGCGAAGGTGATGCTGCCGGATGGCTGGCTGCGCACCGGTGACGTCGGCCGCATGGACGAGCGCGGGCTTCGTGTACATCGAGGATCGCAAGAAGGACATGATCCTGGTGTCCGGCTTCAACGTGTACCCGAACGAGGTGGAGGCGGTTGCCGCGAGCCATCCCGGGATCCTGGAGGCCGCCGCGGTGGCGCAGCCCGATGAGCACTCCGGGCGAAGTCGTCGCGCTGTTCGTGGTGCGCAAGGACCCGGCGCTCACCGAGAGGGACGTGATCGATTCAGCCGCAACTCACTCACCGGCTATAAGGTGCCGCGGCATGTGTACTTCAGGAACGAACTTCCGAAGTCGAACGTGGGGAAGATCTTGAGAAAGGCGCTGAGAGAGGAATTGCCGAAGTAGATCAGGGCGGCGCTACCGGAGATTAGGACGAACGTTGCCTCCGCGGAGAAGTGAATGCAAATACGTGGATTCCCGCGCGCGTACAAGGGCAAGCCCCTCCTTGCCTCTCCCAGACGTGCGCCGCACTCGTCGTGATTCGAGCCAGTCGTTGATGGTTGCGAAGCAGTAGGGAGCCCTGCATCTGCGAGAATCTCCGGAACGACGGCAGGTGTCGGCGAGGCAAGTCGGCGACCTCGGCGAATCGCTCAATCAGCGGCTCGGAGTTCTTGGAGTCACTGATATTGCGACGCACGGTGTCTAGGAGCCAGGAAATGCCTCGGACTGTGTTCTGCCGGATGAAGGGGTGATCCTTGGATATGAGAGCGGCTTCACCGGCAGGCTTATACAAGCCCTTCCCGCAGGGAACTACCAACTGCAGCTCTCGGAGACGTCTAGCAACGATCGCGGCGTTTCTAGGCCCACGTCGAGCGCGGCACAGGGCCTCCACGCTCGGCGCCGGCCCTAGAAGTGGAATGGCTTTGGGAGCCGGCTTTCTGCTCAGGTAACGCCGATTCCGGTGCCACTCATCCAACACGCGCGCGGCGGTTATCAGCCCGGCCACTTCTAACTTGCTGCCATTTCGGGTGCCAGAGGCGGCCTCCTTAATTGATTGAGAGCACGCGTCGCGAAGCTCCGAAGCTTCGAGTCCACTTGCCAGCATGAACGCAAACACCTCGGAAAGAGTCGCGAGTAGTCGAGACGAAGCTGCTTCGCGAGTCTAGGTTTCATCTCTGTCCTATCGCGGCCGTCCCATTGTTCTGTTCTCGACAAGAAGCACGGATACCGCGAACGAGTGTACCGCTTTGCCTCGTTTTCGCCGCCCTGATAGACGCTTTCCAAGGGAGTCGGCGAGTCCGTCAAGCATTCATTTGGCACTAGTGGCGCACCGCTCCCGCAGAATCGCTAGGTCAACCTCCGTCTCAGCAGGAGTCTTTCAGACGATGCACTGACGAATGTTGTGAACTAGAACGTTCGAGGCTATTCGAAGCCCGTCAACTAAAGCTGGCAAGACAGGAGACAGGAATGCGAAATCATGGCGTTGTCGGAAGTCTCCCGAAGTTTGCAGCCGCACACCATTCTCGTCCCCCACGACTACACCCATGCGCCGCAGTTCATCCAAGAGAGCCTTATGGGGAACATCACCTCCGAACTTCTTCGCTAGAGTTACAAAAGATGCCCCGGGGCCGTGGATTTTAAGTTGCTTTGGACGGCCGTTTCTATCCGCGAATTGTCGGTGGGTACGCCACCCATTGATTACGCGCTGTACCGGAGCGCGATCCAGTCGCGGTGAATCCTGCGCGTCATGGTCAAGCAGACGCCTTACATCGGCTCGACTCAGTCCGGTCTGAGCTGCAACTCTGGAGTAGTTCACCCTGCCGTTGTGCAGCCTGGACAAATCAGCCGCCGCGTGTTACAAAGGCATGTCGTGCGAGTTCTTCAAATGTCTTCACGGGTGTCATTCCACGTGGAATCAACGCAAACGCCAGCTCTGCTAGCAGTTCCCGCAGAAACGACGTGCCCCGCCCAGATGTCCGCGTATTCTTTGCGCCGCGCGTAGTGCGCGTTTGAGTGCTACCCATCTGGTGCGGAGTTGTCGCGCCTAACGCCACTCGGTGTCAAATTTTCGTTGTCCTAAGCTCTTGAATGAACGGGTGGCCACCAGGGATCTGACACAGAGTCTTCAGATTGTGCCTTCGCAAACAGGTAGCGGACAGGTGCAATTTGAGGGCATGAGTTCAGAAATGCAGCGGTGAATGCGAGAACCCGACCCGGGCCCCAGTCTTCACGCGTGAACGCCATCCCAAAGAAAAAGCGCCGGCGTCCAACGTCCGCCGGCGCTCCTGGTTGTTAAAGCAGGTGCTTGCGCGCTATCTCAGGAACTCGAAAGCGCACTCCTCGTTATCCATGGCGCCGGCGCACATCGCCTGAGCCTTGATCGCAACAGGTGCCGCGGAGGAACCCGCGGTGCGCGCCGAGGTGCCATTGCCCTCGATTGCGCGTGCGCGCGTCCCGACGGGTGACCCTCTCATGGCCCCGTTGCCCTCGATCGCACTCGCGCCATTGCCTTCAATGGCCCTCGAGCCTATCGGTGACCCTCTTCATGGCCCCGTTGCCCTCGATCGCACTCGCGCCATTGCCTTCAATGGCCCTCGAGTACCTGGCGACCCTCTCATGGCCCCGTTGCCCTCGATCGCGCTGGCGCCATTGCCTTCAATGGCACGCGAGCCCACCGGGGAACCTCTCATCGCCCCATTGCCCTCGATCGCGCTGGCGCCATTGCCTTCAATGGCCCTCGAGCCTATCGGTGACCCTCTCATGGCCCCGTTGCCCTCGATCGCACTCGCGCCATTGCCTTCAATGGCCCTCGAGCCTATCGGTGACCCTCTCATGGCCCCGTTGCCCTCGATCGCACTCGCGCCATTGCCTTCAATGGCCCTCGAGCCTATCGGCGACCCTCTCATGGCCCCGTTGCCCTCGATCGCGCTGGCGCCATTGCCTTCAATGGCACGCGCGCCTTATCGGGGAACCTGTCATCGCGCCGTTGCCTTCGATGGCACTCGCGCCGTTGCCTTCGATGGCACTCGCGCCGTTGCCTTCGATGGCACTGGCGCCGTTGCCTTCGATGGCACTCGCGCCGTTGCCTTCGATGGCCCGCGAGCCCACCGGGGACCCTCTCATCGCACCGTTACCCTCGATTGCGCTTGCGCCATTGCCCTCAATGGCACTTGCCCCGTTACCTTCGATTCCGGCCACTGCCGCCGAAGAAAACGAAAAGACCGTGGCGGCGAGTACGGCAGCACCGATGGCGGTGGTTGAACGGACTTTCATACTTTTGGTCCCTGATAGTTGAGAACGTCGATTACGACCTGATTTGTCTGATCAGAACTTGTGGGTTCCGAGCCTGTCTCTGAAGGAGACTGAGGTTGCGCGTCTTTTCCACCCTCGCGTTCGCGAGGCTCAACGAAGTGAAAAAGAGCGACACCAACACGACGTCCGTTGTCCTCTCCGGGATCCTGAGCCTTCAACCACTTGTCGAGGGATTCTAGGAAGCGCTGTCCCTCAGCCTGCACGTACTGTCGAAACTCTTCCTCGCTGTCCGGATGCAGCGGGAAGTCCGCAATCGCGTTGCGATTAAATCGACGTTGTGGTCCGTCGACTGTCTGGAAGTTGGAGTAGAAGGTGTCGATCAAATTGCGTGTCATCCGTTCGAAGCGCTTGATCGCAGCCTCAGAGTACGGCTCGCTAATAAATGCGCGAGAGAGTGCCTGTATTCGCCCAGACTCCTCGTTTATTCGAGCAGCACCCGTGCTGACCAAAAAAGACAGGAGGTCTTTCGGGGAATGTGCGGGTGCGGTTTCGCGTGCCAAGCTCGTAAAGCTCGGCCGATCGGACGGCGCGTCGAAGTCGAGCTCGGACGGCGTCCCCGTAAAAGCGATCGAGTAACGAGCGTCTTCGTACCAAGCTGTCAACAACGAGGAGAGCTCGCTCAAGTCAGTGGCTTGGAAATCGGATCCACTCAACGACAGCTGAGCCTGTTCAATCTCGCGTTGCGTTAACCCCGTAAACACGCTGAGACGCGCCGGAGTTACGGGAAGCTCGCGCTCCCGAAGTACATCGATAGTTGCTGCGACATACGCGCGCTTAGCTATTTCCGTTACAGCACGTGCGCCAATTCCCCTCCGCACGAGCATGCGTGCAAACGGCTGCAGCACCGTTTGAAGGGTGCTGGCCAGCGCCTTTGAACTCGCCAAGTCAAAGGCGTCCTGCTGGGACGCGGTTCGTTGAGTGAGACCCACGTCACATATTGTGCTTTTTCCGTGACTTATGACAAGTAGTAACTTGTACTTACGACTAAAGAAAGGACGGGAAACCTTCTCTGCTGCAGAGCAGCAAGTTGGGTCCAAACAGACCCTTGGAGGTGCCCGACAGTGACTCGCGGGCGTGAAGTTCGGTAGGGAGGCGCGCCGTTTATCTAATTCTGTTTATAAAACAGATAGTTATGCGTGTTTGCAATTGCGGTCCTGGTGTCAGACGCGCAAGCCACGTGGTGACCGCGACCAAACCAACACTCAGGTCCTCTCCCCCGGCTCGAACAAGCGACGGTGCTCGAGGATCGCATACCGGTCGGTCATGCCGGCGATGTAGTCGGCCACCGCCCGGGCCCGGCCGGTGGCCTTGTGGGTCTCCTTCGAGCTGCAACGCCTGGTCGCGATGCTCGGGAGGCATCAGGCTGACGTCCTTGAAGAATGCTTCGAACAACTCCTTCACCACGCGGCGCGCCTTCGAGGTCATGCGCAGCACCTTGTAGTGCCGGTAGACGTGCTCGCGCAGAAACTCCTTCAGCTCGAGGTGCTCTTCGCGACATCCATCGCTCAATGCGGCGAGTGGCTCAGCTGCGCGCACGCACCTCCTCGATCGAGCGTGGCTGCGCGTCGGCGACTGCTTCCTGCGTGGTGCGGATGAAGTCGATCACCAGGTGATTGACCATGCGGCGGATGATCTCGTGCACCAGGCGCCGCTCACCGAGCCCGGGGTAGCGCGCCACCACCAGGTCGTACTGACGGCTGAACATGCGGGTCTCGCGCAGCGCACCAACGTCCACGAGCTGCGCACGGATGCCGTCGTCGACGTCGTGATTGTTGTAGGCAATCTCGTCGGCGAGGTTGGCGATCTGCGCCTCGAGGCCGGGCTGGCGGCGCTGGATGAAGCGCTCGCCGAGCTCGCCCAGCTCGCGCGCGTTGCGCAGCGAGCAGTGCTTCAGGATCCCCTCGCGGCACTCGAATGTGAGGTTCAGTCCGCGGAACTCCGCGTAGCGCTCCTCGAGCTCGTCCACCACCCGCAGCGACTGCAGGTTGTGCTCGAACCCGCCATAGTCGCGCATGCACTCGTTGAGTGCGTCCTGGCCAGCGTGCCCGAAAGGTGTGTGCCCCAGATCGTGCGCCAGGCAGATCGCCTCGGTGAGCGCTTCGTTGAGACCCAGTGCGAGCGCCACCGAGCGCGCTATCTGCGCCACCTCGATCGAGTGAGTGATACGCGTGCGGTAGAGATCTCCCTCGTGATTGACGAATACCTGGGTCTTGTAGACCAGCCGGCGGAATGCGTTGGCGTGGATGATGCGGTCGCGGTCGCGCTGGAACTCGCCGCGAAACTCGGGTTTGGGCTCCGGGTGGCGCCGCCCGCGGGACTGCCCGTCGTGCGCGGCGTAGGGAGCGAGCTCAGCCACAGGAGGCCTCCAGGGTGCGCTCGAGTGCGTCCTCGGGGTAGTCGGCCGTCAGGAACGCGTTGCCGATGCTGCGCAGCAGCACGAGCCGTACTCGTCCGCCCAGCGCCTTCTTGTCGATACGCATGTGCTCGCGCGCGGCCGCAGGCGTAATGCCGTCGGCGCGGGTAGGAAGGCCGGCGCGCTCGATGAGGCGCCGCACCCGTGCGAGGTCCTCCTGGCCGACGAGCCCGGACTCGCGCGACATGGCCGCCGCCATCACCAGGCCGGCGCCCACCGCCTCCCCGTGCAGCCACCTGCGATAGCCGGTCGCGGCTTCCAGCGCGTGTCCGAAGGTATGTCCCAGGTTGAGCAGCGCCCGATCCCCGCTCTCCTCGCGTTCGTCGCGCCCGACGATCAGCGCCTTGATCTCGCAGGAGCGGCGCACCACGTGCACCAGCGCCTGCGTGTCCCCGGCGAGCAGCGCATCGAGATGCTCCTCGAGCCACTCGAAGAGCGCGGCATCGCACAGGAGCCCGTACTTGATCACCTCCGCCAGACCCGCGCGCAGCTCGCGCGCCGGGAGGGTCGCGAGAGTCGAAGTGTCGGCGATCACGGCGGCGGGCTGGTGGAAGGCACCGATCAGATTCTTGCCGCCCGGGTGATTGACGGCGGTCTTGCCGCCGACCGCCGAGTCGACCTGGGCGAGGAGCGTCGTCGGCACCTGCACGAGCGCCACGCCCCGCTGGTAGCAGGCTGCCGCGAAGCCGGCAAGATCCCCCACCACCCCCCCGCCGAGCGCGATCACGGTGCAGTCGCGCCCGCAGCGGTTGGCGATCAGTACATCGAGCACCCGCGCGGCGTTGACGAGGGTCTTGTGCGCCTCGCCGTCGGGGAGGAGGACGTCGATGTGACGCCGGGGCGCAAGGCTCGCGGCAAGGGCCGGGAGATACAGCGGCGCGACCGTCGTGTTGCTCACGATGAGGAGGTCGCGACCCGGCACATGGGCGCGCAGCAGATCGGAACGGGCCATGAGCCCCGCACCGATCAGGATCGGGTAGCTGCGGGTGCCCAGTTCGACCTTAAGGGTGTCCACTCCCCTCGGGAGTATACGTCCCTAGCTGCGGCGGCGCGCCGCCGCCAGCTCGCGCAGGATGTGCTCGGCGACACCGGACACGCGCTGGCCGTCGGTGGAGACGGTCACGTCGGCGATCTGCGCGTAGAGCGGTGAGCGCACGTCCATGAGCTCGCCCAGGCGCCCGGTGACGTCGGCGTCGTGCAGCAGCGGGCGCTCACGGCTGCGGGCGTGGCGCACACGGTCCGCCTGCTGCGTCACCGAGGTCTCGAGGTACACGACGCAGCCGCGCGCGGCGAGGTTGTGGCGGTTCTCCGGCAGCAGCACCGCGCCGCCGCCGGTCGCGAGCACGATGCGCTCGAGCCGGGTGAGAGCGTCGATGGCCTCGCGCTCGCGCTGCCGGAAGCCGGCCTCGCCCTCCTTCTCGAAGATGAACGGAATGTCGACCCCGGTACGCCGCTCGATCTCCGCGTCGCTGTCGTAGAAGGGAAACCCCAGCGCCCGCGCCAGCTGCCGCCCGACGGCGGTCTTGCCCGAGCCCATCGGGCCGATGAGGAATACGCTGGCGGCATCAAGCATCTTGATGCCGGCAAGGATACTAAAACGAAGCGGCCGCCCGCAGGCGGCCGCAACGTCTCAGGCTCTAAGCCGCAAGCTCGGCGTCAGTTGGTGATGTTCACGCCCTCGCGCACGATCTTCGGGGTGATGAAGATCATCAGCTCGTCCTTGTCGTCGGTGTGCTGGGTGTTCTTGAACAGGTGCCCGAGGATCGGGATGTCGCCCAGGTACGGAACCTTGGCGTCGATCTCACGCTGGGTGGTCGAGAGGATTCCGCCCAGCACCACGGTCTGGCCGTCGTTCACCAGCACCTGGGTGGCGATCTCGCGCGTGTCGATCGAGGGCACGTTCACGCCGCCCGAGGCCACGACCACCGTGCCGACCGCATCGTCACGCACATCCAGGTCGAGGATGATGCGGTTGTCGGGGGTGATCTGCGGGGTGACCTTCAGCGACAGCACCGCCTTCTTGAACTGAATGGTGGTGGCACCGCTGGAGGCGGACTGCTGGTAGGGGATTTCCACACCCTGCTCGATGGTCGCCTCTTTCTGGTTGGCGGTCACGACGCGCGGGGAGGCAATGATGTTCGCCTGGGTCTCGTTCTGCGCGGCCGAGAGCTCCAGGTCCACCAGGAAGTTGCTGCCCAGGATGCCCACCGCGAAGCTGCCCGCCGGGCTCGGCACCGGCAGGTTCACGTTGTAGCGGTTGGCAGCCGCCGGGATCGAGGTGGTCACCAGCGGCACCGGCGTGGTGCCGGCGTTCACCGCGTTCTGCGCGGCGAGCAGCGAGGTCAGGAACGAGCTCGTCATGCTGTCGGTGCCGGCGGCGGTGCCCGTGGTGGTCACGAGGCCGGTATTGCCGTTTTTCTGGTAGTTGGTGAGACCGAAGATCGCGCCCAGATCACGCTCGAAGTCGTTGTTCACGATCACGATGCGCGACTCGATGAGCACCTGGCGCACCGGGATGTCCAGGGTTGCGACCAGGCGGCGGATATCGGCAAGGCGGTCCGCGGTGTCCTGCAGCAGCAGCGTGTTGGTGCGCTCATCAACCGCGACGTTGCCGCGGCTGGAGAGCAGCGAGCCGCTGCCGGACTTGATGAGCGTCGCCATGTCCTGCGCCTTGGCGTAGTTCACCTGCAGGTACTCGGAGCGCAGCGGCGCGAGCTCCTGCACGTCCTTCTTGGCGGCGAGCTCGGCCTTCTCGCGCGCCGCGAGCTCGGCCTGCGGCGCCACGATGATCACGTTGTCCTGCTTGCGCTTGTCGAGCCCCTTGGTGCGCAGCACGATGTCGAGTGCCTGGTCCCAGGGCACGTTCTGCAGGCGCAGCGTGACGTTGCCGGTCACCGAGTCGCTCACCACGATGTTCTGGCCGCTGGCATCGGCCAGCAGCTGCAGCACCGCGCGTGTGTCGATGTCCTGGAAATTGAGCGTCAGCCGCTCACCGGTGTACACCGGCTTCTCATCGACGGCGATGTTCGCCTTGCGGCGCGGCGCCACCTCCACCACGTACTGGTCGTCGGACTGGTAGGCGAGCTGTTCAAAATCTCCGTTGGCGGTGATCAGAATGCGCGATCCGCTGCCCTGGCGCGTGACGTCGAAGCCCTGCACCGGGGTGCCGTAGTCGGTCGCATCGTAGCGGCGTACCAGGTTCGCCGGCACGCTGGCGTCGCTGAAGTCGACCACGATCTGGTTGCCGAGCTGATGCAGGCTGATGTGGATGTGCGGGTCGGAGAGCTTGACCACCACACGCCCGGCACCATCGGTGCCGCGGCGGAAGTCGATCGCACTCAGCTGCCGGCCGCCGCCGCCGCTGTTCGCGGAGGCGGTGAGGGCGGGCGCGGCCGCCGGGTTCACGGTACTCGCGGTCGCGGAAGAGCCGGCCGCGCCCAGCATGACGACGATGTTGTTGCCTTCGACGCGCGCGTCATACGGCACCAGCTTGTCGAGGTTGAGCACCACCCGCGTGCGGTCCTTGGTCTCGGCGGCGGTGATGGTGTCGAGTCCCGCCGAATGCACGTCGATGCGCCGCGAGGGCAGCGCCAGCGTGGTGTTGGGCAGGTCGAAGGAGATGCGCGCCGGGTTGTCGATGGTGAAGGACAGCGGCTGGGGCGCCGGGCCCGACAGCCGCATGGTGAGCTGCAACTGCTGTCCGGCAAGGGGCTGCACGTCGACGGCTTGCAGGCTGGGTTGATCCTGGGCCAGCGCTGGAGCGCCCGGGAGCATTCCAAGGACTCCCGCGATCACGGCCCAGGTGGCCGTGCCGAGAAGTCGGGTGAACAGGCTAGACGCATGCATTTGAGAGAACTCCCTGCTGGACCTGTTACTCGTTCAGGGCGAGCGCCGCGGGTCGCTCCATGTACCCGCCGAGGCTGTCCGGAACGATTTCGACGAGAGTGATTTTCGCGGGCGTGATATCGGTGATCCGGCCTTCGGCCTGACCCATGTGCTCGCCCACCGACACGCGGTGCACCAGGCCGTCCTTGGTCTGCACCAGGCCGTACATCGCCCCGCCCAGGCGCAGCGTGCCGACCATCTTCAGGGTGTCGAGCGAGAACTGTTCGAGGAACTCGCGGTTGCGCTTGGAATCCGGCCGCACGCCGCTGCCGGCGCCCGCGCCCGGCGGGCTCGGCATGAACGGCGAGCGCATGTCCGCATCGGCGTACACGAAGGTTTCGTAGGGCTTGATCTCCGGCAACGGCTCGACCCGCCCGCCCGGTTCCTTCTTGGTGTCCTGGATGAAGCGCGACAGATCGCTGTCCGCACTCGAGCAGGCGCTGAGGGCGCCATACAGCAGGCAGGCGAGCGCCACGCCCACGAGGCGCACGGCATAGCGTTGATTCAGGTTAGGCATTCTCGTGGGCCTCATCCGCGGGGCGTCGGCCGGTGCGTGGCCTTGCTCTTTGACTTGTCGGCCTCGACGGCGGCGATCTCGTCCTCGTCTAGGTAGCGATAGGTCTTGGCCGTGAGCTCCATCGAAAGCTGGTCGTAGGAGTCCTTGCCATCCTGTTTGATGTCGATGTCGTCGAGCGTGACGATGCGCGGCAGTGCCGCGATACCGCTCACGAACTCGCCGAACTGGTGGTAGCTGCCGGTGAGGCGGATCTTGATGGGCTTCTCGGCATAGAAGTCCTTCTTGACCTCCGCTTCGGGCTGGAACAGCTTCTCCTGCAGCCCCGCGGCGAGTCCGGTCTGCGAGATGTCCACCAGCAGGCTCGGCACCTCGGTCTTACCCGGGAGCTGGCGCAGCAGCGCGCCGAAGGAGCGCTCGATGTCCTTCAGCTGCTGCTTGTAGACCTCGAGGTTTACCGCCTTGGCGTGCTTCTCCCTGAACTCCCCGCGCAGCTTCTGCTCCTCGTCCTCGCGCTGCTGCAGCTCGGGGCGCTGCACGGTCCACACACAGAAGTAGATGAGCGCGAAGGTGACCAGCAGGAAGGCGACCACCACGGAGCCAGCGCGGATGGCGAACGGCCAGCGCCCCGGGTCGCGCGGATCAAGTGACCGCAGCTCTTCCATCAGGTTCATTGCCGCGCTCCCGGGCCGCCGAGGCTCGCCTTGCGGATCTTGCCGCCCGGCGCCGGCGGGCCGCCGTCGTCGGTGCCACCGGCGCTCACTTCATCGGCGAACAGCGTGAAGCTCGACCCCGGGCCCTTGGAGGTCTGCACCACCTCGAGTTCGGGGTTGCGCAGCCACTCGGAGGAATCGATGTTGCGCATGAAGGAGGACACGCGGGTGCTCGACTGCGCCACGCCATCAAAGCGCAGGCGGCGGTTGCCGGTCTGCTTCACCCCGGTGAGGTACACCCCATCGGGAAGCGTCTTCACGATCTGGTCGAACACGTGCACGATCTCGGGCCGCGAGCGCTGCAGCTTCTCGATGATCTCCATGCGCGAGATGTACTTCTGTTTGTTGGTCTCGAGGCTGTTGATCTCCTCGATCTGCTTGTCGAGCATCTTGATCTGGGTGCGCAGCAGTCTGATTGCGGTGCTGCTGGCCGTCGATCATGGAGTCGAACATCACGTAGGCGGCACCGGTGGTCACGCCGGCGGCGAGCACGGCGACGCCGAGCGCCACCATGAAGGCGAGCTTGCGCTCCTTGCGCTGGCCCTCACGCCAGGGAAGCAGGTTTATGCGTGGCATGTCAGTCGAAACTCCGCAGTGCGAGGCCGCACGCCGTCAGGAGTGCGGTGGCGTCGCGTTGCACCGCCTGCGCCTTGGCGCGCGAGGAAAGCTTCATCTGCCCGAGCGGGTCGCCTTTTTCGGCGGAGATGCCGACGCGGCTGGCGATCACCTCCGCCACCCCCGGGATGTTGGCGCAGCCGCCGCACACCACGATCTTCTCCGGCTGCTCGCGGCCCGAGCCCGAAGCGAGGTAGAACTGCAGCGAGCGGCTGACCTGCTGGGTCATGTCGTCGATGAACGGGTCGAGCACCTCAGACTGGTAATTGCCCGGCAGGCCGCCTTCTTTCTTGGCGCGGCCGGCCTCTTCCATGGCGAGTCCGTAGGTGCGCATGATCTCCTCGGTGAGCTGCTGCCCGCCGAAGGCGAAGTCGCGGGTATAGACCACTTTCAGGTTGCGCAGCACGCTGAAGGTGGTGCTGCTCGCGCCGAAGTCCACCACCGCGATGGTGCGGTCGATGCCGCCGTCGGGCATCTGGTGGGTCATCAGCTTGCAGGCGTTCTCGAGCGCGAACGCCTCGACGTCCACGATCTTGGCGGCGAGGCCCGCGGCCTTGACCGCCGCCTGGCGCTGCTCGACGTTCTCGGTGCGGGTCGCGACCAGCAGCACGTCGTTGCTCTCCGGATCCTTCTCGCTCGCGCCCAGCACCTCGAAGTCGTAGCTGACCTCGTCCATGGGGAAGGGGATGTACTGGTCGGCCTGCATCTCGACCTGTGCCTCGAGATCGCCGGCGCGCAGCGAGCGCGGCATCTGGATCACCTTGGTGATCGCGGCATCGCCCGAGATCGCAATCGCGACCTCGGTGCTCTTGGCGCCGGCGCGCTTCACCGCGCGGCGGATCGCCTCGCCGACCGCCTCCGCATCCACGATCGCCTTCTCGTTGATGGCGTTCTGCGGGGTGGGCTCGGCGGCATACGCCTCGACGCGGTATTGACCGCCCGCCATGGCCAGCTCGATCAGCTTGACGGAGGAGGTCGTTATGTCAAGTCCCAGGAGCGGGCGGTACTTGCGCTGCAAGAGGAACATTATTTATATCCTTTTCAGGGGATTACGCCTGAAAATGACCGCCCTGTATGAATTCGCGGGAGCACTATATATCAGCGCTAAGTTAAATTGAACGTGAGGAGGCTCACACAACCCAAGCATGCACCCACGGCCGCGTACCGAACCACGAAGGCCGTCACGCCCGGCGGGTGTCGCGCCTGGGTTCAACCAATGATGCTGCGCCTTGTCCAAGGGTGCTGTGAGGGGACGTTGACAGCATCGCGGCGGACGAGGCGAGCACGGTGCGGGGTGTTCGGTGCGAACCGCCCGCTGCGCGCGTGACCCGTTGCAGCAGAGTGCGTTAACGTTCGGACCGGCAACCCCGCTGTCATAGGCACGTGCGTCCCGTAGACCGGAGGCTTTGCGTCCCCACCTTTCGGTGAGTTTGCCCTGATTCGGCGGCTACTATGCATAGCCCTCCGAGGGAGCGCAAGCAACGGAGTTGGTTTTTTGTGAAATGGAATTACTTTCGTGTTGTGACGGCCCTAGCCGGCAGTGTGATGTTGGTCACACTTCTGGGCGCCTACTCGCTGGCCTGCAGTTACCTCTACCTGGTCACCTCACTTCCCTCCATCGAGGCGATGCGCAACGTGGAGCTGCAAGTGCCGCTGCGCGTGTACACGCGCTCCGGCCAGCTGATCGCACAGATCGGCGAGCAGCGCCGCATCCCGGTCACCTACGACCAGATCCCCGAGCTCGTCAAACAGGCGTTTCTCGCCGCCGAGGACGAGCGCTTCTTCGAGCACCACGGCATTGACTACTTCGGCGTGGTGCGCGCCGCGCTCGTCGATCTGATCTCCGGCGACAAGACCCAGGGCGCGAGCACCATCACCATGCAGGCCGCGCGCAACATGTTCCTGAACCTCGACAAGACCGCGCGCAGGAAGCTGCAGGAGACCTTCGTCACCTACCGCATGGAGCACGAGTTCAGTAAGCACGAGATCTTCGGCCTGTACCTCAACGTCATCTTCTTCGGGCAGCGCTCCTACGGCGTCGCGGCCGCGGCCGAGGCGTTCTTCGGCAAGCCGCTCGGCAAGCTCGACGTCGCCGAGGCCGCCACCATCGCCGGCGTCCCCAAGGCTCCCTCGCGCTACAACCCGATCGTGAATCCGCAGCTCGCCACCTCGCGGCGCGCCTACGTGCTGCGGCGCATGCGCGAGCTCGGCTACATCAACGCCGCCACCGCCGAGGCCGCCAACAAGGAGCCGATGCACGCGCGCGCGCACGCGCCGCTCTATGACGTGGAGGCGCCCTACGTCGCCGAGATGGCGCGCCTCGAGCTGCGCCAGCGCTTCGGCGCGAGCGCCGAGACCGCCGGCTACAAGGTCTACACCACGGTCGACGGACGGCTGCAGGCGGCTGCCAACCGCGCGGTGCGCATCGGGCTCATCGAGTACGACCGCCGCCACGGCTGGCGCGGGCCCGCCGGGCACGTGGAGCTGCCGGCGAACGGCACGCCCGACTACGACGACATGGTGGACGAGTACGCCTCGATCGGCGATCTGTCCCCGGCGATCGTCACCGCCGTCGCCGACAAGAGCGCACAGGCGTGGGTGAAGGGCGTGGGCGCGGTGCAGATCGATTGGGATGGCCTGTCGTGGGCGCGCAAGGCGCTCAGCAACGAGAACGTCGGGCCGCAACCCAAGGATGCCGCGCAGATCGTGAAGCGCGGCGACGTCGTCTACGTCGTGGCCGACAACGCCGGGCACGCGCAGCTCGGGCAGGTGCCCGAGGCGCAGAGCGCGCTCGGTGGCGCTCGATCCCAACGACGGCAGCATCGTGGCGCTGGTCGGTGGCTTCGACTACTTCACCAACAAGTACAACCGCGTCACCCAGGCGAAGCGCCTGCCGGGCTCGGGCTTCAAACCGTTCCTGTACTCGGCGGCGCTCGATCACGGCTTCACCCCGGCGAGCACCTTTCTCGATGCGCCGATCGTGCTCGAAGGCAACGGCACCGAGGAGGCCTGGCGCCCGGAGAACTCCGAGCCGCGAGTTCGGCGGGCCGACGCGGCTGCGCGAGGCGCTGGTGTGGTCGCGCAACCTCGTCTCGATCCGCGTGCTGAAGGAGCTCGGCATCCAGAACGCCATCGACTACGTCAGCCGCTTCGGCTTCGATCCGCGCAGCATGCCGCACGACCTGACGCTCGCGCTCGGCACGCTCGAGGCGACGCCGCTGGAAGTCGCCACGGGCTACGCGGTGTTCGCCAACGGCGGCTACCGCGTGACGCCGTACTTCATCGACCGCATCGAGGACGCCGCCGGCAACGTGGTGTGGCGCGCCGCCCCGCGCATGGTGTGCGTGCAGTGCGACCAGACCGAGGTACGCGGAGCACGCCCACGGGCGCGGCGCCGCTCAAGGTCGCCGACACCACCCGCGCCACGACCGCGGGCGCGGCGCTCCCGCGGGCGGCCGTGAGCGGCACGACCGCCGGCGAGCCCGCGCCCTTGCCCCCGCAGCAGATCGCGCCGCGCGTCATCAGCGCGCAGAACGCCTGGATCATGACCGACATGATGGAGGACGTGATCCGCCACGGCACCGGGCGGCGCGCGCTGGCGCTCGGGCGCGATGACATCGCCGGCAAGACCGGCACCACCAACGAGGCCAAGGACACCTGGTTCAACGGCTTCACGAGCAACCTGGTGGCGACCGTGTGGGTGGGCTTCGACCAGGAGCGGCCGCTCGGGGAGAGCGAGGAGGGCGCGCGCACCGCGCTGCCGATCTGGATCCACTTCATGCGCGAGGCGCTGAAGGGCGTGCCCGAGCAGCCGCGGCCGATGCCCGACGGGCTGGTCACGCTGCGCATCTCGCCCGAGACCGGCGCGCTGGTGAGCGACGAGAACCCGGACGGCATGCCGGAGGTCTTCATGGCCGACCACCTGCCGCAGACGGCAGCCGGCGCACGATGCCAGAAGCGCGGCAGGCCGCAGTCGAGCGGCGAGCCGTTGTTCTAAGGCGATGCGAGTGAAGCGACATGCCGACGACGCGAGTGCCACGCGCAGCGACAACCTGCGGCGCGCGCTGGCGCAGGAGGCCGCGCGCATCATGGCCGAGCACGGCATCCGGACTTCCTGCGTCGCCAAGCGCAAGGCCGCCGAGCGCTTCGGCGTCACCGACGGCGCGGCGCTGCTGCCGAAGAACACCGAGATCGAGGCGGCGCTCGCCGAATACCAGCGGCTGTTCGGCGGCGCACGCACCTGCAGATCGCTGCATGCGCAGCGCCGCGCGGCGCTGCACGCCATGCGCTAGCTTCGCGAGTTCGAGCCGCGGCTGGTGGGCGCGGTGCTCAGCGGCACCGCGACCGAGCACTCCGACGTGCAGCTGCACCTGTTCGCCGACGCGCGCCGAGGCGGTCGACCCTGCAGCTGATGGACCAGCGGCATCGCGCACGAGGTGACCGAGCGGCGCGTGAAGATGAACGCCGAGCGCGTGCGTGGCCTTCCCGGGCGTGCGCTTCGCAGTCGACGACCAGCGCGATCGAGGCCACGGTGTTCCCGACCGACGGCATCCGCCAGGCGCCGGTGAGCCCGGTCGACGGCAGGCCGATGCGGCGCGCCGACGTCGCGCGAGGTGCGAGGCGCTGCTCGAGGCGAGACTGCTCAGCGCCTGCCAGCGCTTGCCGATCGTCGACGTAGTCGCGCCGCGCCGGCCCGGTGTAGAGCTGGCGCGGGCGGCCGATCTTCATGCGCCGGATCGGCGATCATCTCCTGCCAGTGCGCCACCCAGCCCACGGTGCGGGCGATGGCGAACATCACCGTGAACATGTTCGCGGGATGCCGAGCGCCCTGTAGATGATGCCGGAGTAGAAGTCCACGTTCGGGTAGAGCTTCTTCTCGATGAAGTACTGTCCTTGAGCGCGATCTCCTCCAGGCGCATGGCCAGCTCCAGCAGCGGGTCGTCGGCGCGGCCGAGCTTCTGCAGCACCTTGTGGCAGGTGGCGCGGATGATCTTGGCGCGCGGATCGTAGTTCTTGTACACGCGGTGGCCGAAGCCCATGAGCCGGAAGTGGCTGGTCTTGTCCTTGGCCTTGGCGAGGTACTTCGGATGTTCTTGACGCTGCCGATCTCCTCGAGCATGTCGAGCACCGCCTCGTTGGCGCCGCCGTGGGCCGGGCCCCACAGGGTGGCGATGCCGGCGGCGATGGCCGCATAGGGATTGGTGCCGGAGCTGCCGGCCAGGCGCACCGTGGAGGTGCTGGCGTTCTGCTCGTGGTCCGCGTGCAGGATGAACAGCAGGTCCAGCGCCTCGGCCGCCACCGGGTCCACCTGGTAGGGCTCGCACGGGCACCGAGAACAGCATGTTGAGCAGGTTGCTGCAGTAGTCCAGGTCGTTGCGCGGATAGACGAACGGCTGGCCGATGCTGTGCTTGTACGCCGCGGCCGCGATGCGTCGGCATCTTGGCGATGATGCGGTGGGCGAACACCTCGCGGTGGCGCGGGTTATGGATGTCGGTGGAGTCGTGTAGAAGGCCGACAGCGAGCCCACCACGGCGGTCACCATCGCCATGGGGTGGGCGTCGTAGTGGAAGCCGTTGAAGAACCGCAGCACCGCCTCGTTGATCATCGTGTGGTGCCGGATGGAGTGCGGTGAACTCGTCGAGCTGCGCGCTTGGTGGGCAGCTCGCCGTACAGGATCAGGTAGCTGACCTCGATGAAGTTGCTCTTCTCGGCCAGCTGCTCGATGGGATAGCCGCGGTACAGCAGCACGCCCGGGTCGCCGTCGATGTAGGTGATCTTGCTCTCGCAGGCGGCGGTGGCCATGAAGCCGGGATCGAAGGTGAAGACGCCCTGGTCCTTGTTCAGCGCCGCGATGTCGAGCGACGCTCGGGCCGATGGTTCCGGCGCGCACCGGCAGCTCCGCCTTTTTGCCGCTGGCGCGGATCGATGAGCTCGAGCTTGCTCTCGTTCATGTTGTTGCAGCTTCCTAGAATGCTGGAGCCGCGGGGGATTCACGCAAGCGCAGCTTCAGCGTTACATGGTCCGCGCGGCGGAATCAAGGCAGCGCGAATTAAATTGCGATCAGGTACGAACGCAGCTCGTGCGGCAGGCTCGCAGCGAAGCGAAGCAGCGTCGTGAGCCGCGGTGCTGCGAGCGCGCTGCGCTCAGCGCGGCGCGCAGAGCGTTCAGCGCGCCGCGGCGCAGCGCGCGTACTTCTTGCGGAACTTGTCCACGCGACCGGCGGTGTCGACGATCTTCTGCTTACCCGTGTAGAACGGATGGCAGGCCGAGCACACTTCCACCTGGAGGTCATGGCCCAGCGTCGAACCGGTCTTGAAGGTGTTGCCGCAAGTGCAGTTGACGTTGATCTCTTTGTACTCGGGATGATGCGGCTCTTTCATAATTAACTCCCGGGTTGAGCGGGCATGGGCAAAAGGGCGCGCGAGTTTAGCGGCGAATCGTCCGGGCTCAAAAGGGCGCGGGGAGTTTAGCGGCTGTCCGCCGCGCTGCCTCAAGCGGCCGCGGGTGAGCCGGGCCGACCGGCCTGGCCAAGGTTCCCTGTGCAGTGCAGAGCCGTTTCCTTATCCACAGAACCTGTGGATAATTCTGTGGACTGATCGGCTCCCGCAAGCCTCGATATTCGGCGCGAAATTGCATTTTTGTGACCTTGGTTAAAAAATGTACACCTAGTTTACACCTTTCTATTCAATGAGTTACCGGCATCATGTCGAGCAGCATTGGTGATATTGCACGTAATCTGCTCATTTACGAAGTGCCCCGCCAACGCCTGTGTATAACGGCCCCGCGCCGTCCCGACCGGACTCGGCAACTAGCAATTGACAATGCAAAACCGCCGGACAATCGCGGCGTTTCCGGCATGAACTCGAGCAGCAGATCGTTCAGGAAACGCAGCCCGCAGATCGTTCGGCCGGTAGCCCCCGGCCGTGCTCTGAAGCAGGCCGCGCTCGAGAAGCGCACCGAGGGGCGCCGCGATCTCGCGGCGCGGCAAGCCCGGTGCGCTCGGGGAACCAGCCGAGCTCGAACCCCTCCGTGAGCCGCAGCGCGTTCATCATGAATTCGAACGGCAGCTCGGCGGCGCGATCCGGCGCCGCGTGAGCTCCCCGGGCGCGCCGGCCAGGTAGCGCCGCGGCTCGCGCGTGCTGCGTCGTGCGCATGATCTCGCCACCCTCCGGGAACGGTGAGCTTGCCATGGGCGCCGGCGCCGACGCCCAGGTAGTCCCCGAAGCTCCAGTAGTTGAGGTTGTGGCGGCATCGCCGGCCGCTCCGCGCGTAGGCGGACACCTCGTAGTGCACGAGCCCGGCTGCCGCGAGGTGCTCGGCGCACTCGGCTGAGCATCGTGGCCGCGACGTCCTCATCGGGCAGCGGCGGCGGCTGCGCGGCGAACACGGTGCCGGCTCGATCGTCAGCTGATAATGCGAGAGGTGCGCCGGGCGCGAGCGCGAGCGCCCGCTCGACATCGCGCAGAGCGCGCCGGCGGCGTCCTGCTCCGGCAGTCCATACATGAGATCGAGGTTGAAGTTGGCGAGCCCGGCGGCGTGCAGCTCCTCGGCGCACGGCACGTCTCGTCGGCCGAGTGGATGCGCCCGAGCACCTGCGAGCGCCGCGGCGCTCGAAACTCTGCGCACCGAGTGACACGCGAGTGACCCCAGCGGCGCGGTACTCGGCGAATGCGCCGCGCTCGATGGTGCCGGGATTCGCTTCCAGCGTGATCTCGGTGTCCGGCGCAAAGGCGAGGTGCGTGCGCGCCGCGTCCAGCACCCGCGCGATCGCGTCCGGCGAGAACAGGCTCGGCGTGCCGCCGCCCAGGAACACGCTGATCACTGCGCGCCCCGCCACCTGCGGCGCCTGCGCCTCGCAGATCACGCGCCAGGCGCTCGACGTAGCCGCGCTCTGCGGCAGCTCCCCGTGCAGGGTGTAGGAGTTGAAGTCGCAGTACGGGCACTTGCGCACGCACCAGGGGAAGTGCACGTAGAGCGCGAGCGGCGGGACCAGGAGCGCTGGCATCGGGGAAGCCTATACCAGCGCCGCGGGCGGCAAGGGCAAACCTGCCGTCGCGCCGGCCCCGGTCCCTACCTGGCCCTGCGCGCGGTCAGGCAGCGCCCGGAAGGTGCCGCCGGAACGGCAGCCCGACGCCCGCTGCGACCGCACGGCGCCACCGTGCCCCTTGCGCGGGCAGGGCAGCACCGCGATCGCAGTGAGCCCCACCGGCACCATGCCGAACAGCGCGAGCACGCCCAGCACCAGTTCGCCCGCACCGAGCATGAAGGTGGCCGCGAGGCCGTCGCCCCCCATGCGGTCAGCGGAGGCCGGTGCCGCGGTCGCGCGGAATACCTGCGCATACTCCGAGAGGATCGTTCCGCCCTGCACCAACACGGCGGCGCCCAGGACAATGGTGGCGATGCCCGCCATCCGCTCGGCGTCAAACCCGGTCAAGCCGATGATCGCAAGGATCGCGGCCGCGATCCCGCCGATTGCATCGATCAAACCGCCCTAGGCCGCACGGGGGCTGGCGCATTTGTCACGCTCACAACGCGCCGATCAGCCTCAGGGCGGCGAGCCACGATCCTGCGAGGCAGCCCTGGCACGTCCGTCACCGCAACTACCGGGGCGCGAGATCCTGCAGCATCCTGCCGGTGATCTGGGAACGCTGGGTGACCTCCGCCAGACTCATGTTGTAGAGAGCCTTGAGGAACGCCCGATCCCAAGCGCCGAGTCCTTCGGGCAGCGGTGTTCCGGTCGCACGCGCGCTGAAGAGGCGCAGGATCGTCGGCGCGTCTCCCAGCGGCGCATCCAGATCAGGCTCGGTGAGCGCCGCCATGGCGATGTAGTCGCAGATCTGCCCGATCTGCAGCCCGACGATCTGCCGGGCATCCACGATCACGGCGACGGAACTGAACTGCAGCACGTCCTTGACGTTCATCAGCGATCCGAGCGACTCGTAGCCGCCGCTGGCAACGCCCCAGGAAGCCGGACCGACCTGCAGCGAGCCGTTGAGCACGGGCGCGCCGTCGGCACTGCCGAAGTCGTGGTTGTACCAGACGCGGATCGGCCGGGGCGTCTGGCGCCAGCGCCTGAAGCTCGCCGCGGAGTCATACAGTTTCCCCGCGGCGTGCCGGTGGGCGTTCCAGGCTCTGAGCAGCTCATCCGGCTTCGGCGTCACGATCACGACCAGGTTGGGCCGCACGCAATGCTCCTTGTCGAGCGGTGCGCCGGCCTCGCGCACGATCTGCGACAGACGCGCCAGCATGAACTCGCCCTCGTCCTGCGTCAGCCCGGCTACCAGCGGACAGATCGGCACCTGCCAGCGGCGCAGCGACTCGTCACGCGGAATGGCGCGCGAGATGCTGCTCACGAACGTGAACAGGCGATGCTGGAGCTTGACGCGGTCCGCCTCGACGGTGATCTGGGGCAGCGGTTTGCCGCTCACGCCCGGGGCCGCGGCGCCCGGGGCCGGCGTCGCCTGCCCCGCGGCCTGGGCGGCGGCGAGCCACAGCGCGAGCCACACCGGGGAAAGTGCCGCACCGCGCGCGCCGAGAAGCCGGAATCGAACTCGCATCAGAACCACCGAACGCGCCTGCCCGGCGCGTGGTTGACCGCCTCACTCCGCGTTCTGCACCTGCTCGCGCATCTGCTCGATGATGCACCTTCATGTCGACCGCGCTGCGCGTGGTCTCGAGATCCTGCGACTTGGAGGACAGGGTGTTTGCTTCGCGGTTGAGCTCCTGCATGAGGAAATCGAGCCGCCGGCCGGCTGGCTCGCTCGCCGCGACCACGCGGCGGATCTCGAGGATGTGTCCGCTGAGCCGCTCGAGCTCCTCGTCGACGTCGAGCCGCTGCAGCAACAGCAGCAGCTCCTGCTCGAGGCGCTCCTGATCGACCGTCGGCGCCGAGCTCGGCGAGTCGCTCGTTGAGCCGCGCGCGCACCCGCGCCTGCACTTCCGGCAGCCGCGCGCGCACACCGGCGAGCAGCGTGTCGAGCGCGCCGCAGCGCTGCTCGAGGAGCTCGCGCAGCCGTTGCCCCTCGCGGGCGCGCGCCGCCGCGAGCTCGGTCGAGCGTTTCATCGAAGAGCGCGCAGGCCGCGGTCAGCAGCTCCTCCCCGCCGCTCGTCTCCTCGCGCAGTACGCCCGGCCAGCGCAGCACGTCGAGCGCGCTCACGGTGGAGGGCTCGCGCAGCGAGCGCGACATCTCGAGCACCGCATCCACCACGCGTGCCAGCGCCGCCGGATCCAATTGCAGCGCGCCGGCCGCGCCCTGGAGGCGGCGGTAGCTGACGGTGCAGTCCATCTTGCCGCGGCGCACGGCGCGCGCGAGCCGCGCGCGCAGCTCGCTCTCGGCGCCGCGCAGCTCGTCCGGCAGGCGGAAGCCCGCCTCGAGGAAACGGTGATTGACGCTGCGCAGCTCGCATACCAGCGTGCCCCACGCGCCGGCGCCTCGCGGCGCGCGAAGCCGGTCATGCTCGCGATCATGCTCGCGGTCCGATCACGAATGGCCTTCGTCGCCCGCGGCACCGCGCGGTGCGCCGCGGCCACGCGCAGGGCCGCACGTGATATAAAGCCGACCATCAGTCTAACAGATGCACGGAAACTGTTCTTGCGGGTCGAGTACGCCGACATCAGCCTCCTCGGGGCGCGCGAGGAGAACCAGGACCGGGTCAGCGCGGCCGTCGCCGAGCACGCCGCGCTCCTCGTCGTCGGTCGACGGCATGGGCGGTCACGCGAACGGCGCGCGTGCCGCGCGAAGTCACGCAGCAGGTCATCCTCGAGGCCTTCTGGCACACCCCGCAGCCGCTGTTCGATCCGCTCGGCTTCCTGCACCTGACCCTCGGACGCGCCCACGAGGAAGTCGTCAAGCTCGGCGCGCAGCTGCCGCATCGAGCACCGCCCGCGCGCCACCTGCGCCGTGTGCCTGGTCCAGCAGGGCGCCAGCCTGGTGGGCGCACGTCGGTGACAGCCGGCTCTATCACCTGCGCCACGGCGCAGCTGCTGTCGCGCAGCCGCGACCACAGTCACGTCGAGCTCCTGCTGCGCGAAGGACTGATCACCGCCGAGCAGGCGCAGACCCACCCGATGCGCAACTTCGTCGAGTGCTGTCTGGGCGGGGATCCGATCCTGCCCGACATGTCGATCAGCCGTCGCCGCCGTTCGAGCCGGACGACGTCCTGCTCGTGTGCACCGATGGCTTCTGGGGCGGCGTGAAGGATGCGGAGATCGCCACGGCGCTCACCGGCGCCGGCAGTGGCGCTGCGCGACAAGCTGCACGAGCTCGGCCGCAGCGCGCCGTCACAGCGCGCCGGTCCCGCCAGCGACAACACTTCGGCGGCGGCGCTGCGGTGGCTCGGCGAGTGAGTCCATGGCGCGACCCTCCGGCCGCGCGCCCGATGAGCTGCGGCGCGTGCGCTTCAGTCGCGCGCTTCACCAAGCACGCCGAAGGCTCGGTGCTGATCGAGTTCGGCGACACGCACGTGCTGTGCACCGCGAGCGTCGAGGAGACGGTGCCGCCGTTCCTGCGCGGCAAGGGCCAGGGCTGGGTCACGGCCGAGTACGGCATGCTGCCGCGCTGCCACGCACACGCGCACCGCGCGCGAGGCGGCGCGCGGCAAGCAAAGCGGCCGCACCCAGGAAATCCAGCGGCTGATCGGCCGCTCGCTGCGGGCGGTCGTCGACCTCAAGGCGCTCGGCGAACGCACCATCACACTCGACTGCGACGTGCTGCAGGCCGACGGCGGCACGCGCACCGCGGCCATCACCGGCGGCTACGTGGCGCTCGCGCGAGGCCTGCGAGCATCTGGTGCGCAGGGGCAGATCCCGCCAACCCGCTGCACGGCCAGGTGGCCGCGGTCTCGGTCGGCATCGTCGCGGGCGTCGCCGGTGCTCGACCTGGACTACGCCGAGGACTCGCAGGCCGAGACCGACATGAACGTCGTGATGAACAACGGCGGCGCCTTCATCGAGATCCAGGGCACGGCCGAGGGCCACGCGTTCCGCCGCCACGAGCTCGACGCGATGCTGAACCTCGCCGCGCACGGCATCGGCGCGCTGTTCGCGCTGCAGACCCAGGCGCTGCAGGCGCCGCTGACGCGGATCGTCCTCGCGAGCAGCAACGCCGGCAAGCTGCGCGAGCTGCGCGCGCTCCTCGCGCCGCTGCAGCTCGACGCTCGTGCCACAGGACGTGCTCGGGATCGTCGGCCGTCGAAGAGACCGGCGCCACCTTCCTCGAGAATGCACTGCTCAAGGCGCGCCACGCCGCGCTTCGGCGGGCCTCGCCGGCGCTCGCCGACGACTCCGGCATCGAGGTGGATGCGCTCGGCGGCCGCCCGGGCGTGTACTCGGCGCGCTTCGCCGGGGAGGGCGCGAGCGAGGGCGAGAACACAGCGCTGCTGCTGGCGCGAGCTCACGGGCGTGCCCGAGTCCGGGCGCGGCGCGCGCTACCAGCTGCGTCATGGTGTTCGTGCGCGCGGCGGATGATCCCGCGCCGCTCATCGCCCGCGGCACCTGGCGGGGGCATATCGCACTCGAGCCGCGCGGCAGTGGCGGCTTCGGCTACGACCCGGTGTTCGTCCCGGCGGGCGAGGAGCGCAGCGCCGCGCAGCTGCCGGCGCAGGAGAAGAACGCCGTCAGCCACCGCGGCCCTGCCGCTCGGACGCTCGTCGCGGAGCTTCGCTCGCGCGGCGTATATTCGCAGCCATGAAAAGCGGGCGGCTGTTCGTCATCTCGGCGCCCTCGGGCGCCGGCAAGACGAGCCTGGTGAAGGCGCTGCTCGCGCGCGAGCCGCGACTGCGCCTCTCGGTCTCGTACACCACCCGCGCGCGCCGCCCCACCGAGGCGCAGGGGCGCGAGTACCACTTCGTCTCGGCGGCGCAGTTCGCGCGACCTCGTCGACCGCCGACGAGTTCCTCGAGCACGCCCAGGTGTTCGACAACCACTACGGCACCTCGCGCGGCTTCGTCGGGCGGCAGCTCAGCGCGGGGCACGACGTGCTGCTCGAGATCGACTGGCAGGGCGCGCAGCAGGTGCGCCGCGCATGCCGGAGTGCATCAGCATCTTCATCCTGCCGCCCTCGCGCCAGGCGCTGCGAGGACCGCCTGCGCAGCCGCGCCACCGACACCGACGAGGTCATCGACGCGGCGCCTGCAGGACGCCGTCGGGCGACATGTCGCACTGGCGGGATTCGACTACGTGGTCGTGAACGACGACTTCGACAAGGCGGTCGCCGAGCTGGTGCGCGTCATCGAGGGCCAGGGCGAGGATCTGAAGGCCGACCGGCCGGGCCTGCGCCGCTGGCTGCCGAGCTGCTTACCGCCCCCTGAAGGGCGCGGGCGTCACGGCTGGCCTGAGCAAGCCCTTTTCGCTTATAGTTACCGGTCCCGCGCACCCCGCGCTGGCGCGTATTTCACCGACCCAGGCGACCCATGGCCCGTATCACCGTCGAAGACTGTCTGTCCAACGTCGAGAACCTGTTCCAGCTGGTGCTGCTGGCCGCGCAACGCGCGCGCCGGCTCGCCAACGGCGCGGAAGCCGACCGTCCCGCTGGGAGAACGACAAGCCCACCGTGCGTGGCGCTGCGCGAGATCGCCGCGGGCAACGTCACCGCGGAGATGCTGCGCGAGCCCGGAGCCGGCGCCGGAACCGGCGCTCCCGGACGCGGACCTGCAGTCCACGTTCCGCGCCCCGCAGTTCGGGCTCGGAGACTGACGACGGCGCACGCCCCATGGACTATGCGTCTTCGCTCCTGGGACTGCTTCCCGGCGGAAGGCGCACCCCGGGGCTGAAGGATCTGCTGGCCACCGTCGGGCGAGTACCTGGCGCCCGAGCAGGTGGCGCGCATCCGCGAGGCAGCCGAGTTCGGCGCCTCGGCCCACCAGGGCCAGAAGCGCCTCTCCGGCGAACCGCTACATCGCGCACCCGGTCGCCGCCGCCTCCATCCTCGCCGACCTGCACCTCGACCCCGACACCATCGTCGCGGCGATCCTGCACGACGTCATCGAGGACACGCCCACGCCCAAGGATCAGCTGGCGACGCGCTTCGGCGCCGACGTCGCGGAGCTGGTCGACGGCGTCACCAAGCTCGACCAGATCAAGTTCAAGAGCCGCGAGGAGGCGCAGGCGGAGTCCTTCCGCAAGATGCTGCTCGCGATGGTGCGCGACCTGCGCGTCATCCTGGTCAAGCTCGCCGACCGCACGCACAACATGCGCACCATCGAGGCCATGGCGCCGGCGCGCCGCCGCGCGATCGCGCGCGAGACGCTCGAGATCTACGCGCCGATCGCCGAGCGGCTCGGGCTCTACAACATGAAGCTGGAGCTCGAGGACCTGGGGTTCAAGGCGCTCTACCCGCGCCGCTACCAGGTGCTCGAGCGGACCCTGAAGCGCGCGCGCGGCAACCAGAAGGAGTTCCTGAAGAAGATCGAGCAGCAGCTGCGCGCCGCGCTGCTCAAGGTGCGAGCATCGAGGCGCAGGTCGAGACGCGCGAGAAGCATCTCTACAGCATCTACAAGAAGATGCGGCGCAAGCGCTCGCTCCTGAACGAGATCGTCGACGTCTACGGCATCCGCGTCATCGTCGACAAGCCCGACACCTGCTACCGGGCGCTCGGCGTCGTGCACGCGGTCTTCAAGCCCATGCCGGGCCGCTTCAAGGACTACATCGCCATCCCGCGCGTCAACGGCTACCAGTCGCTGCACACGACGCTCTTCGGTCCCAACGGCGTGCCGATCGAAGCGCAGATCCGCACCGACGACATGCACCGCGTCGCCGAGTCCGGCATCGCCGCGCACTGGAAGTACAAGGCGGGCGACGCGTCCAACTCCCTGCAGCAGGAGCGCACCCGCGAGTGGCTCACGAACCTCGTGTCGCTGCAGGAGGCGGGCAGCTCCGAGGAGTTCCTCGAGAGCGTCAAGGTCGACCTGTTCCCCGACAAGGTGTACGTGTTCACGCCGAAGGGACAGATCCTGCGCCTGCCCTCGGGTGCGACCGTGGTCGACTTCGCCTACGCGGTGCACACCGACATCGGCAACCGTTGCGTCGCCGCCAAGCTGGACCGCCGGCTCACACCGCTGCGCACCGTACTGCGCAACGGCCAGACGGTCGAGATCATCACCGCCAAGGGCGCGAGCCCGAATCCGTCCTGGGTCAACTTCGTGGTCACCGCCAAGGCGCGCAGCGCGATCCGCCATTACCTCAAGGGCCTGCGGCGCACCGAGGCCATCGCGCTCGGCGCGCGCCTGCTGGCGCAGGCGCTGCGCGAGTTCGGGCTGAAGCTCGAGGAGGTGAGCCCGGAGATGCAGCGGGCGGCGTTCGGGGAACTCGGGCTCAAGGACCTCGATGAGCTCTACGAGAGGATCGGGCTCGGCGAGCGCCTGGCGCCGCTCGTCGCGCGGCGCCTGCTCCCCGGGACGGTGGCGGCCGGCGGCAAGGCAACCCCGGCACCGCTCGCCATCGCCGGCACCGAGGGACTGCTGGTCACTTACGCGCGCTGCTGCTTCCCGATCCCCTACGACCCGATCTTCGCCTTCCTCTCGGCGGGCCGCGGTGTCGTCATCCACCGCGAGAACTGCGTCAACGTCGAGGACTACCGCAAGCACCCGGAGAACTGGCTACCGGTGAGCTGGCAGAGCGCGCCCGACCGGCTCTTCTCCTCCGAGATCCGCGTCCAGGTCGTCAACCGCACGGGCGTACTCGCCGCGGTCGCCGCCGCGATCGCCAGCACCGAGACCAACATCGGCCACGTGTCGATCGACGAGCAGGACTCGGATGCCGCGGTGCTCACCTTCGAGCTGCGGGTGCGCGACCGCCGCCAGCTCGCGCGCCTGGTGCGGGTGATCCGCCGCATGCCGGACGTGGCGCGTGTCACGCGCACCATCGCCGCGCATGCGCGCGACGAGCACGAGGAAGTCCCGGAGAGCGAGGGCGACGCGGACCCCGAGACCAGCGGATGAAGCCCGGGCGGCCGGCCGCCCGCGAGCTGTGATACAAACCGAACAAGGAAAGGACGCAACGCATGAGCCGCCAGATGATCCACACCGACCGTGCTCCGCAGGCCATCGGCACCTACTCGCAGGCGGTGCGCGCCGGGGACACCGTCTATCTCTCGGGCCAGATGCCCTTCGACCCCGCCACCATGCAGCTCGTCACCGGGGACTTCGAGGTGCAGGTGCGCCGCGTGTTCGATAACCTGAAAGCAGTCGCCGAGGCCGCGGGCGGCTCACTCGCCAACGCGGTGAAGCTCACCATCTTCCTCACCGACCTCGCCTACTTCCCCAAGGTGAACGAGGTGATGGCCACCTACTTCGGCAAGCCCTACCCGGCGCGCGCCACCGTTGGCGTCGCGCAGCTGCCGCGCGGCGCGCAGGTCGAGATCGAGTGCGTGCTGCACCTGACTTAAGAGGCGTGCGCGCGAGCGCCGGCCCCGCCGGCAGGGCCGCCAGACTCCCCGCGGAGGGGACTACGCAGCGGCTCCCCGATGCCGGGGAGCGCCCGGTGACGAGCCTCAGGGGCGTCGGCGAGGCACTCGCGGCGCGCCTCGCGCGCTTGGGCGTCGGCGCATCGCAGATCTGCTCTTCCTCCTGCCGCTGCGCTACGAGGACCGCACCCGCGTCACCGCGATCGGTGCGCTCACCCCGGGCACGCGTGCCGCGGTGGAAGGGGAGATCCAGCTGACCGAGGTCGCCTACCGGCGGCGGCGCCAGCTCCTCACGCGCATCGCCGACGGCTCCGGGTTTCTCACGCTGCGCTTCTTCTATTTCTCTGCCAGCCAGCACCATAACCTCGCGCGCGGCACGCGCCTGCGCTGCTTCGGCGAGGTGCGCCGCGGGCCCCTCGGGCTCGAGATGGTGCACCCGGAGTACCGGCGTCTCCTGGGCGAGGCCGCGCCGCTCGACGAGTCCCTGACGCCGATCTATCCCCTCACCGAGGGCGTGCCGCAGGGGCGGCTGCGCGCGCTCATCGCCCAGGCGCTGGATGAGCTCGCCCGCTCGGGCCTCACGGACTTCGTGCCCGAGCGCCTGGGGCTGCCGCCGGGCCTGCCGTCGCTGCGCGAGGCGCTGCAGTATCTGCACCGCCCGCCGCGCGAGGCGCAGCTCGCCGAGCTTGCCGCCGGGCGCCACCCGGCGCAGCGGCGCCTCGCCTTCGAGGAGCTGCTGGCACACCACCTCGCGCTGCGGCTGCGCAAGCGCGCCGCCAAGAGCGACCCCGCCTGGGAGCTCGCCGACCCCGAAGGATTGGCGCAGCGCTTCATCGAGCGGCTGCCCTTCGGCCTCACCGCTGCGCAGGCACGCGCGCGCGCCGAGGTCGAGGCCGATCTCGCCGCCGGCGCACCGATGGTGCGCCTGCTGCAGGGGGACGTCGGCTGCGGCAAGACGGTAGTGGCCGCGGCGGCCGCGGCGCGGGCCGCGGGCAGCGGGGGCGCAGGCAGCGCTCATGGCGCCGACGGAGCTGCTCGCCGAGCAACACTGGCGTAATTTGCGCGACTGGTTCCACCCGCTCGGCTTAACCGTAGCGCTGCTCGCGGGCGCGCAGCCGGCACGCACGCGGCGCAGCGCGCACGCGGCGATCGCCTCGGGCGAGATCCGGGTCGTGGTCGGCACGCACGCGCTCTTCCAGGAGGGCATCGACTTCGCGCGTCTCGCACTGGTCATCGTCGACGAGCAACATCGCTTCGGCGTGCAGCAGCGCCTGAGGCTCTCGGAGAAGGGCCAGCGCCATGGGCGCCTTGCGCACCAGCTGATCATGACGGCGACCCCGATCCCGCGCACGCTCGCCATGACCGCCTATGCCGACCTCGATATCTCGGTGATCGATGAGCTGCCTCCGGGGCGCACGCCGGTGCGCACCGTGGTGCTGCCCGAAGCGCGCCGTGCCGAGGTGGTGGCGCGGATCGTCACCGCTTGCCGCGCCGGGCGACAGGTGTACTGGGTGTGTCCGCTGATCGAGGAGTCGGACGAGCTGCGCGCCCAGGCCGCGGAGGAAACCGCGGCGGCACTCGCCCAAGCGCTGCCCGCGCTGCGCGTGGGACTCGTGCACGGGCGCATGCCGCCGGCGGCGAAGGATGCGGCGATGCTCGCCTTCAAGGCGGGCAGGATTCAGCTCCTGGTCGCGACCACGGTCATCGAGGTGGGGGTCGACGTTCCCAATGCCACCCTCATGGTGATCGAGAACGCCGAGCGCCTGGGGCTGGCGCAGCTACACCAGCTGCGCGGGCGGGTCGGGCGCGGGAGCGATGCGAGCAGCTGCGTGCTGCTCTACCGCGCGCCGCTGTCGGCGCCGGCGCGCGCGCGCCTGAAGGTGATCCGTGCCAGCAACGACGGCTTCGAGATCGCGCGGCGGGATCTGGAGCTGCGCGGACCGGGCGAGCTGCTCGGCACGCGCCAGACCGGGCTCGCGCAGTTGAAGGTCGCGGACCTGATACGCGATGCGGACCTTCTGCCGCGCGTGCAGGCGGCGGCGGAGCTGCTGCTCGCCGCCGACCGCGACGACATCGCCGGGCTCACGCGGCGCTGGATCGGCGGGGGCGAGCGTTACGGCCGGGTGGGTTAGCGGCAGTTGAGCTAGAGTTGCCGCCCATGGCGGTCGCGCCCCCGCAACTCGCATCCACCCTCAAGGCCCGCGAGGCGCCCGCGTCGTATCGCCTCGCGCGGCGGCTCTCCGAGTACGGCCGGCTGATGCGCCTCGACCGTCCGGTCGGGACGTGGCTGCTCCTGTGGCCGGCGTTGTGGGCACTGTGGATCGCCGGCGCCGGCCGCCCGCGCCCCCGGGTACTCATCGTGTTCGTGCTGGGCGTGGTCGTGATGCGCGCCGCGGGCTGCGTCATCAACGACTTCGCCGACCGCAACATCGACCCGCACGTGCGCCGCACCCGCGACCGGCCACTCGCCGCACGTCACGTGTCCCCGGCCGAGGCGCTGGTGCTGTTCGCGCTGCTGATCGGGGTGGCGCTGTATCTGGTGACGCGCCTCGATCCGCTCACCGTGAGGCTCGCCGTGATCGGCGCCGCTGCTCACCGTCTCGTATCCGTTCGTGAAGCGCGTCTTTCCGATGCCGCAGCTGTATCTGGGGATCTCCTTCGGCGGCTGGAGCGTGCCGATGGCGTTCACGGCGCAGGCGGGCGCGATGCCCCCGCGGCTGGGGTGGGTGCTGTACATCGCGGCGGTCATCTGGGCGGCGATCTACGACACCATCTACGCCATGATCGACCGCGAGGACGACATCAAGATCGGCGTCAAGTCGACCGCGATCCTGTTCGCCGACATGGACCGGTTCCTGATCGGGGTGATGCAGGCGATGATGCTGTACGCCCTGTACCTCATCGGCCGGGACCTGCACTTCGGGCGCTGGTACCAGGGGGGCGTGATCGCCGCGGGCGTGCTGTTCCTGTGGCAGCAGTGGCTGATCCGCAAGCGCGAGCCGGCCGGCTGTCTGCGCGCCTTCCTCAACAACCAGTACGTGGGGTTGGCGATCTTCGCCGGGATTCTCCTGCAATACGTCTACGCCGGCGCCGGATGAACCCCTGGAAGAATCGTCCGCTGGGCGCGCGCGTGGGTTACGCGCTGCAGGGCGTGGCGCACGCGTTGCGCGCCGAGCGCAGCCTCAAGATCCAGGGCGCGGTGCTGCTCGCCGTGCTGGGGCTGCTCCTCGTGCTGCACCCCGGGGCGCTGTGGTGGGCGGCGGTGCTCATCGCCAGCGCCGCGGTGATGGCGGCCGAGCTCCTCAACACCGCGATCGAGCAGCTCGCCGACCGGCTGCATCCCGAGGCCGACCCCGCGATCCGCATCGTCAAGGACTGCGCCGCCGGTGCGGTGCTCATCGCGGCGCTCGGTGCCGTGGGAGTGGCGGCGGCACTCGCGCTGCACCTGCTCACCGAGTAGTCAATTGTCGACCCGCGCGGCCCTGGCGCGTTGACACGAGCCGCGGCCCCTGTGCGAAGATCGCCCCATGACGCACGCCTCACCCGCCGACATCCGCCACGACTGGACGCTCGCTGAGGTGCAGGCGCTCTACGCGCTGCCCTTCATGGACCTCCTGTATCGCGCCCAGCACGTGCATCGCGCCTGGCACGAGCCCAACACCGTGCAGATGAGCACGCTGCTCTCGATCAAGACCGGCGCCTGCCCCGAGGACTGTGCCTACTGCCCGCAGAGTGTGCGCTACGAGACCGGGGTCGGGCGCGAGGCGCTCCTGGACGTCGCCGCGGTGCGCGAGTGCGCGGCGCGCGCGCAGCGTGCCGGGGCGACGCGCTTCTGCATGGGCGCGGCGTGGCGCTCGCCCAAGGGCAAGGACGTCGCGGCGGTCGCCGCGATGGTGCGCGCGGTGCGCGCGCTCGGGCTGGAGACCTGCGCGACGCTCGGTATGCTCACCGCGGCGCAGGCCGGGGAGCTCAAGGCCGCCGGCCTCGACTACTACAACCACAACCTCGACACCTCGCCGGAGTTCTATGCCGAGATCATCACCACGCGCACCTACCAGGACCGGCTCGACACACTCACTGCCGTGCGCGCGGCCGGCCTCAAGGTGTGCTGCGGCGGCATCCTCGGCATGGGCGAGTCCGCCACCGACCGGGCGCAGCTCATCGCGACCCTCGCCAACCTCCCCGAGCATCCCGAGAGCGTGCCGATCAACCGCCTGGTGCGGGTCGCCGGCACCCCGCTCGAGCACGCCGCCGACGTCGATCCTTTCGACTTCGTGCGCACCATCGCGGTCGCGCGCGTCACCATGCCGCGCTCCAAGGTACGCCTCTCGGCCGGGCGCGAGACGATGAGCGACGAGCTGCAGGCGCTGTGTCTGATCGCCGGCGCGAACTCGATCTTCTACGGCGAGAAGCTCCTCACCACCGGTAATCCCGACGTCGAGCACGACCTGCGGCTCCTCGAGCGCCTCAAGGTGGTCCCCGAGCGGGCGCCCTCGACGGCGCACGCCGCCGCCGGCCATGAAGCGAGCCGCACACGCGCTTGAGGCGGCGCTGTCGCAGCTCGACCGGGCGCAGCTGCGGCGGCATCGCACGACCGTCGCGGGCTTCGCCGCGTGCGACAGCCGCATCCTGAAGCTCGCCGGCGGGCGAGCCCTCGTAGACTTCAGCAGCAACGATTACCTGGGCCTCGCGCGCCACCCCGCGCTCGCCGCGGCGCTCGCCGCGAGCGCCGCCGTCGCCGGGGCGGGCAGTGCCGCCTCGCACCTCGTGTGCGGGCACGGCGCCGAGCACGAGCGGCTGGAAGAGGAGCTGGCGGCGTTCACGCAGCGTGCCCGGGCGCTGCTGTTTTCCACCGGCTACATGGCGAATCTTGCGGTCATGAGTGCGCTCGCCGGGCGCGGCGAGCGCGTGCTCCTCGATCGCTTCTCACACGCCTCGCTCATCGACGGCGCGCTGCTCTCGGGTGCGGTGCTGCGTCGCTACGCGCATGCGGACGCCGGCGCCGCCGCACGCCTGCTGGCCAAGGACGCCCCCTGCACCGCGCTCCTCGCCACGGACGGACTCTTCAGCATGGACGGCGACCGTGCGCCGCTCGCCGAGCTGGCGCGCGCGGCGCGCGCCGCCGGCGCGTGGCTGGTGGTGGATGATGCCCATGGGCTCGGGGTCACGGGCGCGACGGGACGCGGTACGCTCGAGGAATGCGCGCTCGGGAGCGAGGAGGTACCGGTGCTCGTCGGCACGCTCGGCAAGGCCTTCGGCTCCTTCGGCGCGTTCGTCGCCGGGGATGCCGATCTCATCGAGTTCCTGATGCAGAAGGCGCGCTCCTACATCTACACGACGGCGCTGCCGCAGCCGGTGGCGGCGGCGAGCCGCGCGGCGCTCGCGCTCGCGCAGTCCGAGAACTGGCGCCGCGAGCGCCTCGGCGCGCTCATCGCGCGTTTCAGGGACCAGGCGCGCGCGGCCCAGGTGCTGCTCACCCCCTCGACCTCGCCCATCCAGCCGATCGTGCTCGGCAGCGAGGCGGCGGTGCTCGCCGCGCAGCGCGCCCTCGAGACGGCCGGCTTCTGGGTGGTGGCGATCCGGCCGCCGACCGTGCCGCGCGGCGGCGCCCGGCTGCGCGTCACGCTCTCGGCGCTGCACACCGAAGAAGAGGTCGATGCGCTCGCCCGCGCGCTCGGCCGCTGCTGCGCGGCGGCGCGCGCGGCGGGCACATGAAGCGGGTGGCGCGGACAGCGGCGGCCGCATGAGCGCGCTGCACGCCATCGTCTCGGGCCGCGGGCGGCGCGATCTCGTGCTGCTGCATGGCTGGGGAATGAATCTTCGGGTGTGGGACAACCTGGCGGAAGCCCTCGCGCGGCGCCGCCGCGTGATCTGCGATCGACCTGCCCGGTCACGGCGCGAGCGACTGGGACCCCGGCGCACAGACCCCGGCGGCCCAGGCCTGGCGGGTGTGCGAGACGCTCGCCCCGCTCACCACGCGCTACAGCCTCCTCGGCTGGTCGCTCGGCGGTCAGTTCGCGCTCGACCTCGCCGCCGCCATGCCCGCGAGCATCGAGCGCCTGGTGCTGGTCGCGACCACGCCGCGCTTCCTCGCAGGTCCCGGCTGGCGCTTTGGGCTAGCGCCCGCGGCGCTCACCCGGCTCGCCGCCGAGGTGCGTGCCGATCCCAAGCTCGCGGTGAGCAATTTCCTGCATCTGCAGGCGCGGGGCCTCGCACCGCGCACCGCCGGCCGGGTGTTGCACTGGCTGAACGCGGCCCTCGGCCGGGGTGGCGCCGCGCAGCAGGCGGCGCTCGCCTGGGGTCTTGATCGCCTGAAGGAGGGCGATCTGCGCGCCACCGCTCGCGCAGGTGCGCGCCCCCGCCCTGGTCATCGCCGGGCAGCACGATGCATCACGCCGCCTGCCGCCTCGCGCGCGCTCGCCAAGGCGCTGCCCAGGGGACGCTACCGGGAACTGCGGGGCGCGGGGCATGCGCCGTTTCTCTCGCACCCCGGCCAGTTCGCGACGCTCCTCGAGGCGTTCCTGCGTGGCTGAGGCGGCGGGGGTCTTCGAGCTCGACCGCGCGCGGCTGCGCGCGTCCTTCGAGCGCGCGAGCGCCGGCTACGAAGCGGCGGCGGGGCTGCAGGCGCGCGTCGCGCGTGAGCTCCTCGCGCGCCTCGCGCCGTTTCGTTTCACACCGCGCGTGGTGCTCGATCTCGGCGCCGGCACCGGGCGGGTGAGCCGCGAGCTGAAGCGCCGCTACCCGCGCGCGCTCGTCATCGCGCTCGACATCGCGCCGGGCATGCTGCGCGAGGCGCGCCGCCACCAGCGCCTGCTGCGGCGCTTCCGCCGGGTCTGCGCCGATGCGCTGCGGCTGCCGCTCGCGGACGCGAGCGTCGATCTGGTGTTCAGCAATCTGATGCTGCAGTGGTGCGAGCCGCTCGATGTGGCCTTCGCCGAGGTGCGGCGCGTGCTCACGCCCGCCGGGCTTCTTCGCCTTCAGCACCTTCGGCCCGGACACGCTGAAGGAGCTGCGCGCGGCCTGGGCGCAGGCCGACGGTCTGACTCACGTCAACCGCTTCGTCGACATGCACGACGTCGGCGACGCGCTCTCGCACGTCGGGCTCACGGAGCCGGTGCTGGACGTCGATCGCATCGTGCTCGGCTACCCCGACGCGCTCGCGCTGATGCGCGATTTGAAGGCGATCGGCGCGCACAACGTCACCGCCGGCCGGCCGCGCGCACTCGTGGGCCGTGCGCGGCTCGCGCGCATGAGCGCGGCCTACGAGCAGCTGCGGCGCGACGGGCGGCTGCCGGCGACCTACGAGGTGATCTACGGCGCGAGCTGGGGAGCCGCCGGACGTCCGGCGGCTGCGGCGCGCGAGGGCGAAGCGCGGATCGCGCCGGGCTCGATCGCCCGCCCCGGTGCGCGCACGCCATGAGCGGCGCGCGCGGACTCTTCGTCACCGGCACGGACACCGGCGCCGGCAAGACCGTGGTGGCCTGCGCGCTCGTGCGGGGCTTCATCGCGCGCGGCGAGCGGGTCGCGGTCATGAAGCCGATCGCCTCGGGGGCGCTTCGGACCCCCCAAGGCCTGCGCAGCGCCGACGCGCTCGAGCTGCTCGGGGCGACCAATCTGGAGCTTCCCTACGCCGGCGTGAACCCCTATTGCTTCGAACCCGCCATTTCGCCGCATATCGCGGCAGATGATGTCGGTATCCGGATTGATATCGGCATGATCATGCAGGCCTATGCCGCGCTCGCGGCCCTCTCGGACCGCGTGGTCGTGGAGGGGGCGGGCGGGTGGCTCGCTCCGATCAGTGCCGGGGAGACGCATGGCGGACCTCGCCCGCAGGCTGGCGGTCCCGGTCCTCCTCACGGTCGGGCTGCGCCTCGGGTGCCTGAATCACGCGCAGCTGACGCGCGAGGCGATCGCTGGCTCGGGCGTTCCCTGGGCGGGCTGGATCGCGATGCGCCGTGGATGCGGCGATGGAACGCGCCGCGGAGAATCTCGCGACGCTCGAGCGGCGGCTCGGGGAGCCGGCGCTCGCCGTGGTGCCGCACGCGCCGCAGCTCACCGGCACCCTGGTGCTGCAGGCCGCCGCGGCGCGGATCGCCGCCCAGGGCTGAGAATTCCTGCGCAATTTGAATCACCGCCGCTGCGCGCTACCATCGACGGTCGCATGGATGTGGAGCCGCTGCGCATCGAGATCCGCCCGAACTGCTCGCTCACCGTGCGCGGCGCCGGCTGGTTCTTCGCGAGCGCCTGCGTCGTGCCGTTCGGCATGGGCGGCTTCCTCGCGCTCAAGGGCTTCTGGCCGATCCTGCCGTTCGCGGGCCTCGAGATGGCCTTCCTCGCCTGGGCGCTCAAGGTGTCGCTCGAGCGCCGCTTCCACTCCCAGACGATCACCGTCACCGAGGCGGACGTACGTGTCGAATCGCGCGAGCGGCGGCGCTGCGCACAGGTCGTGTTCCCGCGGCATTGGGCGCAGGTTAAACTTCGCCGCCCCGCCGCCAGTCTGCATCCGAGCCGGCTCACCATCGAGTCGCACGGTCGCCAGTGCGAGCTGGGCAGCTTTCTGACCGAAGAGGAGCGACGCGGACTTGCCATGCGCCTGCAGCGCCTGATCGGCCGCGTCGACGAATCGCCCTCCTGGGCGCCGCCCGCGGGCGGCGGCTAAGGGTTTTTGGGTTTATCGAGATCGCGCGCTCGCGCTCACTGCGCTTAAGGCCGCGCTGTAAGGCACGCTAAATGACGATCCGTGACAAGCTCGCACGACTGGCCCTGCTGGCCGCCGCCCAGGCGCTCGCGCTGCCCGTGTGGGCCGATGACAACCACCCGGGCTCGGGCTGGAGCCAGCTCAACATGCCGCAGGGGGTGACCGATATCTCGCGCAAGATCTACGCCCTGCACATGGAGATCTTCTGGGTATGCGTGTGGATCGGCGTGGTGGTGTTCGGCGTGATGATCTGGTCAATGGTCGCCTTCCGCAAGTCCCGGGGGGCGGTCGCGGATGTCACCCTGGTGCACAACACCAAGGTCGAGATCGTCTGGACGGTGATCCCGGTGATCATATTGATCGCCATGGCGGTGCCGGCGGCGCGCACGCTGGTGGAGATCGAGGACACGACCAGGAGCGGCCTCAACATCAAGGTGACCGGCTTTCAGTGGGGCTGGCAGTACGACTACCTCGACCAGGGGGTGATGTTTTACTCGCACCTGGATCGCGAGAGTAACGACGTGCGCGAGCTCGGCTCGGGCAAGGATCCGAACACCGTGCCGCACTACCTGCTCAACGTCGATCGCCCGCTGGTGGTGCCGGTCGACACCAAGGTGCGCCTGCTCATCACCGGCGCGGACGTCATCCACTCCTGGTGGGTGCCGTCCTTCGGTGTGAAAAAGGATGCGATCCCGGGATTCATCAACGAGGCCTGGTTCAAGGTCGACGCCGACAAGCCGGGCCTGTACCGCGGTCAGTGCGCGGAGCTGTGCGGACGCGATCACGGCTTCATGCCGATCGTGGTCGACGTGCGCTCCAAGGCCGACTTCGACACCTGGCTGAAGAACACCGCCGCCGAGCAGAAGCAGGCGGCGGCGGCCGCCCAGGGCAGCGCCGCTCCCGCGAACGCCGCCACCCCTTCCGGCTGAGCACTACCCAAGGAAGCCCACGACATGGCCGAGCACGAGCACGCCGCAACCCACGCGCCCGAAGACCACAAGCCGCACGGCTGGCGGCGCTGGGTGTTCGCGACCAATCACAAGGACATCGGCACGATGTACCTGATCCTCTCGGGCACGATGTTCTTCATCGGCGGCATGGCCGCGATGGGCATCCGGGCGGAGCTCTTCAAGCCGGGCCTGCAGTTCTTCGATCCGCAGTTCTTCAACTCCCTCACCACCATGCACGGCCTGATCATGATCTTCGGGGCGATCATGCCGGCGTTCGTGGGACTGGCGAACTGGATGGTGCCGATGCAGGTCGGGGCGCCCGACATGGCGCTGCCGCGGCTCAACAATTTCAGCTTCTGGATCCTGCCGTTCGCCTTCACGCTGCTCTTGTCCTCGTTCTTCGTGCCCGGCGGGGCGCCGGCCGGCGGCTGGACCATGTATCCGCCGCTCATCCTGCAGACCGGGGCGTCCTTCCCCATGCTGGTGTTCGCCATCCACCTCATGGGCATGTCGTCCATCCTCGGCGCCATCAACATCATCGTGACCATCATGAACATGCGCGCGCCCGGCATGACGCTGCTGCGGATGCCGCTGTTCGTGTGGAGCTGGCTCATCACCGCGTACCTCTTGATCGCGGTCATGCCGGTGCTCGCCGGCGCGGTCACGATGCTGCTCACCGACCACTTCTTCGGCACCACCTTCTTCACCGCCGCCGGCGGCGGCGACCCGGTGATGTTCCAGCACATCTTCTGGTTCTTCGGGCACCCCGAGGTCTACATCATGATTCTGCCGGCCTTCGGCATCATCTCGGAGATCATCCCGACCTTCTCGAGGAAGCCGCTGTTCGGCTACGAGGCGATGGTGTACGCGGTGGCCTCGATCGCCTTTTTGTCCTTCATCGTCTGGGCCCATCACATGTTCACGGTGGGTATGCCACTCGCGGCGCAGCTGTTCTTCATGCTCTCGACGATGCTGATCGCGGTACCGACCGGCGTTAAGGTGTTCAACTGGGTCGCCACCATGTGGAGGGGCTCCCTGTCGTTCGAGCCCGCGATGCTGTTCGCGCTCGCCTTCGTGTTCCTGTTCAGCATCGGGGGTTTCTCCGGGCTGATGCTCGCCATGGTGCCGGCCGACTACCAGTACCAGGACACCTACTTCGTGGTGGCGCACTTCCACTACGTGCTGGTGACGGGGGCCCTGTTCAGCATCATGGCGGCGATCTACTACTGGCTGCCCAAGTGGACCGGGCACATGTACAACATCAAGCTCGGCACCTGGCACTTCTGGTTGTCGGCCATCTTCGTCAACGTGCTGTTCTTCCCGCAGCATTTCCTCGGGCTCGCCGGCATGCCGCGCCGCATCCCCGACTATGCGGTGCAGTTCACCGACTGGAACATGGTGTCCTCGATCGGCGGCTTCGGCTTCGGGCTGTCGCAGCTGCTGTTCCTGTACCTGATCCTGCAGTGCGTGCGCGGCGGAGAGCGCATCGGCAACCGCGCCTGGGAAGGCGCGCACGGCCTCGAGTGGGAGCTGCCCTCACCGCCGCCGTTCCACTCCTGGACCGAGCCGCCGACGGCCGCGCTGGTGGCGCGCGGGGCGGCGCACTGATGCCGGCGCCGGCCGCCGGGCCCGACACGGCGCGCGCCGTCGACAGCGACGCGCGGCGCCGGTGCGTGCGCCGCAGCGCGATCCTGTTCGGCCTGATCGCGGCAGCCTTCTACTTCGGCTTCATCGCCATGATGCTGGTGCGGGGCTGGAAATGAGCGACCGGCGGCGCGCCAACCGCAGCCTCATGGTGAAGCTGCTCGCCATAGCGCTCGGCAGCTTCGGCTTCGGGTTCGCGCTCGTGCCGCTGTACAACGTGCTGTGCTCGGTGACCGGCTACGGCGACCAGGCGAAGCTGCTGCAGAAGGTGAAGGCCATCGAGCACCCGGACGAGAGCCGCACGGTCACGGTCGAGTTCCTCGCCGACGTGGCGAGTGCCGGCAGCTGGGACTTCCGCCCCGAGGTGCGCAGCATCGACGTGCATCCGGGAGAGCTCTACACGGCGAAGTTCTACGCCAGGAACCTCACCGGGCGCGACACCGTCGCGCAGGCGGTACCCAACATCTCGCCCTCCGAGGTGGCGGCCTACTTCCACAAGACCGAGTGCTTCTGCTTTTCGCCGCAGCACTTCAAGATCAGCGAGGGGCGCGACATGCCGGTGCGCTTCATCGTCGACCCCGCGCTGCCGAGCCACATCAGCGTCATCACGCTGGCGTACACCTTCTACGACGAATCCTCGCGCGTCACCCGGCGCTGAAAGCCATCCATGACCGACGCCCACGCTCCCGACTCCGGTCAGTACTACGTCCCGCATCACAGCCCCTGGCCGATCTTCGGCTCGATGACGCTCTTCATCGTGATGGTGGGCGGGGTCACGTACCTCAACGACTGGGCCGGCCTGTGGATCTTCATCCCCGGCGCGGTGCTGCTCGCGTGCCTGTTCTTCTTCTGGTTCTCCACCGTGATCGGCGAGAACCAGCATGGGATCTACAACCTGCAGGTGGACCGCTCGTTCCGCATGGGCATGATGTGGTTCATCTTCTCCGAGGTGATGTTCTTCGGCGCCTTCTTCGGCGCGTTGTTCTACGCGCGCGTGCTGTCGGTGCCGTGGCTGGGCGGTCACGGGGTCAAGGTGTTCACCAACTACATCCTGTGGCCGCACTTCGATGCGCTGTGGCCCACCAACGGGCCCGGGCACGTCGGCGGACACGCCGATTCCACCTTTGAGGTGATGAATCGCGCTCGGGATCCCGGCGCTCAACACGCTGATCCTGCTCACCAGCGGGCTCACCGTGACGATCGCACATCACGCGCTGCGCTCCGGTCAGCGCGGCAAGCTGACGCTGTTCCTGGCGCTCACCTTCCTCCTCGGCTTCACCTTCGTCGGCTTCCAGGCCCACGAGTACGGCGAGGCCTACCGGGACATGGGCCTGAAGCTCAGCACCGGCGTGTACGGCTCGACCTTCTTCATGCTCACCGGGTTCCACGGCCTGCACGTCACCATCGGCGCGATCATGCTGACGGTCATCTGGCTGCGGGTGCTGCGCGGGCACTTCACCCCCACGCGTCACTTCGCCTTCGAGGCCGTCTCCTGGTACTGGCACTTCGTCGACGTGGTATGGCTGGGGCTGTTCATCTTCGTCTACTGGCTCTAGGGACGCGGCCCCAGCGACTGCACGCCGTGGGGCGAGATCAGCCCGAAATACCAGGCGAGCATCAGCAGTGCGAACAGCACCAGTGAGAGCGTGATACGGATGGTGAGTGCGCGCGCCAGCTTGCGCGAGTCCTGCTCCCCGCCGCGCGACAGATGAAAGAGCCCTATCCCCAGGCTCACGACGATCGCCGCGAGCGCGCCCAGGATCAGGAGCCAGATGACGCCTTCCATCGTGGCGCTGAGTGTATCGCGCGCGCGGGGTCTGCGCCGTGAGCCCCGGACGGCGCTGGTTCGCGACCTCGGCAGGCGCGACGCTCCTCACCCTCGTGCTCTGCGCCGCGTTCGTGCGGCTGGGCTTGTGGCAGTGGCACAAGTGGGTGCACGCGCAGGATCAGTGGACGCACTTCGCACGCGGCACCGGCGAGGTGCAGCCGCTCGGCCCGCGCCCGCTCGCCGCGGTCGCGAAGTTCCAGCGCGTGCGCGTCAGCGGTGTCCTCGATGCAGAGCACCAGTTCCTGCTCGACAACCGCATCGTGCGCGGTCAGGCCGGCTACGAGGTGCTCACCCCGCTCACCCGCGCGGGCGGCAGGACGCTGCTCGTCGACCGCGGCTGGCTGCCCTTCACCGGCTCGCGGGCCAAGCTCCCGCCGGTGAGCTTCGAGAGCCCCGGCACGGTGAACCTCACCGGCCGGGTGGCGGATCTGCCCAGCCCGGGGCTGGCGAGCGGGCGCGCGCCACCCAAGGCTTCCGATCCCTGGCCGAAGCTCACGAGCTACCCGAGCGCGGCGGAGCTCGAGCGCTCGCTCGGCCGGCCGCTCGCGGAGCGCATCCTGCTGCTCGACGCAAACGCACCCTTCGGCTACCGGCGCGACTGGCAGCCCCCGGGACTCGCGCCGCTGCGCTATCTCTCCTACGCCATCCAGTGGTGGTGCTTCGCAGCACTGGCGCTCGTCATCTGGGCGGTGATGGGCGTACGCCGGGCCCGCAGCGCATGAGCGAGCCGCCCGGGATGACCGCGCGCAACCTGGGCACCGTGGGGGCGCTCGCCGCGCTGTTCCTCGTGCCGCTGGCGCTCGCCTTCTTCACCTACTACGGCACCGACTGGCGTCCCGCGCAGCGCGTCAACCACGGCGTGCTGATCACCCCGCCCCGACAGCTGCCGGCGCCGGGGTTGCCGCGCGTGCTGGGCGCAGCGGCCGCCGGGACGTTGCGCGGCAAGTGGACGCTGGTCTACATCGGCGACGGCCGCTGCGATACGGACTGCCGCTGGACGCTGTACGTGATGCGCCAGACGCGCCTCTCGCTCAACGACGACATGACGCGCGTCGAGCGCGTGTTCCTCGCGAACCGTGCCTGCTGCGCGCGCGATTACCTCTCGCGCGCCGACGCCGGGCTCATCGTGCTGGATGCCTCCGGCCCCGCCGCCGCACCGCTCCTGGCGGTGTTTCCGGCAGGCGCGCGCGAGCACACGCTCTACGTGGTCGACCCGCTCGGCAACCTCATGATGAGCTACGATGCGCGCCTCAATCCGCACGGCTTGCTGGAAGATCTGAAGAAACTGCTGCGGCTGTCGCATGTTGGTTGATTGGCCGAAATCGCCTGCGGCTATTTCGGCGGACATCGGCTTTGTTTCCGCAGTCAAAAGGCGTGGCTTTTGCCTGCTGCTCAGTGCCAAACCTGCTCCAGTACGTGACCTGAATGCCCGCTGACTCTGTTACCCGCTGGTTGCGTCGCTTGAGCGTCGCCGGGGTGCTGCTGTGCTTCGCCGTGGTGGTGCTGGGCGCCTATGTGCGCCTCACCGCCGCCGGCCTCGGCTGCCCCGACTGGCCGGGGTGCTACGGCCACCTGACACCGCTCGGCGCCGAGCACTCCCCAGCCGCGCAGGCGCACTACGCGACGGCGCCCCTCGTGCCCGGCAAGGCGTGGCGCGAGATGATCCACCGCTACGCCGCGAGCACTCTCGGGCTCCTCATCGTGGTGCTCGCGGCGCTTGCGATCAGCGCGCGGCGGCTGCGCCTGGTGAGCGTGCCGTACGCGCTCGCGCTCGTCGCGATCGTCGTGCTGCAGGGGTTGTTCGGCATGCTGACCGTCACCTGGCAGCTCACACCCCTGATCGTGACGCTGCACCTGCTGTTCGGCCTGACGACGCTCGCTCTGCTGTGGTGGCTGACCTTGTCGCTGCCGACCAGCTCCTGGGGCGCGGCCTCACTGCAGGGCCCAGGCCGCTCGCTGCGCGGCGGCGCGGCCCAGGTCGCAAGCGCCTGGCGCTTCACCCTCCTCGGCCTCATCGCCCTCATTTTGCAGATCGCGCTCGGTGGCTGGACCAGCAGCAACTACGCCGCCATCGCCTGTCCCGACTTCCCGACCTGTCAGCGCTCCTTCTGGCCGCACGCGGACTTCGGTAACGCCTTCGTGCTGTGGCGCGGCCTGCATGTCGACTACGAGGGCGGCGTGCTCTCCAATGCGGCGCGGGTCGCGATCCACCTCACCCACCGCATCGGCGCCCTGGTCACCGCCACGGCGCTCACCGTCGCAGCCCTCTACGTACTGCGCCAGCGCGGACTTGCCGGCGCCCGAGCGCGCGCCTGGGCCGTACTCGGCGCGCTCGCGCTGCAGCTGCTGATCGGCATCGCGATGGTGGTGAGGGGATTTCCGCTGTGGCTCGCGACCGCGCACACCGCGGGCGCGGCGCTGCTGCTGCTCGCGACGCTGGCGCTACTGCGCTCGCTCAGCGCACGCTGAAGCGGCCGGGGAGCGTTCCCCCGCGGGCCTCACGCACATCTGCTAGGCTGACCGACCCGAAGATCCTGCGCACCTTCCTCGAGCGAGCAGCGTTGGCGAGCACATCGGAATTCGCACCCGGCGCAGCGCCGCTCTGGCGCCGCTATCTCGAGCTGACCAAGCCGAAGGTGGTCGCGCTCATCACCTTCACGGCACTGGTCGGAACGCTGCTCGCGAGCCCCGGGCTACCACCGCTCGATGCACTCGTGTGGGGCAACCTCGGCGTGGCGCTGGCCGCGGCCTGCGCCGCCACCATCAACCACGTACTCGACCGGCGCATCGACGAGCAGATGACGCGCACGCGCGCACGGCCCCTGCCGAGCGGTGCGCTCACCGAGCGCAATGCGCTCGCCTTCGCGGCGGTGCTCGGGGTCGTCTCGATGGCGATGCTCGCCTTCCTCGTGAATCTGCTCACCGCGACGCTCACCTTCCTCTCGCTCATCGGCTACGCGGTCGTCTATACCGTGTGGCTGAAGCGCGCGACGTCGCAGAACATCGTGATCGGCGGTGCAGCCGGGGCGGCCCCGCCGGTGCTCGGCTGGGCGGCGGTGACCAACAGCGTCGACCCCAATGCGCTGCTGCTGTTCCTCATCATCTTCGTGTGGACCCCGCCGCACTTCTGGGCGCTGGCGATCGCGCGGCGCGAGGACTACGCGCGTGCCGGCATTCCCATGCTGCCGGTGACTCACGGAGTGGAGTACACGCGCCTGCAGGTGCTGCTCTACACGGTGCTGCTGGTGATCGTCACGCTCATGCCCTATCTCACGCGCATGAGCGGGCTGGTCTATCTCGCTGCGGCGCTGGTGCTGAACGCCTGGTTTCTCTATTACGCGCTGGCGCTGAAGATGAGCGCCCGCGAGGAGCTGCCGATGCGGGTGTTCCGCTTCTCGGTGACCTATCTCATGTGGCTGTTCGCGGCGCTGCTCGTCGACCACTACCTGCCGGGGCTGCGCGCCGGCGGGTCCTGAGGGCCTTCGGCGGCTGCGGCGCCCGCTTCGCGCCTGAGCTTCATCTGCCAGGAATAGGCCACGTTTCCTTCAGGAGCAGCATCCCGGAGGAGCCGTAGCGGTCGGCATCGAGCTGGGCCAGGTGCTCGCAGCCATGGTAGCCGGACTCCTCACAACCGTAGACCGAGAGGATCGAGGGGCCGACGACGGCGTAGGTGCCGCGCAGCTTGCCGAAGGTCGCCGACTCGAACGTCCAGTTCATGTTGCTGCCCTGCGGTCCCGGGGGCTCGATCCAGTAGGCATGCACGAACTCCACCGGCGGGGAACCCAGGACCTTGAGCGTCCCCGACAGCAGCCAGCACTGGTCGCGGTGCGCGATCTCGGTCCGGCCGTGCGCCTCGAGCGGCTCGCCGTCGGCGCGCCAGAACGTTCCCGTCGCGATCCACACCGCGGGGACGAACAGAAACGTATGCGTCATGCGGGCCATTATGGCGCGCGGGGGAGCTTTCGGGGTACGTTGCAGCCAAGCGACAGCGGATGAGGGGCGCGCTCATGCTCACGGAACGGATCTGGTCGGGAAACTCGCTGCGCAACTACCACTATCTGATCGCCTGCCCCGAGACGGGCGAGGCGCTCGCCGTGGACCCGCTCGAGTGGCGGATGTGCCTGGAGGCGGCGCGGCGGCGCGGCTGGCAGATCACCCAGATCCTGAACACCCACGAGCACACCGATCACACCGGAGGCAACGCGGGCCTGAAGGCCGCTACCGGGGCGCAGGTGGCGGCGCACGCCGGTGCCGCTTCCCGCATCGGTGGCGTTGATCGCGGGCTCGCGCGCGGTGACCTGATCCGCGTCGGGCGCACGGTGGAGCTCGAGTGCCTGGACACCCCGGGGCACACCATGACGCACGTGTGCCTGCTGGCACACGGGGAGGAGCCCGCGCTCTTCTGCGGCGACACGCTGTTCAACGCCGGCGCCGGCAACTGCCACAACGGCGGCAACCCGCAAGTCCTCTACGAGAGCTTCGCGAGCCAGCTGGCGCGCCTGCCCGATGCGACGCGCGTCTATCCCGGCCACGAGTACCTGGTGCGCAACCTCGAGTTCACGCTCGATCGCGAGCCGGGCAACGCCGCGGCGGTCGAGCTTCTCGAGCAGGTGCGCGCCGCCAACAATCCGGTGAGCGCCCCGGTCACTACGCTCGGCGAGGAGAAGCGCATCAACGCCTTCTTCCGGCTGCAGAACCCGACGGTGTTGGCGCGGCTGCGCGTGGCCTTCCCGGACCTCCCCGAAGAGCCCGACGAGCGCACGGTGTTCGTCAAGCTGCGGGAACTGCGCAACCGCTGGTGAGGGCGTGCGGCGCGCCGGGAACGGCGCTGCGCGCAGCGGGTCGGTTTCCGGCTCTTGCCGCGCCCGCGCTTTTGGGCCCAGCATAGTCACCCGGTAAGCCGGACCCACCCTCGCGAGGCAAGCTCCATGCGTATGATGAGAGTCGCTGTGTCGATCGGCCTGCTGCTCGGCACGGCGCCCGGCGCCTTCGCCAGCGGCGGCATGCGGATGCCCTCGCCGCCGCCCAACATGCCGCGTATCGAAAGCCCCGCCGACCAGGCGCGCGATGCCTACAACGACGGCGTGCGCGGGGTGAAGAAGGCCGACGGGGAGCTGCAGGATGCGGCCCGGGCGACCGACCCGGCGAGGAAGGACAAGGCCTCGGCGCAGGCGCACGAGCGCTATGCCACCGCGCTCGCCAAGTTCCAGCAGGCGGTGCAGCTGAACCCCGACCTGGCCGAGGCCTGGAACTACGTCGGCTACACCAACAGGAAGCTCGGCAACTACGACGAGGCGCTGTCGGCGTACGAGAAAGCCCTCACGCTGAAACCCGGCTACCCGGATGCGCTCGAATACCGCGGCGAGGCGTATCTGGCGCTGAACCGCATTGCGGACGCGAAGCAGGCGTATCTGGAGCTCTTCGCCGGCAATCGCAAGCTCGCCGACAAGCTCCTCTCCGCCATGAAGGGCTGGGTCGCGACCCGACGCGCCCCGGGCGGCGGCGCTACCGCAGGTGCAGGCAACGCCACCGCCGCGGACGCCGACACCGCCCACGTCGATGAGCTCGACAAGTGGATCCAGGAGCGCGCGCAGATCGCCGGCCAGACGGCCGCCCTCACCCGGGCCGGCGCTGCGGCCAGCTGGCGCTGAGCAGCACGCGAGGCGCGTGCGCGGCGGCGGCCCGCACGGCGTGGCCGGGGCTCTTACTCCTGGCCGGCGGCCCCGCGGCGGCGGACTCACCCCCGCCCCCGCTGCCCTACGTGTGGCATCTGCCGCGCGGCTTCCCGCTACCCGCGGTGCCGGCCGAGAACCCGATGTCGCAGGCCAAGGTGCGGCTCGGGGAGCGCCTCTTCTTCGAGCCGCGGCTCTCGGTGACCGGCCGCTACAGCTGCGCGAGCTGTCACGATCCGGCGCGCGCCTTCTCCGAGAATCGTCCGCGCGCCGTCGGCGCCACCGGCGAGGTGCTGCAGCACAACGCGCTCGCGCTGGTCAACGTCGCCTACAACATCACCTACGGCTGGAGCCATCTGCGGGTGCGCTCGCTCGAGGCGCAGATGCTCGAGCCGATGCTCAACGAGCACCCGGTGGAGCTTGGCCTGAAGGGTCGCGAAGCGGCTCTCACGGCGCAGCTCGCCGCGGATCCGCAGTACCTCGCAGACTTCGCCGCCGCGTTTCCCGAGTGCGCCTCCCCGGTGAGCTTCACGCACGTGGTGCAGGCGATCGCCTCTTTCGAGCGCACGCTGATCTCGGGCGGATCGCCCTTCGATGCCTACGTGTTCGGCGGTGAGCACGCGGCGCTCTCGAGCGAGGCCAAGCGCGGCATGGCGCTCTTCTACTCGCACCGCATCGGCTGCTCGGGCTGCCACTCGGGATTCAACTTCGCGGGCAACTGGCGCGATGCGCAAGGCGCGACCGGGCGCCCCGCCTTCGCCAACGACGGCACGAGCGCCGCGCCGTTGCGCGTGCCGACGCTGCGCAACGTGGCGCTCACCGCGCCCTACATGCACGACGGCCGTTACGCGACCCTGGAGGATGTCCTCGGGCACTACTCGGACGCAGGAAGGCGCCGGGGCGCGGCGCCCGATGCGCGCCTGCCACGCGCCGCGCTCACGGCCGCAGAGCGCGCTGCGCTCATCGCCTTCCTCGACAGCCTCACCGATCCTGAGTTCATCGCGCGCTTCGGCGCCGGCCGTACGCCTTAAGAAATGCGAAGAATCGCCGCGCCGGCGCACATAACATCGCCTGCGGCGCCGGATCCGGCTAGGCTTGCGCACCGGTGAGGGGCTCCGGCGAGGTGCGCATGTTCTCCGACTTCTACCGCCGTACTTTCCAGCTGGCGGCCGCCGCGATCCTGCTCTACGCGCTCTACCAGGTCGTGGCGCCGCTCAGGGGGGTGCTCGGCTGGGCGGCGGTGCTGGCGTTCATCCTGCACCCGCTGCACGAGCGCCTGAGCCGCGCCCTGCGCGGCCGGCGCGCGCTGTCCGCCGGCATCCTCACAGGCCTTACGCCCTTTCTGGTGCTGGCGCCGCTCGCGGCCCTCGGCGTCGTGTTCGCGGGCCAGGTGGCGCGCGTCATCGAATCGCTGCGCGGCCGCAGCTTCCTCTCCTACTCCGAGATCGTCGACCGCCTGGCGGGCTACCCGCTGATCGGCGGCGCGGTCTCCTGGGTGCGTGACAACGCCTCGGTGAGCGCCGACCAGGTGCAGGGCTGGATGACCGACAGCCTGCAGACGCTGCTGAAGGCGGCCGCCGCGGCCGGCGGCAACGTCGCGCTCGGCGTGTTCGGCACGCTGGTCGCCTTCTTCATGATGCTGTTCATGCTGTTTTTCTTCCTGCAGGACGGCGCGGCGATCCTCGCCGCACTCACGCGCCTCATCCCCATGCAGCACGAGCGGCGCGAGCGGCTGCTGAAGTACCTGGGCGATGTCACCCGCGCGGTGGTGTTCGGCTCGGTGGCGACCGCGCTGGTGCAGGGCGTCATCGTCGGGGTGGGCTTCGCGATCGTCGGGCTTCCCTCGCCAGTGGTGTTCGCCGTGATCGCGGCGATCGCCTCCTTCCTGCCGGCCGGTGCTGCCATCGTGCTGATCCCCGCGGTGCTGTACCTCGCCTTCGCCGGCCGCTGGGGCGCTGCGATCTTCCTCGGCTGCTGGACCGCGATGCTGTGGATCGTGGAGAACATCCTCAGGCCGCTGCTCACCTCGCGCCACGCGGAGGTCTCGACGCTCGCGATCTTCGTCGGCGCCATCGGCGGGGCGAGCGCGTTCGGCATCCTGGGACTGATCCTCGGCCCGGTGTTGCTGAGCTTCGCGGTGGCGCTGGTGCGCTTTGCACAGGAGAGCACGCGCGCCGGCGCTTAGAGTTTTCGCCCGCTGAAGCCCCAGGCGCCTTTCCCGTAGAATGCGCGCCTACCATGGACCTGTCGCCGATCCTCGCTCCCCTGAACGATGCGCAGCGCGCCGCCGTGACGGCGCCGCTCGCGCCGGTGCTGGTGCTTGCCGGGGCGGGCAGCGGCAAGACGCGCGTGCTCACGCACCGCATCGCCTGGGTCATCCAGGCCGAGGGCGCCTCCCCGCACGGGATCCTCGCCGTAACCTTCACCAACAAGGCGGCCGGGGAAATGCGCGCGCGGGTGGAGCGGCTGCTCGGCATCCCCTCGGGAGCACTGTGGATCGGCACCTTCCACGGCATCGCGCACCGGCTGCTGCGGCTGCACTGGCGCGAGGCGAAGCTGGTGCAGGGCTTCCAGATCATGGACTCCGAGGACCAGCAGCGCCTCATCAAGAAGCTCCTCAAGGCAAAGGAGCTCGACGAGACGCGCTGGGTGCCGCGCGAGCTGCAGTGGTTCATCAACAACCACAAGGACGAGGGGCGGCGGCCGGCGCAGCTCTCCGACGGCAACGACCCGACCCGCCGCGAGATGATCCGCCTGTACGCCGCCTACGAGGAGGCCTGCGAGCGCGCCGGGGTGGTGGACTTCGCCGAGCTGCTGCTGCGCGCCTTCGAGCTGTGGCGCGATAACCCGCAGATCCTCGCCCACTACCGGCAGCGCTTCCGTCACGTGCTGGTGGACGAGTTCCAGGACACCAACGCGATCCAGTACCAGTGGCTGCGACTGCTCGCGCCGAGCAGCGCGGCGGCCACGCCGGGCGGCCCGCAGCAGGCTGACCCGCGCAGCGGCTGGCCGTTCGTTGTTGGTGATGACGATCAGTCGATTTACCGTTTCAGGGGCGCACGCTCGGAGAACCTGCAGCAGTTCCGCCGCGATTACCGGGAGGCGAAGCTGTTTCGCCTCGAGCAGAACTACCGCTCGACCGGCACCATCCTCGAGGCCGCCAACGGGCTCATCTCTCACAACGCGAGCCGCCTCGGCAAGAAGCTCTGGACGAGCGGTGCGCGCGGCGAGCTGCTGCGGCTGTACACCGCCTTCAACGAGCGCGACGAGGCGGAGTTCGTCACCCACCGCATCCGCGAGCGCGTGGCGCACGGGGGACTGCGGCGCGAGGTCGCGGTGCTGTACCGCTCCAACGCCCAGTCGCGCGTGTTCGAGGAGGCGTTCCTGTCGGCGCGCATTCCCTACCGGGTGTATGGCGGGCTGCGCTTCTTCGAGCGCGCCGAGATCAAGGACGCGCTCGCCTACCTGCGGCTCATCGCCAACCGCAAGGACGATGCCTCCTTCGAGCGCGTCGTGAACCTGCCGACGCGCGGCGTGGGGGCGAAGAGTCTGGACGTGCTGCGTGCCGCAGCGCGCACCGGCGGCGCAGGCCTGTGGGAAGCGGCCGGCAGTGCGGCGTCTGCCCTGGGACCGAAGGCTGCGGGCGCGGTGGCCGGCTTCATGGGGCTCATCGAGCGCCTGGCGCACGAGTGTGCGGGCCTGCGCGCTCCACGAGCAGGTGGATCTGGTGTTGAAGGGCAGCGGCCTCGTCGAGCATCACCGGCGCGACAGGGGCGAGCGCGGCGAGACGCGCGTCGAGAACCTCGACGAGCTGGTGAGCGCCGCGCGCGGCTTCGCGCCCGAGGCCGCGCGAGCTCCCGCCGCTCGAGTCCTTCCTCGCGCACGCGGCGCTCGAATCCGGTGAGGGCCAGGCCGCGGAGTGGGAGGACTGCGTGCAGATGATGACGCTGCACAGCGCCAAGGGGCTGGAGTTCCCCGTGGTGTTCCTCGCCGGCATGGAGGAGGGGCTGTTCCCGCACCAGCGCTCCACCATCGATCTGGACAGCCTGGAGGAAGAGCGGCGGCTGTGCTACGTCGGCATGACGCGCGCCATGCGTCAGCTGTACCTCAGTTACGCCGAGCAGCGCCGCCTGCACGGCATCGACAGCTACGGCCAGGTGTCGCGCTTCGTGCGCGAGATCCCCGAGGAACTCATCGAGGAGCTCCGGCCCCGGGTGCAGGTGTCGCGCCCGATCGCGGTCGGACGCTTCCGGCCCGAGGAGCCGGCCGTCGCCGGGGTGCGCCTCGGGGCGCGCGTGCGCCACGGCAAGTTCGGCGACGGGGTTATCCTCAACATCGAGGGCAACGGTGCCCAGGCGCGCGTGCAGGTGAGCTTCGAGCGCCAGGGAACCAAGTGGCTGATGGTGCAGTATGCGAACCTGGAACCTTTGTAGACGGGAAAAACGGCCTGCGCTGCCGGCGGCAAAAGGCGGGGCTCGATACGCATCCGCCGCGGTCACTTCGGCAGCCGAGCACTCCGTGGCAAGGTTGGGAGGGCGGGCTTTTGCCGCCTGCGCATGAAGATCCTCATCCTCGGCGCCGGCCAGGTCGGGCGCACCGCCGCGCAGCACCTGTCGCGCGAAGAAGCCAACGAAGTCACGGTGGTGGACATCAACGAGGACATGCTGCGCGATCTGCAGGACCGCCTCGACGTGCGCACCGTCGCGGGCAATGCCGCCCACCCTTCGGTGCTGGAAGCGGCCGGTGCCGCCGAGGCCGACATCATCGTCGCGCTCACCACCAGCGATGAAGTCAACATGATGGCCTGCGAGGTGGCGTTCACGCTGTTCCGCACGCCCACCAAGATCGCGCGCATCCGCGCCGCCGAGTACACCGAGCGGCCCGCGCTGTTCGGCGCCGATGCGCTGTCGGTGGACGTGGTCATCAGCCCCGAGCAGCTGGTCACCGAATACGTCGAGCGCCTGATCCACTATCCCGGCACGCTGCAGGTGCTGGAGTTCGCCGACGGCAAGGTGCGCCTGGTGGGGGTGCGCGCCGCAAGGGCGGCCTGCTGGTCGGGCACGCGCTGCGCGAGCTCGCCAAGCATCTGCCGAACATGGAGGCGCGGGTGGTGGCGATCTACCGCGACGGGCGCAGCGATCCGCCCGAGGGCGACACGGTGATCGAGGAGGGCGACGAGGTGTTCTTCCTCGCGGCGCGCGAGGACATCAAGCGCGTCATGAGCGAGATGCGCCACGGAGGACCAGGCCGGTGCGGCGCGTGGTGATCGCCGGCGGCGGCAACATCGGCTTTCGCCTGGCGAAGAGCCTCGAGACAGCACAACCAGGTCAAGCTCATCGAGCGCGACGCGCGCGCGCGCGGCGCATCTCCGAGCTCCTCGAGAAAGCGATCGTGCTGCACGGCGACGCCGCCGACGAGGAGCTGCTGATCGAGGAGAACATCGACAGCGCGGACGTGTTCGCCGCGCTGACCAACTCCGAAGAGGCCAACATCCTCGTCGGCGATGCTCGCCAAGCGGCTCGGCGCCCGCAAGGTGATGGCGCTCATCAACAAGCCCTCCTACGCCGAGCTGATGGAGTGCGGCAGCATCGACATCGCCATCTCGCCGCAGACCATCACCATCGGCTCGCTGCTGGCGCACGTGCGCCGCGGCGACGTGGTGCGGGTGCACGCGCTGCGGCGCGGCGCGGCCGAGGCGCTGGAAGCGATCGTGCACGGCGACTGAGCGCAGCTCGCGGGTCGTCGGGCGCACGGTGGCGGAGATCCCGCTGCCCGAGGGCGCCTCCATCGGCGCGGTGGTGCGCGGCGAGGAGGTCATCATGGCGCACCACGACACGGTGGTGCAGCGCCGACGACCACGTGATCCTGTTCCTGGCCGACCGACGCCACCTGGAAGCGGTCGAGCGGCTGTTCCTGCGCGCGACGCGCTGACGGGGAGCCAAGGGCGGTGCTCGCCGTCGCACACGTACTGGGGCTGCTGCTCGCGACCTTCGCGCTCTCCATGCGCACTGCCCCTGGGCTGCTCGCTGGTCGTTGGGCGATCACCTGTGGGCGAAGTTCCTGATCGCCGCGGCGATCACCGCCGCCTGCGGACTCGTGCTCACGGCGCGCGACGCGCGGCTTCCGGCGCGAGCTGCGCGCGCGCGACGGGTTCCTGCTGGTGACTCTCGGGTGGCTCCTGCTGCCGGCCGCGGCGGCGCTGCCGCTGCTGCTGGCGCTGCCGGAGCTGTCCTTCACCGGGGCGTTCTTCGAGGCGATGTCCGGGCTCACCACCACCGGCTCCACGCGTCCTCACCGGGCTCGACCAGCTCGCGCCGTCGCTGAATTTCTGGCGCCACCTGCTCGAGTGGATCGGCGGCCTCGGCATCATCGTCATGGCGCTCGCGGTGCTGCCGCTGCTCGGCATCGGCGGCATGCAGCTCTACAAGGGCCAGGCGCCCGGGCCGGTGAAGGAGGAGCGCCTCGCGCCGCGTATCACCGAGACCGCCAAGTCGCTGTGGCTGGTGTACGTCGCTCATCACGCTCGCGGGCATCATCGGCCTGCGCATCTGCGGCATGTCGTGGTTCGATGCGATCTGTCACGGGTTCTCGGCGGTGGGACTCGGCGGCTTCTCGACTCACGATCGCTCGATCGCCTGGTTCCACTCCCCGGCGATCGAGCTGACGCTGATGGCGCTCATGGTGGTGGCATCGCTCAACTTCGCGCGCCACTTCATCGCGCTGCGGCAGCTGTCGCTCGAGACCTACCGCACCGACCCGGAGTGCAAGGCGATCCTCACCATCCTGGCGGTGAGCGTCGTCGGGATCGCGGCGCTGCTCAACTGGCGCGGCGTGTACCCGGACTTCATGCAGTCGCTGCGCCACTCGGCCTTCAACGTCATCTCCCAGGCGACCACCAGCGGGCTCACCACCCAGGACTACGCCCTGTGGCCGGTGTTCGCCCCCTACTGGATGCTGTTCCTGTCGTGCATCGTGTGCAGCACCGGCTCGACCGGCGGCGGCATCAAGATGTTCCGCACGCTGCTGCTGGCGCGCCAGGCCGGCAGGGAGCTGAAGCTCCTGATCCACCCCGCGGCCATGGCGCCGGTGCGCATCGGCGGGCGGGCGATCCCCGATCGCGTCGGCCACGCGGTGCTCGCCTTCATCTTCCTGTACTTCATGACCGGGGCGGCGCTCACCTTCGCGATGCTGCTCACCGGGCTCGACTTCGACTCCGCCTTCGGCGTCGTGGTCGCCTCCCTCAACAACACCGCGCACGGCTTCGGGCCGCCGGGCGGGGTGCACAACCTGCATACGCTCACGAGCCTGCAGACCTGGATCTGCACCGCGGCGATGCTGCTCGGCAGGCTCGAGATCTTCAGCGTCATCGTGCTGTTCCGGCCCGCGTACTGGCGCAAGTAACCCTGCCCCTCACATGTGGATGTAGCTCTCGAGCTGCTCGATCTGCTGCTGCTGTTCGGCCATGACCGCCTTCACGAGGTCGCCGATGGAGACCATGCCGGTCACACGCCCCGCCTCCATCACCGGCAGGTGCCGCACGTGCCGCTCGGTCACGAGCTGCATGCACTCCTGGACGGAGGTCTCGAGCGAGACCGTGAGGACGGGCGAGCTCATGATGTCGCGTACCGGGGTGTCGGCCGAAGAGCGTCCGCGCAGGATCACCTTGCGTGCGTAGTCGCGCTCGGAAACGATACCGTGCAGCGCACCGCCCGACAGGACGAGGAGCGCTCCCACGTGGTGCTCGGCCATGAGGCGGATGGCCTCCAGCACCGCGGTATCAGGCTCCACCGAGTAGATCGCACGACCTTTGCGCTCGAGCAGCGTTCGCACCGTGGTCATAACTTTCCTCCTACGATGGTTAGCGTGGCCCCACTTCCACCGTCAGGGTTACGTCCGCGTTGATGTCCAGCGTCCCCGGCTCGACCGGCGTGGCGACCTCGGCGGCCGCGGCCCGTGCCACGCCCGCGTAGGCCCGCACCGGCATGACGCGCGGGCTCATCTCCTCGACGGTGAGCACGCGCAGGATCTTGAGATTCAGCGCGCCGGCCAGCACCTCCGCCTCGCCGCGCGCCCGGGTCGCCGCCTCGCGCAGCGCCTGGGCACGCACCGCGTCCTGGTCGCGCAGCATGAACTGGATGCCCTGCACGCGGTTGGCGCCGGCGTGCGTCGCGGCGTCGATCACGTCACCGATCTTCGCCAGGTCATCGAGCGTCACCTGCACGACGTTGGTGGCGGTGTAGCCGGTGATCGTGGGCTCGCCGCCCCCCGGGTGATACTGGTAGTTGGGGCTGAGCGAGTAGCTCGCCGTCTTCACCTGCGCGCCAGATCCTGCGGCGGCGCGCAGCGCGCCGAGCACCGCGTCCGCCTGGCGCGCGTTCTTCGCGGCCGCTTCCTGCGAGAGCTGCGCCTGGGTCGAGACGCCGACGTCGATCTGCACGCGGTCGGGGCGGGCGCTCACCCTCGCCTCACCGGTGACGCGAATCGACGACACTGCAGCGGCCCCGTCGGCGAGTGCCGCGCCGGCGAACGCAACGCCCAGAGCGAGAGCGGCCGCGCAAAAGCGCTTCATGACGCACGAATCGCGGAACGCATTCGCATATTCTACGCGCGCGCCGTGCGTCAGTTCATACTTTGGCCGCGCCCGCCACTGCCCGACACTGGAACGGTATACAACAGCACCATGGAAAGGCGGGAGATTCACGTGGCGCCGGACCGCTTCGAGGTCACGGCCGAGGATGCGATTCTGGTGACGGAACTGCGCTCCGCGGTGGCGGTGTGCATGTACGACGCCGCCGAGGAAGCCGGCGCCATGCTGCACCTGCGCTGTATCGTCAAGGCCTCCAAGCCCGTCGACGTCACCGACACCACGCTCGCGACCGAGCTCCTGCTGCTCGACCGCTGCCTCGAGGCGCTGCGCGAGGCGGCGCCCGCCGCGCGCAACCTGCAGGCGCGCATCGTCGGCCATCTGGCGGAAGGGGCGTACGCGCAGCCGCTGTGCGAGACGGTGGTGTACGTGGTGCGGCACTATCTCAGCGACGCCGGCGTGCAGCTCCTCGCCGAGGACATCGCCGCGGGCCCCGCGCGCACGCTGCGTTTCCGCCCCGGCATGGGATGGGTGCACACGCGCGCGTAGAGCCGCAAGGTTCGCGCATGCCATCGCAAGGCGAAGCGACGCTCCCCGAGACCCTGCGGCGCGCGCTCGAACAGCTGTTCGGCGAGCGCGTCGGGCACGTGCGCGTCATCGAGCATTCCTGGCTCGCGTGGCTGCACGTGCGGGCGGTGGCGACCACGCGCCCGGGGCGCATCTACCTGCGTGCGGACGCCGCGGCGTTCTTCTCCAATCCCTGGCTGCTGCTGCACGAGTACTGCCACGTCATCCGCCAGTGGCAGCCGGGGCGGCTTACCGTGCCGCGCTACCTCCTCGAGTGCGTCAGGCGCGGCTACTGGAACAACCGCTTCGAGGTCGAGGCGCGTGCCTTCGCGGATGCCAACGCCGCGGACCTGCACGCGCGCCTCAAGCGCGGTGGTGCTTCCGGCGCTCAGCCGAGCAGCGCCTCGCGGTGATAGAGCCGCCCGGCGATACCGATGAGCACCGCACCGAGCGCGAGCGTCGCTCCCACCGAGAGCGCGATCCACGCCCCAGGCAGCGGCTGCGCCCGCAGCAGGCTCGCGATGATGAAGTGCTGGCTCAGTGAGGGCACCAGCATGAGAGCGGCACTCGGGCGCAGCCCGAGCACCGCGGCGAACACCACCGGCAGCGTCGGCACCAGCAGCACGAGCCCGAGCCAGGTCTGCGCCTCGCGGTAGGTGCGCGTGAAGGCCGCGACGATGGTCATGAGCGCAGCTCCAAGGGGCACGATCGGCAGGCAGCCGAGGATCGCCGCCAGCGCCACGCCGGGACCGAAGTTGACGCTCATCCCCAGCCGCTCGAGGCCGGCGTAGTGCAGCAGCAGCGCGAACGCGCTCACGGTGAGGATGAGCGAGATACTCATGTAGGCGCAGGCGGCGAGGATCTTGCCGTAGATGAGCCACTCGCGCCGCACCGGTAGCGTGAGCAGCGCCTCGAGCGAGCCGCGCTCGCGCTCTCCGGCGGTGGCGTCGATCGCCAGGTACAGCCCGCCCATGAGCGTCGTGAGGAGAATGAGATAGCTCAGCGTCCCGAGCAGCAGCACCGAGCGGCTGGCCGGCGTCGATACGTCGACGTCCTGCACCACGAGCGGCGCCAGCAGGAGCGGATCCACCCCGCGCGCCGTCATGCGCAGCCGGGCGAGCAGCGCGCCGTACTCGCGCACGAGCGCGTGCACGCGGGCGACGTCGGAGCCGGCATTGGTATCGGAGGAATCGGAGTAGAGCTCGAGCGGCGCTGGCTCGCCCGCGGCGAGCCGCGTGCCGAAGCCCGCGCTCACGCTGAGCACCGTGGTGTAGCGGTGCGCCTCGACCGCGGCGCGCGCCGCGTGCTCGTCCCAGGAGACTGGCACCGCGATGAGGTGGTACTGGCGCAGGAACGCGAGCAGGTTCGGCGCGCGCTCGGCGTGCACCACCGCCACCCGCAGCACTTTGTCGGCCTGGTCGGCGCCGCGCTTCAACTGCAGCGACAGCATGCCGGCGAACAGGAGCGGGCACGAGCAGCGGGCCCACGATCAGCGCCGTGAGGAGCGTGCGCGGCTCGCGCAGGTTCTCGCGAAACTCCTTGGCGAACACCACGAGAAGCGGGTGCACGGCCTTCAGGGCGCCCCCTCGCCGCCGATCAGCCGCACGAACGCCTCCTCCAGGCCCACCTCCCCGGTGCGCGCGCGGATCTCGGCAGGCGTGCCGCACGCCACCACCGTGCCGTGGGCGATAACCACCACCTCATCGCACAGCGCGCCCACTTCCTGCATGACGTGGCTCGAGAACAGCACGCAGTGACCGGCGTCGCGCAGCTCCCCGAGCAGGCGGCGCAGCGAGCGCACCGCCATGACGTCGAGGCCGTTGGTGGGCTCATCCAGGAGCAGGTTGCGCGGCTCGTGCACCAGGGCGCGGGCGAGGGCGGTCTTCACGCGCTCGCCCTGGGAGAATTTGCGGGCGCGACGATCGGCGAACTCCTCCATCTCCAGGCGCCGCACGAGTTGCGCGCTGCGCGCGCGCGCGGCGGCGCGCGTCAGTCCCTGCAGCGCGCCGAAGTACTCGATGTTCTCGCGTGCGGTGAGGTTGGGATAGATGCCGGCGCCGTGCGGCAGCACACCGCTGCGGCGCGCGGCGGCGAGCGGCGCCCCGACCGCGCTCTGCCCGTCGATGAGCGCATCGCCCGAGTCGGGCCGCAGCACGGTGTAGAGCATGCGTAAGGTCGTGGATTTGCCCGCCCCGTTGGGACCCAGGAGTCCCGTGATGCGCCCGTCGCGCGCGATGAAGCTCACGGCGCGCACCGCCGCCACGGGACCGAAGTGCTTCGACAGGCTGATCGCCTCGATCACGGTGGCGGACCGTTCACCGAGGTGAAGAAGGCGAGCGGCACCGCGTGCGCCGTGCAGGAGAGATCGATGGCTGTCGAGGCGTGCTCGATGAACTGCTGCATCACCTTGTCCATGCACGGCGCGGTGAGCTGCCCGTGCCCGAAACCCTCGAGCACCAGCGCGCGGCCGTGCACGAAACCGCGCAGCGCCTCGTTCGCGTAGCGCGGCGGAGTGACCGGATCGTCGCTCCCGGAGAGCAGCAGCGCCGGCACCGGACTCGACAGCGGCGCATGGAAGTCCGGGTCGATCACCCCGCGCGGCCAGACGCGGCACAGCGCGGCAAGTCCGTCCAGCTGCGCGGTGCCGAGGAAGGTGGCGCCGAGCGCCGCGCGGTCGATGGCGGCGGGGTAGAAGGGCACGTCCTCGGTGCACACCACGCTGTTGTGCATACCGACCGCGAGCGCCTCGCCGTACTCGCGGCTCGCGAGCAGGAACTGCGCGGCGAGGGGCGCGAAGTCCCGCGTGCGCCGCGGCCTCATCGAGCAGCAGCGGCAGGAGCGCCGCGTACTCGGGCGTGTAGCTCACCAGGCGCAGCACGGTGGCGAGCTGAAAGTAACCGAACTCGAGGCGCAGCGGCGTCGCACTCGTCGGATCGGGGAGGCTCACCGGTACGGCGCGGGCGGCGAGCCGCTCGCGCAGGCTCCGGTAGCTCACCGCCGGGTCGCCGAAGCGGCCGCGGCAGACGGGATCGCCCGTGCAGCGAGCGAGGATCGCAGCGAGCGCGCGCTCGGCCTGAAGCGGGGTGTCCGGGCCGATTGCCAGTCCCACCGGTATCACTCCGTCCAGGATCACGCTGCGCACGCGCGCGCCGAAGCGCCGCAGATACTGCTGCGCGACGCGCGTGCCGTAGGAGCTGCCGTAGAGATCGATGCGCTCGTAGCCGAGCGCGGCGCGCACGCGCTCGAGGTCCTGCACCGCGACGCTGGTGGTGTAGTAGCGCACGTCCGCACGCGCGGTGAGGCTCGCAAGACAGCGCGCGCTCGAGGCGCCGATCTCGGCGACGCCGCCGCGGTACTCGAGCTCCTCGGGGTCGCGGCAGTCAAGCGGGTTCGAGGCGCCGGTACCGCGCTGGTCGAGGAGCACGATGTCACGCTCGCGGTGAATACGAGCGAACACCGGGGCGACGCTCGCGTAAAAAGTGGTGGCCGCCATGCCCGGACCGCCGGCGAGGATGAAGAGCGGATCGGGCCGGTGCTCGCGGCTGACCGCCGGCACCCGCGCGATCCGCAGCCGGATGCGCCGCCCGGCCGGGTCCTGCGGGTTCTCCGCGACGTCGAGCCAGCCGCACTCGGCCGCGACCGCGCTGAGGCGCAGCGGATGCTCGAGCTCGCAGGGCGAGAGCTGCAGCGCCTGGGGCCCGGACGGCGGCTGTGAGTCGCGCCCGGGGGCGGCCGCTCCCGCGCCGCCTGCGGCGCTGAGGCCGAGCGCGAGCAGAGCGTGTGTCAGAGCCCTGACGACGCGCCGCTTACCTTCAAAGGGCTCCACGGGACGCAAGAATAAGCCAGCGCGGCCCGTCTTGTTCGCGCGCCGCGCCGCCCTACAATACCCGTCCCCCCGCGACCGGCCCGGTCTGCAGGTAAACTCGTCCCACAGGCCTACCGCCGTGACTCCCCAGCAGCGCTTTGCACCGACGTACGACGTGCTCGTCGTCGGGGGCGGTCATGCCGGCACCGAGGCCGCCCTCGCCGCCGCCCGCATGGGGGCGCGGACGCTGCTCCTCACCCAGAGCGTCGAGACGCTCGGCGCGATGAGCTGCAACCCCGCGATCGGCGGCATCGGCAAGGGCCACCTGGTGCGCGAGATCGATGCACTGGGTGGGGCGATGGCGCGCGCCGCCGACCGCGCCGGCATCCAGTTCCGGACGCTCAACGCCAGCAAGGGACCGGCGGTGCGGGCGACGCGCGCCCAGGCCGACCGGCAGCTCTACCGGCAGGCGATCCGCATGGCCCTCGAGAGCGAGCCGAACCTCGCGCTCTTCCAGCAGGAGGCGGCGGACCTCCTCATCGAGGGCGGGCGGGTGTGCGGCGCCGTCACCGTCACGGGCGTCACCTTCACCGCACGCCAGGTCGTCCTGACGGTGGGCACCTTCCTCTCCGGTCGCATTCACGTCGGGCTCGAGAGCTACGCCGGCGGGCGCGCAGGGGATGCGCCCTCGAACCGCCTGGCGGCGCGCCTCAGGGAGCTCAGCTTACGGGTGGGGCGCCTCAAGACCGGCACGCCGCCCCGGATCGATGGCCGTACGCTCGACTGGGCCGCCATGACTCCCCAGCCGGGAGATGTCCCCACGCCCGTCTTTTCGTTCCTCGGACGGCCCAGTGAGCATCCTAGGCAGATAAATTGTTTCATAACGAAGACAAACGAGCGTACCCACGCGATCATTCGAGCGGCCACCCACCGCTCGCCGCTCTTCACCGGGGCGATCGAGGGCGTCGGTCCGCGCTACTGCCCCTCGGTCGAGGACAAGGTGGTGCGCTTCGCCGAGCGCACCTCGCACCAGATCTTCGTCGAGCCCGAGGGGCTCACGACCCAGGAGATCTACCCCAACGGCATCTCCACCAGCCTGCCCTTCGATGTGCAGTGCGAGTTCGTGCGCACCATCCGCGGCTTCGAGCGTGCGCACCTCACCCGTCCGGGCTATGCGATCGAGTACGACTACTTCGATCCACGGGACCTCAAGCCCACGCTCGAGACCCAGGCGCTCGGCGGGCCTGTACTTCGCGGGCCAGATCAATGGCACCACCGGCTACGAGGAGGCCGCGGCCCAGGGGCTCATCGCCGGCATCAACGCCGCGTGCGCCTCGCGCGGCCAGGAGCCGTGGGTGCCGAAGCGCAGCGAGGCCTACCTCGGCGTCCTCATCGACGACCTCGTCACCCGCGGTGCGAGTGAGCCGTACCGCATGTTCACCAGCCGGGCCGAGTACCGCCTGCTGCTGCGCGAGGACAACGCCGACCTGCGGCTGAGCCCTAAGGGCCGCGAGCTCGGGCTCGTGGATGAGGAGCGCTGGCGGCTCCTCGAGGCGAAGCGCTCCCTCGCGGAGCTCGAGGTCGAGCGGCTGCGCGCACACCGCATCCGCGCCAGCGAGGTACCGCCCGCCTGGAGCGCGCGCGTGCTGGGCGCGCCGCTCACGCAGGACCTGTCCGCATTCGATCTGCTGAAGCGCCCCGAGGTGAGCTACGCGGCGCTCCTCGAGGTCGCGGGCGCACCGCAGTGGCTGCCGGGGGCGGTCGGGCCGGCCGCAGCGCCCCCTGCCATCGATGAGCGCCTGCCGGCGCAGGTGAGCGCCCAGGTGGAAGTGCGCGCCCGCTATACCGGCTATATCGAGCGGGCGCAGGAGGAGATCGAGCGCGCCCGGCGGAACGAGGAGACCCCGCTGCCCGCGGACCTGGATTACGCCGGGCTCGCCGGGCTCTCGCACGAGGTGCGCCAGAAGCTCGCTCAGGTCCGGCCCGCCACCCTGGGGCAGGCGGCGCGCCTGCCGGGCGTGACGCCGGCGGCGGTCTCGATCCTGCTGGTGCATCTGAAGAGGCGCAGCGCCGGCGAGCGCACGCGCGTCGCATGAGCGGCTTCACGCGAGCGCTCGCGGATGCCTGGCGGATGAACGACTCACTGCTGTGCGTCGGACTCGACCCCGAAATCGAGCGCTTCCCGTCGCACATCGCCTCCCTCGCCTCGCCGATCTTCCAGTTCAACAAGGCGATCGTGGATGCGACGCGGGACCTGGTGTGCGCCTACAAGCCGCAGTTCGCGCACTACGCGGCCTACGAAGCCGAGGATCAGCTCGAGCGCACCATCGAGTACATCCACCGCACCTGTCCGGGCATCCCGGTGATCCTCGACGGCAAGCGCGGGGATGTGGGCAACACCGCCGCGCGCTACGCCATCGAGGCGTTCGAGCGCTACGGTGCGGACGCGGTCACGGTGAACCCCTACCTCGGGAGCGATGCGCTCGAGCCGTTCCTCGCCTGCGAAGACAAGGGCGTGATCGTGCTGTGCCGTACCTCCAACCCCGGTGCGCGCGACCTGCAGGATCTGCCGGTCGGCTCGCGCCGCCTCTATCACGTGGTGGCGGAGCTCGCCGCGCAGCGCTGGAATACGCGCGGCAACTGTCTGCTCGTCGTGGGCGCCACCTATCCGCGCGAGCTCGCCGAGGTGCGCGCGATCGTGGGCGAGATGACACTCCTCGTCCCCGGGGTGGGCGCACAGGGGGGCGACGTCGCGCAGGCGGTAGAGAACGGCCAGACCGCCGACGGCACGGGCCTCATCATCAGCTCCTCGCGGGCGATCCTCTACGCCTCCGCCGGCGCCGACTTCGCCGTCCGGGCGCGCAGCGCCGCCGAGGCGCTGCGCGGGCAGATCAACCTGAGCCGCGCCCGCGGCCGATGAGGAGCGCCCACCGCACGGCGCTTCTTGCGCTGATCGCGGCCGCGGCGCTCACCGCCTGCGCTCGCACCGGAAGCGGGGCCGCCCCGCCACGTGTGGCGCCCATCGCGCCCGGCAAGCTCCTGGTGCGCGGCGGCGGACCCGACCCCGACTCCCTCGATCCGCAGAAGGTGCGGGGCTTCGAGGCGCAGAGCATCGTGCGCGACCTGTGCGAGGGCCTCACGACGCTCAGCAAGAGCGCAGGCGTCGCCCCCGGGATCGCGGACCGCTGGAGCGCGGGGAGCGACGGGCGGGTGTTTACCTTTCACCTGCGGCCCGAGGCGCGCTGGTCCACCGGCGAGCGCGTCGTGGCGGCGGACTTCGTCGCCGGACTGCGGCGACTCGTCGATCCCGCCACCGCCTCCGCCTACGCGCAGTACGTGGATGTAATCCTCAACGCGTCCGACATCATCGCCGCTCGCAAGCCCCCCGAGACCCTGGGCGTCGCGGCGCCGGACGAGGCGACGGTCGTCGTGCAGCTCGCGGGCCCCGCGCCCTATCTGCCCTCGCTGCTCTCGCACCCGAGCACCTGCCCGGTGCACCGCCCGACGCTCAAGGTGAACCCCGGCGGCTACGCGCGCGCGGGCGTCATGGTCTCGGATGGCGCATTCGAGCTCAAGGAATGGGTGCAGGGCTCGTACGTACTGCTGGTGCGCAACCCCTGGTACTGGAACAACGCCGCCACCCGGATCGATGCGGTGAAGTATCTGATCATCCCGGACGAGAACGCGGAGCTCGCGCGCTACCGCGGCGGGGAGCTCCAGATCACCTCGGTCGTGCCGCGCGGACAGTTCGACTGGATCAGGCAGCACCTCAACGGCGAGCTGCACATCGCCCCGCAGCTCACCACCTACTACTACGGCTTCAACCTGCGGCGCGCGCCCTTCAAGGACCGGCCGAAGCTGCGCCGCGCGCTGTCACTGGTGATCGACCGCGAGAAACTCGCCGCGCTCGTGCTGCGGGTGGGCGAGCTGCCCGCCTACGGCTGGGTGCCCCCGGGAGTCGACAACTACAGCTCGCAGTCCTTCGACTATCGCGGCAAGCCCATGGCTGAGCGCATCGCCGAGGCGCAGCGCCTGTACCGCGAGGCGGGCTACACGCGCGAGCATCCGCTCAGCTTCGAGCTGCGCTACAACGCCGGCGAAGTGCACACCAAGCTCGCGGTCGCCATCGCTTCGATGTGGAAGGAGGCCCTCGGGGCGCAGGTGCGCCTGACGCAGGAGGAGTTCAAGACGCTGCTGGCCGACATCGACCGCGGCGATGTCGAGATGTTCCGCTCGAGCTGGGTCGGGGACTACAACGACGCCTATACCTTCGCGCAGTACCTGAAGAGCGACTTCGGCGTGAACCTGCCGCACTACGCGAGCCGCGCGTACGATGCGCTGCTGGCGCGCGCCGCCGCCGAGCCCGATCCGGCGCGGCGACGAGCGCTGCTGGAAGAGGCCGAGCGCACCATGCTCGCCGACACGCCGCTCATTCCGCTGTACTTCTACGTCAACAAGCACCTGGTGAAGCCCGAGGTTGAAGGCTGGTACGACAACGTGATGAACGTCGTCTACAGCCGCGACCTGGCGCTGAAGGCTGCGGCGCGCTGAGGCGGCACTTCGAGGCAACTCACATGAACTGGCATCTGTTCGCAGGATTTCTCGCCATCACCATGGTGCTGCTGCTCACGCCCGGGCCGATCGTGACGCTCGTGATCTCGACCGCCGCCACGCGCGGGGTGCGCGCCGGGCTCGTCACGGTCGCCGGCACCTCGAGCGGCAACGCCGTGCTCATCGCGGCGATCGCGCTCGGCCTGAAGCTGGTGCTCGCCCACGCGGTGTACCTCTTCGAGGCGCTGCGCTGGATCGGGGCCGTGTACCTCGTGTGGCTCGGGGTGCAGGCATGGCGCGGCGCCGGGCGCCCCCAACCCGCCACGATCGGCAGCCAGGTCCACTTCAGGCGCGGGGTGCTGGTGGCGCTCTCCAACCCCAAGACGATCGCGTTCTTCACGGCGTTCCTGCCGCAGTTCGTCGATCCGCGACTGCCGGCGGGCAGGCAGCTCGTCGTGATGTGCGCCTGCACCGTGCTGCTGGCGGCCGTGTCGGACTCCTGCTGGGCGATCGCCTCGGGGCTCGGACGCGCCTGGTTCCTGCGCCCGGGGCGCGCGAAGCTTCTCGGGCGCGCCTCGGGACTCACCCTGATCGGCGGCGGCATCTGGCTGTCGCTCGCGCGCCGGCCGGGGTGAGCGCCGCGGTAAACACCTGCTTACTTGCCGATGCAGAAGCCGGAGAAAATCCTCCCGAGCAGATCCTCGGTGGTGAACTCCCCGGTGATCTCCCCGAGGGCCTGCTGCGCGGCGCGCAGCTCCTCGGCCACGAGCTCCCCCGCGCGCCGCTCACTGAGCTGACGCGCGGCCTCCTCGGTGTGCCCACGGGCGCGGTCGAGGGACTCCAGGTGTCGGCGCCGGGCGCTGATCGAGCCGCCCTCGCTCGTCTGGTAACCCATGCACTCCTTGAGGTGGGCGCGCAGCGCATCGACACCCACACCGGTGAGCGCCGAGAGCACGAGGCGCGCGGGCCCGGTGGGGGTGTCGGCCACGGGGGTCGTGGCGGCGAGGTCGCATTTGTTGAAGACGAGAGTGACCGGGACGTCCGCGGGCAGCCGCTCGCGCTCCTCGCCCCAGGCGGCAGCGCCCGGATCCTCCACCGCATCGATGACGAACAGCACCCGGTCGGCGCGCTGCATCTCCGCCTGCGCGCGCCGAATGCCCTCCTCCTCGACCGCATCCCCGCCGGCGCGCAGGCCGGCGGTGTCGAGCACGTGCAACGGCATGCCGTCGATGCCGATCCGCTCGCGCACCACGTCGCGGGTGGTTCCGGGGATCGCAGTCACGATCGCGGCGTCGTAGCCGGCGAGGCGGTTCAAGAGACTCGACTTGCCGGCATTCGGCCTTCCTGCGATCACCACGGTCATGCCCTCGTGCAGCAGCCGTCCCTGGCGCGCGCTCTCGAGCACCGCCGCGAAGTACGCGCGCAGCCCGGCGAAGCGCTCGGCGAGCGCGCGGTCGGTGAGAAAGTCGACTTCTTCTTCCGGAAAGTCGATCGCAGCCTCGACGTAGCTGCGCAGGTCGATCACCGCCTCGGTGAGCCCACGCACCATCGCCGAGAACTCACCCTGCAGCGAGCGCATCGCCGCGCGCCGCGCCTGGTGCGAGCCGGCGTCGATGAGATCGGCGATCGCCTCGGCCTGCGCCAGATCCATCTTGTCGTTGAGGAAGGCGCGCTGGGTGAACTCCCCGGCGTGCGCGCGGCGTGCGCCGAGCTCCACCGCGCGTGCCGTGAGCGCCTCCATCACGAGCGGGCCGCCGTGGCCGTGCAGCTCGAGCAGATGCTCGCCGGTGTACGAGCGGGGCGCGGGAAAGAACAGCGCAAGCCCCGCGTCGATCGGCTCGCGGTGCGCATCGAGGAAGCGCGCGAAGGTCGCGCGGCGCGGCGCAGGCAGCTCGCCCAGCATCACCGCGGCGATCTCCGGCACCTTGGGACCGGAGAGCCGCACGATGCCGATGCCGCCCCGGCCCGGGGGCGTGGCCGCGGCCACGATGGTATCGGTGCGCGTCATGGTGCCCTCACCGCGGCCAAGGCTAGCGCTAAGCGCGCTGCCGCGTCACCCGCAGCTTGCGCTTCGCGGCCAACCTCGATCGCATCAACGCGCTCGCGGAAAGCTCGCCCGGTGCGGCGCGCGTCGGCGCCTCAGGTCTTCTTCTGCGCCGCGAGCGTGGCGATGCGGCGGTTGATGTTCCATTGCTGGGCGATCGAGAGGGCGGTGTTGGTGACCCAGTACAGCACCAGCCCCGCCGGGAAGAACGCGAACGTCACCGACATCGCGAGCGGCATGATCATGAACACCTTGGCCTGCACCGGGTCCGGAGGCGCGGGGTTGAGCTTGTATTGCACGAACATCGCCACCGCCATGATGGCCGGCAGGATGAACAGCGGATCGCGCGAGGACAGGTCGGTGATCCACAGGGCGAACGGTGCCTGGCGCATCTCCACGCTCTCGAGCAGCACCCAGTAGAAGGCGATGAACACCGGGATCTGGATGACGATCGGCAGGCAACTCGACATCGGGTTGACCTTCTCGCGCTTGTACAGCTCCATCATCGCGCGCCCGAGCTTCTCGCGGTCGTCGGCGTAGGTCTCCTGCAGATTCTTGATGCGCGGCTGCAGCGTCTTCATCTTCGCCATCGAGCGGCCGCTCGCCTCCGACAGCGGGTAGAAGAGGAGCTTGAGGAGGAAGGTGACGAGGATGATCGCGACGCCCCAGTTGCCCGTGAGCTGGTGCACGTAGGAGAGCGCGAGGAACAGCGGACGCGCCAGGGGCCACAGTCGCCCGTAGTCGGCCACGTGGTCGAGCAGCGGCGCTACGCCCTCGAGCTGGCTCTGCAGCTTCGGTCCCACGAACAGCGTCTCGGCGAAGCGTGCGGTGGCGCCCGGCGCCACGATCTGCTCGGGACCGGTGGCCGCGAGCAGGTAGCGGTTGCCGGCGACATTCAGGGTGAAGCGGTAGGGCGCATCGCGCGGCGGCACGACGGCGCTCACGAAGTGGTGCTGCAGCGCCGCGATCCAGCCGTTGCGCACCTCGAGGGAGAGGTGACTGTCCTTCTCGTCGGTGATCTTGAGCGTGCGGTACTTGTCTCCGTCGTCGATCGCCGGTCCGTGGAAGGAGTAGCTCTCGGTGTTGAAATAGGAGCGCTTGGTGGGCGGATCGTTACGCAGGATCTGCGCGTAGGAGTACGCGCGCCACGGCGCGCTGCTTGCGTTGTGCACCTGGTATTCGACGTCGATGCGGTACGCGCCGCGCCGGAATACGTAGGTCTTGGTCACCGTGACGCCGTTGGGCGCGCTCCAGGTGAGCGGTACGGACAGCTCGCTCGCGCCCGCGAGTCGTGTACTCGGAGCGCTCGCTCGCGAAGCTCGCGAGGTGCGTCGGGTAGGGACCGCTGCCGGGACCTGCGAGGCCCGACTGCAGGTCGTAGAGCGTCTCCGGCGAGTCCTGGTTCTCGAGCCGCACGGGCTCGGGTTTGCCCTTCACCTTCGGGTACGCCGGCAGATCGACCTGCTGCAGCGTCCCGCCGCGCGTGCTGATCTCGACGTCGAGCACGTCGGTGCGCACGTGCACGAGGGGGGCGGCAGCGCCCGACTGTGCCGCGGAGGCGGCCGAGGCGGTGGCGCCGGACGCCGCGGCGGCAGGCGCCGTGGCACCCGCAGGCGCCGCGCCCGAGGCGGGTGCGGGAAGCGCGACCTCCGGCACCCTGCTGCCGAGATCGGCGGACGTGTCGCCGTGCGCCGCGCGGTGCTCGGCGGCGGGCGCGCCGGGGGGCAGTGGACGAGGGCCGTAGTCGACCATCCAGGTCTGATAGTTGAGCAGCAGCAGCAGCCCGAGAGCGACCCACAGATAGATGCGCGGGTTATTGATCATGCGCGTGATGTACGCAGGAGCGCGGCGGCGGTACCGGGTCGTAGCCCCCGGCATTCCAGGGGTTGCAGCGCAGGAGCCGCCACGCCGCAAGGCACATGCCGTGCAGCACGCCGAAGCGCTGCACCGCCTCGAGCGCATAGTGCGAACAGGACGGATGGAAACGGCACACCGGGCCAAAAAGCGGGCTCACGGCGTACTGGTAGGCGCGGATCAGCAGTATCACCAGGCTGCGCATCTACTCGCTCGCCTTGCGCCACAGGCCGGCGAGACTTTCGCGCAGCAGGTGGGCTGGGGCCTCGCGCGCGCGCGGTTTCGCGCCCACGATCAGATCGCGTGCCGGCAGGTGCTGGCGATGCAGCCGGAACGACTCGCGGATGATGCGGCGGATGCGGTTGCGCCGCACCGCGCCGCCGGCCACACGTACCGCCACCGCCATCCCCAGGCGCGCCGCACCCACATCGTTCGCCAACACAACCACCGTAAAAAATCCGTCACCCAGGCGTCGCCCGCGCGCATAGGCAGCATCGAACTCGCGCTTGCGCCGCAGCCGCACTTGCGCCGGCAGAGTCAGCCACCCTGGCATCGGAGCGTTGAAGAAAACTGCAGCTTGGGATCCCGCGCGCACGGCTCGAAACGGTGGCGCAGGCCCGCACGTTTCAGGGTATCAGCTTGTGCCGGCCCTTGGCGCGCCGCCGCGCGAGCACGCGCCGCCCGGGCTTGGTCGCCATGCGCGCGCGGAACCCGTGGGTGCGCTTGCGGCGCACTTTGCTCGGTTGATAGGTACGCTTCATACGCGCGCCGCTCCGTGGGCGATCTTGGGTTCAAAAAAGGGCGGCAAGGCTAAGCCGTTGAGCGCCAAGGTGTCAATACATCGGGCCGTGCGCGCAGCCTGGCGCACGCTGGAAAAGAGCCTTCAGCGCGCGGCACGATCGGTATAGACTCCGCAGCCCTTTCCTCAACGTTCATGGGAAACATCGCGGAGGCTAACGCGCGTGGAAGCGTCGCTTTGGACTCGCTGCATGGGCGCGTTGGAGGCGGAGCTTCCGCAGCAGCAATTCAATACCTGGGTGCGTCCGCTGCAGGCCATGGAAGGCAACGGTGCGCTCAAGCTCCTCGCCCCCAACCGCTTCGTCGTCGACTGGGTGAACGCCAACCTGCTGCCGCGGATCGGCGAGCTCCTGAGGAACGAGAGCACCGGGGATGCGCCCATCATCACGGTCGAAATAGGCTCGCGCGCGACACCGCTGCGGGGCGCGCCGCCGCCGCTCGCGCCGCGCACGCACCGCGCCGAGGGCCTGGTCGTGGGCGCACGGCTGAACCCGGATTTCTGCTTCGCCAGCTTCGTCGAGGGCAAGAGCAATCAGCTCGCCAAGGCCGCGGCGCTGCAGGTGGCGGAGAATCCCGGCCGCGCCTACAACCCGCTGTTCCTGTACGGCGGGGTGGGTCTGGGCAAAACCCACCTGATGCACTCCATCGCGCACCTCATCAAGGAAAACGACCCGGAAGCGCGCATCGCCTACGTGCACTCCGAGCGTTTCGTCAGCGACATGGTGCGCGCGCTGCAGCACAACTCGATGAACGAGTTCAAGACCGCGTACCGCTCGCTGAATGCGCTCTTGATCGATGACATCCAGTTCTTCGCCGGCAAGGAACGCTCCCAGGAGGAGTTCTTCCACACCTTCAACGAGCTGCTCGAAGGCCAGCACCAGGTGATCCTCACCTGCGACCGCTACCCGAAGGAAGTCGAAGGTCTCGAGGAGCGCCTCAAGTCGCGCTTCGGCTGGGGGCTCACGGTGGCGATCGAGCCGCCCGAGCTCGAGACCTGCGTCGCGATCCTCATGACCAAGGCGCGCGCCGTGGGCGTGCAGCTGCCCGAGGAAGTGGCCTTTTTCATAGCGAAACGCATCCGCTCCAACGTGCGTGAGCTGGAAGGCGCGCTGCGCCGCGTGATTGCCAACTCGCGCTTCACGGGCAACGCCATCACGCTGGAATTCACCAAGGAGGCCCTCAAGGACCTCTTGTCGATGCAGGCGAAACTGGTGACGGTCGAGAACATTCAAAAGACCGTTGCCGACTACTACAAGGTGCGCATGGCGGATCTCTTGTCCAAGCGCCGCAGCCGCTCGGTGGCGCGACCGCGGCAGGTGGCGATGGCGCTCGCCAAGGAGCTCACCAGCCACAGCCTGCCGGAAATCGGCGATGCCTTTGGCGGCCGTGATCACACCACCGTGCTGCACGCCTGCAAGCGCATCAAAGGGCTGCGCGACACCGAGCAGCGCGTCAAGGAAGACTACTCAAACCTGTTGAGAACCCTGGCCGGTTAAGGCCGCGAGGGCTGTGAGATTCCTGTGGACGGGAATGGGGATAAGTTATACACAGGGCGCACACAGCTGATCGGCAGCGAATACCGGGTAATGACACACGATGAGGGACGCGCAACGACCTGCAGCCGCTGGGAAAACACCTCTTATACCCGTGATTTGCAGGCTCTACAGCTTCTACTACTAAAGACTGACGTACATAAAGATTTCAGAAGAGATTGAAGAGAGCAAGCACATGAAGCTGACCGCGATGCGCGAGGACATTCTCGCTCCCCTGCAAAGTGTCATCGGTGTGGTCGAGCGTCGGCAGACGATGCCGGTGCTGGCGAACGTGCTGCTGGCAGCGCGCGACAACAAGCTGAGCGTCACGGGAACCGATCTGGAAGTGGAGCTGGTTGCGACCAGCACCGTGAGCGTGCAGCAGGCCGGTGATATCACCGTGCCGGGCCGCAAATTGCTGGATATTTTCCGCTCGCTGCCGGAGAAGACCAGCGTCACGCTCTCCACCGAGGGCGAGCGCGTGTCGCTGCGCGCCGGCCGCAGCCGCTTCACGCTCTCGAGTCTGCCGGCCGCGGAATTCCCGCTGGTGGAGGAGATCAACGCGCAGCAGACGCTCAGCGTGCCGCAGGGTGAGTTCCGGCGCCTGATCGACAAGACGCACTTCTCGATGGCGCAGCAGGATGTGCGCTATTACTTAAATGGCCTGCTGCTCGAGACCGACGGCAAGGCACTGCGGGCGGTCGCGACCGACGGGCATCGCCTGGCTCTGTGCGAGACCGAGCTCGAAGGTAAGGCGAAGGCCACCCACCAGGTGATCGTCCCGCGCAAAGGGGTGCTCGAGCTGCAACGCATCCTGGGCACCGAAGGCACCATCGAGCTGGCCGTTGGTACAAATCACGTTCGCGCCCAAATCGGCGAAATTCGCTTCACTTCGAAGCTGATTGACGGACGTTTCCCGGAGTACGCGCGGGTTATCCCGGCCAATCCGCCCCGCACGGTCGAGGCGGACCGCGAGGCGCTCAAGGCCGCGCTGCAACGCACGGCCATCCTGTCGAACGAAAAGTACCGGGGCATCCGGCTCACCGCGCGGCCCGATCTGCTCATGATCCAGGCGCACAACCCGGAGCAGGAAGAAGCCGAAGACCAGGTCGAGGTCTCCTATCAGGGCGAGGAAGTCGAGATCGGCTTCAACGTGAATTACCTGCTCGATGCGCTGAGCGCGATCGAGAGCGATAAGGTGGAGATCGGTCTGACGGACTCGAACAGCAGCTGCCTGATCCGGGCACCCGGGACGGCCAACACCCGCTATGTCGTGATGCCGATGCGCCTGTAGAAAGGGCGACCAACTCGGAGCCGGCACCGGCAGGTAATCTCAGCGAACGTCGGCGCGGCTTTCCCCGGGCGGGTGCGTGCCTCACGAAGCGATCGCCTCGCGGGCGGTTCCACGTGGAACACCACGACGCCCGAACGGGGGCTCGCGAGCGGAACGCGGCGCGGACCGTGCGGCGGCGATCAGGGATCCGGTGTAACGCGTGAACGCTCTCTCTTTCCAACTCACCCACCGTCATGACGGACGGCATCCCGCGCGCCGTGGCCTGGGGGTTGTCATGCGCCGCGAGGAAGCGTCGCGGGCGTGCCGGATGCGCCCGGGACACGCGGCCATGACCGCCCGGCGAGCGCCTCCGTTCGCAGGGCGTCCGATTCATCCGCAGGCCGATCTCGGGAGCTCGCTCCGTGAACCCAGAAGGTTGGGCGGGCTTCCTCGGCGCTCCGGCGTTCCACGTGGAACGTTCTGGACAGTCGGGCCCGACACCGCCCCTCGGGGGACGCTGCCGTGAGCCTCTCCCAGGTGAGCGTGACGAATCTGCGCTGCATCGAGCAGGCGGAGCTCGGGGTTCCTCCGGGATTGACCCTGGTGTGGGGCGGAAATGGCTCTGGCAAGACCTCGCTTCTGGAGGCCATCTTCCTCCTCGGAAGGGGTCGATCATTTCGTACGAGAAACACTCAGCGGCTTATTCGGCGCGGACAAGATCACCTGCGCGTCATTGGCCGTGTTCAGCGCTCTGCGTCGCTGAGTTTAGCCGCTCCGGATCCCCGCGCGATCGGCCTCGAGGTCACCGCGGCCGGAGTCACGGCCCGGATCGGTGGAAGCCCCGCGGGCTCGCTCGCGGAGCTCTCGCAGGCCTTTCCGGTCCAGGTGATCGAGCCGGGCGTCCATCGGCTCGTCGAGGAAGGCGGCTACCGGCGGCGGCGCTGGATGGACTGGGCGGTGTTCCACGTGGAACCTCAGTTCGCGGATACCTGGGTGCGCTACACCCGCTCGGTCAAGCAACGCAACGCGGCGCTGCGAACCGACCCGGCTCGGGCGAGCTTGTGGGATCCGGAGCTCGCGCGTCTCGGCGAGGTGATTGGACAGTCCCGCCAGCGCTTCATCCGCGCGCTCGACCCGTACTGGCGCGAGACGGTCGCGGCACTGAGCGGACTGTCGGTCGAGCTGCACTACCTGCGGGGGTGGAGTCAGGAGCACTCCCTCCTCGAAGCCCTGGCGGCATCCCACACCCGGGATGAGGCGCGTCAGATGACGCACTCAGGCCCGCATCGCGCCGACGTCGCCATGCGTCTGCACGGGAGACCTGCGCGCGAAGTACTCTCACGCGGGCAGCAGAAGCTCGTTGCCGTCGCCCTGACCCTCGCGCAGCTGCGGTTGCTGAAGGCGACCACGGACACCACGCCCACGCTGCTCCTGGACGATCCCGCAGCGGAGCTCGATGGGGAGCATCTCGAGCGATTCATCGATCAGGTGACGCAACTGAGATCTCAGCTCCTTGTGACGTCGTTGCACGCTGAATCGCGTCTTTTCGGGTCTCCAGAACGCACGTTCCGAATGGATCGGGGGAGGGTGCAGCCGGTATAATGTCGCGTCACAAAGCCGAGTCTCTTAATGCCCTCCGACGACGTCTACGATTCCAGCAAAATCAAAGTCTTAAAGGGTCTTGACGCGGTGCGGAAGCGCCCCGGAATGTACATCGGCGACACCGATGACGGCACCGGCCTGCACCACATGGTTTTCGAGGTCGTCGACAACTCCATCGACGAGGCGCTGGCCGGCTATTGCGACCGCATCGTCGTCACCATTCACGCCGATGAATCGGTCACCGTCTCCGACAACGGCCGCGGCATTCCGGTGGATATCCATCCCGAGGAAGGCCGTTCGGCAGCCGAGGTCATCATGACCGTGCTGCACTCGGGCGGGAAATTCGACGACAGCTCCTACAAGGTCTCCGGCGGCCTGCACGGCGTCGGCGTGTCGGTCGTGAATGCGCTGTCGGACTATCTGCTGCTCACGATCGCGCGCGATGGCAAGCTGCATCGCCAGGAGTATCAACTCGGGGAGCCCGCGGCAGCCGCTCGCGCCGGTCGGCGAGACGCACGAGCGCGGCACCGTCATCCGCTTCAAGCCCAGCTCGAAGATCTTCACCAACATCCAGTTCAACTACGAGTTTCTCGCCAAGCGTCTGCGCGAGCTGTCGTTCCTGAACTCCGGCGTGCGCATCGAGCTGCATCGACGAGCGCGAGAACAAGTCCGACGTGTTCGAGCACGACGGCGGCCTGCAGGCGTTCGTGAAATACCTGAACCGCACGCGCACGCCGATCCACGACTCGGTGTTCTGGTTCCGCACGCAGGACGGTCCGATGTCGGTGGAAGTCGCGCTGCAGTGGAACGACTCCTACCAGGAGTCGCATGTTCTGCTACACCAACAACATCCCGCAGAAGGACGGCGGCACGCATCTGGCGGGCTTCCGCACCGCTCTGACGCGCACGCTCAATGACTACATCGAGAAGGAATTGTCCGGGAAGAAAGAAAAGATCCCGACGACCGGCGACGACGCGCGCGAGGGCCTCACGGCGATCCTGTCGGTCAAGCTGCCGGATCCGAAGTTCTCCTCGCAGACCAAGGACAAGCTGGTCTCCTCCGAGGTCAAGGGCATCGTCGAGACCGCGGTCGGCACCAAGCTGCAGGAGTTTCTGCTCGAGCATCCGCCGGAGGCGCGCGCGATCGTCGCCAAGATCATGGAGGCCGCGCGCGCGCGCGAGGCGGCGCGCAAGGCGCGCGAGATGACCCGCCGCAAGGGCGCGCTCGATTTCGCGGGACTGCCCGGCAAGCTCGCCGACTGCCAGGAGAAGGATCCGGCGCTGTCGGAGATCTTCATCGTCGAGGGCGACTCCGCCGGCGGCTCCGCCAAGCAGGGGCGCGACCGGCGCACTCAGGCCATCCTGCCGCTCAAGGGCAAGATCCTGAACGTCGAGAAGGCACGCTTCGACAAGATGCTCTCGTCGGCGGAGGTCGGCACGCTGATCACCGCGCTCGGCTGCGGTATCGGGCGGACGACTTCGACATCGCGAAGCTGCGCTATCACCGCATCATCATCATGACCGATGCGGACGTCGACGGCAGCCCACATCCGCACGCTGCTGCTGACGTTCTTCTACCGGCAGATGCCCGAGCTGATCGAGCGCGGCCACATCTACATCGCGCAGCCGCCGCTCTACAAGGTGCAAGCGCGGCAAGCAGGAGCACTACGTCAAGGACGACACCGAGCTCAACGCAGCTGCTGCTCAACAGCGCGCTCGAGAGCGCCGCGCCTGCACGTGAATTCGGCGGCCCCGCCGCTCTCGGGCCCGGGGCTGGAGCTCGCTGGCGCGCAAGTACATGGAAGTGCAGGCGATCATCAAGCGCTGGTCGCGCCGCTACGACGAGCGTCTGCTGGATCAGCTCATCTACATGCCGGAAGTGACGCCGTCGAACTTCGACCGCGTCGACTGGCTGCGCAGCTGGGCGGCCGACCTCGATGAGCGCCTGAACGCGCTCGACGACGCGCACGCGCACCTACCGCGTGGAGCTGCGCTCGCCGGGCGGCGACGGCACGCCGCAGCGCGTCGATCGTGCACAAGACCGAGCATGGCACGGCGAGCCAGAAGTACCTGCAGCGCGAGTTCTTCGAGTCCGCGGAGTACCAGCGCATCGCGGATCTCGGCCGCACGCTGGCCGGTCTCATTGGCGAGGGCGCCTTCGTCACGCGCGGCAGCGAGCGGCACGAGATCGGCTCGCTTCAAGGAGGCGATGAACTGGCTGCTTCGAGCAGGCGAAGAAGGGCCAGACGATCCAGCGCTACAAGGGCCTGGGCGAGATGAATCCCGAGCAGCTCTGGGATACCACGATCAATCCGGAGACCCGGCGGCTGCTGCAGGTGAGGATCGAGGACGCGGTCGCGGCGGACGATATCTTCACGACGCTGATGGGCGATCAGGTGGAGCCGCGGCGCGAGTTCATCGAGAAGAACGCGCTTTCCGTAACTAATCTGGATGTCTGACTGCCTTATCGACTCTTTAGAGAATCAATAAGCCTCCTCGGCCTCCAGTCTCCGGATCGTCCCCTCGATCCAGCTCCTGGAGCTGCTCATTGAGCTCGCGCACCTCGCGCCCGCTCGCCGCCACCGGTGCGCCGATCACGACACGCACGGTGCCGGGCTTCTTCATCAGTCCGCGCCGCGGCCAGTAGCGACCCGCATCGTGCGCCACGGGCACGACGAGCCGACCCGCCTCGCACGCGAGCAGCGTCCCGCAGACGCCGTAGCGCCGCGTCTCGCCCGGGGGCATGCGCGTGCCCTCGGGGAAGACCATGAGCCAGTCACCTTCGGCGAGCCGCTCCTTGCCCTGCCTGATCACCTGCGCGACGGCGATGTGACCGGACTTGCGATCGATCGCTATGGCGTGCATCTGGCGCAGCCCGAGGCCGACCACCGGGACCCACAAAGCTCGTGCTTCAGCACCCACGCCTGGCGCGGAAACAGCACCATCTCGCGATCGTTTCCCAGGACGAGGAGTGCTTCCACAAGGCGATGTGGCAGCCTGCCGGGAGTTCGCGGCGCCCTCGACCCGGTAGTCGAGCCCGCAGCTCCACTTCAGCACCCACAGGATGCTTCGCGCCCAGACGCGCGCCAGGGGAAGCGCCGCCGAAAGGGCAGCAGGCTGCACATGATCACGAACGGGATCGCGTACAGGAACGTGAACGCGAAGAGAAACCCGGTGAAGAAGAGCGAGCCCGCGAACTGCAGCGCGGCCGGGCGCCGCCGGTGAGCCCGGGTTCGCGCCGCTGCGCTCAACCGGGCAGCCGCGACAGATCCGCGACCCCCGCGAACAGACCCTGCAGCTGCGCCAGGAGCCCCAGCCGGTTGGCGCGCAGCAGCGGGTCCTCGTCCATCACCATCACCTGATCGAAGAACGCATCGACCGCCGGACGCAGCTGCGCCAGGTGACCGAGAGCGCCGGTGTACTCGCGCCGCGCGGTGGCCTCGGCGACCGCATCGCGCATCGAGCGCATGGAATCGAACAGGCGCACCTCGGCGCTCTCGCGCAGGTGCTGCACGTCGACCTGCGCCGGCGGCACACCCTGCGCCTTGCGCAGGATGTTGGCGATGCGCTTGTTGGCGGCGGTCAGGCTCCCCGACTCGGGGAGCTCGAGGAAGGTGCTCGAGCGCTTTCAGGCGCGCATCGAAGTCGAGCGGGGAGGCGGGTCGTGCCGCGAGCACCGCATCGAACATCTCATTCGTCACCGCCGCCATGCCGGGCATCACCGCCGCGCAAGGGCGCTCGAGGTAGTAGGCGCGCAGACGCTCCATGAGGAAATCGTAGATCTCGGCGGGGACCTGCGCGGCATCGGGCGCCGGTTTCGCCGCGGCGGCCCCCGGTGGCGACGGGCGCGCGATGTCCGAGCTCACCCGCGCCACGGCGCTCGCCAGACACTGCGTGAGATCCAGGTCCAGGCCTTTCTCGATCAGGATGCGCTGCACGCCGAGCCCCGCGCGGCGCAGCGCGAAGGGATCCTTGGCGCCGGTCGGCTTTTCGCCGATCGCAAAAATGCCCGCGAGCGTATCCAGCCGGTCGGCGAGCGCGAGCGCGAGCCCGGTACGCGTCACCGGCAGCTCATCGCCCGCGGAGCGCGGCAGGTAATGCTCGCGGATCGCCGCCGCCACCTCGCCCGCCTCACCGTCGGCGCGCGCGTAGTACATGCCCATGATCCCCTGCAGCTCGGGAAACTCGCCCACCATGGCGGTGATGAGATCGCACTTGCACAGCTCCGCGGCCCGCGCCGCCTCTTCCGGCACGGCGCCGATCGCCGGGGCGATCTCGAGGGCGAGCGCGCCCACCCGGCGGACCTTGTCCCCGAGCGAGCCGAGCCGCGCCTGGAAGGTCACGGCATCGAGCCCCGCGCAGCGCGCGGCGAGCGGACTGCGCCGGTCCTGCTCCCAGAAGAATGCCGCATCGGCGAGGCGCGGGCGCACGACGCGCTCGTTCCCGGCGCGCACCTTGTCAGGATCCCGGCTGTCGAGATTGGCGACCGCAATGAAGCAGGGCAGGAGGCGCTGCGTCGCGTCCTCCACCGGGAAGTAGCGCTGGTGATCCTCGAGGGTCGAGATCAGCACCTCGCGCGGCAGCGCGAGGAAGCGCTCCTCGAAGCGCCCCGCGAGCGCCACCGGCCACTCGGTCAGCGCCGTCACCTCATCGAGCAGCGCCGCGCCGAGGAGCGCCCGGCCCCCGAGCTCCCCGGCGAGCGCGGTCACCTGCGCGCGGATGCGCTCGCGCCGCACGCCGAAATCCGCGATCACGTGGCCGCGCTCGGCGAGCGTGCGCTCGTAGGCGCCCGGGCTCGCGAGCCGCAGCGGCTTTGGCGCATGGAACCGATGGCCGCGGGTCTCGCGTCCGCTGTCGGTCTCGAGGAGGGTCGCCGGCACCACCTCAGAGCCGTAGAGCATGACGAGCCAGTGCACCGGGCGTACGAACAGCGCGCTCCCCGCGCCCCAGTGCATGCGGCGCGGAATGGGCAGCGCATCGAGCGCGCCCTGCACCAGCCCCGGCAGGAGCTCCACGGCCGCCGCTCCCGAGCGCGTGCCGATGAAGTAGAGGAACCGGCCCTTGCCCTCATCGATCTGCTGCAGCTCCCCGAGCGTCGTGCCGCAGCTCTCGGCAAAAGCCGAGCGCCGCACGGGTGGGTGCGCCGGCCGCATCGAAGGCCGCGCTCACCGGGGGCCCGCGGCGCCTCAGGTTCTGCTCCGGCTGGCGCGCCGCGAGGCGCTTCACCCGAACCGCGAGTCGCCGCGGAGTGGCAAAACCGGTGAGCCCGCCGTGACCGAGCCCGGCCTTCTCGAGCCCCGCCGCAAGGCCCGCGACGAGTGCCGCCTCGAGGGCCGGCAGCGCCTTCGGCGGCAGCTCCTCGGTGCCGATCTCGAGGAGGAAATCGCGATGCTCGAGCCGGCCCTTGGCGGGCGCCCTGGCCGTCATGCGAGTGCTCCGTCCGCTGCGGCTGCCGGCGCGGGGCTCTTGAGCAGCGGGAAGCCGAGCGCCTCGCGGCTGCCGAGGTAGGCCCGGGCGACGGCGCTCGCCAGCGTGCGCACCCGCAGGATGTAGCGCTGGCGCTCGGTGACGGAGATCGCGCGCCGCGCATCGAGCAGGTTGAAGGTGTGCGAAGCCTTCAACACCTGCTCGTAGGCCGGCAGCGGCAGCGGCACCGCGAGCAGATGCTGGCACTCACGCTCGTGGTCCTCGAAGTGCCGCAGCAGCCTCGCGACGTCCGCGTGCTCGAAGTTGTAGGCGGACTGCTCGACCTCGTTCTGCCGGAACACGTCCCCGTAGGTGATGCGGCCCGCGGGACCGTCGGTCCACACGATGTCGTAGATGCTCTCCACGCCCTGCAGGTACATCGCGAGCCGCTCGAGTCCGTAGGTGATCTCGCCGGTCACCGGGCGGCAGTCGAGGCCGCCGGCCTGCTGGAAGTAGGTGAACTGCGTGATCTCCATGCCGTTCAGCCACACTTCCCATCCCAGACCCCAGGCTCCGAGCGTCGGGGATTCCCAGTTGTCTTCCACGAAGCGCACATCGTGGACCAGAGGGTCCAGGCCGAGGCAGGCGAGGCTGCCGAGATACAGATCCAGAATCGGCAGCGGCGAGGGTTTGATCACCACCTGGTACTGGTAGTAGTGCTGCAGGCGAAAGGGATTCTCGCCGTAGCGACCGTCGGTCGGGCGGCGCGACGGCTGCACGTACGCCGCACGCCAGGGTTCCGGTCCCACTGCCGCGAGAAAGGTCGCGGTGTGGAAGGTGCCGGCGCCCACTTCCATGTCGTAGGGCTCCAGGATCACGCAGCCCTGGCGCGCCCAGTACGCCTGCAGCGCGAAGATCAGCTCCTGGAAGGTGCGCGGCGCGTGGCCGATTTTCATGAGCGTACGCAGGCGAGCCAAAGAGCGCGCGAGTATAAAGCGCCCGACGCACTCACGGTGCGGGTCGCCGTGCCGCACCAAAACAGAGCATGCCGATCGAGCATCCGGGAATCTCATCTTTCGACCCTGTTGCTGGCACGTTCCTAGTGCAATAATGCCGCATACGCGCACTGTAATAGTGCATCGCACCCGCGGTGGAACCGCTAAACGATTGATTTACCGCATCTGAGACGCTGGCACGGCGCCTGCAAAGGACCCACAACTTTCGGCGGCGAGCGCGCTGATCTTCAATTCTTCCGGAGGCGATATGACACCCAGCGATGTGGCGAAGCTCATAAAGGAAAAACAGGTGAAGTTCGCGGATCTGCGTTTCACCGATACGCGCGGCAAGGAACAGCACGTGACGATCCCGGCGCGACTCGTGGACGAGGAGTTCTTCCGCGACGGCAAGATGTTCGACGGCTCCTCGATCGCCGGGTGGAAGGGCATCAACGAGTCGGACATGATCCTGATGCCCGAGGCAGGGACGGCGATCATCGACCCGTTCTTCGAAGAGACGACGGTGGACATCCGCTGCGATGTCATCGAGCCGACGACCATGCAGGGCTATGAGCGCGATCCGCGCTCGCTCGCCAAGCGCGCCGAGGCGTACCTCAAGTCCACCGGCATCGCCGACCACGCGCTCTTCGGCCCGGAGAACGAGTTCTTCATTTTTGATTCGGTGCGCTTCGGCAACGAGATGCACGGCGCCTTCTATGCCATCGACTCGGTACAGGGCGCGTGGAACTCGCAGAAGGAATACCAGGACGGCAACAAGGGACATCGCCCCGGGGTGAAGGGCGGCTATTTCCCGGTGCCGCCGGTCGATGCCTTCCAGGACATCCGCTCGGCGATGTGCCTCGCGTGCGAGGAGATGGGGCTCAAGGTCGAAGTGCACCACCACGAGGTCGCGACCGCGGGCCAGTCGGAGATCGGCATCGGCGCGGGCACTCTCGTCGTGAAGGCCGACCAGGTGCAGATTCTCAAGTACGCGGTGCAGAACGTCGCACACGGCTACGGCAAGACCGCGACCTTCATGCCCAAGCCCCTGGTGGGCGACAACGGCAGCGGCATGCACGTGCACCAGTCGCTGCAGAAGGAAGGCAAGGCGCTGTTTGCCGGCGACAAGTACGGCGGCCTCTCGGACCTCGCGCTCTACTACATCGGCGGCATCATCAGACACGCCAAGGCGCTCAACGCCTTCACCAACGCCGGCACCAACAGCTACAAGCGCCTGGTGCCGGGCTTCGAAGCGCCGGTGATGCTGGCCTACTCGGCGCGCAACCGCTCCGCCTCGATCCGTATTCCGTGGGTTTCGAACCCCAAGGCGCGGCGCATCGAGGTGCGCTTCCCCGACTCGAGCGCCAACCCGTACTTCGCCTTCACGGCGATGATGATGGCGGGACTCGACGGCATCCAGAACAAGATCCACCCGGGCGATCCTGCCGACAAGGACCTGTACGACCTCGAGCCCGAGGAGGCGAAGCACATCCCGACCGTGTGCCACTCGCTCGACATGGCGCTCGAGCATCTCGACAAGGACCGCGAGTTTCTCACCCGCGGCGGCGTGTTCAGCAACGACGTGCTCGACGCCTACATGGGACTGAAGATGCAGGAGATCACCCGGTTTCGCATGTCCACGCACCCGGTGGAGCTGGAGCTGTACTACAGCTGCTGATCAGGTGATGCGCCGATCCACCTCAGCGCGCCCCGCGCCCGCCGCGACCGATGCGTGCCGCGGCCGGCCCGCGGGCGGCGCGGGGCGGTCCCGGGCGGCAGTGTTCCGCAGATTGAGCGTGCGGCTTTTGTGGCAGCGGCTGCGCGGGGCTATGCTGCTATCCGATGCGCGGCATGCTCTTTACCTTAATCTCCCTCGCCTGCTCGGTGGTCCTGGCCTCGACGACCATCTACAAGTGGGTCGACGAGAACGGCGTGGTCCACTACAGCGACCAGCCGCACCAGAACGCCGAGAAGCTGCAGGTCGAGGGTGCCCAGACCTACCCGTCCTCGGGGGCGCGCACCCCCTACGGCCAGCAGCGGCGCGGCGAGGACTCGTCACGTCCGCGGCAGGAGGAGCCCTACGAGGGCTGTTCCATCGTGAGCCCCGGGGCCGAGCAGACGCTCGAGAACGTCGACTCGACCGTGGTCAACGTGCAGACCATCCCGGCGCTGCGCCAGGGCGACCGCATCTACCTGTCGATGGACGGTCAGCCGCTCAACGGCGGCCAGCCGACCGGCAACCCCTTCGGTATCGCGCAGCTCATCCGCGGCTCTCACGTCCTGACCGCCGAAGTGCGCGGCAGCGACGGCACGGTGCTGTGCCAGTCGCAGATCAACTTCTACGTCCATCAGCCCTCGGTCGCGAACCCGGCGAGCCCCATCCGCCCGCACTGAGTCTTTTCCCGGCCCGCGCGCGCCTGCCGGTGAGTCATGGCAGCTGAGTACCGCGCGCCCTCCGTGCTCTCGCACTTTGATCCGGCGGAGCTGCTCGATGCGCTCTCGACCGGGATCGTGATGCTCGATGCGCAGCTGTGCCCGATCTACGCCAACGTGGCCGCGCAGGACCTGCTCGCCTTCAGTCTCAACATGACGCGCGGCCGGCCGTTCGGCGACTTCCTGCATGACTCGGGCAGCCTGAACGGCGTCCTGCGGCGTGCCCTCGAGAGCGGCGAGGGCATCGCCGACCGCGAGATCACCATCCGCCCGGCCGGCTCGCCGCGCGAGACGCGCACGCTGGACGTCACCATCACGCCGCTCACCGGCCTCATCACCGGTACGCACCTGGTGCTGGAGCTTGCCGACACCACCCAGCGCCAGCGCATCTCGCGCGACAACGACCTCCTGGCGCGCCTCGACGGCAGCCGCCTCATGGTTCGCCAGCTCGCCCACGAGATCAAAAATCCCCTCGGGGGCCTGCGCGGCGCGGCGCAGCTGCTCGAGCGCGAGCTGCCGGCGGCGGAGCTGCGCGAGTACACCCAGGTAATCATCGGCGAGGCAGACCGGCTCGCGGCACTGGTGGACTCGATGTCCGGCCCGAACCGCGCCCCGAGCAAGACGCTCATGAACGTGCACGAGATCTGCGAGCATGTCTTCCACCTGCTGCGCGCCGAGGCGCGCGCCGGCATCCTGATCGAGCGCGACTACGACCCGAGCCTGCCGAACGCCATGCTCGACCGGCACCAGCTGATCCAGGCGCTGCTGAACGTCGGGCGCAACGCGCTGCAGGCGCAGGGCGATAGCGGACGCGTGCTGCTGCGCACGCGCGCCCGCTCCAACGTGCATATCGGCCCGGTCCGCCACCGCCTGGTGGCGAGCGTGCAGGTCGAGGACACCGGTTGCGGCGTCCCCGAGCACCTGCGCTCCTCGATCTTCTATCCGCTCGTGACCGGGCGTCCCAACGGCACCGGTCTCGGGCTCGCGGTGGCGCAGGAGCTCGTGACCCGCAACGGCGGCATCATCGAGTTCGAGAGCGAGCCGCGGCGCACGGTGTTCACCCTGCTGCTGCCGCTCGGAGAAGAACCATGAACCCAACGGCGCTGCGCGTCTGGCTGGTCGATGACGACGCCTCGATCCGCTGGGTGCTGGAGCGGGCGCTCAAGAACGGCGGCATGAGCCCGCGCGTGTTCGAGGCGGCCGAGACGGCGCTCGATGCGCTCAGGCGCGAGGCGCCTGACGTACTGATCACGGACATCCGCATGCCGGGGGCATCGGGGCTCGAGCTGCTGCGCAGGATCCGCGATACGCGCCCGCAGCTGCCGGTGATCGTCATGACCGCGCACTCGGACCTGGGCAGCGCCGTGTCGGCCTTCGAGGGGGGCGCCTTCGAGTACCTGCCCAAACCCTTCGATATCGACGCGGCGGTGGCGCTGGCGCGCCGGGCGGCGCACGCCGGCTTGCAGGGCGGCGGTGACGGCGGCGGCGCGCCGCGCATCCCCGAGCTCCTGGGTCGCGCCCCGGCGATGCAGCAGGTGTTCCGTGCCATCGGCCGGCTCGCCCGCTCGAGCATGACCGTGCTGGTCACCGGCGAGTCGGGCACCGGCAAGGAGCTCGTCGCGCGCGCGCTGCACGATCACAGCCCCAGGGCCGGCAAGCCCTTCATTGCCCTCAACACCTCGGCCATTCCCGCCGACCTTCTCGAGTCGGAGCTCTTCGGCCACGAGCGTGGCGCGTTCACCGGCGCGGATGCGCAGCGCCGCGGGCGCTTCGAGCAGGCCGACGGCGGCACGTTGTTTCTCGATGAGATCGGCGACATGTCGCAGCCACTGCAGACGCGACTCCTGCGGGTGCTCGCGGAAGGGGAGTTCTACCGCGTGGGCGGCCAGACCCCGATCCGCGTCGACGTGCGGGTGATCGCCGCGACCCACCAGGACCTGAAGGAGCGCGTGGCGCGCAGCCAGTTCCGCGAAGACCTCTATCATCGCCTCAACGTGATCCGCATCGAGCTGCCGCCGCTGCGCGCGCGCGCCGTGGACATCCCCGACCTCCTCGATCACTACCTCACGGTGGCGGCGCACGAGCTCGGCGTCGAGCCCAAGGCACTCGCCAGGGACGCGCAGGCGCAGCTCATCGCCTACGACTGGCCCGGGAACGTCCGCGAGCTGGTGAATCTGTGCCGGCGGCTGTCGGTGCTGGCGCCGGGACGCGAGGTGCACATCGAGGACCTGCCGGCGGAAGTGGCGAGCGCCGCGCGGGCGGGGCCTGCGGACGACGACTGGACCGCGGCGCTCGCGAGCTGGGCGCAGCGCCACGCGGCGGGCGCCGGCACGGCGCTCCTCGATGCGGCGCAACCGCAGTTCGAGCGGGTGCTGATCCGCGCGGCACTCGACCGCACCCACGGCCACCGCCAGGACGCCGCGAGGCTCTTGGGCTGGGGACGCAACACCCTGACGCGCAAGCTGCGCGAGCTCGGCATGAGCGGCGCCGCGGGCGAGGCCGAGTAGCGCGCGCGATGCGCGCTTCGACCCGAGGCGCGCCGACGTGAGGCAAGCGGGAGCGTGATGTGACGGCGGACTGGCGCGAGCTGTGGCACAGCGTTTACGTCGGTAACGAGCTGGGCGCCTGGACGTTCGCCCTCGCGACCTTCCTCATCACCTTCACGCTCTTGCCGCTTGCCCGGCGCTTCATCAGCGCGCGGCGCCGCGCGGGTCTCAGGAGCCCGCCGCAGGTGTACGCTGCGGCCGATCTCATCGCCCTCCTGGTCGAGCGCACCAGCCGGCTGTTCCTCGTGGGCGTCGCGGTGTGGCTCGGCTCGCGGCGCCTCACCTTCCCGCCGCCCATCGAGCGCGGCCTCACGGTCGCACTGGTGCTCCTTTTCTGGATGCAGATGGCGCTGTGGGGCATGGCCGCGGTGCGCTATGCGATCGACGCGCGCCGCCAGCGCACCGCCGGCGACACGCTCCTGAAGAGCTCGCTGCAGGTGATCCTGTTCGTCGCCGCGCTCCTCATCTGGGCGATCGCGCTGCTCCTGGCGCTCGACAACCTGGGCGTCCAGATCCGGCCGCTGCTCGCTGGGCTGGGGATCGGCGGCATCGCCCTCGCGCTCGCCGTGCAGACCCTGCTCGCGGATCTGCTCGCGTCGCTCTCGATCGCGCTCGACCGGCCGTTCACCGTCGGGGACTTCCTGGCGATCGGTGACTACCAGGGGACGGTCGAGTACATCGGCGTGAAGAACACCCGGCTGCGCAGCCTTTCGGGCGAGCAGATCATCATCTCCAACGGCGACATCGTGAAGGCGCGGGTGCGCAACTACGGGCGCATGCTGGAGCGCCGCGCGCTGTTCCAGCTGGCGGTCGACTACGGCACACCCGTGGCGACGCTCGCGGCCATCCCGCGGGCGGTGCGCGAGATCATCGAGGCCACCCCCGACACGCGCTTCGACCGCTGCCACCTCCTCACCTACGGCTCGAAGGCGCTCGAGTTCGAGGTAGTGTTCTACGTGACCAACGCCGACTACGGCGCCTACTGCGAGGCCCAGCAGCGCATCAACCTCCGGATCCTGGAGCGTCTCGCCGTCATGAAGGTGAGCCTCGCCGCGGCGCTGCCGAGCACGGTGCGGATCGAGAACCCGCCGCCGCCTCAGTCCCCGGCGAGCAGCTCCTTCAAGCCCGCGTCGAACTCCGAGTAGGGCAGCGCGCCGGCCACCCGCTCGCCCGTCAGCACGCCGTTCGCGACGCGCCCGATGATGAAGCTCGGCGTGCCGTTCAAGCGCAGTGCGTCCGCCTCGGCGGCGTTGCGCGCGATGGCGAAGGAGTATTTTCCCGAGGCCACGCAGGCGTGCAGCCTGGCGAGGTCGAGCCCCACCGCGTGCGCACGCCGGTCGATGCCGCCGGCGAGCAGATCCGGCGGCCCGGCGAGGAGCGCCTCGTGCATCTCCCAGAACTTGTGCTGCTCGGCGGCGCAGTGCGCGGCTTGCGCGGCCGGCCGCGCCGCGGGATGAAAGTCGAGCGGCAGGTCACGCACGATGAAACGCAGTTTGCCGGTGTCGACGTAGTTCTTCTTCAGCTGCGGCCAGGTTTCCGCCTGGAAGCGCCGGCAGTAGGGACACTGATAGTCGGTGAACTCGACCAGGGTGATGGGCGCCGTCGGGCTGCCCTGCGACTCCTCGTCCGCCTGCAGGTGCATCTGCACCCGATCGGAGTCCCCGCTCTGCGCCCCGGCATCGCCGGCGACGCCGACGAGTGCGGCCAGTCCCACGAGCGCCACCAGCGCGCCGCGCGCCGCGTTCTTCGCTGCCGCCACGAGAAGCGCCCGCTAGGGACGCGGCTCCCCGGGCCGCTCCTCTTTCGCGGGCTCCTTGCCGGAGCGGGACTGCGGGTGATACGCCGGGCCCACCGGCTTCGCGGCGGTCACCCCGCGGTCGTTGAAGGCTCCCGGGCGCGGCGTCGCCGCGATCGGCGGCCGGCCTTCGTTGCGCGCGGCGTTCAGCGCCGGCGTGGCGAGCGCCGTATTGTGATGCTGCAGCTGCGGTGCGGTGGGCGCGGTGTGCGGCTCGCGGGCCACGACCGTCTCGGCCCGCGTCGGCTGGGTGCGCGTGCCCGGGGCGCCGGTGTAGCTCACCCGGCTGATGCTGCTGTTGACCGTGGTGTTGTTCACCGTGACGTTGTTGACCACCGTCTCGTGGTAGGTGTTATGGATGTTGGTCACGTTCACGTTGTTGACCGCGGTGTTGTACTGGAAGCGGTTGTTGACCCAGCGGCCGCCGTGATAACCGTCGCCGTTATAGCCGGCGCCGTAGTTGATCCCGCCGTAGTAGCCGACGTGCGGGCCCCAATAGCCGCGGTGGAAGCTGTACACCCCGGCCGCCACGCCCCAGTAGCCCGGCGTCCACAGCATGCCCGGCTGCGGCGGCGCAACCCAGGTGCCCGGCACCCAGAAGTAGCCTTGCGGACCCCAGCGCCACACGCCCGGCGTCCAGATGTAGCCCTCCTCCGGGCAAGGCGGCTGCTCGTATTCGGGAAGCGGTGGCGGCGGCTCCGGCGCCTGCTCCTCGACACCCTGATCCGCAACCGCCTCTGGCGCGGCCGTCGTGGCCGCGGGCTGCTCCGGCGGCACGATGATGCAGCCGCCGAGGCCGGCGGCGAGTGCGGTGGCGACAAGGAAGGCGAGCGCTTTCAAAGCGGCGGCGGATCGGGTCATGATGGGTACTCCCTGAAGAGGTGTTATTCGCGTGAGCGTCAGCCCGAGACCGCACAGTCCTTGATCTCGCGGCCGGAGCTGAGAGTGCCGATGAGCTCGGTTAAGGCGAGGCCGTTGTCGCGCAGATACTCGGCGATCCCGTCGTTGATGCTGCGGCAGACCATCGGCTCGTAGAACAGCGCCGTGCCGACCCCGACCGCGGTGGCCCCGGCGATGAGAAATTCGAGCGCATCCGCGGCGGTGACGATGCCGCCCTGGCCGATGATCGGAATGCCATGCGGCCGGGCCACCTCGTACACCTGGTGGACCTTCAGCAGCGCGATCGGCTTGATCGCCGGCCCCGACAGCCCGCCCTGCACGTTGCCGATCACCGGGCGACGCGTGCGCACGTCGATCGCCATGCCCATGATGGTGTTGATGACCGCGAGCGCATCCGTGCCGGCTTCGATGCAGCGGCGCGCGTTCTCGCGGATGTCGGTCTGATTGGGCGAGAGCTTGGTGATGAGCGGCTTGCGCGTCACCCGCCGGCAGGCCGCGACCACCTGGGCCGACATATCCGGGTAGTTGCCGAAGGCGACCCCGCCCTCCTTGATGTTCGGGCAGGAGATGTTGATCTCGATGGCATCGATCGGCGACTCGTCGAAGCGCCGCGTGACCTCGACGTACTCCTCGATGGTTGAGCCGCAGACGTTGGCAATGAAGCGCGTCTCGCTGAAATCGAGTTGCGGCAGCACTGCGCGCACCACGTGCTCGACCCCCGGGTTCTGCAACCCGATGGCGTTCAGCATGCCCGCCGGGGTTTCGTAGACGCGGTGCGGCGGGTTGCCGAGCCGCGGCTTGCCGGTAGTGCCCTTGAGCACCACCGCGCCGGCGTCGCGGTTGGAGAAGCCCTCGATGCGGGTGTATTCCTCGCCGAAGCCGACGCACCCCGAGAGCAGCACGATCGGGGAAGAGAATTCCAGGCCGCAGAAGCGTAACGCCAGGGCGGAGGATGCGGCGCGGACCGCCGCGGCACCCGGTGCGCCGCCGGCCGCCGCGCCTGCTTCTGGTTTGACCGTCGGCATGGCGCGCATTATCGCACGACCGCCGCCCGCCAGAGCGCCACCGCCGTGTTTCACGTAGTGCTCTTCCAGCCCGAGATCCCGCCCAATACCGGCAACATCATCCGGCTGTGCGCCAATGCCGGCAGCACCCTGCACCTGGTGAAGCCCCTGGGGTTCGAGCTGAGCGGCAAGGCCGTGCGCCGCGCGGGGCTCGACTACGACGAGCTCGCCCGGGTGACGGTGCACGCAGGGCTTGCAGCGTGCCTTACGACCCTGCAGGGCGCGCGGCTCTTCAGCGTCGAGACCGGCGGCGAGCACCACTACAGCGAGGCCGCGTTCGCGCCCGGCGACGCGCTGCTGTTCGGCTGCGAGACCCGCGGACTGCCCGCGCGCGTGCTCGAGCTCATCCCCCGCGAGCGCCGCCTCGCCATCCCGATGCGCGCCGGTAACCGCAGCCTGAATCTGTCGAACGCCGTGGCGCTGGTGGTGTACGAGGCGTGGCGTCAGAATGGCTTCGACGGTACGGGAGAGTAAAGGATGGACATGGCTGACAGCGTGCTGCTGGTCGACTACGAGAACATCGGCAAGGTGGACCTCGCGGCCATCCCGCAGGGCGTGCGCGTACCGTTCTTCTTCGGCGCCTCGCAGAAGTCCGTGCCCACGGAGTTCCTGAAGGCGGCCCTGAGGCTCGGCGAGCGCTTCGTGCCGATCGACATCGAGGGACAAGGTAAGAACGCACTCGACTTCCACATTGCCTACTATCTCGGCGAGCAGCTCGCCGGCGCACCCGGGAGCCACTGCGTCATCCTCTCGAAGGACAAGGGCTTCGATCCCCTGGTGAAGCACCTCGTGAAACGCGGCTTCAGCGTGCGCCGTGCCAACACCATCGCCGAGGCGCTGGGAGCGGCGCCCGATCCCGCGGCGAGCGGTCGCGGAAGTCGCGGCGGACGGGGCAGCCGGGGCGGCCGCGGCGCAGGCCGCCGGGCCCCAGCCAACCCGCCCCAGAGTCAACACGCCTCAGGTCCCCAGGCCTCAGCGTCCCCCTCGCCGGCCCAACCATTCCCCACGGCGCACCCCGCGGGGACCGCGACGGACCGCCCGGGGCTGTCCCTCTGGGACAATACCCTGAGCCTCCTCGCCGGCACCCAGAAGGCCCGCCGCCCGCGCAGGCGCAAGGGGCTCATCGCCGTGCTGCACTCCCACTTTGCGCAGCGCATACCCGAGACAGAGCTGCAGCGGCTCATCGATCAGATGATTGCCGAAGGCGTCGTCACCGACACCAACGGTGCGATCACCTATCACCTGTAGAGCGATTTACAGAGTGTTGCGGGCACTTTAGCGACGCGAGCGGGTTTGCCTGGCGCGAGGGGGCCGGGGCACTTCGCGATCGAGCGGACTGCGCACGCCGCCGGCGCCCTTGGTCAGGACATGGGTATAGATCATCGTCGTCTTGAGATCCGTGTGACCGAGCAGCTCCTGCACCGTGCGCACGTCGTAGCCATCCTCCAGCAGATGAGTCGCGAAGCAGTGGCGCAGCGTGTGACAGCTCGCCGGCTGCGTGAGCCCCGCGCGGGTCACAGCCGACTGCACGGCGCGCTGGATCACCTTCTCGTGCAGGTGATGCCGCAGCGTCAGGCCGTTATAGGGATCGCGGCACAACCGGCCGGCCGGGAACAGGTACTGCCAGCCCCAGCGCACGGCGGCGTCCGGATACTTGCGCGCCAGTGCCTGCGGCAGCGTTACACCCGGCTGCTGACGGCGACGCTCGTCCTCGAACCAGGCGCGCTGCCGCGCGAGGTGCTCCCGCAGCGCTCCATCAAGCGCACCGGGCAGCACCGTCACCCGATCCTTGCCACCCTTCGCCTCCCGCACGATGAGCTCGCCGCGCCCGAGCACGAGATCCTTCACCCGAAGCCGCAGCGCCTCCATGAGACGCAGCCCGCTGCCGTACAGGAGGCTCCCCACCAGCCACGCGCTGCCCTTGAGCTGCGCCAGGAGCGCCGCCACCTCCGCACGGCTCAACACCACCGGCAGGTGCTTGGGCTGCGAGGCGCGGGTAATTCCGTCAAGCCACGGCAGCTCGACACCCAGCACGTGCCGGTACAGAAACAGGAGCGCATTGAGCGCCTGGTTCTGCGTCGCGGCGCCGACCTTGCGATCCACCGCCAAATGGGTCAAGAATTGCTCGACCCCGGGCGCGCCAAGCTCGCGAGGGTGCCTTGGCCTGTGAAACGCCACGTACCGCCGCAACCACTGCAGGTAGGCCTGCTCCGTCCGCAGGGCGAGGTGCCGCGTACGCATCCTCTCGCGCGCGACGGCCAAGAGTCCGGGTCCCTCCTTCATGTTCGTCCTCCCTGGTCCCGCGCTCGCGGGCTTTCACGCACAGCAGTGCATCGGACCCCTTTGCGAGCCGGGAGTCGAGCCGCATATCTGGTGCGTTTGACGCATTTCATCACCCCGCTTGGGTCCTCTAAGTACAGTTAGTTTGGCCGGCAAGAGCGCCATGCGAACCCGAAGTCGCGTTCATTTGGCGACAGGGGTGTCAAATGCTACGGCTTCAGATCGCGAAAAGTCTGCACAACGAGCGCCAGCGCCGATCAAGTTCTCTTGCGATCGGACGCGTATCGGCTTCGGTGAGTGGGTTCTTGAGCGCGATCGGGCGGCTTGGGACACCCAGATCGAAGGGGACGCACGATCTGGCAAGCTCGACAAGCTGCCGGAGGAAGCTCACTCCGACTTTAAGGAAGGCCGGACGCGGGAACTTTGACGGCACCACGCCTCAGCGCGGTTTTGGGCGCTCTACAGGGCACTGCCCGAGGAGGCCCGCTCCCTTGCCAAGAAGAACTTCGACCTGCTCAAGGCGGACCCTCGACATCCATCGCTTCACCTCAAGCGCATGGGTCCGGTGTGGTCTGTGCGCGTTGGCGCGCATTACCGGGCTCTGGGGCATGACGTCCAGGACGGAATTCAGTGGTTTTGGATTGGCACACACGCCGAATATGACAGGCTCGTCGGCTAACAATCGTTGGAGGGGTCCGTGATAGTCGGTAGTGTCGCCGCGGGCGCTGGAAGACAGTGTGCGCCCGCGGCGCCTGGCCGGCGTGGTCTGCGCGGCCCCTCAACTTCACCGTTAGAGCGCATGTCACGTCCGCGTCAAACGGCGTTCAGTGTCACTGCCGGGGCTAGACGCTTATGAACGCGTCTAGGCCAAGTGAGAGAGCGCTCTTAGTCCGGGACATCTTCCATCGGTGCATCGACGCGCGACTTCGCTTCAACGAAGTCCTTATGCAGTGCGCACGTAAGGGCTGGCCCGATAGAAGTGCTGCGATCGATACAGCGTTTGAGGCACAGGACCGAATGCTCAAGCGCTTAGGCGTGAGATTAAACTATCTCATCCGGGAACACGCGTGTGCTGACGCGGAATGGGGCTCGTACACGACTACTGCGCTGGTGCACGCCAGAGTTCAGGAGGACTGGAAAGAACAGGACGAGGCGGCACTTGCGAGAAGCGACCCGCAGTACGCGGTCCTCAACGGGGAGATCGAAAAGCTCAGGAAAAGAGCGGATTCGGACGGGCTCGAGGGACCGTATCGGATGGCGCGGAGTGACCCTGAGCTCGTTGACGCTGGATGGGTCTTGGATAGGCAGGTGCGACTACTCGACCAGGAGCTCGGTGGACCGCAGGTCCGAAGCGTCGATGAACATGCGCTCTAACAATCGTTGGAGGGGGCCGTGAGGCGTGGTCTGTTTGGCGCCGCGGGCGCGTGGGGACAGTGTGCGCCCGCGTTGCCTGTCTGGCGTGGTCGTGCGGCCCCTCAACTTCACCGTTAGAAGTCACTTTGGGGGAATTCAGCGTCGCGAAGAATCCGAAGCGCCTTCGTTGGGCTCAGCCTGAAGTCGCACGCTACCGAACTCGGTTGCATCCTGCAGGCGTCTTCGGCTCGACGCCTCCGACGTGCGCGTGCGGCTTGTCGCACTTGGATTGGGGTCAGGTGCGCGCGCCGCGCAGTGGCCTTCGGTTGTCGTCATCGGCTCGCGCCTGTGGCGCTACGCGCCAGGCGTCGGAGCGAATGCTCCGATGCCATGAAGGGGCGCGCTTCAACCTCGCAGACTCATGTCGCCTGCACTTGAAGCTGGCTGCAGCCGCACGCGCACAGTGCCGTCGTGGGTGACTTCTAACAATCGTTGGAGGGGTCCGTGAGAGTGCTCGGTAGTGGCGCCGCGGGCGCTGGAGAGAGCAGTGTGCACCCGCGGCGCCTGTCGGGCGCTTCTGGCGGCCCCTCAACTTCACCGTTAGAGGCCAGCGTGGGTATGGCGTTGGAATCAGCGCCGTAGTCCGTTTTGTCGCCGGGCTCTTGGCGCCGGTCGCTCGGACTCATGCCTAGATCGCGATTTCGTGGCGCGCTCCATTAGCTTTCTGCATTGCGGGAATGGCGCGCTACGGCGCCGCGGTCATACGTCGTCGGCTGCTGCGGGGTATCGAGCACGCCTCGGTGTACTGTTGACGGCAGCCGTTTCGGACGCGACCGCAGACTTCGGCAGGCACAACGACCATGACGGAGGACACGGCTGGCGATGGTGGCGATGCGCTGGTCATTGAAACGTGGGTCAATCGCGGCGGTCTGGTGCCTTCTAACAATCGTTGGAGGGGGCCGTGATGCGTCGGTAGTGTGGCGCCGCGGGTGCGGGAAGAGAGTGTGCACCCGCGGCTCTGATCGGGCGCTTCTGCGCGGCCCCTCAACTTCACCGTTAGCGGTCATGCTTGAACGCGGCTGTCGGGTGCTTGGCGCGGTGGTCCTTCTTGCCGCCTACGCGTCCCTCTGTCTGGCGCAGACTCGCATTCCGGTCGCAGTCTGGTGTGGTGGCGATGACGGTTTGACTGTTAAGGTTTGCGCCGCAGTGAACGATGCGTTGCGCGATTCAGCCGAGTTCTCGCCAGTGCGGGTTTCGACGGAGAGAGCTCAGCTCAAGATCGAAATCACCCATAACGTACGGTGGCGGCAGCTCTCAGATGGCCAAACGGAGGTCTCATATCGAGCTGCGTACTACACGGCGGAAGGCCGCCTGCTTCGGCAAAGCTCAGGCAAGTGTCTCGACACGAGACTCTCCGAGTGCGGTAGTCAAGTCGAGCGCAAGGCGCACAGCCTGACCGCTAACAATCGTTGGAGGGGGCCGTGATGCGCTGGTGGTTAGGCGCGGCGGGACCCAGTCGAAATTGTGGGCCCGCCGCGCCTGTGACACGTGGTCGGCCGGCCCCTCAACTTCACCGTTAGGCGCCTATGAAGCGTCAGCGTTGGGTTCTGGCCTTGGTGGTTCCCGGCTTGGCCGGGTGCTCGCAACTGCTCCAGCTAGCGGTTCGAAACAACACCAGCGACGACGTGGAGATCTGCAACTTGCAGCGCCACGACAAGGTGTGTGTTTCCGCCAAGTCGCACGATCAAGTTCGGGTGCTCTTGGTGGCCGACCACCCCGCATCGTCCTGGGTCTTTCGCATTTCGACCAGCACGGCTTCAAAGACTTACAATTTCGGCCATATAGATCTTTGGAGACTTCGGTCCTTACCATGTGCGTACGACTGTTACGTCGCGGTCCAGCTCGAGCCCGATGGTCTTATCTACTGGATCGACGCATCAAGGAGTACTTCGGTTCCGACGTCGGTGCAACCTGATGGCTTCCCAGTCAGGCCCGGCGCCTAACAATCGTTGGAGGGGTCCGTGATGCGCTTGCGGCTTGGCGCCTCGGGCGCTGAGAAATTGTGCGCCCTCGGCGCCACCAGGCGCTCCTGTGCGGCCCCTCAACTTCACCGTTAGACGGCACATGAGACGTCGTTACCTTGCTTTGCACCGCCGGCGGAATATCGCGCCTGCCGTCATGAGTCAGGACGAACTGCGAAACACTCTGCGCCGCGCCATCGTATTGGAGTACCAGAACTCTAGGACCTCCATGTTTCCCTGTTGGGGTTGGGAGAAGCCTCCATCACGCTGGTTTCTGAGGGCCCAGCGACTTCGTTTGGCGGAGATCTACGCTGCGAAATTCGGCGCAGTTAGCGGTGCGCTTTTTGAGCGCCGCCTGCCAAGCGGAGAAGACTGGAAAGGTATTGCTGAGCTGGTCTCTGCGCCTGTGTATGCGTGGGTGGAAGACGTTTGGACTCACGTCGCCGACACGGTGCCGTCTAACAATCGTTGGAGGGGTCCGTGATGCGTGATCTGTTTGGCGCCTCGGGCGCTGAGAGATTGTGCGCCCTCGGCGCCATCGTGCGCTTCTGTGCGGCCCCTCAACTTCACCGTTAGATGCCCCAGCATGCACAGTGACCCTCTTCGGGTGCGATCTGGTCAGCAGGGAAAGACCGTGACTCGCCTAGTGCTGCGTCACTCAATCGTGCCGTATAGAACGTTGGGAACTTTTTTTCTAGCGCTTGCTGTTTGGGGCCTTGTCGTCTCCTTTCGCTCTGGGAAGTGGGGAACGTTTGAGTCTGCGCTGCTCCTCTGCGGGGTATATTCGCTGCAGGTTTTGATGGGGCTCTGGTACAGCATTTGGGTGGAGGACGGCGTCGTTCATCAGAGAGCCTTTCGGATACCGCGAGTGTCAATAGGAATTGCCGACATCACATCCGTGGGCCGGCAGGCATCTAATGCCAAGGAGCTCGCCAAGATGAACAGGCCGTTTCGCCGAATCTCTATAGAAGGTCGCGACGCAACTGGAAGCAAATTCATAGACGTGTCGGTTAAGCACTTCGTGAATGCGGATATCAGGCAGCTTATGAGCTTAATCCACGACGCGCGGCCAGATTTAGCGATGCCGAAGGGCTGGATATAACGTCTCTGGATGGCTGGGTCATCTAACAATCGTTGGAGGGGTCCGTGATGCGCCTGCGGTTTGGCGCCGCGGGCGCTGGAAGAGATTGTGCGCCCGCGTCGCCTGTCCGGCGTGGTCGGCCGGCCCCTCAACTTCACCGTTAGATGGCGAGCGCGTTGAGGACAATGATGTCCATCGCCCTCTGGCCTAAGCATCTCTGGTGACCTTGTGCGTACCGTAGCAGCGGGCACCTTCAAACGCCCGAGTCGCTTGATGCTTATAACTCTTCTCGCGGTGCTTGTATTGACCGCCCTCGTCTGCTCCAGTGGCATCGATCGCTGGACAACGCTAGACCCTTGGTCCTGGTCCTATCCTCTTCGAGCGGCTGCCGGCGCAGGAGCGGCCTCGGCGTTCGCCATCCTCACGATCCGCAGTTACTTCTACCCACCGGCGGGGACCGCGCTCCCAGAAAAGCTCGCACAACTGAGGCGTGGTAATGTTGTCTGGTGGTTTGTGAGGGGATTTGCGGCTACTACTCTCCTCTCACTTATAGTCGGTTGGTCATTCGTTCGAGTAGCGGGCGTCGGTGCACAATATCTGAGCGGTCGAGAGGATTCGTTCGACGCAACTGTGACCTCGGTGTACCCGAACTATGGCCGCAGCGCCTGCCGAGGGTACGTGACCGTGCGACGAGATAGCGATGCGGCGATGCTGCAAATTTGTCTGGTTACGCGGTATCGGCACTCGCTTGCCACGGGGTTACTTCAGGTCGACGAGCCTGTGACAATTCGCGTCGTTCGTACCGCGCTTGGGGTTGTGGTTAAGTCCGTGGAGCCGCGGTGATGGGCAAATATGCGGTGCGCCCGCTGGCGCGCGCGCCATCTAACAATCGTTGGAGGGGGCCGTGAGGCGTGGTCGGTTTGGCGCCGCGTGCGCTTGGGGACAGTGTGCGCCCGCGTCGCCTGTCCGGCGTGGTCGTGCGGCCCCTCAACTTCACCGTTAGCAGGCTGTTGAAGAACGGGCCGAAAGCACACTCATGATCCGCTCGGGTGTCATTTTTCGCTCTCCAGCCGAAGCGGCCTCGTTCCGTTGGGGTGTTGCTTGCTCATTCTGGGTCTCTTCTGCGGGGCTTCGCCATTCAGCGCAGACACGGCCGCTACGCAGGAGCCAATTCGGGGCCGACCCGCAGGTTCGCCAGCCGCAGCAACGTGTAGCAACCCAGGGTGAGGGTTGCCAGGAAGGTAACCTTGTCCTTGCCGACCACCTTCATCTTGCGCATCGGTCGGCCGTCCTTGCCCCAGCCGAAGCACTCTTCGATGCGCTTGCGGACCCTCTGACTGACGATGTACCCGTGATGCCGAGTCGTGCGGGCATCGATCGCCGAGCCGCGCGTGTCGGTGATGTTCATGGCCACATGCGGGGTGACCCCGCGCTCGCGGCAGTCGGCGATGAAGTCCGCGGTGTCGTAGGCCTTGTCCGCTGCCACCGTGCGCTGCTGCTGCGAGGGATGCCGATCCAGCATCGCCAGCGCCGCGGCGCGCTCGGCAAAGCCGTTGGCCTCGGTCAGCTCGAAATCCACCGCCAGCCCCTCGCGGTGATCCATCAGCACGTGACCCATGTAATAGAGCTTGGCAGCCGTCTTATCGCTCTTGCGGAACAGCTTCGCTTCCGGATCGCTCGGCGACACGTGCGTCTCGTTGGTGCGCTTCTCGCCGTGCCAGTTGACCATCGGATTGCGCCCCGGCCCGGGCGGCTCGTCCCGACCATCGCGCCGGCGCATGCTCTTGACCGCCGACCACGACTCAATCAGGGTGCCGTCGACACTGAAGTGCTCGTTCGAGAGCAACTGCGCCTTCTTCGCCTTGCGCACCATGCGCCGCAGGAGCTTTCTGGCCACCTTCGCCTCGATCAGCCGGTCGCGGTTCTTGGTGAAGCTCGAGTGATCCCAGATCGGCTCATCGATCGACAGCCCCACGAACCAGCGAAACAGCAGGTTGTAGTCCAGTTGTTCGCACAGGAGTCGCTCGCTGCGAATCGAGTACAGAATCTGCAGCGCCGAGGCTCTCACCAGACGCTCCGGCGGGATCGAAGGGCGGCCTTCGCGCGCATACACGCGCTCAAAGTCCCGGCTCATACCGCTGAGCGCCTCATCCAGCAGCCCCTTGATGCCGCGCAACGGGTGATCCGGCGGCACTCGCGACTCAAGCGACACGTAACTGAACATTCCACCTTGCTGAATATCATCCCCGCGCATCAGATCAGCCTCGGTTGCTCCGTTCCTGCAACTGTGCCTGATGCGTGGCGTTTTTCAACAGCCTGCTAGAAGTCACTTGGGGGGAATTCAGCGCCGCGAAGAGCTGGAAGTGTCTCCGTTTTGCTTCGCCGCTTCGCGAACACCATCAGACCATGTCGTCCTGCAGGCGTCTTCGCTTAGCGCCTCAGATGTGCGCGTGCGGCCACTCGCCTTCGATCAAAGTCGGGGCGCGCGCCCACGCGGCTTTGCTGCGCTCATCGGCCGCGCCTGTGGCGATACTCGCCAGGCGCGGGCTCAAGTAATTGAGGCCTCAGGGGCGCGCTTAACACGGGAACCGTGTCGCCTGGCTTGAAGCTCGTGGGCCGCACGCGCACAGTGCCACTTGGCAGGGTGACTTCTAACAATCGTTCGAGGGAGCCGTGATCGGTTGGGTGGGTGGGCGCTCTCCGCGCCCGGAGAGTGGAACGCGAACCGAGCGCCCGCGAGTCTTTGCCGCGGTCCCTCAACTTCGCCGTTAGAAGTCACTTGGGGGGAATTCAGCGTCGCGAAGAATCCGAAGCGCCTTCGTTGGGCTCACCTGAATGTGCACGCTACCAAACTCGGTTCTCCTGCAGGCGTCTTCGCTCGACGCCTCCGACGTGCGCGTGCGGCTGGTAGCACCTTGGATTGGGGTCAGGGCGCGCGCCCCAGTGTCTTCGGTTGTCTCATCGCCCGCGCCTGTGGCGCTACGCGCCAGGCGCGGAGCGAGTGCTCGAGGCCAGAGGGGCGCGCTGAACCCGCAGACCATGTCGCCTGACTTGAAGCTGCTGAGCCGCACGCGCACAGTGCCTCCGGTGGGTGACTTCTAACAATCGTTGGAGCGGTCCGTGAAAGGCTGTACGGGGGGCGCTTGATGCGTCTTGAGAGCGCAATCCGAATCCAGCGCCCGCGGGCCCTCTGGGCGGCCGCTCAACTTCACCGTTAGAAGTCACTTGGGGGGAATTCAGCGTCGCGAAGAATCCGAAGCGCCTTCGTTGGGCTCCACCTCAACGTGTACGCCGCCAGACTCGGTTCTCCTGCAGGCGTCTTCGCTTGGCGTCCCAGACGTGCGCGTGCGGCCACAAACCCTTCGATCGAGGTCGGGGCGCGCGCCACAGCGGCTTCGGTGATCTCACTGGCCGCACCTGTGGCGCTGCGCGCCAGGCGCGGAGCGAAGTCCTTTAAGGTCTCAAGGGGCGCGCTTAACACGGGGACCATGTCGCCCGACTTGAAGCTCTTGGGCCGCACGCGCACAGTAGCTTCGGTGGGTGACTTCTAACAATCGTTCGAGGGAGCCGTGATCGGTTGGGTGGGTGGGCGCTCTCCGCGCCCGAAGAATGGAACGCGAACCGAGCGCCCGCGAGTCCTTACCGCGGTCCCTCAACTTCGCCGTTAGAAGTCACTTGGGAGGAATTTTGCGCTGCGAAGAATCCGAAGCGTCTTCGTTGGGCTCTACCTCGGCATGAGCGTCCCGGACGCGGTTCTCGTGCAGGCGTCTTCGTTCGGCGCCCCAGACGTGCGCGTGCGGCCAAAGCCTTCGATCAGCGTCGGGGCGCGCCCAGCACCTTCGATGACCTCACCGGCGGCGCCTGTGGCGCTGCGCGCCAGGCGCCTATCGGCTTCGCTTCCAGCCCTGGGCGCGCTTAACACGGGAACTATGTCGCCTGGCTTGAAGGTCCAAGGCCGCACGCGCACAGTTGCACTCGGTAGGGTGACTTCTAACAATCGTTCGAGGGAGCCGTGATCGGTTGGGTGGGTGGGCGCTCTCCGCGCCCGGAGAATGGAACGCGAACTGTGCGCCCGCGAGTCTCTACCGCGGTCCCTCAACTTCGCCGTTAGAAGTCATGCCCAACACTGCTGACACCGCAGCGAGATGGGCGCGCTATCTCGCATCATGCGCCTACATCCCTCGCGCGCACTTAATTCAGCAGCACTTCGCCGGCGGCAAGATCACGCGGCTGTGCGATTGCGGATGCCAAAGCTTCGACTTGGCGATCCAGCCGGAATCGGCACTTGAACCGCTGATGCGTCCCTCAGGCCGCGACGGGTGCGCGCTCGAGCTGGACTATCGCGTCGTTGGACGCCCAGAGAGTATTTCTGTGGAATTTCAGGTGTTCGTTGATGCCAGAGGATATCTGTCGGGCATTGACGTTTCCTACTGTGCGAACAGCGCTCCGATGCCGGATGATGTTGAACTGGTAGAGCCTCCATTTCACATTCATGGATCTCTCTTGGCATGACTTCTAACAATCGTTGGAGGGGTCCGTGAGGCGTGAGTGGTTTGGCGCCGCGGGCGCGGGAAGAGATTGTGCGCCCGCGTCGCCTATCCGGCGTGGTCGTGCGGCCCCTCAACTTCACCGTTAGAAGTCATGTGCGGGGAATTCAGCGTCGCGAAGAGTGCGAAGGGTTATCGCAGGGCCACACCTCAATGCGTGCGACGACGACAGACTCGGTTCTCGTGCAGAGCGTCTTCGCTTGGCGCCCCAGACGTGCGCGTGCGGCCGGACCCTTCGATGAAGGTCGGGGCGCGCGCCCAAGGCGCTTCGTTCCGCTCAGCAGTCGCACCTGTGGCGCTGTGCGCCAGGTGCGCATCGGCTTCGTTCCCGCCGCTGGGCGCGCTTGACTGGGGGCTATGTCGTCTTCGCTTGCAGCGGCGTGGGCCGCACGCGCACAGTGCCTCCGGTGGGTGACTTCTAACAATCGTTGGAGCGGTCCGTGAAGGGGCTGTACGGGGGGCGCTTGATGCGCCTTGAGAGCGAAATCCGAACCGAGCGCCTGCGAGCCTTCCGGGCGGCCGCTCAACTTCACCGTTAGGCGTCGTCTTTGACGCCGTCGCGAGCTTCTTTGCGACGGTTGGTCTACCCTTCGCATCATGGGCGCGTTGCCAAATTGGCGGTGCTTCCTGGCCTGCCCCGATGAGGCCTCAGCGGCTCCGGTCGCGGAGTACTTGCGCTTGCACGACTGCCCCGCGCTCGTCTTTCCCGTCCCGGCGAGCTGCGAATTAACGCCGACCGCCGAGGTCCGAGTTCCTGTGGAATTCCTGCTCCGCGCCCGGCACATTTGGACGCGAGCGGACACGCTCACTGACCTCACCGACGCGGAGCTAGAGTATCTGGCGACGGGGAAACTGCCCGGGGCCTTACCTGACCCGCAGCAACAGGATGACGCCGCCTAACAATCGTTGGAGGGGGCCGTGAGGCGTGGTCTGGTTGGCGCCGCGGGCGCCTGGGGACAGTGTGCGCCCGCGGCGCTTGTCCGGCGTGATCGTGCGGCCCCTCAACTTCACCGTTAGAGTCCGCTGTTGGAATTCAACTTCAGTAGCGCGAAGGAAGAATTAGTAGAACAGGCGTCCGAGCGAAGATTTCGAAGAGATATAAGAATCGGAAGCATCCCTCCGTTTGAGGTCATCGAGTGCGCGCGCGGATCACCTTCGAGTGAGATCGGGGCGCGCGCCGCAACAGGTAGTCTTTGAGGGGGCAGGTAAATGGAGCCAGCGGTGGCTTTGCTCAGCTGCGGGCGGCGCGCTTGAACGGCGGCTCTCTGCCCTTGGTTTGCGCCTCAGGGACCGCGCGCGCACAGTAGGCTGGTTGAGGGCGTCCTCTAACAAACGTTGGAACGGTCCGTGATACGCAAGCTGCTAGGCGACGCGGGCGCCTGGGGACAGTCTGCGCCCGCGTCGCCCGGCCGGCTCTTCTACGCGGCCGTTCAACTTCCCCGTTAGACCGCCAACATGGAAGGCTCGCTGCTAGCGTTCTGGGCTATCGTGTTCGTCGCGGTCTGGGTTCTCAAACTCCACCCAGAGAGCACGATCACCCGCGCCGCCTTCACATGGATTGGTCCACGACCAACCGTCGGTCAGACCTGGGCCACGTACCAAGCTCGATGGGCCATGTACTCGTTCGGCTGGCTTTGCCAGATCGCGCTTGTCTTCTCGGGCCTATGGTTTGTTCTTGCGCGGTACCCGGGCGCTGAGTCTCACCTCTGGCTTCAGGCCCTATTCTTCGCGCTTCCGCTCGGTGCAGGCATTGCTCTCTTAGCCACGATCGGCTTCATGTTCAAGGCCGCGAAAGCGCGCTACATTGGCCCAAACCCAGCTTGGAGCCCGCTGCCCGATGACAAGTTGGCGGTCTAACAATCGTTGGAGGGGTCCGTGAGGCATGGTCTGATTGGCGCCGCGGGCGCTTGGGGACAGTGTGCGCCCGCGTCGCCCGTCCGGCGCTTCTGTGCGGCCCCTCAACTTCACCGTTAGAAGTCACTTCGGGGGAATTCAGCGCCGCGAAGAGCTGGGAGGACGCTTTGGTTGGCTCTGTGGTGTGCGGATGGTGACTGACTCGGTTGTCTTGCAGGCGTCTTCGTTTGGCGCAACCGATGTGCGCGTGCGGCTCTTGGGCGCGCTCAACTCTGGGGGTAAGGTGGCTTCGGTTGCCGGCGTGGTGCCACACGCGCACAGTGGTGTTCTGTGAGGGTGACTTCTAACAATCGTTGGAGGGGTCCGTGATGCGCTTGCGGCTTGGCGCCTCGGGCGCTGAGAAATTGTGCGCCCTCGGGCGTGGGTGCCCGGCCCCTCAACTTCACCGTTAGAAGTCACTTGGGGGGAATTCAGCGCCGCGAAGAATCCGAAGCGCCTTCGCTGGGCTCCACCTGAGTGCGTGCGCTGCCAGACTCGGTTCTCGTGCAGGCGTCTTCGTTCGTCGCCTCGGGGAGTGCGCGTGCGGCTGGCAGCACTCCAGACTGAGGTCGGGGCGCGCGCCCAAGCAGCGTTGATGCGCTCATCGGCCGCGCCTGTGGCGATGCTCGCCAGGCGCGGGCTCGAGTGATTGAGGCCCCAGGGGCGCGCTAAACCCCGGGACTATGTCGCTTCGGTTGAAGCCGCCGCGCCGCACGCGCACAGTGGGCTTCGTTGGGTGACTTCTAACAATCGTTGGAGCGGTCCGTGAAAGGCTGTACGGGAGCGCTTGATGCGCCTTGAGAGCAAAATCCGAACCGAGCGCCTGCGAGCCCTCCGGGCGGCCGCTCAACTTCACCGTTAGACGTCATCGTGAGCCGCGCACCAGTCCTAGTTGGCGCCTTCATTGGAGGTGCGATTACTGCACTTCTTGGCGTCTACGTTGCACTTCGCTTTGCGCCGCCTGTTATCTGCGCGATCGACGCCGACGATGCTCTTGCGGTCGCCATGAAGCGACCCCTCTCGCAGTTCCCCACAGGGAGCGTGGTCTACCTGCGAAGCAACCCTGCCTTGCTACCGAGACTGCAGCGCGACTACCCCACACTCCGGCTTTTGCCGTGAGCTACGCGGCCAGAGGATCACGGGTGTGACCCTAGACCTGGGATCACCGTAACGGCTCCCTGTCTGCGCAATGATTTTGTCAGTGGCGAACTCCTGTCATTCCCAATGCCTCGAACTGCGATAGCCTCGGTCGGCACCTCGAACTCGGGGGGACAACTGATTCTGTTCAAGCTCGGCGCACACTGGCAAATTGTGGTGGACCACTTCTACGTGATTTAGCGATGACGTCTAACAATCGTTGGAGGGGGCCGTGATGCGCAGTAGTGTCGCCGCTGGCGCGGGACGAGTTTGTACGCCCGCGGCTCCAACTGGGCGCTTCTGTGCGGCCCCTCAACTTCACCGTTAGGGCCCAGGGCGAGTGCCTACGTTTGAAGTAGTGCCGGGGTTACCGCCGTACGGACCAGCGGCGATCCCATTTCCAACGTCAGGTCGCGGCGCGCACAGGCAGGGTTTTGTGGTTCGCTTTTCGCCCAAAGCTTGTGACAGTTGGGTAGGTAACTTCCAGCCGGGCATGACTCGCTTCTCCGGCGCATACGCGCACCCCGACGCGACTCATGTCCTGGTGATTTCTGGCGGGGAGATCTACGTGGTGGACCCCGAGGCTCGATCCGCACAACAGTTGGAAGGCATGGTCGCTTCCGTTACGTATATTCCCGAAGGCCGCGCATTGCTTCTTGACGAGGGGCTACGCCTTTCACTCATTGATCCCACAGGTCTCAGGTGGCGTACCAGGCGGCTTTCTTGGGACGGCATCCGAAATTTATCCATCGCATCGGATTTCATTCGGGGTGAGGGCTGGCGCTACGATGACACCTGGCACGAGTTCCAGGTATCTCTGGACACGGGAGATGCGAAGGGAGGCGCCTACGCAGGCCCTGAGCCCTAACAATCGTTGGAGGGGTCCGTGAGGCGTGGTCTGTTTGGCGCCGCGGGCGCGGGGAGACAGTGTGCGCCCTCGGCGCCATCGGGCGCTTCTGTGCGGCCCCTCAACTTCACCGTTAGAAGTCACTTCAGGGAGATTTGGCGTCGCGAAGAGCAGGGAGCGCCTCGATTAACGACGTGGGGGCACGAGCTCTGGCTGACTCGGTCGTCCTGCAGGCGTCTTCGTTTAACGCATCAGTGTGCGCGTGCGGCTGGCATCGAGTTCGTTCGAAGTCGGGGCGCGCGCCCGAGTGGCTCCGGTGAGCTCACCGACCGCGCCTGTGGCGATGCTCGCCAGGCGCGAACTCGAGTAATTGAGGCCTCAAGGGCGCGCTTGACCGCGGAACTATGCCGCTTGGCTTGAAGCTGCGGGGCCGCACGCGCACAGTGCCACTCAGTCGGGTTCCTTCTAACAATCGTTGGAACGGGCCGTGAACACTGGGTGGCAGGGCGGGCTTGCAGAGCGCGACGAAATAAGTCCCGAGTGAAGCGCCCGCGACTCTCGCGGGCGGCCGTTCAACTTCACCGTTAGAAGTCACTTGGGGGGAATTCAGCGCCGCGAAGAGCTGTAAGTGTCTCCGTTTTGCTTCGCCGCAGCGCGAGCACCATCAGACCATGTCGTCCTGCAGGCGTCTTCGCTTGGCGCCTCAGACGTGCGCCTGCGGCCACGCGCCTTCGATCAAAGTCGGCGCGCTCGCCCAAGCAGCTTCGGTGGTCTCATCGGCCGCGCCTGTGGCGCTGCGCGCCAGGCGCGGAGCGAAGTCCTTCGGGTCTCAGGGGCGCGCTTAAACGTGGAACTGTGTCGCCTGACTTGAAGCTGGTGGGCCGCACGCGCACAGTGCCACTCGTCGGGTGGTTTCTAACAATCGTTGGAACGGGCCGTGAACGCTAGGTAGGAGGGCGTTTGT
>CAVQKW010000013.1:0-117269 GCA_963713175.1 uncultured Gammaproteobacteria bacterium | reverse complement strand
CTCGCGCTCGATGATCGCGCCGAAGCCGGTTGCGGCGTTGCTCACGGATCGGCCCCCGAAAGTTGTTGCGCGGCTGCGCGCAAGTCTACACTGCCGTTAACGGCTTCGACTCGCCGGGGGACGCCATGAGCAAAACAACATCGCTGCGGCTCGTCGTGTCATCGTTCGTCGTCGGCTGCTCGCTGTGCGCGGGGGCGCTGGCGGCATCGGCCGCGCTCGATGCGCTCAGCTCGAAGGACGCCGCCGGCGGATTGCGCGCGGCTCTGTCGCAGGGCGTCGGCACCGCGGTGGCACAGCTTGGAGCGCCCAACGGCTTTCTCAACGACCCGAGGGTGACGATCCCGCTGCCACCGGAGCTCGCCAAGGCCGAGCGCGCGCTGCGCATGATCGGCATGAGCGGCGAGGCGGATGAGCTCAAGGCCACCATGAATCACGCCGCGGAAGCAGCGGTGGCACAGGCGAAGCCCATCTTCGAGCAGGCGCTGCACCACATGACGCTGTCGGATGCCAAGGCGATCCTCACCGGCGGGGATGACGCCGGAACGCAGTACTTCCGGCGCGCCACCAGCGCACAGCTCACCGCGAAGTTTCACCCGGTCGTGGCCCGCGAGACCGCGAAGTTGCAGCTCGCTTCCCGGTACGACCAGCTCGCCTCGCGGGCTGCGCAGTTCGGGCTGATTTCCGCCAAGGACGCGAACCTCGACGATTACGTCACCGGCAAGGCGCTCGATGGCCTCTTCAGCCGGGTCGCCGACGAGGAACGCGCAATCCGCAAGAACCCTCTGGGTCAGGCGAGCGCGCTCGTCAAGAAGGTGTTCAGCGCCCTGTGACGCCGCCCGCCTGGCTCACGCGCGACGCGACATAGGCATCCGCAGCCGGCAGCACCTGCCGCTTCTCCGCGCGCCGCGCGTTCAGGGCTTCCATGCCGCGGCGGATGTTGGCGGACATCTCCGCCGGCAACCGCCCGCGCACCCAGGCCTCGATCTGCTGCGGCTCGGCCGCGTCCCAGAACACCTCGGGTACGCTCTGGGCGGTGATAAGGGGGGCGTACTTCGGATTCGGCGCCAGCAGTGTATCGGCGTTGGCGGTGAACGTGGCCCAGGCGAGCGCCGGGTGCCGGCGGGCCAGTGTCGTGATGAGCCGCAGGCGCACGCTCGCTGCCTGGGGCGGAATCTCCTGCGAGAGTGCGATCCGTGCGGCCTGCTGCGCCAGCGCCGGATCGGCGACCTCCATCAGAGCCAGGTAGTAGCGGCGCTGCGCAGTCTCGTTGTGCTCGTCGCGCGCGATCGCGTGCAGTTGCTCGAACGTGGCCGGGTCCGCGTTCTGCGCGACGATGGTCAGCACCATGCTCTGATCGTCCGGGCGGATCGCGCCGCGGTCGCTCGTGAACCGCCCGAAGCGGCGGCGCGCCTCGGCGATGATGTCGGCATCGCCCCATGCGCCCAGGTCGCCGATCAGAGTCTGGCGCAGATCCTCCACGTCGGGTGTCTCCCCGTCCCGCGGCTGCCAGCCGAGCCGGTCGGCCATGGGCTTCACGATCCCGCGAGCGAGGGCTGCAAATGCATCGTGTCCGGCGCTGCCGCGCTCGTCGTGCTCGACCGTGCCGAGTGCGGCGGCGATCTGCTCCCAGGCGCGCGCATCCTCGTCGGTCCCCATGGCGGAAGCGAGAGCCAGGTACGCCCCGAGACCCTGCGCGCCGGTGAGCGCCAGCGCCCAGCTGTCGTCGAGCAGCGCGATCTTGTCACCGTCCGGCACAGTCCCGAAGGCACGCGTGTCGGTGGCGAGCGTCGTGGCATCGTAGCGCGCGCGGTAGAAACCGATCGCGCCCGCATTGACGCTGAGGGGCTCCTCGCAGCGACCCGCCGCGCTCTTCTGGCCATCGCGCGTGAGCAGCAATGGGCGAGGCTCGCCCGTGCCCGAGCGGATCCTCAGCGGGATGCTCCAGTGCGCGGCGCCGCCCGCGCCGCCCTGCAGCAGGAAGCGATGCTGCGACAGGGTGAGCGTGCGCGCGCCCGCGGCATCGCACGCGGCCGCGACCGTCACCAGCGGGAAGCCGGCCTGCTCGGTCCACTCGCGTGCCACCCGCGCCACGTCCGTGCCGCTCGCTGCGCTGAGCGCGCTCCACAGGTCGGCGGCCGTGGCGTTGGAGTAGGCACGCGCGCGGACGTAGCGCCGGATCCCGTCGCGAAACGCCTCCGGCCCCACGTACGCCTCGAGCATGCGCAGCACCGACTGCCCCTTCTGATAGGTGATGTCGTCGAAGGCGTTGGCTGCCTGCAGCTCGTCGGCCACGTGCTGCTCGATCGGATGCGTCGAAGGGCGCGCGTCGGAGCGCATGGCGCGCTCCCTCGCTCCGTCCTGCTGCTCACCCCACTTCCAGGTGGGGTTGCGCAGCTCGGTCTCGCTCTCCCCGCGCCACGAGGCGAAGCTCTCGTTGAGCCACAGATCGTCCCACCAGCCCATGGTCACCAGATCCCCGTTCCACTGGTGCGCCATCTCGTGCGCCTGCACCGCGAAGATGATCTGCCGGTCATTCAGCGTGCTCGCCGGCCCGTAGAGCAGCAGCTGATCGTTGTAGGTGATCGCACCCCAGTTCTCCATGGCACCGGTGAAGCCGCCGGGGATGGCAAGTGAGTCCAGCTTTGGCAGGGGAAACGGATAGCCGAAGTAGTCGTTGTAATCGGCGAGGATCTGCTGCGCGTTGGCGAGCGCGACCTTGCCCTCCTGCTCGCGGCCGCGCACCGCCCAGATGCCGAGCTCGGTCTCGCCCACCCGGGCGCTGATCTCGGCCAGGTCGCCGCCGGTGAACTCGATGAGGTAGGACGGCATCTTCGGCGAGCGCTCGAAGGTCGTGGTCGCGAGCGTCCCGTTCACCACCCGGCGCGCCACCGGCATATTGGATACCGTGGCCCAGGCAGCCGGTACGGTGACCGTCAGCTCGAAAGTGGCGCGGAAAGCAGGCTCGTCCCAGCAGGGAAACATGCGCCGCGCATCCGTGCTCTCCATCTTGGTGGACACCAGCCGCCCGCGTGTGCCGTCGGAGTTGAGGTACGGCTGCAGGAACATGCCGTGCGGCTGGGTCTCGAGCCTGCCGCTGTAGGAGAAGCTCAGCACGTGCGTGCCCGCGGACACCGCCCGCGCCAGCGTCACGGTGGTGAGCTGCAGATTGTCGTCGGAGTCGACCTTGCCGACCGGCGCACCGTCGAGCCTCACGTCCGTGAGCCGCTCGTTGAGGGAATTGAATTCGATGGTGCGTGTCGCGGTGCGCAAGCGCAGCGTGATCGACTCGGTGCCGGCCAGGGACTTCGCGTCCAGGTCCGGAGTGACAGCGATCGTGTAGTCTTGCGGCACGACGTCCTTCGGCAGCCGCCCGGGTGCGGAGTCGAAGGAAAACGGCGCACCGGCCGAGACCGGCAAGCAGAAGAGCAGCGCCAGAGCCGGTAAGGCAGATCGTTGCGCGGTCAGGTTCGCCATGACGTGCCTTTCCATCAATAGTTCGCCGCCGCCCGCACCTCACTCGCCGGCTTATCGAGGTCCGCGAGCAGCTCCGGCGCGACGATCGCGAGCGGTGTCGTGCCGTACGACAGCAGCCGGTCGTGGAAGTCGCGCAGCGACGCGTGCTCACCCATGCGCTGCAGGTACTCATCGAGCAGGCCCTCGATCTGCAGCCGTCCCACCGAGTAGGCGATCACGTAGCCTGGTTGCGCCGCGATGCCGGCGACCGCTGCGTGGGCCTGTTCCTTGGTGAAGCCGGTCTGGGCGGCGAAGAAATCCGCTGCCTGCTCGTAGCTCCACTCCCCGCTCGCGAGCTTCGGATCGACGATGGCGCGGGCGCCGCGCACCCGCTCCCAGCGCGCGGTGAACAGTCGCCCGTCGAGGTGATCGCCGAACAGCCCGAGACGCACGAACATCTCCTCGCCGTAGAACGCCCAGCCCTCGGCGAATACCGAGCTGAACTCGGTCTTGCGCACGAAGTCCGGGTGACGCTTGGCAATCGACAGCTGCATGAAGTGTCCGGGCATCGCCTCGTGCGCCGCGGTGGACATGATGCGGTCGCGATCGAAGTCCTCGTTCATGTCCAGGCGGGCGGCCGCCTCGGCGAGCGACTTGGGCGGGGTGATGAAGTAGTACCCGGTGGTGGAGGTCGAGAACAGACGTGGAGGATTCATCGAGGCCCCGGGCGATACCGGCTGCAGGAACGCCGGCGTCTCGACGATCTCCATGCTGCCGAGCCAGGCGGGAATGGTGACGACTTCCTCGTCGGTGACGAACTTGCGCAGCCGCGCAATGCAGTCGCGGTAGTAGTCGATCAGGGCAGCGCCCCCGGGCGCGAGCCCGCCGCCGCTCGGCGCACCGAGTGCAACACCGCGGCGCCGGGCGAGATCACGCAACCACGCCTCCTCCGCCCAACCGTGCGCCAGCTCGTCGTGCCCGATGCGCTCGACGTCGCGGGCGTCGAAGGGCAGCAACTGCTCCTCCTTCAGCATGTGATCGTAGGCCTCGCGACCCATCGCGTAGTTCTCGGGCCAGGAAGCCACGTGCGCGTCGATGTACTGCTTCAGCTGCGCGAGCGCCGCGCTTGCCGCGTCGCGCGCCTTCACGAAGCGGCGATATTCCCTGGAGTACTCGCCGAGCTGGCTGCGCGCGGCAGCGGTGAGCGCGCCCTTGAGGAAATCGGGCGCACCGGCCAGCTCCCGGCTGCTGACCACCCCGAGCAGGTGGCACGGCGTGGTGACCAGGCGGCTCGCCGCGCTGATGTAGGCGGGCGTGCCGGCGAGGCGGCGCGTGATGTCGCCCCACGCCCGCTTGAGATCGGCCGCTGTGGCGCCCTCATGCCCGACCACCGGCAGATGCTGGAACTGCACGAACACCACGCCAACGATGCTGTTGCCGGAATCCCCGTAGTCCTTGCGATCGAACTGCTCCACCAGCAGCTGATCGAGGCTCCTCGTGAGACGCGCCTGCAGGAGCAGCGCATCGTCCTTGTCCACGAGGGACGTGTGGGCGTCGAACCCGGCGCTGATCGAGTGCAGCTTCCCCTGCCATTGCTGCAGGCGTCGCACCTGAGCCGCCCGAAACTCCTCGCTGGGCCTCTCCAGCTCCCCGTCGTGACCTTCGATCCCGAGGAATGTCGCCGTCATCGGGTACGCCTTGGCCGTCGTGTAGACGATGTCCTGCGCGAGACTCTCCAGGGCCTCGTGTGTCGGCTGCGTAGTCTGGGCGGCCGCCGGGTAAGTCGCGGCAGTCGCCATGCAGAACGCCAGGGCACTCAGTACCGTCAGCTGTCTCATCGCGCACATCCGCATCGAGGTTGGTGGGCGGTCATTCTTGCGCCCGCGGGCTGCGCCCGCAACCACGAAGCAACACGGCGCCCCGTGGTACGCTCTCGCCGTTGGAGTCTGACCGAGGAGCCGTCTCGTGCTCAGCTACTGGCGGATGCTCACCCGGGCGCAACTGCATGCCTACGTTGCCGCGCTCGCTGGCTGGTCGCTCGACGCCTTCGACTTCTTCGTCTTCGTCTTCTGCCTGAAGGCGATCAGCGGCGAGTTCCACAGCGACGTGAAATCGGTCGCCGAGGGCGTGTTCCTGACGCTGGCGTTCCGCCCGCTCGGCGCGCTGGTGTTCGGCTGGCTGGCGGAGAAATACGGCCGCCGGCCGATCCTGATGCTGAACGTCGTCAGCTATTCGGTGGTGCAGCTCGCGACCGCCTTCGCACCCAACCTGGCGACGCTGCTGGTGCTGCGCGCGGTGTTCGGCTTCGCGATGGGCGGGGAATGGGGCGTGGGCGCCGCGCTCGCTCTGGAGACGTTGCCGGCCCGCGGCCGCGGGTTCTTCTCCGGACTGCTGCAGGAAGGCTACGTACTGGGTTATCTGTTCGCCTCGGTCGTCTTCTGGGTCGCGTTCGTTCACATCGGCTGGCGCGGCATGTTCATCCTGAGCTCGGCATCTGCGCTTCTGGTCTTGTATATCCGCTACGGCGTGCAGGAATCGCCCGCCTGGACGGCAGGCCGCTCGCCGCAACGCGCCTCGCCCGGCGCCATCTGGCGCGCCGCCAAGGCCTACTTCCCGACGCTCCTCTACCTGGTCGTGCTGATGGCCTGCTTCAATGCCTTCTCGCACGGCTCGCAGGACCTGTATCCGACGTTCCTGCAGGTGCAACACGGCTTCTCGCCGGCGGTGACTGGCGCCATCGCGGTCGTCATGAACCTCGGCGCCCTCGCTGGCGGCATCTGCTTCGGCACGCTCTCGGAGCGGCTGGGCCGCAAGCGCGCCATCGTGCTGGCCGCGGCGCTGACGCTGCCGATGATCCCGCTGTGGGCCTACTGCCCAGACCGCGGTACTGCTCGCGCTCGGCGCATTCCTGCTGCAGTTCATGGTGCAGGGCGCATGGGGCATCGTGCCCGCGCACCTGAACGAGCTGTCGCCCTCCTCGGTGCGCGCGATCCTGCCGGGATTCGCCTATCAGCTGGGCAACTTCGCCATGTCGAAGATGGCGCCGTTCCAGTCCGGCTTCGCGGAGGCGCGCGGCAACGACTATGCCTACATCCTTGCGTGGACGATGGCCGTGGTGGCCATCGCGCTGATCCTCGTCACGGCATTCGGCCCCGAAGCGCGGCACGCGGAACTGAAGGTATCCTCATGACGACTCGCGCCTGCTACGCTCTTTCGTCCAGTCTCCTCCTGATGGCTTTGCTCGCGCAGCTACCGGTCGCCGCCGAAAGCACCGCGCCCGAGCGTCTCGTGCACCGCTACCTCGACGTGCAGATCTCACCCGACGCCTCCCATGTCGCCTCCGTCGAGGGTGATGCGCCGGCCGGCAGCAACTTCCCCGACGTGCGCGAGCTCGTGATCCGGCAGACCGGGGGCGGCCCGGAGGCGCGCATCCCGATGCCCTGCGGCCACGTGCCGCAGTGCTGGCCGGGCTCGCCCGCCTGGACGCCGGACAGCCGTCAGCTCACCTTCACCGTGCGCACGCCGGCAAGCCACGCCTACTCCCTGTATACGGTGGCAGCCGACGGCAGCGGCCTGCACCGGCTGCTCGAGTTCCACGGCACGCTCGCCAGCCTCAAGTACGCACCCGACGGTTCCCTGGCACTGCTGGCGGTCGAGAACGCCCGCAAGGAGGTCGGTGCCACCGAGGCCGGCGCGCCGATTGCGGGCGATCTGGATGCCGCTCCGGCCGAGCAGCGCATCGCACGCCTCGCCGGCGGCTCGCTGCAGTGGGCATCGCCCGCCGACCTTTACGTTTACGAGTACGACTGGCTGCCCGCACGGACGCGGGTTCATCGGCACCGCCGCGCCGGGCAACGGCGACAACAACTGGTGGACCGCGAAGCTCTACGCTTTCGCAGGGGCCGGCGCCACGCCGCGCGTCATCTACACACCCGCCGACGATCCAGCAGCAGCTCGCCGCAGCCGACGGTGTCGCCCGATGGCGCGCACGGTCGCCTTCATCGGCGGCACTCATGAGCGACTTCGGCTCGACCGGCGGTGATGTCTACACGGTCGCCGTCGACGGCAGCTGCGGCCCTCGATGTCACGCCGGACATGCGCGGCCTCGGCGCGTGCAGCTCTACTGGGGCTGCGGCGGTGAGCTGCGCGCCGAGCTGCTCGCGGGCGATCAGTACCAGATCGTCGGCCTCGGGATCGGGCGCAAGACGCAGCCGCGCCGCACGTGCTGGCGCGTGCGAGCGACGCACCGCTTTGGCGCGAGTTCACGTCGAGGCGCTCGCCTGTCCCTCGGAGGACGCGCGCCGCGGTGCGCGAGTCCTTCACGCTGCCACCGGAGATCGCGGTCGGCGCCCCGGGCCACCGGCGCGATCTGACGCGACTCAACGCGGGCCTCACGCTGGCCGCGCAGGTGCAGAGCATCACGTGGACGCAACGACGGCTTCGAGGAGCAGGGCTGGCTGCTGCTGCCGACCGGGCACCGACGGGCAAGCTGCCGCTCATCACCATCGTGCACGGCGGACCTGCCGGCGGCGGCCGTGCCGCGCTTTTCCGGCCCGGGGCTCATGCACGCGCTGCTGGGCGTGGCTGGGCATTGTTCTATCCGAACCCGCGCGGCAGCTTCGGTCAGGGTGAGCGCTTCACCGCCGCCAACGTGCGCGACTTCGGTCACGGCGATCTGCGCGACATCCTCGCCGGCATCGATGCGGCCGAGACGTGCCGCGCCGATCGATGAGGCGCGCCTCGGGCTCACCGGCGGCAGCTACGGCGGCTTCATGACGCATGTGGGCCGTGACCCAGACCAACCGCTTCAAGGCCGCGGTCGCGGCCGCGGGCATCAGCGACTGGCTGTCGTACTACGGCGAGAACGGGATCGACGAGTGGATGATCCCCTACTTCGGCGCATCGGTGTACGACGATCCGGCCGTCTACGCGCGCTCATCCGCCGATCAACTACATCCGCAACGTGCGCACGCCCGACCTTCGAGTACGTCGGCGAGCGCGACATCGAGTGCCCGGCGCCGCAGACGCAGGAGTTCTGGCACGCGCTGAAGACCCTCGGCGTGCCGACCGCGATCATGATCTACCCCGGCGAAGGCCACGGCCTGCGCGACCCGGCGCACGCCGGGACGCTACCGAGCGTACCCTCGCCTGGTTCGACAAATACCTGCGCTAGCACCCATCAGGGCGGTAGCGCTGGCACACGCGCGGATGAACGCTCTACCAGATGCCCCCGAGCGCCACGGTGATCGCCTCACCGTTCACGCCGCCGGCAGCCTCGCTGCACAGGAACGCGATCACCTGCGCGACTTCGCGCGGCTCCAGCACCCGGTTCTGCGGGTAGATGGCCGCACGCTCGCGCCATACCTCCTCGACGCTGATGCCGCGCCGCTCGGCCTCCGTCCTGGCCGAGCGCTCGGCCATCGCGGTTCGCACCCAGCCCGGCAGCACGGCGTTGGAGGTGACGCCGAACGGACCGGCATCCTGGGCGATCGCCCGTGCGAGTCCGATGACGCCATGCTTGGACGCGGTGTAGGCGCTGCCGGAGCGCTCCGCCTTCTCCCCGGCGGTCGAGCTGGTGAACACCAGCCGCCCGAAGCCGCGCTTGCACATGCCGCCGACGGTGAGCCGCGCGAGCTCGAACGGGCCGTCGAGGTTGACGCGCATCGTCTCGCGCCACACCTGCGGATCCTGCTCCCACACGAGCCGCTCGTGAGCCGAGCCGATGCCGTGGTTCACCACCAGCAGGTCGATGGGTCCCAGGCGTCGCTGGGTCTCGGCCACCGCGAGCGCGCAGCCCTCGGCGGTTCCCAGGTCAGCTGCGACGTACTCGAGGCCGACGGCGGCAAGCTCCGCGGCGCTGCGGGCGGCAATCATGACGCGCGCTCCGGCAGCGGCCAGCAGCAGCGCCGCCTCGCGGCCGATCCCCCGGCCGCCGCCCGTGACCAGCGCCACGCGTCCTTTCACCGGGCAACTCTCCCGTTCGATTCCAGGACCGGTCTCGCCGGGGCATCCGCTACTTTCCCGGCAAGCGCGTAGAAGAAGCGATTGAAGGCCGTTGCCGCTGCGAAGTCGATCGGTTGACTCATGTCATCCTGAGGCCGGTGGTAGCGAATGTTGTACCACTCGCGGTAGCGCCGCTCGGCTTCCGTGTTTGGGTCGTAGGCGAACACGAAGGTCGTCGCCGGGATGCCAGCCTGCAGGAACGACCAGTGATCCGCCCGCCTGAGAAGTCCCCGCTCGGGCTCCTTGTCCGCGCGGATCTCGATATGCATGCTGTAACCGACGGACCTGACGGCCGCGGCAAGGGTCGAATCGGTCATCGCCAGCATGGTCAGTGCTTTGAGCGCAAACAGCGGCCGCACCATGTCCAGATTGATGTCTGCGACGAGCCGCTCTTTGGTGATTGTCGGGTGGCGGACGAACCAGGAGGACCCCAACAGGCCTTTTTCCTCGCCCGTAAAGACGGCGAACAACACACTACGGCCAAAGCCTTTTCCTTGGCGTCTGTCGGCGAGGCGGATCAGCGTCGCCACATAGGCGGCATCGTCGAACGCACCGTTGTAGAGCGTATCGCCACCGACGGCCGCACCGTACCCATAGCCGTCGAGGTGAGCGGAGACCACCAACACCTCGTCCTTGAGACGTGGATCGGTACCCGGCAGGAGCGCGAGGACATTGTCAGACGTGTAACTGCGCGTCGAGATGCTAAACCTCGCGGCAAGCCGCCCGGGTATGTCGAAACCCGGCAGCGGCTTCTTTGCGGCTCCGGCTGCGAGCACGTCGGCGGCGTTGAGTCCCGTGCCGGAGAGCAGCTTCACGAAGCCCGCGCTGCTGAGACTGAACACGGCGAGCGCGGGTGCCGGAATCGGCGCGTCGCCCTCGATGCGGACAGTGCGCGCATAGGCCGCCGGCCACCGCGCCGGCTCGATCGTAAAGCCCGGATCATCGACGGAAACCAGTCCGATAGCACCCGCTTGCGCCGCGGCCCTGATCCGTTCGGCTGCGTTCGGGAGGCCGAGGCGCCGCGTACCGAAGCACACGGCGATCTTGCCCTGCATGTCGGAGGCAAGCTCCTGGCTCGAGCAGTAGCCGCGGAAGGCAAGTGGTGCGTCGAGCTCGGCCGGCAACGCACTCGTGGCGCGCACGGTGATCTCGTGCAGGAACTCGAAGCGGACACCCGGCGTGTGCTCCCTGACGACGCTCACCGATGTGCCTTCGGACTCGACGCGCACCTCGGTCAGAGGCACCGACTGCAACCACCCGCCGTGCTCGCCGGCGGGCTCGAGCCCCGCAGCCTTGAACTGCCCGACGACATAGTCCGCGGCCCGGGCATAGCCGGGCGAGCCCGTGTCACGCCCTTCCATGTCATCGTCGGCCAGGACTGCGGTCGTCCTCCACCAGGCGTGGGTGTCGGCGTCGGCATCCGCCGGCGGACCTGCTGCTGTCGGGTTCGACGCCAGCACGGCGCCACAGCCCAAGAGCGCCGTGAGAAGTGGCCATGCCTTCATTTGCTGCTGGCCTATTGGTGCGAATGCGGGCCGATCTTTCCCAGGTCCATGAGCAGCATGGTCAGCAGGTAGAGCCGGGGTGTCACCGTGTCGAGGTCCAGGTACTCCGCATCGGAGTGAAACCCGCCGCCGACCGGCCCGAGTCCGTCGAGCGCAGCGACTCCCGCGTCGGCCGCGAGCGCCGACTCGGACGCCCCACCGTTGCCGCCGGTCGCGAGCGTGCGCCCGATGCCTGCGTAGATCCGCTGCGCCCGTGCAGCGAGCTGGTCAGTCGCGGGATTGTTGGGTAACGGCGGGTAAGCCGCCTCGCGCGTGACGGTCACCCGGGTGTCCGGGATCACGGTCGTCTCGGCGTTGCTGCGCAATACCTGCTCGACGCGACCGAAGTCGGCCTTGTCGCGCACCCGCACGTTGACCTGCGCGGAGGCGTCCTCGGGGATGATGTTGGCGCGGGTACCGGCATGCATGACGGTGAGATTGACCGTCAGGCCGGGTCCGGACTTCGGAAAGACATCGAGCCCGGCGATCTGGTGGATCAGCTCCAGGGCGGCGTTGCGGCCATCCTGGGGCGCGATCCGGCATGCGCGGCGCGACCCTTCACGTCGATGTGAAACGTGGTACTGCCCTTGCGCCACACGGTCAGCGCGTCCGGCGGATCCCCGGGCTCGAGGTTCAGCTCCACGTCGGCATCCTGGAGGAGCTTGCCGATGAGCGCCTTCGTTCCGGGCGAGCCACGCTCTTCCGAGGTCTCCATCAGGAAGACGATCTTGCCGAAGTCCCTGAAGCCCGCGGCATGCAGAATCTGCAGCGCATAGATACCCTCGACCACCCCGCCCTTCTCGTCGGACACTCCCGGTCCGTAGGCCCGCTTGTCGTCGGTGTGGTAGGGCCGGCGCTGCACCGTCCCGGGTCCGAACACGGTGTCGATGTGCCCGATCATGCAGAATGCGGGTCTTGCCGCGACCGCTCAGGGTCGCCACCGTGTTGTCCGGCAGCCCGGCTTCCTCCGCCGGCACGGACTCGACCGTCATGCCGATGCCTTTCAGACGTGGGATCAGCACCGCAGCGACTTTGCGGCCACCCTCGGCATCGCCCGTTCCGGAGTCGATGTTCACCACCTGCTCGAGCAGCTGCAGCTGCGACGAGCGTGCGGCTTGCGCCGCGGCGAGCACCCTGGCGTCCTTGCCGGCCGCGTGGGCGGCGGGGAAGACCGCGACAACCACAAGGCCGGCGGCAGCCGCGAAGCTGATCTTCATTTCTTAGCCTCTTCAATCACGTGGTCGATCCAGCTGGCGTAGTGGGAGATCCGCGAGCAATAGAAAGTCTGGCCGCACACTCCGCGACGAAGATCCTCGAGGTTGCCGCGCCAGGATCTCCAGGAAGCGATGCCGGCGAGCTTGGAGCTGTCACCTGCCCCGATGATCACCGGGCCGCCGCTGTCGCCGTTGCCCATCACCCCTTCGAGCGATGGCGCGTCCGGGTCGCAGTCGAAGACGTAGCTCAGCCACTGGCTTTCCGCGCCGGTGATGCGGTTGTGAGCCCGGCGCAGCGAGCCGCGCATCGGCGACTTCGGATCCTCGCCGCTCACACCATTGCCCGTGGCACCCTTGCCGTACATGGTAACCAGCTTCCCGATCTCGTCCGTGTCGCGATAGAGGCCGACGGGCCTCACGTCCTCGACGGGAATGGTGAGCCGCAGCAGCGCGATGTCGTGCATCTTCCCGAGGGCCCTCATGAACGGAGCCGCGTCGCCTCTCATTTCCTTCGGCTTCGGCACTCCGGCGAACGCGGGATGAATCACCGGGTCCGCGACGGCTCGCCGCGTGCCGTTGATCGTGACGCTGGCCGGCCGGTGTTCATATACCGCATGAGCCGCCGTTACCACCCATTGCTTCGTGATGAGGGTGCCGTGACCGGCTATCGGTAAGTCCACCAGCGGCGGGAACTCGCCTTCAGGGGCGAGATAGCTCGAGTCGGGAACACCCTCTCGAATGACGATGGCGCGGGCGATTGTCGCGCAAGGAAGCGCCAGGAGAAACGAGCGGCGAGACACCTTCAAGTGTTCGTACCTGATTGACGATACCGCAGCGCCTCGACCACGAACGCGAAGGCCGGCGACGACTGGCGGCGACTCGGATAATACAGATGGTAACCCGGAAAAGGCGGGCACCAATCGGCCAGTACGCGCACCAGCCGGCCAGCCGCCGTATGCGCCTGAACCTGATCCTCGGGCAGATACGCGAGCCCAGACCTGCCAGAGCGGGGTGACGACGTCCCGAAACAGGCTCGCTCCGTCTGCTATGCCCTCTCCCCCACTTGTAACTCCGCGGATTTGAAAGGCACCCCACACCCGCCAATCCCGCAGTAGCCGTCCGGGTTCTTCGCCAGGTACTGCTGGTGATAGTCCTCCGCATAGTAGAAGTGCGGAGCATCGCGGACCTCGGTGGTGATGGTTCCGAGCCCGGCCTTGGCGAGCAGCTCCTGATAGAGGCGGCGGGATTTCTCCGCCGCATCGCGCTGCCCCTTGTCGAGCGTATAGATCCCCGAGCGGTACTGCGTCCCGATGTCGTTTCCCTGGCGCATGCCCTGGGTCGGATCATGCGACTCCCAGAAGACCTTCAGCAGATCCTGGTAGCTGATCTTGTTCGGATCGTAGATCACCCGCACCACCTCGGCGTGCCCGGTGTCCCCGCTACACACCTCTTCATATGTGGGTTGGGCGTATAGCCGCCCGCGTAACCAACGGCGCTGGAGTACACGCCCGGGAGCTGCCAGAAGAGCCGCTCCGCACCCCAGAAGCAACCGAGGCCGAAGATGGCCTCGCGCAGCCCGGCCGGGAACGGCGGCACGGTGCGATGGCCGTTCACGAAATGCTCCTCGGACACCTTGAGCGGCGCGCTGCGCCCGGGAAGGGCCGACTCTCTCGGCGGCATCGTCTGTTTTCTGGGCTGACCCATGGCGAGCTCCTCGCAGGACCTGAGCCTTCAGTGTGGAGACAGCCGCGCAAGGACTCAAGAGCACGCATGGCTTCCTGTGACGCCGGGCGCACCGCAGCCGGCACCCTTGCGCCGCGCAGTGCGGCGCACTTACAGTCCCGACATGGGCATCAGCCAACCCCAGAATCTCACTACGCCGCCGATCGAGAAGCTGCGCCCTTATGGCATCCGCGTCAGCCTTCCGCCCGGGGACCCATTCCGCAAGCTCCTCGGCCCCGAGTGGCAGCGTCTGCACTGGTACCCGAGTCCCGCGGAGCGGGACGCGGCGCTCGCCGACATGAGCCGCCGGCACGAGTACTCGCGCGCCGGCGACAAGCCGGCGCTGGTGTTCAAGAAGATCGAGAAGCTCGCCGAGAGCCGCGGCCTGTAGCACCGACCCCATGACCGATCTCACCAAATACGATACCCACCTCGACGTCAAGTTCGCGCCGCTGAGCGTGGTCGACGTCCCCGCGCTGGTCGCCCAATGCAACCACCCGTGGTACAACCAGACGCTCTGCAAGGTGAACGACTCGGTCATCCGGCTCGGAGTCTTCCTGCCGGGCGAGTACCACTGGCACAAGCACGACCGGGACGACGAATTCTTCTTCGTGCTGGAAGGCAGCTTCATCATCGACCTCGAGGACCGCTCGGTGGTGCTGCGGCCGCAGGAAGGCTTCGTGGTGCCAAAGGGGGCCGTGCACCGCACGCGCGCCGCGGAACGCGCCGTGATTCTGATGGCGGAGACGGCCTCCATCGTACCGACTGGTGACTGACGAGATGTCCCAGGGCGAGCTGCTCGTTCGCGCCGTGACGGCGGGAGACTTCGAGCGGTGGCTGCCGCTGTGGCAGGGGTACAACGCGTTCTACGAACGCGCCGGCCCGACCGCGCTGCCCGAAGAGGTCACCCGCACGACCTGGGCGCGCTTCCTCGATGAGAGCGAGCCGGTGCACGCGCTGGTCGCGCAGCTCGACGCTCGCATGGTCGGCCTCGCGCACTATCTTTTCCACCGCAGCACCACCCGCGTCGAGCTCAACTGTTACCTGCAGGACCTGTTCACCGTCGCCGGCCTGCGCGGCCGCGGTATCGGTCGGGCGCTCATCGAGGAGTGCCTGCGGCAGGCGCAGCTCGCCGGCGCGAAGAGCATCTACTGGCAGACGCACGAGACCAACCAGGTCGCGCGGCGGCTGTACGACAGCGTGGCTGAACGTTCGGGATTCATCGTCTACAGTAAGCGCGCGTGAGGTGCGCGAGGTCTTCGCGCGCCGTCAGAACGTGCGCCCGAGGAACAGGTAAAATGCCTGGTTGCCATGCTGGTCGAAGCCGCTCGCGAGATACACCGGCCCGAGGAAGGTATCCAGCCCGAGAAACACGCTCGCGTCCTTGAGCGTATTGCCGAAGCCGGCCGCGCTGCGGGCCTGCCAGACGTTACCCGCCTCGAGCGACAATCCGAGGTAGGTCGGCACGTCGAGATAGCCGAGACCGCCGCGCCCGATCTGGTGGTAGTACAGCAGGCGCGCGATGCCGAAGTTCGGAGCCGTGAGCGAGTCGGCGCGCAGACCGGATAGATTGAGGAAGCCACCGAGCGGAAACAACAGGTTGATGTCCGAGAGCTTGCTCTCGAGCGTCGTGCCACCGGAGGTCGAGAACACCAGCGTGTCGCGACCGAATGAGTGCGCGGCGAGGTAATTGAGTGTCACCTGATCGGTGGTCTGCTCGACGCCGACCACGTTGTGGTAGTCGCCGAACTGCAGGGTGGCCTGCTGGCCGCTGTGCGGAAAATTGACGTCGTCGAGCCGGTCGTAGGAAAGGCGCAGGAAGTACTCGCGGGTGGTGTACGGCTGGTACGGCTCGACCGGGAGATTCGGGTCCTCGGGATCACCGATCTTCAGCAGGAAGTGACCCTCCTCGCGCAGCGCACCGACCCGGATCTCGCCCCAGTTGCCGAACTGGTAGCCGAAATCGCTGCCGTAGTTGAAGGTATGAGCACGGTATTCGGCGAGCAGACTCTGGCCCTCCAGCACGTCCACGTCGTGCGAGCCCGCGGAGACGTGCGGGTCGACGAACCACCCGGAGAACTGCGCCAGCGGCAAGAACAGCTCGGTCGCGATCTGCTCGACATTGCCGACCTGCAGGTCGTTGACCCACTCCCCGGCGCTGCGCGTGATGTCCGACATCACGAAACGCACCGCGGCGTTGTAGGTGGAATTTCCCTGGAAATCGTCCTGCAGGCTCAGCCCGAAGCGCAGGTAGTTCGGCCCCATCGAACTCGGCTTGGCGTCGATCGCGAGTCCGTAGCGGTCCTGGTCCTCGACGACGTGGTAGTCGAGCGTGTCGAGGCCGCCCGCGCCGTAGAGCGCGGTCACGCGCTGCGCGAGCGTATCCGGATCGAGCGGCTTGCCCGTCAGGTCCCTGAAGAGCTTGTCGAGCGCCTGCGAATACCCCTCCGAGCCGCTGTCCGCCCTCACGAAGTCGATACGCGGCGCAGGACTGCGCAGCGAGTCGCGGTGCGCGACGTAGTGCTGTATTTCGGTATCGTCGACCGCGAGCCGCGCCAGCTGCGTAGCGTCGGCGCGCGCCGCCGCCTCGCCGATGCCGATAATGCGCGCAACGCCGCCGAAGTCGAACGACGAGATGTCTCCGAGTGCCGGCTGGATCAGGATGTCCTTGGGCGTGAGCGTCGCCAACTCCTGCTCGGCGTTGCGGCTGATGAGGATCGCGAGCATCTGGTTGGAGATCGCCGGCACGCTGGTCAGCTTGTCGCGCGGCAGCAGCGGAAAGCCCACGTCGACCACGATGACGACGTCGACCCCCATGGCGCGCGCGATGTCGACCGGCACGTTGTCGGCGATGCCGCCATCCACCAGCACCCGTCCGTCGCGCTCCACCGGCGCGAAGATACCGGGCGCGGACAGGCTGGCGCGCATCGCGCTGGTGAGATCCCCGGAGCCCATCACCACCGCCTCGCCGGTCTCCAGATCGGTCGCCACCGCCCGAAACGGCGTCGGCAGGTCATCGAAGTCGCCGATGCGGGCGACCGGCAGCGTCAGGCGCCGCAGTGTCTGGTTCAGGCGCTGGCCCTGGATGAGCCCTTTGGGCAGCACGATGTGCCCGCCGCGCACGCCCAGCGGGAACTTCACCAGGAAGCTCTCGTCCTCCTGCTTGCGGCGCAGCGTCAGGTCCTCGCGCGGCGGACGGTCGCGGAACGCGTCCTGCCAGTTGAGCGAGGTCATGATCTTCTCGATCTCGCGCGCCGTCAGGCCGCTGGCGTACAGGCCGCCGACCACCGCGCCCATGCTGGTGCCGGCGATCGCATCGATCGGCACGTGCATCTGCTCGAGGACCTTGAGCACCCCGACGTGCGCGGCGCCGCGGGCGCCGCCGCCGGAGAGCACCAGGCCGATGCGCGGGCGATGGCGCAGCTGCGCCTGCGCCGCGGCGGGCGGCGCGCTGGGGACGCCTGGGCGGCCGCGACCGCCGAAAGCGCCAGGCATTGAATCGCGAGAAGCAACCTCGATGCCCCGCAGACGGGGCATGACCGCCCGTATTGATCTCACGATGTCAAGAATACCAGCATGGGCCCTGCAGGCGCGCTGCGGCTCGCGCGCGGTGCGCGCACTCGCGGATAATGCGCCGCATGAGCGAACGCGCCGCCACGCCGCCTGAACGCCCGCGGCCGCCCCGCCCGGCCATGTCGGCGCTCGTCGCCGTCGCGCTGCTCGCCAGCGCCGCCGCGCCGCGGCGCAATCGCCGGAGGCAAGCGACTGGGGCTACTACGGCGGCGACCTGTTCGGTCAGCGTTTCTCGAGCCTCGACCAGATCAACCGCGGCAACGTTGCGCACCTCGACAGTGGCCTGGACTACCGTACCGGCGAGCTCGGCGCCGGCTTCGCGCAGGCGCGGCGCATCGCCTTCGAGGCAACTCCGGTGCTGGCTTTCGGCCGGCTGTACCTCGAGACCCCTACCAACATCGTGATCGCGCTCGACCCGGCGAGCGGCGCAGCAGCGCTGGCGCTTCGATCCGCACATCGACCGTACACGCCGCTACGCCGAGAGCACCTCGCGCGGCGTCAGTGTCTGGGCAAGCACCGATCCGCAGCACGGCGGTCCGTGCGCGCGGCGCGTGTTCACCGGAACGCTCGACGCGCGGCTGCTGGCGCTCGATGCCGACACCGGCCGGCCGTGCGCCGACTTCGGCGCCGGCGGCCAGGTAGACCTGACGAGCGGACTGCGCATTCACGACCGCGCCGCGCTACCTCGTGACCTCCCCGCCGGCGATCTACGCCAACGTCGTGGTCGTGGGGTCTGCGATCGGCGATAACCGCGCCGCCGACGTCGAGCGCGGCGTCATCCGCGGCTTCGATGCGCGCAGCGGTGCGCTGCTGTGGACGTTCGATCCGCTGCCGGACTCGCCCGCGCATCCGGCGGCGGCCGAATGGAACCTTGCGCAGGCCGCGCTCACCGGCGCCGGCAATGCCTGGGGTGTGATGTCGGTCGACGAGGAGCACGGGCTGGTGCTGGTCCCGACGGGCTCCGCGAGCCCCGACTTCTACGGCGGCACGCGCCTCGGCAGCAATCGCTTCGCCGACTCGCTGCTGGCGCTCGATGCGCGCACCGGCAAGCTCGTCTGGAGCCAGCAGCTCGTGCACCACGACCTTTGGGACTACGACCTTGCGGCGCAACCGGTCCTCGGGCGACATCGAGGTGCAGGGAGTCCCGGTGCCGGCGGTGATCCAGGCGACCAAGACCGGCATGTTGTACGTGTTCGAGCGCACCCGCGGAGCCGCCGCTCTATCCTGTGACCGAGCGCGCCGTGCCGCAGAGCCTGGTGCCCGGCGAGCAGGCCTCGCCGACCCAGCCGTTCTCGGCGCTGCCCGCGCTCGTGCCCCAGCGCCGGGTCGACCCCGCCGACGCCTGGGGGATCACTTTCTGGGACCGCGGCAGGTGTCGTGAGCGCATCGCGGCCCTGCGCAACGAGGGCATCTTCACCCCACCCGACACGCGCGGCACGCTGCTCTTCCCCGGTGATCATCGGCGGCGTCGACTGGGGCGGCATCGTCTACGACGAGCAGCGCGAGCGGGTCATCGCCGCGGTGAACGACCTGCCGATGGTGGTGACGCTGCTACCGCCGTCGCAGCTCGCCGCCCAGATGCGCTCCGGGCAGCTATCCGCACGCGGAGTTCGGTCCGCAGGCGGGCACTCCCTACGCGGTGCGCCGCGAGCCGCTGCTGTCGCCCTGGGGGCTGCCGTGCACGCCGCCGCCCTGGGGCACGCTGGTGAGCGTCGACCTGCGGCACAATCGAATCGTCTGGCAGGTGCCTCTGGGCTCGACCGAAGGCTTCACGCCGTGGTTCCCTGGTGCGCGACTTCGGCATGCCGAACATGGGCGGTCCGATCGCCACCGCCGGGGACCTGGTGTTCGTCGGCGCGGCGATCGATAGCTACTTCCGCGCGTTCGACATCGAGACCGGGCGCGAGCTGTGGAAGTACAAACTGCCCGCCGGTGGCCAGGCGACGCCCATGACCTACCGCGCCGGGCGCGATCAGCGGCAGTACGTCGTCATCAGCGCCGGCGGCCACGGGCCGCCTGGGTACGCCGCGCGGGGACTACCTCATCGCGTTCGCACTACCGCAGCGCTCACCTGCCGCGCCGGCGGCATGGCACCCTAGGATTTTGCGGAGCTCGTATGCTGCTGTTGATTCTGCTCTACGGCATCCAGGTCGCTGCTGATCGTTCACGTCATCAAGACCGGGCGTAACTGGTTGTGGATCTGGGTGCTGCTGCTCGCTGCCCTTCGGCCTGGGCGCGTCTGCTGTACCTCGTGGTGGAGATCCTGCCGGAGCTGTTCCGCAGCCGCACCGCGCAGCGCACCGCACGCGGCTTGCGCAAGGCCATGGATCCCGGCGCCGACCTGCGCCGCTATGAGAACGAAGCGCGCGTTGCGGGCAACGTGGCGAGCCGCCAGCGCTATGCGCAGGAGCTGGTCCGGCACGAGCGCTACGACGAGGCGATTACGCAGTATCGCGAGGCACTCACCGGTCTCTACGAGCACGATCCCAACCTGATGCTGGGATTGGCGCACGCGCAGTTTGGCAAGGGCGACACCGCCGCCGCTCGCGCGACGCTCGATGAGCTCATCCGTCTCAACCCGCAGTTCCGCTCACCCGAGGGGCATCTGCTGTACGCGCGCGCGCTCGAGGGCGAAGGCAACGTGGAGAAGGCGCTGGAAGAGTACCGAGTGCTGGCGCCCTCCTACCCGGGCGCCGAAGCCTCGGTGCGCTACGCGCAGCTGCTCGAGGCCCAGGGGCGGCGCGAGGAGGCGCGCAAGGTCGCGCGCGAGCTGCTCGAGCAGGCGCGCATCGCGCCCGGGCACTACCGTCGCGCGCAGCGTACCTGGCTCGAGGCGGCGCAGCGCCTGCTGTAGCGCCGCGACCCGCGGGCGAGCCCGACGCCGAGGAGCCCCACGATCGTCAGCAGGTCCAGGGCGCCACCGCCACCGCTGCCGGGGCTGCTGGCGGTGCTGGCGCCGCTGCCGCCGCTGCCGCCCGCGGATTGCACCGTGAAGTGGATGGCGACCGGGCAGGCGCCGTCACCGGCGCTGGCCGGTGCGCTGGAGCTGGCATAGCCGGAATTCACCACCACCTGTGCGCTGTCGCTGCGGCCGGCTTCGTCGGTCACCGTCAGCATCAGAAGATAGGCTGCGGGCGCTGCGGGCGCGATCACGCTCGCCGACGCCGACGCTGCATTCGTGATCTGCGGCGGGTTGGTCTGCGGCGAGACGACCGTCCACTGATAAGTGGTGATGGTGTGACCGCACGCCGCGGCGCTGCCCGCGCCGTTCAGGGTCACCGCTGTACCGGCCGTGACCGTCGCTGGCACCGTAACGGCCGCGATCGGACGCAGGGCGGCGAGCACCGCACCGTGCGCGTTCGCCATGCCGGCGCCGCACACGCTGGTGGTGCAGCTGCACTCGCTCTGCTGCAGATCGGTCGGGCCGGCGGGCACATGACAGGTGGGGACCGTGGCATCAGTGGACAGCGGAAACGGCTTGCTCGCGCCTTCCTGCAGCCGTGCGAGCAGTTGAGCGGCTCCGAGGTTGCCGTTGACCGCCAGCATGAGGCCGGCGATGGCGGCCACCTGCGGCGCGGAGAAGCTGGTGCCGAGGTTGGTGTTGTACTCATCCGTATAGGTGTTGGCGGCGGGCATGGTCGTGCCGGTGTTGGTCGTGGTCGTGAGCGAGAAGAGGCACGGCTCGCCCGCGCCGGTATTGACGCAGTTGCCTGCCGGCGCGCTGAGCGCGACCTCGGGCCCGAGGCTGCTGAAGCCCACCTTCGTGCCCGCCTGGCGCAGGCCGGCGACCGCCACCGCACCGGCGCAATTCGCGGGCGCATCCACCGGACCGCCCTCGTTGCCCGCCGAGACGACCACCAGCACACCCATCGTGACGAGCTGATCGATGAGTTGCTGATAGCTCGCGGGGCACGCTCCCGTGGCCCCGAGACTCATATTGAGGATGCGGGCGGGATAGGGGTTGTCGGGCACGCCGGCGACCGGCAGCCCCGCAGCCCAGCCCATGGCAGCCAGAACGTCCGAATCGTAGCCGCCGCACTTGCCGAGTGCGCGCACCGGGAGGACCCAGTTGCTCCAGGTCGTGCCGGCGATTCCCGTCTGGTTGTCGGTGATCGCCCCGAGGATCCCCGCGACCCGGGTGCCATGCCAGCTGCTGTTGCTGATCGTGCAAGTGGCGAACAGCGGGTTCTTCAGGTCCGCAGCCGCGATCCAGTCGCCGGGATCGGACGCGTCGGGATTGCGCCCCAGGCCGGTGTTGCCCGTGTCGTAGGTGCCGTTCGGATCCGGGCCGATCATGTCGTAGCCGGGCAGCAGGCGATTGGCGCTGCCGCTGCGCAGATCCGGGTGATCGAAGCGCACGCCGGTGTCGACCTCGGCGATCACCACACCGCTGCTGCCGGTGGTGAAGTCCCAGGCATCGAGCGCATCGATCGCCGCGGGCTGCGCGTTTTGCAGATACCACTGATCAGAGAAGAGCGGATCGTTCGGCGCCGAGTTCGGGTAGCGGCGCTGATCGACCTCGGCGAACTCGACCTGTGGATCATCGCGCAGCCGTGCCAGCGTCGCCTCCGGCGCCTCCCCCGGCAGCAGCGTCTCGACCCGCATGAGCTGCATCCCGGAGACGATCGGGCGTGAGGCGCGCAGCGCCAGATGCATGCGTGCGGCGAGTGAGGTGAAGGCCTGTGGGGCAGCGCTGAGTGGTGCGCGCAGCTTCACGATGACGCGCAGTGTTGGCGCGGACGGTTGCGCGTTGGCGAGCGTCGCGAGGCACGCTATGCACAAGCCTCGCGCCAGATGCCGGATAGGATCCATGAGTTCGCGCCCCGACCTGCTCAGGCAGGCGACCATAGCGCACCTCGCGAGGTCGCGGGCCGGGTCAGCGCCGGGACAGTGATGCGGTTCTCGTTCCCTTGAGGCGCGACTGGGGAATCTGCTGCGTTGTGCAGTGGATGTTGCCGCCGCCGAGCAGGATCTCGCGCGCCGGCACCCCAACGAGCTTGCGCCGGGGAAACAGGCGTTGCAACCGACTCGCCGCGCTGCCGGTCGGTGCGCGGATCGAGCAACGGCATCACGATGCCGCCGTTCGCGATGTAGAAATTGACGTAGCTCCCGGCGAGGCGCTCACCGCGCACACGGGGCCGCGAACCCTCGTAGGGCACGACACCTGCCGCCTCGCGCGCGCTCATGGTGAGCGGGCCCGGCATGGGCAGCCGCACTACCTGCAGCCGCCGGCCGCGGGCGTCGCGCGCCTCGCGCAGCCGCTCCCAGGCATCGAGCGAGATCGTGTACTGCGGATCGCGCCGCCGGTCGGTCCAGGTGAGGCACACGACCCCGGGGCGGGCGAAGCACGCCAGGTTGTCGATGTGGCCGCCGGTCTCGTCGTTGAACACGCCCTTGCCGAGCCAGATGATCGCACTCACCCCGAGGTACGCGCGCAGCAGCCGTTCGATCTCGCCCGCGCGTGAGCTGCGGATTGCGGTTGCGGTTGAGCAGGCACTCCTCGGTGACGAGCGCCGTGCCCTCGCCGTCCACGTGGATCGCGCCGCCCTCGTTCACCAGCGGCGCGCGGTAACGCGTCCAGGCCCTCCGATCTCGAGCACCTTGCGCGCGACCCGGCTCGTCCTGGTCCCAGGGAAAGTACAGCCCGCCGGCGAGTCCGCCCCAGGCGTTGAACTGCCAGTCGACGCCGCGCACCTTGCCCGCGCGCGTTCGACCACGCAGGTAGGGCCCACGTCGCGCATCCAGGCGTCATCGTGCGCCAGCTCCACGACCCGCACCGGCTCGGCCAGCAGCGCGCGGGCCTCGGGGTAGTGCCCCGCCGACGCGCCGACCGTGACCGGCTCGAAGCGCGGCGATGGCGGCGGCGACCTGCGCGAAGGCCAGCTGCGCCGGCCGCGCCGCTTCGCGCCAGTTGTCGGGCCGCTCCGGCCAGAGCATCCAGCAGCCGGCGTGGGGCGCGAACTCGCCCGGCATGGCGAAGCCGTCCCGGGCGGGCGTGCTCGCCAGGGTGCGGGTCATTTGCGCAGGCGGCTGTGCCTGAATCCGTAGAAGGCGTAGATCGACATGCCGATGATGGTCCAGACCACGAGCCGGATCCAGGTGCCGTTGGACAGCGCCAGGGTCATGCCGAGGCACCACAGCGTGCCGAGGATGCAGGTGAACGGCGCCCACGGCACGCGAAACGGGCGGTAGGCATCCGGGCGCGTCTTGCGCAGCACCAGCACGCCGAGACAGACCACCGCAAACGCCAGCAGGATGCCGATCGATATGAGATCCGCCAGCACATCCAGCGGGAAGACGGCGGCGATCAGTGCCGCGCCGAGCCCGGTCACGACGGTGGACACGTGCGGGGTCTTGAAGCGCGGATGACAGCGGCTCATCGCCGCGGGCAGCAGCCCGTCGTCCGCCATCGACAGCAGAATGCGCGGCTGGCCAAGGAGCGAGGTGAGAATGACGGACGTCATCCCGGCGATGACCCCCACCTTGACGAACCACGAGAGCCAGGCGAGTTGCGGGTGAGCGTCGAGCACCACCGCCACCGGTGCGTCGGAGTCGAGTTTCTGATACGGCACCATGCCCGTCATGATCGAGGCCATCGCGACGTACAGCACCGCGGAGATCAGCAGCGCGCCGATGATCCCAATCGGCAGGTCGCGCTGCGGGTTGCGCGCCTCGAGCGCGGTCGTCGAGGCGGTATCGAACCCGACATAGGAGAAAAAGATGATGGCCGCACCCTGCAGCACCCCGCTCAGGCCGAAGTGACCGAAGGTTCCGCTGCTGGGAGGCACGTACGGCTTCCAGTTGGAAGTGTTCACGTACTTGAGCCCGGCGATGACGACGATCACGATGATGGCGACTTTGAGGGTCACCATGAAGGTGTTGGCGCTCGCGGACCAGTGCACTCCCACGTACAGCAGCGCCGTCATGGCCGCGATGATCAGCACGGCCGGCACGTTGATGATGGCGCCGGTGGTGACGAGGTGATCGTGTGCGTCGAGCGCGAGCGGCGCGTTGACCAGCAGGGCCGGCAAATGGATATGGGCGTCAGCCAGCAGACTCACCACATACGCCGACCAGCTCACCGCCACCGCGGAGGCGGAGATCGCGTACTCGAGCAGCAGGTTCCAGCCGATGAACCAGGCGAGCGCCTCCCCCAGGGTCGCGTAGGTGTAGCTGTAAGCGCTGCCGGGCACCGGCAGAAAAGCGGCGAACTCCGAGTAGCACAGCGCCGCGAGCCCGCCGCCGAACGCGGCGATCAACAGCGACAGCGTGATGGCGGGACCGGAGTGAATGGCGGCGACCGTGCCGGTGAGCACGAAAATGCCCGAGCCGATGGTGGCGCCAAGACCAATGGCGATGAGCGCGCGCGCGCCCAGCACCTGCTTGAGGCGGCTCTTACCGGGCGGCGCCGGATCGATCGGCTTCACCGCGCACATCTGGCGCAGCAAAGAGGGCTTCGCGGATACCGACCCGCCGGTCTCGTTCACACCGTCTGACATGTGATTCTTGGCTTTCGACCCCCGCCCAGGTGCGCATCCGAAGTCTCTCACACGCGCGCCCTGCTCCGCACCCGATCCGCGGAAAGTCCGGGGCGTGTGCTAGCATTTGCGCGCCAGGAGTGAACCATGTCCACGGCCGCAGCTCCCAAGATCCCTGCCCAGGGCGCCAGCATCACCATCCGCGACGGTAAGCTGATCGTCCCGGACAACCCCATCATCCCTTTCATCGAGGGGGACGGTACCGGTCCGGACATCTGGCGCGCCAGCGTGCGGGTCATGGACGCTGCAGTGGCCAAGGCGTACGCCGGCCGGCGCCGCATTCACTGGATGGAAGTCTACGCCGGGGAAAAATCCAACAAGCTGTTCAACACCTGGCTGCCCGAGGAGACGGTGGCCGCGTGCCGCGAGTACCTGGTGTCCATCAAGGGCCCGCTCACGACGCCTGTGGGCGGGGGCATTCGTTCGCTGAACGTCGCGCTGCGGCAGATGCTCGACCTGTACGTGTGCCTGCGTCCGGTGCGCTGGTACAAGGGGGTCCCCTCCCCGGTGCGACATCCCGAGAAGGTCGACATGGTGATCTTCCGCGAGAACACCGAGGACATCTACGCGGGCATCGAATTCGAGGCCGGCAGTCCCGATGAGCGCAAGTTCAGCGAGCTGTTCCGCCAGGCCTTCCCCAAGGCCTATGCCAAGATCCGCTTTCCCGAGAGCTCCGGCATCGGCATCAAGCCGGTCTCGAAGGAAGGCTCCGAGCGGCTGATCCGCGCGGCGATCCAGTATGCGGTCGCCAACCAGCGCCGCAGCATCACCCTGGTCCACAAGGGCAACATCCAGAAGTTCACCGAAGGGGCGTTCCGCAACTGGGGTTACGCGCTCGCCGAGCGCGAATTCGCCGGGCAAACCTACACCTGGGAGCAGTGGGAGCGCAGCAAAGCGGCGCGCGGCGAAGAGCAGGCCAACGCGGAAATGGACGCGGCGAAGAAGGCCGGACGCGTCATCGTCAAGGATGCGATCGCGGACATCACCCTGCAGCAGGTGCTGACGCGGCCGGAGGAGTTCGACGTCATCGCCACCACCAACCTGAACGGCGACTATCTCTCCGATGCGCTCGCCGCACAGGTAGGCGGCATCGGCATCGCCCCGGGCGGCAACATCAACTACCTCACGGGGCACTCCGTGTTCGAGGCGACCCACGGCACCGCGCCCAAGTACGCCAACCTCGACAAGGTCAACCCCGGCTCGTTGATCCTCTCGGGCGAGATGATGCTGCGCTACCTCGGCTGGCTCGAGGCCGCCGACGCGATCATCACGGCGATGGACCGGACCATCGGCCAGAAGACCGTGACCTACGACTTCGCGCGGCTCATGGAAGGTGCGCGGGAAGTCGCTACCAGCGCGTTTGGCGACGCGCTGATCCGCAACCTGTAGCGCGCGCGGCGCCCGCGCAGCTCGAGCGTGCGCCGCCAGCCCGCCACCGCCGGATACTCGGGCAGGCCGCTTGCCGGCAAGCTCGGCATTGCAGCCGGCTGCCGCCTTTGCGTGCAGGGCGCGCCGGCCAACTACCGCCGACTCCTGGCGCCGCTGCCGGCGGGCGTGCGGCTGGTATCCGGCATCGATGCCGACACCGACATCATCCACCTCTTTGTCAGCCGCCGCTCCGAGCTCGCCCGGGCGGTGGCGGCGGCGCTGCGCTTGATGCGCGATGATGCCGCGCTGTGGATCAGCTGGCCCAAGAAAGCATCCGGTGTTGCCAGCGACGTTACCGAGGACGTGGTGCGCGAGGTCGCTGTGCCGTTGCAGCTGGTCGATATCAAGGTATGCGCGGTGGATGAGACCTGGTCGGGACTGAAGCTCGTGGTGCGCAAGTCCGCGCGCGCAACGGCGCGCAGGTGAGCGGCAGCGCGCACAGCGCGACGCTCCTTGAATGGGCGCGCAAGGTGCAGGCGATCGCCCAGAACGGCCTTGCCTTCACCCAGGATCCCTTCGACCGCGAGCGCTACCTCAAGCTGCAGGAGCTGGTCGCGGCGCTGCTGAGCGCCGAGCTGCGCGTGCCGCCGCAGACGGCGCTCGCCTTCTGGGAAGGCGAGCGCGGCTACGCGACCCCGAAGGTCGACGTGCGCGGCGGGGTGTTCCGCGGCGCGCAGGTGCTGCTGGTGCGCGAGCGCTCCGACGGCCGCTGGACGCTCCCGGGAGGCTGGGTGGACGTCAACGATGCGCCCTCCGAGGCCGTGGCACGCGAGATCCTCGAGGAGTCCGGCTACCGTGCGCGGGCGGTAAAGCTTGCGGTTCTGGTGGACAAGAACCGCCATCCCCACCCACCCGGCGTGCACCATATCTACAAGCTGTTTTTCCTCTGCGAGCTCACCGGCGGCAGCCCCGCTACCAGCAACGAGACCGACGCGGTTGGATTCTTCCCGGTGGACGGCCTGCCGGAGCTGTCGCTCGGCCGGGTGCTGCCGCAGCAGATCGAGCGGCTGTACCGCCACCAGTGCGAACCTGCCCTGCCGACCGATTTCGACTAAAGCGCTGCCCGCAAGCCGCCCATGGACAGCGCGCGCCACATCGTCGAGGCATTCGCCAACTACAACGCCGAGTTCCGCGCCATTACGCGCCGCGCGCCGCTGCGCTTCGACGCGCGCGACTGGAAGGGCAGCCAGCGCGACGCGGTGCAACGCATCGAGCTCTACGACCGCTTCGTGAACCAGACGATCGCCGAGCTGCGCGCCGCGCTCGGACCGCAGCCGCTCGAGCGCGCACGCTGGCGCGCCATCCGCGCCGAGTTCGCCACGCTCATCGGCACCCTGCCGGACCCGGAGTTCACCAAGACCTTCTTCAGCTCCGTCAGCCGGCGCCTCTTCGGCACCGTGGGCATCGCTCCCGACATCGAGTTCGTCGGCACGGAGCTCGATCCGCTCGCGAACATCGCGACCGCGGTGGGCACCAACACCTACGTCAACCACGGCTCCCTGTCGCTGTTGTTCGAGGATCTGCTCGGTGACGTGCGCTTCCGCTCGCCGTGGCGCGATCTCGACAAGAGCATCGCGCACGTCGACACCGAGGTGCGCTCCTACCTCGAGAAGCACGGCGAACGGCGCAACGTCGAGCGGGTCGAGGTGATCCGCCCGGTGTTCTACCAGATCTCGCGCGCCTACATCGTCGGCCGCATCCTCGGGCGCGAGTTCCTGGTGCCGCTGGTGATCGCACTGAAGAACAGCGACGGCGGGCTGCTGGTGGACGCGGTGATGCTGGCCGAGAACGACGTCAGCATCGTGTTCAGCTTCACCCGCTCCTACTTCCACGTCGATCTGGAGCGCGTCGCCGAGGCGGTCGTGTTCCTGCGCACGCTGCTGCCGCGCAAGCCGGTGAGCGAGCTGTTCACCGTGCTGGGCCGCGCCCGCCAGGGCAAGACCGAGCGCTACCGCGAGCTGATGCACAATCTGGCACGCACCGACGACCGCTTCACGCACGCGCCCGGGGAGCGGGGCCTCGTCATGGTGTGTTTTACCCTGCCCTCGTTCGACGTGGTCTTCAAGGTGATCCGCGACCGTTTTCCCTATCCCAAGACGGTGCTGCGCACGCAAGTGCTGGAGAAGTACCGGATGGTGTTCATCCACGATCGTGCCGGGCGGCTGGTGGACGCGCAGGAATTCCGCCGGCTGCGCTTTCCGCGCGCGCGCTTCGATGCGGCGCTGCTGGCGGAACTCCTGAGCGAGACCGCCGCAACGGTGCGTGCGGAGGGCGAGGACCTGGTATTCGATCACCTGTACATCGAGCGCCGCCTGGTCCCGCTCAATCTCTACCTGCGTGAGGCGCGCGCCGCGGACGCCGAGCGCGTGGCGCTCGACTACGGGCAGTGCATCCGCGATCTTGCCTATACCAACATCTTCCCCGGCGACCTGCTGCTGAAGAATTTCGGGGTGACGCGCCACGGGCGGGTGATCTTCTACGACTACGACGAGCTGTGCCGGGTCACGGACTGCTCGTTCCGCGACCTGCCGCAGGCGACGAATCCGGAGGACGAGATGCGCGGCGAGCCGTGGTTCTATGTCGGCGAGAACGATGTGTTCCCGGAGACCTTCGGGCACTTCCTCGGCTTCTCCGACGAGCTGCGCGCGGCGCTCATGCGCATGCACGCAGAGATACTCACGGCGCGCTTCTGGCGTGGCGTGCAGCAGCGGCTGCGCGATGGTGAAGTGGTCGAGGTACTGCCCTACCACCCGCACCGCGTGCGCGTCGCGGGCAGCGCGTAACACGCGCGGCTAGGAGTGTGGGAGCAGCGTCTGCACGCGCAGCGCGAACGGGTGGCGCGCGGCGCCGCCCGCGGCCGGGCAACTGAGGCTCGCGCCCACTACCCGCACCGGCAGCGCCACGAGCAGTTGCGAGTTGACCTGCTTCAGCAGCTCGCAGTCCTCGGCGGTGAAGGAGTGCGGCTGTCCGGGCCCGATGCGCACCGTGGTACGCACCGCGGACATGTCCGCGTAGCGGGCCTGCGATTCGGACAGCGGATTGGGCAGCTCGAATTGCAGCTGCACGCTCGGCGAGCGCGTCGCCTGCGCGCGGGTGCTGCCGCAATGGTAGGTCAGGATCTGCATGTCCGGCCGCGCTCCGAGCGCCTGCAGCAGGTCGTGGAAACGGTACCACAGCTCATCGCAGGTATACGCCTGGGGCAGGTCCTGCAGGTTGACGATGAGGTCCCAGGAGCGCCACTCGGCGGGCGTTGCGGCGCCGGCCGCGGGCGCACCCGCGGCGGGCACCGCGGTCGCGGCGTGTGCCCCGGCGGCAGCGAACAACAGCGGCAAGAGAAACCCCGCCCGCATCGTTTACTGCACTCGCACCCTGCCCACCGACACCGGCTCGGCCGCCGGCGGCTGCGCGCGCGCGCTGCGCGCTTCATGCCGTGCGCGGCCTTCCGCCAGACGCTGGTTGGCGAACTCCCAGTTCACCAGCTCGTCGAGGAAGGTGCTCACATACGCCGAGCGCCGGTTCTGGTGATCGAGGTAGTAGGCGTGTTCCCACAGATCGAGCCCCAGCAGCACCGTATCGCCGCGCACCAGCGGCGTGCCGGAGTTCGAGGTCGTCACGATCTCCGCCGCACCGCCCCGCCACACCAGCCACAGCCAGCCGCTGCCGAAGTGCGCCCCGGCGGCGCTGCGGAACTCTCGTACGAAGCGCTCATAGGGGCCGAATCGGCTGCGCAGCTGCTCGGCGATCGGCCCGTCCGGTGCACCGCCGCCGCGCGGACGCATCGAGCGCCAGAACATGTTGTGATTCCACACTTCGGCCGCGTAACGGTACACCCCGTGCAGCGCCGGGTTGCGCTCGGTCGCCCTGATCAGCTCCTCGAGCCCGAGCTCCTGGAGCTCGCCCCCGCGTGTCATGGCCTGCATGCGGTCGAAGCACACGCGTTGATGGCGCAGATAGTGGAACACCAGGGTGTCGCGCGACATGGCGGGCTCGAGGTCGGCGAAATTGTAAGGAATCCCTGGAGACTCGATGCTCATGAGGCGTCCTTCCTGCACGTGCTGATCGGCAACCGGTTATGTGTTCTTCTGACACGCGCGTGTGCGCTTTGGTTCCGCGCGGCTGGCGCGTTCGCTACGGACCCAGGTTTGCTTTGAGGAACTCGGTGAGTTTGCGGTAGAGCGTGAGGCGCATCTCCGGACGGGTCAGGCTGTGGTCGCCATGACGGATCAGCACCAACTCGTGCGGCACCCCGTGGCGCGACAGTGCACGGTCCATCGCCTTGCTGTGCCATACCAGCACAGTGTAATCGTCCTCGCCATGCACCAGCAGCACCGGCACGCGGATGAGCTCGGCGTGCTCGAGCGGCGACTCTGCCTTGAGCTCGGCCGGGTCAGTGCCCATGGAGTCCCCTGCGGAGTCGCGCCCGCCGTAGAAGCGCTCGTCGTCGGCCGTCATGCGCGAGAGATCCGATACCCCCGCGATGCTTACCGCGCAGCGGTACAACTGCGGCTCCTTCTCCACGCCGATGAGCGCGGCGTATCCCCCGTAGCTCCAGCCGACGATGCACATGCGGGCGGGGTCTGCGATGCCCTGCTCGATGAGCCAGTGGGCCCCGCTCGTGATGTCGTCGTGCATGATCGTGCCCCAGGCCTGGTGCCCGGCGTCGCGCCACGCTTCACCGTACCCGGTAGAGCCGCGGAAGTTGAGCTGCAGCACGGCGTAACCGCGGTTCGCCATCAGCTGCACCAATGGATCGTAGCCCCAGTGATCGCGGGCGTAGGGGCCGCCGTGCGGCAGGACGACGGCGGGCAGCTTCACACCCGGCCGGGATTCGAGTGGCAGCGTCAGGTAGCCGGGGATGCGGACACCGCCCGCGCCCGGCACGATAACCGCGCGCATCGGCGCCAGGTTCAGGGCGCTCAAGGCCCCGCTCTGCCGGCCGAGCTCTGCGACCTCGCGGCTCGCCACGTCGACGAGCGAGTAGCGCGGCGGCATCACATCGCTATAGGACACCGCGATCAGCTTGCCGCCATCGTGGGTGGCATCGACCACCAGGTGATACGCCCCCGGGAGCGCCTGCTCCAGCAGTTGATTCACCGCCTCGGCCTCGCTGTCCACGAACTGGGTGTGCGGCAGGTCGGTCTCGTAGACGAAGCCCACCACGTGACGGTCGGTCGGCCACTCGAGGATGCCGCTGACGTCGACATCGGGGCGCGCATACACCAGCTCCCGAGCGCGTTTGCCGTCGAGGTCCAGGTCCCACACGGCAGTGCGCCCCTGGTAGGGAGCGAACACGTACAGCTCGTTGGACAAGGGACCGAAGGTGAGCGGATCGAAGCGCGTGGGGTCGAAACGCTTGAACTCTTCGATGGTGCGCCACGGGGCGTCCTGCGCACTGCGCGCTATGTAGACTCCCGTCTCGTTGCGAAATCCGTAGCCGAAACGCACCACGCCCGTGCGGTCCGCCGACCAGTCCATGATCGGCGGATGGGAGGGCATCACGCGCGTGAGATCGCCGCTGTAGACGTCGACCCTGTAAACGGACGGGAAGACGCTGCTGCCGTTGGCGAGCTCGACGAGCACGTGGCGGGGATCATCCGGGAGCCAGTGCACGATCCGGTCCTGAAACTGCGAGTGCGCCACCGAGCCGGGGCCGGAGAACAGCGTATTGCCGAACAGCATCCGCAGATCGCTGCCATCGGCATTGACGGCGACCATGCGCGAGGATGGGAAAGGACGCAGCGCATCGGCGCGAGTCACCCCCTCGAGATGACACAGCAGCCGATCCTCGGTCTTGAACTCGCAGCGCGTCACGGTGTACTGGCCGCCGACACCCTGCAGGATCGGGTGCACCTGCCCGGAGCGCAGGTCGCGCACCACCACGAACGGCTGCCCGAAGATCGTGGTCAGGTAGACGAGCTGGTGTCCATCGGGGGAGATGCGCGGCTCGGCCATCAAGGGTCCCGCGGCGAACTCCTCCACGGGAATCAGGGGCGGCGTGGCGGTTGCGGGCGCAGCGAGTGCTGCGGGTAACGAGGCTCCCGCCCACAACGCTGCGGCCCACACCCGATGCACAAACGTGCGCACGACGCGCACCAGCTGCACCCCCCTCAAGCGCCCGCGGCCTTCAGGAACCGGCCGCGGCGAGCGCCCGGCCGACATCCTCGGTGAGATCATCAAGGTCCTCAAGCCCGATCGACAGGCGGACCGTTCCCGCGGTGATCGCCGAAACGCGCTGCTGCTCGGGGTTGAGCTCGCGCCCGGACATCATCTGCGAAGTCAGGATGAGGGATTCCCCGGAACCGAGACTCGGCGTCAGGGCGAAGAGTTCCAGCTCGTCTGCAAAGCGGCGCGCCGCGGCCTCCCCGCCCCCCAGATCGAACGTGACGATGCTGCCGAAGTCGCGCATCTGGCGCGCCGCGAGCTCGTGCTGCGGATGGCTGGGCAGCCCCGGGTAGTGCACGCGCGTCACTGCCGGGTGGGAGGCGAGCTGTCGCGCGATGGCGTGTGCGCTCGTGCTCTGCGCCCGGTAGCGCAGGAAATAGGTCTTGAGTCCCCGCAGGATGAGGAACGCGGCATGCGGATCGAGCGTGCCGCCAAGTGCACCGAAGTCGGCACGCAGCGCGCGGATCAGCTCAGCGCGCGCGATCACCGCCCCGCCCATCACATCCCCCGCCCCCGAGGCGTACTTGGTGAGACTGTGGACGAACACGTCGACCTCGAACTCCCCGTGCTGATGAAACCCCGCAAAGGTGTTGTCCATGACGCTGAGGGCACCCGCGGCGCGCGCGAGGCGAGTCAGCGCCGCGACATCGGCGATCTTCGTCACCGGGTTGGTGGGACTCTCGAACAGCACCAGGCGCGTCGGCTGCGCCGCGAGCGCGCGCTCGATGCCGGCGAGGTCCTCGATCGACAGCATGGTGTGGGTCACGCCGAAGCGGCCGAGCAGGCGGCGGATCAGGTAACGGGTGGGATTGTAGGTTTCGACGAAGCACAGGATGTGCTCGCCCTGCCGCGTCAGTGCCAGCAGCGTCTGGGCGAGGGCGCCGGCGCCGGAAGCGGTGACCAGGCAGTCCTCGCGCCCCTGCAGCTCGGCGAGCAACTGCTCGAGCTGACGCGTAGTGGGGTTCGAGGTCCTCGAATAGAAGAAGCCGGGACGCTCACCGCGCAGGAACCGCTCGGTCTCCTCCAGCGTCTCGAACTCGAACTTCACGGTCTGGTAGATGGGTGCCACCAGCGGGCGATTGCCGGGCGGCAGCTCGACAGCGGGCGGATGATTGAGGCGCGTGCCCTTCTTCATGGCTCGAGCGTAAACCGGTCGGCATCCAGATGCGCCGGGAATCTCTCGCGGAAGGCGTTGAGACGCTCTGCGTCCAGGCTCACCGTGACGAGCGCAGGCTCGGCGCCGCATTCCCCGAGCGGCTGGCCGAGAAAGTCGATCGCCGCGCTGTCGCCCGAGTGCTCGACACTTAAGCCGTCGGCGCCGACGCGGTTAACGCCCACGACGTAGGCCTGGTTCTCGATGGCGCGGGCCCGCAGCAGTTGCCGCCAGGCGTAGGCGCGGGCGGCAGGCCAGTTGGCGACGTACAACAGCAGGTCGTAATCGAGCTGCGGCCGGCGCCGGCTGAACACCGGGAAGCGCAGGTCGTAACACACCAGCGGGCAGACCTTGAACCCCCGCCACAGGACACTCCAGGCGCTGCCCCCGGGAGTGAAATGCCGGTGCTCGCTACCTAAGCGAAACAGGTGCCGCTTGTCGTAGTGGCGCAGCGGCGCGCCCGGCTCGGCCCACAGCAACCGATTGTAATAGCGGCCGGCCTCTTCCGTAATGACGCTGCCGGTGAGCGCCGCGTCGAGCTCCCGGGCGAGGTCGGCGAGCCAGCGGCTACTCGGTCCGCCGGCTGGCTCGGCGAGCCGTTCGACCTGCATGCTGAAGCCGGTGGTGAAAGTCTCCGGCAGTACGACGAGATCCGTGTCGCCGGCGAGCGGCGCGAGCAGCGCCGCAAAACGCGCGCGGTTCGCCGCGGCGTCCTGCCACACGAGCGGCTGCTGCACCAAGGTGACCCGCAGGTTCGTCATGCCGTCAGCTCCTCGTGAGGCGTGCCGCGAATGCCGCGAGCCGCGCCGCCGCTTCATCGAGCGTGGCGTCGCGCTTGGCGATGCACAGCCGCAGGAATGGCAGAGCCGTGGGCAGGGCGTAAAATGCCGACAACGGGATCGTGGCGACGCGTGCCTGCGTGAGCAGCCGCTCGGCGAACTGGCGGTCATCCGGTGGCGCGAATGCGCTGAAGTCCAGCAGTTGAAAATACGTGCCCGCGGCCGGCGGCAGCCCAAAGCCGCTGCCCGCGAGCGCGGTGCGCAGCCGGTCGCGCTTCGCCTGGAAGAACTGCGCGAGACCGCGCCAGCAGTCGGGCTGCTCGGTGAGATACGCCGCGATCGCCTGCTGCAAGGCGTGCGGGATGCTGAAAGTGTTGAACTGGTGCACCTTGCGAAGCTCCGCGGTGAGCTCCGCGGGTGCCACGCAGTAGCCGACGCGCAGACCGGTGGCATGCAGCGTCTTGCCGAAGGAAAACACCGCGAAGCTGCGCTGCGCGAGCTCCGGGTGAGTCAGCACCGAGTGATGGCGCGCGCCGTCGAACACGACGTGCTCGTAGACTTCATCAGCGAGCACGAGGATGTCGCGCCCGCGCGTGATGGCCGCGAGCGCATCCAGGTCGGCGGCTGTCGCCACCGTACAGGCCGGGTTCAGCGGGCTGTTGAAGAGCACCAGTCGGGTACGCTCGCTGACCGCGGCGCGCACGCGCTCCCAGTCGTAGCGGAAGCCCGGCTGTGCGAGCGGCAGCCGTATGCAGCGCGCACCGGCCAGGCGCACCGCCGGCTCGTAGGAGTCGTAGGCCGGGTCGAAAGCGATGACCTCATCGCCCGCACCGACGACCGCCTGGATCGCCGAGTAGATCGCCTCCGTCGCTCCGAGGGTAACGGTGATCTGCCGCTCGGGATCGAAGCGCAGCCGGTAGCAGGTCTCGAGCTTCGCGGCGATGCGGGCGCGCAGCTCGGGCACACCCTCCATGGGCGCGTACTGATTGTGGCCCGCGGCCATGGCGGCCGCGACCAGCGCTGGTAGTCGCGGGTCGATGTCGTAGTCGGGGAACCCCTGCCCGAGATTGAGCGCATCGAGCTCGCGTGCCCGGCGCGACATCACGGTGAAGATCGTGGTGCCGACCTCCGGGAGCTTGCTGCGCGTCAGCACGGCGCGTCCCTTCAGGTCTCGCTTTCGGCCGCGGCAAGCGCCGCGCCCACCACGCCCGCCTGCCCGGCAAAATGTGCCGGCCGCAGCTGCGCGTCCGAGCGCAACAGTGGCGCAAACTCCGCGAAGCGCTCGCTCACCGCGCCGCCCAGGATGAACATGTCGGGCCAGAGCAGATCGTAGATGCGCTGCAGATACTCGTTCACGCGCTCGATCCACGCCGGAAAATCGAGCCGCTCCGCGGTACGCACGTGGGCCGAGGCCCATTTCTCCGCATCCATGCCGCGCAGCTCCAGATGGCCGAGCTCGGTGTTGGGCAGGAGCTTGCCCTCGCAGAACAGCGCGGTACCGATGCCGGTGCCGAGCGTCACCATGATGACCACGCCGCTGCTGCCGCGGCCCGCACCCCAGCGCATCTCGGCGATGCCGGCGGCGTCCGCGTCGTTGAGGAACAGTGCCGGCCGGCCGAGCGCACGCGCGGCGAGCGCCGCGCCGTCGGTACCGATCCAGGCGTGATCGACGTTGGCGGCGGTGCGGGCGATGCCATGCTTGATGACGGCCGGAAAGGCGATGCCGGCGCTGCCGGTGGCGCCCGGCAGCTTGGCCGCGAGCGCGCCGATAACCCCGACCACAGCCTGAGGGTTCGATGGCCTGGGTGTCGGGGCCGAGATCAGCCCGCCGGTGAGGCGGCCGGCATCGACGTCCACCAGGCCTGCCTTGATCGAGGATCCGCCGACGTCGATTCCCAGGATCTGGCGTGTCATGGCGCGCGCCCTCACAGGTTGGCGGCGGCCGCGAGTTGCATATCGCGCTCGCGGCGCCGCTGTTGATAACGCATCCACACCGTAGATATCGCGATGCCGGTCGCGACGATCAGCACCATGATGGTGGCGAGCGCGTTCACGTCCGGGGTCACGCCGAAGCGTACCTTGGAAAAGATCACCATGGGCAGAGTGCTCGAGCCGGGCCCCGCGACGAACTGGGTGATGACCAGATCATCCCACGACAGCGTGAAGGCGAGCAGCCACCCGGAGGCGATCGCCGGCATGATGAGCGGCAGCGTGACCCGGAAGAACACCCGCAGCGGACGAGCTCCCAGGTCCATGGCGGCCTCCTCCAGTGACTCATCGAAGCCGGTGAGGCGCGACTGCACCACAACGGTCACGTAGGCCATGCAGAAGGTGATGTGGGCGAGCGTGATGGTGACCGCGCCCACGCCCCGGGGCCAGCCGATCAGATGCTCCAGAGCGACGAACAGCAAGAGCAGCGACAGCCCGGTTATCACCTCCGGCATGACGATCGGCGCGGTGATCATCCCCGCGAGCAACAGCCGCCCGCGGAACGCGCCGAAGCGCGCCAGCGCGATACCGGCCAGCGTCCCGAGCACCACCGCCGCACTCGCCGAGATGAGCGCGATGCGGATCGAGAGCCAGGCCGCCGTCAGGATCTGCTCGTTGTGGGCCAGCGTCCCGTACCACTTGAGGGTGGGCGAGCGCGCCGCGTCCCACACCGTGACCAGCCGCGAGTTGTTGAACGAGAACACGATCATCGAAATGATCGGCACGTAGAGGAACACCAGCCCGAGCACCAGCGCCACGCGTGTGAACAGGCCCCGCGACCTCATTTCGAGCTCTCCAGCTCGCGCCGCTCGAAGCGCTGCAGCAGCAGGATCGGCACGATCAGAATCAGGAGCACCAGGATCGCGACCGCGCTCGCCACCGGCCAGTCGCGGTTCTCGAAGAACTCATCCGACAGCACCCGGCCGATCATCAGCTGGTCGGCGCGGCCGAGCAGCGTCGGTATGACGTACTCGCCCACCGCCGGAATGAACACCAGGAGGCACCCGGCAGCGATGCCGGGCACGGACTGCGGCAGCGTGATGCGCCAGAACGCTCGCCAGGGTCGCGCGCCGAGGTCCGCCGCCGCTTCGAGCAACGCCGTGTCGTGCTTCTCGAGATTGGCGTATAGCGGCAGGATCATGAACGGCAGGTACGAGTAGACGATGCCGATGTAGACCGCAAAATCGGTCTGCAGCATATGCAGCGGGTGGCGGATCACGCCGAGGAACAGCAGTACGTTGTTGATGACCCCGTTGTTGTTCAGCAGCCCGATCCAGGCGTACACGCGCAGCAGGAAGGACGTCCAGAAGGGCAGCACGACCAGCATCAGCAGCAGCGGCCGCACGGTCGGGCCCGAGCGCGCGATCGCATACGCCATCGGATAGCCGATCAAGAGACAACACAGTGTCGAGACCGCCGCCACCTGCAGCGAATAGAGGTAGGAAGCGACGTACAGCGGGTCGGTGAACAGGAACTGGTACGCCGACCAGTGCACCTGCAGGTGCGGTGAGCCGTGCTGCCAGGAGATGAGCGGGGTGTAGGGCGGAATCGCCAGCCGCACCTCGGAGAAGGAGATCCGGAAGACGATGAGGAACGGTATCAGGAACAACACCAGCAGCCAGAGCGTGGGAATCCCCGCGATCAGCCGCCGGCCCGTTGCCTGAGAGAAGCGCACCGTGCGGTTCCGCTACTCGGTCAACACGACCGGGCTCGTCCCGTGCCAGGAGAGCCACACCGACTCCTCGCGCGCGATCGGCTGTTCGGCGCCACGCATGACGTTGGGGAGCGTTACGCGCAGCATGCTGCCCGACTCGGTGCGCACCAGGTAGATCGACATATCGCCCATGTAGGCGATCTCCTTGACCGTGCCACGCACCACGTTCTCGGCCTGGACGGTGAGCGGGTGACGCGCGATGTTGATCTTCTCCGGCCGGATCGCGGTCCACACCGTGGCGCCGCGCGCGCACCCCAGCGCGCGCTCGGCGCGCACCGTGCAGCCGAGCTCGGCGCAGCGGATGCGCAGGCCGCCGTTGCCGTTGTCGCTCACCTCGCCCGCGAACATGTTGACCGAGCCGATGAAATCGGCGACGAAGCGCGTGGCCGGGGACTCGTAGATGTCCGAGGGCGTGCCCACCTGGGCGATGCGCCCGCGGTTCATGACTCCAAGCCGGGTACCGAGCGTCATGGCCTCCTCCTGGTCGTGGGTGACCACGATGAAGGTGACACCCAGGCGCTGCTGGATGTTGATGAGCTCGAACTGGGTGTGCTCGCGCAGCTTCTTGTCGAGCGCCGCAAGAGGCTCATCGAGCAAGAGGAGCTTGGGACGCTTGACGAGCGCGCGCGCCAGCGCCACCCGCTGGCGCTGCCCACCGGAGAGTTGATGCGGCTTGCGGCCACCGAAGCCGGTCATCTTCACGATCTCGAGGATCTCGCCCACCTGGCGGCGGATCTCGTCGCGCCGCTTGTGCTCCTGCTCGAGCCCGAACGCCACGTTCTTCTCCACCGTCATGTGGGGGAACAGCGCGTACGACTGGAACATCATGTTCACGGGGCGCTCGTAGGGCGGCACGGTGCTCAGGTCCTGCCCGTCGATCTGGATGCTGCCGGCGGTCGGGGCCTCGAAGCCCGCCAGCATCCGCAGCAGCGTCGTCTTACCCGATCCGGAGCCGCCCAGCAGACAGAAGATCTCGCCGCGCCGGATGTCGAGGAGACACCGAGTCGACCGCGGTGAAAGCGCCGAACTTTTTCGTCACGCCGGCGATGCGGACGTAGTGGCCGTCGGAGGCGGAGGCGGCGGTGGCCGCGGTGCCGGCGTTGGGTGGCATCGGTGATGTGCTCACGTGGTAGAAGTTACCTGCCGGTCTTGAAGCGTGTCCACGCGCGCGTCAGCAGCCGCTGGTACTCGGGCGGCCGCGGCCGCTCGGGAATCAGCCGCGCACGCACCGCGGGCGGCGGGTACACCCCCGGGTCGCTCACCACCGCCGGATCCAGCGGCTGAATGCCCGGCAGGATGCTGTTCGCGTACTTGATGAGGTTGGAATTGCGCGCCGCGACGTCCGGGCGCAGCAGGAAGTTGATGAACAGGTGGGCGTTGCGCACGTGGGGCGCATCCGCCGGGATCGCCAGCACGTCGTAGTTGGCGATCGCGCCCTCCCTGGGGATCGAGTAAGCAAGATCCACGCCCTTGCCGGCATCCTTGGCACGGTCGTGCGCCTGCTTGACGTCGCCCGACCAGCCCATGGCGAGACAGACGTCGCCGTTGGCGAGGTTGTCGATGTAGCGCGAGGCATCCACATGACGCACGTAGGGGCGGATCGACTTGAGCACCGCCTCGGCGGCCTTCAGGTCCGCGGGCGAATTGCTGTTGGGATTCCTGCCAAGGAACAGCAGCACCGTGCCCACCACTTCCGACGGCGCGTCCAGGATCGAGACGCCGCAATCCTGGAATTTCGACACCACCGCCGGATCGAACAGCATGCGCCAGCTGTCGGCGGGTGCGTCGGGCATGCGCTGGCGAATTTCCGCGGTGTTGTACCCCACCCCGGAAGTGATCCACATGTAGTCGACGCTGTACTGGTTGCCCGGGTCGTAGACGGAAGCCGCGCGGGCCACCTGCGGGTCGACGTTCTTGAGGTTCGGCAGCAGCGCCTTGTCGAGCTTCTGGTAGATATCGGCCTGGATCTGGCGCTCGAGGAAGGCGCCCGAGGGCACCACGATGTCGTAGTTGGTGTGCCCGGTGAGGAGCTTCGTCTCGAGGATCTCGTTCGAGTCGAACACGTCGTAGTTGACGCGGATGCCGTACTCCTTCTCGAAATCGGCGATCACCGCGGGCTGGATGTAGTCGGACCAGTTGTAGACGTTGAGGATCTTTTCCGACTCGCTGGCCGCAGTACCGTGCGCCACCCGGCCGGAGCATCCCGCGCACACCGCCAATAGCAGCCCGAGCAGGCTGCCGGTACGGAGCAATCGGGAAGGCTGGTCACGGACTCTTTTTATATATCAGAACCGGCCTGCTGCGTAGCCCGCGGCAAGCCCCCCGCAGGAAGCGCCGCAGGCGCCCATCTCATTCACTCGTTCCAAACCGGCCTACGGTAAAGCGGGCAAAAGCCCCGCCTTTTGCCCGCGGGCGCAACACAGCCGACGGGTTGGCCTGCGGAAAACGCCTCCGGCGTTTTCCGCCAATTAAACGTTCAGCAGCAGGTGCTCGCGCTCCCAGGAGCTGATCACCTGCAGGAACACCTCGTACTCGGCCTGCTTGACGATCGTGAAGGCCGCGACGAACGGCTCGCCGAGCAGCTCACCAGCGGCTCGCAGGCGCGCAGCTCGCGCAGCGCCTCATCGAGCGAGCGCGGCAGCGCGAACGGCAGGTCGTGAGCGCTGCCGATGATCGGGTCCGATGGGTTGGAGCCCCTCGACCATGCCGAGATAGCCGCAGGCGAGCGAGGCGGCGATGGCGATGTAGGGGTTGGCGTCCGCACCGCCGACGCGGTTCTCGACGCGGCGCGCCTGTGCATCCGACATCGGCACGCGCAGGCCCGCGGTGCGGTTGTCGTAGCCCCAGTGCACGTTGATCGGCGCCGACAGGTAGCGCGTCAACGCGTCGGTAGGAATTCACGTTGGCGCACAACAGCGCCATCGCCGCGGGCAGGTACTTCTGCAGGCCGCCGATGTGCGAGAAGAACAGCGGCGAGGGCGTGCCGTCGGGATTGCTGAAGATGTTCTTGCGGGTCTTCACGTCCACCACGCTCTGGTGGATGTGCATGGCGCTGCCCGGCTCCTTGGCGTGCGGCTTCGCCATGAAGGTGGCATAGATCTTGTGGCGCAGCGCCGCCTCGCGCGCCGTGCGCTTGAAGAGGAACGCCTGGTCGGCGAGGTCCGAGCGGCTCGCCGTGGATCAGATTGATCTCCATCTGCGCCGGGCCGTCCTCGTGGATCAGCGTGTCGATCTCGATCTCCTGGTCCTCGCAGAACTGGTAGATGTCGTCGAACAGCGGATCGAACTCGTTCACCGCCGCGATGCTGTAGGACTGGCGGCCGGGCTCCGCGCGCCCCGAGCGGCCGACCGGCGGCTTCAGCGGATAGTCGGCGTCCTTGTTCTGCTCGACGAGGTAGAACTCGAGCTCCGGCGCCACCACCGGCTCCCAGCCGCGCTGCGCGTACAGCTCGAGGACGTTGCGCAGCACGTGGCGCGGCGCCATCGACACGCGCCGGCCGTCGGCAGTAGAAGCAGTCGTGGATCACCTGCGCGGTGGGCTCGGCCGCCCACGGCACGACGGCGCACCGTCTTCGGGTCGGCCTTGAGCACGATGTCGATCTCCGCCGGGCTCATGGCATCGCCGGTCTCCGGCGGATAGTCCCCCGTGACCGTCTGCAGGAACACGCTCTCGGGCAGGCGCATGCCGCCGTCCTCGGCGAACTTCTCCGCCGGCATGATCTTGCCGCGGGCGATGCCGGCCATGTCGGGGATGATCGCCTCCACCTCCGAGATGCCGTGATCGCGGAAAAACTGCCGGATCTCACTCACCATAGGCGCGCCTTTCATTGGCTCTCGCGCGCTCGCGGCTCGCCTCGCCGAAGGCCGCGAACAGCGCACGCGAAAATGGATTGCTCATCACTTGCCACTCGGGGTGCCACTGCACCGCGAGCGCGAAGCGCCGGGCGTCGCGCACGCGAAACGCCTCGATCACCCCGTCCGGCGCGCGCGCCTCGACCACGAGCTCCGCGCCCAGCCGGTCGATCCCCTGACTGTGCAGCGAATTCACCTGCACGCGCTCACTCGCGGACAGCGCGCGCAGCACGCCGCCCGGCTCGAGCATCACCTCGTGCGCCGGACCGTACTGCACCTCGAGCGGCTGGCTCTCGTCATCGCGGTGATCGAGGTTCCCCGGCACCTCGTGCAGCTTCTGGTGCAGCGTGCCGCCGAAGGCGACGTTCATCTCCTGGAAGCCGCGGCAGATGCCGAACACCGGCACACCCGCCTCGACTGCCTTCCGGATGAGCGGCAGCGTCGTGGCATCGCGCGCCGGGTCGTGCAGCGTGCCGGGGAGCTCGGCGGCCCGTCGTAGTGGTGCGGCTCGACGTTCGAGGGGCTGCCCGTGAAGAGCAACCCATCGAGCCGCTCGAGCAGCTCATCGAAGCCCAGCTCCTCGGCGAGCGCGGGGACCAGCACGGGTGCGGCGCCTGCTGCCTCGAGCACGGCACGGGCGTACTTCTCACCCACCATGTGAAAGGGGTGCTTGCCGACCATGCGGCGGTCGGCGGGAATACCAATGATTGGGCGGGCGCGTGCCATGGGGCGTGCTACGGCAGGTGTTTAATATTCTAAACAGACCTCGCCGCCGGAACCTCCGAAAACAGCCCTATTAGACCACACGGCACGGCCGGGGGCCTTAGCTTGCCAAGCGCCATGGGACTGAGGTAAAGGCCAAAGTAAGGGCCTTTCGGGCCCCGGTGGGCCTGCCGCCGGGAATTGCCGCCGGGGTGCCCGGCTCGCTATCCTGCGCCCCCGCGTGCCTGGCACGGCGTCAAAAGATCTTAAACACACCGGACTTCCACGCGATGGGATCCCTGCCCTACGTCACCTCTTATTACACCGCCTCCGCGCACCCGGCGCGGGAGCGCCCGGTGCTCGAGGGCAGTGTCGAGTGCGACGTGTGCGTCGTCGGCGGCGGGATCGCCGGTTGCTCGGCGGCGCTGCATCTGGCCGAGCGCGGCCTCTCGGTAGTGCTGCTCGAGGAGCACCGCATCGGCTGGGGCGCCTCCGGTCGCAGCGGCGCGCAGGCGATCTTCGGGGTGGCCGCTGGCCAGGCGAAACTCGCGCGGCTGATCGGTGCGGCCGGAGCACGGGCGGTCTGGGACGTCTCGGTCGAGGGCCTGGCGCTGCTGCGCAGCCTCATCGCCCGCTTCGCCATCGACTGCGACTGGGTGAGCGGCTACCTGCTCGCCGCGCTCAAGGAACGCCACGAGCGCGAGCTGCGCGCCGAGCTCGCCGAGCTGCACGACACCTACCAATACGCCAGCGTGCGCTACGTGGAGCGCGAGGAGCTGCGCGCCACGGTGGCAAGCGAGCGCTACCGGGGCGCGCTCTACGACGGCAACAGCGGACACCTGCATCCGCTCAACTACACGCTGGGGCTCGCGGCCGCGGCCGAGAGCCTCGGGGTACGGCTGTTCGAAGGCAGCCGCGCGCTGAGTTTCTCGCCGGCTGGCAACTCCCGGGTGCACGTCCTGACAGCGAAGGGCGAGGTGCGCGCCCGGCACCTGGTGCTATGCGGGAACGTCTACCTCGGCGCCCTCGCGCCCGAGCTCGCAGCGAAGATCATGGCGGTCGCAACCTACATCATCGCCACCGAGCCCCTCGGGGAGGCTCGTGCGCGCGCCCTGATCAACAGCAACTCGGCGCTGAGCGACATGAACTGGGTGCTCGATTACTTCCGACGCTCGGCGGATCACCGGCTCCTCTTCGGCGGACGGGTGAACTACTCGGGACTGCGCTCCTTCGATGCGCCCGCGGCAACGCGCGCGCGCATGCTCAAGGTGTTTCCGCAGCTGCGCGATGTGCGCATCGGCTACGCCTGGGGTGGCGAGGTCGACATCACGCTCAACCGCGCGCCGCATTTCGGGCGGCTTGCACCCAACGTCTACTTCCTGCAGGGCTTCTCCGGACACGGTATCGCGCTCACCGGCATTGCCGGTAAGCTCATCGCCGAGGCCATCGCCGGCACCGCAGCCCGCTTCGACGTGTTTGCGCGCATCCCGCACGGCAACTTTCCCGGCGGCGCGGCGCTGCGCCGTCCCGCTCTGGTGCTGGCGATGCTGTACTACCGCCTGAAGGATCTGCTGTAGGCATGCATCACCCGAGCCCCTTCTACCGAGCGCTGATCGGACTGCCGTGGCTCGCGTGGGCCCTCTACTGGCTGAGCGGCGCGCTCGGCAACAAGCCGACGTTGCGGCGCGAGTCGCTCGGTGCGCGCCTGGCCTACTACCTGCCGCTGCTGCTCGGCGCAGTGCTGCTCGGCTGGCGCGCCATGCCGGTCGGGTGGCTGGCGATGCGCCTGTGGCCGCGCTCGCCGACACCGTACTTCATCGGGCTCGCGCTGCTCATCGCAGGTCTCGGCTTCTCGGTGTGGGCGCGCGTGCACCTGGGCCGCAACTGGAGCGGAACGGTCACCGTCAAGGAAGGGCACGAGTTGATCCGCACCGGCCCCTACGGCCTGGTGCGCCATCCCATCTATACCGGGCTCATCACCGCGGTGCTCGGCACCGCGATCGTCTCGGGAACCGTACGGGGCGCGCTCGCCCTGCTGGTGATCACCGCGTCGCTCATCGTGAAGCTGCGCACCGAGGAGGACTTCATGCGCGAGACCTTTCCCGACGAGTATCCGCGCTACGCGCACGAGGTCCCGGCCCTCATCCCCTTCACAGGCTTTCCGCGATCTGCACCGCGTTGAGCGCCGCGCCCTTCAGCAGCTGATCCCCCGCCGCGAAGAGTGCGATCGAGCGCCCCTGCGGGTCGCTTAAGTCCTGGCGGATGCGCCCCACCAGGATCAGGTCCTGGCCGGAAGCATCCTGCGGCATCGGAAAGTAGTTGCGTTCCGCGTCGTCCACCAGCTTCACGCCCGGCGCCGCGCCGATCAGCGCCCGCGCCTCGGCCGCTGAGATCGGCCGCTCGCATTCGAAGCTGACCGCCACCGAGTGCGCGCGCAGCACCGGCACGCGCACGCAGGTCGCCGACACGCGCATTTCGTCGTCGGCGAAGATCTTGCGCGCCTCCTGCGACACCTTGATCTCTTCCTCGTTGTAGCCGGTCGCCGGATCGATGCGGGCATTGTGGCTGAAGAGATTGAAGGCGTAGGGATGCGGCAGCACCTTGTGCGGGTAACTGCGGCCCGCAAGGTAGGCACGGGTCGACTCGCGCAGCTCCTCCATGGCAGCAGCGCCCGCGCCGGAGGCCGCCTGATAGGTCGCGACGATCAGCCGGCGGATCCGATTCTCCCGGTGGATGGGCCACAAGGGGGTGATGGTGATGATCGTGCAACAGTTGGGATTGGCGATGATGCCGCGGTGCCCGCGCAGCGCCTGAGGGTTGATCTCCGGCACCACCAGCGGCACCTGCGGGTCCATGCGGAAAGCCGACGAGTTGTCCACCACGGTGGCCCCGGCGCGCACCGCGACCGGCGCAAAGCGCTTCGAGGTGCTGCTGCCGGCGGAGAACAGCGCGAGCTGTACGTCGCGGAAGCTGTCCTCGCCGAGCTCGCGTACGGTGAGCTGCTCGCCACGGAACTCGAGCGTCTTGCCGGCCGAGCGCGCCGAGGCATAAAGGCGCAGTTGCGCGAGCGGGAAATCCCGCCGCTCGAGGCAGCGAATCAGCTCGACTCCAACCGCGCCGGTTGCCCCGACGATCGCGACTACCGGCGCGGACGGCCGTTCAGACACCATGCTCGATACTCCTACCGCAGCGGGGGCGGCGTGTAAAGGACGCCGCAGATTGCGCAACCCAGGAGTTGTACGTCCGTGCGGGCTGCGGTAATGTGCAACCCGGAGGTTGCAAACCATGACGGACCGCATAGAGAAACGCATTGAGCTCAACGCACCCATCGCACGCGTGTGGCGCGCCCTTACCGACTACCGCGAGTTCGGCGAATGGTTCCGCGTGAAGCTCGAGGAACCCTTCGTGCCCGGACAGGTCTCGCGCGGCCGGATCACCTATCCCGGTTACGAGCACGTCAAGTGGGAGGCCGTGGTGCAGAAGATGGAGCACGAGCGGCTGTTTTCTTTCACCTGGCCGCATGCCAGATCCCTCGACAAGGCGCACTACTCGCCCGACTACACGGGCGCGCCGCGCACGCTGGTCGAGTTCCGCCTGGAGAGAACGGCCGCAGGCACCCTGCTCGTGGTCACCGAGTCGGGTTTCGACGCTCTTCCGGCCGACCAGCGCGACGAGGCGTTTCGCGGCAACGAGCACGGCTGGAGCGAACAGATGAAAAACATCGAGAGCTATGTCGCGCGAGCGCACTGAGGGCAGTGCCGCCCGGCGCCGGCAGCACGCGGCGGTGTTCGCGGCCCTCGGGGACGAGACCCGGCTGTCGCTCGTAATCACGCTCTCGGCAGGCGAAGCGCGCTCGATCTCACAGCTGACCTCGACCGCCCGGGTGACGCGCCAGGCGATCACCAAGCACCTCAAGGTGCTGCAGAGCGTCGGCATCGTGCGCAGCGCGCGCGCCGGGCGCGAGAGCCGCTTCGAGCTCGACCCGCAGCCGATGCGCGAGCTGGAGGACTATCTCGGCCGGGTGTCGGCGCAGTGGGACCAGGCGCTTTCGAGGCTCAAGGCTCTGGTGGAGCAATAGTCTCACCCGCGCGGGCGCACTTCGAAGCAGCGGTGAATCTTCGGGTTCCTCTCGAAGTCCTTCGGCAAGGTGACGGCCGACACGTCGCGCACCTCGTAGCGCTGCGTCAGTCTCTCATCGAGCCGGAAGCGCTGTGCGTTGGTCGAGAACACCAGTAGCCCCCCTGGAGTCAGCAGCCGCACGCAGCTGTCGACGAGCTCGGGGTGATCGCGCTCGAGATCCAGCACTCCTTCCATGCGCTTGGAATTGGAGAAGGTCGGCGGATCGAGGAATACCAGGTCGTAGCGGGCCGATCCCGAGCCCGCCAGCCACTCGCGGCAGTCGGCCTGAACGAGCTCATGCGCGGGAGCGGCGAGCGCGTTGAGTGCAAGATTACGCTCAGCCCAGGCGAGATAGGTGCGCGACAGGTCGACGCTCGTGCTGGCGAGGGCGCCGCCGGCCGCGGCATAGACGGTCGCAGCCCCCGTGTAAGCGAACAGGTTGAGGAACCGGCCGCCGTGCGCCGCGGAGCGCAGCCGCGAACGGGTGATGCGATGATCGAGGAACAGCCCCGTGTCCAGGTAGTTCTCGAAGTTAACCTGGAATTTGAGGCCTCCCTCCATGACAAGATGGAAGCGCTCCTGCTCGCCCAGCCTCTGGTATTGGTCACCGCGCGCCGTACGGCGCCGGGTGCGCACGCGGATGCGTTCGGGGGGCACCCCGGCGACGTCCGGGAGGCTCGCGAGCACCTCGCCGCGCCGCCGGCGCACGGCCTCCACCTCGATCTCCGCAGGCGCCGCGTACTCCTGCACGTAGAGCCAGCTCTCCTGCGACTCGCCGGTGCGGTACAGATCGATCGCGAAGGCGTACTCGGGCATGTCCGCGTCGTACAGGCGGTAGCACGAGAGCCCCTCGCGCTCGGCCCACACGCGCAGCCGCTTGAGATTCTTCCCCAGCCGGTTGGCGAACATGCGCGCGCCGGGTGTGTCCTTCAAATGCGCGACGCCGCGCCCCAGCACGCCCGGCTCGCGGGCGCTGCCGGGCTCCACCTTGATCCTGAGCAGCCGGCATTCGATCGGCCCATTCCACACGGTGTGGGTGCGGTAGGCCCGTAGCCCGAGCTCCATGCCGAGCCCGGGGCGTGCCGGTGAGGACGGCGGCGCTCCACCCCTGGAAGCGATTGCGCAGCACCGCGCCCAGCTCGCGGTGCACCTCGCGGGCGGCTTCCAGATCGTTCAGGCGCACACCGTAAGGAGGATTGGTGCACAGAAGCCCGCGTCCTCCGGCCTCCCCGAGAGGAGCGGCATCCGCGAGCAAGCCCCCCTCGAAGCGCACCAGCTCGGCGACACCCGCACGCGCCGCATTCGCACGCGCCATGCCAATGGCGATGGGGTCCCGGTCCGAGCCGCGGATCGCAGCGCGGATCGCGCCGCCCGCGACGCTGCGCTCCAGCGCCTCGGCCCGCAACCGCTCCCACAGCGCCGCATCGTGACCGCGCCAGCCGAGGAAGCCGAAGTAGTCGCGCGTCAATCCCGGCGCGCGGTCGGCCGCGATCATGGCCGCCTCGATCACAAGCGTGCCTGAGCCGCACAGGGGATCGAGGAACTGCGCAGCCTCTCCGCGAGCTCGGCCCATCCCGCGCGCAGCAGTACGCCGGCGGCGAGATTCTCCTTGCAGCGGTGCCTCCCCGGCGGCGCCCCGATAGCCACGCCGGTGCAGGCTGTCGCCTGACAGGTCGATGCGACACCGTGACCTGCGGTGCCGTGCGCGTGCGCATGGACGCGCACCGTCGGGCGCTGCGAGCGATGTCAGGGCGCGCGCCGGTGGCGGTCGCGCATCGCGTCGACGATGCCGTCCTTCACCTTCAACGCTCCGAAGTGAGTGTGGGTGATCGCCGGATGCCGGCCGCTGAATTCGCAGGCGAGTGTGCGCGCCGGGATCAACGTGTGCGAGCCAGTCGATGCGCGCAACGGCGGATACAGCTGCTGCGCGTCGTGCGCCTCGAATCGCGCGAGCTCGAGCAGCACGCGGCTGGCGATCCGTGACCAGAGGCACGCGCGATAGCCGCTCTCGAGGTCCCCGCAGAAGGCGACGCCCAGTGAGCGCTCGCGCACCTCGTGTGCACCGCACGCGGACAGCTCGCGCGCCAGCAGATCGCTCAAGCCCCGCGGGGCGCTGGCGAGGAACCGTAGCGGCTCGGGGGTCACGCGGGTGACCGCGGGGGGCGCGCCCTGACCGGTGACCGGCTCGCCGCGGGTAGGCTCAATCTGCCGCGAGGTCGATCCACGTGGTCTTCAGCTCGGTGTACTTCTCGAAGGCGTGCAGCGACTTGTCGCGCCCGATGCCGGACTGCTTGAAGCCGCCGAACGGGCACGGTGATGTCGTCGGCGTCGTAGCAGTTGACGTACACCGTGCCGGCGCGCAGCGCGCGCGCCACGCGATGCGCGGTGGTGATGTCGCGGGTCCAGACTGCAGCCGCCAGGCCGTAGATCACGTCGTTGGCGATCTCGATCGCCTCCTCCACGGTCTTGAAGGTGATCGTCGACAGCACCGGGCCGAAGATCTCCTCGCGCGCGATGCCATGCCGGGCTGCACGCCGTCGAACACTGTGGGCTCGATGTAGCAGCCGCCGCTCTCCTCGCGCACCCGCTCGCCCGCCCACGCGCGACGCTGGCCCCGTCGCTCGCGCCCGGAGTCGATGTAGCCGAGCACGCGCTGCATCTGCGTCTCATCGACGATCGCGCCCATGCGTGGTAGCCGGATCGAGCGGATCGCCGGGCTGTCAGCTGTCTCGCTCATCGCCTGCGATCCGCTCGAGCACCGCGTCGCGGATCTCCTCCTGCACCAGCAGGCGCGAGCCGGCCGAGCACATCTCGCCCTGGTTGAAGAAAATGGCCAACGCAGCGGCGCTGCGCCGCGCGGTCGAGGTCCGGATAGTCGGCCAGCACGATGTTGGGCGATTTGCCGCCGCACTCGAGCGACACGCGCTTGAGATTGGATTGGCCGGCGTACTGCATCACCAGCTTGCCGGTAGCGGTCGAGCCGGTGAAGGCGATGCAGTCGACGTCCATGTGCAGCGCGAGCGCCTTGCCGGCCGCGGCCCCGAAGTCCGGGCACGACGTTGAAGCACGCCGGCCGGCATGCCCGCCTCGAGCGCGAGCTCCGCCAGGCGCATCGCGGTCAGCGGCGACTTTTCCGAGGGCTTGAGCACCAGGGAATTGCCCGCGGCCAGCGACCGGCGCGAACTTCCACGCGGCCATCAGCAACGGAAAATTCCACGGCACGATCGCGCCCACCACGCCCATGGGCTCGCGCGTCACCAGTGCGAGCGCGTCGGGCCCGTGGGCGCCACCTCGTCGTAGATCTTGTCGATGGCTTCGGCGTACCAGCGCATGCAGCGTGCAGCGCCGGGGATGTCGATCTGCAGGCTGTCGCGTGATCGGCTTGCCCATGTCGAGCGTCTCGAGCAGCGCGAGCTCTTCGCCGTGCTTGAGGATCAGCTCGGCGAAACGCAGCAGCATCGTCTTGCGCTCGGCGGGCGCCTGGCCCGCCCAGCTGCCCGCGTTGAAGGCGGCGCGCGCCGATTTCACCGCGCGGTCGACGTCGGGGGTGTCACCGGCCGCTACCCGCGCCAGGAGCTTGCCGGTCGCGGGGTTGATGGAATCGAAGGTAGCGCCGGCTGCCGTGTCGACGTAACGCCCGTCGATGAACGGCTTGGTGCGGAACGTGAGCGCGCTGGCGCGCTCGTGCCAGGAGATGCTTTCGCGGTTGTGCATTCATGACTGCCGGGGCCCTTCAGAAAGTCGGTGGGGTGCAGGCGCTGATGATCTCACACGCCTCGCGGCCGGTATTACGGAACCGATGCGGGAGCCGCTCGCAGAAGTAATAGGCCTCGCCGGGTCCGAGCACGCGCGTGGCGCCGCCGACGGTGAGCTCGATGCGCCCGCGGATCACCACGCCGCCCTCCTCGCCGCGGTGGCCAGCATGTCCTCCCCGGTCGCGGCCCCGGCGGCGTAACGCTCGTGCAGCATGCGAGCTGTGCGACCGGGCACGCTGGGCGGCCACCAGGCGCAGGGACACCTCGCCGATTGCCGAGATCCACCAGTTCCTCGGCGCCGAAGAACGCCTGCGGCGCCACGCTCAGGTCCAGGGTGAAGAACTCCGCGAGTGACATCGGCACGCCGTCGAGCACCTTCTTGAGCGAGCTCACCGAGGGGCTGACCCGGTTCTGCTCGATGAGTGAAATCAGCCCGTTGGTGACCCCGGCGCGGCGCGCGAGCTCCCGCTGGGAGAGTCCGAAGGATGCTGCGCACGCTGCGCAGACGCGCGCCGACGTCGATGCTCATGCGTCGTTTAGGATCTTAGACAAGATCGTGTCTAAATATCGCCCTGGTGGCTTGCTCTGTCTACTTTATCTTATCATCTCGCGCCCGTCCCGCGGAGCCGGCCATGTCAATTGCGCCTGAAGCCCTCAGCCGATCCGACCTCGAAGCCCTGTGGATGCCCTTCACGCCCAACCGCCAGTTCAAGGCCAAGCCGCGCCTGCTCGCGCGCGCGAGCGGCATGTACTACTGGACGGCGGACGGCCGACAGATCCTCGACGGTGTGGCCGGCCTGTGGTGCGTCAACGCCGGTCACGCGCGCCGCGAGATCACCGCAGCGGTGGCCGGTCAGCTCGAGACGCTGGACTACGCGCCGCCTTTTCAGATGGGGCACCCGGCGGCGTTCGAGCTGGCGAATCGAGCTGGTGCAAGCATCGCCCCGGCGGGGCTCGATCATGTGTTCTTCACCAACTCGGGCTCCGAGTCGGTCGACACCGCGCTCAAGATCGCGCTCGCGTATCACCGCGCGCGCGGTGAGGCCGCGCGCACGCGCCTCATCGGCCGCGAGCGCGCCTATCACGGCGTCGGCTTCGGCGGCATCTCGGTTGGCGGCATCGTCACCAATCGCAGCACCTGGTCCACCGCGCTGCTGCCGGGCGTCGATCACCTGCCGCACACGCACGACCTGGCGAAGAACGCCTTCGCGCGTGGGCAGCCGGAGCACGGCGCGCAGCTCGCCGATGAGCTGGAGCGCATCCTCGCGCTGCACGATGCTTCGACCATCGCCGCAGTCATCGTCGAGCCGATCGCAGGCTCCACCGGCGTGCTGCTGCCCCCGCGCGGCTACCTGCAGCGGCTGCGCGAGATCTGCGACCAGCCACGGCATCCTCCTCATCTTCGATGAGGTCATCACCGGCTTCGGCCGCACCGGCGCACCCTTTGCCGCGAGGAATTCGGCGTGACGCCCGACATCATCACGCTCGCCAAGGGCCTGACCAACGGCTGCGTGCCGATGGGCGCGGTGCTGACGCAGCAAGCGCGTGTACGACGCCTTCATGCAGGGCCCGGAACGGCATCGAGCTGTTCCACGGCTACACCTACTCGGCGCACCCGGTGGCGTGCGCGGCCGCGCTTGCGACGCTCGACATCTACCAGCGCGAGGGACTGCTCACCCGCGCGAAGTCGACCTGGCCCGCTACTGGGAGGACGCCGCGCATGCGCTGCGCGGTCTGCCGCACGTGATCGACGTGCGCAATTACGGACTGATCTGCGCCGTGGAGCTCGAGCCGCTCCCCGGCAAACCGGGAGCGCGCGGCTTCGATCTGTTCATGAAGTGCTTCGAGCGGGGAGTCCTGGTGCGGCAGACGGGCGAGATCATCGCGCTGTCGCCGCCGCTCATCATCGAGCGGCCGCAGATCGATCAGATCTTCGGCACGCTCGCCGAGGCATTGCGGCCACAGTGACATGCCCCGGCGGCGCGCAGCGCGCCGCGGGCGGCAGTCTCGCGCGCGCAGCCACCGCCGCTTAGGCGTGCGGCTCCTGGCGATGACGGCGCCCGCCCGCCATCAGTTTCCACGCGAGCAGCGCGACGAGAATCGCCACGCCGGCGGCGATTTCGATATCGGACATCGGCAGGGGACGCGAGGCTGCGACGACGATGGTCTGCACGGAACACCTCCGTAGATTGACGGAATTCCCACGACCTCAAGGTCACTCTCGCATTGCGGGGCCGGCGTCATGAAGGGAGCCGTCGCGGATCTGCGACGCCGGTCAATGCGCGCGGGTGTTATGTCAGCTGCGCGACTCGAAGATCGCGTAGATCTTGGTGCAGTCCTCCAGCACCTCCCAGGTGCCGGAGAAACCCGCCGGCACCACGAACGCATCGCCTGGCCCGAAGCTCTCGCGCTCCCCGGCCTCACTCTCGATGACCACGCGCCCGGCGGTCATCACACACAGCTCGTTCTCGGTGTAGCGCACGCGCCATTTGCCGCGCGTGGCCGACCAGCGGCCCGCGAAGAACTGCTGGCTGCCATCGGTGTAGTAGTTCTGCACACGCAGCTCCGGAACGCCGACGATGCGCCGGTCTGCCGGCGGTTCCGAAACGTCCGCCTCGAGTTGCGTATCCAGCCGTACGATGGATGTGCTCATGAGCGCGCTGCACAGGTACTGATGCCACGAAATTCTAGCGCGAAGGTGCGCCGTCGACCCACCTCGCCGCAGCCTCCCGCGCCGCTGCCCCGCCTGAAGCGGGGCAGCGGCGCTCCCCCGGGCCTCGCTCGCCCGGCTATTCACGGCTTGCGACCTGCGGTGCCTGGTCCGCGGGACGCACCAGTCGCACGGTGACGCGCCGGTCGAGCGCGTAGGCGTCGAGGTCTCCGGCCGCACTGCTCGACTCGCTGCTGCCGTGCGCCTCGACGATGAGCCGCTCGCGCGCCACTCCGGCGCACGACAGGGCGGCAGCCACCGCCTCGGCGCGGCGCATCGACAGTGCGTCGTTGTAGGCATCCGCGCCGCGCGGATCCGCAAAGCCCGCGATCCGCACCTGCACCTCGGGCATGGCCGAGACGAGCGCGCCGAGCTTGAGCAGCGGCGGCATGTCATCGACCTTGATCGAGGCATCGGCGGTGCGGAAACTGAGGTCCATTCCCACCTCGTCGATCGCGGCGAGCCGCTGCTCGAGCTGCCCGCCGCGCGCCTGCGACTGCGCCAGCGAGCTGCTGAGCCGGGTCACCGAGCCGTTGAGCTGGGCGACATCGGAAGCAAGCCGCGCGCGCTCGGCCTCGCTCTCGCTGAGCTCGCTCTTCAAGGCCTCCGCCTTGTCCTTCTGCCGGTGCATGTGATCGCCCAGGAGCGCGCCAGCGGCTGCTCCCACCAGCGCGCCCGCAGGTCCCGCGGCGGCGGCGCCGACCGCGAGTCCCGTTACGATGCCGATGTCCTCCTGCTTCGAAGCAGCCTGCGGGTTGGCGCCCGCCTCTGCCGCCCAGGCGGGCAATGCCGCGACGCACGCCGCGACGGCCACGCCGAGCGCGCCGTAGGTACGTTTCCAGATTCTCATGTTGCCTCCTCTCGCCGGAACCATTCCGGTGCGAGAGATAGTTCAGCGCACGGGTCGGCCGGCGCGGTGCTGCAAAGCCGTCCGCCTGATGGATCCTTTGTGGCAGAAGATGGCGGACAACCCCGATCGCATATACTCGCAAGGCATGCAACACCTACTCCGGGTGCGCCGGCCGTTCGCGGTCCGCGCGCTGTTTGTGGTCTGCGCCGCGTTGCTGACGGGCGCTGCCTGCGCCGATGCCGCCGATGCCGGCGCCGATGCCGTGCGCGCCACGCTTGCGAACGGCCTGCGCGTGGTCATCGTTCGCAATTCGCTCGCGCCGGTGGTCTCGACCAACATCAACTACCTCGTCGGCGCCGACGAGACGCCGGCGGGCTTCCCCGGAACCGCGCACGCGCTCGAGCACATGATGTTCCGCGGCAGCCCGGGACTCACGGCCGACCAGCTCGCCGACATCGGCAGCGTCATGGGCGGCGACTTCAACGCCGACACGCGCCAAACGGTGACCCAGTACTTCTACACGGTCCCCGCGGAGGATCTCGACGTGGCGCTGCATATCGAAGCGCTGCGCATGAAGGCCGTGCTCGCTTCGGAGGCGGACTGGCGGCAGGAGCGCGGCGCGATCGAGCAGGAGGTCGCACAGGATCTCTCCAGTCCCGAATACGTGCTGTATACGAAGCTGCGCGCGGCGCTCTTCGAGGGATCGAGCTACGTGAACGACGCGCTCGGCACGCGCGCATCGTTCGACGCGACCACCGCGCCGATGCTCAAGGACTTTCACGACCGCTGGTACGCGCCCAACAACGCGATACTGGTCGTCGTGGGCGACGTCGACCCGAACGAGGCGCTTCGCAAGGTGAAGCGGCTGTTCGAGCCGATCGAGGCCAGGACCCTGCCCGCGCGGGCGGACATCGAGTTGCGGCCCGTCGCCTCGCAGGCGCTACGCCTCGACAGCGATCTCCCTTACGGGCTGCAGGTGATCGCGCTGCGCATGCCCGGCCTGGACAGCCCGGATTACGCGGCGGCCGAGGTGCTCGTCGACGCGCTAAGGAGCCGCCGCGGAGCTCTGTACGGACTGGTGCCTCAGGGCAAGGCACTCGACACCGATTTCGCATTCGAGCCGCTGCCCAAGGCCGGGCTCGGCTACGCGATGGCCGCGTTTCCCGCCGGCAGCGACCCCAAGTCGCTCGAGTCCGAAATGCGCGCCGTCCTGCGCAAGATCGCGACGCAGGGCGTTCCGGACAGCCTCGTCGCGGCGGCCAAGCTCGGGGAGCGGCGAAGCGCCGAGCTCCAGAAGAACTCGATCGGCGGCCTCGCGACGGTCTGGTCCGAAGCGGTGGCCGTCGACGGCCTTCAGTCTCCCGACGAGGACCTCGCCCGCATCGAGAAGGTGACCGTGGAGGACGTGAACCGCGTCGCCCGCAGCTATTTCGATCTCGATCACGCCGTCACCGCCGTGCTCGCGCCCAGCGGCTCTGGCAAGCCCGTGGCCTCGGCGCGCGGTTTCGGCGGGCAGGAGCGCATCTCCCTCGGCGAGGCCCGCCCGACGGCGCTGCCGGAGTGGGCCAGAGGCGCGTGCAGCGCCTGCGGTGCCCAACTCGACGTGCACCCTTCGGTGAGCACGCTGCCGAACGGACTGACGCTGATCGTGCAACCCGAGGACGTGAGCGATACGGTCAGCCTCTACGGCCACATCCGCAACCGCCCGGAGACCGAGGAGCTCGCCGGACAGGAGGGCGTCGCGGCGGTGCTCGACGCGCTGCTTCCCTACGGCAGCGAGCATCTCGACCGGGTGGCCTTCCAGCAGGCGCTCGATGCCATCGGCGCGCGCGAGCACGCCGGCACCGACTTCTCGGTGCAGTCAGCTTGCCGACATCTTCGAGCGGGCCGTCGAGCTCCTCGCTGACAACGTGCTGCATCCGGCGCTGCCGCACGCCGCGCTGGAAGTGATCCGCAACCAGGTCGCCCAGGGGGTCGCCGCACGCAACCAGAGCCCGGGCTTCCTGACACAGCGATCGCTGCGCTCGGCGCTGTTCCCGGCGGACGATCCGAGCCTGCGCATGGCGACGCCTGAGACGGTGCGCGCGCTCACGGACGCCACGGTGCGCGCCTACTACGACAGGGTGTTCCGCCCCGACCTGACGACCATCGTGGTGGTCGGCAAGGTGACGCCCGAGGCCGCCTACGACGCGGTAAACAAGTACTTCAGCGCCTGGAGCGCCCAGGGACCTGCGCCGCCGACGGACCTGCCGGTGGCGCCGCCGAACCGCCCCGGGGTGATTGCGGTGCCGGACGCGAGCCGCGTGCAGGACCGGGTGATCCTCGCAGAGAACCTCGCGCTGACGCGCACCGATCCCGACTACTACCCCCTCGAGCTCGGCAACGCGGTGCTCGGCGGCAGCTTCTACTCGACGCGCCTGAGCCGCGATCTGCGCAAGAGCTCCGGGCTCGTCTACGGGGTCGAGTCGGGACTCGAGGCCGGCCGGACGCGCAGCGTCTATCTCGTCGAATATGCCAGCGACCCCGGCAACGTCGGCAAGGCCGCGGATCTCGTGGTGCGGGAGCTGAGCGCCATGCAGGACACGCCGGTGGGCGCAGACGAGCTCACCCGCGTCAAGGCTTACCTGCTGCGCCAGATCCCCCTCTCGGAGGCCGGCGTCGCCGAGATCGCACGCGGCATGCTCGGGCGCCGCGAGCTCGGCCTGCCGCTCGATGAGCCGACCATCGCCGCGCAGCGCTACATCGAGGAGGACGGCGCGGCGGTGCAGGCGGCCTTCCGCAAGTGGCTGCGGCCCGGGCAGCTGGTACGCGTCAGCGAGGGACCGCCGCCGGAGTAGTCCATTGGAAAAATCACTCGCCGCAGCGCTCATCGCCGCCGCTTGCTGCCTCCCCGCTCACGCGGAGCTGACGAACGCCCGCTGCGTCCGCGACCGGCACGAGGCAGATGCCCCCGCCGCCAGCTGTTATGCCGTCCGCTACGACGGCACCAAACGCACCTTGCGGGTGTACGTGCCCGCCGGCCACGGCGGTCCACTGCCGGTGGTGCTGGTGCTGCACGGCGCCGGCGGGACCGGCGGAGGCATGGAGTGGCTCACCGGCGGCGGCTTCGATCGCATCGCCGACCGCGACGGCGCCATCGTCGTCTACCCCGACGGCATCGGCCACAGCTGGAACGACGGCCGTCCGGACGTGAACTCCCGCGCGGTCGGCGAGCACGTCGACGACGTCGGTTTTCTCGCCGGTCTGGCGCGCGAGCTCGGCACGCTGCACGCCGTCGACCTCGCACGCGTGTACGTCACCGGGATTTCAAACGGCGGTCTGATGTCGTACCGGCTGGCGTGCGATGCCGCCCGGGTGTTCGCCGCCGCGGCGGCGGTCGCTGCCAATTTCTCGACACAGCTCGCGCCGCAATGCAATCCGGACCGGCCCATTCCCGTCCTGATCATGAACGGCACGGAAGATCCGATCATGCCGTGGAACGGCGGCGCGGTGCGCGTGCTGTGGCTGAAGCACGGCACCGTGCTGAGCGCGCCCGATACCGCTGCGCGCTGGCTGGCGCTCGATCACTGCGCGCCACTGGCGCCGCGCGGCGCGCCGCTCACGGCCGTGCCCGAGGACGGCACCGCGGCGCAGCTGCACAGCGCCTCATGCAGTGGCGAGGCCGCGGTGCAGCTGTATGAAATCCGCGGTGGCGGCCATACCTGGCCCGGCGGCAAACCCTACCTCAGTGCGCGCCTCATCGGTCGCGTAAGCCACGCGCTGGATGCCAACCAGGTCGTATGGGGTTTCTTCCGCCAGCACCGTCTCCCCTGACACCGGCTCCTGACACCGGCTCCTGACACCGACTGATAATCTCTCTCCCTATCGGGGGATGGTGCCCTGACCGTCCGGACGGTAGGGTGCCGCGCCTTACTGATCTGCTTATGTACTTTCGTCAACCCATACCCGCACGCCCCGCGCGCGAGCGGCTGCTCGATGCGGCCGAACGACTCGTACTTGAGGTGGGCGCGGCGCACCTGACGCTGGATGCAGTGGCAAAATTCGCCGGAGTCAGCAAGGGCGGACTGTTGCACCACTTCCCCTCCAAGGATGCGCTTCTGGAATCGATGCTGGCGCGACACCGCAGCGAAGTGGACGCCCAGGTCGCGGCGCGCTGTGCCGCGCGCGGCCCGCGCCCCTCGCGCGCCGAGCAGTTCCGCGAGCGCGTCAAGGTACTGCTCGAGTCGGGCCCCGAACGACGCGCCGCGGGAGCTGCGCTGCTCGCGGCCGCGGCCGACAACCCGGCCCTCATGGGCCACTGCCGTGCGGGCTACCGCGAACTCATCGACGAGCTCGCGCGGCTGCCGGGGGGCTTCGAGCGCGCGGCGCTGGTGCTGCTGGCGGTCGACGGACTGCTGCTGGGGGAGCTGCTGCGCATTTCGCCGTACACGCCCGAGGAGCGTACCCGGCTGGTCAAGGCACTGCTGCGCGCGGTCGAGCAGTGCGGGAGCACGCAATGACAGTGAACGTCCGTGGCCCCGTGGTCGCGCTGCTGGCCGCCGCGCTGTCGGCCTGCGCCGTCGGGCCGAACTTCCACTCACCGACACCGCCGGCCACCGATCACTACACCCGCACGCCGCAACCCACCGCCACCGTGTCGGCGCCCGGTCCGGCCGGCACCGCCCAGAGCTTCGGCGCGGATCGCGACATACCGGCGGATTGGTGGACGCTGTTTCACTCCAAAGAGCTCGATGAGCTGATGCGCCAGGCGCTCACCGACAGCCCCACCGTACAGGCCGCGCAGGCGACGCTGACGACGGCGGCGGAAACCTACCGGTCGCAGCGCGGCGCCCTGCTCCTGCCGAAGGTCGATGCCCAGGCATCGGCGCAGCGGCAGAAGGAGCCGGGCGCGGTGATCGGCGCGCCGCAGATCCAGTCGCTCATCTTCAACGTGTTCGACGCCTCGCTCAACGTGAGCTACCGCTTCGACCTGTTCGGCGCCTCGCGCCGCCAGCTCGAGGGGCTGCGCGCGCAGACCGAGTATGAGCGCTGGGAGCTCGATGCCGCCGAGCTGACTCTGGCCGACAATGTAGTCACGACCGCCGTTAACATCGCCTCGCTCCATGCGCAGATCGCGGCCCTCACCGACATCGTCGCCAGCGAGCGCGAGCAGCTGAAAGTGGTGCAGCGTCAGTTCGACGCCGGCGGCGCCTCGCGCTCCGACGTGCTGGCGCAGCAGACCCAGGTGGCGCAGAACGAAGCGCAGCTGCCGGCGCTGGAGAAGCAGCTCGCGCAGGCGGCAGCACCGGCTTGCGGTGCTCGCCGGCCGCACGCCGGACGACGCGCGGATGCCCGATTTCACGCTCGATCAGCTGACGCTGCCGGCCGAGCTGCCGCTCAGCGTGCCCGCGAAGCTCGTGCGCCAGCGTCCCGATGTGCTGGCGGCCGAAGCGCTGCTGCACCAGTCGACCGCGCAGCTCGGGGTCGCGACCGCCAACATGTACCCGCAGCTGAACCTCACCGGCTCGATCGGATCGGAGACGACCTCGGCGAGCGATCTGTTCGAGACCGGGCTCGGCGGCCTGGAACATCGGCGGCTCGCTGCTGCAGCCGCTGTTCCACGGCGGCGAGCTCTGCTACGCCAAACGCGCGGCACGCGCCGACCTCGACCGCGCCACCGCGGCGTACCGCGAGACGGTGCTGTCGGCGCTGCAGGACGTCGCCGACACGCCTCAAGGCGCTCGAGGCCGACGCCCGCACGCTGCAGGCCGAAACCGTCACCGAGACCGACGCGCAGGACACTCTCAACATGACCAGACTTCAGTACAAGGCGGGCGGGGTGAGCTACCTCACGCTGCTCAACGCCGAGCGGACCTACCTCGAGGCGCGCGAGAGCCGGGTACAGGCCGAGGCGGCGCGCTTCGCCGATACCGCGGCGCTGTTCCAGGCGCTCGGCGGCGGCTGGTGGAACCGGGACAACGGAAGGAGAGTCGCTAGTGAAGCCCCTCTTGAAGCGACGCTTGATCATTGCGGTCGTGGCGGTGGTCGTGCTGATCGCGGTAATTGCAGGCATCAAGACCATCCAGATCATGAGGCTGATATCGCGCAGGCGAAGCGCAATGCCGCGCCAGCCGCAGACGGTCACCGCCATGACGGCGGCGTACTCCGACTGGCAGCCGGAGATCACCGCGGTCGGCAGCGTGCGCGCGGTGCGCGGCGTGGACATCACCACTGAAGTCACCGGACTGGTGCGCTCGGTCGAGTTCCACTCCGGCGACGAGGCGCAAAAGCGGCACAGGTGCTGGTGCGCCTGAATGCCGACTCGGACGTCGCGCACGCTGCACGCGCTGGAAGCGGCGGCGGATCTCGCCGAGACGGTCTACGAGCGCGACAAGGTGCAGTTCGAGGCCCAGGCGATCAGCCAGGCGCAGCTGGATGCGGATGCCGCCGATCTCAAGAACAAGCGCGCCCAGGCCGCCGCGCAGGCCGCGCTGGTGGCGAAGAAGACCCTGCGCGCGCCCTTCGCCGGCCGGCTCGGCATCACCACCGTCAACCCCGGCCAGTATCTCAACACCGGCGACAAGGTCGTGACGCTGCAGGAGCTCGATCCCATCTACGTCGACTTCCGCCTGCCGCAGCAGCAGCTTGGCGCAGGTACACGTCGGACTCACGAGGCCGCCTGACGCTCGATGCGCTGCCCGGCGAGAGCTTCGAGCGGCAAGATCACTGCCATCGATCCGCTGATCGATACCGCGAGCCGCAATTTCCAGGCGGAGGCCACCGTTCGCCAATCACGACGCGTCAGCCTGCTTCCCGGGCATGTTCGTGCGCGTCGCGGTGCTCTCGGGCAGCCCGCAGCACTACCTGACGCTGCCGCAGACCGCGGTCACCTACAACCCCTACGGCGCGACCGTGTTCCTCGTCACGAAGCAGCCGGACGGCAAGCTCACCGCCGCAGCAGACCTTCGTGACCACGGGCCCGACGCGTGGCGATCAGGTCGCGGTGCTCAAGGGCGTCAAGGAGGGCGATGAGGTCGTGACCAGCGGGCAGCTGAAGCTCAAGAACGGCACGCCGCTCGACATCAGCACCCTGGACAGCCCAGCGACGCTCCGAACCCGACCCCGCAGGAGCACTAAGGAGGGGCACGCGATGAAATTCACGGATCTCTTCATCGAGCGGCCGGTCCTCTCGATCGTCGTCAGCCTGCTGATCCTGGTGCTGGGCGCGCGCGCCATCTTCTCGCTGCCGGTCAGCCAGTATCCGCAGACCGAGAACGCCGTGGTCACCGTGAGCACGACCTACTACGGCGCGGACGCCAGACACGGTCGCCGGCTTCATCACCCAGCCGCTCGAGGCGGCGATCGCGCAGGCGCAGGGCATCGACTATCTGTCCTCCACCAGCAGCACCGGAGTGTCGGTCATCACCGCGACGCTGCGCCTGAACTACGACTCCAACCGCGCGATGACCGAGATCAACACCAAGGTGAACTCGGTACGCAACCAGCTGCCGCCGCAGGCGCAGCAGCCGGTGATCACGGTGCAGGTCGGGCAGCAGATCGACTCCATGTACCTCGGGTACTTCAGCGACACCCTTCCCCCGAACGACACCACCGACTACCTGCTGCGGGTGGTGAAGCCGAAGCTCGACTCCATCGAGGGCGTGCAGACCGCGGAGATCCTCGGCAGCCGCACCTTCGCGCTGCGTGCCTGGCTCGACCCGGAGCGCATGGCGGCCCACGGCGTCTCGGCCGACGATGTGTACGCGGCACTGTCCGCCAACAATTACCTCGCCGGCGGTCGGCACCACCAAGGGGCAGATGGTGAGCGTCGACCTCACCGCCAACACCGACGTGCACTCGCTCGATGAGTTCCGCCACCTGGTCGTGAAGCGGCAGAACGGCGCGCTGGTGCGGCTCGAGGACGTGGCCAACGTCGTGCTGGGCGCCGAGAACTACGACTTCAACGTCGCCTTCAGCGGCCAGCACTCGGTGTTCATCGGCATCAAGGTGGCGCCGCGCGCCAACATCCTGGATGTCGTCGCCCGGGTACGTGCGGCGCTGCCCGATATCGCCGCGCAGCTGCCGACCGGCGTGACCCAGAAGATCGCCTACGACTCCACCATGTTCATCACCAGCTCGATCAACGAGGTCATCAAGACCCTGGTCGAGGCGCTGATCATCGTGACCGTGGTGATCTTCCTGTTCCTCGGCAGCCCGCGCGCGGTGATCGTGCCGGTGGTGGCCATGCCGCTGTCGCTGGTGGGCGCCTTCTTCATCATGCTGGCGTTCGGCTACTCCATCAACCTGCTGACGCTGCTCGCGCTGGTGCTGGCGATCGGACTGGTGGTGGACGACGCCATCATCGTGGTCGAGAACGTCGACCGGCACCTCAAAGAGGGCGCCTCGCCGCTCGAGGCGGCGCTGCAGGCCGCGCGCGAGCTCGGCGGCCCGATCATCGCCATGACCATCGTGCTGGTGGCGGCCTACGTGCCGATCGGCTTCCAGGGAGGCCTCACCGGCGCGCTCTTCACCCAGTTCGCCTTCACGCTCGCCGGAGCGGTAACGATCTCGGGCGTCATCGCGCTCACCCTGTCGCCGATGATGTGCTCGAAGGTTCTTCAGCGCCGGGCAGGAGGAAGGGCGCTTCACTCATTTCCTCGACCGCACCTTCAACCGGGTGCGCACTGCCTACTCGCGGCGCCTGTCCAGCTGGCTCACGACCTGGCAGGTGCTGGTGCTGTTCGGGGCGCTGCTGCTGCCCTGCGTCGTGCTCCTGGCCATGACCTCGAAATCCGAGCTCGCACCGGCCGAGGATCAGGGCGTGGTGCTCGAGCAGACGATCGGCCCGCCCAATGCGACGCTCGCGCAGATGCAGACCTATTCCGACGCAGATTTTGCCATCGCGAAGAAGTTGCCCGAGTACCAGCGATGTTCCAGCTGACGGGCGCGCCGTCGGTGAACCAGGGCTTCGGCGGCGTGCTGTTCAAGCCCTGGGACCAGCGCAAGCGCAACGCCAATCAGATCCAGCAGCTGCTGCAGAGCGAGTGGAGCAAGATCCCCGGCGCGCGCGTCGCGGCGTTCCAGTTTCCCGCGCTGCCCGGCTCGCAGGGTCTGCCGATGCAGTTCGTGATCACCACCACGGAGCCGATTCAGAACCTCAACGAGGTGGCGACCCAGGTGCTCGACAAGGCCAGGGCCAGCGGCATGTTCTGCTTCATCGACTCGGACCTGAAGCTCGACAAGCCGCAGGCAGACCCTGGCCGTCGACCGCGACATGGTGGCGGACCTCGGGCTCACGCAGCAGAACGTGGGCGGCGCGCTCGGCGCCGCGCTCGGCGGCGGCTACGTCAATTACTTCTCGATCGCCGGCCGCTCCTACAAGGTGATCCCGCAGGTGCTGCAGATCGACCGCCTGAATCCCAACCAGGTGCTCGACTACTACGTGCACTCGGGCGATGGCTCGCTGATCCCGGCACGCACCGTGGCGAACCTCACGACCTCGCGTCGTGCCCGAGACCATCAGCCACTTCCAGCAGCTCAACTCCGCCACCATCGCTGGAGTTCCCGGCGCCAGCGAGGCCGACGCCCTGAAGTTCCTGCGCGACACGCTCAAGCACGTCGCCCCGACGGGCTACAACGCCGATTATTCCGGCGAGTCGCGGCAGTTCATGCTGGGATCGGGCAGCTTCGTCGTGACGCTGTTCTTTGCGCTGATCATCGTCTACCTGGCGCTCGCCGCACAGTTCGAGAGTTTCCGCGACCCGGCGGTCATCCTGGTGTCGGTGCCGATGGCGCTGTTCGGCGCGCTCATCTTCATCAACCTCGGCATCCTCCGCCTGTCGCTCAACATCTACACCCAGGTGGGCCTCGTGACGCTGCTCGGCCTCGTCAGCAAGCACGGCATCCTGATCGTGCAGTTTGCCAACGAGCTGCAGCGCGCCGGCCACGGCAAGCTGGACGCGATCGAGGAAGCGGCGGCGGTCCGGCTGCGTCCGATTCTGATGACGACCGCGGCCATGGTGTTCGGCGTGGTGCCGCTGGTCATCGCCTCGGGAGCCGGCGCCGCGGGACGCCGTAACATGGGCGTCGCGTTGTTCACGGGTCTTGCGATCGGCACACTGTTCACGCTGTTCGTCGTGCCGGCGATGTACATGTTCATCGGCGCGGACCACGGGCACGAACGGCGCTCGGCGCCGGCGGGCGAGACCCACGGCGGGGGAGCACCCGCGCCGGCCCACTGAAGATTGCAGGGAGAGCTCTCATGATCGACCTCCACTACTGGGCAACGCCGAACGGCCTGAAGATCCGGCTGTTCCTCGAGGAAACCGGACTCCCCTACCGGATCATCCCGGTCGACATCGGCAAGGGTGAGCAGTTCAGGCCGCAGTTCCTGGCAATCTCGCCGAACAATCGCATCCCGGCGATCGTCGACCACGAGCCGCAGGGCGGCGGCGGACCGCTCTCGCTGTTCGAGTCCGGCGCGATCCTGCTGTATCTCGCGCAGAAGACCGGCCGGTTCATCCCCCCGGACGTGCGCGGCCGCTCGCAGGTGCTGCAATGGCTCTTCTGGCAGGTCGGAGGCCTCGGCCCCATGGCAGGGCAGAACGGCCACTTCGTGCACTACGCGCCCGAGAAAGTTCCCTACGCCATCGAGCGCTACACCAAGGAGACCAACCGGCTGTACGGCGTGCTCGACCGACAGTTGGGAAGGAGCGAGTACGTCGCCGGCGACTACTCGATCGCCGACATGGCCTGCTATCCGTGGATTGTGCCGTACGAGCGTCACGGCCAGAACCTCGGGGACTTTCCCCACTTGCGCCGCTGGTTCGAGCGCATCCGCGAGCGGCCGGCGACCCTGAGAAGCTACGCCGACGTCGAGCAGTCCTATAGCAAGCCCGTCTCGGACGAGGTTCGCGCGGTGCTGTTCGGCCAGACCGCCACCTCGCACAAGCGCTGAAGCCTACGTCGGTCCGCTCCCTGACTGTCAACGTAGCACCCGGCGAGCAGGTGTCGGCGCTGTGGCAGCTGCCGGATGACGCGCGCGCCAGCTACGTGCTGGCGCACGGCGCGGGCGCCGGCATGCGGCACCGCTCGATAAGCGCGGTCGCCGACGGGCTGGCCCTGCTCGGTCTCGCGACGCTGCGTTATCAGTTCCCTTACCTGGAGCGCGGCGGCCGGCGGCCGGACCCACCGCCCTTGTGCCACGCCACCGTCAGGGCCGCGGTCGCCGAGGCCGCGCGGCTCGCCCCTGGGCTGCCGCTGTTCGCCGGCGGCCGCTCCTTCGGCGGCCGCATGACCTCCCAGGCACAGGCGCTCGAGCCACTCGCCGGCGTGCGCGGCCTCGCATTCCTCGCCTTCCCGCTGCATCCGGCCGGCAGCCCCTCGGACGCCCGTGCAAAGCACCTGGAGGCGGTGCAGATCCCGATGTTGTTCCTGCAGGGCACGCGCGATGCACTCGCCGACGGCGTGCTGCTCGAAGCGCTCATCGCGCGGCTCGGGGCGCGCGCCACCTTGAGCCTGGTGCAGGATGCCGATCACTCCTTCCACGTCCCGGCGCGCGGCGCTCGCACGGATACACAGGTTGCGAGCGAGGTGCTGCAACGGCTCGCCGCCTGGATCGGCGCACTCATCTAGTCCATGGGAAAAATCGCCTTGCGGCGATTTTTCGGACATCAGCTTCGTTTCCGGCCGCGAAAGGCGTGGCTCGATGCGCATCTATTGCGATCAGTTCAGCAGCCGAGCACTTCGGGGCAAGGCTGGCGCAGGGACTTTCGCGGCCTGCTCGCTGTACGGGTTAACATCTGCACGTGCCCAAGCGCTCCCTGGAACGCTACGCCGCGAAGCGCACCTTCACGCGCACGCCCGAGCCGCCCGCCAGGACGGCGGACGGTCGCCACGGGCCGCTCCTGTTCGTGGTGCAGAAGCACGCGGCGCGGCAGCTGCACTATGACTTCCGCCTCGAGCTCGACGGCGTGCTCAAGTCCTGGGCGGTCCCCAAGGGCCCCTCGCTCGACGTGCACGACAAGCGCATGGCGGTCGAGGTCGAGGACCATCCGTTCGACTATGCGTCCTTCGAGGGAGTGATCCCGGCAAAGCAGTACGGCGCGGGCAACGTCATCGTCTGGGATTGCGGCGTGTACTCCCCTGACGAGGGCCGTAAGTACTCCTTTACCGACCGCGCCGAGGCGCAGGCGCGCGTGCGCACCGAGCTCGCCGCAGGGAAGCTCAGTTTTTTCCTCTGCGGCGAGAAGCTCAAGGGGTCGTTTACGCTGGTGAAGACCCGAACCGGCAACCAGTGGCTGCTCATGAAGCACCAGGACCGTTTCGCGCAGCCGAACGAGGTGCTCTCGAGCAGCGCCTCGGTCCTCTCCGGGCTCAGCCTCGATGATCTGACCCCGCAGAACGCTCTCGCACGTCTTGACGCCGGCGGGCTCGCCCCGAACGGGGCCGCCGAGACGATGCCCACGGATTTGAAGCCGATGCTCGCCGAAGCGGGCGAGGGCCCGCGCTCGGATCCCGCGTGGCGCTACGAGCCGAAGATGGACGGCTATCGAGTCATCGCCTTCGTCCAGGGCGCGAGCGTGCGCCTGAAGTCACGGCGCGGTCTGGATCTGACGCCGTTCTTTCCGGAGCTCGCCGCCGAGCTCGGCGCTCAACCTGCCGGGCAGATGATCCTGGACGGGGAGATCGTCGCACTCGATGCCGACGGGCGGCCATCGTTCAACGCGCTGCAGAACCGCGCCCAGTTGAAAACCCCCGCGGAGATTGCCGCCGCGCAGCGCGCAACTCCCGTCGTGCTGGTGTGCTTCGATCTGCTGCATTTCGCGGGAGTGAACCTGCGACACGCCCCCTACCGCGACCGGCGCCGCTATCTCGCGCAGTGCCTCATGCCGGCGACGCATCTGCAGCTGGTGCATGCCTCGGCGGATGCCGAGCAGCTCTATGGCGCCGCCCTCGACCACGGCTTCGAAGGCATCGTGGCCAAGCGCATCGACAGTGCCTACCAGAGCGGACAGCGCTCCAGGAGCTGGCTGAAGATCAAGGCAGCGCAGTCGGCCGAGTTCCTGGTCGGCGGTTATACGCGCGGCAAGGGCGCGCGCGAGCCGCTGGGCGCGCTGCTGCTCGGTTACTGGAAGGGCAAGAAGCTCAAATACGCCGGGCACGTAGGGTCCGGACTCGATGAGCCGATCATCGCGGATCTGCTTGAGCGAACGGCGAAGCTTCAGCGGCCTGACTCTGCGTTCGGCGAGCCGCCGCCGCTGCATCGCCCGACGACCTGGCTTACGCCGCAGCTCGTGGTCGAAGTGACCTTCGGTGAGTGGACGCCGGACGGTCTGCTACGGGCGCCGGTGTTCGTCAGGCTGCGCGACGACATCGCGCCGCGCACAGTGCGCGGGGCACGGGGCGCCGCGGATGGCAAACGCGGTACGCAGCTGCCGGGCTCGCGCCGCGGACACGGTGCGAGCGCGGATGCGGCAGCGTCCGCGGCCTCGCTTGCCGCCTCCGAGGTGGACGCGATCCTGCAGCAGCTCGCAGACCCCGCCAACCGCGTCGATCTTGCCCTCGGCGGCGCGCGCATCCGCCTCACCAACCTCGACCGCGTGTACTGGCCTGCCGATGCGGCCGAGCGCCGCCCGGCGGTCACCAAGCGCGACTTGCTGCGTTATCTGGCGCGCGTCGGGCGCTTCATGTTGCCGCACCTGAAAGATCGCCCGCTCACCATGATCCGCATGCCTGAGGGAATCGGCGGTGAGCGCTTCTTTCAGAAACACTGGGAGCAGCCCCTGCCGCCGTTCGTCGAGACGATCACCGTGTTCTCCGAGCACAAGGACGAGAGGCACCGCTACCTGCTCGCCAATAACCTGCCGACGCTCCTGTGGCTCGGCCAGGTCGGCACGCTCGAGTTCCACATCTGGCACTCGCGCGCCGCTTTAGGTCCCGATGCCCCCGAGGCCGGCACCGACTACGCCGACTCGCTCGCATCCCTCGAAGCCTCGATCCTGAACTACCCCGACTACCTGGTGTTCGACATCGACCCCTACATCTACTCGGGGAAGGAGGCCAAGGGGGCCGAGCCCGAGCTGAACAGGCAGGGCTTCGCTACGGGCAAGCGCGTGGCCTTCTGGCTGCGCGCGCTGCTGAAGGAAATGTCGCTCGAGGCGGTGGTCAAGACCTCCGGCAAGACGGGGCTCCACATGTTCGTGCCGATCGAGCGCACGGTCACCTTCGATGAAGCGCGCCACATCTGCGAGACCGTGGGCCGCCACGTCATGCGCGCCCACCCCAAGGACATCACCATGGACTGGGCGGTGGAGAAGCGCACCGGCAAGATCTTCATCGACTACAACATGAACGTGCGCGGCAAAACCCTGAACGTCGCCTACTCCCCCCGCGGGGTCCCGGGGACACCGGTCTCGATGCCCCTCACCTGGGAGGAGCTGGAAGCGGCCGAGCCGATGGACTTTACTATCGGCAATGTGCCGGACCGCCTGGAAAGAAGGGGCGACCGGTGGCATGATGTACTCGAGTTAAAACAGAGTCTTACGCAAGCTTTCAACGTTAATCGTGAGAAATAGCCCCGCCCCCCGCGCAAAGCCAAGGTGCCCTCATGCCCGCCTCACGCTCGATAGGTTCCCTGACGGTGTCGTTCGGACTGGTCGCCATCCCGGTGAAGCTCTTCACCGCGACCCAGTCGGGCAACACCATTTCCTTCAATCTGCTGCACAAGGCCTGCGGCTCGCGCCTGAAGCAGCAGTACCTGTGCCAGAAGGAGGGCGTGGCCGTCGAGCGCGACGACATGGTCAAGGGCTACGAGTTCGCCAAGGACCAGTACGTGCAATTCGCGCCGGATGAGATCAAGGCGCTCGAGGAAGTGGGCACCCATGCGGTGGAGATCTCCGAGTTCGTGCCCATCGAGTCGATCGATCCAGTGTACTTCGACAAGACCTACTACCTCGCTCCCGACAAGGGCGCCGCCAAGCCCTACGCACTGCTCACCGCGGCGCTGAAGCAATCCGGGCGCTGCGGAGTCGGCCGCTGGGCGGCGCGCGGCAAAGGCTACCTCGTGATCCTGCGTCCCATCGGCGACGTGCTGGGCATGCAGCAGCTGCACTACGCCGCCGACGTGCGCCGCGCGAGCGAGGTGGAGGTTCCGAAGACGGAGGTGAAGCCGGCGGAGCTGAAGCTCGCCGAGCAGTTGATCAGCCAGCAGACCTCGGAGAGATTCGACCCGCAGTCCTACAAGGACGAACTGCACGCGCGCCTCGAGGCGGCGATCCAGAAGAAAGTAGAGGGCCAGGAGATCTCGATCGCCGAGCCCGCGCCCGAAGGCGATGGCAAGGTGATCGACCTGATGGAAGCGCTGCGCGCGAGCCTCGAGCGCACCGAGAAGGCGCGCGCCAACGTGGGCCGGCTGGGACCGCGCAAGGCGCCCAAGCGCGTCGAGGAGACGGAGAAACCCGCGCGCAAGGCAGGCAAGCGCTAGACTCGCGGCGCGGCGATACAGCTCATCGGGACTTAAGGGGATGCCTTCGTACAGTGTGCGGGACGTGGAACGGGTCCTGCGGCTGTCTCCTGGCACCACGCGGGGCCTCATCAAGGCCGGGTTCGTGAAGCCCGCGCGCGGCGCGCGCCGCGAATATCGCTTCTCCTTCCAGGATCTGATCGTGCTGCGCACCGCGCGTGCGCTGCTGCAGGCGCGGGTTCCGCCGCAGCGCATCCGCCGCTCGCTCGCGAGTCTCAAGCGAAGCCTTCCCGAGTCGCTGCCGCTGTCGGGGCTGTCGATCGGCGCGGTCGGCGACAGCGTGGTGGTGCGCGACGGGGACACCCGCTGGCAGGCCGACAGCGGCCAGTACCTGCTCGAACTCGACATCAGCCTCGAGGACGGCGTGCTGCATGTGGTCGAGCACAAGCCGCCTGAGGTGCTCGCCCCGGTAACCGCATCGACACACGACTGGTTCGCCGAAGCCCTGACGCTCGAAACCAGCAATCCGAGCCTCGCGCTCACGGCCTACCGGCACGCTGCGAACGAGGATCCGCACAACTCGGCCGCCTGGATCAACCTGGGAAGGCTGCTGCACGAGCAGGGAAAAGCTGCCGAAGCGGAAGGGGTTTACCGGCGCGCACTGACACAGGTGGGGCCGGATCCCCTGCTCCTCTTCAACCAGGGCGTGTTGCTCGAAGACCAGGGCAAGACCGCCGCGGCGCTCGCGGCGTATCAGACCGCGCTCGCCGGGGATCCCGACCTCGCCGACTGTCACTACAACCTCGCCCGGCTGTACGAGTCGCTCGGCAAGCCGCAGCACGCCATCCGCCACCTCGGGCAGTACCGGCGCCTGCTGAGCAGCGACGGCCACTGAGCCTTGCGGCCCTCACAGCATGCGGTTCTGGGTCGGAACCTCCGGCTACAACTACCCCGAATGGAAGGGCAGCTTCTACCCGGAGAAGTTCCCAGCGGCGAAGATGCTGCCCTTCTATGCGCAGGCATTCACGAGCGTCGAGATCAACTACACCTTTTATCGTGTCCCCAATGAGAAGATCCTCGCGGGCTGGAACCGCGAGACCCCGGGCGCCTTCCGCCTGACGCTCAAGGCGCCCAAGCGCATCACCCACATCGCGAAGCTCAGGGACTGCGTGGAACTGCTGCAGTACTTCCAGAAGACCGCGGCCACTCTCGGACCCAAGCTCGGCGCACTCCTGTTCCAGCTGCCGCCCTACTTCCGCAGGGATCTGGGTGTGCTCGACGAGTTCCTGCAAGGCCTCGCGCCCGACACCTGCGCTGCGTTCGAGTTCCGCCATGCATCCTGGATGGACGCGGAGGTTTTCGAGCGGCTGCGGGCGCGTGGCCTCGCGCTGTGCGTCGCGGACAGCGAGAAATTCTCCACCCCGGTCGAGATCACCGCCCCCTACGCCTACTTCCGCCTGCGCGACGAGGGCTATACCGCGCAGGACCTCACACGCTGGGCCGGGGTGATCCGCGAGAAAACGCTGCACTGCAGCGATGTGTTCGTCTACTTCAAGCACGAGGACGCGGGCAAGGGTCCGCAGTTCGCGCGACTGCTGCTCGACGCCCTGGGAGCCGGCAGCACCTGACTCTCGAGGCTGCCTGCATCCAAACGCCCCGCGGAGCGCATCTATACCGGCACGTCAGTCTTAGCGCAGCTTGAGGATTCCCCATGTCAAACTTTGGACCTTTTTCAGTCGCCATCGCCTTCTGGATGTTCGTCGCCGTTGCGGCGGTGGCCGGCATCGTCGGCGACTACAAGAAGCGCAAGGCGGCGCTCGAGCCGTTGCGCGTCGCGATCGAGCGCGGGCAGCAGCTCGACCCGGCGCTGGTGGAGCGCCTGATGGCGCCCGAGCAGCACCAGGGAATGAGCCCGCTGCCGCTGAAGGTCGGCGGTATCATCACCGCCGCAACCGGTGGCGGGATCATGGTGCTGGCATTTTTTCTGAGCCAGGTTGCCGCCGAGGCGCTCTACCCGGTGCTCGGCGGCGGCGTCCTGGTCGTGTGCGTGGGAGCGGGCCTCATGGTCGCCGCGCGGGCGGTTGAGCGCTACCGCGAGCGCCAGGCGAGGGAACGGCCGCGCGCCGAGCAGCAGGTAGTCCCCGGGCGCTAGCACGTGACCGGTCCCGCGTCGCGCGCGGCGCTCGGCCAGGCCGCGGAAGCGGTCGTGGTCGGGCTCGCCATGAGCGGGGACCGGACGGCCTTCTCCGAGCTCGTGTGGCGCAGGCAGAGCTGGCTGCGCAACTTGCTGCGGCGCCTGTCCCGCGACCCGGCGCTCGCGGACGATCTCGCGCAGCAGGTGTTCCTGCAGGCCTGGCGCTCGCTGTCCACGCTGCGGTCCGTGGGCGCCTTCGGCGCCTGGTTGCGGCGGCTTGCCATCAACGCGTGGCTCGCGCACCGCCGCAGCGCACCGCTCGCGCAGCTGGCACTCGATCCGGAGGAGCTGCCGGACGCGACGTTGTTCGCGCCCGCGGCGGGCGAGCGGCTCGATCTGGATCGGGCGCTGGCAAAACTGTCGCGCGACGAACGGCTGTGCGTCGTGCTGGCCTACAGCGAGGGCATGAGTCACGGGGAGATCAGCGCCGCCACCTCCCTCCCCCTGGGAACGGTCAAGTCACACATCACACGCGGTGCCAGGCGTCTGCGCGTGCTGTTGCACGCCTATGAGCCCGTCGAGGAGCGCGCCCATGCAGGATGAGTTGGATCCACAGTTGCTGCGCAGTTTTGCCGAGAGCCAGCGCCCCCTCGCCGACGCACAATTCGTGGCGCGCGTGAGCGGGAAGCTGCATGCGGGCGCGAGCCTGCGCGGCCTCGCAGCCGGATTGCGCACGGGCGTGCGGGCCACGCTCTCGGGCCTCCTCATCGGCATCGTGGCGCCGCTGCGCCTGAAATACGCGGGCCTCGTGGCGCTCGCCGGAGCGGCCGTTACCCTCTGGACGCTGCTGCAGGGCGCATAGGCACGCGCACGCGGGCGGTGCCCCGTTCAAGAGAACCCCCGGTCCGTTCCCGGACACTTACGCCGGCCGATAGCACGGTTGTATGTGCCAGGGACAGCCACCAAGGGGAACCACAATGAGAATCTCCGCCGTCGCGGCGCGCCTGCTCGGCGCGCTGCTCGCCTCATTCACTGTTGTACTTGCCACCCCGGCAGCCGCCGGTGACGAGCACCTGGTGTTGCCGCCGCTCAAGACGGTTACCCAGATCGCCTCCACCGTGCCGGCCAACGGCGACGTCAATCCTTACGGAATGGCGCAGGTGAAACACAGCACCGGTAAGCTGCGTGCCGGTCACATCCTGATCAGCAACTTCAACAATTCCGGCAACCTGCAAGGTACCGGGTCGACCATCATGGACGTGGCGCCAGATGGCACGGCCGGCGTCTTTGCGAGCATCGACGCGAACACCCTACCGGGCAGCTGCCCGGGCGGGGTGGGACTCACGACCGCACTGGCGGTGCTCGAGCAGGGCTGGGTCATCGTCGGGAGTCTCCCCACCACCGACGGCACGTCAGCCACAGCGCAGGCCGGGTGTCTCATCGTGCTCGACAGCATGGGGAACGTCGTCGAGACGTTCTTCGGCTCGCTCATCAACGGCCCGTGGGACATGACGGCCTTCGACGGCGAAGGTGAGGCGAAGCTGTTCGTCACCAACGTGTTGAACGGCACCGTCGCTGCGGGCGGTCAGGTGGTCCAGGGCGGAACCGTAGTCCGGCTGGATCTCAAGGTCTCCGCGAGTGCCATGCCGGTGCTCGAGTCCATGACCGTGATCGGCTCGGGCTTCTCCGAGCGCACCGACCCGGCGGCGCTGGTCATCGGGCCCACCGGGGTCGCGCTGCGTGCCGACTGCGCCAGCGACGTCGACGACTGCGGCGAGCACGGCCGCGACCACGACGGCGCGCTGCTATACGTGGCGGACTCGCTCAACAACCGCATCACCGTGATCGATCATCCGCTCGGGCGCACGAGCTCGGCGGGCACCGGCCGCGTGCTCTCCAACGGCGGCGCCCTCAACGATCCGCTGGGGCTCGTCGTGACCGCGGGCGGTGAGCTGCTGACGGTGAACGGTGCCGACGGCAACCTCATCGAGATCACTCCCCAGGGCCGCCAGGCTGCGAAAGTGCTGATCGACGACACGGGCTCACCGCCTGGCGCCGGCGCCCTGTTCGGGCTGGTCTACGATCCGGCGCACGGCGTGTACTTCGTCGACGACGCATCCAACACGCTGAATCTGCTGCACCGATGAGACCTGGTGTCCCGGTGAGGCATGAACGCCTCACCGGGACACGAGCTGTCAGCTCCAGATGTCGGCGAATACGCGGGCGAAGTTCGCGCCCACGACCTTTTCGGCCACCGCCGGCGGGTAGCCGCGCTTCAGCAGCTGATCGGCGATGATCTCGATGCGTCGCGGGGTGTTGAGACCCTCGACGTAGGTTGGCCGATCCTCCTCCGGGGCCGACAGCCCTGCCTTGCGGCGCTCCTCGAGCTCCTTGGAAAAGGCGGCCATGCCCTTGGCGCTGGTGTCGAACGGATCGATGCCGACGTCGCTGCCGATGCCGACGTGATCCTCGCCCACCACTTTCAGCGCGTGCTCCAGGTGCTCCATGTAGTCCTCGACGGTCGGCTGCCGCGGTGAGGCGGTGAGATAAGGAAGATCGAAGATCCCCACGACCCCGCCGCGGGCGGCGAGCGCGCGCAGCTGCTCGTCGCTCTTGTTGCGCGGATGCGCGTGGATGGCGGCGCAGCCGGCGTGCGTCATGACCGGCGGCTTGGCCGAGAGGGCCAGCACGTCGCTCGTGGTCTCGGGGTTCGCGTGGCTCAAATCGACGGCGATCCCGAGACGGTTCATCTCCCCGCACCGCCTCGCGGCCGAGGGCGGTGAGCCCCCCGCCCTCAGGCTCCATGACTCCGGCGGCGAACGGCGACTTGCGGTTGTACGACATCTGCATGACCCGCACCCCGAGATCGCGGAACAGCTCGAACGACTCGAGACGCCCCTGCAGCATGTCCGCGCTCTCGAAGGACAGGATGATGCCCAGCTTGTTCTCGCGCTTGGCGCGCGCCATATCGGCGGCCACCCGGACCTGGGTGAAGTAGCCTGGGTGCACCTCGATCAGCTGCTGCACCTGGGCGATCTCGCTCACGGTGTGCGCAAAATCGGCGTTGATGCCGCCGAGCGAGAGCTTGATCACGTTGATCCCGCTGTCGCGCACCTCGTCCAGATCCGCCTGCGGCAGCGGCAGCCGGTTCTCCCAGGGCGGGGATGAGTTGCAGTCGAGGATCAGCGCCTTGCGATACAGCGCGCGGGCGGGAGCGGCGATCGCGGCGGGCTCCGCCGCCGCGGCCAGCGGCTTAAGGGCGCTCGCAGCCGCTGCGCCCGCCAGGCTCACGGAGAACTCGCGACGGTTCACTGACCTGCCCCCTTCGGAAACCCACCGCCGGTTCGGCGCCGCGGCCGGCGCCTGCCCGGATTTGTTACTTGTGCGAGGCCTTCACCGCGATGCCGGCGACTTCGAAATGCGCACCCCGCACCAGCTTGCTCACGCCGATGAACGCGCGCGCCGGATGATGTCCGTGAAAGTAGCCGGCGTACACCGGATTGAACGTGTCGTACAATCCGAGGTCGGTGCAATACACCGTGACCGACACCAGATCGTCCATCGTGAACCCGGCGCGCTCGAGCGTGTGCTGCACCGCATTCATCACCAGGTGCGCCTCCGTCGCGGGGTCCGCAGGCGCGTTGCCCGTGGCAGGTTCGATGCCGATGTGGCCGGCCACGTACAGCGTGTTGCCTTCGCGCACGGCGTCGCTGAAAGGCAGCGCCGCACCGTTAGCGGGGGTCTCGTGCTCGATGTAGCTGCGTTCGGGAGAGCCGAGCGCGCCCAGGGCGAGCGGTGCCGCAGCGGCCAGCGCCGCCGCGGTGAGCAGGAAGTAACCGGCTGATGTCCCCTTCACGCTGCAAGCTCCAACCACGGCCGCCACCCTCTTATCACGACTGCGCCCGTCCGTATAGATGCGCGCCGTGGCGCCGGTGGATGCGGGAGTCGGCTCAGCCGTGAGAGCGTCCGGCGGGAGCTGCGCCGGCCGGGCCGCCGGCCCGCACCGCGCGGGCCGTCGCGGGCGATACGCTGAAGAGATCCATCACACAGGCCGCGCCCTCGAGTGTCAGCAGCGCGCGCTTGATCGGCAGCCCGCCTCCGAACCCGGTGAGCGAGCCGTCCGCGCCGATGACGCGGTGGCAGGGGACGATGACGGGCAGCGGGTTCGATCCGTTCGCGAGTCCCACGGCGCGCGCGCCGTTCGCCTGTCCCAGCCGCCGCGCGAGCTCGCCGTAGGAAAGGGTCTCGCCGTAGGGGATGGCGCGCAAGGCCTGCCACACACGCAGCTGAAAGCTCGTGCCGACCGGCGCGAGCGGCACGCTGAACTCGCGCCGTGTGCCGGCAAAATATTCCTCGAGCTCGCCGATGACGGCCGCGAAGGGCGCGCGAGCGCGAGACCACTCCCCCGGCGCCCGAAACGGGTGAAGACCGGACTGGAAATGGATGTGGCGCAGTCCGTGAGAATCACCCGCGAGCAGCAGCACGCCGATCGGGCTGTCCGTCTCGCACCAGTGCATGAGCCGCATGCGTTCGTATGTTACGCGGGTGCAGACACCGTTGCAGGCTGGACCAGCCTGCGAATCACCGGTGCACGCGTACTCACCGAGCCCGCCGCGCGCCACAGGTGCACGGTCGCGTAGCCGCGCCACGGTCGCCAGCGCCGCGCGCGTTCCTCGAGCTCCGGCGCACTCAACACCGGCGCGCCGGGCGGCGCCGCCATGCGCCGCAGCACCCCGTCGCCGTGCGGAAAGGCGTCCGGCTCGCCGAGCGCGCGCAGCGCCACGTACTGCGCGGTCCAGGGGCCAATGCCGGGCAGCGCCGCGAGCGCCGCCGCCACGTCGGACGGGGCGGCGCTGAAGTCGATCCGTCCCTCGAGCACGGCGCGCGCGAGGGACTTGAGCGCCACGACCCGCGTGCCGGTGATACCCAGTCCCTCGAGCGGCGCGCGCGCGATCCCGGCCGCTGTGGGAAACAGGTGCGTCAGTCCGTCACTTGCGCCCCGGATCGGCTCGCCGGCCCGCTCGACCAGGCGCACCGCCAGCGTACGGGCCGCCGCGACGCTGATCTGCTGCCCGAGGACCGCGCGCACCGCGCACTCGAACGCGTCCCACGCTCCCGGGATGCGCAGGCCCGGCCGCTCTTCGACGAGCGGCCCGATCAGCGGGTCGGAGGCAAGCTCGGCATCGATACGCGCCGGATCCCCCGCCAGGTCGAACACCCGGCGGGCCCCCGAGGCGAGCTGCAGCAGCGCCGAGGGTGCAGCACCGGCCACCCGCAGCTCGAGCGCGTCCTCGTCCGGCAGCGCCCGCACGCACACGAGTGCGTGACCGCCGGCACACTCGAGCGTGCGCGCACACCCGCGCTCATCGACCCGCTCGACCCCGGCGACGGCGCGGGTAGCCAGAAACTCGCGGACGTGTTGCCAGTCGTACGGCGGGCGGTAGGCGAGCCGCAGCACCACCTCCTCGCTGGCGCCGGCGCTCGTCCGGGCGCCGCCGCGCCGGTCGGCCCTGCGCACCTCGCGCGGCGCGCGCCGATAGGCGGTGCGGAACGCGTCGTTGAAACGGCGGCTGCTGCCAAAGCCCGCCGCCATCGCGATCTGGGTGATCGGCAGATTCGTTTCCTCGAGCAGGCACACCGCAAAGTGCAGCCGCCGGGTCTGCGCGACCGCGATCGGGGAGGCGCCGACGTGCCGCGCGAAGAGGCGCAGCAGGTGTCGCGCACCGATCCCGAGACGCCCGGCGAGCGCCTCGACCGAATCCTCATCGAGCGCCCCGTCATCGATCAGCCGCAGCGCGCGCCGCACGACCGCGGCCGTGCCGAGCCACGCGGGCGTACCCGGCGCCGCCTCCGGCCGGCAGCGCAGGCACGGGCGGAAACCGGCCGCCTCGGCCGCCGCCGGGCTGCCATAGAAGCGCACGTTGCAGCGCTTGGCCCAGCGCGAAGGGCAGATAGGGCGGCAGTAGATTCCGGTCGAGGTGACGGCGATGAAGAACTTGCCGTCAAAGCGCGGATCGCGGCTGATGCGTGCGCGGTTCAATGCCTCGGGGTCGAGCCCGGCGATGGTCTCCATAGGCGCTCCACCATACCCGGACGGAGCCTCCGCGAGTAGCCATTTTCGGACCTGGTGGGGGGAGCTGAAGCGGCCGGGATTTCAGCGGCTGGCGAAGGCGCCCCGGATGAATTTCACGATGCGCTGACGGACGTCGTACCCATGCCAGGGCTCCTGGGTCGGCGTCCCGTGCAGCGCGCGGGAGAGCTGTGGGTGGCCGTCGCGTGGGTATTGCACCAGCTCGACGCGTACACCGGCCTGGCGCAGCGCGCGGTACATCTCCAGGCTCTGTCCCAGGGGATCGGTGGCGTCAGCCTCTCCCTGGATGAGAAGAAATGGGCTCTTCGCTCGCGCGACCCCGGACAGCGGGCTTTGACGCCAGGCCGCCTCGAAATGCTCCCACGGTTTGCCGTAGAACCATCGGTCGTACCAGGAGTCATCCTCCGTTCCGTACTCGCTCTCCTGATCGATCACCGGCGCCCCGCTGATGACGGCCTTGAACCGGGCGGTCTTCCCCTCGACGAACCCGGCCATCTCCCCGCCATAGCTGTAGCCCATCAGGACGAGCCTCGCCGGATCGATCGGGTATTGGGCGATCACCGCATCGGTCCCGCTCATGATGTCGCGATAGTCCCCTCCCCCCAGATCGTTCTTGTTGGCCGCGGCGAAAGCCACGCCGTACCCGATGCTGCCGCGGGGATTGGGTCTGAAAACGGCAAAACCCTCACCCAACAGAAATGGGATCCAAGCGTCGAACCGCTGAGTCCAGCCACCGGTCGGCCCCCCATGAACATCCACGATCAGCGGCAACTTCCCTGCGGCGGCGTGCGCGGGCAGGTAGATGAGTCCCTCGAGGTCAACGCCCTGGTTGCGCCAGTGGACCGTCTGCACGGGAACGTCAGGCCAGGTCCTCGGCAGCAGCGCCGGGGTATTCAGCCGCGTGGCTTGATCGCCGGGCCGCGCGCCCATGTAGAGGGCGCGCGGTAGGGAGGCGCTCTCCCCGATCCACACGCAGGCGCTTCCCGTTTGGTCGCAGTCCAGAGAGGTGAGCACCGGCAGGTCGGATGAGGCGAGCTCGAAACCGTCCTTGCGCAAGCGGGCGTAAGAGGCGCGCGTTCCCGTCTGCACGCCCACCCAGACCTCGCCCGCTGCGACGACGGGGCTGCCGTCAAGAGCGCCCCCGAGGTCGGAGGGCCCCGACAGGTTCCGAATCCGCCGCTCGGCGAGATCCATGACGTACAGGTCCGGGTAGCCCGGTGGAGCATCGCGGGCCGATTGAGCCAGGAAGTACAACTGCGCGTCATCCGCGCTCCATTGCGCGGATTCGAAAGTCCGCGGCAGCTCCGGCAGCGGGTGGACCCTGTCGGGGCTCTCCACATCGACCATCCAGATGCGGGCACTCGGTCCCAGATCCTGCTGGTGGTTCTGTCCTTCGGACACCGCGATCAGACGCTTGCCCGAGTGCGCCCACACCACGAAGGCGACGTCGGGTGGGACCGCAACCGGCGTCAGCGACGCCGTAGCCGGATCAAGCAGGTACAGCCGCCTGCCGTGCACATCGTGGTCGAGCGAGTTGGCATCTGCCTTGGCATCCTTCTGCTTCTTCTCACCGGGCGTCTCGGGGTCGCGCGCCAGGACGGCCACGCGGCTCGCATCAGGTGCCACTTCGTAGCCATCGACCTCGAGCGCTACCGGCTCGATCTTCGGCGGCGGTTCCTGATCCTTGCGAGGCGGAAGGGCATCCGCATCCTTTGATGCGTCCACGGGCGGGTTCACCTTGAGATCGAAGGCCTGCGCCTCCCCGCCATCCATGGGCAGGCGGAACAGCTGCGTCCGATCGGTTCTCTTGGCCAGGAACAGTATCGCCCCCTCGCCGAGCCAGCGCCCCTCGTGCTCCCCACCCTTGTCCGCTTCCGGGGAGAAAGTGATCGGGCGTGCAGCGTTCTTCGCCACATCGATGAGCCACAGGTGATTGCGAGCGCCATCGGCGGTGCTGTCTGCGACGGTCACCAGCACCCGGTTGCCGTCCGGAGAGATGTGCGGATCGGTCAGGGTGCGCACGTGGCGCAAGTCCTCATTGCTCGGATAGCCAGCGTCCTTCGCGGCGATCTGCGCATCGGCCGGCGCAGCGTGCTCCTCGTCGGCCCCGGCACAGCAGGGCAGAACGAGAAGCACCAGGATGGAGCGGATGATGTGCTTCAACGTGTAACGCTCTGCCAGCGACAGCCGGTGCGGCAGCTTATCTCATCCTCGATGACCACGGATCATGTGGCTTGCGCGCGCGCCATCGCGCGCGCGAACGCCGGCCGCGCCACGACCCGCGCCGCGTATTCATCGATCACCGGCGACTTCGGCAGCAGCGGACTCTGCGCGAACAGGTGAAACGTGGTGCCGTACAGCACGTCGGCAGCCGAGAAGCGCTCGCCGAGCATGTAGGGCGCCCGCGAGAGCCGTGCAATCACCGCAGGCATCGCCTCCTCGACGGCGACCCAGCCGGCCGTGCCGCGCGGCACCAGCACGTTCATGAACTTCGACATGAACGCGGGCTCGAGCACGCCGCTGTAATACGAGAGCCAGGACAGGTAAGCACCGCGGCCCGCATCCCCGGCGAGCGGCCCCAGGCCCTTGTCGGGAAAACGGTCGGTCAGGTACAGCGCGATCGCCGGTGACTCGAACACCACGACGCCGTCGTCGGAAATCGCCGGTACCTTGCCGTGCGGGTGGGGATTTGCCGGGTCGATCTCACCCGTGCCGTCGCGGCTGCGGATGGTGACGAAGTGCAGGGTGTAGGGAGCCTCGAGCTCCTCCAGCAGAAAAATGAAGCGCGTCGAGCGCGTCCCGGGACGATGGTAGAGAGTGATCATGGTGAGCTTTCGCACTGTGAGTGAGCGCGATACTAAGCAATAATCCCGTCGTGGTCGCGCACCCTGCGGCATACGGCGGCATACGGCGGCATACGGCGGCGTGCCCCCGCGAACCTGTATGCGCGGGCACGCGCGAGGAGTCTGTAATGACGGTCTGCGAGAGCGCGCGGCTGCGCCTGCGTCAGCTCGAAGAGGGCGACGCGCCGATGATCCTCGAGCTCCTCAACGACGCCGCCTTTCTCGCCAACATCGGCGACCGCGGCGTGCGCTCGCTGGAGGACGCGCGCCGCTACATCTCAACCGGGCCGGAGGCAAGCTATGCGCGCTTCGGCTTCGGCCTGTGGCTCATCGAGCTGCAGGGCGACGGCGCGGCGATCGGCATTTGCGGGCTCCTGCATCGCGACACGCACCCCGACGTCGAGATCGGCTTTGCGCTGCTCCCCTCCTTTCGCGGCAAGGGCTACGCGCAGGAGGCGGCCCGTGCAACGCTCGAGCTTGCCACCGGCGCGCTAGGCATGCAGCGCGTGGTGGCGATCGTCGCCCCCGCCAACACCGCCTCGATCAGCATCCTCGAAAGACTCGGCCTCGTCTTTGAGCGGATTGGACGCTTCACCGCGGACGGTGACTCCCGACTTTACGTGCTGGATCGCGGGCGCGTTACGGCGGACAATGGCGCGCCACGATAGCCGGAAGATATCCGTGGCGAGCCGCAGCAAGCACAAGAGGACAGGAAAAAGCCCCCGCGGCAGCTTCAGCTCCCCGGCGTGCTACCTCAACGAGTTCGAGGCCGCACCCGGGGACGCTGCACCCGCCGCGCGCGGCGTCGCCATCAAACGCATCTACGAGGATCCGGACCCGGGCGACGGCTACCGCGTCCTGATCGACCGGCTCTGGCCGCGCGGCATCAGCAAGCAGCGCGCGGCGCTTGATGCCTGGCTCGTCGAGCTCGCCCCGAGCGGTGCACTGCGCACCTGGTTCGCGCATGACCCGAAACGCTGGGCGGAATTCGGCCGTCGTTACCGCGCCGAGCTGCGCGCGCAGTCCGCAAAACTCACGCAGCTGCGCCGGCTCGCGGCGCGGCGGCGCGTGACACTCCTCTACGGCTCGCGCGAGCCGCGCATCAATCACGCCGTCGTGCTGCGCGGGGTGCTGCTCGGCGCCCGGGGAGCGCGCAGCAGATCGGCCAAGTCTTAACCACGACTGAACGCGAACGCCCGCCCGCGCCCTGTCAGCCACGCGCCTTGAGGCGCGTTTCATCTTTCAGGTGAACACGTGAGGATCGGGCCATGCGTAGCATTGTCAAACTGCTGATTGCCTTGGGGCTGGGCGCGGTCCTGTCGGGCTGCGTAGTCGCTCCGGTCGGGCCGCCGCGCGCTTACGTCGGCGTGGGTGTGGTGGCTCCCCCGGTGCTCGTCGTGCACGGCTACTACGGCGGGTACTGGCACCGCTGATTTCGCGAACCTGCCGAGGTGACGGGCGGGCGGACCGGGTGCGTGCGGTGCGCCGCGTGATTCCAACCGTCCCCTCCGCTAGTATCGGGCCCTCCGCGACGCACCGCGAGGGCCTGTTTGAGATCGACGCCGACGCCGCTCGCCTTGCTCGCCGCGCTGGCGGTGCTCACCACGGCACACGCTGAGGTCCGGGTCGTCGTCGGCGCGACCCCTATCCCGGAGGGCGGCGCCAGAAGCCCCGGGGACATCACCGTCATCAACGAGAAGCTGGCCTTCGCGCTCGCGGTCGTCTCCCCGGTACCGTACGGGGTGCCGCGCGGCGCGCTGGTCGACATCGCCCCGGTGCGCGACGGCCGGATAGGACGCGACTGCGTCGTGTTCGCCGACTTCATCCCCAACAACTGGTCGGCGTGGCCCAATACCTATCAGCACGTCGAGATCACCGAGCGCGGCCCGCGGCGGGTCACCGTGCGCGCGGTGCGCGACTTCGGCCAGGTGACGATCACGACGCTCTACACGCTGGAGGACAACGCTGACGGCATCGCGTTGCGCACCACCATGACCAACACCGGCGGCACGTCGCTGCCGGATCTGTTGTCGGGCTTCACCTTGTGGCCGAAGGGCGGCTTTCTCTTCCCGGTGCCGGGGCTGGCGGGAGTGACCGCCGGCGACAGTCGCGCCGCGCTCGCCGCGCGCGTCACCGGTTACGACGCCGACTGGACGGTAACGCTGCACGCGCCCTACCTCGACCACGTCGGCTCCGGTTCGCGCGATCTGTTCAGCCGGCACACCCTCGCGGCGGGTGCGAGCCGCACGTTCGAAGGCTGGCTGCAGGTCGGCTCGAGCGGGGACCTCGGGCCGGTGCTGCGCGCCGAAAGCGAGCGCCGCGGTCTGCCCTCTGCCACGGTGCACGGCGTCGTGACCACGAGCGAGGGCGTGCCGGTAGCGCAGCCGGTGGTGGTGATCGAGCGCGAGGGCAAGCCCTATGGCTGGGTACTCGGACACGACGGCCGCTACCAGATGACGCTTGCCGCCGGGCACTACAGCCTCTATGCCACCGCTCGCAACTACTCGCGCAGCGCGCCCGCAGCGGTGCTGCTCGCCGCCGGTGCGGACAAGGTCAGCGATTTTCGCGACCTGCGTCCACCCGGGCACATCGATTTCGCGGTGCTGGACGGCAACACCGGCCGCGCTCTTGAGGCGCGGCTGGCGATCAGCGTCGGGCAGAAACCGGTGGTCGAATTCCTCGGCCGCCGCACCTTCTTTACCGAGCTTGAGCCGCGCGGACACGTCAGCATCGCGATCGCCCCCGGCGACTACGTCTTCTCGGTGTCCGCCGGCGGCGGCTTCCTGGCGCGCGATGAGAATGTGAAAGTCGAGGTCGAGCCCGGAACGGTCCGGCACGTGCCGGTCACGATCACGCCGCTCTTCAATCCGCGCGCGCGCGGCTGGTATGCGGCCGACCTGCATCATCACGCCGACCAGGCCGAGGCGGTCACGCCGCCCGAGTACCTCGCGCGCTCGCAGCTCGCCGCGGGTCTCGATCTGCTGTTCGTGTCGGACCACGACTCGACCGCAAACCTCGCAGTCCTCGGGCGCATCGCGAGCGCGCGGCAGGTCCCCTTCATTCCTTCGATCGAGCTCTCCCCGTCGTGGGGACATTTCAACGCCTGGCCGCTCATCCCCACGCAGCGGCTCGCGATTGACACCGGCACGGCGACCGTCCAGCAGATCCTGGCCGAAGGACGGCGGCTGGGCGCGACCGTCATCCAGGTAAATCATCCCTTCATCCCTTACGGTTACTTCGCAAGTCTCGCCGTCGGCGTTGCTCCGGGGGGCTTCGACCCGGCCTTCGACCTCATCGAGATCAACGCGGCGAACCCCGAGGACGATCCGAAAGTGCTGCACGCCCTGTGGGACTTCTGGAACGCCGGGCATCGCTACTACCTGACCGCCGGCACCGACACGCACGATGTGTGGAACGAAGTGTCGGGACGTGTACGGACCTTCGCGCAGGTCGATGGTGTACTGACCGCGCAGACCTTCGCTGCAGCCGTGCGCGCCGGGGACGCCTACGTGAGCTACGGGCCCTTGATCTATCCCCGCGTGCCCTTTGGCAGCGAGCTCAAGGTTCTGCCCGGTGAACCGTTCACTCTCGCCTTCGATCTCGCCTCCGTCGAGGGGGTCGCGCAGGCGCAGTTGATCGCCGGCGGTGCGGTCGTCGCCACCCGTGCGTTCACCGAGACTCCGCGCGAGACGCACGTGGATTTTGCGCTCAGCACGCCGCACGCCCAGTGGTATGCGCTGGTGGTGACCGATCGCGCCAATCGCCAGGCCTACAGCGATCCGGTCTGGGTGGATGCCGTCACGTACACGCCACCTCCACCGGGGCACTAGCACACTCGATGTCGCTGCGCTCCGCCCAGGCGAGGACGATCGTGCTGCTGTTCGGCGGGTATGCCGCCTGTTACTACTGCCGCGCGGATCTCTCGGTCGCGACTCCGCTGCTGGTGGAGGAGCTTGGCCGGCACGGTTTGAGCCACGGCGAGGCCATCATCCGCATCGGCTCGATCAGCTCGCTCGGGGTGTTCGCGTACGCGCTCGGCAAGCTCTTCCTGACCGGGCTGGGCGACTACTGGGGCGGGCGGCGCAACTTCCTCATCGGCGTCGGCGGTGCCGCGGCGTTCACGCTGCTGTTCGCAACCGGCGGCGCGCTGCCGCTCTACACGCTGGCGTGGGCCGGCAATCGCCTCACCCAGTCGATCGGCTGGGCGGGCCTGATCAAGGTCTCTTCCAAATGGTTCAATTACTCCTCCTACGGCTCGATCATCGGCATCCTCAGTATCAGCTACCTGATCGGCGATGCCGCCGCCCGGCAACAGATGGGTGCGCTGATCGCGCACGGTTATGGCTGGCGCACGCTGTTCGTGTTCGCGGGCGTGGTGGCCGGGATCGCACTGCTCGCGAGCCTTTTGTGGCTGCGCGAGTCGCGCACCGAGGAGGGGCACGCGGAAGCGCAGCCGAACCCGCTCAGTCTGTTCGCCGCCACCGAATCGCGCCCGGCGAGCGTCACGGCGCTGCTGCTGCCGCTGCTGCGCAGCCGCGCGTTTCTCCTCGTTTGCCTCCTGTCGTTCGGCTGCACCATAATCCGCGAGACATTCAACACCTGGACGCCGCAGTACCTGCATGACTACCTGCGTTACAGCGTCAGCGATTCCGCCGGCATGAGCGCGGTGTTTCCGGGCGTCGGCGCGGTGTCGGTGCTGCTGGCCGGGTGGCTCAGCGACCGGCTGGGGCTCAACGGGCGCTCGCTGCTGCTCACCCTCGGGCTCGGCGCCAGCGCCGCCGCGTTGCTGGCGCTCACCGCCGTGCCGGCCGGTCGGCCAGGCTCGCTCGTGCCGCTCGCCGTCATCGGCATCGTGGGCTTCACCCTGCTCGGCCCCTACTCCTACCTCGGCGGTGCCTTCGCGCTTGACTTCGGCGGCAAACAGGCGAGCGCGGCCTCCTCGGGAATCATCGACGGGCTCGGTTACCTCGGGGGAGTGCTGGCGGGTGACAGCGTCGGACGAATCGCGGTAGCCTTCAGCTGGCGCGGCGTGTTCATGGTACTGGCCCTGGTGAGCGCCGTCGCAGCGCTGTGCGCTGCCTATCTGCACGCGCTCAATACCCGCGCCGCCGCCGCCAGGAGCCCGCAGCATGCCTGACGCTGCCATCGCGGCCCGTGTATCTGCGACCCCCGAGACGCTCACGGTTGAATGGGTGCACGGCGGCCGCAGCGAGTTCGCGAGCCTGTGGCTGCGCGATAATCTGGGTGAGGACCGCGATCCGCACAGCGGCCAGCGGCTCATCGACGTCATGGACCTGCCGCCCGAGCCGCGCATCCGCACGGTCAGCGCGGCGAGCGATACGGTCACGATCGAGTGGGTGAGCGAATCCCGACCCGCCACATTCGCGCTCGCGTGGCTCGCCGCGCAGGCAAGCTCCGGCCGCGCACCGCGGCCGGAGCTGCGAACCCGGCTGTGGCCTGAAGGCGCGCGGCTCGATGCGCGGCGCGACTTCGCCTGGGCGACGCTCGCCGCGGCGCGCGCCGATCCGCTCGAGCGTCTTGCCTGGCTGACACGCCTGCTGCAGGACGGCATCGCGTTCCTGTCTGGCGTGCCCACGCAGGAGGGCGCGATCCTCGAGGCGATGAGTCTCATCGGGCGCGTGGCGGAGACCAACTACGGACGGGTGTTCGACGTGCGCTACGTGCCGCAGCCGGAGAACCTCGCGAACTCGGACCTCGGGCTCGGGCTGCATACCGACAACCCGTATCGCGAGCCGGTGCCGGGCTTCCAGGCGCTGCACGCGCTGGTCACCGCGCCCGAGGGCGGCGACAACCTGTTCGCCGATGGTTTTGCACTCGCCGAGCACCTGCGCGCCGCGGCACCGGACGCCTTTGCCTGCCTCACGAAGACGGCGGTGCCCTTTCAGTATCGCTCACGCGACGCCGACCTGTACGCCGAGCGACCCCTCATCCAGCTCAGCTGCACGGGTGCCATTACCGCGGTTCATTACAACAACCGCTCGATCGCGCCGCTCAACCTCGCGGCACGCGAAGCGGCGGTCTTCTATGCGCACTACCGGCGCTTCGCCGCGCTGCTGCGCGAGCCGCGTTTCCAGCTGCATCTGCGCCTCGCGGACGGCGAGCTGGTGGTGTTCGACAACCAGCGTACGCTCCATGGCCGCACCGCCTTCACGTCCGCAAGGCATCCGCGGCACCTGCAGGGTTGCTACCTGACGCGCGACAGCCTGTACAGCGAGGCGGGGCTGCTGCGCCGCAGGCTGGTGGCGGCCACCGCGTGAGTCTCACCGGCGACATCCTTGCGCTCTACACGGCACGCGGCTCGGGCGCGTACTTCGGCGAGCGCGTGTCGATGACCGAGCACGGTCTGCAAGCCGCGTGGCTCGGACGGGTGGAAGGCGCGCCCGAGCCGTTGATCCTCGCGGCGCTGCTGCACGATGTCGGTCATCTCATCGAGGAAGTGCCGGACGCACTGGCGGACTGGACCGCGGACGCCCGCCACGAGGAGATCGGCGCCCGCTGGCTGGCGCAGCACTTCGGCCCGGAGATCTCCGAGCCCGTGCGGCTGCACGTGCCGGCCAAGCGCTACCTGTGCGCGACGGACGCGCGCTACTTCGGGGGGTTGAGCCCCGCGTCGGTGCACACACTGAAACTGCAGGGCGGAGCGATGTCGGCGAGCGAAGTGGCGCAGTTCGACAGCGAGCCCTACTTCCGCGACGCGGTCCGGATACGCCGCTGGGACGATCAGGGCAAGGTCGCCGGGCTCAGGACCCCTCCACTGGCCGAGTACCTGGACCTGGTTGAAATGCTTGCCAGGCCCCGCGCAACCTAGGGCCCTGCAGCAGCCCGGCTTCCTGCGCGCGTCGCCTGGAGACGAACACGCAGTCGAGATCGATCGCACGGTGCGCGTCGTCGAACGTAACCGGGAACATCCCCGACACGTCGAAGCCGGCGTCGCGGATCTCCTGCACCACCTCGGTCACGTCCGGCATGTCCTGAGAGACCCGCAGGAACGACAGCTCCACCTGCAGCAGGCAGATGCGCGGCAGCACGGCGCGCGCCCCGCGGAACACTTCCAGGTCGTACCCCTGGGTATCGACCTTGAGCAGCACGCGGCTCGCATCCAGCCCCTCCGTCACTTCTTCGAACACCTCTGACAGCCGCCGCACGCGAATCGATTCGCGTGCAATCACGTTCACGGAGTGACGCGGCAACAGGCGCTCCATCGCGCGCATATCGGGCGTCTTCATGGTGGCGAGCCCCGGCGAATCGAAAACCGCGATCTCCCTGACCGCACTCTCGTCGCCGAGCGCGTAGTTGCACACCCGCCAGGACGGGTTGCCCGCGGCGCGGCGCTGGATTACGTCGAAGTAGCCGCGCACCGGCTCGAAGGAGATGACCGGCCCCGGCCAGCCGACCTGCCGCGCGATGAGGTCGTGGAACTGGCCGAGATTCGCGCCGACGTCGAGTACGCAGGTGATGTCGTAGGTCTTCAACAGCCGGCCGAGGTGCTGTTCGAGCGGCAGCGCGTCCATTCGCCAGTCCGGCACGAGCGTGACCCCGGCGCGGCGCAGGAACCTGTTCAGCGTTGCGATCCTTGACATCCTGATCTCCCGTCCTGGAGTAGCCGCGAACGCCGGCCGCGCGCGCTGCGCCCGTCCGGCTGCGCCATTATATGCGAGCGCCGCGCTCGGGCGACGCGGCGCGACCGTGCGTTTTCGGCGACAAGCCTGCGGTTGTCACGCCTGCGCTTGTCACACACCGCTGCAATCCGGCTCATCGATCAAGCGGCGGCAGCAGGGTCGCGCGGACACGGGCATCGGGGAGTTCCGACATCGCCGCGACCCCATGCATAATCGCCCGCATGGATATCCGCCCGGATGAGATCGCCTACCCGCCTTCCACGGGCGTGCGGCGCGTCCACGACACTGCGCTGGTGCGGGCTGGCAGCGAGAGTCTCGCGGGCTACGGCCTGCTGGTGGACGACCCGAAAAGCTTCCCGATCGAGATCGTGCCGTGGCCGGCGCAGGGCTGGCGTCCGATCGATCCCGACACCGGCGACCAGGGTGGTGTCACCGAGGGCCTGTTCGAGTTCTGCTGGAAGGGTGAGACGCTCTACGCGCGTAACAACGCGGTCGGCGACAGCTACCTGTTCGGCTGGAGCAACTGGCCGGAGGAGGCGGCGAGCGAGAGCGGCAAGGCGCGCGAGCGCGCACTCATCTGGCGCGCGAACTATCACCCCGACGGCGGTCAGCTGTTCCACCCGCTCACCGGGCAGAGCTTCGTCGTACCCCTGGCACTGCCGGGTGATGACGTGAGGCCGGAGTCCTTCGTGACATTCTGGTGCGACGGCAGCCGCGCGCTGTACCTTCATCCCAACGTCTGGCACGGGGCGATCGTGCCGCACGACGACCAGGCGCAGTTTCTCGACCGCCAGGGCCGGGTACACGCCCGGGTGTCGGTCGACTTCGTGAAGGAGTTCGGCTGCTACCTGGGTGCCCCGCTGCGCCACCCCTAGCGTGCCCCCATGCCCAGTGCAGCCCTGGAGCCCGGCCCGCTCTGGCTGAAGGATTTCTTCCCCGGCTACTTCGCGCTGGTGATGGCGACCGGTATCGTGGCGGTGGCGGCGCGGCTCACGGACCATGGGCGCATCGGCTGGCTGCTGTTCGCGATCGCACTGGCATCCTACGTGGTGCTGTGGATCGTGCTGCTGGCGCGCGTGGTGCGCTTCCCGCGCGCGGTAATCGCCGACCTCGCAAGCCACGAGCGCGGGCCCACGTTCCTCACCATCATCGCCGCCAATGGCGTGCTCGGCAGCCAGTTCGACGCGTTCGAGCACGCTCACCGTCCTGCTGCCGCTGTTGTTCTGGCTGAGCTGCGGGCTGTGGGCGGTGCTGGTCTACGGCTTCCTCAGCACCGTGACGGTCGGCATCACCAAGCCGGATCTCGAGCACGGCCTGCACGGCTCGTGGCTGCTGCTGGTGGTCGCCACCGAGTCGCTCTCGGTGCTGGGGAGCCTCGTCGCGCTGCGCGGCACGGCCGCGGCGCCCCTGGTGTTCGCCTCGCTGTCCTTCTACCTCCTCGGGGCGATGCTGTACGTGCTGCTGGCGGCGCTCATCTTCTTCCGCTGGGTGTTTCGCCCGATGTACCCGGCCGAGATGGGCGCCTCGTGGTGGATCAACATGGGAGCGGTGGCGATCGCGACTCTCGCCGGCGCGCAGCTCATGGTGCTGCCGCGCGGCGACCCCAGTCTCGCGCCGCTACTGGCATTCGTCGCGCCGTTCACCGTGCTGCTGTGGGCGACCAGCACGTTCTGGATCCCGCTGCTCGTGATCCTGTTCAGCTGGAAGGAGATGCAGCGCGGCCCACATGGCTACGATCCGGGCCTGTGGTCGGCGGTATTCCCACTCGGCATGTACGTCGCGGCGACCCACGACTATGCGACCGCGGCCGGCCTGCCGTTTCTCGACTTGCTCACCCTGCCGCTGTTCTGGATCGCGCTCCTCGCATGGACCCTGACCTTCATCGGCATGCTGCTGCGCGGGCTGCGGCTGCTGCGCGCGCGCCTACAGCAGCCCCTCGATCGGCAGTAGCCGCAACACCTCGAACTCCAGCCAGCGTGAGCCGCGCACTCCCGGCTCGCGGTCCTCCGTCTTTGCCACCCCGTGCGCGTCCCAGGACCAGATGAGGCGCGGCGCCAACCCTTGCGCTCCGGGCGGCGCACCCAGCTGCACCTGAAAGGCACTATCCGGTGCGGCGGCCTGCGCGAAGAAGTGCGCCACCTCCTGCGCCAGCTCCGGGCACTCGACCAGCACTCCCATCTCCGTATTGAGGAGCTTGGAACGTGGGTCGAGGTTCATCGAGCCGACGAATACGAAGCGCCGGTCCACGACGATCGCCTTGGCATGCAGGCTGACGCCCGAGGACCTGCCGCCCGCGGTCGGCAGCTGCTTCTCCCCGGGCGCCGGGCGCAACTCGTAGAGTTGCACGCCGCCCTTCAGGAGCGCGCGGCGGTGGTGGGAGTAACCGGCTTCCGCCGCCGGCTCATCGGTCGAGGCCAGCGAATTGGTGAGCACCTTGACGGCGACACCGCGATGCGCGAGGCCGGTGAGGAAGCGCGTTCCGTGCTTGCTCGGCACGAAGTAAGGAGACACCAGCAGCAGCTCGCTTTGCGCGCCCCTGATGATCTGCCCGAGCTTCGGCCCGATGCGCAGCGCCGGATCGTCACCATCGGTCTCGATCTTCTGCGGCTGATCGGCGAGCAGCAGCCCGTCCCCCCACAGCCACCTGCCCGGACGGGCCGCCGGTGGCGCCGTTGGGCAGCTCCTCGAGCACCGCCTGCGCGTAGTCCGACTGCGCGAACGCCGCGCACCTCGCCGCGCAGTGCCGGGCGCAGCTGCGAGAGGTCCGCGCGGGAATTGCGCGTGGTACGGTAGGCATTCAGCGGGTAGGCCACGTCGCTGTTCCAGTACGCATCGAACGCGTGGGCCGCCTCGCCCACCACGGGGCCGATGGTGATGAGATCGAGGTCGCGGAAGTTGTTGTCGCTGCCGGCATCGAAGTACGGGTCGCCAATGTTTCGCCCGCCGACCACGGCGACCAGGCCGTCGACGATGAAGGACTTGTTGTGCATGCGGCGGTTGAGCCGCCGGCCCTCGAGCGCGAGCTGAATGATCTTCGACGGCGGCGAGGGATCCCGGGTGCGGAACGGATTGAACAGGCGCACCTCGATCTGCGGGTGTGCGGCGAGCGCGCCCAGCAGGCGGTCCTCGTCCTTCAGCGAGATGTCATCGAGCAGCAGCCGCACGCGCACGCCGCGATCGGCCGCGGCGAGCAGATGCTGCGCCACGAGCCTGCCGGTGGCGTCGTTCTCGAAAACGAAATACTGCAGGTCGATCGAGTGGTGGGCATGGTCGATGAGCCAGACACGGCTCATCAGTGCATCGGTGCTGCTTTGCAGCAGCCGAAATCCGGACTTCCCCGGATGCTGATCGAGCTCCGCCAGCACGTAGCGTGCCGTCGCGGTGTCGAACTGCGGCGGCAGCGCGCTCGACGCTCTCTTGACGTAGTCGCTGCGCAGCGTGGCGCAGCCGGGCAGGAGCGCCATCGCGCCGAGCAGCGCGATCACTGCCGGCCACGTCCTGCCCATCATCAGCGTATGCCAAATGCGCGGGATGCGTCCCTGCATCCCGCGGGCTCTTCCCGAGCCGTTTACTTGGCCGGCTTGAGCGTGAGCTCGCCGACTTGCACCCCGAGATCGATGCCCTCGCCCTTGCCAGCCAGCGCGAGCGAGACGGTGCCCTTGGTGAGCACCTGCGCGGTACCGGAGTGCATCGCACCGGCGTGCGCCTCACCCTCGGCATAGCGGCCGAGCACCTCGTCGATGCGGTGAACGTGGGTGAACCTGCCGGTACCATCGTCGATGTGCGAGCGGCCCGCGGTGATTCCGCCGCCCTTTGCCGAGATCACGACCGGCAGCGAGCTGCCGTCCTTGCAGGTCACCACGCCCGTGCCCTTGGCCGTCGAATAGACCGCCGACCAGCCGGACAGCGAGAAGTGCAGCTTGCACTCGAGATCGGGACGCGATTCCTGCGCCTGTGCGAGCTGCACCCCGAACAACGCGATGCCGGCCAGCGCCAGCGAGGTTGTGAACGTACGAATCATACCTTTCTCCATGTATGCCGATGGTTGGATCGGCTTGTTTACGCTTCTGCTGTGCCAGACGCGTGTCTCCCGGGCACTTGCAGTGCCAACCGTTCGACCGACTGTTGGGGTAACAGTTCACATCTCAAGCTGTAGCTCCCGGCGCGCGCTTGCGCCAGATGCAGTGTTAGGTTCAGATTGAGTTCAGCTTCGGTTCATGACATGCGCGAACGCTTCCACCGAGTTGTTGTCTGGGACCGTCCTACGCGACTGTCTCACTGGCTGATGGCTGCGCTGGTGGCGGCGGCCTACATCACTTGGCGGCTGAACTGGATGGACTGGCACACGTGGATCGGGTATGCGGCGCTCACCACGGTCATCTTTCGCATCCTGTGGGGCATTCTGGGCAGCGACACGGCGCGGTTCGCGCGCTTCGTCGCCTCCCCGCGCGCCGCGCTGCAGCATCTGGCCCACCCTCTGCGCCGCGAGCCCGATACGCACGCCGGACACAACCCGGCCGGCGGGTGGATGGTGCTGCTGCTGCTCGCGTTGCTGCTCGGGGAAACCTTGACCGGGCTCTACGTCGCCAACGACGTTGCGAACGAGGGACCGCTCACACAGCTCGTGCCTGCGGCGCTCGCCAACGCGATCACGGCACTGCACCGCATCCTGTGGGACACGCTGCTCGCGGCAACGCTACTGCACGTGCTGGCGATCCTCGTGTACGCGGCGTTCAAGGGGCAGAACCTGCTCCTGCCCATGATCACCGGACGCAAGAGCCTGCCGCCGGGCGTGCCGGCTCCGCGCCTGGCGGGCGCGCGGCGCGCCGCGCTCCTGCTCGGCGGCAGTGCGCTCGCGGTGGCCGCCCTCGCCAGCTTCCTGTAAGCGCCTTTAGCTGCGGGGCGGCAGGACCTGACCGCGGATCTCGCCCGAGGGATTCGCCTCGGTGTGCAGGTTGATGTACCACTCACCGGCGGCAAACTGTTTGGCCTGCTGCGGTGTCAGTGTCGCCTCGCCCTTGATCGGGCTGTCGACCGGGCTGCCCTGCTTCGCGAGCCACACCTGCACGCCAGCATTCTTCCCGGCGGCGGCGGGCCCGTGGAAATGGGCCATGGTGACTGGCCCCGAAAGGCCGCCGTACGTGATCGACCAGCGCACCACGCGTGTCGAGGGATCGTAAGTCAGGTGCGCCTTGCCGGTGGCGCCCGTCGTGACGGCCGGCACCTGCTGTGCGCCACTCAGTGCCACGTCGAAGGACTCGGAGGCGGCCAGACACGGGCCCGCCCACAGCCCGGCACCCAACACGCAGACCGGCAGCAGCGCGCGAGACGCTGAGATTCTCATGACTTTGCTCCTTGGCTTGCACCGCGACCCCGGCATTGGAGGCATTTTGGTACGCTAGCACGCCAGGCGCTACCGGAGTTTTCTCGATGCGGCTCATCATCACGACCCTGACCCTCGCCGGAGCGCTGCTGACAGCTGCGGCGTCATCTGAGCAACCGGCGATGACAGTCGGGGATCTGCAGCAGCTGTGCGCCGGCACGGATCATGTCAGTCGCAACGCCTGCCGCATTTATATCCTGGGAGTGACCCAGGGGATCGCCGTCGGGATGAGTCTCGCGCAAGGCAGGACGCGCCCCGGCCGCCCGTGCACTCCGCCGGGGATCTCGGCCGAGACGCTCGAGCGCACCGTGAAGGAACGGCTTGCCGCCGATCTCGAGGCCGTTCCCGCGCACAAGGATGCCGATGCCGCGGGCTTCATCGGCCGGGTGCTGGCGGATGCGTTCCCGTGCCCGACCACCTGAGGCCTGGGCCAATGCAGGGATTCATCAACATGCGAACGCCACTGTGCACCGTCCTGGTGCTCGGCTTCGCGGCGGCTGTCAACGCTGCCCCGAGTGCGGGGGATTCGAAGGACGGCCTGTACTTTCCGTCCGCGGTAACGCAGACCGAGACCGATGAGTACACCCGCTATGAGCTGCTCGAGCCCGACACTAACAGCTTCAAGATCTACTACGAGGTCACGGCGACGACCGCCGGGGCGAAGTACTTCTACAACCCGATCCGCAAGGGCAGCGTGGCCAGCGACGAGAGCGTCTACGACGCGATGCTCGGCACGCCACTGCACTTCGAAGTGGTGCACGGCGCCCAGGCGCGCAAGGACCCGCTGGTACCGGACGCCGACCCGGATACCGACTACATCAAGGTAGCGCTCGCCCGGCCGGTACCCGAGCGCGGCCAGGCGCGCATGGTGATCGTCAAGACCTACAAGGACGCACACAGCTACTACCGCGAGGGGAATGCGATCGTCTTCAATCGGCCGCTCGGCGTGAAGCGCAACAAGGTGGTGCTGCCGGCCGGCTATGAGGTGGTCGGCTTGACGGTACCCTCACAGATTCGGACCGAGAACGACGGACGCATCGCGGTCAGTTTCCTGCACGCGGGCGCGGGCGCGGCGCCGCTCGTGGTGCGGGCGGTCCACGACGCGCAGACGGGAAGCGCCGCCGTGCCGGCCACGGCGACGACGCAACGCAGCTGGGAAGCTCCGTTCCAGGGAGAGACCGAGGAGGACCGGCTCGCAGAGCGCGCGCACCAGGATCGCGACATCGTCTACTTCCTGCAGCAGCCCGAGACGCATGCCTTCAGTCTCTACCACGACTACACCGAGAGCCGGCCCGGCGTGAACGCCTACGCGAACGTGGTGCGTCACGGGAGCGTCGCGAGTCATCCCTCGGCCATCGTGCTCGATACCGGCGAGCAGCTGCAGGTCCGGGAAATGAGCGGCGCGGAGCTCGCCGCATCGAAGCTCAACCCCGGGGAACCGGTGGCCGCCGACGAGCACGTGGTAGTGATTCCGTTTACGCCGCTGCAGCCCGGGCAGTCGTTGCGGCTGCGTATCGCGGAGACCTACACCGCGCCCGCAAGCTTCCGCCTCGAGGGGCCGGACCTGGTCTTCGATCGCAGCCTCGGCCGCCCAAGAAATGCCGTGGTATTGCCGTCGGGCTGGTACTGCACCTTCAGCGCCATCCCCGCCACCGTGAGTCAGCTTCCCGACGGGCGGGTGCGGCTCGACTACTGGGACAACCGGCCGCAGCCGGTGGACGTGCTGCTCAAGGCGCGGCGGCGGATTGCGATAGGCCCTCGCTGACCGTCGGCCATCGCAGATGGCCCTGCACCCTCCCGCCCGGCCGGCTTCGTACTCTTATATAGAGAGCCGGATTTCCACCGGCCGTGACCGGGAGACCGCCATGCCACGAGCTCTGTGCTGCGCCATCCTCATGTGCTTCGGGCTCACTGCCCGTGCGGATGCCCAGGGGATTGCATTGAACCTCCCGGCGTTTGCGCATCTGCGCAGCCAGGCGACCGACGCCGTCGACATCGACCTCGGCCCGATGCCGCTGCGACTTGCGGGCTGGCTGATCGACGACCACGATAGCGAGAGCGCCGAGGCCAAGAGCCTGTTGGCCGGTTTGCGCGAGCTGCAGGTGCGCCATTACGAGTTCGCAGCGGATTTCGTGTATTCGCAGGCGGACATCGATGCGGTCCGCGAGCAGCTCTCGGGCCCGGGCTGGAGCCGCGTCGCCCACGTGCGCAACCAGAAAGACGGCGAGGACGTCGACATCTACCTGGCGCTCGATCGTGAGCGCATCAAGGGCGTCGCGATCGTCGCAAGCGAGCCACGCGAGTTCACCATCGTCAACGCTGTCGGCTCGCTCGACCCTGCGCAGGTCGCTGCGCTGCGCCGGCACTTCGAGCTCCATCACGACGCCGTTGCGAGGGCGCATGGGCCGTCCCTGCCCTTCTAGCCGGACCCCGTGACGGACGACGCGGCGTGCTCGGTGACCGACGAGATCAGCCTGGCACGCAGCGCGGACCCGGGCGCGTTCACGGCGCTGGTACGCCGGCATCAGCGGGCAGTCTACGGTCTCGCGCTGCGAATGTTGTGGGACCGGTACAAGGCGGAGGATGTGGCTCAGGAAGTATTCATGCAGTTGCACCGCAAGCTCGCGCTCATGCAGTCGGATGCCCACATCGCGTCCTGGCTGCGCAAGGTGACCACTCACCTGGCCATCGACCGGCTGCGGCAGCAGTCCCGGCACGAGTGGGTCGCGCTGGAGGAGGATCCCGGAGTCCCCGCAGAACCCGTCCCAGGCGATCCGCTCCTGCAACGGCGGTTGCGCGCGCTGGTGGCACGATTACCGCCCGACGCGCGCGCAGTCGTGGTGCTGCGTTACCAGCAGGACCTGGACCCTGTGGAGATCGCGGCGACCCTGGACATGCCCGTCAATACCGTCAAGAGTCACCTCAAGCGCTCCCTGTCGAGCCTGCGCGAGCAGCTCGGCGAGGACGCGGGACCGGACGCCGCGCTGCCGCACAGGCGGCCGTTCGCATGAGAGGATCGCCATACGCATGAGCATCGATCTGGAAAGGCATCTGCGCGAAGCGCTTCGTCCGGCGGAGCCGGAGGCCGGCTTTGCCGAGCGTCTCGCGGCGCGCATCGCGGCCGATCGGTGGAGGCGGCGGCGTCTTTCTGCGCCCTTCCTCTGGGCGCCGGCGGCGTTGGCCGCCTCCCTGGTGCTGGGTGTCGCCCTGTTTCACCAATGGGACCTGCGGCGCGAGCAACAGGGGCTGCAGGCCCGCAGGCAGCTGATCGAGGCGTTGCGGGTTACCGGCGACAAACTGGACCTTGCCTACCGCGGCGTCAGCGATGCCTCGCGGCCGGTGCGTCCGGGCGAGGGAGCCTGAGAGTGAAGGCACAGCTCATCATCCCGCTGATGGCGCTCACGGCGCTGTGCGCTCTCGCGGGGCGCCCGGCACTGGCGCTGGACGCGCAGCTCACGCTGCCGGACTTCAAGACCCTGGAGGCCAAAGCGAGCGAGAGCGTCAACATCACCCTCGATGCCTCGCTGATCTCACTCGCGACTCAGTTCCTCGACGGCAGCAAGCCCGAGGACGCGGCCGTGCGCAAGGCGATCGGCGGAATCAAGGGCATCTACGTTCGCAGCTTCACCTTCGATTCCGACTTCGCCTACCCGAAGGCGGAAGTCGAACAGATCCGCGGACAACTGTCGCCGCCGGGCTGGCAGCGGCTCGTGCAGGTGCACAGCACCAAGGACCACAACGACGTGGACATCTATGTCCGCGTGGACCAGGGCAAGCCCAGCGGACTGGCGATCATCGCGAGCGAGCCGCGGCAGTTCACCATCGTCAATATCGTGGGCGTCATCGACCTGCAGAAGTTGCACTCGCTCGAGGGCAGCTTTGGCATTCCAAAGCTGCAGCTGGACGATAAGAAATAGCGCGCGGGCGGATCGCCGTGCGTGCTGGGGAACCCACGGCACCTCACGCGGTCAATCCGAATCGCAGCCCGAGGCTGCAAGGTCAAAGGAGAAGGCCATGAACAGCCCAGGAAAGCTCGCGCTCGCCGCCGCAGCATGGCTGCCGATTGCGCTCGCCGGATGCGCAGCGACTCACGGCAGCGTCGCGAGCGTGGCCAACCCGGACCTCACACGCTCGGCCGCGGTACTCGAACAGAACGCACGGGTGTTAGCCGCAAACTCACAGGACGAGAGCCCCGCCTATTCCGCGGACGTGCACCAGCTGGCGCAGCGGGCCTACGATTTTCAGGACTCCGTCCAGTCGGGCAAAGCGAACGATGTGAAGGCCGACTTTAACCGGCTGTCACAAAGCTACCAGGCGGTACGCAACGACGCGGCGCGGCTCGACACCACCGAGGCACGCACCAACCTGCAACCGGTGGCGCAGGCCTATCAGGACGTCGAGTCGAAGATGCAGGGCTACGCCGGCAGCAGCGCGCCCGGCGACTAGCGCCGGGCCCCCGCCCGCGCGCCATCCCGCGGTGGTTGGCCCCGGGCGCGCCTCAGGGGCGCGACAGAGCCGCCACCTCGGTCTGCATGCTCGCCAGCTGACTGCGGATTGCGTTGTCGCTCGCGTCGACACGCGAGCCTACGTTCGCAATCGCGCCGGCCTGGGCGGTGAGCTTCTGGTCGATCTGGTCGAAGCGCTGGTCGAGGTCGATTTCCAGATCCGCAATCTTGCGCGTGCAGGCCGACGGATCGACGCCGCCGCCGGAAGGCTCGGAGAGCGCGCCCAGGGTCCCGGCAAGCGCAGCTCCGAATAGCGCTGCCGTGGCGAGTTTCACTGGCTGGTTCATGAAGCCTCACTTCTTGGTTCGTGTGCCGAGATGCTGGTCGAAAAATCTCACGACGACGCGGTAGACCTGTTGCGACTCGGGCAGGCTCGGGTCGAAGAAGAACGCGTGCCACATTCCATCCCACACGTGCAGCTGCGCATCCACGCCTGCGTTCGCCAGAGCGGCCTGGGCGTCGAACAGCGAGCTCGCCATGAAGTCCCGGGAACCGGTGATGAGCAAGGTCGGAGGGAACTTCGCCAGCATCTCCTTCGAGCGCAGCGGAAGTACCAGCGGGTCCGACGCCGACGCATCCTTGAAGTAAGGCCCGGGCCGGTCGCCGTCCGGATCCGCAGGCGGCTGCTCGCCGACCAGTGCGGAAGCCAGATGCCCGGCGTCTCCACCCCCCGGGGCGAGCGAGCCGCAGAAGGTCCCGATCGCGCCCGGCATGGGCAGGTGCTCCTTCTGAAACCAGGCGACGGCCTCGGCGGTCAGAATGCCGCCGGCCGAGCATCCGTAGATGCCGATGTTTGTCGGCGGGTATTTCTTCAGTAGCTCCCGGTAGACCGACGCCACGTCCTCACTCGCGGCGGGAAACTTGAATTCGGGCGCCATGCGATAGGCGACCGTGACGACGGTGATCCTGCCGACGCCGGCGATTGGAATCGACTCGGCCCTGGCCCCGTTCCCCTCGCCCCACACGAATCCGCCCCCGTGCAGGTTGATCAGCACGCGCCCGCGATTTTGCGGTGCGACGCCCGACTTGGGCGTGATTACCTGCACGTGCACGCCGCCGATCACCTGCGGCTCGATCGTGACCGGCCACAGCTGCTGCGCCCGGGCCACGTACGGAGCATTCTTCTCTTCGTCCTGCGCGCGCAGCTTGCGGATGTCCGGGGGTCCCGGGGGCCTCGCTGGCTTCGTGCTCGAGAACAGCTCGATGAAGCGCCGGCGCGCCTGCGGGCTCATGAATCTCGAAGGCGGCACGTCCATCGCGGGCAGGTGCGCCACGCCATCCGCATCGATGTATGGCCGCGGTCTCGACGGCGTATCGTCCGCAGCCGCCGTCGCCGCGCTGGGCAAGGCGGCTGCCAGCAAGAGCAGCCGCACGAGCGGCCACCATCGCGTACCGATCCAGCTACTGGTGCCAGGCATGTGGGCGAACCTCCATGAAGCGCTGGTCTGTGTCGCGCCGGTATCGAGACGGCGTCACGCCGTAGTGTGCCTTGAACTCGCGGCACAGATGCGCGTGACTGCTGAAGCCGCACTCGAGCGCAATTTCTCCGATGCTCGAGCGCGGTCGCAGCAGCAGTCGTGCCACCCGCTCGACCGGCAGCCGCCGCGCGCCCGTGGGGCCGAAGGTCTGCGAATGCACCATGCCGGCCGGCAGGCAGGGGAATTGTCCCTGCGCATACTCGCGCTCACGCGGGCCGATGCGCTCGAGGAAGGCGCCGCGCACTACGAGGCTCATGGATGCCTCCTGGTGCGCGTGCGGCTCCATGCAAGTCTGTGCCCGGTAGTTGCAGATCCGAAGCCCGGTTTGCAAGAGCATGATCGACCCCCGCTGATGACGCTAGCGGCATGCAGGGCCGCTAGCAGCGTGGAAGCGCAACGCGCCGAGTGTCGCTATTCTGACCGCATCGGCGGGGGTGCACCATGCGAGCAGCTTTAAGGATTCTCTCTTGTGCCGCGCTGTGTACCCCGGCGAAGGCCACTCGCCCCGGCGGGGTTCGTACAATGTCGACATGTTCGACCGCATACTCGCCTGGTACGACCACCATTTATGATGCCAGCGGCAACGCCTCCTTCGGTGTGACGTTCCCACGCACGGCCCGGGCCTCGTGCTGCCTGCTCCTGCTGGCACTCCCGGCGTGCGTGCTGGCCGCGCCCGGCTTTGATGTCCGCCCGGCGCAGGGGGTCGTGCAGCGACTGCTGCCCCGATACGCCTCGCAATTCGAGCTACGCGTCCTGGAGCCGGGCGCAGGACCGGAGCGCTTTCGCATCTCGGGGACAACCGGGCACATCAGGGTCGAGGGCAGCACGCCGAGTGCGCTGCTCTTCGGCGTGAACTGGTACCTGAAGTACGTCGCGCATCTGCACGTCTCGGCGAACGGCGATCAACTCGGCGCGGTGCGCGAGCTCCCGCTACCCAGCGCCGTGGTCGACATCGCGACGCCGTACGCCTGGCGATACGCGCTCAACGAGAACGTCGACGGATACACTTCGCCGTACTGGGACTGGGCGCGCTGGCGGCGGGAGATCGACCTGCTTGCCCTCTCGGGCATCAACGCCCTGGTCATCGAACGCGGCACGGACATGGTTCTCTATCGCACTTTCCGCGACTTCGGCTACACGGATCGCGAGATCCGCGCCTGGATCACTCAGCCGGCGCATCAGAACTGGCAGCTGATGGGGAACCTGTGCTGCTTCGACGGCCCGATCAGCCTCGAGCTGCTCCAGAAGCGCGCGGCTTCCGCGCAGCGGATCATCACCCGCCTCCGTGAGCTCGGCATCACGCCCGTGCTGCCGGGTTTCTACGGCATCGTTCCCGGCGGATTTCCAGCCGGCGCTTTCCGGCCGCCCACGTCGTAGCGCAGGGTGAGTGGGCCGGCTTCACACGTCCGGACTGGCTCGACCCGCGCGACCCGATGTTCGGGCGCTCGCGGCCGCCTTTTACCGCCATCAGCACCAGCTGTTCGGCGACAGCCGCATCTATGACATGGAGGTGTTCCAGGAGGGCGGGAACTCGGGCGACGTGCCGGTAGCGGAGGCGGCGCGCGCGGTCCAGCATGCACTGTTCGTGGCCCATGCCGGCGCCTACTGGATGATGCTCGCGTGGCAGGGCAATCCGCGCCCGGAGCTGTCTCCGGGGTCGATCGTGCGCATCTGCTCGATCATCGACATCGATCACGACCGCATGCCGCGCGACGACCGGGAGAAGGATTTCCAGGGCACACCCTTCCTCTTCGGCGGCATCTGGGAGTTCGGCGGTCGTACGACGCTCGGCGCCAACACCGCGAACATCACCGCACGGCTGCAGCGTCTCGGTCGCACCAACCGCAACATGACCGGCACCGCGCTCTTCACCGAAGGCATGGACACCAATCCCTTCGCCTTCGACCTGTTCACGGAGATGGCATGGCGGGCCGCGCCGCTCGACCTGTCGCAGTGGACCCGCGACTACGTGCGGCGGCGGTACGGCGTATCCGACCCGCACGCCCTGCAGGCCTGGCAGGTGCTGCTCGCGACCGCCTACAACATCCGCGTCGACGCGGTGGTGTTCAACAGCGAGCGTGACGCGCCACAGGAGTCGCTGTTCAACGCGCGTCCGAGCCTCACCGCCGACAAGGCCTCGAACTGGTCGCCCGAGGCCATGCGCTACGATGCCGCGGCATTCCAGCGCGCGTTGCCGGAGCTGCTGCGCGTCGCGCCAGCCTGCGCAACGAGCAGCTACGACCTGGTGGATGTGGCGCGCCAGGTGCTCGCCAACGAGAGCCGCCGGCTGTTGCCGCAGATCAAGTCTGCCTACGACGCGCGGCAGCTGAGCCTGTTCGAGTCCCTGACCGCGCGCTGGCTGCAGCTGATGGATCTGCAGGATCGAGCTGCTCGCCAGCGACCCTTCCTTCCTGGTCGGTAGCTGGCTGGCACGCGTCGCGGCCGTGGGCATCGAGCGAGGCGGAACGCGCGCGACTCAGTTACGACGCGCGCTCCATCCTCACGACCTGGGGAGACCGCAAAGCCAGCGACGGCGCCGAACTGCACGACTATGGCAACCGGATTGGGCGGGGCTGACGCGCGACTACTACCGGGTACGCTGGGCCAACTACTTCGATTCGCTGGATCGTGAGCTGCGTAGCGGAAGGCGTGCCGCGCTGATTGACTGGTTCGCACTCGGGGAGGCCTGGAATCGGGGCACACAGCTCTACCCCGACCGCCCACACGGCGACCCCTATCGGATCGCCGCGCGCATTGCGGCAACTCTCGGACTCAACTAGCGACCCTGGACATCCTCATGGGTCAGGCGGTCGATCACCGGGCAATGCGCGTCCTCGGTGTTGGCTTCGCAACCGGCGATGAGCTGCGCGATCTCGCGGCGCAGGTGACGCAGCTCGCGCAACCGCGCATCGATGATGCCCAGCTTCGCGACCGCGAGCTCGCGGGTGGCGCGGCAGGAGCGCCGCTTGCGCAGCATCATGAGATTGTTCACCTCCGCGAGCGTGAACCCCATCGCCTGCGCGCGTTTGATGAAGCGCAGGCGTTCGGCGTCGGCCTCGCCGTAGCGGCGCACGCCGCCCTGCGGGCGCGGGGGTTGTGTGACCAGTCCCCGGCGCTGGTAGTAGCGCACCGTCTCCACGTGCACACCCGCCGCCTCCGCCAGGGCACCAATGGTAAGTAAGGGCCTTGCCGCGCTCATGAGGGTCTCTGGTTCGGTCACTTGACTCCGTACCATAGTACGGGGTTTATGCTGCGCCCGTCAGTGAGGTGCGCAGGATGCCAGTCAAACCACCGGTTATCGGAGCGGCGAGCGGGGCGCTGGGGCTCGGCGCGTTCGCCGCCGCCGTCGGTGGCTGCTGTGGCGCTCCGTGGGCGGTTGCGCTCCTCGGGGTGAGCGGTGCCATCGCGCTGGCGCGGCTCGCATTCCTGCTGCCGTACGCACTGATCGGCGCGGCGTTGCTGCTGGCGGGCGCCTTCTGGTGGGCATATCGGCCCGCTGCCGTCTGCACCGACCGGGCGAGTGCGACCGCGAGCCGCTACCCGGTGCGCATTTTCCTGTGGATTGCCGCGCTCCTGGTCGCGGTGCTCGCAGGTCTCGCGCTGGCACATGGCGCCGAGCCGCAAGGCGCGCTCCCCTACGCCCTGCTCGATGATCAGGGGAGTCAGTTGCGCGCGGATTTCAACCGCGCCCGGGGCTCGGTGCGACTCTTGTTCGTGGTCGATCCGGTCTGTCCGGGCTGCCTCAGGGGGCTCGACGACATGAACCGGGACCTTCTCTCAGTCACCGACGACCCACGCCTAGTGACTTTCGTGGTCCACGAGCCTGTACTACGCGGTGCGCTGCGGGGCACGGCAGCGCACGATGTGTCGGCTGCGGCGGCTCTCCTCCACAATACACACGTACATCACTACTGGAATGCCAGCGGTCAGTTCGGGCGCCTGTTGTCTCAGGCCGTGGGCCTGCGCGGTCGCGACGGGGGCGTCTATGCCTGGGACGTGTGGCTCATTTATGGACCGCAGGCCAGCTGGAGCGATTCCGGACCGCCGCAGCCGCTGCTCCTGATGCAGCAGCTCGGAGCGTTACAGGACAGCCGCGAATTCCCGCATCTGGACAGCAAGGTATTCGCACAGCGGGTGCGGAGCCTGCTGGCACACCTTCCGCCGAGCACGCCATAAACACGGTCTGCCTGCTCACCTGTCCCGGATGCGGCTGCGTGTCCTCCGAGACCATGCCGACGGACGCCTGCATCTATTTCCACGAGTGCATCAGCTGCGGCCTGACGGTCAAACCCAAGCCCGGCGATTGCTGCATCTTCTGCTCCTACGGCTCCCTGCCGTGCCCACCGGTGCAGATCTCGCGTGCCTGCTGCAGCCCGGGCGGAGCGTCCTGATGGAAAAGACCCCAGCTCCGGAAAACTGCCCGCCGCGGACCCCGAAGGACTGGGCGAGTGGCGCGCGCGGCCTGCTGATCTGGGGCGTGCCGGTCGCGATATTGATGCTCGGATCGTTCCTGCCGGTGCGCTACCTGGTCATCCTTTGGCCCATCGTCCTGACGTTCATGGGCGTCGCCTGCCTGCTGAACGCGCGCAGCTGCGGGCGTCTGCACTGCTACTTCACCGGCCCCTTTCTCCTCGCCATGGCCGCCGCTGCGCTGCTCTATGGCCTGGGGGTGCTCCCGCTGGGCCGGCACGGGTGGAACACCCTGAGCCTGATCCTCCTTGCGGGTGGGATCGGTCTCGGCTGCGGGCCCGAGCTGTTCTTCGGACGATACCGGCAGCGCTCCGCAGCCCGCCCCGCCGATCATCGATGGTGATAGCGTTCGTACGCGGGCGCGCGGATACAACCTAACACCATGCGTGCCCAGGGGGCGCTGGACGGACGCCAGCGGAAGTCCGTTTGGGACCTACACGGTGCGCAAGACTGATGTCCGCACGGCGCCGCGCGTGCGGCGCAGTGCGCGCGCCTGTCCGCGGTCACGCCCGAGACAATACCGGCGCTACCCGGGGTGCGGCCAGCTGCCCGGCGACGATTCCGTGGGTGATCAGGAAGAACGGCACCAGCACCGTCGGTATGAGACTGAACGGTAGAAACTGCATCGCCTCCGACCCGGCACCGGCATGTATCAGTTGCAACGGGCTTCCGGCCGCCGAGGTAATGCCCAGGGCGACCGCGACGAGAAGATCCAGCGTTCCAAAGACGTTCCAGCTCCAAATCGCGGCCGCTCGCCCCTGGCCGGAGCGAAAGACGCTGAGTGCGAGCGGTATCGCTACGGCGCCGGTAATGATGTCGCCGATGCCCGCCAAGTACGGGAACGGGCCGCTGAGGCGCCCGGCGGCGGCCAGCAGCAGAATGAAGACACCCAGCACACGGAACGAGTTGAGGCCGATCAACAACGGCATGGGGACGGCGAGCAAAGCCGACCGCACGCGCGGCGACGTCAGCGCCAGCGCCCCCACCACGAGGAGCGGCACGGCGAATAGCACCCCGATCAGGGGCACCGGCGGCCCGGCCGAGAAGCTCAGCTGTCCCGCGGCGCCGAGACCGCTGGCAAGGCCGACCCAGGCACCTGCAATCGCGGCCAGGCCGAGACGTCGTGCCGGTGTGCCCGGCACGGCACTTGTGAACGCCACGAGGCTGACACCGATGGCGGCCATTCCGGTGATGCTTTCCATGAGATCCAACATAACGATTCTCCTATTACATGTATCTACATGTATATGACTGACGAAACGACTCACTCCGAGGTCAGCCGGCTCGCCGCAAGGTACGAGGCTCGCTTCAGGGCCAGGGCGTTCGCCTTCCCGAGACGCTTCTCGAAAGCTGCCTGCGCGGCCTCCCATCTCGGCATCAGCCTGCGTAGCTGCCCCTGGCCCTTCGAGGTCAGCACCCAGCGCCGCTCGCGCCGATCGTTGCCGACGCTGTCCGCGGCCAGTCCACTCTTCCTGATCAGCGCGAGAGTTCGCGTGGCGGTCGTCTGATCGATACCGATGATCTGCGCCAGCTCCGTAGTCGTAATGCGGGGAGCCCGATTGAGCACCTGCAGAGCGGTGAATTGCGTGCCGCGCAGAGCGCTGTCCGCGATCACTTCCTCGTAGAGCAAGGTGACCGCCCGGGCCGCCTGCCGCAGCGTCGCGCAATAGCAAGGGAGGGAGTGAAGCCGCATGAACTCATACTGCATGCATATGCATATATCTGTCAAATCGCCGGAGTCGGCCTTGTTTCCTAGCGCGCCGGCGTGACATGCGCCGCGCTGGCGAGGGCTTCGATGTTCACCGAGGTCTGCACCGCCTCGGCGCGCAGCCACCTGGCCATGAGCCACGGACCGATGATCGGCGGTACGCTGAACGCCGGCGCGACCTCGGCGGTAAACGTCAGCTCGGTGCCTGAGCCGGAGGTGCGGAAGCTCCAGTGCGCCTCGCCGGAACGGAAGTCGCCCATGTTCGGACGCAGCACCGCGTGAATGTCGCCGCCGTCGGCGCTCGGCGCGAGGAACACATCCGGCACTTCGGCAAGAAGCCGGCAATACCAGAGGACGCACCCCTGGAAGGCCGCGAACAGCTCGAGGGAACCGTCGCGACGCCGGTCGAGGACCTCCAGGCGGCGCAGGTCGGGACTGATGCGTTTCCAGTTGGCGACGTCGGCGAACGCTGCGTACGCGGCGGGCGCGGTTACGTCCAGATGCGCGCGCAGCGACACCGAGTAATGCCCGGCATTGCGCTCGCTCGACAGGCCCTCTATGGAGGCCGCGTCAGCACGGGCGCAGGCCAGCGCGACCACGGCCACCAGCACCGCCAGCGCTGCCGCGCTCAGCAAGCCGCTAACGCACCGCGTCGAGGTGTTGGCGATATTCCGCCACCGAGATCAGCTGCTGCGCACGGGTGTCCCACAGAATGTATTTCAGCGACCCGCAGACTTGCGCCAGCTTCACCCGGGTGACAGCGGAAAACAGCTGCCGGTGCGCCTCGTGGCAGTCGATCAGGCAGTAGTTGGGAATCCTGGAGGACAAGTGATGGATGTGGTGATAGCCGATGTTGGCGGTAAACCAATTCAGCCACGCCGGCAGGATCAGGAAGCTCGTTCCCTCGATGGCAGCGGTGTCGTAATCCCAGTGCTGCCCGTCACTGGCATAGGAGTGCCTGAAGTTATGCTGAACGGTGAACAGCACGATGCCGGCGGCACCGGCGAGCGACAGACTGACCAGGTAGATCTTGAAGAACAGCGACACACCCAGCGCGTAGCACATCAGCACCCAGATGCTGAGCAGAACGATATTGTTCCAGGACATGTGCCGGTATTCTCTGGCCGAATTCCAGTAGCGCGTCTTGAAGGTGGCGGCATGCGCTCTCAGCGATACGGCCGGCCGTGCGATCTTCTGGCGAAGCACATGCCCCACGAGGGCAGCGCTGCCCTTCAGCCAGGTAAAGCGCGGGTTGAAGATCAGGTATATGAACCCGACGAGCGGGGTTCCCAGGATGCTGCACTTGCAGCGGTACAGCCGCTGGCCCGCCGGGGTCAGCGCCGCGTACTCGTCGACCGACAGTGTGGTGTACGGGCCACGGTACTTCTGCCAGTTTCCGTTGTGAGTATGATGAAAGTTGTGGTGCTGCGACCACACGTACTGGGGCATCCCCGCGACTACCCCGAGCAGAAAGCCGAAGGCACGATTGAGGCGCTGGCTGTGAAACAGGCTGCCGTGCCCGCATTCGTGCATCAGCGCAAAGACCCGCAGGGTGAACAGGCTTATGAGCAGTACCGACCCGGCCGTCAGCCAGCCCGAAACGCCGGCGCTCACAGCAGCGGCGCACCACAGCAGCGCCAGCGGCCCGAGAGTCGTCGCAACCTGCGCTAATCCCTTGAGATTGCTCGACTTGGAGTGCTGACGAATGATGCTTCGCTTCTGTTCCTTGATGCTCTCGATCGCTGCAGCCAACGACTACCCCCAAACCCCGCACGCAAATACATTCTACTTGTCGAGCCGCGCGCAGTTTAGCAGGCCCGGCCCCGCGATGCGTGACGTACTGCGCGACACGACTTTCCAGCGGCTGGTGCATCGAGGTGCGCCCGCTGCTCTCGGATGCGCCAACGCTTGCGCTCGGGCACGCGGCTGTCGACGCCACGGCGATTGGGCACGGCTTGCCGCTTCGGATCGGGTGCCACTCGGGCGAAGACCGTGTCTCATCTCCAGGGGAACGACGATCTGCATTCGTGTTGGGGCCGTCATCGGCTACGTGATTGCACCAGTGACGAGTCAGCTCTCTCGCTTAACACCTCCGCTGTTCGCCGGGTCAAAGCGCCCTGGATGAGGCAACGATGAGCGTACGGCGCGGCGCTGCACCATGCATGCACAACGAAGCGCCACGGGGCTCAATGATGCCGCAGACCTGCCACGCTGTTGGTTGCACGGCGCGACGCCTGCGCGACTGCAGGGGCCGCGCAAAGGAGCATCCTTCGCCGCACGAAGCGCCTTACTGAAATCCTTATCTCCATCTTAATGAAAACCGGATACATGGCCCGGTGAGCCATATACTCGATTGACTACCTTGCAGATAACGGGTTTATACTTGTTTACAGCGCCACTAACTTTATTACCACGCACGCGTGCGTCATGGCGTCCGTCACCGCGTCCTGGGGAGTACAGCAATATGAACGCAGCTCAGGTAACCGCACCGGCAACAAACACTGGATTACAACACCGATGGGCGCAGTTGGTCATAGGAATCATCTGCATGGCGATGGTGGCCAACCTGCAATATGGTTGGACGCTGTTCGTGAATCCGATGCACGACAAGTTCGGATGGACCAAGGCAGCGATCCAGGTCGCGTTCACCATTTTCGTGCTCTGCGAAACGTGGCTGGTCCCCGTCGAAGGCTACCTGATGGACAAGTTCGGCCCGCGCCCGGTGGTGCTGGTGGGTGGCATCCTGGCGGGGCTTTCCTGGATCATTAATTCCTATGCGACCTCGCTGGGGATGCTGTACTTCTCCGCGGTGGTAGGCGGAATCGGCGCCGGCAGCGTGTACGGAACCTGCGTAGGCAACGCGCTCAAGTGGTTCCCGGACAAGCGCGGTCTGGCCGCCGGCCTGACGGCCGCGGGTTTCGGCGCCGGCGCAGCGCTGACGGTGATTCCGATCGCCAACATGGTGAAGGCAGGGGGTTACGACAAGGCATTCTTCGACTTCGGCCTGATCCAGGGCATCGTGGTCCTGGTGTTGTCGTTGTTCCTGATTCGACCGCCCGTTACCGCCATTGTCGCTGCGGTCAAGGGCGCGGTGAATCCCATGACCCGGCGCAACATCGGTCCCGGCGAAATGCTCAGGACACCGGTGTTCTGGATGCTCTACGTATGCATGATTCTGGTCGCGTCCGGTGGGTTGATGGCGGCCGCTGAGGTTGGGCCGATTGCCAAGGATTACGGAGTTGACAAGCTCCCGGTCACGGTCCTTTGGGCCACGCTGCCGCTGCTTACGATGGCTCTGTCGATCGACTCGCTGGTGAACGGCCTGACTCGACCTCTCACCGGCTGGATTTCGGACATGCTCGGCCGCGAAAACACGATGGTGCTGGTGTTCATCGTCGAAGGGCTGGCCATCTGGGGTCTGATGAAATTCGGCCACAGCACCGCGGGCTTCCTGATCTTCGCACCGCTGATCTTCCTCGGCTACGGCGAGATCTTCTCGCTCTTCCCTGCGGCGAGCGGTGATACCTTCGGACCGAAGTACGCTGCGACCAACAATGGCCTGCTCTACACTGCCAAAGGAACGTCGTCGCTGCTCATTCCCCTGGCCAACGTGTTGAAGGCATCCGCCGGCAGCTGGGTGCCCGTGCTGTGGATCGCGGGCGCGTTGCCGATCATCGCCGCCATTCTCACGAAATTCGTGCTCTCGCCGATGCGCGTAAGAATGCTCGACAAAGTGGTGGCCGACCCCGCGGAAAAAGGCGCACAGGCGCTGCCGACCTAGCTTGATGGCGCCGGGCCATCGAAAAAGGGGCGCTATCCAGCGCCCTTTTTTTTGATGCACCGAGAGGCCCGCACCATCAGAAAGAGATCCGCACGCCGCCAAATACCTCGAGCGGCGCGGCGGGGCTCAGGAAGCGGTTGTTGACCCCCGGGCCGTTCGTGACTCCATTGGGTGGTATTCCGGGGGCGTTGATGCCAGTGGGGTCGCTCACGATGCCCCAGGTCGCGTACTTACTGTTGAATAGGTTGTTGACCGCGGCGAACAGTTCGACCTGTCGAGCAATCGTGTAGGAGGTGTGGAAATTGACGGTGTGATAGCCCGGGATCGGGGCCAGCTGATTGGACTCATCTCCGACGTAGTAGAGGTCGCTGAGGAGATTGAAGGCAGCCCCCAGAGTCCAGTTTGGCAGCGGCCTGAAGTCCGCACCGACTTTCACCCGCTGCTGCGGAATCCCGGGCAAGTGATCGCCAGGCTCCACCTGGACATTGCCCGCCGCGTCCTGGAACGGGCTCGAAGGCGAAGGTACCAGCAGCCCGGAGCGGAAGGTGGCGTCGACGTAGCTGTAGTTGGCGAAGACCGACCACCGGCTGGTCTTGAATTCAATGCCGCCCTCGATACCTTGCCGGCGGGTATCACCGATGTTCTGGAAAAAGCCCTGGCTGACCGAGGTCGCAATACCATAGATATCGTCGTGCAGTAGTGTGCGGAACACGCTCAGATTCCACGACACTTCGTTCTGCGGAACCGATGGGGCAGCATTTCTGCCGCGCACACCAAGTTCCGTGGTATGTGCCACCACTTGTCGCAGAGTCGGTGGGTCACCCGCCAGATTCGTGGGCAACAGGCACGGCTGCAGTGGATTCGAGCACTCGATCTCGCTTGCGGTCGGGGTGCGGTTGTTTTCGGAGATGCCCGCATAGACCGTCAGCGTCGGCAGCATCTTGTAGGTGCCGCCGAGCGCCGGATTGAAGTGGCTGTAGCGATTGTTGCCCGTAAGGTCAGTGCCCAATTGATCCTGCAGGTCGATGTACGCGACGTTGTAGCGGCCACTCGCGGTCAGGGAAAAGGCGGGTGTCACCTCGAAGGTGTCCGTAACGTAGAAGCCGTAGTCCCGGTTTATGGACCGCACACTCACCGGTACCTGATCGCCGAACTGCGTTGCCGCTGGTGAATTCTCCGGTGTAGTGACGATCAGGTTGGAAGACAGCACAAAAAGCTCTGGATTGATCACGCCGATCTGTGCGCCGGTAAAGAAATCGGCGGCGGCGTAATCGAGCGTCGCGCCAGCGGTAAACTGATTGCCATGCGCCAGGATCGACTCGCTCTCGGTGGTCTGCAAGGCGGCCCCGCGACCGTACGTGTGGATCTGTTCGAAATCGTTCTCGCCGATGGTCACGGTTCCGGCCCGCGAGATGTCCGGCAGAGCCTGCCCCGCCGCATTCATGAGCGGGGTCAGGCCGTCGGGTTGACACAGGAATCCCGGAGTGTTGGTGCAGGCGGTGTAATTAGTCGTGTTGCCGTTGGCAACACTCTGCCCATACTGACGGTAATAGGCCACACCTTGCACTGACCATGAATCGGTCAGCCTCAAGCTGCTGTTCAACGTCAGGAAATCGAGGCTATTGATGTTGTTCTGCGGGCCGGTAAAAACGAGCGAGCGATCCACCGCGAGCTCCTGCACTGGCGCCGGACCCTGCCCGTCGAGCGTGTTGTCCGCTCGGGCATAGCTCAAGTCTAACGACGCTCGCTCGAAGTGCAGACTCAGCCCCGCATAGCCCTGGCGTACCCGGTCCGACGAGTAGTCGCGCCACCCCGTCCAATCCAAAGCCTTGCCAGCAATGTAGAAGCCGAACGGGCCTGCATTCATGCCAAATTGACCGAGCGCCGAGTGCAGCCCGTAGGAGCCGCCGGATATCTCGACGTCGTTACCCTGGTACGTGAAGCCATTCTTCATGGTGACCGAGACGGCGCCACCGAGCGCATTCAGGCCATAAACGGGGCTCGAGCTGACGAGTTCCACCTGATTGATCGCAATATCCGGAAACAGGTCCCAATTGACCGTGTCGCCAAAGGCCTCGTTGATTCGCACGCCATTCTGGTAGACCGCGAGCCCCTGGGGCGTGCCGAGCACGGGCGAGGCCTCGAACCCGCGATAGACAATGTCCGGCTGGAATGGGTCATCGGCATCGTCATTGACGTTGATGCTGCTGAGTTGAGAGTTCAGAGCTCGGGTAAGACTCGCCGAGCCCGCGCGCACCAGGTCAGCAGCAGATAGAACCTGCACGTTTCCCGGTACCGTGTCGATATCAATCGCAGCGCCCGCTATTGCGGTAGCCTGCACCACGACGGTCTGCGGCGCTTGACCGCTGTTGCTCGCCTCATCGGCGCGCGTAATCGTCACCGCCGCGAGCGAGAGTGCGCAAGCTGGAAAGAGCGCTGCGCGGCGAACTCGACGCACCACAAAGTCCTCCCATGCGCCATTTCCGACCTGGAGAGCAATTCCCGGAAATCACCGGGAATCATTTCCGGTGCTAGACTTGGCGGGTGAATCGCACGCAGGGTCGAGTCATGCGCGAATCGCAGCCAGAAGTATCTCATTCCGGAACGGCAGCGGGCGGACTCTGCGGACGGGAATTCGAAGGATGGTCCCTCAGAAAGACTGCGTAGACAATGGGCCTCTATCCGCGATCAAAGCAGCCCGGGAGCAGACACGGCGATTCAGCGATTCAAGAACACCACTCAATTGGGGTCAGGACGCCCGGATGTGAAGATGAATAGATGTTTCTCCGTTTGCCGGCGTCGCGATTTGGGCTAAGTGACCCGGGAATTTCTTACGCGCCGGGAGGTACTGCGCCGCTTGGCCGCTGCGCTGCCACTCGCTGCCGTCGGCTGCAGCCGATCGAACCCCAACTCTCTTACTGTGGGCGGTCTGGCCGTCACGTGTAATCTCACCCTGCCCGTCGCCTGTGCGTCCAAGAGCGCGGCCAACGAGTCGGCTCCCCCGGGGGCTGCGCGGTTCAACTACGACTATGCGAAATTCAACGGCTGGCCGGAGATCAAGGAATCGCTGATGGCGGGTCGCATCCAGGCCGGGTACATGCTGGCGCCGCTGGTGATGGACCTTGCGGACAAGGGCATCCCGATGAAGATCGTCTCGCTGGGACACCGCTCCGGGGCAGTCATCATGGTGCGCAAGGAGTCGCCCTATCAGCACTTCCGCCAGCTCGCGGGCAAACGCGTCGCCGTTCCCAGCAGGTTCGCAGTGGACTTCCTGTTTCTGCGTCGCATGCTGGCGCAGGAGCAGCATGCGCATCGAGGACGTCGAGGTCGTCGAGATGGCACCGCCGGACATGCCGGCGGCGCTGTACGCAAACGCCGTTGACGCCTATTGCACCGGCGAGCCCTTCGGCGCGGCCGCGCAGGTCGCGGGCTACGCGCGGCCGTTGCGCATGACGCGCGATGAGTGGCCCAAGTACATCTGCTGCGTCCTGACCGTGCGCGACGAGCTGATCGCTGCAAACCCGCCGCTGGTGCAGGACCTGGTGAACCAGATCCTGGGAGCGGGCCTCTGGCTTGACCAGGGGCCGCAGATCACCGCGAGAAGGCCGTGCAGATCGCAGCGGGCCCGAAGTTCTTCAACCAGGATCCGAAGATCATCCGCTTCGTAATGCAGAACCCGAGCGACCGCGTGACCTACGGCGATCTGCGCATGATCCGCTCGGAATTCGACGAGCTGATGCAGCTGTCGCTGCAAGCTGGAACAATCAAGCACCCCATTGCGTACGAGACGTATGTGGACGAGCGGTTCGCGCGCAACGCGCGCCCTGCGGATATCCGACTATGAACCACACAGGCGCGACGGCCGGGTCGATCGCCGTGGTGACAGCGGTGCTGTCGTTGCTACTTGTTGAACCTTCCGCAGCGGGGCCACCCGCCGCATTCAAGGCCGGTACGTTCGACCCACCGCGCCAGGCCCCGGATTTCTCCCTGCAGGGCTCCGACGGACAGCGAGCTGCGAATCAGCCGCTTTCGCGGCAAGGTAGTCCTGCTGGCTTTCGGCTATACCTCCTGCACCGCAAGTGTGCCCGATCACGCTGGCGACGTTCGCCCAGGCCCGCCGCAAGCTGGGCGCGGCCGCAGCGACGTTCAGGTGCTCTACGTGACAGTCGATCCGCAGCGCGATGTACCCGAGCGCCTGAACAAGTTCCTGGCAAGCTTCGACAGTACCTTCATCGGCGGCACCGGAACCGAGGCGCAGCTCGCGTCGGTGCGCAAGGAATACGGGGTCACGGCCAGGAAGATCCCCCAGGACAGCTACACATACGCGCACTCCTCCTTCACCTATCTGATCGATCGCCAGGGCCGGATTCGTGCGCTGATGCCCTACGGGCACAGCGCGGATGACTACGTGAACGATCTGACCATTTTGTTGAAAGAGTAGCCGTGCGGGCGCGCTCACTCGTGCTCACGGGAGTGGCGGGAGGCATGCTCGCGGCCCTCGCGTGGAGCGCACTGGCTCCCGTGCGCAGCGCCTCGCGCGCTCAGATCTTCGAGATCCCCAAAGGCACCTGGGCGCGCCGCATGTCCGGCGACAAAGTCGACATCTTGCCGGATCACATTCGTCTGACTCTGGGCGTCCGCGACATCCTGGTCCTGCGCAACCACGACGCCGTGCCGCAGATCTTCGGCCCGACACTGATGATGCCCGGCCAGAGCTTTCGGCTGCCGTTCGAGCAAGCGGCCGTGTACACGTTCGCCTGCACCGCGCACGCCAGCGGACAGATGACCATCAGCGTCGACCCCTACCCGAGCACGCCTTGGGCGAAACTCGGGTGGCGCGCCCAGGAATTATGTGGCACGCCCGTCTCCTGATGGCGCACCTGCTGTACCCATTGGTGAAGCGCCTGAAGCCGTAGACCATGCGCCGCCTCAAGGAATCCCTGCCGGGCCTGGCAGTCATCATCGTGCTGGTCGTCACCTGGTGGGCAGCGGTGATTGGCACACACAGCCTGATCTTCCCTACGCCGTGGGCGGTCGTCACGGGCACCTGGGAGCTGGTCGAGAACGGCACGCTCTGGCAGCACATCGGCGCTTCCCTCATGCGGGTCGGCATCGGTTTCGGCCTCGCCGTGTGCGTCGCCCTGCCGCTGGGACTGTGGATGGGCTGGGTGCGCGGCGCGTATCGGACGCTGAACCCGCTTTTCCAGATCCTGCGACCCATCTCTCCGATCGCGTGGATTCCCATCGCGATTCTATGGTTTGGCGTCGGCGATGCCTCGCCCATCTACCTGATCTTCATCTCATCCGTATTTCCCATGGTCGTGCAGACCACCGTGGGCGTGCACACGATCGAGAAGCGCTACCTGCGAGCGGCCGAGAATTTCGGCGTCTCGCGCCGCACGCTGTTCACGCACGTCGTGATTCCGGCGGTGCTGCCGCAGGTCGTCGTCGGCATGCGCATCGGGCTCGGCGTTGCCTGGCTGGTCGTCGTGGCCGCGGAGATGATCGCCCTGCACTCCGGACTCGGCTACATGATCATGGACTCGCGCAATGCCGGGAATCGCTACGACCTGGTGGTCGCCGGCATGATCATCATCGGGCTGATCGGCCTGTCGCTGGATGGCCTGATGCGCCTGTTGGAGGGAATGCGGTGGGTCAGGTGGCGCTATGCGCACTAAGATCGAAGTCCGCGAGACTCACCAAGAGCTTTCGCCTCGGACAAGGGACGCTGGCGGTCATCGAGAGCGTCAGCTTCAGCGTGGGCGACGGCGAATTCGTCGCGATCGTCGGGCCTTCCGGCTGCGGGAAATCCACGCTGATGAATCTGATGGCCGGCTTCGTCCGTCCGGACGCCGGAACGGTGGTCATCGACGGCGCGCCGCGCTCCAAGCCCAGACTCCCAGGGGATTCTCATCTCGCAGCAGGGCTCGGTGTTTCCGTGGCTCACGGTGCGCGAGAACCTGATGTTCGGCCTCAACGGACACGTGCAGGCCGGCAACGCCGGACCTCGCGGACCACTACGCCGACATCGTCGGACTGAAAGGCTTCGAGGACAGCTATCCGCATGAGCTGTCGGGCGGCATGCTCAAGCGCGCCGAGCTGGCGCGCGCGCTGGTGGTGAAGCCCGAGATTCTCTACATGGACGAGCCGTTCTCGGCGCTCGATGCACTGATGAGCCTGCGCATGCGCAATGAGCTGCTGCGGATTCTGGCGAAGGAGCGCCATACCGTGACTCTGATCACCCACGACGTCGAAGAGGCCATCCATCTGGCCGATCGCATCCTCGTGCTGTCTCCGCGGCCGACGCGCATCCAGGCAACTTTCGATGTGCCGTTTTCGCACCCGCGCAGGCTGTCCAGCCCTGCCGCGCAGGAATTGCGGATCGCGATCCTGCGCGAGCTGGGCGTGGATGAGGCCACGATATGAGCTCAAGGCCAGCCTCAATTCTGAAACAGGATTCTCTGCTTCCCGATGGGAAGCATCGCCGCTTCGCGTGGCGGGGCCGTGCTACATTGGCACATGAGCAGAGCGTTCAATACATCTCCCCGCCTGGAGGCCCGCATTGCCGGACTCCTTTATGTGTTGGTGATCATTCTTGGTGCATACGCGGAGCTCGTTGGGCGACAAGGTCTGATCGTAAACGGAGACCCAATCGCGACGCTACGGGCGATCAGTGCGCATCAGGACACATATCGACTCGGTTTCCTGGCCGAGATGATCACCAACATCCTTGCGATACCCACCACTATTATTTTCTGGAGACTGCTGACGCCGACCGGGCCCAAGCTGGCTCTGATTGCGTTGGTGTTGGACCTTACCCAAAACACCGTAAACGCGGTGAATGCCTGGACCCAGTTTGCCCCGCTCACGCTGATCCCGGGCGCCCCGGACCTCGCCGCCGTTCCGTTGGCCGAAGTGGCGGCTCTGGCAAGGCTGGCTCTTCGCTGGCATGACGTGGGTTTCGACATCGGCCTTACGTTCTTTGGTTTCGCGTTGTTGATCGAAGGGTGGCTGGTGTTCCGCTCAGGTTACTTTCCCCGCTGGCTCGGGGGGCTCTACATATTCGCCGGCGCGTGTTACCTGGCAATGACGTGCAATTACTTCCTGGCCTTGCGTTTGTCGATCTCGCCGTATGTGGAACTCGGTTCATTTGTCGGCGAAGCGTCCATGGCCCTGTGGCTGCTCATCGTCGGAGTGAACGAGGGGAAGTGGCGCGCAGCCGCCGCTGGCGCACAGCTGTCGATATAGTGCCCCGGTCAATTCGAAAGTAGGAACATGAAGCTTCCAGGCTTCGCGACGACCGCTATCTGGCGAGTCGGCTCACGACGCGAACGTCTCGGCCGCTACCTCGTGGAGCGGGGAGCACTGAGCGTCGAGCAGGCAACGATCCCGGGATTCGCGCGTGCTAATCCGTCCCTTGCCAGTCAAAGGTAAGCGTCTGCCTGGCACCGTATTGACGAACTGCCGCTTAGAGGGCGTCTCTGCCGTGGAAGCCGACCATTTCCTATCGATGTGACTTGGCTTAGGCTCGAGC
>CAVQKW010000012.1:0-739863 GCA_963713175.1 uncultured Gammaproteobacteria bacterium | reverse complement strand
AGCTCGGCCGCGAAGCCGCCGGCCCACAGCGGCACCGAACTCGGCATCGCCTGCTGCATGTGGGTGTAGCCGGGCAGCGCCGTGTCGGTTTCGCGCGCGGCCAGTTCATCCAATGCGTCGCGACCCGCCGCGCCGCGGCCGCAGTTCGCCGATCGCATCGCGCAGATACAGCCGCAACGCCGTCAGTACCTGGTCATTGCGTGAGCGCCCCAGATGAATGCGGGCGCCGGCCTCGCCGATCTGCGCGGTCAGGCGCGCTCGAGCGCGGTCTGGCCGTCCTCATCCGCCAGCTCGATGTGCCACTCGCCGCGGGCATGGGCCGCGCCAGTGCCGTCAGCCCGTGCGATCGGCTGCCAGATCCGCGGCTGACAGCAGCTCTGCGCATGCAGCATCCGGGCGTGGGCCAGCGAGGCCTGCACGTCGTAGCGCACCAGGCGTTCATCGAGCGGGTAGTCGTCTCCGGCGGTGTAGGCCAGGACGCGCGCATCCAGCGGTGCGCCCTTGTCCCAGAGGCGTGTCATTGTGCGCTTGCTGCTCGGCCGGCAGGGCGTCGATGTCGGCCACGATCAGCGTGCCCGTGCCTTCGTTGGTGAACACCTCGCCCAGGATGCCTTCCGGGGCGGAGTAGGACACCACGTGCACGCGGCGCACGCCGCCGCTGATGCGCATTCTCGATGGCGCGCGCCTTGGGCAGCATGCCGTCGCTGATGCTGCCCGGCATCCCGCAGCCGCTGCAGGCCTTCGCAGGTCGGTGTAGGAGATCAGCGAGCCGGGTCATCGAGGCGCTCGAGAATGCCGGGCGCGCCGGTGCACAGGATCAGCTTCTCAGCCGCCGAGCGCCGCGCCGATGGCGGCGGCGACGGTGTCGGCATTGATATTCAGCAGCACGCCATGCTCATCCGCCGACAGCGGGCTGATCACCGGCATCTAGCCGTTGTCCAGGAGGTTGCGGATGGCCGTCGGTATCGATGCGGTCGATATCACCGACCAGGCCGTAGTCCACCAGCTCGCGTGCCGCCCTCGAGCCTCACCGGCTTGCGCTTGTGCGCCTGGACCAGGCCGGCATCGACGCCGCTGATGCCGACCGCCTGGATGTCCAGCTCGCGGCAGATGGCCAGGATGCGGGTGTTGATGAGGCCGTTGAGCACCATCGCGGTCACTTCGATGGACTTCTCATCGGTCACGCGCCGGCCCTGCACCATCGGCGTCTTACGCCCATGGCGTCGGACACTTCGGTCACCTGCGGGCCGCCGCCATGCACCATCACCACGCGCACGCCCATGTAGTGCAGGATGCTGATCTGCTCGATCAGCGAGTGCGTCAGCGCGGCATTGCCGAAGACGCCGCCGCCCGCCTTGACGACGAAGGTCTTGCCCTTGTACATGCGGATGTAGGGCGCGGCGCTCTTCAGCGCGCGGATGGCGGCCGTCTGGTCGGTCCGATGCATGATCACTCGCTGGTCTCCTTTGAGCATTCTGTAGAGCACCGCCATCTGCACGGTGAGGCGGTTGTGGGCCTCGCGCTGCACGATGCTGCGCGGTCCGTCCAGCACCTCGTCGGCGACGGCGATGTTGCGGCGCACCGGCAGGCAATGCATCAGCCGGCAGTCGGGTCGCGGCGTCGCAAACCAGCTGTCGCGCACGCACCAGTCGGTGAGCGTCGCGCGCAGCCTGGCATCCGCCTCAGCGTCGCCGTAGCAGCGTCGGTGCGCGCCCCATTCCTTGGCGTAGATCACCTGGGCGCCGGCCAGCGCCTCGCGGCGATCCGCGGTCTCGCGCACCGAGCCGCCGGAAGCGGCGGCCGCGCGGCGCGCCTTGTCCATGATCGGCGCGCGGCAGGGCAAAGCCCTCGGGCCGCAGCACCGTCACGTCCATGCCGCGCATCGCCGCCATGTGCAGCGCGGCGGCCGGCACGGCCAGCGGCAGCGCGCGCGGATGCCACACCCACGACAGCACGAAGCGTCCCTTGCGCGGCACGCCGCACTCGTCCAGTGTCTTCCAGTCGGCCAGCGCCTGGCACGGATGGCTCATGGCCGACTCCAGATTGATCAGCGGCTTGTCGACCAGCTCGGCCATGGCGTTGAATGTGGTCTCGGCGAGATCCGCCGCCAGGTCCTTGCCATCGGCGAAGGCGCGGACGCCCAGCGCATCGCAGTAGGAGGCCAGCACCGGCATGCCTTCGCGCACATGCTCGGCCGCCGCGCCGTTCATGCACCGCGCCGAGCCGCGTCTCGAGCTGCCAGGTGCCCTGGCCGGGCGTGATGACGAAGGAGCTGCCGCCGAGCCGCGCCATGCCGGCCTGGAAGGAGGCCAGCGTGCGCAGCGACGGATTGAAGAACAGCAGGCCGAGAATCTTGCCGGCGAGCGCGCTGCGGTTCCGGCCGCTCGCTCCAGGCGCTGCGCCAGCGCGAGCAGATCGACGATCTCCTCGCGCTGAAAGTCCGCCAGATCGAGGAAGCGCTTCATTCGGGCAGGCCTCAGCAGCGCGGCCCGCAGCAGGTCGACATGCTGCTCCTCGAGGATGAACGGCGGCAGCAGGCGCAGGATGTGCGGATCGCCGCTGGTGCCGGTGAGGATGTCCGCGCTCCAGGAGCTCGGCGCTGGACTTCCTTGGCGGACCGCGTGGTGCGCAGGCCCAGCAGGAAGCCCGCGCCCTGGTGGCCGATGACCGGGCCCACGATGCAGGTCTCGCGCATATAGGCGCCGATGCGCCGCACGCGCTCCAGCAGGCTTCTCGGACTCGATCGCCTCGATGACCGCCTCGATCGCCGCGCAGGCCAGCGGCCCGCCGCCGAAGGTCGTGCCCAGCGCATCGAGCTTGAGCGGCCGCGGCGACCTGGTCGCGACATCATCAGCGCCGCACACGGGAAGCCGTTGCCCAGCGCCTTGGCGGTCGTGATCATGTCGGGCGTGACGCCGTAGAGGTTGGCGGCGAAGGGCTCGCCGGTGCGGCCCATGCCGCACTGCACCTCATCGAAGATCAGCACCGCGCCGACCTCGATCGCAGCGCGCGCGCAGCGCCCCGAGGAACGGCGCGCCCAGATCGAAGGCGCCGCCGAGCGCCCTGCACCGGCTCGACGATGACCGCCGCGGTCTGCTCGGTGACGGCGCCGGCAATCGCCGCAGCTCGTCGCGGCGCGGCATGAACCTCACGTCGAACGGCGTGCGCGGAAAGCCGTACCACTTGTCTGCGCGCCCCAGGTGACCGCGCCGGCCGCGGCGGTGCGGCCGTGAAAGCCGCTGCTCGACGGCGACCACCTGGGCGCGGCCGGTCATGCGGAACGCCATCTTGCAGCGCGTTCTCGTTGGCCTCGGCGCCGCTGTTGACGAAGAACACGCTGTCCAGTCCCAGCCCCGCGAAACGCACCAGGCGCTCGCGCGGCGCGCAGCGCGCACGTCCATGGGCGACGGCGTTGCTCTGGAACTGGCACGCTGCGGCCTGCTCGCGTCGAGCGCCGCGGTCCAGCCCGGATGGCCGTAGCCGAGCGCGGCGACCGCATGGCCGCCGTACAGATCCAGCACCCGCCGCCGTCGCGGGTGTTGGTAGCCACACGCCCTCGGCGGAGACCACCGGCAGCGGGTACTGCGCGAACACCGGCGCCAGGTGATCGGCACGCTGCAGGCGCGGCGGATGCCGGTCTGGAAGTTTTGCGTTCATGATGTCTTCAGGTCCAGCCGGGTGCCGGCGCCGTGAGGCCCGCCGGTCTCGGGCAGCCCAAACAGCCGGTTCATCCACTGCACGGCGCCGCCGGCGGCGCCCTTGGTGAGATTGTCGATCGCGCACATCACGGCCACGGTGCGGCCGTTGGCTGCGCGCCGAGAGATGCGCGTAGTTGCTGGCGGCGACGTCCTTCACGCGCGGCGCGGCGTGCGCTGACCCGCACGAACGGCGCGTCGGCGTAGTAACTCGCGCAGCGCCCCCAGGACCTCGGCTCGATGTCGCGCGCGCGCTTGAGGCGCGCCTGCACGGTCACGTGGATGCCGCGCGCGAACGGCCCGGAGTGCGGCACGAAGGCGAACTCGGCCTCCACGCCCGAGGCCGCGCGCGCGCAGGCCACGATCTCCGGACGCATGGCGGTGGGCCAGCGCGTTGTAGGCTGTACAGATCGCCGTGGCGCAGCGGATGGTGGGTGCCCTCCACCGGCTTGCGGCCCGAGCCGGTGCTGCCGGTGACGCCGCTGACGAACAGCTTCGGCTCCACGAGTCCGAGCGCCAGCAGCGGCACCGCTGGCGAGCAGCATCGCGGTCGCGAAGCAGCCCGGGTGCGCCGACGTGCGGCGTCGGCGAGCTGCCTCGAGGTGCTCGGGCAGCGCGCAGGTGAATTCGCGCGAGGCGCGCGGAGCGCCGTGCGCGTGCTGGTAGACCGCTCGTAGGCCTGCGCCGAGGCGATAGCGGAAGTCGGCCGAGATATCGACCACGTGCACGCTCGCGCCGGCTGCGCTCGGCGCCTGTCAGCAGCGCAGTCGATCGAGGCCTGCGGCGACGCCATGGGGTGCGGCGGAGAACACGGCGCGCGCGCGGCGTGCTCGCGCGATCAGCGCTGCTCGATCTGCCCTGCGAGCGAGGCGAAGCGTCGTGTCGGGGTAGGCGCTCGGCGAGATGCGGGAAGGCGCTTGGCGACGGGCTCGCCCGGCTGGCTGTCCGACAGCATCGCCGGCGAGCGCTGAGGTGCGGGTGGCCGGCGATGAGGCGCAGCAGCTCGCCGGCCACGTAGCCGCTGCCGCCCAGCACGACGGTCGGCGATGGCGGCGCTCATTGCGCCGCCGCCTGCATCGGGCTCGACGCCGCGAGGCCCAGCGCCTCGATCACCTGGTCGCCGAGCGCGGCGCGCATCGCTGATCGCGTTGAAGGCCGGGACGCCCATCTGGCTCGTGATGATCTCGCACCCCCACCTGGTTGTCGGTGGACGGGCCGGTGACGACGCACGGCTCGATCCCGAAGCGCTCGCGCAGCAGCTTCACGCCGCCCCAGGCGGCGACCGGATCGTTGGCCGAGAGCACCACGCCGGTGAGCGCCGTGCGGATGTCGGGGCACTCGAGGATCGCATCCACGCCGTAGGTGCCGAGCATGCCGTCGCCGAGCTCGAACACGATCACATCGGGCTTGCCGGCGGCGAGCTCGGTCAGCATGGTGCGGGTGAGCGCCGGGCCGTTGACGCGCGTCGTGGTGACGACGCCGAGATCGGTGAAGATCAGCGCAGCGCCGCGCGCCCGCGTCCTCCATCGCGAGGATGTCGCGCCGCAGTGATACGCCGGTCGCCTTGAAGGCATCGACCGTAGCCCGCGGTGGCGCATGCGCGAGATCGATCGCGCAGGCGGCGGCGGTCTTGCCGGCCTCCATGCAGGTGCCGGCGAGCGCCACCACCGGCACGCCGCGGGTGTCGAGCGGTGGCGTTGACGTCGAGCGCCTTGTAGCCGACGCGCGCCGGCACGCCGATGCGCTCGCCGAGGTAGGGGAAGTTGAGCGCCACGCCCAGCACCCGGCAGTCGAACGGCTTGCCCTTGTCCGGGTTGATCGAGTCGCACATGCCCAGCACGCCGCCGATGTTGAGCATCTGGATCACATCGCCCGGCTGCACGCGCTCGGGCACGTGACCCGAGTAGCCGAACAGCGCCTTGCGGTGCCCGAGGGCGCCGGCCACGATGTCGCCCTTGCCGACCTTCGCCATGCGGCCGCTGACCAGCTCGAGTGTGTTGTAGGTGGACTTGTTGGTCAGCACCTCGACCACCACTACGACGCCTTCCTCGGCGGGGATGTCGGCCGAGACGCGCACCTCGTGCGACAGGCCGCAGGCCTGGGTCACGGAGGCGAGCTTGTCGACCACGACGCTGCGCATGATGACCACCTCAGCCCTCCCTGGCGGCGCGGGCCTGCTCGCCCGGCGCGCGTGTGGAACACACCGGGGAGCGAGACGATGCGCGAGAAGCCGAGCGCATCGGTCGCCGACCACTCCCCGGCAGCCTCGCCGTACACCCCGCGCGAGGCCGCCATGAGCGAGTAGGGCGACTCCACCCCCTCGATGAAGAGATTGCCGGTCTGCAGGAGCAGATGGACCTCGCCCGTGACGCGCGCCTGCGACGAGAGCAGCAGCGCCTCGATGTCGCGGCACACCGGGTCGAGCAGCTGACCTTCGTGCACCAGGTCCCCGTAGGGCGAAGCCAGCGAGCTCCTTGATGCGCTGTTGCCGCCCCGTCAGCACCAGCTTCTCGAGCTCGCGGTGCGCGGTGAGCAGGACCTCGGCGGCGGGCGCCTCGAACGCCACCCGACCCTTGGTGCCGATGATGGTATCCCCCAGGTGGATGCCGCGGCCGATGCCGAACGGTGCCGCGAGCGCCTCGAGCGACTCGATGATCGCGACCGGCGAGTCCGGCCGCCCGTCGAGCGCCACCGGGCGTCCCTCGCGGAAGGCGAGCACGTGGCGCTGCGCCGGCCGCGGGCGGCTGAAGGCATCGCGGGTGAGGATCCAGGCGTGATCCGGGATGCTGCCAGCGGAGCTGAGGGTCTCCTTGCCGCCGATGGTGACGCCCCACAGTCCACGGTTCACCGAGTAGGCGGCACCGCTCGGGGGCACCGGCAGAGCGCGCGTGGCGAGGTACTCGAGCTCGTCGGCGCGCCTGAAGGCCTGATCGCGCACCGGCGCGAGCACGGCGAGCTCGGGGGCGAGGGTGCGCAGCGCGACCTCGAAGCGCACCTGGTCGTTGCCGGCCGCGGTGCAGCCGTGCGCCACGGTGGGGGAGCCGAGCTCGCGCGCCATGCGCGCCATGGTCTGCGCCTGCATGACGCGCTCGGCGCCGACGCACAGCGGGTAGAGCTGCCCGCGGCGCACGTTTCCCATGATGAGAAAGCGCAGCACCTGCTCGAAATAGTCCGCGCGCGCGTCCACCTGGTGGTGCTCGACGGCTCCCAGCGCCCGGGCGCGCTCGGCAAGCGCGCCGGCCGTCGCGGCATCGATCCCGCCGGTGTCCACGGTCACCGTGATCACCGGGCGGCGGTGCTGTTCGGCAATCCACGGCACCAGGAACGAGGTGTCGAGACCTCCGGAATAGGCGAGCACGATGGGCTTTACGCCCGTACCTTGGGCAGTGGTGGACATATTCAGATCCGAAACAGCGCGCGCAGGCGCTCGATGAGCTCCTGCTGGGCGCGGGCGTTGGCGGTGGCTATGAAGATGGTGTCGTCACCGGAGAGCGTGCCCGAAACTTCGGGCCACTCGGCGCGATCGATTGCGACCGCGACGCTCTGTGCGGCGCCGATGGTGGTGCGCAGCACGGTGATCGAGGGGCCGGCGCGCCGCAGGGTGCGCACGAACTGCGACAGCATGTCGAAGTCGCCGTTGGCGCGCGTCAGCTCGTCGGGCGGCAGCACGTAGCGGCCGCTCGCCTTGAGCACCCCGAGGTCGCGCAGGTCGCGGCTGATGGAGGACTGGGTGGCCTCGTGCCCCTCCTTCTTCAGGAAGCGCACCAGGTCCTGCTGCTTGCGCACCAGTCCCGCGCGCAGGATGCGCACGATGGCGCCGCGGCGCTCGAGTTGCTCGGTGTCGCTCAGCATGGCGAAGCAGTCGCATGTATTCGCATAAACATGCGCATATTGTGCATATTAATGCAAAGACGTCAAGCAACCGCGGCGACTCGGCTACAATGCGCGCCGACCGCAGCCGGCAAAACCCACGCGTTTTGCCGGCGGTCTACGGAGTAATGTCTGCCGCAATTGCTTCTTGCGATTTCGGCCAATTGACGGGAGAGACCATGAACACAGCACGCCCGAGGGGCACGTTGCGCGCCGTGGCGCTCGCCGTCGCTGCCGGCGCCTCGACGCTGCTTTATGCTCAGACGGTGAACCTGCGCCCCGGCAGCTACGAGTTCACGAGCATCATCGACGTGCAGCTGCCGCCGGAGGTGGCGGCGAAGATCGGCGCGCTGCTGCAGCAGCCGCACGTCACGCAGCAGTGCATCACCGAGACCGATCTGGAGCACGTCAGCAAGAACATCAACGCGGGCCACAACGACCAGAACTGCAAGATCACCGAGCGCTCGGTGACCGGCGAGGAGGTGAGGTTCACCATGCAGTGCCCGAACGGCACGCGCCACTTCGAGGGCACGTTCCAGTCCGACTCGTTCAAGGCGCTCATGACCATGACGGGCGAGCGCGGCCCCGTGACCATCAGGATGACGGCCCGGCGGCTCGGGGACTGCAGCAAGTAGCGCCCGGCTACTTGTCGATCGTGTAGACGAGGTCCGCGCCGCGCGCGGTGCCGAGCTCGGTCTTCACCGTCCAGTGATCGCCCAGCGTGTAGCGCAGCTTGAAGGTGTTCAGCGTCTCGGTGAGGCTCACGCCGTAACTCACGTACAGGCGCGGCGAGAGATAGCGCCCGAGCACGAGGGAGGTCTCGTTGGCGATCGGGTCGGTCTCGAGGCTGACATCCGGCACACCGACGTGCGAGCCGAGCTGCGAGGCAAGCAGCGCCGCCCCCTGGCCGAGCGCCGCGTTGCTGGCGCTCTGCGATGACTGCAGCGAGCCTCCCGAGAGGATGAGGGAGGCGATCTGCGACTGCGGCAGCGGCGGGTCGGAGAAGAACGAGATGCGCGGCTGCAGCAGCGTGCCGCGCACGTTGACGCCCGCGGTCACGTCGGGGAATTCCTTCTGCGCGCGCAGGTCGACGCCCGGATTGTCGATCGGTCCGCCGGTGAAGATGAGCCGCCCGGTCTTGATGTCGAGCTTGCGTGCGTAGGCGAGGTACTGGCCGTTCACCACCGACAGCTCCCCGGTGCCGCGGGTGATGGCGTCGTAGCCGCTGCTGATGGTGACGCTGCCGCCGAGCCGCCCGGTGAGCCCCGAGTAGTCGATCGAGACGCGCTCGCCCAGGCTCAGCGTGATGGTGCTCATCACCTGGAAGCGCGCTTCCGGGCTCTCCGCTTCGCTGCCGACGATCACCTCATCGGGTGAGGTGCGTACGGCGTTGGCGATGTCCTTGGGCTGGATCTTCGCGTACGGGATGGCGACCTTGCCGGTCACCTCGATGCGCCGCCCCTGCACGTCGAAGGTGAGATCGGGCGAGGCGTCGATCTGCGCCTCGGGGATGTCCGCCACCCGCAGGTTGGTGCCCTGCAGCTGCAGCTTTCCGTAGGGCAGGAGCCCGCGCCACTCGAGATGTCCGCTGGCGGTGGCGCTGCCCGCGCCGGCGTGCGCCGTGCCGCTGAAGTCGAGGCCGCGGTCACCGAGGTGCGCCTCGAACCCCACCTGCCGCAGTCCGAGGTTCACCTGGTAGAGGTCGAGCTCACCCGCGGCGAGCTTGACCACGCCATTCAGCAGCGGCGCACCGAGGGTGCCGCCGACGTTCACGTCCGCGGTGAGCTCACCCGCCGCGCGGTCGATGTCGGGGAAATACAGCGACAGCAGCTCGAGGTCCGACGTGTGCGCGTGCAGCGCGCCGCTGAGCGGCATGTTCTGCCAGGCGAGGCTGCCGCGCTGCGCATCGAGGCGCGCCCGGATCGTGCCCACATCGCCGTTCTCGAGGACCACGGCCGCGCTGATCAGGGCAGGTGTCGCGGTCAGCGTCACGTTGCCCGCCCCGATCTTCGTGTGCTCGATCTTGCGGCTCACCAGTCGGTGCGACAGCACCGCGTCCGCGAGCTGTGCCTGCAGTGTCCCGGTGACCGGGCCCTGGGCCGTACCCGCCGCCTTCACCAGGGCATCGATCGTTCCCTGGTACTGCACCGAGGGCGTCATGCCGGTCGTGACCGCGCTCAGTGGCAGGTGGTTGCTCATGAGCGTTGCGGTCCATTGCGCCGGCGTCCAGTCGGCGTCGACGCACATCGCGCCGGGGGTGCCGGCGAGGCACGCCCACTCCAGATGCAAGTGCTGCAGCGAGGCGATGAGGCTCACCGGGTGCTCGAGCGAGAGGTTGAGGTAATCGCGGCCCTTGAGCGTCAGGCCCGTGAGCTGCCCCTGGAACATCCCCTGGGCGTAGGCGCCGCCCGCCTGGGCGCTCGCCGCGAGCCCGCTGGCCTGCGCGTCGAGATGCACCTGGTAGGCGGCGGGTGGCCCGCTCAGCGTGAGGGCGGCGGACTCCAGCGTGCGATTCTCATAGGTGAGATTCGTGAGGTGCGCGTCGATCTTCGACTCCTGCTGCGTGGCGGCCGGGTTGAAGTTGACGTCGGCATCCAGCCTGTCGAGCGACACGTCCGCATAGTGCAGGGCGCGGCCGTGGACGCTCGCGTTGATCGCGGGATTCGCGAGCGTGCCGCGTACACCGCCCGCGGCGTGCAGCTCGCCGCGGCTGCCGGCCGCGAGCAGGTTGAGATCGGCGGTATCGAGCGCGAAGCGCAGGTCGAGCTGCGCGCCCGCCTGCCCGTCGAGCGCCACAATGGTGCTGCCGAGCCCCACGCGCACTTTGCTGAAGGTCCAGGTGCTGCCCGAGTGGGCCAGCGTGCCGCCGCCGCTCGCCCGCACGCCGCGCAGCTTGCCGCTCACGCCGCTCACCGTGGCGGAGAAGTCCCCGCGCGTATCGAAGCCGCGTCCATCGGCTGCGAGCGTGAAGTTCAGGTTCCCCGGAAGGTCGGGGCGCAGCGCGAGCGGATTGATTCCGGTCGCCATGCCGGCGACCGACCAGGTCTGCCGCGGCGCCCAGGCCACCTCGCCATGCAGGCTCGCGTGGCCGCCGTAGAGGTCCACCTCCGCGCGCTCGAAGGCGAAGCTGTCCTTGCCGAGCCTGCCGATGATGTCCGCGGGCATCTCCGGCAGCTGCGCGGCGCGCACCCTGCCGGCGGCGTGCACCTGGTAGGGGAGGATGCCGGCGACGGTGAAGTCCCCGGCCGCGCTGCGCACCGCGGGGTCCTTGCCGGTGAGCGGCCAGCGGAAGGCCTCCCAGCTGCCCCTGAGATCGAGCCGCGGACCGCCGGCGACGATCGTGAAGGTGCCCGAGCCGTGTGCCTGTGCGCCGGAGGCCGCGTGCCGCGCGTCCATGCGTTTCGCGGTCAGCACGTGATCGGCGTACGAGCCCTCGAACTCGGCATCGAAGTTGCCGGCGTGCAGTCCGGTCGGGTTCACGAGTCCGCGGGCGCTGAAGCCGGCGGCATCGCCGCCGACCGCGAGCCGCGCGGTCATCACCCCGAGGGGACCTTTGATGCCCCACGCCTCGAGGTCGAAGCGCTGCACCAGCGCGTAGCCGAGCCAGTGCCAGTGACTGGTGAGGGTGAGCATCTCGCCGGTGAACTGCGCGCGGAACGGGCTCTCGGCGTAGGCCACCACGGCCAGCGCATCGAGGTTGCCGTGCGCCGAGCCCGACACCGACCAGCCCGGCTCACCCTGCGGGGTCCAGCGCAGCTGCCCCTGGCCCTCGATCCCGAGAGGCTCGCTCGCGTGCAGCATGCCGATGGCGCTCACCTGCGCCTCGCCGAAGTCCGCCTGCGCGTGGAAGAAGCGGATGCTGCTGTGGTGCAGGACCGCGGCGCCCATGAGATGGGTCGCCTCGAGGCGAAAGCCGTTCCACACGCGAAGCTGCGCATCGTCCACCGTGGCATTCTCGGCGCTGATCAGCAGCCAGCGCGGCAGGAACACCGGCGGCTCCCCGTTGGAGGGGCGGGTGCGGCGCTTCACCTCGATGAGCGCACTGTGCACTCGCGCGTTTGGCGAGCGGATGGTCTGCAGCAAGAGCGGCGCGAGCGCCACGCGCCCGTCGATGCCCTGGAACACGAGGTGCACCAGCTCGTGATCGATCTCGACCTGGTCGACGTGCACACCGTGGGCGAGCGTGCCGCTCACCCCGGTGATCGTGAGCCGCACGGGCCCGAGCTTCTCCGGGATGTGCCGCACGAGGAACCGCAGCCCGGAGGTGGTATAGACCGCCGACAGCACCAGCGTGACGGGCGCCACCACGACCACGAGGATCAGCAGGCTCGCGATACCGAGCAGCAGGCGGCGCACGATCGCTTTGCCGACCATCACAGCTTCGGCGAGAAGTTGATGTGCAGGCGCGGGCCGGCGCCGGGGTTGTTCAGGGGCTGGGCGACGTCGATGCCGAGCGTCATCACCGGCAGGCGCACCCGCAGGCCCACCCCCGCGGAGTAGAACAGGTGGGTGCCGAAGTGATCGAAGGCGTTGCCGTAGTCGACGAAGGTCGCGATCCCTAAGTTGCGCGGCAGGTCGTGGATGACCTCCACCGTGCCGGTGATCACATCCTTGCCACCGACCTTGATGTAGCCGGCGACGCTCTGGCAGCTGCCGTTCCCGGTGCGCAGGAACTGGCCGTTGGGGCCGGTGGTGCACACCGGGTCGGTCGGCGAGAGCTCGTTGTAGTAGAAGCCACGTACGCTGTTGTCGCCGCCGGCGAAGAAACGGTAGATGGTCGGCAGGCTCGAGAAGCGCGACACCAGGCTCGCGCCCACCTCGTCGCGCAGCAGCAGGTGCCAGGGGCCGCGGAGGTGGAACACGTGCTCGGCCTGCATGTGCAGCTGGATGAAGTTCGAGTCGGAGCCGAGCACGCTGTCCGAGCCGCGCAGCTCGGCGAAGAACGGGTGCTCGAACAGCGGCTCACCGAGGTAACCCTTGGGGACCGAGGCCAGGTCCAGCTCCGGCACCAGCAGGCGATCGGTGGTGGTGCCGTTGATGTCCTCGCTGGTGGTGTGCACCGCGAACAGCTTCCACACGTGCTGCCACTCGCCCGACACCTCGGTGAAGCTCGGGCCCGCGGACTGGGTATAGGCGGTCACGTCGGCGAGCGTCTGCTGCTCGATGGAGCCGTTCAGCGAGAGGTTCTCGAGGGCCGGATCGCCCACCGGGATCGCGTAGCGGGTCTGCACGTTGTAGCGCGTGATCTGTGCGAACTGCACCTCGACGCTGAAGCTGTGGCCGCTGTCGTTCAGGCGGTGATCCTCGAAGCCGAGCGTGGCGCGTGCCCCGGTGTCGGTCGCGTAGCCGGCGCCGAGCGAGTAGCGGTTGCGCCGGTTGGGATCCGCGTGGATGTCGACCGACACGAGGTGCGTATTCTTGTCCGGCGTGCCGGGCAGCACCTCGAGGTTGGTGAAGTACTGCGCGTCATCGAGTGCGAACTGCGTGCGCAGCACCTGCGTCAGGTCGAAGTACTCACCCTCGTGGTAGCGCACGTAGCGCCGCACCAGGCTCTCCTTGATCACGTTCTGGCGGATGGTGGTCTTGCCGAAGCGGTAGCGCTCGCCGGTGTCGAGCTCGAGGGCGATGTTGGCGCTGTATTTCGGCGGGTCGACCACCAGCTCGTTGCGGATCAGGCGTGCATCGAAGTAGCCGTAGGTGGCCGCGGTGCGCTGCAGCTCGGTCTTGATCGCCTCGTACTGCGCCTGGTTCAGGCGATCGCCGCTGTGCAGCGGCAGGTGAGTCAGGATCCGCCGGAACAGCGGGTCGCTCTCCCCGGGGCCGTCGACGCGCACGTCGACGTGCGCCACCAGCACCGGCCGCCCGGGCTTGATGTCGATCACCACGCGCCACTCGCCCTTGCCGACCTCGTTGACCGTCGACTGCACCTCGGGCTCGTAGTACCCGTAGGGGCGCAGCGCCTCCTGCACCTCGCGCTCGACCCGGTTGTGCAGCCGCTCGACGATGTCGGGAGTGAGCTCCGAGCCGCCCTTGCGGTAGCGCTCGTAGCTCAGGTACGCGAGTACGTTGGCGCGTAGCGTTTCGTCGACGCCGCGCACCTCCACGGTGACGCCGGCGGCGGCCAGCGCCGGCGGGCAGCCGAGCGTACTCAGGGCGAGCAGACACAGGGCGAGCACCGGGGCCCGCCGGTGCCGTCGGCGAGCCCGAGGCAAGGGATTGCGCTGCGTCACGTGCGATACTGGAAATTCAGGGATTCTAGAGCCTCACGAGCGCAGCCGCTCGCCACTCTTTGATTCAGAGCGGGCGTCCCGGCGGCGGTTCCCGTGCGCGCGCCGCGCGCGCTACGGCCACTCGGTCGGGTTCAGCTGCAATTCAGTCTCACCGTGCGGCTCGCCCGCCGGGTCGAAGCGCCGCTCGGCGAGGTACGCCGCGCCGTCGGACTCGAGCATCACGACCGTCGAGCAGCGCGTGCCGTAGGTGGGGTTCAGCACGAAGGGCGCCGACAGGATCCGCTGCCACTCGCGCGGCAGTCCGCCGCGCGGCAGCGGGCGCTCGCCGGGCGCCGCCGGCGTGCGGTCGTTGAGGATTGCAAACAGTCCGGCCGCGTCCCCCGCGGGCTCGCGCAGCCAGGCGTGAAAGGCACGCTTCACGCGCTCGAGCTTCGGCCACGGGGTGTCGAGGAACTCGTTGGACAGTCCGTAGACCCCGGGGCCGAGCTCGCGCGCGAACGGCAGCGCGCGGTTGCAGCCGTACCAGAGCGCGTCACGGTCGGTGATGAGGAGGTTGAATCCGGAGTAGACATCGGCGCACCGCTCGAGCTCGTGGAAGAACCCGGCAGCGCCCTGGGTGCCGGCGAGGTAGCGGGGAATCAGCCCGCCGCGCGAGGGTGCCGCCGGCTGCGCTCGCTGCAGCTCGCGGAAGTTGGTGACCACGCCGAAGCGCCGCGCGCGGTCGAGCCCGAGCCAGGTGCCCGCGCCGCGCAGGTCGCGGCCGCCGAGGATCTCAGGGGTCGTCCATTTGGCGAGCGCCGCCGCGGGCCGCTCGTGGTACTCGTCGCGGTTGGCCACGACCACCAGGCGGTAGCGCGGGTGTGCCTGCCAGGCGAGCACCAGGAGGCACATGGCGCCTCAGCTCCCGCCCTCGAGCCAGCCCGAGATCAGCCGCCAGGAGATCGAGTGCGAGGGCGGCGCGAGCGCCTCGCCCGCGTGAAGCTGCGCGCGCGTGAACCAGCGCGCATCTTCCAGCTCCCCGCCGACGCACACCGGGCTGCCGGCGGGCGCCGTGGCGTAAAAGCCCAGCATCAGCGAGGACGGAAACGCCCAGGGTTGCGAGGAGTCGTAGCGCACGCGACCGATGTGCACGCCGGTCTCCTCTGCTACCTCGCGTGCCACCGCGTCCTCGAGACTCTCGCCGGGCTCGACGAAGCCGGCGATGGTCGAATAGCGCCGCGACGGCCAGCTCGCCTGGCGTCCGAGGAGCGCGCGCTCACCGTCCGAGACCAGCACGATGATGGCCGGGTCGATGCGCGGAAAGAACTCCGCACCGCACACGCGGTTGGTGCACATGAGGCAGTGCCCGGCGCGGACCGGCGCGGTGGGCGCGCCGCACACCCCGCAGTGCAGCGCCCGGGCGTGCCAGATCGCGAGTGCCCGCGCGTAGCCGAGCAGGGCCGCCTCCTGCGCCGGCAGGAGCCCCGACAGCGGCCGCAGCTCCTCGAAGCGCATGCCCGCGGGCGGCGCGCTCACGGCCTGCGGGGCGAGCTCGACGAGCACGCAGCGCGCGCCGCGGAACCAGCCGAGGAGTGTGAGGCTCGCGTCCTCGGCGCGGCGCACCAGGGGATCGGCGCCGCTCAGCCAGGCGATGCGCGGCGGCTCGCCCGCGTGCAGCAGGTGCGTGGTGCCGCGTACCGCGAGGTACACCGTGCCGGGGTCGGCGCGTGCCGCGCGCGCCCACTCGGGGTCCTCGCGCGTCTCGGCGCGCCGCTCGATGTAGGGACCCGCGTAGAAGTTGGCCCGATCCTGATCCATGCGCCGCACCCGCCCGACGGTCGCGGCACATTCTAGCAGCGCGCGGCGCGGCGCCTTCAGCGCGCCGGCAGCCCACGGTGATTTGACGATGCCAGGTACCAGCCGATTCTGTGAACAGCGTCCTGTAGCACAGGTGCGGTCAGCCGATACCTGGCCTGAGGCTCGCGTTCGCGGTCGTCGCGGTGGCCTGTTGCGCGCCTGATTCGAGGGTACGGCCGCAGGGTTTCTTTCAGGCCAATTTCAACAACTTCGATGCACCAGCCGGTCGTCGTGCACCTTGCGGACAAGCAGCCGGAGATCACCCGTCTGCGAGGGGTGGTCGCTCGCCTTGAATACGCGGCCACCCACGACGCGCTGACTGGATTGCCCACGCGCGAGGTGCTGCTCGACCGGCTGAAACGCGAACTCACGCGCAACGTCGCCACCGGCGAGCGCGTCGCGATCCTGTTTGTCGATCTGGACAATTTCAAACTGGTGAACGACTCGCTGGGGCACGACAGCGGCGATGAAGTGCTGCGCGAGATGGCGCGGCGCGTGGTCGGCTGCCTCGGAACACAAGACACGGCGAGCCGCTTCGGCGGCGATGAGTTGGTTATCCTGCAGCCGCGTGTCGCCGCCGGTTCCGAGGCCGCCCTGGGAACACAGATACTCGCCACCATGGCCGAGCCGATCTTCATCGCCGGCAAAGAGGTGGTGGTCTCGGCAAGCATTGGCGTTGCACAGTGCGCTCCCGGGGAGAAGGCCGCCGAGCAGCTGCTGCGCGAGGCGGACACCGCACTCTATGCGGCGAAGGGCCGCGGCCGGGCACGGCTGCAGCAGTTCAATGACGAGCTGTACGCACAGGCCGAACGACGCGTGCAGGTCGAGTCGGACCTGCGCTTGGCGCTGCGCGCAGCGCAACTGTTTGTCGTCTACCAGCCGCAGGTGAGTCTGCGCAGCGGGCGCGTGGTCGGGCTCGAGGCGCTGGTGCGCTGGCGACATCCCACCCGCGGGGTCGTCGCGCCGGATGACTTCATTCCGGTGGCCGAGGAATGCGGGCTCATCGTGGACCTCGGGCGACAGGTGCTGCGGGAGTCCTGCCGCCAGCTGGCGCAATGGGCGCTACTGGCACCCGGGCGACCCCTGGCCATGTCAGTAAATGTCTCGCCCCGCGAAGTCGAGGAACCGGGTTTCATCGACGCGCTCGCACGGATCCTGGAAGACAGCGGGATCGACCCCAGGGCGCTGTGCCTGGAGATCACCGAAAAGGCAGTGACCGGTGCCACCGCGGACACCGTCGGGGTGCTCGAGCAGGTCAGGAAAATGGGCGTCTATGTTGCGATCGACGACTTTGGAACACGGCACTCCTCGCTCACCCGGCTGCGCGACCTGCCGGCTGAAGTGCTGAAGATCGACCGGGGTTTCATCGACGGGCTCAGCACTGAGCCGGGTGACACCGCCATCGTTTCCTCGATCCTGAGCCTTGCCTACGCCATGGGCAAACACCCGATCGCAGAGGGCGTCGAAAAGCGCGAGCAGGCGGCGGCTTTGCTGCGCATGGGCTGTGGAGTAGCGCAAGGGTACCTGTTCTCCCCACCCGTCGCCCCCGAGCAGGTCGTGCCGCTGCTGGATCGGGTCCTGTGGCAGCCACGCGCCGAGCGCACCCTCCACGCCGCCGTGCTCGCCGGTAATTTGCAGGCGCGCCGGGGCCACCGCTACTTCATCGACGAGTTCCTCGACCACATCGGCGCGCCGATGGGGGCGAAGTCTGCAGGCGGCCCTTGACCGCCCTCGTCATCGGCATCGGCAATCTGCTGATCGGCCTCGCCTACACGGGCCTCGGGCTCCTGTCGGCCTGGGAGACCTTCAGCCTGCACCGCTACCGGGGCTGGTCGCGCTTCGGAATCGGCTTCTCGCTGATGGCCGCAAGCTGCGGGCCGCATCACCTGCTTCACGGCTGGCACGTGCTCCAGGGAGGGAGCGTTTCCTGGCCCATGCTGGCCGTCACCCTGATCGGGCTTCCGGCCGGCTTCACGTTCGTCGGGTTGCGCTTCGAGACGGCGCTGGGCGGACGCGGCGACCGCCGGGTCGGGTCTTCGCGGTACTGGGCTGTCGCGCTGGTCGCCGGGTTCGCCACGGCGGTGGGCTGGCTCACCGCCTGGACCCTGGTCCATCCCGTCCCGGTCTTCCCTTCCCAGCTCATGTGCACGGCATTGGGCCTTTCGGTACGCACGGGCGTCCCGGGGGCAGACTTCGACTTCGTCCCGGTGTCCGTCGTGGCTAACCTGTTCGTGGTCATCACGTACGGCATGGTCGGCTGGTACCTGGCCGACTACCAGGTGCGGCGCCATGTCGCGGAGGGCGCCTGGTCCCTGTCGGGCGTGTCGCTATCGGCGGTGTTCTTCACCTGCGCCCTGATGCACCTGATCTACGCCACGACCGAACGCCACAGCGCGACTCTCCCCTTCGACCTGCTTGGCATCCCTGCCTCGGTTTACTTCCTGTGGATCGTCAAGCGCGTGCACAGCGATTCCGTCGTGGACTGGAACCGCCGCCCGCTGGTGGGCGCCGCCTCCACGCCCGAGCGCTCCTCGCCATGGAGCGGGAGCGACCTGACCCGCCCGGGTTAGTGCGCCTGCAGCGCGCTTGCGCAGTGGTGGCAGCGCCGCTCGCGCGCCGGGAAGCGCTCGGTGACCAGCAGGCTGCCGCAGCCCGCGCAGCCCCCGAGCCGCAGCTGATCCCCGCGTGTCAAGGCGGTGGCGAGGAACACCGCGTGCTCGAAGGAGATCTGCGCCGCGGGCAGCAGTGTCCGGTACGCCTCGAACGCCTGGCACAGGAGCTCACCGAGTGTCAGCCCCGGCAGCGCCGCGGGCGCCTCCCCGGCGGCGAGCGGCTGGGGCGGCACCACGCCGAGCAGCGTCATCACGCTCGCCAGTACCGCGCTCTCCTGCTGCAACTGCTGCGAGCGGGTGAAGTAGGCGACCTGGTGCGGCGACTTGCCGCGGTGGCGCGGCAGGTAGCGCCGCGCGTGGCTCAGGTAGGAGCGGTACAGCTTGCGGATCCGGTCGTCGGACAGGCCGGTCCAGGCGCGGATCGTCTGCGTGCGCGCCTCGTGGCGCAGGAAGCGCAGCGCCAGCTCCATTCGCAGCCGCTCGCGGCTGTAGCGATCGTCCGAGATGCGCATCACGCCCCCCAGGTTGGTCGCCACATTTTGTGAGAATTTCACCAAAATACAACTGGCAAAATTTGGTAAAAAATTCCCAAATTCACGGTGGCACTATGAGCCGGGTCCGTTACCATGGGGCCGCGGTGGAGGGAGGCTCACGATGCTGTTGCACTGCGAGAGCGACGGGCGGGCGGCGAGCGAGGGGGCACGCCTCGCGGCCGCGTGGCTGCAGCCGCAGACCCTGGCGACGCTGCGCGAGCTGAACGAGCTCGCGCTCACGCTGCTCGCCGAGCAGGCGGGGGCACCCGGTGCACCACCTTCGGCGCTGCTGCGCCAGGTGGGCGAGCCGGCTCGGGCGCTCGAGCCGGAAGCGCGGCGCCGCGCCGCCGCGTGCCCCTACTTGCTGCTGGATGCGGGCTTTGCCGATGCGCAGCGCTGGCGGCGCGCCGTGTCCTTGCAGGTGGGGGACGCCGGGCGCGCTGCCTACGGGGCGTTCTTCACCGTGCCGGGGACCATCGAGGCGGCGCGCCTGGTGCTCACCTACGCCTGGCACCTGGCGCGCGCGGAAAGCGCGGCGGCGCGCCTGCTGCTCGGGATGCGCTCGCCCTGCGCCACGCTCATCGCTGCCTGCACCCTGCGCCAGATCCACGCGCTCGCCGAGGCGCATCCCGAATGGCTGAAGCCGCGCTGGCCGGCGCGTCCGCAGGTGTGGCGCGAGCTGCTCGCGGCGGCCGCCGCGGGGGATGCGCGCGCCCTCGAGCAGGCGCACATGCACGGGCTCACGCTGCTCGCGGCCGAGTCGCGTCCGCGGCGCTTACTTCGCCAGCTGGAACAGGGTCGAGGGCACCCAGCCCTCGTTACCCAGCTCGTCGGTCACCTTCCACCAGATCCCGTCCTTGTCGCCGCTGGGATAGAGCGTCATGCCGGGATCCAGGTCGCGCACGACCTTGGCCTTGATGTTCGCGGCGCGCGTACATCTTGCCGGGCTTCGCCATGGTCACCGACTGCGAGACGTTGTCGGCCTTGGCGTTCAGCGCTCATGCCCTTGACCTCGGTCGACCAGCTTGGTGAACGCGTCGAGGTAGGCCATGGTGACGACCTGGCCGATCTCGGTGTTGGCGTAGCTGCTGGCGCCGGCGGCCGCGAAGCCGCCGAAGAAGGCGCCGCCGCCCGCGCCCCAGCCCAGGTCGGTCTTCTTGGAGTGGCCCTGCTCGAGCGCCACCTGCTCGGTGGAGCGCACGTCGGTCAGCGTCAGCACCACATCGGCCGTCTTGCTCTTCAGGCTGATGCCGCCGACGACCGCGCCGGCCATGCCGTGCAGCAATGCCGCCCGAGCATGCCGCCGATGTTGCGTGCCGCCGGAATTGCCGTTCTTGGTGACCAGGTCCGGCACCAGCACGTAGTCGGCCGCCTTCATCTGGCCCTTGCCGATGTTCGAGCCGCCGCGCATCTCGCCGCTGCGCCGGCGAGCGCGCGCTCCTTCTCGGCGGCCGCCAGGCCCTTGCCGCGATCGAGCAGCGTGAAGCACTTCGACTGCGACGACGAACACCTTGATGCAGCGCCTCGGGCGACTCGAGGTTGTACTGCACCCACCAGTTGTTCTCCGGCTCGGTGACCGCCAGCGTGCCGATCTTCTTGTCGCAGGTCGGAATCTGCGGCGGCGGCGGTCGGCCGCCGCGCGCGGCGCTGGCTCGCGAGCCCCGGTCAGCGGTCGAGGACGCCAAGTAGAGATCTTCAGCTTGATGGGCGGCATGGATATCATCTCCCCGGGACTGTTGTTGTTCGTCGATGCAGTTCGGCCGCGTCGCTCGTCGGCGCATCGTCGTGCCCATAGTCCGCCGCCGAGGAGTAGTTCAGCGCCTGACGCCGGGCGCCGAGTCCTGCGGGCTAGGGCCGCGGCGGCTGCCGCTGGCGCCCTCCGGGACCGTTGTCCGTTTTTGACCGCCGCAGGTCCTGAATGCCGCGCTGGCGCGGCCTTGTGCGCTGACCCATTATATTGCCAATTCTTAGCGCTCGAGGTGTTTCCATGAAGCGGGCTCTCCTGGTCATCGACGTGCAGGAGTCCTTCCGGCACCGGCCGTACTACCGGGCGGACGAGGTACCGGCCTTCCTCGCCAACGTGCAGTCGCTCATCGGGCGCGCGGGTGATCTGAAGGTGCCGGTGTTGCAGGTGTTCCACCAGGAAGAGGGCGATGATTCCGCCAATCCCTTCACCGCGGCCTCGGGCTTCGTGCGGCCGATGCCCGAGCTGTCGCTGCGTCCGGATGCGGTGTTCCACAAGCAGGTGCACTCGGCCCTGTTCGGCACCGATCGCCAGGGCCGCACGCTCGAGGCATGGCTGCGCGATCGGGGGATCGGCGAGCTGCTGGTGAGCGGAATCCGCACCGAGCAGTGCTGCGAGACCACCACGCGCCACGCCTCCGATGTCGGCTTCGCGGTGCACTACATTACCGATGCGACGCTCACCTTTCCGATGCGCGCCCGCTCCGGGCGCGAATACTCGCCGGCGGAGATCCGCGAGCGCACCGAGCTGGTGCTCGACGGGCGCTTCGCGCGCGTGGTGTCGAGCGAGGCGGCCTTGAGCTGAGCGCCGCGATGCGGGAAGTGCTGTTCGTGCTGTTGCCGAACGTCGTGCTGCTGGACGTGGCGGGCCCGGCGGATGCCTTCCGCAACGCCGCGCGCCGCGTGCCGGGCAGCTACCGGCTGCGCTTCATCGGCCCGGCTGCCACGGTGACGGCGGCGGTGGGACTTGAGCTCGCGGCCCTAGAGCCGCTGCCCGCGCGGCTCGCGCCGGGCTCACTGCTGGTGCTCACCGGCATCGCCGGCGAGGCCGTCGATGCGCACGAGCCCGCGGCCCGCGCGCTCATCGAGTGGCTGCGCTCGGGCGTCACCGCCGGCGTGCAACTGCTGTGCGTCTGCGCCGGAGGGGTGTTTGCGGGCCACGCGGGACTGCTCGCCGGGCGCGAGTGCACCAGCCATCACGCACACCTCGAGGAACTGCGGCGCGCTGCGCCCGGCGCGCGGGTGCTCGACAACCGCATCTTCGTCGAGGATGGGCCGGTACTGTCGAGCGCCGGAGTGACCGCGGGGCTGGATCTCGCGCTGCACGTCATCGGGCGGCAGCTCGGCGAGTGGGTCGCCGCCGAGATCGCCCGCGATCTGGTCGTCTACGTGCGCCGCGCCGGTACCGACCCGGCACTGTCACCCTGGGTCATGCACCGCAATCACCTGCACCCGGCGGTGCACCGCGTGCAGGATGCCGTGACGCGCAATCCGACGGCGCGCTGGGGTGCGGCCGAGCTCTCCAGGGTCGCCTGCACCGGGCCGCGCAACCTCGCACGGCTGTTCGCCGAGCACGCCGGCTGCTCGCCGCTCGACTACGTGCAGCTGATCCGCTTCGCGCTCGCCCGGCAGCTGGTGACCGGCAGCCGGCTGGACCTCGAGCGCGTGGCGGCGCGCTCGGGCTTTGGCTCCGCGCAGCAGCTGCGGCGCGTCTGGGCGCGGTGGGAGAGACGGCCCCCGAGCGCCTTGCGGCAGCGCGGTGCGGGCGCGGGCGCTGCGTAGGTGCAGCATGCGTCGTGTGCTTCAGTGCGCGGCGGCCTTGGCGATGAGGAACTGCACCAGTGCGATCAGCTGCTCGGGGCTGCGCGGGGTGTCGGTGTTCACTCGGTAGCGGCCGTCGACGACGATGCAGGGTGTGCCTGGCACCTGCATCTCGAGGATCTGCTCGTCGGCGGCGCGCATCTTCATCGCGACGCCGAAGGATCGGGCCGCCGCCAGGAAATCCTGCGCCTTCACACCCGTCCAGCGCTCGTAGCACCGCGCCGCGTCCTCGAGCGAGGGCTGCGGGCTTTTCAGCCGGTGCGTCTGCCGGTCGCTGGTGGCGAGCTCGCCGCTTTTCCACACGGCGTCGTACATCGCCTGATGGGTGCGTGCGGCGATGCCGAGCGCCTGCGCCGCGAAATACGCGCGCTGGAACATCGGCCAGTCCTCGGCCGGGATGAACGAGGCCGGCAGGTACGCCATCCGCGCGTTCGGCGGCAGGCTCTTCTTCAAGCGCTCGAGCGTCGGCTGGAAAGCGTTACAGACCGGGCAGCCGTAGGAGAACACCTCCAGCACCTCGACCTTGCCGGGCGCGACGCTCGTGTGCTGCGCCTGGGGGAGGACGAAGTAGTCGCGGCCCTCGGTCCAGGTTTGCCCGGCTGCGGTGCGCAGCGCCAGCATCGCGAGCAGGAGAAAAAACGGGACGCGGTTCAGTCTCATCGATGTGATCCTAGTAGATGGCCAGTTCGCGTCGGCCCGCCGAATCGCGCGCCCCGCGGTACATGCCCTCGGTGCTGAAGTCCATGACGATGTGCCCCTCACGGTCGACACCGATGAGGCCGCCGTCGCCGCCGAGCTTGGGCAGGATCTCATGGAGTACCTCGCGCATCGCCTGTGCGAGCGTGAGCCCGCGGTACTCGACCGCCGCGCAGATGTGGTGCGCGGCTACCGCGCGGATGAAGTATTCCCCGGCACCGGTGGCCGACACCGCGCACACGCCGTTCTTGGCGTAAGTGCCCGCGCCGATGATCGGCGAGTCGCCGACGCGGCCCGGGCGCTTGTTGGTCATGCCGCCGGTGGAGGTGGCGGCGGCGAGGTTGCCGTGCGCATCGAGCGCCACCGCGCCGACCGTGCCCTGCGGTGGGCGGCGCGAGGTCCGACACCCGCTCGCCGCGCTGCTCGGACTCGAGCTGGCGCTGACGCTCCGCGGTGCGGAAGTAGGTGTTGGGCAGCAGCGCGATGCCTTCCTCGAGCGCGAACTCCTCGGCGCCGGCGCCCACCAGCAGCACGTGGCGCGACTTCTCCATCACCCGCCGGGCGAGATCCACCGGATTCTTCACGTGCCGCACCGCGGCCACGGCGCCCGCGCGCTGCTGTGCGCCGTCCATGATGGCGGCATCGAGCTCCGCGGCCCCCTCGCGCGTGAGTGCCGCGCCGCGGCCGGCGTTGAAGCACGGGTCATCCTCGAGGATTCGCACCGCGGTGCTCACCGCATCGAGGCTCGTGCCGCCGCCCTCGAGCAGCGTGAAGCCCGCATCGAGTGCCGCCTCGAGCCCGGCGCGGTAACGCTGCTCGCGCTCCGGCGAGAGCGTGGCGCGTGGCACCGCGCCGGCGCCCCCGTGAACCGCGATGGCGTACTTCATTCCGCTTCCCGGTACATGGCGATCTCGCGCTTGCCGCGCGAGTCGCGCACCCCGCGGAACATGCCCGCGCTGTTGAAATCCATGGCGAAGTCGCCCCGGCGGTCGAGGGCGATCACGCCGCCCTGGCCGCCGGCGCGCCTGCAGCTTGACGTGGATCGCCTCGTGCACCGCCTTCGCGAGCGGCAGATGCTGGTACTTCACCATGGCGCAGATGTCGTAGGCCAGCGACCTGGCGGATGTAGTACTCACCGTCACCCGTGCCGGACACGGCGCAGGAGTCGTTGTTGGCATAGGTGCCCGCGCCGATGAGCGGGGAGTCGCCGACCCGCCCGACGTGCTTGTTGGTGAGTCCGCCCGTCGAGGTCGCGGCGGCGAGGTTCCCGGCACCATCGAGAGCCACGGCCCCGACCGTCCCCTTGCTCCCCGGGCTGGGACCTGCGGGCGCTGCCGCTCTCCTTGGCCTTCGCCTCCTCGAGCTCGCTGCACGCCGCTGCGGCACGATGAAGTAGCTGCGCGGCACCAGCACCACGCCCTGTTCGAGGGCGAATTCCTCGGCCCCCTCGCCGACCATCATCACGTGCGGGGAATGGTCCATGACGAGGCGGGCGAGCTCGATCGGGTTCTTGACGTGGTGCACCGCCGCCACCGCCCCGGCGCGCGGCCCGTTGCCGTCCATGATCGCGGCGTCGAGCTCGGCCAGCCCCGCGTGGTTGAGCACCGCGCCGCGGCCGGCGTTGAACTGCGGGTCGTCCTCCATGGTGCGCACCGCGGCGATGACCGCATCGAGGCTCGTGCCGCCGCGCTCCAGCACCGCATAGCCCGCATCGAGCGCCGCTCCGAGTCCCGTGCGGAAAGAGGCCTCGCGCTCGGGCGTCATGCGCGAGCGCTCGATGACCCCGGCGCCGCCGTGGATGACCAGCACCAGCGGGTGCGGCGCCGCCACCGGCGTGGGCGGGGCGGCGGTGGCGAGCGAGGCGCCGATGAGCGCCGCGGCGGCGAGCGCCAGGCGCGGCAGTGCAGACGGTTTGCGGTACGACATGACTTCCCCTGGTTCGGCGGTAAAGCAGTTATGATCGAGGCCATCCGCCGCACGCACCTGCGGCGGCACTCCGGCGCTGTTACGGCAGATTTTACGTGAAACCCGCTTCCCCGCAGCGGATCCGCAGCATTCTGGTCGCCAACCGCGGCGAGATCGCCATTCGCGTCATGCGCGCAGCCAATGAGCTCGGCCTGCGCACCGTGGCGATCTACTCGCAGGAGGACCGCTTCTCGCTGCACCGGACCAAGGCCGACGAGGCCTACCTCGTGGGGCGCGGGAAGAAGCCGGTCGAGGCCTACCTCGACATCGCCGATATCCTGCGCATCGCGCGCGAGGCGCAGGTGGACGCCATCCATCCGGGCTACGGGCTCCTGTCCGAGAACCCCGAGCTCGCGCAAGCCTGCGCGACGGCGGGCGTCGTGTTCATCGGCCCGGAGCCCGAGACCATGCGCCTGCTCGGTAACAAGGTCGCAGCCCGCAAGCTCGCCGAGTCGGCGGGAGTCGCGGTCATGCCGGCGAGCCCGCCGCTGCCTTCTGACTTCGCGCACAGTGCGCGCCTCGCCGCGGACATCGGCTACCCGGTGATGCTCAAGGCGAGCTGGGGCGGCGGCGGCCGCGGCATGCGCGTGGTGGAGAGCGAGGCGCAGTTGCAGGAGCTGCTGCCGCTCGCGCGGCGCGAAGCGGCGAACGCCTTCGGCAACGACGAGGTGTACCTCGAGAAGCTGGTGCAGCGCGCGCGCCACGTCGAGGTGCAGATCCTGGGCGATACGCACGGCACGCTGGTGCACCTGTACGAGCGCGACTGCAGCATGCAGCGGCGCAACCAGAAGGTGGTGGAACGGGCCCCTGCCGTGTTCCTGAGCGCCGAGCAGCGCGCCGGGCTCACCGCCGCGGCGCTCGCCATCGGCCGCGCCGCTCACTACGTGAACGCGGGCACGGTGGAGTTTCTCGAGGATGCCGACACCGGCCGCTGCTACTTCATCGAGGTGAACCCGCGCATCCAGGTCGAGCACACGGTCACCGAGGAGGTCACCGGCGTCGATCTGGTGAAGGCGCAGATCCGCATCGCCGGCGGGGCACGCATCGGCGCCCCCGAGAGCGGCGTGCCTGTGCAGTCCGAGATCAAGGTCAGCGGGCATGCGCTGCAGTGCCGCATCACCACCGAGGATCCGGAAAACAACTTCGTCCCCGACTACGGCAAGATCGCCGCCTACCGCAGTCCCGCCGGCTTCGGCATCCGCCTCGATGCCGGCACCGCCTACACGGGCGCGATCATCACCCGCTCCTACGACTCGCTGCTCGTCAAGGTCACCGCGTGGGCACCGACCCCGGAGGAGACCATCGCGCGCATGCACCGCGCGCTGTGGGAGTTTCGCATCCGCGGCGTCGTCACCAACCTGCGTTTCCTCGATCAGCTCATTAGCCACCCGCGCTTCGCGCGCGGCGCGTACACGACGCGCTTCATCGACGCGACGCCGGAGCTGTACCGCTGGCCGCGCAAGCGCGATCGCGCCACGCGCATCCTCAGCTGCATCGGCGCGACGATCGTCAACGGCAATATCGAGACGCGGGGTCGGGCACGCCCGGCGCATTTCGCCGTGCCGCGCCTGCCGTCCGCGGACCTGCCGCCGCCTGCGCCGGGTACGCGCCAAAAGCTCGAGGAGCTCGGGCCCGAGGGCTTCGCGCGCTGGATGCTCGCCGAGGAGCGCGTGCTCGTCACCGACACCGCGATGCGCGATGCGCACCAGTCGCTGCTGGCGACGCGCCTGCGCACCATCGACATGACCTCGATCGCGCCTTATTACGCGAGCCTCCTGCCGCAGCTCTTCTCGCTCGAATGCTGGGGCGGGGCCACCTTCGATGTGGCGCTGCGCTTCCTGCACGAGGATCCCTGGGAGCGGCTCGCACAACTGCGCGAACGGGTGCCGAACCTGCTGCTGCAGATGCTGCTGCGCTCGGCGAACGCGGTCGGCTACGCCAACTATCCGGACAACGTGCTCAGGTTCTTCATCGCGCGCGCCGCCGCGCGCGGCATCGACGTGTTCCGCATCTTCGACTGCCTCAACTGGGTCGAGAACATGCGGGTGGCGATCGATGCGGTGCTCGAATCCGGCAGGCTCTGCGAGGCCTCCATCTGCTACACGGGCAACCTCTCCGACCCTCACGAGAAGAAGTACACGCTCGACTACTACCTGAAGCTTGCGCGGGAGCTGAAGGCCGCGGGCACTCACGTACTCGGCATCAAGGACATGGCGGGACTGTGCCGGCCGCGCGCCGCCTACACGCTGGTGAAGGCGCTGAAGGAGGAGGTCGGGCTGCCGCTGCACTTCCATACCCACGACACGAGCGGCATCGCCGCGGCGAGTGTGCTCGCCGCGGTGGAGGCGGGCGCTGATGCGGTCGATGGCGCGATCGATGCGCTCTCGGGGCTCACCTCCCAGCCGAGCCTCGGCTCGATCGTCGAGGCGCTGCGTCACGGGCCGCGCGATCCGGGTATCGATCCGGACAAGCTGCGGGCGGTCTCCGCGTACTGGGAGCAGGTGCGGCGGCAGTACGTGGCGTTCGAGAGCGAGGTGCGCGCCGGCGGCTCGGACGTGTACGTGCACGGCATGCCGGGCGGCCAGTCCACCAACCTGCGCGAGCAGGCGCGCGCGCTCGGCATCGAGGAGGCACGCTGGCCGGAAGTTGCGGCGGCCTACGCGGATGTCAACGCGATGTTCGGCGACATCGTCAAGGTGACGCCGACCTCCAAGGTCGTGGGCGATCTCGCGCTGCTCATGGTGACGCTCGGGTCTCACCCGCGCGCAGGTCGAAGACCCCGACACCGACGTCGCCTTTCCCGAGTCGGTGGTACAGCTGTTGCGCGGCGAGCTCGGCCAGCCCCACGGCGGTTTCCCGCAGTCGCTGCAGCGCAAAGTGCTCAAAGGAGCGCCGCCGCTCACCGAGCGTCCCGGCGCGCATCTGCCGTCGGTGGATCTTGCGGCCGAGCGCGCCCGCATCCAGGAGCGGCTGCCGCGGCCGGTCACGGATGAGGATCTCGCCTCGCACCTCATGTATCCCAGGGTGTGGCAGGACTACGCGCGCGAGCGGGCGCTGTACGGGGATCAGGCGATCCTGCCCACGCCGGTGTTCTTCTACGGCATGGAGCCGGGGGCCGAGATCGCCGTCGACATCGAGCGCGGCAAGACCCTCATCGTGCGCTACCTCGCGAGCAGCGAGCCGCACGAGGACGGCACACGCACCGTGTTCTTCGAGCTCAACGGCCAGCCGCGCTCGGTGCGGGTGCCCGACAGGAGCCTGGCCGCCAAGCGCCCGCCGGCGCGCAAGGCGGAGCCGGGCAACCCGCGTCACGTTGGCGCGCCGATGCCCGGCAACATCACCACGGTGGCGGCGATCGTCGGTGCGCAGGTCGCGCGTGGCGATGCGCTCGCGACGCTCGAAGCGATGAAGATGGAGACCGCGGTGCGTGCGGAAGCCCCGGGCGAGGTGGCGGAAGTGCTGGTGAAGCCGGGGCAGCCGGTGGACGTGAAGGACCTGCTGGTGGTGCTCAGGTGAGCAGGATGCGCCTGATCACACCGCGTCCTTGAGCGCTACCCCTGAATCGGCGAGTCGGTCGGGATTCGGGCGCGCGTGCGCCGCGATCAGTCTGCGCGCCGCCATCTGGTCCTTGGGGCTGTTGACGGTGTCGATGGCGATCAGCTCCCCGCCGCGCAGGTAACAGGCGCTGAAGCTGCGCGCCGCCGGATCCCCGCGCATCACGACCGTGTCGTAGGCGAGCGCGACGCCGACGATAATGAGCTTGAGGTCATACTGGTCCGACCAGAACCACGGCACCTTGTCGTGCGGCGTCGCGGTGCCGAGCAGGTTGAGCGCGACAGTGGTGCCCTGCTCGAAGGCGTTGTCGACGGATTCCAGGCGCAGATGCCGGCCGTACTGGCGGTTGAGATGACTCGCGCAGTCCCCGGCCGCGTAGATCGCGGGGTCGGAGCTGCGGCAATGCACGTCCGTCACGATGCCGTTCTCACAATCGAGTCCCGCCGCCCTGGCGAGCTCATCCGCTGGCACGACGCCGACGCCGACGATCACGAGGTCCGCCGGATACTCCCCGCCCTGCTCGGTGAGCACGGCGCGTACGCGCCCCGTGGCGTCGCCCTGCAGCGCGCGCACGGTCTCTTTGCAGCAGACGCGCACACCGCGGCGCCGGTGCTCGGCCGCATAGAACTCGGACACCTCGGGGCAGGTCACACGGCTCATGACGCGCGGCGCCATCTCGAGCACCGTCACCTCCATGCCGAGCTCGCGCGCGGTGGCCGCCACCTCGAGCCCGATGTAGCCCCCGCCGATGACCACTACTCGGCCCCCCGCGGTGCACGCGGCGCGGATGCGGTCGGCATCGGCGATGACCCGCAGGTAGTGCACGCCGGTGAGCTCCGCACCCGGAACCTGCAGGTGGCGCGGCCGGCTGCCGGTGGCGAGCAGCAAGGCGTCGTAGGGCAGTACCCGCTCGTCATCGAGGCGCACATGGCGCTCGCGCGGGGCGATCGCGGTGACCCGCCGCCCGAGGTGCGCCTCGACGGCGTGCTCGGCGAAGTAGTGCGCCGGGCGGATCAGGAGCCGATCGCGCTCCAGGGCCCCCGCCAGGTATTTCTTCGACAGCGGCGGGCGCTGGTACGGCAGCCACGGCTCATCGCCGATGAGCGTCAGCTTCCCCGTGAAGCCCTTGCGGCGTAGCGTATCGACCGCCTGCACCGCTGCCTGGCCACCCCCGACGATCACGATGTGCTCGAACATCGCCGCGCAGAATAGCCCAGGAGCCGGCGCGGTCGCCGCACCAGGGCGGGGCGCGCAGGCGGGTGGCTGCTCCCGGGTGGTGCAGCCGCCTCACCGCAGCGACGCTATGCACCATTTCCGCCCGTGGCATGAAAGCTGCAAAATCCACCGCACCTTAACTCCTTAGTACCCGGAGCACCCGCTCATGAAACTGGTCACAGCGATCATCAAGCCGTTCAAGCTCGACGACGTGCGCGCCGCGCTTTCCGACATCGGCGTCTCGGGCATGACGGTGACCGAGGTGAAGGGCTTCGGCCGTCAGCGCGGGCATACCGAGTTGTATCGGGGAGCGGAGTACGTGGTCGACTTCGTCCCCAAGACCCGCATCGAGGTGGCGGTGCGCGGCGAGCTGGTCGACCAGGTGATCGAGGCGATCATGAAGTCCGCCAAGACCGGCAAGGTGGGCGACGGCAAGATCTTCATCACCGACATCGAGCGCGTCATCCGCATCCGTACCGGGGAGACCGACGACGCGGCCCTTTGATTGGCGGGAAAGGCCGTAGGCCTTTCCCGCAGGCCAACCCATCGGTGGATTCTCGCCCGCGGGCAAAAGGCGTCGCTTTTGCCCGCTAGGCAAAGGGCCAGTTCGCGCGGGCGATGCGCCTGGGGGCATTTTCCGGTCGGGCGAGTCAGGGGCTATGCTGCGCGCCATGCCTACCGCGATCCGTTTCCACGAGCACGGCGGACCCGAGGTCCTGCGGTGCGAGGATGTCGAGCCCGGCAAGCCGGCGGCCCACGAAGCACAGGTGCGCCACACCGCGATCGGCGTCAACTACGTCGACGTGTACGACCGCACCGGCCTCTACCCGGTGGCGCTGCCGAGCGGCCTGGGGCGCGAAGCGGCCGGGGTCATCACCGCGCTCGGGCGCGGCGTACGGGGATTGAAGATCGGCGAGCGGGTCGCCTACGTCTACTCGGTGCCGGGCGCCTACAGCGAGGTGCGCAACGTGCCGGCGGAGCGCCTGGTGAAGGTGCCGAAGGGCATCTCGGATGAGCAGGCCGCGGCCCTCATGCTGAAGGGCCTTACCGCGCATTTCCTCATCCGGCGCACCTACCGGGTGTCACGCGGGGATCCGATCCTGGTGCACGCCGCCGCCGGCGGTGTCGGTCTCATCCTGTGCCAGTGGGCGCGCTCGCTCGGCGCCAAGGTCATCGGGGTGGTGGGGAGCGAGGCGAAGGCGCAGATCGCCCGCCGACATGGCTGCCACCACGTGCTGATCTCCGGACGCGATGAGCTGGTGCCGAAGGTGAAGGCCCTGACCCGCGGGGCGGGCGTCGCCGTGGTGTACGACGCGGTCGGCAAGGACACCTTCACGGAGTCGCTCGATTGCCTGCGACGCCTCGGGATGATGGTGAGCTTCGGCAACGCCTCGGGCCCGGCTCCCGCGATCGCGCCCCTCGAGCTCTCCAGGCGCGGCTCGCTGTTCCTCACCCGTCCGACGCTCTTCAACTACATCAGCACGCGCGAAGAGCTGACCGCGGCGGCGCGCGAGCTGTTCGCCGCGGTCAAGGGACGCAAGGTACGGATCGTCATCGGGCAGCGCTATCCGCTCGCCCAGGCGGCCGATGCGCACCGCGACCTCGAGGGGCGGCGCACGACCGGCTCCACGGTGCTCGTGCTCTCCTGATCAGGAGGCGGCCGCCGGCGCGGGCTTGGCGCGCAGTGGCCGCGCGCTGCGCCCGATGCCGAGCGCACCGCTGCGCACCACCTCGAGAAGCTCGGCGCTGCGCGCCAGGTCGGCCATGAACGTGCTGACTTCGGCCTCGTTCGCGGTCAGCTCGACGATGAAGCCGTCGACCGCCGGATCCAGCACGCGTCCGCCGCTGCGCACGACGAGGCCGCGCACCGTGTCGGTGTGCCGCGGCTCGACCCGCAGCTTCAGCAGCACCAGCTCGCGCTCGAGATGCTCCCCGCGCGTCATGTCGTGCACCTGCACCACGTCGACGAGCTTGTTCAGCTGGTTGACGATCTGCTGGATGACCGCATCCGATCCCCGCGTGACCAGCGTTAGGCGCGAGACGGTGGGGTCGTCGGTCGGCGCGACCGAGAGCGATTCGATGTTGTAGCCGCGGGTGGAGAAGAGGCCGGCCACGCGGGTCAGGGCGCCGGCCTCGTTCTGCAGCAGGATGGCAATGATGTGGCGCATAGGCACCCATTTTGCACCACCAACCCAAGCTGTTACCTTGAGCCGCAGGTCCTAGCGAGCGCATCCATGAGCGATACGGTGATCCAGCCACGTCCGGCGGGAGCTCCCCCGGCGCACCCCGCGGGGGCCCATCCGCTCGCCGGGGTGCGCATGAGCGGCGCGCGCATGATCATGCAGGTGCTGGCCGATGAGGGCGTCACGGCCATCTTCGGCTACAGCGGCGGGGCGATCCTGCCCACCTATGACGCGGTGTTTCTCTACAACGAGGAGTGCGGCCGCGCAGGGAAGGCCCAGATTCCGCTCATCGTCCCGGCGAACGAGCAGGGGGCAGGGTTCATGGCGGCCGGATACGCCCGGGCGAGCGGCCGGGTAGGGGTGTGCCTCGTGACTTCCGGCCCGGGCGCCACGAACACTGTTACACCAGTGCGCGATTCGATGGCTGATTCGGTACCGATTGTCGTGATTTGTGGCCAAGTGTCTACGGCGGCGATCGGAACCGATGCGTTTCAGGAGGCGCCCGTACCCGCCCTCATGGGGGCGGTCGCGAAGCATATCTTCCTCGTCACCGACCCCGGGAAGCTCGAGGCGACGGTACGCACGGCGTTCGAGATCGCCCGCACCGGGCGTCCCGGCCCGGTCGTCGTCGATATCCCGAAGGACGTCCAGACCTGGGAAGGCGCCTTCCAGGGCGCCGGGCTGCTGAGCATCCCCGGCTACCGCCGGCGGCTCGATGAGCTCAGCCAGGCCGCTCTCGGGGCGGAGGCGGCGGGGCGTTTCTTTTCCATGCTCACCGAGTCGCAGCGGCCCCTCATCTATGCCGGCGGCGGTGTCATCAACGGCAACGCCGCGGCGGCGCTTGCGCGCTTCGCCACCGACTTCGGGGTGCCGGTGGTCACGACCCTCATGGGCATCGGCGCGCTCAGCACCACCCATCCGCTCGCCATGCGCATGCTCGGCATGCACGGCGCGGCGTTCGCCAACTACGCGGTCGATGACTGCGACTTCCTGATCGCGGTGGGCGCGCGGTTCGACGATCGGGTGGCGGGCGTGCCGGCGAAATTCGCGAAGAACGCGCGCCGCATCGCGCACCTCGACGTCGACCGGGCCGAGGTGAACAAAGTGAAGCGCGTGCACTGGAGCCATGTGGGGCTGATGGCGCCGGCGCTCGAGGCGCTCACCGCCCACGGCCGGCAGACGGGCTTTGCGGGCGACTTTGCACCCTGGCGCGCCGAGCTCGAGGAGCTCAAGCGCGTCTACGCCATGAACTATGACCGCGCGAGCCCGCTCATCCAGCCCTACTACGTCATCGAGGAGCTCAACCGCCAGGCGCGCGGCGAGGCGATCATCACCACCGGCGTGGGCCAGCATCAGATGTGGGCTGCGCAGTACTGCGACTTCGCAGCGCCGCGCCTGTGGCTCACCTCCGGCAGTATGGGCACCATGGGTTTCGGGCTCCCGGCCGCCATCGGCGCGCAGATCGCCTGCCCGCAGCGCCTGGTGATCGACATCGACGGCGACTCGAGCATCCGCATGAACATCGGCGAGCTCGAGACGGTGACCACCTACGACCTGCCGGTGAAAGTGGTGGTGCTCAACAACTTCGGCGACGGCATGGTGAAGCAGTGGCAGAAGCTGTTCTTCAAGGGACGGCTGTCGGCGAGCGACCGCTCGCTGCACAAGAAGGACTTCATCAAGGCGGCTCAGGCCGACGGATTCCGCTACGCGGTGCGGCTGGAGAAGAAGGCCGACGTGCCGCGCGTCATCGGCGAGTTCGTGCGCTTCGCGGGCCCCGCATTCCTCGAGGTGATGATCGATCCGGACGCCGGCGTCTACCCGATGGTGGGCCCGGGTCAGAGCTACGAGGAGATGATCACCGGGGATTTCATCCCCTCGCGTCACAAGGTCGACATAAAGACGCCCGGCCCTTCGGAGATGTTCTGATGACCCGTAGACGATTGACGCGCGGCGCGTTGCGCGCCGCGTCGCTCCCGGCAGCACTGCTGCTGGCCGCAAGTGCTGCCGCCGCTGCACCGCACGAGGACCAGATCTTCATTCTCGGCAACCTGTCCGGCGCGCAGACGGTCGCGGCCGGGCCCGCGGGCACGACGCGCGCGGAGTTCTCCTTCAACGACCGCGGCCGTGGGGATCACATCGTCGCCACCTGGAAGCTCGACGCCGCCGGCATTCCGACCGAGTACACCGGCCGCGGCAACGACTACTACAAGGTGCCGGTAACCGAGACCTTCCACCTGAGCGCGGGCCATGCCAGCTGGCAGAGCCGCGCGGAAAAGGGCACGAAGGACGGCGCGGCCGCGGCCTTCTACATTCCCGTGGACGGGCCGCCGGAGATAGTGGGCGTCCTGGCGCGCGCGCTGCTGAAGACACCACAGCACCGCCTGGCGCTCCTGCCGGCTGGCGTTGCCACGATCGAGGAGGTCGGCCCGCTCGCCGCCGGCGGCACGAACGGCGCGGATCGGGGTCTCACCCTCTACGAGATCACCGGGCTCGACTTCGCGCCGACGCCCATCTGGCTCGACCGCTCGGGCAACACCGCGGCATCCGTCGCCGGCTGGTTCGCCGTGCTGCCGGCCGCCGCGCACCAGTTGCTGCCGCAGCTGACGGCAGCGCAGCAGCAGGCGAGCGCCGCCTGGGCGGCGCGGCTCGCGCGCGAAGCGACCCGCGTGCCCGCCGGCGATGTGGTCATCCGCAACGCACGGCTGTTTGATCCGCGCGACCTCAGCGTCACGCCCGGCATGAGCGTGTGGGTGCGCGGTGCGCGCATCGTGCGGGTGTCGGCCGACGCCGACCTCGGCGCGCCGGCGGCGGCGGAAGTCATCGACGCGCGCGGGCGTTTCCTGATGCCCGGGCTGTGGGACAACCACCAGCACTTCGGCGACAACACCGGCGCGCTGGATCTCGCCAACGGCGTGACCAGCGCGCGCGACATGGCGAACGACACCGACGAGTTCCTCGAGCGCGTTGCGCGCTTCGACGCCGGCACCGAGCTCGGGCCGCGGGTGTGGAAGTCCGGCATCATCGACGGCACCGGGCCGTTCGCCGGGCCCACCAAGATGCGGATCGACACCGCAGCCGAAGCCATCCGTGACGTCGACTGGTACGCCGACCACGGCTACGGGCAGATCAAGATCTACTCCTCGGTGCCGCCGCCGATCGTGCCGGTGATCGCCGCCGAGGCGCACGCCCGCGGCCTGCGCGTCAGCGGCCACGTGCCCGCGTTCATGAGCGCGCAGCAGTTCGTCGAGGACGGCGCCGACGAGATCCAGCACGAGAACTTCATCGTGCTCGATTTCCTCTTCGCTACGGTGAAGGAGACGCGCAACATGAACCGCTTCACGGCGGTCGCCGAGCACGCGCGCGATCTGGGTCCCGACAAGCCGCAGGTGCAGCAGTTCATCGCCTTCCTGGTACGGCACCACACGGTGCTCGATCCCACCGTGAACGTGTTCGAAGCGCTGTTCTGCGGCGACCCCGCCGCCGTCACTCCCGGGCTCGAGGAGATCGCACCGCGCATGCCGCCGCAGGTGCGGCGCGGCCTGCTGTCCGGGGCGCTGGCCGTTCCCAAGGGCGAGGAGGCCGCGTACCGCGAGGCGTTCCCCGCGATGCTGCGGTTGTTGAAGGCGCTGCATGACGCCGGGGTGACCATCATCCCGGGCACCGATTCGATGCCCGGCTACGAGCTGCATCACGAGCTGGCGCTCTATGTACGCGCCGGCATTGCGCCGACCGAGGTTCTGCGCATGGCCACCCTCACCTCGGCGCAGGTGATCGGTGCCAACGGGGAGCGCGGCGTGATCGCCCCCGGCAAGCTCGCCGACATGATTCTGGTGGACGGTGACCCGAGCGTTCGGATTGCCGACATCAACCGCGTGGACGTGGTGATGAAGGGGGGCAAGCTCTACGACCCGACGCGCATCGAAGGCGCGCTCGGCATCGCCGCGCGCGGCGCGGGCGAGGCGCGCTGAACATCACGCATCGCGAGGTCCCATGAAATACCTGCACACCATGGTCCGGGTCAGCGATATCGACGCGTCGCTGAAGTTCTACCGCGAAGCGCTGGGACTTACCGAGCTGTCGCGCCGTGACTACCCCGCAGGGCGTTTCACGCTGGTGTTCCTTGCCGCCCCTGGGGATGAGGCCGCGCAGGTGGAGCTCACCCACAACTGGGACCCGGAGAAGTACTCAGCCGGACGCAACTTCGGACACCTTGCCTATGAGGTCGAGGACATCTACGCCGCCTGCGCGCGCCTCGCCGCGCACGGCCTGACGATCCTGCGCCCGCCGCGTGACGGACACATGGCCTTCGTGCGCTCGCCGGACAATATCTCGATCGAGCTGCTGCAGAAGGGCGCGGCGCTCGCCCCGGCGGAGCCATGGAAGTCGATGCCCAATACCGGCAGCTGGTAGTTGAAGAGCATCCCGAGTCTCCTGATCCTGGCGATCTTCGCCACGCTTACTTTTGCGGTCTGGGCGTACGCAAACCGTCCGACGCGCGAGCCGCCCTGGCCGGCGCGCATCCAGGGGTTCGCATTCTCCCCGTTCCGCGCCAACGAGGATCCGACCCGTTTCGAGATGCCGACCGACGCGGAGATCGATGCGGATCTCGCGCTGCTCGAGGGCAAGGTCAATGCGGTGCGCACCTACTCGGTCGGCAGCACGCTCGCCGACGTTCCCGAGCTCGCCGACAAGCACGGGCTGAACGTCGCGCTCGGCGCCTGGCTCGACACGAACAAGGACAAGAACGAGGACCAGCTGCGCACCGCCATCGAGCTCGCCAACACCAACCAGAACGTGGTGCGCGTGCTGATCGGCAACGAAGTGCTGCTGCGCGGCGATCTCACCCCCGAGGAGCTCATCAAGTACCTGGACCGCGCGCGCGCCGCGATCGGGCAGCCGGTCGGTACCGCCGAGACCTGGCACACCTGGCTCGCGCACCCGGAGCTGGCGCAGCACGTCGACTTCATCGGCGTGCACTTCCTGCCGTACTGGGAGGGAGTGCCGGTGGAGACCGCGGTCGACTACTCGTTCGCGCAGTTCCGGCGCCTGCAGCAGGCATTTCCGCACAAGCCGATCGTGATCGCCGAGATCGGCTGGCCGAGCCGCGGGCGCACGCGCGAGTCGGCGGTGGCTTCCGAGGCCAACGAGGCGCTGTTCCTGCGGCGCTTCCTGCACCGCGCCGAGCGCGACCAGATCGTCTACTACGTGATGGAGGCGTTCGATCAGCCGTGGAAGGCGTATCTGGAGGGCGCGGTCGGCTCCTACTGGGGCGTATACGACGTCAACCGCCGCCCCAAGTTCGCGTTCAGCGCGCCGATCGTGCGCGTGCCGGAGTGGCACATCCTCGCCGCCGTGTCGGTGGCGGTGGCGCTGGTGGTGCTCGGCATCGTCTATCTCAGCAGCGGCACGCTGCGCTACCGCGGCCGCAGCTTTCTCGCGGTCGTGGTGTACGCCGCCGCGACGCTCGCGGTGTGGTTGATCTACGACTTCACCCAGCAGTACATGACGCTCTCGAGCGTGATCGCCGGCGTCCTGCTGCTGCTCGGCATGCTCGGGGTGCTGCTCGTGCTGCTCGCCGAGGCGCACGAGTGGGCCGAGGCTCACTGGGTCGAGTATCGACGCCGCCTCGATGCGCCGCTGATCGCCGATCAGCGCCGTCCGCCCAAGGTGTCGATCCACGTGCCGGCCTACAACGAGCCGCCGGCGATGGTCATCGAGACGCTCGACGCGCTGGCGCGGCTCGACTACCCGGACTACGAAGTGCTGGTGATCGATAACAACACCCGCGAGGAAGAGGTATGGCGCCCGGTGCAGGCGCACTGCACAGCTCTCGGGCCGCGCTTTCGCTTCTACCACGTAGCACCGCTCTCCGGTTTCAAGGCGGGCGCGCTCAACTACGCGCTCGAGCGCACCGCACCCGATGCCGAGGTGGTCGCGGTGATCGACAGCGACTACGTGGTCGAGGCGCGCTGGCTGCGCGACCTGACGCCGGCGTTCCAGGACCAGCGCATCGCGATCGTGCAGGCGCCGCAGGACTACCGCGACGAGAGCCAGAACTTCTTCAAGGCGATGTGCTACGCCGAGTACCGCGGCTTCTTTCACATCGGCATGATCACGCGCAACGAGCGTAACGCCATCATCCAGCACGGCACCATGACCATGGTGCGGCGCGTGCTGCTGCAGAGCGAGGGCGGCTGGGCCGAGTGGTGCATTACCGAGGATGCCGAGCTCGGCCTGCGGGTCTTCGAGGCGGGGTTCGACGCGAGCTACTTCCCGGTGAGCTACGGCCGGGGTCTCATGCCCGACACCTTCATCGACTTCAAGAAACAGCGCTACCGCTGGGCCTACGGCGCGATGCAGATCATCAAGGCGCACGCGCGCGCACTGTTCCTCGAGGGCGGCCCGCTGTCGGCCGGGCAGCGCTATCACTTCGTCGCCGGCTGGCTGCCGTGGGTCGCCGACGGCTGCAACATGCTGTTCAACCTTGCGGCCCTTGGCTGGTCGGCCGCGATGGTGTGGGCGCCGGCTTCGATCGATCCGCCGCTCGTCATGTACTCGGTGCTGCCGCTGTCGCTGTTCACCTTCAAGCTCGCCAAGCTCGTGCACCTCTACCACGTGCGGGTCGGTGCCAACCTTCGCCAGACCCTGGCGGCGGCGATCGCCGGCCTCGCGCTTACCCACACCATCGGCAAGGCGGCCGTGAAGGGGCTCCTCACGCGCGGTGAGCCGTTCTTCCGCACGCCCAAGCAGGCCCGGTCCTCCGGGGTCCTGCGTGCGCTGTCCGCGGCGCGCGAAGAGAGTCTGATGATGGTCGGGCTCATGCTGGCGGCGTGGGCGGTGGTGCACACCGGGCTGCCGGAGAACGCCGGGCCCGACCGCCTGGCGTGGATCGTCGTGCTGCTGGTCCAGTCGGTGCCGTTCGCCTCCGCGCTCCTGGTCTCGCTGCTCAGTGCGTTTTCGCTGCCGGCGCGGCTGCTCGGCAGCGGGTATCGGGCGCCGCTCGGCGAGCGCGCGCGCCCGGCGGCCTGAGCCCGTGCGCGAGCGACGGCTGCGCGCCATCGCGATCATGATCGCGGCGGTCGCGGTGTTCTCCCTCATGGACGGCATCCTCAAGTTCCTGTCGGCACACTACCCGCCGATGCAGCTGGCGGCGCTGCGCGGCGCAGCGTCACTGCCGTTCACTGTCGCGCCGGTGCTGCTCGCGGGACGCCTGCGCGACCTCGCGCCGCGGCGCTTTCCGATGCATCTGCTGCGCGGCGTGCTCACGGTCGTGGTGCTGGGGGGCTTCATCTATGCGGTGCGCGAGCTGTCGCTCGCCAATGCCTACTCCGTGTTTCTCTCGGCACCGCTTCTGGTCGCGGCGCTGTCGGTGCCGTTCCTCAAGGAGCGGCTCGACTGGCGCAACTGGGCGGCGATCCTGGTGGGGCTCGCTGGGGTGCTCACCATGCTGCGGCCTACGAGCTCGGGCCTGGCGAGCCTCGGTGCGCTGGCGGCGTTCATCGGGGCGACCGCCTACGCGCTGAGCGGTATTGCGGTGCGGGTGTTGACGCGTACCGACACGACCGTGAGCGTGGTGTTCTGGACCATCGGGCTGATGACCGTGATCGCCGCCGCCATCGCCCTGCCGGGATGGGTGCCGATCGCGCCGGCGCACTGGAAATGGCTGATCGCGCTGGGATTGATCGCCGCCACCGGGCAGTACCTGCTCACCGAGGCGTTTCGCTCGGCACCGCCTTCGGTCGTGTCGCCGTTCGAGTACACGGCACTGCTGTGGGGCATCGGCATCGACCGGGTGGTGTGGCACGTGCTGCCCAGTGCGCGCGTGTGCTTCGGCGGCGGCATCGTGATCGCGAGCGGGCTGTACCTGATCTGGCGCGAGCGGTCGGCGCCCACCCACGCGCCGTCGCAACTGTCATGGCAGTGAGCGGCGTGTCAGTGCAGAATGCGGCGCTGGTCGTCGACCACTAACAAGAGGGAACAGGCCATGAGCAATGCCGCACCTTTGGGACGATTCATCTGGCACGAGTTGTTGACGACGGACACGGCCGGCGCGGCCTCCTTCTACCCCAAGGTGGTGCCGTGGCGCACCCAGCCCTCCAACATGCCCGGCTACACCATCTGGATGGCCGGGGGCGCCCAGGTCGGGGGCCTCATGGCCCTGCCTCCGGAAGCATCCGCGACGGCGCCGCACTGGATCGTCTACATCGGCACCCCGAGCGTCGACAACACGGCGCAGCAGGCGCAGCGTCTTGGTGCCAAGATCCTGAAGGCCCCCGCCGATATCCCTGGCGTGGGCCGTTTCGCGGTTCTGTCCGACCCGCAGGGGGCGACCTTCGCGCTCTACACCCCGGGCGGCGGCGGTGGCGGCGCCGGTACGCCGGTCGGCGGGCACGGCGCGTTCTCCTGGCACGAGCTCGCGACCACGGACGTGGCCGCAGCGCTGCGCTTCTACAGCGAGCTGTTCGGCTGGACCAAGGGCCCCGGCCACGACATGGGCGCCATGGGTATCTATCAGCTCCTCGAGCACGGTGGCACGCAGGTCGGGGGCATGTGCAACGTGCAGGGCCCCTCGACCCCGGCCTCCTGGCTGAGCTACGTGCAGGTGGCGGACGCCGGGCGGGCGGTGGCCGTCGCCAAGGGCGCCGGCGGGCGGCTGCTGCATGGGCCGACGGAGGTACCGGGCGGCAGCTGGATCGCGCTCTTCATGGACCCGCAGGGCGGGGCGTTCGCGGTGCACGAGTTGCCGCGCGCAGCAGCGCAGCAGAAGCCGGCCACGGCTGCGAAGCCGGCGGCGGCCGCGTCGCCCAGGCCGGCTGCTCCACCCGCGAAGCCTGCGGCGCCGCCCCGGCCCGCCACAGCGCCCGCGGCGGCGGCTCCTGCGGCTGCGCCCAAGCCTGCGGTGACGGCGGCCAGGCCTGCGCCGGCACCCAAGGTTGCGGCGGCGCCCAAGGCGGCGCCGAAGAAGGCGGCGAAGAAAAAGGCTGCCAAAAAGAAGGCCGCGAAGAAGCCTGCTCGCAAGAAGGCGCGCAAGCCGGCACGCAAGACTGCGAAGAAGCCGGCACGCAAGGCGAAGCGCACCGCACGGCGCCGCATCCCCCGGCGTCCCGCCCGGCGCGCCCGCGGGCGTCGCAGGCGTTGATCTGATGTGAGGCCCCGCCGCGCGTCGCCGCGGCGGGGTTTCTCAGACCTTGACCAGCGGGCGGCCGAAGTTGCCGCCCTGCATCGCGAGCAGCAGGTGGGCGGGCGCGTTCGCGAGACCTTCCACGACGTGATCCTTCGCGGCGATGCGGCCGGCGCCATACCAGGCGATCGCCTCGCGCAGGAACTCCCCGCGCCGGTGCTCATAGTCGCGCACCCGCGCGCGCAGCACCTGGATCGCATCCTTCTCGGGCAGGTAGCCGGCGCGCGCCAGCGCGGGTGCCGGGTCGGTTGGATTGACGCTGTTCTGCACGATGCGCGCACCGTGCGCGAGGTGCCGCCCGGCGATGATGCTCTCGAGGAGCTCGCCCCCCGAGTTATCGAAGAAGACATCGACCCCGCGCGGCGCGAGCTGCTTCAGGCGCGCGCTCACCGGCTCCGAGCCGTGGTTGATGCACGCCGACAGCCGTGCGTGCCGCGTCACCCAGTCGCACTTCTCGCGCGAGCCCGCGATGCCGATGGCGCGCGCGCCCTTGAGGATCGCGATCTGACCGGCCATCGAGCCCGCGGCATTCGAGGCGGCCGACACCAGGACGGTCTCGCCGGCACGCAAGCGCGCGAGGTCGAGCAGCCCGAAGTAGGCCGCCATGCCCGGGGCGCCGAGGATCCCGAGCGCGGTCGAGGCCGGGGTCTGTCCCGGATGCAGCAGGCGCGCGTGCTTACCGCCCGAGACGCACAGCTGCTGCAGCCCGGCATCAAACACGATGAGGCTGCCGACACTGAACACTTCGTGGCGCGATTCGATCACCTGCCCCACCCCGCGCGCCGGCACGACCTCACCCGGCTTCACCGGGTCGGGGCCGCCGGCTGCCTCGCTCGCACCTGCGAACGGGTCGAGCGCCAGCCATAGCGCGCGGCTCAGGAACGCGCCGTTGGTGAGTTTCGGCAGCGGCGCTTCGACGAGCTCGAAGTCGCTGGTGCGCGAGGGCGGGCGCTTGAGCCTGACCTGCAGATTGTGCATGGAACGGAAGTTTACTTCGCGGCTTCTTCGGCCGCGTGTTCCCGCTCGGCAGCCTGTTGGCTGGCGGCGTCGAGCTGTTGCCGGACCCGCTCTTCGGTCCGCTTCGCCTGGGCCGCCTGTTGCGCCTCGCTCGCGCCGCCGGCAGCGGCGGCCGTGCCGCTCCCGGCGAGCCCACAGCCCGCGAGCGTGCCCGCCACCACGATCAGCACCAACACTCGCCACATGCGCATGACTCCTCGAGACTGCATTTACCAATGTACGCGCACCGACCGCATCCGCAAAGAGACTGCCGATCATGGCACTATGCCGCGCATGCCCAAGCCAACCCCGCTGCACTTTCCCGTCGAGACCGGGCCGCGCGTGCGTCGCGGCTATTTCGAATTTCGTCACGGCCAGTTACACGTTCACAACGCGATACCGCCCGGTGGCGGCTTCGCAGAGGGCACACCGCTCCTGTGCCTGCACGGCGCCGGCGGTACGGGTCGGATGTTTCGCGGCTTCTCCGCGCTCGCCGGACGCGACCGCTCGGTGTACGCGCCGGACCTGCCGGGCAGCGGGGAATCCGATCCCGTGCCGGGCGCAGCCACGGTAGCCGATTACGCCCAGGCGATCGGTGACTTCCTCGACAACATGCGCCTGCGCCACATCGACGTGCTTGGATACGCCGCCGGCGCCGTACTCGCCACGGAGCTGGCGCTGGCGCGGCCGGCGCAGGTGCGCCGCCTGGTGCTGGTTTCCGTTCCCCTCGGCGCCGAGGCGCCGCGCAGCGGTCATGGCGTTGCCCTGGGCTTGGCTGCGGCCACGGCTCAGTATCCGCTTCGCGAGCGGCTGGCGCGCGTGACCCAGGGGGTGCTCCTGGTGCGCCCCCGGGATGAATGGTGGGACGCCGCGCTGCGGGTGCGCGAGGTGCTCCGCTCCGCCCGCCTGGCGGAGCTGCCCGAGGCGGGTCCGGAGCTCTTCGAAGCGGAACCTGGACGGGTGGCGGAGGCGTTGCGGGAGTTCCTGCGCCGCTGACCTCGATATTTCCGCGAGTCGCCTCACATATTGTCAGCTGCAGGCGGTTTGCGAGCCGCCGCAGCGCTAGAATTTCGCCTTAGGACTAACTGGGAGCCCAATACCCATGGACCCGCGCCCGAGGCCGTCGTCCCCGGGGGCAGCACCCCCGGCGACCGACCTCGACAGTACCGACGAGCTGCCCGTACTCGACCTCGCGGCCTACGAAGCCGCGGGGCGCGAGCGCCTGAGCAGCACCGACACCTGGATCCTGCCAGCGCCGGCGCTGCAGGCCGTGGTCGCGGAGGCGAGCGCGGGCGCGGAGGATCCGCTGCAGACGGCCGCGGAGAATCTGCGCGAGGCGCAGGAACTGCTCGCGCGGCGAAGTGAGCGGCTCGCCCAGACCGAGCGCTCGCTGCAGGAGGCCCAGGAGGCACGCGCCGCGGCCGAGCGCCGCGCCGCGCATCTCACCGACGAGCTCGGCGAGGCGCGCACTGCCGCCGCGCAGCGTGAGGCGCAGCTCGCCGATGAGCTGAGTGCCGCGCGCGCCGCCGCGCAGCGGCGCGAGACCGAGCACTCCGAGGCGCTCGCGCAGGAGCGCGCCGCCGCGCAGGGGCGCGAGGCTTCCCTGCACGACGGGCACGGCAAGGTGCGCAGCGCCGCGGAGCAGCGCGAGGCGCGCCTCAACGAAGAGCTCACCGCCGCCCGCGCCGCCGCTGCCCGCAAGCAGAGCGAGCACGCCGAGCAGCTCGCCCAGGCGAGCGCCGCCGCCGAGCGGCGCGTGCTCGAGGAGCGCGAGGCCGCGGCCCGGGTGCACGCGACCAGCGAGCAGCACAGCCGCCAGGCGCTCGGCGCCCGGGACCAGGCGCACGCCGCACTGCGGGTCGAGCTCGAGGCTCTGCGCGAGCGCGCCGCGCGCTACCTCGAGTCGCTGCAATCGGCCGAACGGCGCCGCACGCTGCTCGAGAGCCTGGTGTCGGACCTGCAGGACGAGACCGAGGCTCACCAGAGCAAGCGCGCATTCCTGGCACTCGAGCTCAAGGGGCGCGAGGCGCGCGCCGGGGAGCTGGAAGCGGATCTGGGCACCCGCAAGACGCGCATCGCGGCGCTCGAGGAGCAGCTGCGCGCGAGCTCCGCGGCGCTCGCCGAACGCGACCGCGAGCTCACGCGGCTGACTGCCGTGCAGGCGAGCCTCAACACCGCGCTCGAGGGGGCGCGTGGCGCCACCGCGGCCGCCACCACCCGCGGCACCGAGCACGAGGCGGCGCTCGCCCAGACGCGCAGCTCGCTCGCGGGACTGGAAGCGCAGCTCGGCGCCGAGCGCAAGCGCCTCGCCGAACGCGACCAGGAGCTCGCCACGGCGCGCACTGACATGGATGAATGGGCCGGCGCGCTGCGCGCTGCGCAGCAGGAACGCAGCACTCAGCTCGCGAGCGTCAGCGCCACCGACGCGCGGGTGCGCGAGCTCGAGGCACGCGTCACCGAGCAGAGCGAGACGCTGCACTCGCTGCAGGCGGCCTCCGATTCTGCCGTCGCGCGCGCGCGCGAGCTCGAGGGCGATCTGCACGCGGCCGAGGAGACCATCGGCAGGCTCGAGGGACAGCTGCGCGGCCGTAACGTCCGTGTGACCGAGCTCGAGAAGGCCAATACGCAGTGGCGCAACACGCTGGAAGAGGCGCGTGCGGCGCTCGCTGACACCGGCAGCCACGCGGCGCTGCGCGAGGGTGCACGCGGCGGCGCCGGCAGCGCGGAAGGGCTCGAGCGCGAGCCGGCGCCGGACGGGGCGACGCGGCTGCTGATCCACGCCGACGGCGAGCGCGAGGTGATGCACGTGCTCGGGCGCAAGACCAGCATCGGCCGCACGCCCGACAACGATCTGCAGATCGACGCCAAGTACATCAGCCGCCATCACGCGGTGATCCTGGCGGGCCCGGCGCACACCATCATCGAGGATCTCAACAGTACCAACGGTGTGCTGGTGAACGGCCGGCGCATCACGCGCCACACGCTCAAGGACGGCGACGCGGTAGTCGTCGGCCGCACCCACTATCGCTTTGCCGTGCGCCGCACGGGCGAGAAGCGCTGAGCCGGGCGCGATCGCCCTTGCTGCCGTGCGCTTCAAGCGCTGACAGTTACACAGCGCCGCAGTTAAGCTGCGCGCCAGGGCCGGCGAGGCTTGAGCGCGAGGCTTTCCCGTGACGAGTCCCTACATCGAGCGAATCCTCAAGGCGCGCGTCTACGACGTGGCGATCGAGTCGCCGCTGGATGCGGCGCCGCGCCTGTCGCGCCGGCTTGGCAGTGAGGTGCTGCTCAAGCGCGAGGACCTGCAGCCGGTATTCTCCTTCAAGCTGCGCGGCGCCTACAACCGCATCGCACACCTGGGCCAGGCCGCGGCCGCGCGCGGGGTGGTATGCGCCTCGGCCGGCAACCACGCCCAGGGCGTGGCGCTCGCCGCGCGCCGCCGGGCGATCCCCGCGGTGATCGTCATGCCGCAGACCAGCCCGCAGATCAAGGTGCAGGCGGTCATCGACCTGGGTGGCGAGGTCATGCTGCACGGCGACGACTACGACAGCGCGCTCGAGCGCGCGCTCACCCTGGCGCGCGAGCGCAGCCTCGTGTTCGTGCATGCCTTCGACGACCCGGACGTGATCGCGGGCCAGGGCACCATCGCGGTGGAGATCCTGCGCCAGACCGGCGGCAAGCTCGATGCGATCTTCGTGCCGGTGGGGGGCGGGGGGCTGCTCGCCGGCATCGCCGTGTACGTGAAGTACCTCTACCCCGCGGTGAAGATCGTGGGCGTCGAACCGCGCGATGCGGCGGGCATGTACGAGTCGCTGCGCGCCGGGCGCCGCGTGACTCTCGAGCGCGTCGGGATCTTCGCCGACGGGGTCGCGGTGCGGCGCGTCGGCGAGGAGACCTTCGGGTTGTGCCGCGGGGCCGTGGACGAGATCGTGCTGACCGACACCGACGAGATCTGCGCGGCGATCCAGGACGTCTTCGAGGACACACGCTCGATCGTCGAGCCGGCCGGAGCGCTCGCGGTGGCGGGACTGAAGCAGTACGTGAGGCGCGAGGGCTGGCGCGACAAGCGCCTGGTGGCGATCAACAGCGGCGCTAACATGAACTTCGACCGGCTGCGGCACGTGGCCGAGCGCGCCGACCTGGGCGGCGAGCGCGAGGCGCTGCTCGCGGTGGTGATCCCGGAGCACCCCGGCAGCTTCCTGCGCTTCTGCGAGACGCTCGGGAAGCGCAGCGTCACGGAGTTCAACTACCGCTACGCGCAGGCCGACGCGGCCCGGATCTTCGTCGGCTTTGCGCTGGCGCAGGGGCGCGCCGAGAAGGACCTGGTGGCGGGGCAGCTGCGCGCCGCCGGCTTCACGGTCACCGACATGAGCGATGACGAGATGGCGAAGCTGCACGTGCGCTACATGGTCGGCGGCCATGCGCGCGGGCTCGAGCACGAGGTGCTGTATCGCTTCGAGTTCCCGGAGCGCCCCGGGGCGTTGCTGCGCTTCCTGCAGGCGATCGGCTCGCGCTGGAACATCAGCCTGTTCCACTACCGCAATCACGGTTCGGACTACGGACGCGTGCTGGCCGGCATCCAGGTGCCGCCCGCCGAGCGGGCCGACTTTCTCGAGCACCTGAACGCACTGCACTACGCTTACGTGGAAGAGACGGCCAACCCCGCCTACCGCATGTTCCTGTCCGCCTGAGACTGGATCTCGTGCAGCCACTCGCGCCAGATCGCGAGCAGCACCGCGAGGATCACCGGGCCGACGAACAGGCCCACCAGCCCGAAGGCCGCGAGTCCCCCGAGCACGCCGAACAGCACCACCAGAAACGGAATCTCGGCCTCGCGACTGATGAGGAATGGCCGCACGATGTGATCCGTCCAGCTCATGACGATCGCGCCCCAGACGAACAGCCCGATGGCCGCGACGGTGTTGCCCTGCGCGAGCAGCCACAGCACCACGCCCGCCCAGATGGTGGGAGCCGCGAACGGGATCAGCCCGCACACGGTCGTGAGCGCGGCGAGGAACACCGGCGCGCCGGCTCCGGCCAGCCAGTAGCCGAGCCCGACCAGCACCCCCTGCACCAGCGCCGCGAGCAGCAGCCCGTACACCACGGCACGCACCGTCTGGCCGATGGCCTTCAGGTAGTTGTGCACTCGCGGGCCGAGCACCTGCTCGAGCGCGCGTGCGACCTGTCCGGCGAAGCGCTCGCCGCCGCCGAACACGAAGAACAGGCTCACCACGGCGAGCAGCAGCTTCACCGCGTTACGCGTGATGCCGCCCACCACGTGTGCGATCTGATCGAAGGAGTGATCGGTCAGCTTGCGCAGCTCCGCCCCGAGCGCGTGCGGGTCCTGCGCGACGCGCGCGGCGAGCTCGCGCAGCTGATCGCCGAGCCAGGGGATCTTCAGCACGACCGGCGGCAGCTGCACACCCCCTGCGAACACGCGCTGCGTCTCGTGGTAGGCGCGCACCAGCTCGATACGCAGCACCACCGCGAGCCAGGCGATCGGCACGATCACCGCCGCGGTCACCACGGCCGTCATCAGGAGCGAGGCCACGGCCCGCCGCCCGCGCAGCTTGCGGAACAGCCACGCGTAGGCCGGCCAGCTCACGTAGGCAAGGATCCCGGCCCACACCAGCGGCACGATGAACGGCTCCATCACCCTGAAGCCGAGCAGCACGATGCCGGTGAGCAGCACTACCGTGATCAGCCGGCGCAGCCACAGCGCGGATACCAGATCCTCCATCGTGGCGCGTGCTCCTTCAGCCGCTCACAGCAGGCCCGCCGCGTCCGAAGCGATCATGGTGAGCGCCAGCAGCGTGCAGATCGCGAGACTCAGGGAACGCCGCAGGTTGAGATACGCCCCCGGCAGCACGGCGGCGAGCGTGCGGTGCTCGTACAGCCAGAAGCCGCCGAACCCGACCACCAGCAGCGCAAACGCGCGCTGACCGCCGAGCACGACCGCGAGCGCACCCACGAGCGCCGGAACGATGGCGCCGGCGAGGCGCACCGGCTGTGACGTGAGGCGCCCCGCGAGCGCCAGTCCCAGGTGCACGGCGCCGGTGAAGGCGAGCAGCACCGCGCCCCAGGCGATCGCGACCCGCTGTGCGAGCTCGCGCCCGGCGTAGTCGGGCAACAGTCCGACGCCGGCCAGACACAACACCAGGGGCGCGACTCCCAGATAGCCGAGCAGTTCCGCCGCGCTGTTGAGCCGGGCGGGATCGGCGCGCTGTTCGACGGGTTCCACGACCCTTAGATCATGCCACGCCGGGAGCCGCGATGAATTGTCTTGACGCCGGGCGAGCGCCGCAGGCAACCTTCGCGCGGCGTGAGGTGCCCGCTGTCCCGTTTGGGACGGGGGTAAAACGGGAAGTCCGGTGCGGATTCGTCCAAACCCGGCGCTGCCCCCGCAACGGTAATCGAGATCAGGCGGATCACATGAGCCACTGCACTCCGACGAGGGGCGCGGGAAGGCGATTCGCCGGAGGGACACCTCCGCTCGAGAGCCCGGAGACCGGCCTTGCGCATCACCGTTGGAGTCGCGGCGGGCGGCTGGTCTTGACGGTATGGGCTTAGGTCCGTACCCCAGCTCCTGACACGACCCCGACTGCACGGGTGTGTGCTTTTCAGGAGCCGGTCATGTCAACAGGTCTTAGCACGCGGCGCGCCGCACGGCGCGCGTTTCTCCTTTCCTTCGCATGGCTCGCGGCAGCCGCCGCAGCCGCGGCGTGGTGCCAGGCGCAGCCGCCCCTGCAGACGGGCTCTTCCGACCAGGAGCTCTCGCAGGTCATCGTCACCGCCTCGCGCATCCCCGAGCCACAGGACGACTCGTTCTGGTCGACCACCGTCATCACGCGCGCCGACATCGACGCGCGCCAGGTGCAGTCGGTGCAGGACCTGCTCGCCGATCTCGCCGGCATCAACATCGACAACGCCGGCGGCCTCGGACAGCAGAGCTCGGTGTTCATCCGCGGTACGGACTCCGACCACACGCTGCTCCTGATCGACGGGGTGCGTGTTGGCTCGGCGAGCATCGGCTCCGCGCCCTTCGGGATCATCCCGCTCGCAGAGATCGATCGCATCGAAGTGGTGCGCGGGCCGCGCTCGACGCTCTACGGCTCGGATGCCGTCGGCGGGGTCATCCAGATCTTCACCCGCCAGGCGGGCACGCCCGGCGTGACGGTGGGTGGCAGCGCCATGGACGGCAGCTACGACACCCACGAGTTCACCGGCTATGTTCAGGGACGAAGCCCGAGCGCCTGGGGCAGCATCTCGGCGGATGCCCAGACCACCGCCGGCTTCACCGCCTGCCAGGCGTCTGCGTTCGCCGGCTGCTTCGACCCGAACCCGGCGCAGGTGCCCGACGGCTTCCAGAACCGCTCCGCCTCGCTCACCGGCGGCATGCACCTCACCGACACGCTCATCGCCTCGGTCGACGAGCTCTACACCCACGGCTGGACCGGTTTCGACGGCGCCGGCTTCGACGATCGCCTTGATTTCCAGGAGAACGTCACCAGCGTGCACCTCGATCAGGCCCTCGGTGACTCCTGGCACGTGCGGCTGCTCGCCGGGCGCGACGCCGACGACGAGCGCGATTTTCTCGATGCCACCCCGGTCGGCACCTTCGACAGCACCCGCAAGAGCGCGAGCCTGCAGGCCGACGGCAAGCTCGGCGGGGGCTTGAGCCTGGTAAGCGGCCTCGACTACGAGGATGTCTCCGTCGAGAGCGACACCGTCTTCACCGCCACCACGCGCACCACGCGCGCAGTGTTCGGCGAGCTGCACGCCGATCTCGGACAGTGGTCGGCCATGGCGGGCGCGCGCTACGAGGACAATTCGCAGTTCGGCGGCCACGTGACCGAGGACCTTGGCCTCAACCGCAGGCTCACCGAGGGGGTGCGTTTCACCGCGACCTTCGGCACCGCATTCCGCGCCCCGACCTTCGATGAGCTGTATTTCCCTGGCTTCGGCAACCCCGATCTCAAGCCCGAGCAATCCAGGTCCTACGAGGTGGGGTTCGATGGCGAGCAAGGCGCGCTCAAGTGGTCGCTGCACGCCTACCAGACGACGATCAGCGATCTCATCGCCGTCGACCCGGCCACCTTCCTGCCACAGAACATCAACGAATCGCGGATCCGCGGGGTCGAGCTGCAGGGCGACTGGCACGGCGAGGACTGGGTCGTCGGCGGGCAGCTGACGGGCATGGAGCCGCTGAATCTGTCAGCCGGCCCCGACTACGACAATCTGTTGAACCGGCGTGCAAAGCAGAATGCCTCGCTCACCGTGCGCCGCCTGCTGCATGCCTCGATGTCTCAAGGAGTCGCCGGATCGGTGGCGGCGGTGGTCCGCTATGAAGGACGGCGTTACGACGATCTCGCCAACACGATGCCAATGGGCGGTTATACGACGGTCGACCTGCTGACACAGTGGGCGCTCGGGAGCGAGTGGACGCTGGAAGGTCGTGCCGCCAACATCTTCGACCGCAGCTATCAAACAGCCGCATACTATGTCGAGCCAGGGCGGAACTACTCGGTGACGATCCGCTACCGTTCCCGCCTGCCATAGGGAGGAGCGACGATGAGCGACCCGGCCGCAGGCCCGGCGCCGACGGAGAACGAGCGCACCTGGGGGATGCTCGCGCACCTGGCAGCCCTGGCCGGTCTCCTCTTTCCGCTGGTCGGCAACGTCGTCGGGCCGCTGCTCGTATGGCTCAACAAGCGCGAGCAGTCGGCGTTCGTCGCCGAGCAGGCGCTCGAGAGTCTGAACTTCAACATCAGCGTGTCGATCGCTGCGGTGGTGTGCGCGATCGCGACGCTGGTGCTCGTCGGCTTCCTGCTCGGCATTGCGCTCTGCATCGCCTGGCTCGCGCTCACTCTCGTTGCTGCGGTCCGGGCGAGCGAGGGCGTAAGCTATCGCTACCCCTTCTCGCTCCGCCTCGTGAAGTAGGTTCTGGGCACTAATCCCATTATGTATCAATAGGATACGCGCTTTACGCCCTTACTGTATGGGCGTACAGTATGGAGCATGAGCCGCATGAAATCCGAGCCGCGCCTCTACCAGGGTCGCGGGGCACTCTCCAATCCAACTCCGCGCTTCGATGTGCAGCAGCGGGTCGCGGTCGATGACGGTTGGTACCTGGAGGAGGAGCCCGGGCACATCGAGACGACGCTGCAATCCGAGCACGCGAAGAGTGTCATCAGCACCAACGACTCCCCGGATGTGCCGTTCGATCTGTCCATCAATCCTTACAGGGGATGCGAGCATGCGTGCCCTTACTGCGCATCGGGTGATACGCCGATCCTGATGGCTGACGGCTACCCGCGCGCGCTGGAAAGCCTGCGCGTCGGGGATGAGATCTTCGGCACGCGGCGTCTTGGCTGGTATCGCCGCTACGTGAAATCGCGTGTGCTGGCGCATTGGAGCGTCATCAAGCCAGCGGTCCGCACGACACTGGCGGATGGCACGACGCTCGTGACGAGCGGCGATCATCGGTTCCTGACGGAGCGCGGCTGGAAGTTTGTCACCGGATCCCAACACGGCGCGGCGCGCAGACCGCATCTGACGACGTCGAACACACTCATGGGCACCGGCGCCTTTGCCGAGGGCGTACCGCAGCAGGAGGATTACCGTCGCGGCTATCTGTGCGGAATGATCCGCGGCGACGCTCATCTGGGCGTACATGACTACCGCCGTCGGAACGGCAGGGCGGCAAAGCTCTACCAGTTCCGTCTGGCGCTGTGTGACACGGACGGGCTGCTCAGGGCGCGCGACTATCTGTTCGACTTCGACATAGCAACCCGTGGCTTCGAGTTCCAGGCGGCCGCCGGCACCCGGCGGGCAATGCACGCCATTCGGACCTCGCAGATCCGTGCGGTGCATTCCATTTATGCGCTGATTGAGTGGCCTGCGATTGCGACCCGCCAATGGATGGCGGGCTTTCTCGCCGGGATATTCGACGCCGAAGGCAGCCTCAGCGGTGTCCTGCGCATCTCGAACACCGACCCGCAGATCCTCGGTCGGATCGGCGAGTGTCTGCGCGCCTTTCAGTTCATCTTTGTCGTCGAGCACGCCCATCACGAAGACCGCAAGCCGATGGACGTAGTGAGATTGACCGGTGGCCTCAAGGAGCAGCTGCGCTTCTTCCACACCTTTCGTCCGGCCATCGCCCGCAAGCTCGATATCGCCGGCCAGGCGATCAAGAGCGAAGCTCGTCTGGGTGTCGTCGGCATCGAGCCGCTAGGCGGCATGCGGCTCTACGACCTCACCACCGAAACGGGCGACTACATCGCCAACGGCGTGGTGAGTCACAACTGCTACGCTCGTCCGAGCCACGCCTACCTGGGCCTCTCGCCCGGCCTCGACTTCGAGACGCGCCTCTTCTACAAGGCGGACGCGGCCAGGATTCTCGACGGCGAGTTGGGGCGCGCCGGTTACGTGTGCAAGCCGATCACCGTCGGCGCCAACACCGATCCCTACCAGCCGGTCGAGCGGAAAATGAAGGTGACCCGCTCGATCCTCGAGGTGTTCGCCCGCACTCGCCATCCGGTCACGATCATCACGAAGAGCGCGCTCGTGCTGCGCGATCTCGATTTGCTCACCGACCTCGCGCGCGACAATCTGGCGAGCGTCGCCATCAGCATCACGACGCTGGATGCCGAGCTCAAGCGCCGCATGGAGCCGCGCGCGGCATCCCCGCAGGCACGGCTGCGGGCGCTCGCCGAGCTGCATGCCGCCGGAGTGCCGAGCGGGGTGTTGGTGGCGCCGGTGATCCCGGCGCTCACGGATCACGAGCTGGAGAGCATCCTCGAAGCGGCCGCCGCGCACGGGGCGCGCTGGGCGGGGTACGTGCTGCTGCGCCTGCCGCACGAGATCAGGGACCTGTTCCAGGAGTGGCTCGCCGAGCACTACCCGCAGCGCGCCGCGCACGTCATGTCACTGATCCGCGACATGCGCGGCGGGCGCGACAACGACCCGCGCTTCGGCACGCGCATGCGCGGCACCGGACCCTACGCCCAGCTCTTGCTCCGCCGCTTCCAGCTCGCCGTCCAGCGCCTGAAGCTCCTGTCCTCGAGCCGGGCCGGGCTCGACACCAGCCGGTTCCGGCCGCCCGGGGCCGCCGCTGCCCAGCTGAACCTCGGCCTTTGACGAGGGTCCTAACCTCTGGCGCGCAGTGGCATACTGCGCGGGAGCAGAGGAGCACGACCCATCGCGGTGACGGAACTACCGGAGCGGGCGCTGCAGGCGCGTTACACGCTGCACGAGAAGCTCGGGTCCGGCGGACAAGGAGAGGTATGGCGCGCGTCCGACCCGCAGCGCGGTGGGGATGTTGCGCTCAAGATCCTGCGCGTGGCCCCGGCGCGCACGGCGGCGGTGTGGTCGGCGCTGGTGCACGAGCACGCGATCGCGAGCCGCCTCGAGCACCCCGGTATCCTCAAGGTATTTGCGCCCGAGCATCTGGGCGAGGACACGCTGCTGCTGCCGATGGAGCTGGCCCCCGGGGGCGACCTCAGGCGCATGCGCGGGTCGGGCTACCTGCGGGTCGTGCCCGTGCTCATCGAGATCGCGAAGGCGCTCGAGCACGCGCACCAGCGCGACGTCATTCACCGCGATCTGAAGCCCGGTAACGTCCTGTTCGACGCGCACGGGGCGGTCAAGATCGCGGACTTCGGCGCCGCGGGCACCGCCCTCGAGCGCGTCGATCCGGCCAACCGCCGCCTGTCGCCCTTCAGCGCGAGCCCGCAGCAGCTGCGCGGCGAGGCGCCGACGCCTGCGGACGATATCTACGGGCTGGGCGCGCTCGCCTATGAGCTGCTGTCGAGCTACCCGCCATATTTTCCCCACTTCGACGCGCGGCGCGCGCAGATCGAGCCGGTGCCGGAGCTGAAGCCCGCCGAGCAGATGCCGCCGCTTCTGGGTCTGCTCATTGCCCGCATGCTCGCCAAGGACGCGGCGAGCCGTCCCGGCTCGATGGGCGAGGTGATCGGGGAACTCGAGGCCACACTCAACGACACGCTGAGTTTCGATTTCGAGATGGCCGAGCCGGCGCGCGAGGCGGATCCCGTCGACTGGAGCCTGCCGCCACGCGAGCCGCCGCCGGTGTTGCCGCCCGCGATGAGCGCCGTGCCTCCCGCGCACGCTGCGCCCGCGCTGCAGCTCGGGCCCGAGGTGGTCGATTCGCGGCTGGTGATGCAGGACCTCAAGCTCGAGACAGTGCCGCCGCTCTTGCGCCTGGAACCCATGCGCAGCGGCCGCCGTCGCGCGCTGCTCTTCGCGGGAGTACTCGCCGCGGTGTTGCTCGCTCTGTGGTACCTCCTGCCGCTGCAGGGCGCACCGGTGCTTCCGGTGGCCGCCTCTGCGGGGGAATCCCCCACCGCCGCTGCGGCCATGGGCGGGCCTCCCCCCGTGAGCGGACCGGCGGCCGTCAGCGGGCCCCCCGCCGCGAGCCGGCCGGCGGCCCCTGCGACCGCCGTTCCCGGCATGACGAATCCTCCTCGGGCTGACGCGCGAGCCCCGGCCGTGCCGGCCGCGCCGCCCGTCCGCCAGATCGATCGCCCCGAGCGGCACTTCGCGCCTGCGGCGCTCACCGTGCAGCTGACTGCCGGGCGCGAGGCGTTCGATGCGGGCGAGCTCGAGCAGGCCGCACGCGCCTTCGAGCAGGCGCAGCGCATCGATCCGCGCAGTCAGGAGGCGCAGCGCGGACTCGCGCAGGCGAACGCCGCGCTGGCCGATGATGACTACGCCGCCGCCGCAGGCGAGGGGTTCGATGCGCTCGCGGCTGGCCGGCTGGAGGCAGCCCGGGCGGCCTTCGAGCGGGCCCGCGCTCTGCGCCCCGAGGGGGTCGCCGCCGCCGAGGGCCTGCGGCGCGTGGACCAGGCCGTCCAGGCCGGCGGCGGCGGTTCGCCGTAAGCTTCAGTCTTGCCGGTGGGCGTGCGCCCTCCTAAGCTTGGCCGCAAAACCAGCGGCGTTGCGGACGGGTGCACCGATGGCAGGCGATCAGGGGCAAGTAGCGCTGCTGGCTGGAGCGAGCGGACTCACCGGAGGTTTGACCCTCGATGCGCTGCTTCGCGCTGCCGATTTCAGTCGCACGATTGCCGTCACGCGCCGCGCGCTCGGCCGCGAGGATGCACGCCTCGCCAACCGCATCGTCCAGTTCGAGCGCCTCGAGAGCCAGCTGCAGGGCGTACGTTGCGACGTCGCGTTGTGCTGTCTTGGCACCACCATCGCCCGCGCCGGCTCGCAGGAGAATTTCCGTGTGGTCGACGTCGACTACGTGCTGGCCTTCGCGCGTGCGGCGCTCGCTGCACAGGCGCAGCGGTTCGTGGTCATCTCCAGCGGCGGTGCCGACCCGGACTCGCGCAACTTCTACCTGCGCACCAAGGGAGAGATGGAGCAGGCGCTGGAAGCGCTCGGATTCGCCGCGCTCGACATCCTGCAGCCCGGGATGCTGCTCGGCTGGCGCCGCGAGGTGCGCCCGATCGAGCTGCTCGGACTCGCGCTCATGCCGCTCGCGGGCCCCTTTCTGCGCGGATCACGCGCCGCCTATCGCGCGATCAGCGCACGCACGGTCGCGGCCGCGATGCTCGGCGCGACGCGCTCCGGCCGGCGCGGCACACAGCGCTACGTGTACGCGGGGATCCAGGCGCTCGCAACTCTGAAAGCGCGCACCCCGGTGGCCCCGCCCGCCCGCAAGCCGGCGCGCGCGCGGTAAATGATCCGGGCGGGCGCCGCGCGCGGCTGCGGTACCCTCCTCGCCGGCGTGCTCGTCACCCTCGTGGCGTGCCGCACCACGCCCCCGCAGCCGCCACCCGCGCCGCCCGCAGCTGATCCCGGCACGCAGATGGCCGCCATCGCCGCCGGCCTCCTCGGCATCCCCTATCATTTCGGCGGAGCGGACGCGGCGGGTTTCGATTGCAGTGGGCTCGCGCGCTACGTGCACGAGCGCGTGGGGCTCTCGATCCCGCGCACCGCGCGCGAGCAGCAGGCCGCGGCGCGCGCGGTGTCGCTCGCCGAGCTCGTGCCCGGTGACCTGGTGTTCTTCCGCATCCACTCGCGCCACGTCAATCATGTTGGCATCTACGCGGGCGGTGGCCGCTTCATTCACGCGCCGCGCGCGGGCCAGGCGGTCACGTATGGCGATCTCGGCAGCGGTTTTTATCGCCAGCGCTTCGCCGGCGGCGGCCGCTTCTGGAGTACGCCGGCGCAACGACGTTGAGACATAACGCGCACGCGCGAGGCTTAGGGACTATCCACAGCTGAGAGCCCGGGCACATACGTAGCACTTGACTGCAAACGGCGACGCTTCGACACTGTCACCCGTGACAAGGGCAAACCCGTCGAAAGACGGGGACGCAAAGCCACCGGTCTAAAGGACTTGGTTCCTACGACGGCGGGGCTGCCACGAATCGCGCACTGCAGGCGCGAGCGCTCGCACCCGTCGCGAATCCCCAAGATCCTTCGGTCCATGGCCGTTCCTTAGGATTGTTTCGGGGAAGCGAAATGACACCACAGCCAGAGTTGGCCACCGACGCGTTGTCCGTGGCCGGAGCGGCAGAGTCGGCGGCACCGGCCGCGGGCGCGAGCCCGTTCGTTCTCAACCTCTGCTCGTCCACCACGCCGATGGCGCTCGCGCAGACCGAGCTGCCCGAGCTCAGGCGTTTCACGTTCTTCGTCAGCCGGCGCTTCGAGGAGGGCCGCGAGCGCTTCCGGCTGCACATGGGTTACTTCGCGACGCTCGCCGAGGCCGAGGAGTGGCTGAATGTCGTGCGCGAGATCTATCCGGGCGCATGGGCCGGCGAAGCCCCGGGGCGCAAGCTCCGTGAGCGCGCCGCCGCCGCCGCCGCGGCCCAGGCTCAGCACGCGGCCGGTCCGCAGCCGCGCCTGGCGGTCCCCGCGCCGCGCCCGCCCGCGCCCCTTCCCACAACGCGCGTTGCAGCTCCTGCCGCGCGTACACGGTCGGTGCCGCCCCCGCAGAATATTCCGGTCCTGCAGGCCGCCCCCACGCCCGCTCGGCCGCCGACTCCGATGATCCCGGCGATCGCGCGCCAGAGGGTCACCCCGAGCTCCGCGCCGCGCTCAGCACCGCTTGACGGTGTGCCGCGTCCGGCTCCCTCCGCACCGGCACCGGCGCGCACGGCCGCCGCCGCGGCCTCCGCAGCCGCGGCGGCGGCGCCTCGCGCGGTTCGTCCGGCGCTTCCGCCGCGCGTCGCAGCGCCCGCCCGACCGGCAACGCCGCCGCGCCCGGCAATGCCCCCCCGTGCGGCAGCACCGGTGCGGCCCCCCGCTGCGGCGCCGCCGGCAGCGCTGCCCGCGGCATCTGTCCGAGCGCGTGCGGCCGCGGCAGCCTCCGGTAAGCCGGTGTTCGAGGATTCCAACGTGCGCGAAGTGCTCGCCGCTCTCGGAGAGACCAGCGCCACGGGGGAGACCCGCCTGATGCACGCGCCGGCGCCGCCGCGCGGAGCTCCCGCCGCGCAGGACGGCCATCTCACCGATACGCAGGTGCTGCGGGTGCTCGAGAACCGTCGCCCCGAGGACGGCGAGAAATCCACGGAGAAGCCCGCGGAGATGCCCGCGAGCAGCATTCCGCTGCTCAAGCCCGACGACACCGGCACGCGCGCCGCGCTGAAGGAGGCCGTGGTCAACAACGCGCCGGTCTCCTTCGCGGTGCAGCTGCATTGGTCGGTGCAGCCGGTGGAGCTCGACAAGGTGCCGCCGCTCGCCATCTTCAGCGCCTACACGCTCTATACGGTGGAGGGCAGCCGCGAGGGGCGCCGCTGGTACGGGCTGCGGCTCGGATTCTTCAACGACGCGATCTCCGCCAAGCAGGTCGCCTACTACGTGCGCTCGGAGTTCGGAACCGTGGCCGTGGTGCCGGTGAGCCCGCAGGAGCGCGCGCGCGCCAGTGACGAGGAGCGCCACGCCTCGGGGTTCTCCGCCCCGGCCGCCACGCGCCGTGCGGCCAACGAGGAGTTCAAGCTGATCGACATCGACATGGATGCCCGGCCGCCGCCCGCGCTCGCCCGTCCGCAGCCGCCGCCCAGAGCGGCGGCCAAGCCCGCGGCCCGTCCGGCGGGATCCGCCGCCGCGGTGGCCCGGGGACGCGGCCGCGGCAGCGGCAAGGTGGGCGCACGCGAGCGCAAGGGTCCGCAGACCCTGGAGGAGACGCTCGAGATTCTCGGCGCCAGTCAGCTCGCCATCGACGATGGCGCCGGCGAGGTCGTCAACGACACCGGCGTGCGCCACCTGCGGGTCGAGGTGGCGAAGAACTCGCCGTTCTCGCGCCTGCTCGAGCGGCTCAGCGAGCGGATGAAGAAGGACTAGCCGGCGCGTCGCACTGCGCAGCCGGTGCGCCAGCGGTTCGGCTGTGACGGGCCGTGGCCGCGCGACTATTTCTTGCCGAACATGGCCTCGAGCGCCGCCCGCGCCGCATCCACTTCCCGGGTGTTGGGAGGCGTGTAGGCGCCGGCGCGTGGCTTGAAGTGGTCGCAGAAGTTGGCGTGAGTCTTGTCGTTGACCTCTTCTGCGGTCGGCTCACGGCAGTGCTTCGCAACCCGGGTGTCGTAGTCGACGCACATCCGGCATACGTGCAGCTCCGCGTGGCACTTGGGGCATTCCTCCAGCCGCCGCAGCGGCAGGGTGAGTTCGGCCAGCGAGGCTCCGCACTTCCAGCAGACCAGATCGTGGGCCATGGTGGCTTAAGGTTACTCCGGCGTCCTGCGGGTCCGCTCGCGCAGGAACTCCTCCAGCACCCGCCCGGTGTGCGAGCGCTTTGCGCGGCGCGCGATCTGCGCCGGGGGTCCCTGGGCGACGAGGCGTCCGCCGCCCGCGCCGGCCTCCGGCCCCAGGTCGAGGATCCAGTCCGCCTCCGCCATGACGTCGAGGTTGTGCTCGACCACGACCGCGGTGTTGCCGGCAGCCACCAGCCGGTGCAGCACCTGCAGCAGCTTCTCCACGTCCGCCATGTGCAGCCCCACGGTGGGCTCGTCGAGAACATAGAGCGTGTGACGGGCGGTGGCGCCGCGCGGCAGGTTGTCGCGCACCTTGGAGAGCTCGGTGACCAGCTTGATGCGCTGCGCCTCCCCGCCCGAGAGAGTCGGGCTCGGCTGCCCGAGGGTGAGGTAACCGAGGCCCACGTCCTGTAGCAGCTTCAGCGCGTGGTGCACGCGCGCGTGTGCGGCGAAAAATCCCACCGCATCGTCGACGTCCAGCGCCAGCACGTCGCCGATGCTCTTCTCGCGCCACAGTACCGCGAGCGTCTCGGAATTGAAGCGCCGCCCGCCGCACACATCGCACAGCACCTTGACGTCGGGGAGGAAGCTCATGCTCGATGGTCTTCACCCCCTGTCCCTCGCACGCCTCGCAGCGTCCGCCGGCGGTATTGAAGGAAAAGCGGCTGGCGCTGTAGCCGCGGATGCGCGCCTCGGTCGTGCCGGCGTAGACGCGGCGGATGTCGTCCCAGAAGCCGACATAGGTCGCAGGACACGAGCGCGGCGTCTTGCCGATCGGGGTCTGATCGACCTCCAGAACGCGGCCGAGGTGCTCGAGCCCCTCGAGCCCCGCGCAGCCGACGAGCGCGGCGGCGCCAGCGCGCTTGCGGCGGCTTCGCGCGTGGTTCTCGCCCAGCAGCCGGCGCAGGTTGGCGTACAGCACGTCACGCGCCAGTGTCGACTTGCCAGAGCCCGACACCCCGGTGATCACCACCAGCCGCCCGAGCGGAATGCGCACGTCGCTGCCGCGGATATTGTGCAGGCTGACGCGTTTCAGCAACAGGTGCTCCGTCGCCGCGTCCACCGGGCGCTGCGGGTGCGCGGGGTGCAGCAGCGGGTTTCGCAGGAAGCGCCCGGTGATCGAGCGCGGGTTGGCGGTGAGCTCGCGTACCGTGCCGGCGCCGACCAGCTCCCCGCCACGCACGCCGGCGGCGGGACCGAGGTCGAGGACGTGATCGGCGCGGCGGATCGTCTCCTCATCGTGCTCCACCACCACGAGCGTGTTGCGGTGCCCGGCGAGTTCGGTAAGGGATTGGAGCAGGATTTCGTTGTCGCGCGGATGCAGGCCGATGGTCGGCTCATCGAGTACGTAGCACACGCCCTGGAGGTTGGAACCGAGCTGCGCGGCGAGCCGGATGCGCTGCGCCTCACCGCCCGAGAGCGTGGGCGCGGCGCGGTCGAGCGTGAGGTAGGAGAGCCCGACGCGCCCGAGGAAGCGCAGTCGCGCGCGGATCTCGGCCAGCATGTCGCGGGCGATCTCGCGCTCGCGCGGATTCAGGCGCAGCCTGGCGAAGAACTCCGCGCAGCCGTCCACCGACTCGGCGGCGAGCTGCGCGATCGAGCGCCCGCGGAAGCGCACGTTGAGCGCGATGGGGTTGAGGCGCTCGCCATTGCACACGCCGCACACCGCCGGGTCGTGCTCGTACCAGTCGTTCCACCAGCGCTCCTCGCCGCTCTGCTCCTCATCGAACCCCGCCATCATGACGCCGGTGCCGTAGCAGGCCTCGCACCAGCCGTGTTTGGAGTTGAACGAGAACAGCCGCGGGTCGAGCTCGGCGAAGCTGCGCCCGCAGGACGGGCAGGCGCGTTTGGTGGAGAACACCGTCACGCGCGCGGACTTCGCTGTCAGCACGTGCACCAGCCCCTTGCCGAAGTCGAGCGCGCGGGCGAGCGCCTGGTGCAGCGCCGCCTCGCTCCTCGCACCGACCTCGATCTGCGCGACCGGCAGCTCGATGGTGTGCTCGCGGAAGCGCGACAGGCGCGGCCACGGCGCGGTCGGCAGCATCTCGCCGTCGACCCGCAGGGTCCTGAAGCCCTTCTTCGCGGCCCACTTGGCGAGATCGGTGTAGTAGCCCTTGCGCGCCACGACCAGCGGCGCGAGCAGGGTGATGCGCTTGCCCCGGTAGTCGCGCAGCAGGCGCGCCGCCACCCCGGCGGCGCTCTGCGGCTCGATGGCGACGTTGCAGTCGGGGCAGTACTGGGTGCCGAGCTTCATGTAGAGCAGGCGCAGGAAGTGGTAGATCTCGGTGAGCGTCGCGACGGTGCTCTTGCGGCCGCCGCGACTGGTGCGCTGCTCGATCGCGACCGTCGGCGGAATGCCGAAGATGGCGTCCACGTCGGGCCGCGCCGCGGGCTGCACGAACTGCCGCGCGTAGGCGTTGAGTGATTCGAGATAGCGCCGCTGGCCCTCGTTGAAGAGAATGTCGAAGGCGAGGGTGGATTTGCCCGAACCCGATACCCCGGTGATCACCGTGAAGCGGTCGCGTGGGATCTCGACGTCGATGTTCTTGAGGTTGTGCTCGCGCGCCTTGTGGATGACCACCGCATGGCGCGCGCGACCGTTGCCGGCGTAACGCGCCGCGGGCTCGGCGACCGCAGCCATCGGCATGGTGCCTGCCTCGCTCGCGAGCGGCTCACCGCCCGCGAGCGCCGCCTCGTAGGCGATGAGCGCCTGGCCGGTATAGGAGTTCTTTGCCGCGCGCAGCTGCGCCACCGGTCCCGAGTACACGATCTCCCCGCCACGGTCCCCGCCCTCGGGACCTAAGTCGATGATCCAGTCGGCGGCGCGGATGACATCCAGGTTGTGCTCGATCACGAGCAGCGAGTGCCCCGCCGCGAGCAGCTTGCGGAATGCCTTCAGCAGCTTCGCTACGTCCTCGAAGTGCAACCCCGTCGTCGGCTCGTCGAACAGGAACAGCTTCCCGCGGTGCGTGATGGAGGAGAGCACCGAGCCCGCCTGCGCCAGGTGGCCGGCGAGCTTCAGCCGCTGCGCCTCCCCGCCCGAGAGCGTCGGCACGGGCTGCCCGAGTTTCAGGTACTCGAGCCCGACGTCCGCGAGCGGCGCGAGCCGCGCGGCGATCTCCGGGGCGTCGGCGAAGAAGGCGCCGGCCTCGGTGAGGGTCATGTCGAGGACGTCGGCGATGCTGGCGCGTCGCCCGTCGGCGCCCTCGCGCCGGATCTCGAGCACCTCGTCGCGATAGCGGCGCCCGTTGCAGTCCGGGCAGCGCAGGTACACGTCCGAGAGGAACTGCATCTCGACGTGCTCGAAGCCGTTACCGGTGCAGGTCGGGCAGCGGCCATTGCCGGAGTTGAAGCTGAAGGTGCCGGCCGTGTACCTGCGCTCCGCAGCTGCGGGTTCGGCGGCGAACAGCGCGCGGATCGCATCGAAGGCGCCGACGTAACTCGCCGGGTTGGAGCGGGTAGTGCGGCCGATGGGGTTCTGATCCACCATCACCACATCGTCGATGAGCTCCGCACCCGCAAGCCCCGCGAACTCACCCGGGGATTCGGTGGGCCGCCCACGGTACTTGAGGAGCGCCGGGTAGAGCACATCCTCGACGAGCGTCGACTTGCCCGAGCCCGAGACGCCGGTGACGCACACCAGGCGCTTCAGGGGGATCCGTACGTCGAGGTTCTTGAGGTTGTGCTCGCAGGCGCCCTTGAGCTCGAGCCACCGATTGGAGCGCGCCTCCGCGACGACTCCACCGTCGGCCTGCGAGCCGGGGTCGCGCGCGGCACGCACGCGTGGGGCCGACGCCGCGCTCCCGGATGCGGTTGCCACGGCCTTGCGGCCCGAGAGGTACTCCCCGGTGAGGGAGACGGAGCTCGCGCGCAGCTGCGCGGGTGTACCGTAGAAGACGATGCGTCCGCCGCGCTCGCCTGCGCCGGGACCCAAGTCCAGCACCCGGTCCGCTTCCAGCATGATCTGCGGGTCGTGCTCGACCACGACCAGCGAATTGCCCGCATCGCGCAGGCGCTTCATGACGCCGATGACCCGCCGCATGTCGCGCGGGTGCAGTCCGATCGAGGGCTCATCCAGCACGAACAGCGTGTTCACGAGCGAGGTGCCGAGCGCGGTGGTGAGGTTGATGCGCTGCACTTCCCCGCCCGAGAGCGTGCGCGACTGACGGTCGAGCGTGAGGTACCCGAGGCCCACGTCGACGAGATAGCGGAAGCGGCCGCGGATCTCCCCGAGCAGCAGGTCGGTCGCCTCGTCGAGCGGCTGCGGCAGGGTGAGTTGCGCGAAGAATTCGTGGCTGCGCTCGATGGGCAGCAGCACCAGGTCGTGAATCGAGAGGCCGGGCAGGGCGGCCGCGGTCGCCTCGGCCCACTCGACTCCGGCGGGCACGAAGCGCGGCCGCGCACCGAGCACCGCGGTCGCGAGCTCGCCGCTGCCGATGCGCCACAGGAGTCCCTCGGTCTTCAGGCGCGCGCCCGCACAGGCGGCGCACGGCGTGTAGGCGCGATAGCGCGACAGCAGCACGCGCACGTGCATGCGGTAGGCGCGTGTCTCGAGCCAGGCGAAGAAGCGCTTGACCCCATACCAGACCTTCTTCGTCCAGGCGCCCTCGCCCTCGATGACCCACCTGCGCGCCTCGGCGGGCAGCTCGCGCCACGGTGCATCGAGGGAGATGCCGCGCAGCTTCGCGAATTTCTCCAGGTCCTGTTGGCACTCGGCGTAGGATTTGCTCTGCCAGGGCTTGATCGCACCAGTGCGCAGCGATTTGCTCTCGTCGGGAATCACCAGCCCATAGTCGATGCCGATGGTGCGGCCGAAGCCGCGGCAGGTATCGCACGCTCCGAGCGGCGAATTGAAGGAGAAGGCGCTCGGGGTCGGCTCGCGGTAGGAGAGATCGCAGTGTGCGCAGTGCAGCTCGCTCGAGTAGCGCCAGCTGTCCAGCACCCGCGGCGCCTCCGCCTCGTCCATGACCTGCACGTTGACGCGGCCGCGGCCGACCCGCAGTGCGCTCTCCAGCGACTCGAGCACCCGGCCGCGCTCGGTCTGCGCGGCACGCAGCCGGTCCTGCACCACTTGCAGTGTGCGGGTCGGGGCGGCGGCGCGCTTGCCGCGCGACTTCGCGGTCCGCGCGGGCGCCAGGCTCGCGCCCGGACTCGGCGGCGGCAGCTCGAGGAAGCGCGTGTAGCCCTGGCGCTCGAGCAGCGTGCGCACCTCCTCTTCCGTGAAGTTCCCCGGTACCGGTACCGGAAAGCTCACGATGAGACGCGGATCGCCCGCGGCCGCGGCGCGCGCCATGAGATCGGCGTAGATGCTCTCGGCGCTGTCACGCCGCACCGGCGCGCCGCAGCGCTTGCAGAACAGCGTCGCCGCGCGCGCGTAGAGGAGCTTCAGGTGATCGTTGAGCTCGGTCATCGTGCCGACGGTCGAGCGCGAGGTCCGCACCGGGTTCGTCTGGTCGATCGCGATCGCCGGCGGAATGCCCGTGATCGAGTCGACCTGCGGCTTGTCCATGCGGTCGAGGAACTGCCGTGCGTAGGGCGAGAAGGTCTCGACGTAGCGGCGCTGGCCTTCGGCGTACAGCGTGTCGAACACCAGCGAGGACTTGCCCGAGCCCGACACGCCCGTCACCACGACCAGCTCATTGAGCGCGATGTCGAGGTCGAGGTTCTTCAGATTGTTCTGGCGCGCGCCACGCACGAGGATGGCGTCACCGGAAGCGTCGGTCATTCCGTCACCGTGAGCTGGTACGTCGGGGGGCGCGGCAGGCGGGCGAAGACGAAAACCATTGTACTGGATTTGGGTACTCCGCCGGCCCCTTCAACGCCAGTGCGGGGCCGCGCGCGCAATCCAGTAGCCGCTCGCCCGGTCTACTGTACGAGTGACGCGCTACAATCCCGCCAGGCGCGCGAGAACCCGTAAATCCATGCTGACCCGCCCCTCGCTTGGCTTCGGCCTAGGTCTCAGGGTCGATCACTACGAGGCGGTCCTCGCGGACCGCCCGGCTGTCGATTGGTTCGAGGTGCTCACCGAGAACTACCTGGTGCCGGGCGGCAAGCCGCTCAATTATCTGACGCGCATCCGCGAGCGCTATCCGCTCGCGATGCACGGGGTGTCGCTCTCGATCGGCAGCACCGCGCCGCTCGACCGCGAGTACCTGCGCCAGGTCAAGGATCTGGCGCGCCGCATCGAGCCGGAGTGGGTCTCGGACCATCTGTGCTGGACCGGGGTCGCCGGCCGCAACACCCACGACCTGCTGCCGCTGCCCTACACCGAGGCGGCGCTCGCGCACGTGGTCGAGCGGGTGCGCACGGTGCAGGACATCCTCGGGCGGCGCATCCTGCTCGAGAACGTCTCGAGCTATGTCAGCTTTCGCGACTCCACCCTCACCGAGTGGCAGTTCCTCGGCGAGATCGCACGCCGCGCCGACTGCCTGATCCTGCTCGACGTCAACAACATCTACGTCAGCGCGTTGAACCACGAGTTCGAGCCGCTCGAGTACCTGAACGCCGTGCCTCCCGAGCGGGTACAGCAGATCCATCTCGCCGGGCACGAGAACCACGGCGACTATCTGGTGGATACCCATGATCACCCGGTGTGCGGTCCCGTGTGGGAGCTGTATGCGGCCGCAATAGGGCGCTGCGGGCCGGTCTCCACGATGATCGAGCGCGACGATCACATCCCACCGCTCGCCGAGCTGTGCGAGGAGCTGTCACAGGCGCGTGCGGTGGCGCGGCGGGCGCTCGAGGACGGGACCCGCGGTGCAGACGCTGCCCGGCCAGTGCGGCCGGCGCCCGTGGCCGCGCCATGAGCGAGCTTGCGCGCATGCAAGGTGACTTCCAGGAGTACCTGCTGCGCGGCACGCACGCGATCGATGCCCATGTCATCGGCACCGCGCGCGTGCCCATCCAGACCCGCCTCGCGATCTACGGCGGCGCCTACGGCAGCCGACTGATCGATGCCCTCGGGGCGAACTATCCGGCGCTCGCGGAGCTCCTGGGAGAGGCGGACTTCCAGGCACTCGGTGCCGCGTACGTGAGTACGCACGACTCGCCGTACTTCTCGATCCGCAACTACGGAGATGAGCTGCCGGGATTCCTGCGCGAGCGCACCGAGTACGCCGAGGTGCCGCTGCTCGCGGAGCTGGCTCGCTGGGAATGGGAGCTGAGTCAGGTGTTCGACGCGGCGGACGCCGAGCCGCTCGCCCCCGAGGCGCTCGGGCAGATCGCGCCCGCGGACTGGGCCGGCCTCAGCTTCCTCTGGCACCCGAGCTTGAGGCGCGTCGCGCTCTTCTGGAACGCGCCGCAGCTGTGGAAGGCGCTCACCGAGGGCACGGACCGACCCGAGCTGCGGGTGCTGCCCACGGCCGTGGAGTGGCTCGCGTGGCGGCGCGGCCTGAAGACCTATTTTCGCTCGCTCACCGCGAACGAAGCCGCGGCGCTCGATGCCGCGCGCGCCGGCGAGAGCTTCGGGGAGCTGTGCGAGCTGCTCGCGGCCGGCAGGGACGAGCAACGCGCCGCGGGCGAGGCCGCCGCGCTCCTGCACGGCTGGCTCACCGGCGGGCTCATTGTCGCAGTCGCGCGCGCCTAACGTACAATCCACATCCGCGAATCACCTCGAAGCGCGCCGCTGGGCAGCCCGAAGCGCCGGTGCGCGGCAGGATCGAACATGTCACCCCTGAGCTACGGCAACGTGCTGGAGATGATCGGCCACACGCCGATGCTCGCCGTGCGCCACATCGACACCGGCCCCTGCGAGCTGTTCCTGAAGCTCGAGAACCAGAATCCCGGCGGCTCCATCAAGGACCGGATCGGTCTGTACCTGATCCAGGCCGCCGAGCGCGCCGGCCAGATCAGTCCCGGCACCACGCTGATCGAGGCGACCGCGGGCAACACCGGACTCGGGCTCGCGCTGGTCGCGGCGCAGAAGGGCTACCGGCTGGTGCTGGCGATTCCCGACAAGATGAGCCAGGAGAAGATCTTTCACCTGCGGGCGATGGGGGCCGATGTCGTCATGACGCGCTCGGATGTCAGCAAGGGACATCCGGAGTACTACCGCGACGTCGCCGAGCGCCTCGCGCGCGAGACGCCCAACGCCCACTTCGTCAACCAGTTCGGCAATCCCGCCAACGCCCAGGCGCACGAGGAGACCACTGCGCCGGAGATCTGGGAGCAGATGGGCGCTCGGGTGGATGCCGTGGTGTGCGGGGTCGGTACCGGCGGCACGCTCGCCGGGCTCACGCACTTCTTCGCGCGCACCGCACCGCGGGTGCAGCTGCTGCTGGCCGACCCGCTCGGCTCGGGGCTCGCGAGCTTTGCGGGCACGGGAAAGCTCCCCGACAGGATGACGCCGTGGCTGGTGGAAGGGATCGGCGGGGACACGGTGCCGCCGGTGGCGGACTTCTCCGGAGTGAGTGCTACCTACAGCATCTCGGACGCGGAGACCTTCCGTACCTGCCGGGAGCTGCTGGCGAAGGAGGGCATCATCGCCGGCACCTCCACCGGGACGCTGCTCGCGGCGGCACTGCGCTACTGCCGCGCGCAGTCGGCACCTAAGCGCGTCGTCTCCTTCGTGTGCGACAGCGGCAACAAGTACCTCTCCAAGGTGTACAACGACTACTGGATGCTCGATCAGGGATTTCTCGAGCGCGAGCACCTCGGCGACCTGCGCGATCTCATCGTGCGGCGCCATAAGGACCGCGCCGCGGTCACGGTGAACTCCACCGAGACGGTGCTGGCCGCGTACCGGCGCATGAAGCTCTACGACGTCTCGCAGGTGCCGGTGATGCAGGACGGGCGGATCGTCGGCATCGTCGACGAGGAGGACATCCTGCTCGAGGTGTTCGCCAACCCCGATCACTTCAACGAGCCGGTGGCCCGCGCGATGGCGAGCCACCTGGTGACCGTGCCGGTCGACGCGCCGGTGTCGCAGCTCATGGAGATCTTCAAGCACGGCATGGTGGCGATCGTCATGCACCAGGGCGAATTCCAGGGGCTGGTGACGCGTATCGACCTGCTCAACTGGGCGCGGCGCCGGCTGCCTCCCTGAGGGTGACTGAGATGAGTGACGATTCAGCGCAGCGCTTCGCTACCCGCGTGATCCACGGTGGCCAGCGGCCCGATCCCCTCACGGGCGCCGTCATGCCGCCGATCTACGCGACCTCCACCTACGTGCAGAAGAGCCCGGGCGTGCACCAGGGATTCGAGTACTCGCGCACCCGCAATCCGACCCGCGATGCCCTGCAGGCGGCGCTCGCGAGCCTCGAGGGCGGTACGGCCGCCTTCGCCTTCGCCTCCGGCATGGCCGCGACCGCCACCCTCCTCGAGCTCCTCGATGCGGGCTCGCACATCGTCGCGATGCACGATCTCTACGGCGGCAGCTACCGGCTGTTCGAGAACGTGCGCAAGCGCTCGGCCGGGCACCAGGTGTCGTTCGTCGACCTCACCGACACCACGGCGCTGGAGCAGGCGATCGGCCCCGACACACGCCTCGTGTGGGTGGAGACTCCGACCAACCCGCTGCTGAAGGTGGTGGACCTCACCGCGGTGGCGGCGATCGCCCGCCGGCGGGGCCTGCTGGCGATGTGCGACAACACCTTCGCCACTCCTTTCATACAGCGCCCGCTCGAGCACGGCTTCGATGTCGTGGTGCACTCGACCACCAAGTACCTGAACGGCCACTCGGACGCGATCGGCGGGGCCGCCGTGGTGCGCGCCGGGAGCGATCTCGCCGAGCGCATCGCCTACCTGCAGAACGCGGTGGGCGGCGTGCCCGGCCCGTTCGATTCGTTCCTGACGCTGCGCGGCATCAAGACGCTCGCGCTGCGCATGGAGCGGCATTGCGCCAACGCGCTCGCCATCGCGCAGTTCCTGGAGGCGCAGCCGCAGATCGAGCGCGTGTACTACCCGGGACTCGCGAGCCACCCGCAGCACGCGCTGGCGAAGCGCCAGATGCAGGGCGGCTTCGGCGGCATCGTCACCGTGGTGCTGCGCGGGGGACTCGCGGCCGCACGCCGCGCGCTCGAGCGCTGCTCTCTGTTCGCCCTCGCCGAGAGCCTGGGCGGGGTCGAGAGCCTGATCGAGCACCCGGGGATCATGACGCACGCCTCGCTGCCGGAGGCGACGCGGCGGGATCTCGGCATCAGCGACGGGCTCATCCGCCTGTCGGTGGGGGTTGAGGACATCAACGACCTGATCGCGGAGCTGGCGCACGCGCTGAGTTGAAGGCGCGGCGTCGAGGGTTCCGACGGCGGCGGGCGATCGCCCGCCGGCGTCAGCTGCTCGTGGTGTGCGACAACACCTGCAACCCACGGAGCGCATTTCGCCGGTGTTGCCAGAGGGAGCGTTCCGGCGTACACAGGTACGAAATGTCACTCGACCGGTGACCCAAGAATCATAACTCGGGGAGGGTCAGTCCATGAGATCAGTCAACTGGGTCCTGCTCGGCGCCCTCGCGGTTGCCGCAGTGGCGCACGGGCAGGTTCCCGCAACGAACGATACCAGCGATCTGAACCATAATACCGGCTCGGGAAGCTTCGCGCTCAACCACCTTGGCGTCGGCGACAGCAACACCGCCGTCGGGTACGCGACGCTCGATTACAACACGGTCGGCAGTCAGAACACCGCCGCCGGGGCCCAGGCGCTTTATTCGAACACCACCGGCACCAGCAATACCGCCGTCGGGTACGCGACACTCTATTACAACACGAGCGGCATTCAGAACACCGCCGCCGGGACCCAGGCGCTTTATTCGAACACCACCGGCTCCTTCAACACCGCCGCCGGGTGGGGTGCGCTGGTGTTCAACACCACGGCCTCCGACAACACCGCCTCCGGGTACGCCGCGCTCGCGCAAAACAACGGCAACGACAACACCGCCGTCGGGTTCCAGGCGCTGTATGCTAACACGACCGGTTTCGACAACATGGCATCCGGCTTCAGTGCGCTCCAGAGCAACACGACCGGCGTGGGCAACAGTGCCTCGGGTGCCAACGCTCTGTTCAACAACACCACGGCGAGCAACAACAACGCGATGGGCTACAACGCGCTCTATAGCACGACCACCGGCGCCCAGAACAACGCCATGGGTGGAGCCGCCCTCTATTTCAACACCACCGGCAGCCAGAACAACGCCATGGGCTTCGGGGCGATGTACAACAACACCACGGGGTCCAATAACTCGGCCGAGGGGCGCTATGCGCTCGCCAACAACACCACCGGCAACGGCAATGCCGTGGTGGGAGCCGGGGCGCTCGAAGGCAATACCAGCGGCAGCAACAATACGGCCGAGGGAGTTGCGGCTCTGGACAAGAACACCACCGGCAGCGGGAACGTCGCGATCGGGGTCTCGGCGGGGGCGAATCTCACCACCGGCTCGAACAACATCGACATCCTCAATCCGGGGCTTGCGGGGGAGAGCGACAGTATTCGCATTGGCTCCTCCGGCGTGCAGAAGGCGGCCTACATCGCCGGCATCTCCGGCACCACGGTGACGGGCGGGGCGGTCTATGTCACCTCCTCGGGGCAGCTCGGGGTGCTCGCTTCCGCGGAGCGCTACAAGACCGCGATTGCCCCGCTGGAGGCGGGCAACACCGAGAAGCTGCAGCGGCTGCGCCCGGTGAGCTTTCACCTGAAGAGCGACCCGAAGGGAGCGGTGCAGTACGGGCTCATCGCCGAGGAAGTGGACCGGGTGTATCCGGAGCTGGTGATCCGCGATGCGGCGGGTCAGGTCCAGGGCGTGCGCTACGACGAGCTCGCGCCGATGCTGCTCAAGGAAGTGCAGAAGCAGCAGCAGAAATTGCGACCCAGGCTGGGGAGATCAGCAGCCTGAAGCAGCAGCAGAAGGCACTCTGGAGCTGCGCAGATAAGTGTCGGTCATGCAGGCAACGCTCGTCAGACTGCAGTCAAAGGATCAACTCGTCGCGCAGCGCTGATTCGATTCGTCGACGGCGTTGATGACCTGCTCTGCGGAGCTGCCAACCCGCACGGCCGAGGGCTCGGGGTCCTCGGGATACGGCATCGCACGGCGCATTTCGGCGCCGGGGGTCTCGCCGACGACCGGGCACGCGATTCTGGTGGTTCCGCCAACCCGCCGCGGGGGTTCTCGTATTGCCACAGGAGACATTCCGGCGTAAACAGGCGTAATCGTCACCCGATCGGTGACCCAAGAATTATAAGCAATCGGGCAGGGTCAGTCCATGAGATCAGTCAACTGGGTGTTGATCGGCGCGCTTACGGTCGCAGCGGTGGCGCATGGACAGGTTCCCGGAACGAACGATACGAGCGATTCGCACCAAATACCGGCATCGGGAAGTGTCGCGCTCAATCACCTTGCCACCGGCGGCGCCAACAATACCGCCATCGGGTACGAGGCGCTCTATTTCAACACGACCGGCATCTTAAACACCGCCGCCGGAGTCCCAGGCGCTTTACTCGCAAACACCACCGGCTTCTTCAACACCGCCGCCGGAGATTTGGCGCTTCTGGCCAACACTACGGGCTCCTACAACACCGCCTCCGGAGCCTTCGCGCTGCTATGAAAACACGATCGGTTCCTAATAACAGCCACCGGGTCGCATCGCTCACCAACACGAGCGGTGTTATAACACCCGCGGGGTACTTCGCGCTATAAAAACAACTCGAACGACAACACCGCCATGGGGTCCAGGCACTCGATGATAACACGGCTGGCTTCAACAACACGGCCTCGGGTTCAGCGCGCTCCGGAACAACACCACCGGCGTCGGCAACAATGCCTCGGGTGCAAACGCTCTGCTCAGCAACACCACGGCCAGCAACAACAACGCGATGGGCTACAACGCGCTCTACAGCACGACCACCGGCGGCCAGAACAACGCCATGGGTGGAGCCGCCCTCTATTTCAACACCACCGGCAGCCAGAACAACGCCATGGGCTTCGGGGCGATGTACAACAACACCACGGGGTCCAATAACTCGGCCGAGGGGCGCTATGCGCTCGCCAACAACACCACCGGCAACGGCAATGCCGTGGTGGGAGCCGGGGCGCTCGAGGGCAATACCAGCGGCAACAACAATACGGCCGAGGGAGTTGCGGCTCTGGACAAGAACACCACCGGCAGCGGGAACGTCGCGATCGGGGTCTCGGCGGGGGCGAATCTCACCACCGGCTCGAACAACATCGACATCCTCAATCCGGGGCTTGCGGGGGAGAGCGACAGTATCCGCATCGGCGCCTCCGGGGTGCAGACGGCGACCTACATCGCCGGCATCTAAAGCGCCAAGATCACGGGCAGTGCGGTCTATGTCACCTCCTCCGGGCAGCTCGGGGTGCTCGCTTCCGCGGAGCGCTACAAGACCGCGATTGCCCCGCTGGAGGCGGGCAACACCGAGAAGCTGCAGCGGCTGCGCCCGGTGAGCTTTCACCTGAAGAGCGACCCGAAGGGAGCGGTGCAGTACGGGCTCATCGCCGAGGAAGTGGACCGGGTGTATCCGGAGCTGGTGATCCGCGATGCGGCGGGTCAGGTCCAGGGCGTGCGCTACGATGAGCTCGCCCCGATGCTGCTCAAGGAAGTGCAGAAGCAGCAACAGAAACTTGCCGCCCAGGACGCGCAGATCACCCGGCTCGAGCAGCAGCAGAAGGCACTCGTGGAGCTGCGCAGACAAGTGTCGGTCGATGCAGGCAACGCTCGTCAGACTGCAGTCCAAGGATCAACTCGTCGCGCAGCGCTGATTCGATTCGTCGACGGCGTTGATGACCTGTCGCGGAGCTGCAATCCGCACGGCCGAGGGCCCGGGGCTCGGAGGCATCGCACGGCGCATTTCGGCGCGGGGTCTGCCGACGGCCGGCAGCGATTCTCGTGGTTCCGCCAACCCGCCGCGCGCTTTCTCGTATTGCCACAGGAGCCGTTCCGGCGTAAACAGTCGTAAACGTCACTCGATCGGTGACCGAAGAATTATAAGCAATCGGGGAGGCAGTACATGAAATCAGTCAACTGGGTGTTGATCGGCGCGCTTACGGTCGCAGCGGTGGCGCACGGGCAGGTTCCCGCAACGAACGATACCAGCGATGCGAACCAAATACCGGCTCGGGAGCTTCGCGCTCAACCACCTCGCCACGGCGGCCAGCAATACCGCCATCGGATACGAGGCACTCTATTTCAACACCACCGGCATCTTAAACACCGCCGTCGGGTCCAGGCGCTTGTGGAAATACTACCGGCCTACAACGCCGCCGTTGGACATGTTGCGCTTCAGGACAACACCACCGGCTCCGCAACACCGCCGCCGGCGCCTTCGCGCTTGTGGCAACACGACCGCCTCCTACAACACCGCTTCCGGAACGCGTCGCTCTATGAAAACACGACCGGTTCCAATAACACCGCTGCGGGGTACTACGCGCTCTTTAACAACAACTCCAACGACAATACCGCCTCCGGAGCCTCAGCGCTCGCTATTAACACGGCCGGCTACAACAACATGGCCTCCGGGTTCAGCGCGCTCCAGAACAACACCACCGGCGTCGGCAACAATGCCTCGGGTGCAAACGCTCTGCTCAGCAACACCACGGCCAGCAACAACAACGCGATGGGCTACAACGCGCTCTACAGCACGACCACCGGCGGCCAGAACAACGCCATGGGTGGAGCTGCCCTCTATTTCAACACCACCGGCAGCCAGAACAACGCCATGGGCTTCGGGGCGATGTACAACAACACCACGGGGTCCAATAACTCGGCCGAGGGGCGCTATGCGCTCGCCAACAACACCACCGGCAACGGCAATGCCGTGGTGGGAGCCGGGGCGCTCGAAGGCAATACCAGCGGCAACAACAATACGGCCGACCGGAGTTGCGGCTCTGGACAAGAACACCACCGGCAGCGGGAACGTCGCGATCGGGGTCTCGGCGGGGGCGAATCTCACCACCGGCTCGAACAACATCGACATCCTCAATCCGGGGCTTGCGGGGGAGAGTGACAGTATCCGCATTGGCTCCTCGGGCGTGCAGAAGGCGGCCTACATCGCCGGCATCGACGGCACCAAGGTCACGGGCGGTGCGGTCTACGTCACCTCCTCCGGGCAGCTCGGGGTGCTCGCTTCTTCGGAGCGCTACAAGACCGCGATTGCCCCGCTGGAGGCGGGCAACACCGAGAAGCTGCAGCGGCTGCGCCCGGTGAGCTTTCACCTGAAGAGCGACCCGAAGGGAGCGGTGCAGTACGGGCTCATCGCCGAGGAAGTGGACCGGGTGTATCCGGAGCTGGTGATCCGCGATGCGGCGGGTCGGTCCAGGGCGTGCGCTACGATGAGCTCGCCCCGATGCTGCTCAAGGAAGTGCAGAAGCAGCAACGAAACTTGCCGCCCAGGACGCGCAGATCACGGCTCGAGCAGCAGCAGAAGGCACTCGTGGAGCCGCGCAGACAAGTGTCGGTCATGCAGGCATGCTCGTCAGACTGCAGTCAAAGGATCAACTCGTCGCGCAGCGCTGATTCGATTCGTCGACGGCGTTGATGACCTGATCGCGGAGCTTGCCGATCCGCGCGGCCGAGGGCTCGGGGTCCTCGGGATACGGCATCGCACGGCGCATTTCGCGCCGGGGGTCTCGCCGACGACCGGCACGCGATTCTGGTGGTTCCGCCAACCCGCCGCGGGGGTTCTCGTATTGCCAGAGGACACATTCCGGCGTAAACAGTCCCAAACGTCACCCGATCGGTGACCGAAGAATCATAAGCAATCGGGGAGTCAGTACATGAAATCAGTCAACTGGGTGTTGGTCGGCGCGCTCACGATCGCAGCGGTGGCGCATGGACAGGTTCCCGGAACGAACGATACCAGCGATTCGCACCAGAATACCGGCTCGGGAAGTGTCGCGCTCGATCACCTCGCCGCCGGCGCCGCCAACAATACCGCCATCGGATACGCGGCACTCTATTTTAATACCACCGGCAGCCAAAACACCGCCGTCGGAGTGCTAGGCGCTCGCCGCAAATACCACCGGTTCCTTTAACGCCGCCGCTGGATATGTTGCGCTTCAGGACAACACGACCGGCTCCTCCAACACGGCCGCCGGCGCCTTCTCGCTGGTTGCCAACACGATCGGTTCCTTCAATACAGCCGCCGGGTACGCATCGCTGAGCACCAACGCAAGCGGTGTTGATAACACGGCGCGGGGTACTTCGCGCTAAAGAACAACAACTCGAACGACAACACCGCCAATGGGTTCCAGGCACTCGAGGATAACACGGCTGGCTACAACAACACTGCGTCCGGATCCAGTGCGCTGCAGAACAACACCACCGGCGTCGGCAACAATGCCTCGGGTGCCAACGCTCTGCTCAGCAACACCACCGCCAGCAACAACAACGCGATGGGCTACAACGCGCTCTATAGCACGACCACCGGCGCCCAGAACAACGCCATGGGTGGAGCCGCCCTCTATTTCAACACCACCGGCAGCCAGAACAACGCCATGGGCTTCGGGGCGATGTACAACAACACCACGGGGTCCAATAACTCGGCCGAGGGGCGCTATGCGCTCGCCAACAACACCACCGGCAACGGCAATGCCGTGGTGGGAGCCGGGGCGCTCGAAGGCAATACCAGCGGCAGCAACAATACGGCCGAGGAGTTGCGGCTCTGGACAAGAACACCACCGGCAGCGGGAACGTCGCGATCGGGGTCTCGGCGGGGGCGAATCTCACCACCGGCTCGAACAACATCGACATCCTCAATCCGGGGCTTGCGGGGGAGAGCGACAGTATTCGCATTGGCTCCTCCGGCGTGCAGAAGGCGGCCTACATCGCGGGCATCTCCGGCACCACGGTGACGGGCGGGGCGGTCTATGTCACCTCCTCGGGGCAGCTCGGGGTGCTCGCTTCCGCGGAGCGCTACAAGACCGCGATTGCCCCGCTGGAGGCGGGCAACACCGAGAAGCTGCAGCGGCTGCGCCCGGTGAGCTTTCACCTGAAGAGCGACCCGAAGGGAGCGGTGCAGTACGGGCTCATCGCCGAGGAAGTGGACCGGGTGTATCCGGAGCTCGTGATCCGTGATGCGGCGGGTCAGGTCCAGGGCGTGCGCTACGATGAGCTCGCCCCGATGCTGCTCAAGGAAGTGCAGAAGCAGCAGCGAATCAATACGACTCAGGCTGCCCAGATGGCGGCCCAGGCCGGCGAGATCAGCCAGCTGCGGCAGCAGCAAGCGACGCTGGCCGGGCTGCAGAAGCGTCTGGCGGACATCGAGGCAGCGCTCGCGGGGAGAAGATAACTGCGCAGCATTGCCAGGCGCCAAGGCGCGGCGTAGACAAGTACCAAAGGTCACTCGATCGGTGACCCACGAATCACAAGCTGAGGGGGCAGTCCATGAGACCAGTCAACTGGGTCCTGATCGGCACGCTTGCGGTTGCAGCGGTGGCGCACGGACAGGTTCCCGCAACGAACGATACGAGCGATGGGAACGCAAATACCGGCATGGGAACTATGGCGCTCAGTAGCCTCACCACCGGCCGCTCAAACACCGCTGTCGGGTACACGGCGCTCTACTCAAACACGATCGGTATTTTAAATACCGCGACCGGGACAGATGCGCTTCAGAGCAACAGTACCGGCAGCCTCAACACCGCCTCCGGTGCCGGCGCGCTCCATAGCAACAGTACCGGCAACTCCAACACCGCTGCCGGGTACATATCGCTCTATGAAAACACGACCGGTTCCAATAACACGGCGGTGGGGGTTCAGGCGCTCGAGATTAACAACTCCAACGACAACACCGCCGTCGGGGCTTTGGCGCTGTTTGCTAACACGGCGGGCTACGACAACACGGCCTCCGGCTTCAGCGCGCTCCAGAACAACACCACCGGCGTCGGCAACAATGCCGCCGGCGCAGGCGCCCTGTTCAACAACACCACGGCCAACAACAACAACGCGACGGGGGACCGCGCGCTCTACAGCAGCACCACCGGCAGCCAGAACAACGCCATGGGCGGGGCTGCGCTTTACTCCAATACCACCGGCGGCCAGAACAATGCGATGGGCTACGGGGCGATGTACAACAACACCACAGGCGCGAACAACTCCGCCCAGGGCCGCTATGCGCTCGCGAACAATACCACCGGCAACGGCAATGCCGTGGTCGGAGCCGGGGCGCTCGAGGCCAATATCAGCGGCAACAACAACACCGCCACCGGAATCGGCGCCCTCGACAAGAACACCACCGGCAGCGGGAACGTCGCGATCGGGGTCTCCGCCGGCGCCAATCTCACCACCGGCTCGAACAACATCGATGTCTTGAGTGCCGGCCTCGCGGGCGAGAGCGGGGTCATCCGTATCGGCGCGGCGGGCGTGCAGGGCTCGACCTACATCGCGGGGATCGAAGGCGCCAAGATCACCGGCAGCGCAGTCTATGTCACCTCCTCGGGGCAGCTCGGGGTGCTCGCTTCTTCGGAGCGCTACAAGACCGCGATTGCCCCGCTGGAGGCGGGCAACACCGAGAAGCTGCAGCGGCTGCGCCCGGTGAGCTTTCACCTGAAGAGCGACCCGAAGGGAGCGGTGCAGTACGGGCTCATCGCCGAGGAAGTGGACCAGGTGTACCCGGAGCTGGTGATCCGCGATGCGGCGGGGGCGATCCAGGGCGTACGCTACGACGAGCTCGCCCCGATGCTGCTCAGGGAAGTGCAGAAGCAGCAGCAGATCAATGCGACGCAGGCTGGGGAAATCCGCAACCTGAAGCAACAGGTGGCCGAGCTGAATGATCTGCAGCTAGAGATGCGCGTGGCGTTGTCGAAGCTGCGGGGTCAGGATCATATCGCCGCTCTGCGCTGATGCGCTTTTCATGTATTGCGACGGGAGGGGCTCCATGAAATCGATGAACAGAATCTTACGGGCCTTGCTCGGCGTGTTGGTCGTTTCCCCCATGGTGGAAGCCACCCAGCCGCCCGACATCGTGACGAGCGACACGGTTTTCAACAATACAGCCATGGGGACGGGTGCACTCCTTTCGGTCACCAGCGGAGGCGATGACACGGCGGCGGGAATCCGCTCTCTCTCTCTCCTTACGAGCGGACGGTACAACACCGCGTTCGGATCCAACGCGGGATACAACACCACTACCGGCTACGGCAATACTGCCGTTGGAGCTTTGACTTTCCAGGTGAACACGGCCGGTTCCTACGATACCGCCGTGGGAACCTTCGCGCTCACTTTCAACATCTCCAGCGACAATACGGCGATTGGGTTCCAGGCGCTGGTTTCTAACGGCGACGGCCACGACAACACCGCGTCCGGGTTCAATTCGCTCCAGGGCAATACCACGGGCGTCGGCAACAACGCCTCGGGTGCAAACGCTCTCTACAGCAACACCACTGCCAGCAACAACAACGCGATGGGCTACAACGCGCTGTACAGCACCACCACCGGCGCCCAGAACAACGCCATGGGTGGAGCCGCCCTCTATTTCAACACCACCGGCAGCCAGAACAACGCCATGGGCTTCGGGGCGATGTACAACAACACCACGGGGTCCAATAACTCGGCCGAGGGCCGCTATGCGCTCGCGAACAATACCACCGGCAATGGCAACGCCGTGGTGGGGGCCGGGGCGCTCGAGGGCAATACCAGCGGCAGCAACAATACGGCCACCGGAGTCGCGGCTCTGGACAAGAACACCACCGGTAGCGGGAACGTCGCGATCGGGGTCTCGGCGGGGGCGAATCTCACCACCGGCTCGAACAACATCGACATCCTCAATCCGGGGCTTGCGGGGGAGAGCGACGTCATCCGTATCGGCACCTCCGGTACGCAGAAGGGGGCCTACATCGCCGGCATCTCCGGCACCACGGTGACGGGTGGTGCGGTCTATGTCACCTCCTCGGGGCAGCTCGGGGTGCTGGCTTCCGCGGAGCGCTACAAGACCGCGATTGCCCCGCTGGAGGCGGGCAACACCGAGAAGCTGCAGCGGCTGCGCCCGGTGAGCTTTCACCTGAAGAGCGATCCGCACGGAGCGGTGCAGTACGGGCTCATCGCCGAGGAAGTGGACCGGGTGTATCCGGAGCTGGTGATCCGCGATGCGGCGGGTCAGGTCCAGGGCGTGCGCTACGATGAGCTCGCGCCGATGCTGCTCAAGGAAGTGCAGAAGCAGCAAAAGGCACTCGTTGAGCTGCGCAAGCACCTGGCGGACATGCAGGCAGCGCTCGCTCAATTGCAGTCCAGGGAGCAGCTCGTCGCGCACCGCTGAGGCAATTTTATCGGGTGCTCGAGTCCCGGGGGGCGCAAGCACGCTAGCGCTATCGCCCCCGCGCCGGCTCCAGGCCCGCCTTGCTCGTGAGGTACACCGCGAAGGTGCCGAGCCAGTGCCCGCCCTCGTAGTGCTCCCCGGTCACGGCGGGCAGCGCTGCGTCTGCATGGCGCGCCGCGGTCGCGAGCAGCGCCGCGATGCGCGCATCGTGTGACGGCAGTCCGTGGGCGATCCCCTCGAGCATCCAGGCACGGCTGAGATTCAGACCGTCAATGTGCGCGAGCTTGGGATCGGCGCGGTCGGTAACGACACCCGGCGAGAGCCACGAGCTGCGCGCCTCGACCGCGGCGGCGCCGCGCGGGATCTGTGGCAGAAAATCCGTCAGCCAGCGCGCGAAAGTCTCGTGCCCCAGCACGCGGCGCATGAAGTCCGCCTCCGCGAGGCACGGCGACAGGAAATCCTCGCCCGAGGGCTCGTAGGCGAGCGGGCAGTTGCGATCGCGGCGATAGAAGCGCTGCGCGGCGGAGATGAGGAGCGCGCGCATCTGCTCGTCCCCGGAAGTGCCCGCCCAGTCCCACATGAGTCCGAAGGAGAACGCGGTCTGGTCGTGCTCGCCGATGCGGATCGGGTAGTGGAGCTTCGGCAACCAGCTCTCGAGCCGTGCCGCCGCCTCGGTCTCGAGCGGCGCGAGCGTCGCGGACCAGCGCCTGGCGTCCGGATCGTCCCAGCGCCGCAGCTCCGCCGACAGCTGCAGGAGCCAGGCGAGCCCATAGGGCCGCTCGAAGGACGCGCGACCCGCGCCGTGCAGGTAGCCGAGCTCGCCTGCGATGTTGGCCGGCGTGAGGCTCTGGGCGAGCGCCGCGCGCGCCTCGGCGGCGAACGGCGCGTCCGGAAACAGGCGCAGCAGCCGCACCAGCAACCAGTGGCCATGCACGTCCGAGTGCCAGTCGAGGCAGCCGTAGAACGCCGGTGTCAGCTCGTGCGGCGGGCGGGCGTCGGCGGCGCTGTTGAGTGTGAGGCTGACGTGATTGGGATACTCCTGGTGCAGGCACTTCAGAGCGAGCGCGGCGAAGCGCGCGGCCGCCTGCGGCGAGAGCTGCGTGGCGGGCGTCGCGGCCCGCGCCGCCGGGGGAGCGAGCAGCGCGAGTGCGATCAGGCCGACTGCGGTGGCGATGCGCACGATGGCGGTAGTCGCACTCACGGCCGCTGCGATGCGATGTTTCATGAGCACATGTTACGCTCGCCGCCGTGAGTGAGCCTCCTCCCGTCGTGCTGATCCCGGGCCTTCTGGCGTCGGCGCGACTCTACGCACCGCAGATTCCGGAGTTGTGGCGCTTCGGGCCCGTGAGCATCGCCGATCACACGCGCGATGACACGCTCGGCGCGATCGCGCGCCGCATCCTCGCGAGCGCACCGCCGCGTTTCGCGCTGGTCGGCCTCTCGATGGGCGGCTATGTCGCCTTCGAGATCCTGCGCCAGGCGGCATCGAGGGTCGCGCGGCTCGCACTGCTCGACACGACGGCGCGCCCTGACACTCCCGAGCAGAGCGCCGCACGCCGCGCGCAGCTGGAGCTCGCCGCGGCCGGGCGTCTCGCTGAGGTCATCGACACGCAGTTCCCGCGCTGCGTGCATCCGGCACATCGCGGTGATGCCGGACTGCGCGAGACCACAAGACTCATGGCCGAGGACGTCGGCCCCGAGGCCTTTCGGCGCCAGCAGACCGCCATCATGGGGCGGCCCGACTCCCGCCCCACGCTGAGGACGATTGCCTGCCCGACGCTGGTGCTGGTGGGCGCGCAGGACGAGCTCACCCCGCCGGACCGTGCGGCCGAGATGGCGCAGGGCATCGCCGCGGCGCGGCTCGTCACCGTGCCCGAGTCCGGACATCTCTCGACGCTCGAGCAGCCGCGCGCGGTCACCCGCGCGCTCATCGAGTGGCTCCAGGGCTGATCCCATGAGCGCCGCAGCTCAGCGGATGCTGCTCGTCGCGCACCCCTACACGCCGGGCGACCGGGTGTGGAGCATCGCGGCGGAAGTTGAGCTCGAGCCCCCGGTGACGCTCGTGTGCCGCTACTCGCTGATGGGCGAGGTCGCGCGGCTGCGCATTCCCCCGGCGCGCGCCGGGCGGCACGCCGACGGGCTGTGGCAGCACACCTGCTTCGAGGTGTTCGCCGCCGGGGACTCGCCCGGCTACTACGAATTCAACTTCTCGCCCTCGCTCGAGTGGGCGGCGTACCGCTTCACCGATTACCGCGACGGCATGGCGCCGGCCAATCTCGCACGCGCTCCGGGCCTGCAGGCGCGCAAGACCCCCGAGCGGCTGGATCTCACAGCGACCGTGCACCTGGAGGGGATCGCCGAGCTCGCGCGGTCCCCGCTCCTGCGCCTGGCGCTCACGGCGGTCGTCGAGGACGAGAATGGTAGCCTTTCCTACTGGGCCCTCGGACACCCGCCGGGGAGCCCGGATTTTCACCACCCCGAGGGCTTCGCGCTCGAGTTGCAGGCCACATGAAGTTTGGAATCGACCGGCTGATCGATGAGCCCGCGCTGCGCAGGCCGCTCGCCGGGCGGCGCGTCGCGCTGCTGGGGCACCCGGCTTCCGTAACGCGCGGCCTCACTCACTCGATCGATGCGCTCATGCAGCTGCCCGACGTGCGCCTCACCGCGGCGTTCGGTCCGCAGCACGGGCTGCGCGGCGACAAGCAGTACAACATGATCGAGTCGCCGGACTACATCGACCCGCTGCACGGCATCCCGGTGTTCAGCCTGTATGGCCGGGTGCGCCGCCCGACCGCGCAGATGATGGACGCGTTCGACGTGCTGCTGGTGGACCTGCAGGACCTCGGTTGCCGCATCTACACCTTCGTCACGACACTGCGCTACGTGCTGGAGGAAGCCGCGCGCACGCGCAAGTCGGTGTGGATCCTCGATCGCCCCAACCCCGCCGGTCGCCCGGTGGAAGGGTTGACGCTGCGCGCCGGCTGGGAGAGTTTCGTCGGCGCAGGTCCCCTGCCCATGCGCCACGGGCTCACCATGGCGGAGCTGGCGCGCTGGTTCATCGCCACGCTGCGCCTCGACCTCGACTGCCAGGTGGTGCCGATGGAGGGCTGGGAGCCGCAGGCGGGCCCGGGCTACGGCTGGCCGCTGCGCGAGCGCACCTGGGTGAACCCGAGCCCCAACGCGCCGAATCTGTGGATGGCGCGCTGCTATGCCGGCTCGGTGATGCTCGAGGGCACGAATCTCTCCGAGGGGCGCGGTACCACGCGGCCGCTCGAGGTGCTCGGTGCGCCCGACATCGACGTGCCGGCGCTCCTGAGCGAGATGCAGGCGCTCGCGCCCGAGTGGCTGCGCGGCTGCCGCCTGCGACCCTGCTGGTTCGAGCCCACCTTCAACAAGCACACGGGCAAGCTCTGCGCGGGCTTCCAGGTCCATGTCGAGGACGCGGCCTTCTACCAGCACGAAGCATTTCGTCCGTGGCGGCTGTTCGCACTGGCGCTCAAAGCGCTGCGGCGGCTGCAGCCCGACTATCCCCTGTGGGCGGACTTTCCCTACGAGTACGAGCAGGGGCGGCTCGCGATCGACGTGATCAACGGCGGCGAGATCCTCAGGCGCTGGGTGGATGATCCGCAGGCACCGCCCCAGGTCCTGGACGCGCTCGCCGGGGCGGACGAAGCCTCATGGCTCGCGCAGCGCCGCGCGGTGCTGCTCTACTGACCCCGGCGGCGCAGCGCGGTCACGGCTGCCTCGCGGTGCAGCTCGGATAGGGCGCTGCCTCCCCGGGAACGATCGGGCAGAGCTTCACCGGGTTGAGCTTCGCGAGGCGCGCGGACCAGGTGCCCTTGTCGATGGACGGCGGCACGCTGGAAGCCGCGCCGTGCTCGGCCCATTGCAGCACGTAATAGTCATCCGAGCCCTTCACCGCGAGGATCACCGCCGTCTCGCTCTTGCCCGCGCTGCCCGCATCGACGCGGCCGCAGCTCGCGATGCCGGCAAAGCCGGAGTAGCCGCCGATCGTCTGCGGCCCGAGGTCCGCGCCGCTGAAGGTCTGCGTGCAGTGGCGCCTGAACCCCCGCACCAGCGCGGCCACGAACTGCTGCGGGGTTGCCTCGGGTTTGGAGGCGAGATCCCTGGTGCCGGTGAGCGTGATCATCTGCGACCAGTCGTCGACCGTCTGACCTGCGGGGACGTGCTCGCGGATGTAGAAGCCGGCGCTGGTCTTCTCGTACGCCGCCTTGAAGGGCGCGGGGAGCGTGAACATCACCAGCTGGTGGAACACCGGCGTCACGGTGCGCCCGGCGCCATCCCCCGCAAGAGTACTCTCGGGCGCCACGAGCGCCACGGGGGTGAGCAGCGCCAGCGCGACCGGAAAGAGGCAAGTCCTGACAGGTCCCATGTCGGCACAACTCCTGCCCGCCGCGGGCACGCCGTAGACTAGAGTCGCGATTCTAATCTGGCAATGCCGCGCGATCGCCCCAGGCGGGATCGGGCATGAGGAACGCGCGGTGCGCGGCGTCGGAAGCGAGGCGCTCCGGGCGATACCAGTGCGGCAGCAGCGACCCTCCGAAGAGCTCGGGGTGGGCGCGCGCGAAGCCTGCGAAATCGCCTCCCGGCGAGCGCTGCATGCGCTCCGCGATCAGTGACAGCAACGCGATCGTCACCGTGAGATTGAAGGACTCGGGGCGCCCGGCCCGCGCCAGCATCGCGCGCAGCGCGCGCGTGTAGTGCAGCAGCGATTCGGCGAACTCGTGCCGCCGCAGCAGCTCGAAGGGCATGCGCACCTGCTCGCGGTGGGTGAAGCCGGCCGGGTCGCGCTCCCCGTGCAGGAAGCAGGTCAGGTCCGGGCAGTCATCGCTTCTCATCGTCCGCCTCGCGCATCCGGTGCGAGTCCTTCGCGGAGAGCTCGAGGCCGTACACCGCTTTGAGTGCCCGGATCTTCTTCAGAGTCGGCGCCGAGAACGGCGCCTTGCCTTCGAACGCGTGCAGCACCACCCCCTCGAGCAGGTCCCCGAGCGACAGGTCGAGCTCGGTGGCGAGCGCCTTCAGCACCTTCAGGAGGTGCGTCTCCAGCCGCACGCCGGTCTGGATGCGGGAGATCGTCTTCATGTGCGAATGGTACCAAGCTACCGATGTACAAGACAACCAGGCCATTCCCGGCGGCGCTGCGGATGGCGCTTCGGGGATCCCGTTGTATCGCCCTCGCCAACGCCCGCCGGCTCGTCTCGCTGCCAGACTCGTTCCCCCAGGCGTCACGGTCCCCAACCCCGGTCGCGGTTGCCGAGCCTGCCGGGTTGGCGCACAGTGTTGTGAGCGGTCACCCGGCGGGTTTCATAACCCGCAAAGGGCAACTTAAAAGAACTGCGGGTGAAAGGGAGTGGGGGTCGATATGGCTAAGTTGAAGCTGCCGCAGCTGCGTGCTGCTGCAGCCGCGTTTCTGTTGCTGATATTCGCCGAAGCGGCCGTCGCGGCCGTGCCGGTGTACATCGTCAAGGCGGATCTGAAGCCGCTCATTCGCGCCGCCTATCAATCACCGGTGCAGTTCGCGGTACTCGTGCCGCACGCGGCTTCCACCGCCACCGCGGGCACCTGGTCGACGGCCGGCGATCGCGCCACCTGGCAATACGCGGTTCAGGTGCCGACCGCCGTGTCGTTGTCGTTTCACGCGACCCGTTCTTCGCTCCCTGAGAGCGCGATGCTGGTCGTGCGCGGCGCGAAGACCGTCACGAGCTACCGCGCGCGCGATCTGCACCGCGGTGAGTTGTGGAGCCGCATCCATCCGGGCGAGGCGTTGCAGCTCACGCTGACCGTTGCTGCTGCGGACCGCGGCAAGGTGGCACTCAATATCGTCAGCCTGCAGGCCGGGTACCGCTCACTGGGTCCGGGGGTGCAGGACCATCCCTACTACCTGAAGCTGAAGTCAGAACAGCCCGCCGCATCGGGCAATGCGGCGTGTGTGACGAACTACGAGTGCGAGATCACTACCAGCAACACCCCGCTCGGCGCGGCCACGGTGGCCTTGGTCATCGGGAATCAGTATCAGTGCACCGGCTCTTTGATCAACGACGTGCCCGGGGACAACACCCCGTACATTCTCACCGCGCGGCATTGTGAGACCGGTCAGCTCGGCGGCGGCAACCCGGGTGCAGCCTCGGCGGTGACGGTCTATTGGGACGCCACGACTGCGTGCGGCGCGTCTCTCGGTTCCCTCTATGACGGGAGCATTCCAACTCAGACGGGCGCGCAGACCATAGTCGAGCAGCAGGACGCCTGGCTGATCCTGCTGGACGTCAATCCTGTCGTGTCGGACGCTCAATTAGCGGGCTTCGACGCCTCCGGCGGCGCGGTGCAGGGCGGCTACACCATCCACCACGCAGAAGGTAACGACAAGCAGTTCACGGCCTGGTTCGGACAGGCGTACTTCCAGTCGGAGAGCGGCGTGCTCGGGACGAACTACCTGTCCAATTTCTGGGAGACCGTGAACCAGACCGGCAACATCGGGCCCGGCGCATCCGGGAGCGGGCTGTTCGACCAGAACAATCATCTGGTGGGCTCGGCCAGCCTCGGCCGCACGACCAGCGACCCATCCGGGTACGGAGCCTGTCCAGTGGTGCCGCTGACCGCACCGGACGGCACCAACGGCGTGGCGGACTTCACGGCGCTTTCCGCCGTCTGGAGCTCCGTTGCCGACACCACCAGCAGCACCGGCACGACCACGCTGAAGTCCGTCCTTGATCCTGCCAACACCGGAACGATGGTCGTGGCGAGCATGCCAGTCGAGATCGTCACGTTCGACGCCGCGCCGGAAACCCTCTCCTTCGGGCAGCCCGCGCAACTCACTTGGAACGCACCGGGCGCCACGCAGTGCACGGCAGGTGGCGGGCTCTCCGGCGACGGCTGGTCGGGCACACTGCCCGCGTCCGGGTCTCAGTCAGTGACGGAAACTGCAGCGAGCGTTACAACTTACACGGTGCGTTGCGCATACGCTGGCGGACGCACCGCCAAGGCTTCAGTAGCCATTACGTGGTTAGGCCCCACGCCTGTGGTACAGCTCAATGGTCCAACGACCGTCTGGACGACAACGCCAGCAAAGCTTACCTGGACCTCGAATGTCGCCCCGTGCTCGATCACGGGCGGGAGCCTCTCCCTCAGCAATCTGCCCGCGTCGGGCGCGACCACCACCACCCAGGCGGCTCCCAGTGACGTGATCTACAACCTCACCTGCGGTTCAGCGAACCAGAACGCGTCTTCCCAGGTGACGGTGGCGTACGTCACGCCCAGCCTGGTCCTCAACGCGAACGGAACTGATCGCCTGCTGGGACAGACCTTCTTCCTGCTGTGGTCCACCGCCGCCGACTCCTGCACACCCTCGGGCGGCGCACCGAATGACGGGTGGGCTAGCAACGAGTTCACCGGCTTCTACGCCACGTCAGGCGAACCTTTCTATCTGACCGTTACGACGCTCGGGACCTACACCTACAGTCTGACCTGTTCCACCGGTCCGATCTCGGTGCAGCAGAGCGTCACGGTGACGTTCGAGAACAACGCGCCGTACGCCAGCATGCAGCTCAGCCCGTCCTCGGTGACCTTCAGCGATTCGCCCGCGGATTACGCAACGCTGACCTGGAAGACCAATCTGTCGGGCTGCGGCTTCGACTCGTCCCAATATGTTGAGATTAGCGGTTATCAGAGCGGCGCGACTGCCCAGGGTGTTCTGACCGTTAGCCCCTCCCGGTCCGGGACGTACCCGGTGACGATGGCCTGTTACGGGGCCATCTCCGGCACGCCCTCCGCCACCTCGGCTGCGACCTTTACCGTTCTGCCGCCGCCGGCTCCGACGGCGACGGTCTCGTTCACTCCCACCACGGTCGTAGCAGGGCAAACCTTCATCGCATCCTGGTCGTCCACCAACGCTTCAGGTTGCACTCAGACGGGAGGTATTCCGGGCGGTACGTGGGGTAGCAGTCCGGGTGCTGACTATGGTCCGGCGGGACAAGACACCGATTCCGGCGCGGCCGGGCAGTACACGTTCGGAATCAACTGCAGCAGCATTGATCCGAGCACGGCACCCGTGTCGGCGCAGGCGAACCTCACCATCACACCGCTGAGCGCGACCCTCACTGCCAGCGCGACAGCCGTGACAAACGGCGGCACATTCACGCTGACCTGGTCGTCTGCCGGCGCCACCGGCTGCACGGCGAGCGGCGGCGGCGCCGGCGGAACGTCGTGGGCCGGTGCACTCGCAACGTCCGGCACTGCGACCCAAACGGCTACGTCCGATGGAGCGTTCACCTACACACTGATCTGCAGCGTGGGCGGCGTGTCGACCAGTCCGCAGGACGTAACCATCACGGTGGTCACCCCAAGCGGTGGAGGCGGCGGGAGTACCGGTGGTGGTGGCGGCGGCGGGATCGGGCTGCTGGAACTAGGGTCCCTGGCGGCGCTGCTGGCGCTGCGCCGTACGGCACGCGGGAGAAGGCAAAAGCCAGATCACTGACGGCGCCCCGCGGCCGGCCGCGGGTGACCACCGCGCTCCGGTTCTGTTCTAATGTTCAGTTCCATGCAGCCCGCACGCGACATAACCGGCTACCGCAGGCACTGGGCCGAGCGCTTCGGCACGGCCCCGTTCCTGCCCATGTCGCGCGCCGAGATGGACCTCCTCGGCTGGGACAGCTGCGATGTCATCATCGTCACCGGCGATGCCTACGTCGATCATCCGAGTTTCGGCATGGCGATCATCGGGCGGGTACTGGAAGCCCAGGGCTTCCGGGTCGGGATGATCGCCCAGCCCGACTGGCACGGCGCCGAAGCCTTCGCCGCGCTCGGGCGGCCAAGTCTCTTCTTCGGCATCACCGCCGGCAACATGGACTCGATGGTGAATCGCTACACCGCGGAGCGGCGCGTGCGCAGCGATGACGCCTACACGCCCGGCGGCGTCGGCGGCAAGCGCCCCGATCGCTCGGTAATCGTGTATGCGCAGCGTGCGCGCGAGGCGTTCAAGGACGTGCCAATCGTCATCGGCGGCATCGAGGCGTCACTCCGCCGCATCGCGCACTTCGACTACTGGTCCGAGAAGGTGCGGCGCTGCGTGCTGCTCGATGCCAAGGCGGATCTTCTCGTCTACGGCAACGGCGAGCGACAGATCTGCGAGCTCGCCCACCGTCTCGCGGCCGGCGAGGCGATCGCCGACATCACCGACCTGCGCGGCACGGTGTTCGTGCGCCGTGGCACCCCGGAGGGTTGGATCGAAATCGACTCGACGCATCTGGATGCGCCCGGACCCCTCAACCCTCCCGTCGATCCCTACGCGATGGCACAACGCGCATCGGGCGCCGCGGTGCCGGCCGCCGGGGCAGCCTCTGCCGGAGCTGAAACTGCGCCACCGGCACCGGCCTGCGCGGGCGGGCAGCCGGCCGCGCCGGTCACCGAGCGAGTGGTGCGCTTCGTGCGCCGCGTCAAGAACGCCGATCGCGAGCGCAGTGTGATCCGCATGCCCTCCTGCGAGGCGGTCGCCGCCGATCCGGTGCTGTACGCACACGCTTCGCGCATCCTGCATCTCGAGTCGAACCCGGGTAACGCGCGCGCCCTCGTGCAGCGCCACGGCGATCTCGACGTGTGGCTCAACCCGCCGCCGATCCCGCTCACCACGAAGGAAATGGACTGGGTGTACGAGCGGGCGTACCGGCGAGCGCCGCATCCGTTCTATGGCGAGGCCAACATCCCCGCCTACAAGATGATCCGCTTCTCGGTGGCGATCCAGCGCGGCTGCTTTGGCGGCTGCACTTTCTGCTCGATCACCGAGCACGAGGGTCGCATCATCCAGAGCCGCTCCGAGGACTCGGTGGTGCGCGAGATCGAGACGGTGCGCGATCAGGTGCCGGGTTTCACCGGGGTCATCTCCGACCTGGGCGGACCGACCGCCAACATGTATCGCCTGGCGTGCAAGAGTCGCGAGATTGAGAGCGCGTGCCGCCGACCCTCGTGCGTCTACCCCGGCATCTGTCCCAATCTCAATGCCGATCACGGGCCGCTCATCCGCCTGTACCGCCGTGCGCGCGCGCTGCCGGGCATCAGGAAGGTGCTGATCGCCTCCGGGGTGCGCTACGACCTGGCCATCGAGTCGCCCGAGTACGTGAAGGAGCTCGCCCAGCACCACACGGGCGGCTACCTCAAGATCGCGCCCGAGGCGCTCGCCGAGGGGCCGCTCTCGAAGATGATGAAGCCGGGGGTCGCCGCCTACGAGCGCTTCAAGGAGCTGTTCGACCGCTACTCGAAGGAGGCGGGCAAGGAACAGTACCTCATTCCCTACTTCATCGCCGCACACCCCGGCACCTCCGATCAGGACATGCTCGAGCTCGCGCTATGGCTGAAGAGCAACGGCTTGCGCGCCGACCAGGTGCAGGCCTTCCTGCCCGGTCCCATGGCGACCGCGACCGCGATGTATCACTCCGGCAAGAACCCGCTGAAGCGCATCACGCGCGCGAGCGAAGCGGTGCCGATCCCCAGGGGCTTGAAGGTACGCCGGCTGCACAAGGCGTTTCTGCGCTACCACGATCCGAACAACTGGCCGCTGCTGCGCGAGGCGCTGCGGCGCATGGGGCGCGCCGACCTGATCGGCAACGGCCGCCGTCAGCTGATCCCCGCCTGGCAGCCGGCCGGCTCCAGCGTGCGGGCGCCGGCGGGCGGCGCGCGGCCGTTCCGTACCCAGCACACCGGACTGCCGCGGGTGCCGCGGGGCAAGCCCGGGCCCTCCACCCGCAAGTCATGAGCTTCGATGGGGCGCCCGCCCGGCGGGCGCTGCGATCCTGCCGGCCTTCGGCATATACTATACCCCCTACCCTATAAGGCGGATCCGGGCGTCGACGCCATGGGCAACTTCCTGACCCTGCTGCAGCAGGGTCATTCCTGGCTGTTCGTGCCCAGCGCGATCCTCCTCGGCGCGCTGCACGGGCTCGAGCCTGGCCACTCCAAGACCATGATGGCGGCGTTCATCGTCGCGATCCGCGGCACCCTCGCACAGGCGGTGCTGCTGGGGCTGTCGGCGACCGTCTCGCATACCGCGATCGTGTGGGTCATCGCGCTCGGCGGACTGTATTTCGGCCGTAACTGGAATAGCGCCTCGACCGAGCCGTACTTTCAGTTGGTGTCGGCCGTGCTGATGGTGGCCGTGGCGGGGTGGCTGCTGTGGCGCACGCGCCAGCTGAGCGCCGCCGAGCGCCAATACGCGCACGAGCACGCTCCCGGGGACGATCATGATCACGGGCACTCCCATGAGCACGCTCATGTTCATGCGCATCCGCTCGCGCCCGCGCGCGCCCATCATCACCCGCACGGGCACGGTCACCACCACCCGCACGTGCATCACGATCAGGCTCGCAAGCCGGGCGAGGACCCCACCCTGGATCTTCTCGCCCCCGGCTACCAGGACCCGCACGAGCTGGCGCACGCCAACGACATCCGCCGGCGCTTCGCCAACCGCCATGTCACCACCGCGCAGATCGTGGTATTCGGCCTAACCGGCGGACTCATCCCCTGTCCGGCGGCCATCACGGTGCTGCTGCTGTGCCTGCAGTTGAAGAAGCTGGCCCTCGGGGCGGCCCTGGTACTGTGCTTCAGCATCGGACTGGCGCTTACCCTGGTGACCACCGGCGCCGTGGCCGCGCTCGGCATGCAGCACGCCAGCCGGCGCTTTCGCGGCTTCGGCGAGCTCGCGCGCCGTGCGCCATATCTCTCCGCCGCGCTGATCCTGCTGGTCGGCTTGTATGTTGGCTACCAGGGGTTGCGGACGCTCGGGTAACGGCCGCGAGGCCGGTCGCACGGCCCGCGCGGCCGGGCGATTGCGGATGCGACCGGCGCGAGAGTAGGGTGCTCGTCATGAAGCTGCGGCGCGCCATGATCCTGCTCCCGCTGCTGCTCGCGAGCGCGCTTGCCTGCCGGCCGCGGCCGCAGGCACCGCCGCTGCCCCTGCGGACGCGCCGCGGGTGCAGCTGCCGCAGCCAGCGCTCCGGCGACCCGCAGCCTCGCCCGCCACCCGTCCGAACGTATCGGGACGCCGGGCACCGCGGTGGTGCTCGAGATCAACGGGGCGATCGGGCCTGCGACCTCGCGGTACATCGTGCGCGGGCTCGAGGCTGCGGCCCGGCGCGGCAGCCGCCTCGTGGTGCTGGAGATGGACACTCCCGGTGGCCTCGACAGCGCCATGCGCGACATCATCCGCGCGATCCTCGCCTCGCACGTTCCCGTGGCGACCTACGTCAGCCCGTCCGGCGCACGGGCGGCGAGCGCCGGCACCTACATTCTCTACGCGAGCCACATCGCGGCCATGGCGCCGGCGACCAATCTCGGGGCCGCCACCCCGGTATCGATCGGCGGTGAGCCGAGCCCGCGCCGCTGCCCGCCGCCCGGCGCCAACCAAGCCGCTGACGGCAAGAAGGGCACCGCCGCGATCGACGTCCCGGGCGACCCGGCGCGCCCGGGGACGGCGCTGCAGCCGCGCCCGTTCCGCAACGGCGCTGGAGCGCAAGGTGGTCAACGATGCCGTCGCCTACATCCGCGGGCTGGCGGAGCTGCGGGGCCGAAACGCCGACTGGGCCGAGCAGGCGGTGCGCGGCGCGGCGAGCCTCTCTGCGACCGCGGCACTGCAGCAGAAGGTCATCGATCTCATCGCGCGCGACATCCCGGACCTGCTCGCGCAGATCGACGGCCGCGAGGTGCGCGTCGAGCGGCGAGACGGTCAAGCTCGCCACCCGCGATCTCACCGTCGTGCGCGTCAAGCCCGACTGGCGCACGCAGCTGCTGGCCGTCATCACCAACCCGACCGTGGCCTATGGGCTCATGCTGATCGGCATCTGGGGTCTGCTGCTGGAGGGGTACAATCCCGGCGCGGTGCTGCCCGGCGTGGTCGGCTCGATCTGCCTGCTGATCGCGCTGTTCGCGTTCCAGATCCTGTCGGTCAACTACGCGGGGCTGGCGCTGGTGGTGGTGGGTACGGCCATGATCGTCGCGGAGTTCTTCTTCCCGACCTACGGCTCGCTCGGCGCCGGTGGTCTCATTGCGTTCATCGTCGGCTCGCTCATCCTGTTCGATACCGACGTGCCCGGCATCGGCATCGCGCGCCCGCTGATCGCTGCGCTCGCGGTCTTCGGCGCGCTGGTGATCGCCGGGATCGTGTTCCTGGCGACCCGCTCCATCGCCGCCCGGTCGCCACCGGCACGCAGGGCATGATCGGCGACAGCGCCGAGGTGGTCGCGGACTTCAGCGGCAAGGGGCGGGTGCGCTACGGCGGGGAGCTGTGGAACGCGCGCAGCAGCGGCGCCGCTGCACGCCGGCGATACAGCGCGCATCGTGAAGGTGGAAGGTCTAACATTGTGGGTCGAGCCGCGCTGAGCGCTGCGCTCGTACGCCACCGGGAGAGTCACCATGCCGTTCGCAATTGCGATCCTCATCCTCATCGTCGTGCTGATCTTCAGCTCCATGAAGGTGCTGAACGAGTACGAGCGCGGCGTCATGTTCACGCTCGGCCGCTTCACCGGCATCAAGGGGCCGGGCATCATCTTCGTCTGGCCCGCTCGTGCAGCAGCATGCGCAAGGTGGACCTGCGCGTCATCGTGCTCAACGTGCCCAAGCAGGACGTGATCACGCGCGACAACGTGTCGGTGAAGGTGAACGCGGTCGTCTACTTCCGCATCGTCGATCCCGGCAAGGCGATCATCCAGGTGGCGAACGCCTTCGATGCCACCAGCCAGGTGGCGCAGACCACGCTGCGCTCGGTGGTCGGCCAGCACGAGATGGACGACCTGCTCGCGCAGCGCGACAAGCTCAACGTCGACCTGCAGCGCATCCTCGACCAGAACACCGAGGCCTGGGGGATCAAGGTCTCCAACGTCGAGATCAAGGACGTCGACCTCGACGAGAGCATGATCCGCGCCATGGCCAAGCAGGCCGAGGCCGAGCGCACCCGCCGCGCCAAGATCATCCACGCCGAGGGCGAGAGCCAGGCGGCGCAGAAGCTGGTCGAGGCCGCGAAGTCGCTCGCGCAGGCACCCGAGCGCGCTGCAGCTGCGCTACCTGCAGACGCTCGCCGACATCGCGCACGAGCGCACCCAGATCGTGGTCTTCCCGCTGCCGCTCGACCTGATCAAGCCGTTCCTCGGCAAGCACGGTGAATAGCAGCCGGACGCTGGCGCTCGCCGGCGTCCTGCTGGCGCTGGCGACCGTGTGCGGCGCCTTCGGCGCGCACCTGCTCAAGCAGCTGGCGGCGGACCGCCTGCAGCTGTGGGAGACCGCGGTGCGCTACCATTTCTTCCAGGCCCTCGGGCTGCTGGGCATCGGCCTTGCGCTGCGCACCTCGATGCGGCGCCGCTGCGCGCCGCCGCGCTGCTGATCACGTCGGAGTCGTGCTGTTCTGCGGCAGCCTGTACGCACTGAGTTTTCGGCGCCCGCGCGCTGGGCCTGCTCACGCCGGTCGGGGGCTCGCCTGGATCGCGGCTGGCTGCTGTTCGCCGGGGCTTGGCGCCAATGATTACCTCAGGAGTCGCACATGTGGAAGCAGGATCGCGGCTGCCTGCGCGGCGGCACACTGCTCGTGGCAGGCGCCTGCAGCGCGGCTGCATCCGGCCGCGCAGCTGCGCCCCGCGCAGGCCGAGATCGCGCCGTGGGGCATCGATCTGAGCACGCGCGACCCGAGCGTGAAGCCCGGGCGATGACTTCTACCGCTACGCCGACGGCCACTGGCTCGACACCAACACCGATTCCGCCCGACCGCACGCGCTGGGGCTCGTTCGCCGAGCTGCGACGAGCGCGCGCAGCAGCAGGTGCGTGGCCATCGTCGAGGGGCTGCCGGCGGATGCGCCCGCCGGGCAGCAACGCGCAGAAGGTCGGCGACTACTACCGCGCCTTCATCGACACGCGACGCGATCGAGCAGCGCGGGCATCGAGCCGGCGCAGGCCGGCTCGAGGCCATCGCCGCGGCGCGCACTCACGAGGACCTGACGCGGCTCATGGGGCGGCCGGACCTGGCGCTCATGGCGCCGCTGCGCCTCGCGCATCACCACCGACCAGAAGGATCCCGACCGCTACATCACCTGACATCACGCAGAGCGGCCTGGGCATGCCCGACCGCGACTACTACCTGAAGGACGACCCGGTGTACGCGGCCTGCGCACGCAAGTACGCAGGCGCACATCGCGCGCATGCTGACGCCTCGCCGGCGACAGCGATGCCGGCCGCCGAGGCGCAGGTCGATCCTCGACGCTCGAGACGCAGATCGCGCAAGCTGCACTGGCCGGCCGCCAAGCGCCGCGAGCGCGACCTCACCTACAACCTGCGCACGCGCGCGCGAGCTCGAGGAGCTGGCGCCGGGCTTCGGCTGGCAGACGCTGCTGCACCGCTGGCGGTCTGGAGGCGCAGCAGCAGTTCGTCGTGCGCGAGATCGACGCGGTGCAGGGCTGGCGCAAGCTGTTCCTCAGCGTGCCGGTGGAGCGCTGGCGCGCCTACTTCAAGTATCACTACCTGGTACAGCGTCGCCGACGTGCTGCCGAAGGCCTTCGACGAGGAGGCGTTCGACTTCTACGGCCGCACGCTGAACGGCCAGCCGGAGCAGCGGAGCGCTGGAAGCGCGCCGTCGCGCGCGCTCGACAGCGACCTGGGCGAGGCGGTGGGCGAGCTGTACGTGCGAGCGCTACTTCCCGCCGGCCTCCAAGGCAGCAGGTGCTCGAGCTGGTCGAGAACCTGCGCGCCACCTACGCGCGAGCGCATCGAGCAGCTGCCGTGGATGACCGCCGCCACCAAGAAGGTGGCGCTGGAGAAGCTCGCGGCCTTCCACCCCAAGATCGGCTATCCGGACAAGTGGCGCGACTACTCGGCGCTGTCGATCGTGCAAGGCAGACGCCTTCGGCAACGCCATGCGCGCGCGCGTGTTCGAGTGGAACCGCGCAGCGTGAAGCGCCTCGACGAGCCGACCGACCGCGGCGAGTGGGGCATGACGCCGCAGACCATCAACGCCTACTACAACCCGACCTTCAACGAGGTGGTGTTCCCGGCGGCGATCCTGCAGCCGCCGTTCTTCGATCCCAACGCCGACCCGGCCGTCAACTACGGCGGCATCGGCGGGGTGATCGGCCACGAGATGGGGCACGGCTTCGACGACCAGGGCGCGAAGTCCGACGCGCGCGGCGTGCTGCGCACCTGGTGGCCGCCCGAGGACGCCGCGGCGTTCAAGAAGCGCGTCGACGACCTCGCCGCGCAGTACGACGGCTACACGGTGCTCCCGGGCCTGAAGATCAACGGGCGCCTGACGCTCGGCGAGAACATCGGCGACCTGGGCGGCCTGTCGGTGTGCCTACGAGGCCTACCACCGCTCGCTGCACGGCAAGCCCGCGCCGGTGCTCGACGGGCTCGACCGGCGACCAGCGCTTCTTCCTGTCCTGGGCGCAGGTCTGGCGCGAGCTGATCGCGCGACGAGGCGCTGCGCACCCAGGTGCATGAGCAACCCGCACAGCCCGGCGAAGTTCCGCGTGAACGGCGTGGTGCGCAACGTCGATGCCTGGTACGCGGCCTTCGACGTGAAGCCGCGGCGACAAGCTCTACCTGCCGCCCGAGGAGCGCGTCCACATCTGGTGAAGTCCGGGCTGCCGATCGATGAGGCGCTCCGGCGCTGCGCGCGGCGCTGCGACGCGCCTGCGCGGCGGTGCTGCAGGCGCCGCCCGGCGCCGGCAAGAGCACGGTGGTGCCGCTCGCGCTGCTGGACGAGGCGTGGGCGGCCGGGCAGGCGCCTCTCATGCTCGAGCCGCGGCGGCTCGCCGCGCGCGCGGTCGCGCAGCGCATGGCGCACACGCTCGGCGAGCGCGGTGGGCGCGCACCGTCGGCTACCGCATGCGGCTGGACACGCGCGTCTCGCGCGCGACGCGCATCGAGGTCGTCACCGAGGGGGTCCTCGACCCGCTGCTGCAGGAGGACCCGGCGCTGGAGGGCGTCGCGGCGCTGCATCTTCGATGAGTTCCACGAGCGCAGCCTGCAGGCGGACCTCGGGCTCGCGCTCGCCCTCGACGCCCGCGCGCACCTGAGCCCGGATCTGCGGCTCCTGGTCATGTCGGCCACGCTCGACGGCGACGCGGTGGCGCGCCTGCTGGGCGATGCGCCGCTGGTGAGCGCGCCGGGCCGCGCTTTCGCCGTCGAGACGCGCTTACACGGGCCGCGGCGCCGCCGCTGCCTGCCGCGGCGGGCGCGCGCGCCGGGAGAGCCGCCGAGAAGTCGCGTCGCGCGACTGATCGCAGCGCGCGCTGCGCGAGGAGACACGGCGACGTCCTGGTCTTCCTGCCGGGCGCGCGCGAGATCCGCCGCGTGCAGTCGCTGCTCGCCGGCGGACCGCGCTGCCGCGCGAGACGTGCGGGTGCTGCCGCTGTTCGGGGACCTGCGGGCGAGGAGCAGGATGCCGCACTCGCGCCCGCGCCGCGCCGGGCACCCGCAAGGTGGTGCTCGCCACCAACATCGCCGAGACCAGTCTCACCATCCCGGGCGTGCGCGTCGTGGTCGACTCGGGTCTGGTGCGCCGCGCCGCGCTTCGATCCGGTGACGGGCATGAGCCGGCTGGAGACGCAGCGCATCTCGCGGGCCTCGGCCGAGCAGCGCCGCGGCCGCGCCGGGCGCCTCGCGCCGGGCGTGTGCTACCGCGCCTGGAGCGAGGGCGCACAGGCGCGCCTGGCGCCATTCACCGCCCCGGAGATCCTCGAGGCGGATCTCGCGCCGCTGGCGCTGGAGCTGGCCGCTGGGGCGCGACGCGATGCGCGCGACCTGCGCTGGCTCGATCCGCCGCCCGCCGGCGCACGCTCGCCAGCGCCCGCGATCTGCTAGCGCCTGGGTGCGCTCGATGCGCGCGGCCGCATCACGGCGCACGGCCGCGAGATGGCCCGCCTGCCGCGTGCACCCGCGCCTGGCGCACATGCTGCTGCGCGCGCGCGGAGCTTGGTCTGCGTGCGCGCTCGCCGCGGCAGCTCGCGGCGCTGTTGTCCGAGCGCGACCTGCTGCGCGGCGGCGCGGCGCGCGCGATGCGGACATCCGCACCCGGCTGGCGCTCCTGCGCGGCGGCAGGGCGGGCAACGGCGTCGATCGCGGCGCCCTGCAGCGCGCCCGCCACGCCGCGCGTGCCCTGGAGCGGCAGCTTGGCGCGGCACGCCCGCCGCAGCGGCGGCTGCGGAGGCGCCGGCACGCCGGGGCTGCTGCTCGCCTTCGCCTACCCCGATCGCATCGGGCGCCAGCGTCCCGGCGGCGGAAGGGCGCTTCACGCTCGCCAACGGCCGCGGCGCCGCACTTCGCCGAACCGCAGGGGCTCGGCGCGGCACGAGTTCATCGTCGCGGTCGACCTGGATGACCGCGATCGCGACGCGCGCATCCTGCTGGCGGCAGCCGCTGTCCGGCCGACCTGTCGAGCATTTCGCCGCGCAGCTCGCTGCGCGCGCGAGTCAGTCGACTGGAGCACGCGCGAGCAGGCGGTGATCGCGCGGCGCACGCTGTCAGCTGGATGCGCCTGGTGCTCGAGGAGAAGCCGCTGGCGGAGGTGCCGCCGGAGGCGACGCGGCGCGCGATGCTGCAGGGCCTGCGCGAGCTCGGGCTCGCGGCGCTTGCCTGGGACCGCGATGCCCGCGACCTTCAGGCGCGCATCGAGTTCGTGCGCGCCGCGCTCGGGCGCGAGGCCGGCAGCGCCTGGCCGGCAGTCGAGCGATGCGGCTCTCGGCGCATCGCTCGGAGTGGCTCGCGCCCTGGCTCGACGGGGTGACGCGGCGCGAGCACCTCGCGACGGTGCCGCTGGCGGAGGCCCTGCGGGCGCTGCTGAGCCGGGAGCAGCAGCGCGAGCTGGAGGAGTGGGCGCCCACGCACCTCACCGTGCCCACCGGCTCGCGCATCCGCATCGACTACCTGCGACGAGAGTGCGCCCGGCGGTGTCGGTGCGGCTGCAGGAGGTGTTCGGGCTGTCACGCCTCGCCGCTGCTCGGCCGCGGCCGCGTCGCCGGTCACCTTCAAGCTGCTGTCCCCGGCGCAGCGCCCGCTGCAGGTGACGCGCGACCTGGCCAGCTTCTGGCGCGGAGCGTATGCCGAAGTGCGCAAGGACATGCGCGGCCGCTACCCGAGGCACTACTGGCCCGAGAACCCGCTCGAGGCGCAGCCGGTGCGCGGCACGCGCCGCAGGTGAAGCCGGGCGCCGAGGCCGCCGGCGGTATCGGGTATATTGAGCACGAGCATGCACAGCGAAAAAGCGAACCCATGATCCCGGCGCGCGAGGCTCTCAAGGCACTGCAGGAAGGCAACCAGCGCTTCGCGGCCGACCGGCCGCGTGATGGCGGCGACACCACCGAGCGGCGCCGCGCGCTGGCGCTCGAGCAGGCCCCGTTCGCGATCATCCTCGGCTGCTCGGACGCCCGGGTGCCGGCGGAGATCGTGTTCGACCAGGGGCTGGGCGACCTGTTCGTGATCCGCGTGGCGGGCAACATCGTCGCCCCCTCGCAGGTGGGCAGCGTCGAGTTCGCCGCCGAGGCCTTCGGCACGCGCCTGGTGGTGGTGCTCGGTCACTCCAGCTGCGGCGCGATCCATGCGACCCTGCAGCAGCTGGCGCGCCCTTGGCAGGAGCAGTCGCGCAACCTGAGCTCGATCGTGGACCGCATCCGGCCGGCGGTGGTGGGCCTGCTCGATGCGCCGTCCACCGACCCGGGCACGCTGGAACACCAGGCGGTGCGCGCCAACATCCGCATGTCCGCCGACCACCTGCGCCACGGCTCGGAGGTGCTCGAGGAGCTGATCCGCAAGCAGGGACTGCTGGTCGTCGGTGCCGAGTACTCGCTGGAGACCGGGCTGGTGGACTTCTTCGACGGGATGCCCGCGGGCTGAGCTGCGCCCCCGGTGCAGCGTCCGTCCTGGACGCTGCACCGGTGCGCGCCGCGTTACTTCGCCGCCTTCGCCTTGGCAGCGTCGCAGTCCGCCTTGCTCATCTCCAGGAAGCCCTTGCCCTTGCAGGAGTTCTGGCCCTTGCAGGCGTTGTTGGCGCTCTTGCACGCCGACTGCCCCTTGCAGGAGTTGACGCCCGCGCACTGCACGTTCGTGCCGGTGCCGGCGACGGCAGTGCCGACCATGGCCGTGCTGAACAGCATGGCGGCGGCCGTGGCGGCCGCGAGACCTGAGTTTTTCAATCGCATGGGTGCATTCCTCGTTGGTTGGAGTATTGCCGGGGTAAGGCCCGGTACTGCAGGAGACCGGCAGCACCGCGCATTTGTTGCGTCCGCGCGGCCTTCAGTGCAGCGCCGTTCCCGGCGCCGCCGGGCGGGTGCGCTGGTACCAGCGCTCGAGGAAGTGATCGACCGACACCGCGCCGGCGCCGGCGATGGCGAGCCACAGGAACAGCGCCAGGTACTCGAACTCGTCGAAGCCGAGCAGCGTCTCGAGCGAGTCGACGTCGGCCCACTTGGCCGACTTGATGGCCACGATCATGGTGATCCCGAGCGCCCCGGCGGAGATGCGCGTCAGCAGGCCCGAGCAGCAGGAACAGGCCGCCGAAGAACTCCACGCCCGGAGACGAAGGGCGCGAGCAGGTGCGGCGCGGGGATGCCCCAGCCGACGAAGTTCTCGGTCACCAGCGGCAGGTTCGTGCAGCTTGCCCCAGCCGCTCCACAGGAACACCCAGCCGACGGTGATGCGGGCAAACAGCGGGGCGAGCCAGGCGATATGCCCGGCGACGCGGCGGGGCCACTCGATCAGCCATTGGATTAGCACGCTCACGGTTACTCCTGTCGCGGTGATGTCACAGTTGGGCGAGAAGACCGGTCAGTCTGACGCGATATTGCCGGGGCGGCGATGCATGGTGCGTATAATCCGCCGCAGCGACACAGCTATGCGCAATTCCCCGCCCGAATCCCCGGTCTTATCTATCAGCGATCGGCTGCCCGGAGCGGCTCCGGGCGAGCCCATCGTCCGGCTGTTCGAGTCCATGCGCCCGGACCTGCTGCGCTTCGCCCAGTGGCTGTCGCGCGACCGGGCTATCGCGGAGGACGTGGTGCAGGAATCGCTGCTGCGGGCATGGCGTTCGCGCGAGGCGCTGAAGGATCCCAGCGCGGCCCGTCCCTGGTTGCTGACGATCGTGCGCCGCGAGCACGCCCGCCTGTACGAGCGCAAGCGCCTGGAGCTGGTGCCGCTGGAGGATGTTGCCGAGATCCAGGCCAGCCCGGGGCCCGCGGAACCCGATAGTGAGTTGTTTGCGCTGCGTCACGCGATCATGAAGTTACCGATCGAATACCGAGAGCCGCTGGTCCTGCAGGTGATCGGCGGCTTCACCACCGAGGAGATCGCGCAGGAGCTGGCGCTGTCCTCCACGGCCGTGCTGACGCGGCTGTTCCGGGCGCGCAACAAGCTGCGCGTGATCTGCGGCATGAGCGCCGCGCCGGACGTGCGCCGGACGCAGGGGGGCCGGCGTGAACTGCGAGCACGCACGCCTGCTGATCGGCGCGGACCCGGCGTCCGCGCCGGCGGAGCTGCAGGAGCACCTGCAGCGAATGCCACGCCTGCAGCTGCGTTCCGCACCGAGATGCTCAGCCTCGAGGGACGCATCCAGCGCGCGCTGCAGGAGCCCCCGCTGCAGCGCGCCGGTGACCACGCTGGCGCCGCGGCCGCGGCCGCAGCCGCGTGGCGGCAGTGGGCGCTGGCGGCGAGCATCCTGGTGGCGAGCGCGGTGGTGCTGGGCACGTGGGTGCTGCGCCCGAGTGACACCCTGGCGCGCGACCTCGTGAACCACGTCAAGGGCGAGCCGGAGAGCTGGCTGAGCGAGCGCCACGTCGATGCGGCGGAGCTGGCCGCCGCGCTGAACGGGGCCGGCGTCGCCCTCGACCTGTCCTCCGACAAGATCGTCTACGCGCAGAGCTGCTTCTTCCACGGCCACTACGTGCCGCACCTGGTGCTGCAGACCGCGCAGGGCCCGGCCACGGTGCTGCTGCTGCGCCACGAGACCGTGACCGCGCGGCGCAGCCTTCCACGAGGGCGGCATGAGCGGCATCATCGTGCCGGCGCAGGGCGGCGGCGGCATCGCGGTGCTCGAGCGCACGCCGCGGCGATGTCGCGCCGCTCGCGCAGGCAGATGCAGCAGGACGTGCGCTGGCTGCCGGGCCTCGTTAGGCACGATCCGATTCCATGGAACCGAAGCTGGTCACGCACCCCTAGGACCGGGCCGTGCTCGAGGAGCTGCGCGCCGCGAGCGCCGTGCGCTGGCCGGCGCGCGCCGTGTGGCGCAGCGCGGGCCGCTGGCCCATAATCCTGCGCCAGTCGTCGGCAAACTTGAGGGGCAGAGCGATGGGCGGCATCAATCGTCGGGATCTGTTCGTGGGCGCGGGCGGCGTCTGCGCGAGCCTGCTGGTGCGCTAAGGCCGCGCTCGCGCGCAGCGCCCGTCCCGCCGCGCCCGTGGCGCGCGTCGCGGTGGTCAAGGACACCTACTTCGGCGAGACCCTGAGCGATCCGTACCGCTGGATGGAGAATGCCAAGGACCCGGACTGGCTGCCGTTCCTCAAGGGCCAGAATGCGCACACGCGCGCGGTGCTCGACCCGGTTCCCGGGCGCGCGGCGCTCCTGAAGCGCATCCAGCAGCTCTCCGGTGACACGGCGGTCACCCGCGCGGTGCAGCGCGCCGGCGGCCGCCTGTTCTTCGAGCAGCGCCCGGCCGGCGCCGACAACTTCAAGCTGTTCGTGCAGGAAGGCGGCATCCACCGCGTGCTCATCGACCCGACCGCCAACAGCGGCGCTGCGACCCACCAGTCGCTGGACTGGTGGCAGGCCTCCCCCGACGGCAAGCGCGTGGTCTACGGCGTCTCCCGCGATGGCAGCGAGGACTCGGTGCTGCACGTGCTCAACGTGGCCGACGGCGCCGACCTGCCCGAGCGCATCACCAACGCCGAAGAGCGCGCAGCCCAGCTGGCTCGAGGACAGCAGCGGCTTCTTCTACAACCAGCTCACCGCCACCGGTCGCCACCCCGGAGCGCTACCTCGACAGCCAGGCGCGCTTCCATCGGCTGGGCACCGACCCGGCCGCGGATCCGATCCTGATGAAGCGCGGCCTGGATCCCCAGGTCAGCTACGAGCGCATCCAGATGCCGCACATCCGCGCCTTCCAGGGCTCGCGCCACGCGCTGCTGGAGCTCACCGACGTGCGCAGCGAGGCGCGCGCTGCTGATCGCGCCGCTGGCCGAGGTGCTCGCAAGCAAGGCGCGCTGGGTCCCGGTCGCCGGGTTCGAGGACGAGGTCACCTCGAGCGAGATCGACGGCGAGACGCTGTACCTGCTGGCCAACAAGGGCCGGCCCGCGCGGCCGCGTCCTCAAGGCGAGCGTGTTTCCGCACCGGCGCGCGGCGAGCGCCGTGGAGGTCGTGCCGCAGGGTGAGCTGGGTCATCGAGGATCTGCACCTGGCGCGCGACGGGCTGTACCTGCGCATGCTCGACGGCGGCATCTCCGGCTGCGCCGCCTCGGCCGCGACGGCCACGTCAGCGAGATCACGCTGCCCTTCGAGGGCACGCTGAGCGCGGTGGAGGTCTCCGCGAGCAGCGACGGGGCGATGTTCGGGCTCACCGGCTGGCTGACGCCGCCTGACATCTGGTCGGTCGATGCCAGCGGCCGGCTGACCCAGACCGGGCTCACGCCGCGGCCGCCGATCGATGTCAGCCCCTACGAGAGCACGCGCCTGTTCGCCACCGCGCGCGACGGCACGCGCGTGCCGTACGTGGCTCATCCATCGCAAGGGCCTGAAGCTCGACGGCTCGACGCCGGCGTGCGATCTCGCGCCTATGGCTCCTACGGGCTGCCGCGCCTACACGCCGGCCTTTGCCGGCAGGACGCTCGCGCTGGTGGATGCGGGCTTCGTGGTCGGCTACGCCTACGTGCGCGGCGGCGGGGAGTACGGGCGCGACTGGCACAAGGCCGGCCAGCTGGCCAACAAGCCCAACACCTGGCGCGACCTGATCGACGTGTGCGAGGACCTGTGCGCGCGCAAGTACACCACGCCCGCGCGCCTGGCCATCGGCGGGCGCTCGGCCGGGTGGCATCACGGTCGGGCGGGCTATGACCGAGCGGCCGGAGCTGTTCGCCGCCGTCATCGACGGGGTGGGCTGGTCCAACCCGCTGCGCTACGTGGTCGAGCAGGACGGCTACGGCGAGGAGCCCGAGTGGGGCGTCATCACCGAGGAGTCCGGCTACCGGGCCCTGCGCGCGATCGACAGCTACCAGTCGGTCAAGGATGGCGTCGCCTACCCGGCGGTGCTGCTGACCACCGGGGTCACCGACCCGCGGGTCGCGCCGTTCCACGTGGGCAAGATGACCGCCCGGCTGCAGGCGGCCACCCGTTCGCGCAAGCCGATCCTGCTGCGCGTGGACTTCGACGCCGGCCACGGCATCGGCTCCACCCGCGCGCAGCAGGATCGCGAGGCGGCCGACACCTACGCGTTCCTGCTTGTGGCAGACCGGGGTGAAGGGGTACCAGCCGGCGTGACGGCGAAGTCGCAGATAGGAGGATCATCCATGGACAGCATCCAACCCCTTTTCACCGCGGTTGCATCGGCCACCGGCGGCCGCAACGGCCACAGCGAGGCGGCCGACCACTCCGTGTCGGTGAACCTCTCGGTGCCGAAGGCGATGGGCGGGCCGGGCAAACCGGACACGACCACGCCCGAACACCTGTTCGCCGCCGGTTACGCCGCCTGCTTCGGCGGAGCGCTCGACTACGTCGCCACGCAGAAAAAGAAGAACGCCAGGGGCGCGACCGTCACCTGCAGCGTCTCGATCGGCCCGCGCGACGGCGGGGGCTTTGGCATCGCCGTGAAGCTGCACGTCAAGGACTCGGAGCTGCCGCAGGCGGAGCTCGCCGCGCTCGCCAGCGAGGCGCACGAGCAGGTCTGTCCCTATTCGCACGCTACGCGCAACAACGTGCCCGTGGACATCAGCGTCGAGGGCGCGTAGCTCGCTACCCTGTGCAGAGTCTGGGCCCGGTAGGATTCGAACCTACGACCAAGGGATTCACTTGGCCCCGGAGTTTCCCCCGGGAGTGGACTATCTCTTCACCCGTGCACAAAGTCTGCGCGTGTGGGTGCGGGATGCTCGTGCCTGTCATCAAGGACGCTCAAGCCCTCAGGTAGTCTCTGCACCTTCCGCCGGTGTACCGGCGGCTCGGCTCAGGATTGCCATGCGCCCGAGGCCGCACTGCCCCGCCGCGCGAAGGTTTCCCTGAATTCATCCCGTCCACTTCGCGCGTTTCCGCGCGAAGGCACCTCATCGATGAGTCCCCTGCACTAACCGCTGTGCTACAGGCCCAACCGCACGGATTGTAGCAGCGCCTCGCGCGCTCAGTAATGCAGCAGCGCGCCGCCGCCGGCGCGGTGACTGGGCGCAAACGCTTCCTCGAGGGTTCCCTGGAACCAGGCGATCTCGCTCGCCGCGTGCCGTGCGCGCCTGCCCGAGGAGGGCGAGCCAGCGTGGCGCGCGGCGCTGCCGGCCATACCCTGCAGCGCCGTCTGCGGCGTGGGAACGGGCTTGCTCTTGTCGGCGGGAGGGCCGGGGCATCCCGCGAGCTCGATTGCAGCAATCACTACGGCGGCCGTGATGAAAAGCGACCTCATGGCAGAATCCTCTTGCCATCGCTGCGCACAACATTAGCATGGACTCTCGCGTGACGGCCAAGTGCGACTGCAGCGCCGCCGTGACTGACAAGGAGGATCCTATGAAGCTGTATTACCTGACGGCCGCCTGCTCACAGGCCGCGAGCATCGCCTTGCGCGAGGCGGGCCTCCCGTTCGAGTTCGTCAAAGTCGACCGCAAGACCAAGCGCGCCGCGGACGGACTTGACTACAACGAGGTGAACCCCAAGGGCTATGTGCCCGCGCTGGCGCTCGACAATGGCGAGGTGCTGACCGAGAACGTCGCCGTGCTGCAGTACATCGCCGACCGCAACCCGGCCGCGAAGCTCGCCCCGCCGGCGGGTACCATGGAACGCTACCGCCTGGAGGAGGCGCTCAGCTTCATCAACTCGGAGCTGCACAAGGGTTTCTCGCCGCTGTTTCGCGACACCGCGCCGGAGGCCATGAAGCAATACTCCCGCGATAACCTCGGCGTGCGCCTCGATTACCTCGAGAAGGCGTTCGGCAAGAAGACCTTCGTCATGGGCGAGCAGTACACGGTCGCCGACCCCTACCTGTTCGTCGTGCTCGGCTGGGGCGCGCACGTCGGCGTGGATATCAACAGGTGGCCGGCGCTCAAACGCCATAACGAGCGCATCGGCGCGCGGCCGCACACCATCGAGGCACTCAAGGCAGAGGGCCGCGTTTAGTAGCCCGACAGGCGGCGTGCCGGCCGTTGCCGGCCGTTTGCTGCTACCATCGGCAGCGTGCAGGGTTTGCACGTGAGAGGACGCAATGGCAACCAAACTCAACAAACAGCTCAAGCGCGAGATCGACGTGGACGGCAAGCCCTACATGGTCACGCTCTCGCCCGAGGGCGTGAAACTCACCGAGAAGGGCAAGCGCCTTGGGCGCGAGCACACCTGGAAGGCGCTCATCGGCGGTGACGCCGGTGCGGCCCCCACCGGCGGCGGCGCGGGCTTCGGCTCCGTCAGCTAGCTCCAACACCTAACCGCAGCGATGGGCGCGGAGAGTCTGCGGGCGCTGCTCGCGCAGGTGCACCAGCGCCTGAACGCGAGTGGCTCGGTGGACGAGGAAGCCCGCGAGCTGCTCGGCACGGTGATGCGCGACATCGAGCGCTCGCTTGGCAGTGGCGCACCGGCCGCCGGCGCGAGCCGCGCCAACCTGCCGCGGCTCGAATCGCTCGCGGTGCGTTTCGAGGCGCTGCATCCGGCGCTCGCCCAGGCGCTGCGCGAAGCGATCGACGCGCTCGGCAAGGCCGGTATCTAGTCGTCCATCAGGAAGCTGCGCAGCTGCTCGCTGCGGCTCGGATGGCGGAGCTTGCGCAGCGCCTTCGCTTCGATCTGGCGGATGCGCTCGCGCGTCACGTCGAACTGCTTGCCGACCTCTTCGAGCGTGTGGTCGGTGTTCATGTCGATACCGAAGCGCATGCGCAACACCTTGGCCTCGCGTGGTGTGAGCTGCGCCAGCACCGAGTGCGTGGTCTCGCGCAGTGACTCCATGGTCGCCTGATCGATCGGGGAGGCGACGGACTGGTCCTCGATGAAATCCCCCAGGTGCGAATCCTCGTCGTCGCCGATGGGGGTCTCCATCGAGATCGGCTCCTTGGCGATCTTCAGCACCTTGCGCACCTTGTCCTCGGGCATCTCCATGCGCACCGCCAGCTCCTCCGGCGTCGGCTCGCGACCCATCTCCTGCAGCATCTGCCGCGAGATGCGGTTCAGCTTGTTGATGGTCTCGATCATGTGCACCGGGATGCGGATGGTGCGTGCCTGGTCCGCGATCGAACGGGTGATCGCCTGGCGGATCCACCAGGTCGCGTAGGTCGAGAACTTGTAGCCGCGGCGGTATTCGAACTTGTCGACCGCCTTCATGAGGCCGATGTTGCCCTCCTGGATGAGGTCCAGGAACTGCAGTCCGCGGTTGGTGTATTTCTTGGCGATGGAGATGACCAGGCGCAGGTTGGCCTCGACCATCTCCTTCTTGGCGCGGCGCGCCTTGGCCTCGCCGATCGACACGTCGCGGTTGACTTCCTTGATGTCGTTGATCGTGAGGTGATAGAGCCCCGCGAGCTGCTCGAGCTTCTTCTGCCGGCGCTCGATCTCGTCCTTGAACCTCGCGAGCGGTGCGGAGTACTTCTTGCCGCCCCTGACGTGGCGCACGAGCCAGCGCGGGTTGGTCTCGTTCTTGGGGAACGAGGCGATGAAGTCCTTGCGCGGCATGCCGGCGTCGCGCACCGCGATGATCATGATTTCCTTCTCGAGCTGACGCACCTCGGCTACGTGGGTGCGCAGGTTGAGAATCAGCGCATCGAACATGCGCGGCGAGAGGCGCAGCTCCATGAACTCGTCCGACAGGCGCTTGCGCTGGCGCAGCGTCTTCGGGTCGCGCGCGCCGAGCTTGGCGATCGAGCCCAGCACGTGGCTGTAGATCTTGGCGATGGAGGCGAAGCGCGAGGCGGCCTCGGCCGGATCCGGGCCGGTATCGACGGCCTCCTCCTCGGTGTCGCCTTCCTCCTCGGCCTCCTCCTCCTCCTCGCCCTTCTCTTCGGCGGCGACCAGCTCCATCTTGGTGGGGTTCTGCGGCTGGGCGATCACGTCCGGCGCGTTCGGGTCGATGAACCCGACGATCACGTCGACCAGGCGCGCCTGTCCGACCTTGACCGGCTCGTAGGCCCGCAGCAGGAAGTCGTAAGTGGCCGGATACATGGCGAGCGCGCTGCGCACCGCATCGAGACCCTCCTCGATGCGCTTGGCGATGCGAATCTCGCCCTCGCGCGTCAGCAGCTCCACCGTGCCCATCTCGCGCATGTACATGCGCACCGGGTCGGTGGTGCGACCGAGTTCCGCATCGAGCGCCGCGAGCGCCGCGGCGGCTTCCTCGATCGCTTCCTCGTCCGCAGGCGCCGAGGGCTCGGCGGCGAGCAGCGACTCGGTGTCCGGTGCCTTCTCGTACACCGGAATGCCCATGTCGTTGATGGTGTTGACGATGTCTTCGATCTGCTCCGGATCGACGATCTCGGAAGGCAGGTGATCGTTGACCTGCGCGTAGGTGAGGTAACCCTGCTCCTTGCCGCGCGCGATCAGCAGCTTCAACTGCGACTGTCGCTCCTCCGGCATCACCGGCACGCGCCGTTCGATCCCGAGCGGACGCTTCTCGCTGGCGAGCTTGGCGGCTGCGAGCTTGCCGACCGCTTGGCGGCCCTCGGCCGGACGTGGCGCGTCGCCGCCTTTGGCGTGTGCGGGGAGCGCCTTCACGGCGGGCGCGGCTCCCTTGCGGACTGCGACCGCGGGCTTGGCGCGCTCGCGCAGGCTCGCTACCGCGGCAACCGTCTTGTCGGCGGCGGCAGCTGCTTTCACCGCTCTGGCTGGCTGGGCCGCCGGGCGCTTCTTATGAGTGATCTGTGGCTTGTGCTTGCGTGTCATGTGTGAGAGGCGAGTAGGCTGAGTTACCCCTATGTGCTGCCCGAAAGTGGGCTGCTCAAGGGGCGCCGAAGGCAAAGCGCGCAATTTTATTTGACGACCGTGAAATTACCAAGTCGACGTTAACCCCGGTGTAACTCGCGGGCACCCAATATCGATATAAGTCTTTGAAATTCCTGGAGTTCACTCGCATCCAGAGGGCCATTTCGGCTCTTGGCCTCGAGCGCCTCCAGGCGCCTTCCGGCCGCCTGGTCCGCGAGCTTCACGAGTGCCGCCCGAAGCTCATCGGCAGCGGCGGCTGTATCTGTAATGACTTCCTCGCGCCCCAGGAGTTTCTGCAGCACCTCCCCGTCCTCGCGCCCCGCCCACCGCTGGATCACCTGGGCGGGCAGCTGCGCGGGCTCCGTGCGCAGATTGTCGAGGAGCTCCCGCAGCAGCTGCACCCCCGGCTCCTCGACGCCGTCCAGCCCCGAGCGCTCCTGCGCGTGCACTTCGGCGGCGATCGCCGGGAAGTGCACCAGTCGCACGATCGCCTGGCGCACCAGGCTCCCACGCCCGGCGCTCGCACGGCTGCGGCCGGCCGCGCGGTTCGGCGGCGCCGGCATCGCGGCTGCCACGCTGCGGCCGGTACTCCACAGCTCCGCGAGGCGCGCCGGCGGCAGGCCCACCACCTGCGCCAATCGCTCGAGCAGCAGCTCGCGATATACCCCCGCGGGGATCTTCGCGAACAGCGGCCGTGCGTCCTCGGCAAAGCGCGCGCGCCCGTCGGCGTGCGACAGATCACTCTGCTGCGACAGCTCCTGCACCAGGTACTCCGAGAGCGGCACGGCGCCCTGCAGGCGTTGCTCGAACCCCGCGCGCCCTTCGGCCGCCACCAGCGTGTCAGGGTCGTGGCCTTCGGGCAGGAACAGGAAGCGGATCTGCCGTCCCTCGCGCGCTTCCGGGAGCGCCTGCTGCAGCGCGCGCCACGCGGCAGCGCGCCCGGCGCGGTCGCCGTCGAAGGCGAACACCACCTCGGCGACCAGCCGGAAGATGCGCCGCAAGTGCTCGGGGGTGGTCGCGGTGCCGAGCGTCGCTACCGCGTAGTCGACGCCCGCCTGATGCAGTCGCACCGCGTCCATATAGCCTTCGACGACGACGAGGCGCGTCAGGTTGGAGCGCGCGCGTCGCGTCTCGTAGAGCGCATACAGCTCGCGCCCCTTGTGGAACAGCACCGTCTCGGGGGAGTTCAGGTACTTCGGCTCCCCTGCGTCGATGATGCGGCCGCCGAAGGCGATCACCCGCCCGCGACTATCGCGGATTGGGAACATGACCCGGTCGCGGAAGCGGTCGTAGAAGCGCTCCGCGCCCTGCGTCTGACCGCGCTCGCGCTCGATGACGAGACCGGCGTCGGCGAGGCGCTGGCGCTGCGCGTCGTCCGCGCCGAAGCGCTTGAGCAGCTCGTTCCACGAGTTGGGCGCGTAGCCGATCGCGAAGCGCTCGAGGGTCTCTGCCGTGAGTCCGCGCCGTGCGAGGTAGTCTCGCGCCCCGGGCTCGCGCGCGAGATTCTCTGTGTAGAAGCGCGCGACCCGCGCCATGAGCTCGTACAGCGGCTGTTCCGCGCGGTGGGTGCCGCTCTCGGTGCCGCCCTCGCGCGGCACTTCCAGCCCTAAGCGCGTGGCGAGCTCTTCCACCGCCTCGGGGAAGGCCATGTGGTCGTGGTCCATGAGGAAGCCGAGCACCGTGCCGTGCTTGCCGCAGCCGAAGCAGTGGTAGAACTGCTTGTCGGGGCTCACCCAGAAGGACGGCGTCTTCTCATTGTGGAACGGGCAGCAGGCCTTGTACTCGCGTCCGGCCTTCTTCAATTGCACGCGCGCGCCGATGACTTCCACGATATCGGCGCGGGCGATCAGCTCGTCGATGAAGTGCTGGGGAATTCGTCCCAAGTGCTTGCCGCCGGTGCCAGCGGGACGGGAATCAGGATAGCTTCTGCTTGATCCGCGCGCTCACCGCGCCCATGTCGGCGCGCCCCTGCGCCTTGGGCTTCACGAGCGCCATCACCTTGCCCATGTCCTTGACGGAGGTGGCGCCGGCGGCGGCGATCGACTGCGCGATCAACTCCTCGAGCTCCGCATCGCTCATCTGCGCCGGCAGATAGCCCTGCAGCACGCCGATCTCGGCGGTCTCCTTCGCCACCAGATCCGCGCGTCCGCCGCTCTGGAACTGGACGATCGCCTCGCGGCGCTGCTTGATCATCTTCTCCAGAACGCTGAGCACCTGCGCATCGTCGAGCGTGATGCGCTCGTCGACCTCGCGCTGCTTGATGCCAGCGAGGGCGAGACGGATCGTTCCGAGCCGAGCCTTCTCGCCGGCGCGCATCGCCGTCTTCATGTCCTCGGTGATGCGTTCCCTGAGCGCCATGGATGCGCCGTTGGCCGTTGCGGGCTTAGCGGGAGGTGCGCATGCCGTCGCGGGAGACACGCTTCATGTGGCGCTTGATGGCCGCAGCCTTCTTGCGTTTGCGTTCCTGCGTCGGCTTTTCGTAGAACTCGCGGCGGCGCAGCTCGGTGAGAATGCCGGCCTTCTCGCAGGCGCGCTTGAAGCGCCGCAGGGCGGCATCGAAGTACTCGTTCTCACGCACGCGCACGCTCGGCATCGAAACCTCAACTGATTGATCGCAATAGAAAACTCGACCTCCGGACGCGGCTACGCGCGGGGCGCCGAGCCGGTCGGGGGCGGGGGATTCTAAGGGAGCGCCGCGGCAAAGGCAAAAGCCGTCAGACGGTGCCTGCGCGCGGGTTCTGGAGTTCAGGGCGTGATGGCGAACCGGGCGAGTCCGCGGCCGTACACGGACCAGGCGCTCTTCGGGCGCAGGTTCAGGGCGGCGTCGTAGTCGGCGATCGCCTTGTCGTACCTGGCCAACCGCAGGTACACGAGTCCGCGATCGACTGCCCGCTTCATCTCACCGGTAGGGTTTCAAGCTTGCGCAGCATGGATTGGATTTCCGGATTCGCCATGAAGTTCTTCCACACCAGCCCGGTGCGGTAGTTCTCGACCATGACGACGATGGGTGCCTGATTCAGGCCGAAATAGGTTCGGGAGATCCAATCGGCCTGTGGATTGAACGCGTCGCGCGGCCCATAGATGTCCCACACCCCGGCGCCGAGATCGCGATAGTAGTGCTTGAAGGCTGCCATGGAGGCCTCGGGCGTGTAGGGGAACGAGGCCAGAGCACCCGTTGGAGCAAGCGTTCCAAGATCGCTGGCGTCATCGGGTGCGGCGGGTACATATCCCTCGGGACCGTCGCTCGCCGTCAGGCCCCAGGCGTCGGCTCCGTATCCCTTGAAGTGTTTCGGGTTGGCCAGGCAATACGCTCGATTGATCAGCGCCAGGTTGCGGTTGTTTTCGAAATACGAGGAGGTAAAGCGGTCGCGCAGACTATGAGGGTCGAAGCCGAGGAACGAGTAGTGAGTGAAGAACAACGGGCCGCCCGTGCCAGAACCCACGTCGAGCTTGATGCCGTAGTAGCTGTGCCCGTTGCCGTAGTGATTGCCATCCGTGGTGCCTGACCATCCCTGGCGATAGTCGATCGCGCGCTGCGCCTGGCTCGCCCAGCCGGAGTAATACATGCTCGCAGGGATCGCGTGAGCGGGCGATGCCATTGCGAGCAGGTAGGTAATCATGGCTTCGTTGAAGCCGATCAGCGGGTGATGGATCTGCCAGGTCCACTCGGGGGACCAGTGCCAGTACAGGAATTCTCCGTTCTCCGGGCCGCGGTACCAATCCCACTCGACCGTCTCCCAGAGCCCGGTGATCCGCCGGTACAGGTCCCGTTCCGCGACGCCCGGGCCGCGGAAGTACTGCCGCGCGGCGAGCAGGCCTTCCATCAGAAAGGAGGTCTCCACCAGGTCCCCGCCGTTGTCGAACGTGCCGAAGACTGCCATCGTCTCGCCGGTGCTTCCGTCCATGTAGTGCGACCAGGCACCGTGATAACGCCGCGCGTGCTCCAGGAAATTGACGATCTTCGTCAGCCGCTCGACGGCCTGCGCACGCGTGACGAACCCGCGGTCCGTACCCACGATCAGCGCTGCGATGCCCATACCGGTGGCGCCTGTTGCCACGATGCGGTCGTCGCCGGGGATGTTTTCCCGTGTCATCCCCGAGTGCGGGTCGGCGCCCTCCCAGTAATAGCGAAAGCAAGCCTCCTGGAGCATCGTCAGGAGCTCATCATCGTTGAGCTCGCGAGTCGAGGCGCTGGCCGGCTGTGAAGGTGCCGACGTCCGATAGCCCCAATCGGCTGCGGCCACCTTGTATCGAGCCGTGACTCCCGGTTTGCCGAGAAAATCCGAGTAAAGCTCGGTTCCCGCGCGCTGGATGCCGACGGGCTCGAAGGCTTTGCCGTCGAGCGACCGGTAGATGACGTATCGGGCGAGCGTTGGACTCGCCACCGGCTCCCAGCGCACCAATACGTGGCGGTCGTAGCCCGTCGCGCGGACACCTTGCGGGATCGACAGCGAGGGCGATTTCTCTTTCGCAGGATCGTCAGCGACGCGAATTTCATCGATGACGAGCGTGTGCTTCACGCCGTCGGGGCGTCCCTGATGGAAGAAGACACTGCGCAGAAGCTGCGGGTCAAACGGGTAAATCGCTGCAGTGGGAAAGTCAGCCAGCGGGATGCGCGCCTGCACCCAGCGCCCGGCCGGGAGGTCGCCCGTATAGCGTCCCAGCGGTAATGGCGCGGTGAAAGATGCGGGCAATTCCGCCACCTGCAAACCCGAGGTTCCCTCCGAGAGCACGATTTGCGGCAGATCGGCGGCTGCGACGGCCTCGGGCGCGTAGCACCAGAGATAGAGATTGCGCCCCAGGAGCCTCGGATTGCGATTGCGAAACGCCTCCACGAGGACCTGCGCTTCCCAGCCCCCGCCGGGCTTTGATTCCCATTGCAACCGCAGCGCATTGGGTGGCGTCTTGAACGTGGTCGTGTCGACCGGCAGGCGGGAGTTCCCGAGGACCTCCAGATAGCTCGGGCCACTGGAACTACCCCGGCTGTCGAAGTACGCATCCGAAGTCAGGCTGTTGTCGAAGATCATGTGCCGGTAGTAATCGGCAGGCCACGCCGACGGCGCATGCACCAGGAAAGGCCCCAGCAACAAGGGGAGCCAGCGTGCGTTTCTGAGGACAGATCGATTCACGGCCGTGGCCGGCAGTGCAGCTCACAGATCGCATGCGCGACGTATCCGGCGGCGGTAGCGAACGCACCGCCCCCGGGCTCCATCACGGCCGAGTCCGGGTTGACGCCTTCGGAGATGATTCCGGCATCCCAGGGGCTGGCCAGCAGAATCCTCTCGGCGCGCTCCCGCGAACGCTTCAGCAGGAGCTCGTCTGCGATCATCCATGAAGTCGTGAACGGCAGGCGATAGCTGCCGGGCAATCCGTAGGGGCGGTCGGCATAGGAATACTTGTAGTGCGAGGAATGCAGCCAGTTGTAGGTGCGCACGAACAGCGGAGCGTCTTCGCTGATGAAGCCGAGAACCGGCAGCTTCATGAGAGAACCCGGCGGAATCTCGGTCTCGACGGATTGCTGCCCGTCGGTTGCGGACGCGAATATCGGGCCGTCCGCGCCCGCTACGCCGGTGGCGACCGTGTGCGCCAGGATCGCGGCGCGCAAGGCCGCGGCTTGCCGCGCGGTTTCACGCGCCGCCGTGGCGTCCCGCAGCCGCTCGAAAATGCCCGCGAGGTCGCTGAGCGCGCGCCAGGTCAGGACATTGTCGTAGGTGATGAACGGCAGTTTCTGGAACTCGTCCTGCGCGTCCTGCAGAGAGCTGTAGAGACCCGTCGCCTCGTCCTTGCGGGACAGAAGCCGCTCGCGCAGTACGCGCACCGCATCACGGTGCTGCTCGATGAAGCTGAGGTCATTCGTGTGGCGCAGATAGCCGGCCAGCGCGATGAGGGGTGCGGCAGCCTCATCGAGCTCGAAGCCGTCCTCGAGCACCACCCCGTCGATGAATCGGCTGTGCGTGCCGGCATTCGCAAGTTGCGGGCCCAGGGCATAGGCGAGGGCTTGGCGCGCAAACTGCGGGTCTGAATCCACAAGACCGGGGAAACTCCACAGCATCGCGTCGCGGTCCCAGTAAGCCGCCGACACGTAGTAACGCGGGCTGCGGGAGGTGACGCCGACGAGCTGCTCGGTGTCGATCGTCCTGCCCCAGGCGAAGAGGCGCGTGAACAGGAGGTTGCGGTTCATGATCCGGTCAAGCTCGACGCGCCCGGTCGTACGGGTGCGCGCGCGGCACCACCCCGCCGTCTCGGCGATCAGCGCATCCGCGCCGTGCCGTTCCAGCATCTCGCGCAGCGAGCGCGCGTTGTGCGCCGCACTGAATTCCTCGATGCCGACCGCGAGCACGAACAGGGCCTCGCCGGTCTCGCCAGGCTGGAGCGTCATGGCGCGGGCATCGTCCGCCTCCGGCGCCACCGACACGGGCGGCACGGTGATGGTCGCCTTGGAGCCGGGATGCACGATCGCCCACGCAAAGTGCGTGTCGCTCGTAATGAAGCTGTACACCTCGCCCGGGTCGACCCAGGGCGCAGGTCCAATCGTGCGCTCGCCGCGCAGCGCTACCGGCACGTACGTGACGCGGGCCAGGCTCCCGAAGGAGCTCTTCAGCCCGATCGTGACCTGGGCCGCCTGCGCGCGTCGATTGGTCACCGTGAGCCGCACGAATGCAGCGCGATACCCGGGCGGGGCGCAGTAGGTGAGCGTGAAATGCAGTCCATCGCGATCCTGCTCGGCGTGCGGAATCCAATAGGAAATCAGGCTCCACCGCAGGGCGTCCAGGGGCTGACGCGCGTTGGCGAGCGTCGCAGTGGTGACCGTCAGGTAGGGCTCAACGACCGGTTTGCCGGGCTCGCCGCCCGGCTGCAGCAAGCCGCGATCGCGCATGGACAGGGTGTTGAACGTGACCAGGGCGCCGTCGCTGGTTCGGATCTCCGGCAGCGCGATCCACTCGTTGCCGGTCGCGAGCTCATCGCCCGATCGCACTTCGAGCGGAACCGGATCGGGTGCAGGCTGAGCAGCCGCGAACGGCGTCGACAGCAGCAGGCCGCTGACGATGATGAGCGATCGCGACGTAGTCATGAACTAGCCACGGCTTATTGCCCGCATCCATACGCTGGAACCGCCCTGGAAGGTGGCAACGTACGCCGAGTCTTTCTGCTCGCTGCGCTGAACCGGCGTCGGTCCGCGCGCCGCGGCCGCTTCGAGCGCCTCGCGTGCCCATGGCAACTCTAGCAGGGCGCCGAGGGGCGTGAAAACGAGCGGGCGCCCGCTCCTTTCGATCTGCTTGAAAGTGCGATTGCCCGGCACGGGAACGCGCTGCATCCACAGCATGTAGCGGGCGCCGCTCTCGAGCGCGATCTTGGGCGTAAGCACCGGATACGGTCCCATGTAGCCGTAACTGTTCCAGGCGCGCACGACCTCGGTATGCGAGCAGTCCGCGGAAGCGCACTTCTGCAGGATCAGGTATTCGTCCGGATTCAGCCGCAGGGGATGAATCCACAGCAGCTCCTCGCCCCGCCGGGCACACTGCGGCGGCGAGATCACGGCATGCCGCTCGGCGTCGACGGAAAATGCAACCGAGATCAGAGAGCCGCCCGGACCCGGCTCGAATGTCCGGCACGCGCCATCCGCCGCCGGCGCGGCCGCGGCGGCCATATGCAACGCGAGCGCCGTGAACGCCACGAGCGGCAGAAGGCTCGCGAGCATGGTGGAGCGATGCGCCTTCATGATCACCTCCCACTGAGTTGCGGTTGCCTGCGCCGGCGGCTCTGGTCGCAATGAACTAAACGGCCGCACAATGGCGGGCGATGAAGTCCTCGTGACTGGGCATGACGGCCACGCACCGGGCGATGACCTGCTCGGTGGCTTGCACGAATGCCTTGAGGTCATCGTCGCTCACCCAGTCGACGGCCGGGTGATAGCCGCGGGGCGCAATCCCCTGCCCCAACAGCACCTGTACCCAGCTGGTGGCCGCGAAGAGCTCCGTGCCGTTGCGGTAGAAACGGCCGGCGTCGGCGAACAGGGCGATGTACTCGCGCAACGAGTCCGGAATGCTCATGTTGCGGCAGTAGCGCCACAGCTCCGAGTCCTCGCGCTCGGTCGCGCAGTAATGCAGGATCAGGAAGTCGCGGATGCGCTCGTACTCGAACTGCGCCTGCGCGTTGTAGGTCTGCTCGAGCGACGGATCGAAACCTAAGCGCGGAAACAGGTGTACCAGCCTGAAGATCCCGGATTGGGCGAGGTATATGGCCGTCGACTCGAGCGGCTCGAGGAAGCCGCCGGCGAGCCCGATCGCCACCACGTTCTTGTCCCAGAGCTTCTCGCGCTTGCCGGCGGCAAAGCGGATCGGCCGGGACGCATCGGCGAGCGGCTTGCCGTCGAGCCTCCCGAGCAGCGCGGCGCCGGCCGCGTCGTCGCTGATGAAGCGGCTGCTGTAGACGTAGCCGTTGCCGGTGCGGTGCTGCAGCGGAATGCGCCACTGCCAGCCCGCATCGTGCGCGGTCACCCGCGTATAGGGGGTCGGCGGCTCAACCTTCTCGCAAGGAACCGCGATCGCCCGGTCGAGCGGCAGCCAGTTGGTCCAGTCCCGAAACGGCGAGCCGAGCGTGCCGCCGATCAGCAGCGCACGAAAGCCCGAGCAATCTACGAACAGGTCTCCCGCCACGGTCGCGCCACTCTCGAGGCGCAGACTCTCGATGAAACCGCTCGCGCCGTTCTGCCGCACTTCGACGACCTTGCCCTCGATGCGCCGCGCACCGCGGCCTTCAGCGTAGCTGCGCAGATAGCGGGCATACAGAGCCGCATCGAACTGGTACGCATAGACGAGGTCGGCGAACGGCGTGCCCGGCGGTGCATCGGCGGGCGGCACCAGGAACCTGCCCTGGGGCGCGGCCAGCGTGTTGATCGAGTAGTGGCCGATGTCCTTCGCCAGGCCGAGCTTGCGGGCCTTGAGCCAGTAGTGGTGAAAATCCAGCAGCCCGAGACTGCGGCCGATGGTGCCGAATCCGTGTATGTACGAGTCCCCGACGTGATGCCAGTCGTTGAACTGGATGCCGAGCTTGAACGTTCCCTTGGTCTGGCGGATGAAGTCCGCTTCGGGGATCGCGAGCAGGCTGTTGAAATCGCGCAGATGCGGCACCGTCGACTCGCCGACGCCGATGATGCCGATCTCTTCGGACTCGACCAGCGTCACCTCCAGCTGCTTGCCGAAGGACTTGCTGAGGGCCGCAGCCGTCATCCAGCCGGCACTGCCCCCGCCGACGATGACGACGGAGCGCAGCGGTGCGCCGGATGCCTGCATGGAGTCTTGACCGCTCACGATGGTGCCCATGAAAAACGAGGGAGGGCAAAGCCCTCCCTCGAGTGTAGGCGAGCAGCCCCTCAGATCACCACGACAGCTGCCCCGTCAGCCTGAGCGTGCGCGTGAACCCGATGATGGGCCCCCCCAGGTTGTAATACGGCTGCGGTATGGGCTGACCGTAGGCCGGGGTCCAGATGGCCGCGTTTGGATCGAAGTTGGACCAGTTGAAGACATTCAGCACGTCGAGACGCACCGTGCCTTTGAAGTCCCGCCAAATGCCGAAGTTCTTCGCCAGGGACAGATCGATGTCCTTGTAGCCGATGGCATTCGGAATCTTCACGTTGATTGGCGTGGCGCCACCGCCGTATGGGTTGCAGTGGGTAGCGGGGCAGGGCAGTCCCAGGATTGTGTCCAGGTAAGTTGCCGATGAAACCTCGCCTTTGCCAGAGACCGACCAGCCGGCCCCCAGATCGTAGGTCGCCGCCGACACGAGGCGGTGTCTCGGCACCGCGGTCGAGGGCTCCATCGGGTAGTCCTTCGGGTTGGGCAGGTCGAACAGATAGGCGTTCGGAGCGCCCTCGTAGGGATTGTTACCGCCGGCCACGTTGTTCTGATAGGCGTTGGAGTAGGTGTAGGCGAACGAGGCGCTCCAGCCGGATGCCGGCGTATAGGCCTTGGCGAACGACACGGTAACCTGCTGATTCTCGTCCCTGCCGCCGTTATCCCAGAGAATGAGCGATCCGTAACCCACCGGCCCGGAGGCGCCCCACGGGGCTCCCTGGTTGCTGTAGTAGGAGCCGTCCGGGTAGCGGTTCCCCAGATGACCTACCAGGGCGTCGTAGCTCTTGATGTCAGAGAATGTCACTGCCGCGTCCCAATCGTTGAGGCGCGTGCGGTAGCCGATGCTGAACTGATCGGAATACGGCGTCTTGATTTTGTTATTGATCATGTCCACCTCATGCGATGAGGTGGACACCGGAATGCCCGCAAGACCCGCCGCCGTCAGATAGGCGGGATTCCAGGCGTAGCAGTGGGCGTTCGGATTCACGTTGGCGGCCGTCGCGCAGGGGCCGAACGAATCCTGGGTGTAGGGCGAGGGGAAGTAGATCTGCGGGTTGTTGTACAGACCCACCTTGGTCGTCTCGTACGACAGCGTGTTGAAGAGGTTCCGGTCGAACGCGCGGCCATAGCCGCCGAAAACCACATTCTGCTGATCCGCGTTGATGTCGTATGCGAACCCCAGGCGCGGTGCGATGTCATCGCTCGGCGGCTTGCGATTCGAGCCGTTGCTGATGTAGTCGCCGATGTTGGTCCCCGGGTCTCCGGGGAACGATTTGGCGAGCAGCTGCGCGTAAGTCAGGTTGGGGCTGTAACCGTTCGTCAGGAGTCCGGGGGAGTTCAGCGCCTGGACCACCCCCGCCGGGGTCATATAGTTATCGAACAGCGGTACTTTCTCGTAGTCCCAGCGTACGCCGAGATTCAGCAGGAGGTTGCGGTTGACCTGCCAGTCGTCCTGGAGATACAGGGCGATCTGTTGGTCTGTCGACGAGACGCTCGGCGCGCCGGCCCCGGCGAAGCTCACCGGGAACTCCACCAGGTAAGGGTTCGGATAGACGCCGGCGCTCGAGGCGGCCTCGGAGTAGACCGCATCCTCGAGGCTGAGCGTACCCGGCTCCGCGAGCAGGTCGATCGACTGATAGCTCGCCCCCACCTTGATCGTGTGGTCGGTGATGCTCGTAAAGGTCAGATCGTCCTGAACTCCGGTGCCCCGCTGATCGTAGCGGAAGCCTACGCCCGCGCCGGGCCCACCGACGTTGATGAGTGGTTGGGCCCCGTTGGTGCTGCCCACGATCGGGAAATAGGTGTAGTCGAACTGCGGGCTGGGCTCCGCGTTGGTGTTGGACGTGGTGCTCTGATGCGTCACCCGGAGCTCGTTCAGGGCTATCGACCATGAATGCGTCCAGAGGAGCATGTAGCGGTTATCGTCGTTCTCGTAGTGCGAGGCCGCACTCGCTGCTGTCTGGCCGGACGCGCCCTGCAGCTGCCGCTCGTCACGAATCTTGCCGGTGAGCTCGAAACGGTCGTACTGCGTGGGCTCCCAGTCGAGCTTCGCGAAGCCCAGATCCTCCGAGAAGGGGTTCGTGGTGGGCCCGAACTGCGAGGAAACGCTCGCCGGCAGTACCGCGTCCGCGATGGCCGGGGAGACGCCGCCACCCGGGTACACGACGTTCTGCTCCGACAGCGTCTTGCGCTCGAACGTGACGAAGAAATGCAGCACGTCCGGGATGATCGGCCCGCCCTCGGAGGCACCGAATTCCCAGCTGGGCGCGGACGATTTCGGCAGGCCTGAGGCGAGCTCGGCGGGCTGCGCCGCGCGCAGGTTCTGGTTGGTCCAGGTGACGAAAGACTCACCCTGGAACTGGTTGGTGCCGGAGCGCGTGTTGGCCACGATGATGGCGCTGGCCGCGTCACCGTACTCCGCCTTGTAGTTCGAGGTGATGGCCTTGTATTCGTCGATGGCGAGCTGCGGGAAGGGATTGCCCGGGTCGCCGGCCTGGCCGGGACCTTCCTGACCGGTGATGCCGCCGAAGACATAGTCCTTCTGGCTCACGCCATCGATGTAGACGTTGACGTTGCTGGTGAGCTGGGCACCGCCGCGGATGCTTGTATTGCCCTGGCTGCTGACCTGGAACTGCATACCCGGTATCTGGTTGGCAAACTCCAGGAAGTTGCGCGTGAACTGGGGCAGATTGTCGATGTCATGCAGGGAGACGACCTGCCCGACTTCGGACGTCAGCGCTTCCTGGTGGACCGGATGGCTGCCGGTGATGGTGACCTGCTGCAGCAGGTCCAGTTGGGTGGTCGTGGCCACCTGCAGCGTGACCGACTGCTGGGCGCCAGTACCCGATTCGACGGTGTAATCGCCGGGCGGCAGCCCGGGGATCACATAGTGCCCGTCTCCGCCTGCCGTGCCGTGACGTGTAAATCCGGTCGCCGGGTTGTGAACGGTCACCGTGGCGTTCGGCGACGCATAGCCGGCCAAAGTGGCGTCGGCGGTCTGAGCCCAGACCGCCGTCGGCCCTGCGAGGATCGCGGCCACTGCCGCGGCGACGGTCGTTCGCCGCGGGATCGCGAGCGGACGTCGAAGACCTTTGAACGTATGCTTATTCGAACGGATATGCCGTGACCTCATTGAAACTCCCCTTCGCTTTTCAAAGACCTCACCTGTCCGCTCGTACCTTCTCACCGGCTACACACCAAATGTGGCCGGCGGTTCCCGTTAATTGTTGGCGGTTGGCAACGGGAACGCTGATCCCGCTCGCTCCGGATGTCAAGGACCCCGCGGCATCGTACAGAGGTTTTTCGACCGCCAGGATCGGCGCGGCGCGCTGGCGGGGTCGGCTTGTAGCATTGGCGCGACACGCTGTCGGAGATCTCCTACCTGTAGAATTTCCTTCGTGCGCGTACTGGCCCTCGAATCCTCCTGCGATGAATCCGCCGTAGCGGTGCTCGACTCCGGGCGCGGCCTGCTGGCGCACGAGCTCCACAGCCAGGTCGAGCTGCACCGCGAGTACGGCGGGGTCGTGCCCGAGCTCGCCTCGCGCGATCACGTGCGGCGGCTGCTGCCGCTGGTGCGCGCGGCGCTCGCCCACGCCGCGACCCGACCCGCCGATCTCGCCGGCGTCGCCTACACCGCAGGTCCCGGCCTCATCGGCGCGCTGCTCACCGGCGCCGCGCTCGCCGCGAGCCTCGCTTACGCCTGGGGGCTGCCCGCGCTCGGTGTACACCACCTCGAGGGACACCTGCTCGCCCCGCTCCTCGAGCCCGACCCGCCGCCCTTTCCGCACCTCGCGCTGCTGGTCTCCGGCGGTCACACCCTGTTGATCGAGGTGGCCGGCATCGGCCGCTACCGGGTGTTGGGTGAGACGCGCGACGATGCGGCGGGCGAAGCCTTCGACAAGACCGCCAAGCTCCTCGGGCTGCCGTATCCCGGCGGGCCGCAGCTCGCCGAGCTCGCCGCGAGCGGTCGCTCCGGCGCGTTTACGTTCCCCCGCCCGATGCTCGACCGCGCCGGGCTCGAGTTCAGCTTCTCGGGACTGAAGACCGCGGTGCTGCACACGGTGCGGGGTGCGGCGCTCACGGACGCGCAGCGGGCGGATGTCGCCTGCGGCGTGCAGGAGGCGATCGTCGGCACGCTCGTCGCCAAGGCGCTGCGCGCGCTCGAGTACACCGGGCTCACGACGCTCGTCGTGTCGGGCGGGGTGAGTGCCAACCGCCGGCTGCGCGAGGAGCTCGCGGCCGCTGCCCGCGCCCACGGCGCCCGCGTGTACTATCCGCGCATCGAGTTCTGCACCGACAACGCCGCGATGATTGCCGTCGCCGGGTTCGCGCGGCTGCGGGCCGGACAGCACGACGGGCTCGGCATCCAGGCGCGCGCCCAGTGGCCGCTGCCTGCGCTGCCGCCGCTGGCGGCGTGAGACCAAAGAGCCATGACGCAAAACCACCCCTCCGGCGACCGCATCTTCCTGCACGGCCTCACCGCTGAATGCATCATCGGCTTCATCGACTGGGAGCGGCAGGTCAGGCAGACCGTCGTCGTGGACCTCGAGCTGCCGGTCGATTGCCGCCACGCGCAGCGCACCGACGAGGTGGCCGACACGCTCGACTACAAGAAGGTGGCGAAGCGGGCGCTGGAGTTCATCGGCGCTTCGGAGTTCAAGCTGGTCGAGACTCTCGCCCATCGCCTGGCGCTCGTCATCCTGGCGGAGTTCGGCCTCGAGTGGGTGCGCATCTCGCTCAACAAGCCGGGCGCTATCCGCAACTCGCGCGACGTCGGGGTGGTGATCGAGCGTACGCGCGCCGACCTCGGCTCCGGGCCGGCCTGAGCATGCCCGCGGTCTACGTCGCCGCCGGCAGCAACATCGATCCGCAGCGCCACCTGGCGCTCGCGGTGGCGGAGCTCACGCGCGAGTTCCCGCAAGTGCGCTTCTCCTCCTGGTACCGCAACGCCGCGGTCGGCTTCAGCGGCGAGGATTTCATCAACCTGGTCGCAGGCTTCGACACGCAGCTTGCGGTGCACGGCGTACTCGCGCGGCTGCAGGCGATCGAGACGCGCTGCGGTCGCCCGCGCGCCGCGCCGCGCTGGGCACCGCGCTCCATGGACCTCGACGTGCTGCTCTATGGCGAGCTGGTGTGCGAGGAGGCGGGATTGAAGCTGCCGCGCCCCGATCTGCTCAAGCGCGCCTATATGCTCGGACCGCTCGCCGAGCTCGCGCCCGGGGTGCGCCACCCGACGCAAGGATTGACGATCGGGGAGCTGTGGCGGCGCTTTGATCGCGACGCGCATCCCATGCTGCGCGTGCCGGCGGCGGGGCTCGGGGAGCCGGCGGGGGCCGGCGGCTGACCTGCGCTGTGCTACTGCCAGCCGATGCTGCGGCCTCCGTCCACCGCCAGCACCTGACCGGTGACGTAGGGGGCCTCGGTGGCGAAGAACAGGCAGGCGCGCGCCACATCGAGCGCGGAGCCGGTGCGCTTGAGCGCCGTGAGCTGGGTGATCGTCGCCTGCAGCGCCTCATCGAGCCCGTCTTCGGGCCACATCACCGGACCGGGCGCGATCGCGTTCACGCGCACCTGCGGGCCGAGCTCGCGGGCGAGCGCGCGGGTGAGCATGATGAGCCCGGCCTTGGCCACGCTGTACACGGGGTAGCGGCGCAGCGGCCGCATGCCGTGAATGTCGGCGAGATTGATGATGAGCCCGCGCCGCTCGTGCAGCAGCGGGGCGGCCGCCTGGGCCAGGAACAGCGGGGCCTTGAGGTTCGTGCCGACGAGATCGTCCCAGTCCATCTCGGTGATGTCGCCGAGCGGGGTAGGGTAGAAGGTGGAGGCGTTGTTCACCAGGATGTCGAGCGCGCCGAAGGCCTGCACCGCCTTCGCGGCGAGCGCGGCGAACTCGCGCACCTCCAGCAGGTCGCACTCGGCGAGGCTCACCGAGCCGGGCCGCTGCTCGTTCAGCTCAGCAGCGAGCCCGGCCGCATCCTGCGCGGAGCTGCGGTAGTGAAGCACCAGGTTCGCGCCGGCGCCGTGCAGTACGCGCGCGATGCCGGCGCCCACGCGGCGCGCAGCACCCGTGATCAGTGCCGTCTTGCCGCGCAGCACGCTGCTTCGCGCGGGGAAGTCAGGGTCGGGCGTCTCGCTCATGGGCGCCGATTATGAGCGCATCCGCCGCGCGCTCAATCCCGCCCACGCCCACACCCGAGGAGGCGAGGCACAGCGAGGCGGTCGCGGCGCACATCCGGGCCGAGATCCTGACCGCCGGCGGTTGGCTGTCCTTCGAGCGCTTCATGGAGCTCGCGCTCTACACCCCCGGGTTGGGCTACTACAGCGCCGGCAGCGCCAAGCTTGGCGCCGCGGGCGATTTCGTCACCGCCCCGGAGATGTCCGGGCTCTTCGGGTGCTGTCTCGCGCGCCAATGTGGGGAGATTCTGGCCGCGGCGGGCGGTGAGATCCTCGAGCTCGGCGCCGGCACCGGGCGGCTGGCGGCGACGCTGCTCGCCTCGCTCGAGGCACGCGGCACGCTCCCCGAGCGCTACGCCATCCTCGAGGTGAGCGCGGATCTGGCCGAGCGCCAGCGCGCGCTGCTCGCGCAGTTGCCGCCGCGCCTCGCGAGGCTGGTGGTCTGGCTCGAGCGGCTGCCCGAGACGCCGGTGCGCGGCGTCATCCTCGCGAACGAAGTCGCGGACGCGCTGCCCTGCCGGCGCTTCATCGTGAGGAGCGGCACCGTGCGCGAGCTCGGCGTGGCGCTCGCTCCTGGCGGTGCGTTCATCGCCGCCGAGCAGGCGGCCGATCCCGCGCTCGCCGCCGCCTGCGCCGCACTCCCGGGCATCCGCGCGCTGCCCGACGGCTACACCTCGGAGCTGTGCCTGCACCTCACGCCCTGGATCGGCGCCTTGAGCGACTGCCTGCAGCGCGGCGTTCTTCTGCTGTGCGACTACGGCCTGCCGCGCGCTCATTACTATCATCGAGAGCGCGTGAGCGGCACGCTGCGCTGCCATTTCCGGCACCGCGCGCACGAGGATCCGTTCGCGAACCCGGGCATCCAGGACATCAGCGCCTGGGTGGACTTCACACGCGCGGCGGAGACCGCCCTGTCGCTCGGGCTCTCGGTCGCCGGCTTTGCTACCCAGGCGGCGTTTCTGCTCGCGCTCGGGATCGAGGAGCTGGTCGCGGCCGCGGCCGACACCACGGAGCGCGCGCGCCTCGCGGGTGAGGCGCGTCGGCTCGTGATGCCGGAGGAGATGGGCGAGGCGTTCAAGGTGATGGCGCTGACGCGCGACTGCGACATCCCGCTCGCCGGCTTCGCCCTTAGGGACCTGCGTCACCTGTTAGGATGAGCGCATGACGCTTCTCAAGATCATCGTGCTCGCGATCGTGCAGGGACTCGCGGAGCTCCTGCCGGTGTCGAGCTCGGCGCACGTGGTGGTCGCCGAGAAGCTGATGGGGCTCGACCCCTCCTCGCCGCCGATGACGCTGCTGCTCGTCATGCTGCATGCCGGCACGATGGTCGCGGTGATCGCCTACTTCTGGCGCACCTGGCGCGCGAGCTATTTCGCCAGCGCCGCGGCGTTCAAGTCCATCGCCTGGCTCATCGTGCTCGCGAGCCTGTGCACGGCAGTGATCGGTGAGGGCATCGTCGAGATCATCGAGAAGACGATGATGCGCGATGTGCCGCACGCGCAGATCGAGGATCTCTTCAGCCACCTGGAGCTCATCGCCCCGGCACTCGCCGCGGCCGGCATCCTCATCGTGATCGCCGGGCTCCGCAGCGACCGCAAGGGGCCGCAGTTGCCCTCCGCGGCGACCGATCTTGATGCGCGGCGCGCGGCCATCATCGGTGTGGTGCAGGGGCTGTGCCTGCCGTTTCGCGGCTTCTCGCGCTCGGGTGCGACGATCTCCACGGGGATGCTGCTCGCAGTCGCCAAGCCCCGGGCCGAGGCTTTCAGTTTCGCGCTCGCCGTGGTGCTCACCCCTGCGGTCGTGGCGCGCGAGGCGCTGCGGCTGGTGCACGCGGGGCACATTACGGACGGTGCGGCGCTCGGCGCGGCTTTTCTGCCGAGTGCGGTCGGTGCGTTATTCGCCTTTCTCGCCGGCCTCGTTGCGTTGCGCTGGCTCAGCCGCTGGCTCGAGAACGGCCGCTGGCACTTCTTCGGGATCTACTGTCTCGTGGCGGCGGCGGTCGTCGCCTTCCTGCACCACGCCGGATACTGAAGGGGCGCGGTCCCACCGCCCGTCTCACCGCGCTCGAGCGCCGGATCGAAATCCTTGCGCGAGGCGAAGAACACCACGCCCTCGGGCTCGAGGGCCTTCTCGGGATAGTAGGTGAGGAACGCCGCTTTCACGACCGAGCCGTCGGCGGACAGGGCGGCCGCGGCGCGTGATCCCGGGCACTCGTGCGCGATGCAGCCGGCAATGCTGAGCGCTCCGGCGATCCGCGGCGGGTCCTGCGGCACTCCTGTCAGAACATCCCAGAACTGTTCCCAGAGGGACAGCTGCGGCCCGGGCCTTGCTGCCGGACCCAATTGCCTGCGATCGACATAACTCCCGCTCGCGCCGGCGAAGAACACCCGGGTTGCGGCCTCAACGCGGCTCGAGAGTGCGGGCTGGGTGCGCCACTCGCCGGCGGCGGGCGAGATGATCTGCGCCGGGGCCGTAGCGAGCAGCGCCGCGCCGAGCGGCACCGCGAGCATTGCGCACGCCAGTGGTGCTCTCACACGTCGTCGCTCCCGCGCTTCAGCGCGCCGAGCGTCGCAAGGCGCCGGCGCCGCAGCTCCTCCCCGATGGCCGGTCCCGCCAGCCCGCGGCGCTCTTCCTCGGTGAGCGTTGCTGCGGCGGCCGCCGCGAGCGCCCTTCGCAGATAGCTCGCCTGCGGGTACGGCTCGTGCTCCTTGCCGGTGCGGCCGCGGGAGTCCGCCTCGCACGCCGCGAGCAGCTCCGCAAAGCGCTCCGGACGGCGAAAAGCGTCGCTCTTCTCGAGCAGGGTCAACACCGTCGCCGGTTTCAGCTCCAGCGCGCGGTGCACGTTGGTGTGCTGGCGGGCGGTGAGCACCGCGAGCTCGCGGAACGCTCCCGGGACCTTGAGACGCGCCGCGAGCCCCTCGATGAGCGGCACCCCCGCCTCCTCGTGCCCGTGGTGGCTTGGCCAGAGCTCGCGCGGCGTACGCGCCTTGCCCAGATCGTGCGCCAGCACCGCGAAGCGCACCGCGACGGAGGCACCGGTCTGCGCCGCGTAGCGCAGCGCCAGCATCACGTGCACGCCGGTGTCGATCTCCGGGTGCCAGCTGCGGCGGCTGCGGCACGCCGTAGAGCGCGTCGATCTCCGGAAAGATCACGGCGAGCGCCCCGCAAGCTCGCAGCGTCTCGAAGAACACCTGGGGTGTGCCTCGCCGAGCGCCCGTTCGGTCTCCTGCCATACCCGCTCGGGCACCAGTGCGCTCACCTCGCCCGCGGCGCTCATGCGCCGCATGAGCTCGAGCGTCTCGTCGGCCACGCGAAAGCCGAGCGCGGCGAAGCGTGCGGCGAAGCGCGCGACGCGCAGGATGCGCACCGGATCCTCGCTGAAGCGCTCGGACACGTGGCGCAGTACCCGCGCCGTGAGGTCCGCGCGCCCGCCGTACGGATCGATGAGCTCACCCTGCTCGCTCTCGGCCATGGCGTTGATGGTGAGATCGCGCCGCTTGAGGTCCTCCTCGAGGGTCACCTCGGCAGAGAACTGCGTGGTGAAGCCGCGGTAGCCGGGCGCCACCTTGCGCTCGAGGCGCGCGAGCGCGTACTCCTCGCGTGTGTCGGGATGCAGGAACACCGGGAACTCGCGCCCCACCGGCAGGTAGCCGGCGCGCTCGAGCTCCGCCGGGCTCGGCGCCGACCACCACCCAGTCGCGCTCGCGCACCGGCAGACCCAGCAGCCCGTCCCGAACTGCGCCACCGACCAAGTAGACTCGCATGGTGCGCATGTTAACCGAGAGCCCCGCGGGCGGCCCGTCGCACCGTGTTGGGGTGCGTGTGCCGGGCGTGCGCACACTGCTGCTCGGTGCCTGCTGCGCGCTCTTGTCGGGCTGCGCCAGCGTGTACCTCGTGCAGGCGGCGGCCGGCGAATGGCGGGTGCTGCGGGCGCGCGTGCCGATCGACACCGTGGTCGCCGACCCGCGCACCCCGGCCACCGTGCGCGAGCGGCTGACCGAGGTGCGCGCCGCGCGCGAGTTCGCCTCGCGCGAGCTCGGCCTGCCCGACAACAAGAGCTACCGCAGCTACGCCGACATCCACCGGCCCTTCGTGGTGTGGAACGTGGTGGCGGCGCCGGAGTTCTCGGTGACGCCGAAACACTGGTGCTTTCCCGTGGCCGGCTGCGTCGCCTATCGCGGCTACTTCAAGGAAACGCGCGCCCGGGAGTTCGCCGCGGCGCTCGCGGTGCGCGGCTACGAGGTGGTGGTGGAGGGGGTGCCCGCGTACTCGACGCTCGGCAAGTTCGCCGATCCGGTGTTGTCCTCCATGCTGCGCTACGGCGACGATGACCTCGCGGCGACCATCTTTCACGAGCTCGCGCACCAGCTCATCTACGTGCGCGGCGACTCGCAGTTCAACGAGGCTTTCGCCACGACGGTCGAGGATGTCGGGCTCGAGCGCTGGCTCAAGGCGCAGGGCGCGGCGGCGCGTATCGAGCGCTTCCGCGCCGATCAGGCGCTGTCGCAGTCCGTGATCGCGCTCATGGAGAGCACCCGCGCGAGCCTCGGCCGGCTGTATGCCGCGCAGATCGGACGCGACGCGATGCGTGCGCAGAAGGCCCTGCTCCTCGCGCAGCTCGCCGCCGACATCGGTGCGCTGGAGCGTCGCGAGGGCGTGCACTATCCGGTCTACGATGAGTGGATCGCGCGCGGTCTGAACAACGCAGACCTCGCATCGGTTGCGACCTACTTCGCCTGCATGCCCGGCTTCAAGCGGCTGCTGGCCCAAGAGGACGGCGATCTCACGCGCTTCTACGCGGCGGTGCGGGCGCTGGCGCGGGAGCCGCGGGCGACACGGCAACGGCAGCTGTGTGCAGGGTCCGCGCCGACCGGGTCCGCGCCTTCCGGGCTTTAGCGGTCGGCGCTGCGGCGCAGCAGGTCCAGCTGCGCCTCGCTGTCGTGATGCCCGAGATAGGTGGGCAGCACCGCCAGCAGGTGCTGCGGCCGGATGCCGAGCCGCGCACAGCCGTCCTCGCGGCACACGCAGTCGATCGTGAGCGAGCGGAAGTTGTCGAGCGAGAAGGGCTTGCCGGGCATGACACCCATGAGAAGCCCCTGCAGACGCGCCAGCGCATCCGGCAGCGGCAGGATCCGGCAGGCAAGTCCGGCGCTCGCGCCGTCAGGCGCACGATCTGCTCCAGCGTCAGATATCTGTGGCCCGCACAGCTCGTAGGTCTGCCCGGCGGCGGCGCGTTCGCCGAGCGCGCGCACGAAGGCCTCGACGACATCCTGCACGTAGATCGGCGCGAAGCGGGCGCGCGGGCGCGCGAGCGGCAGGAAGCCGGCGCTGAGCCGCAGCAGCTTCGCGAAGCGGTTGGTGAGCGAGTCGCCGGGGCCGAAGATCACCGACGGGCGGAAGATCGTGAGAGTGGGGAGTGCCGGATCCGGATGTCCGCCGCAGCGCGCAGCTGCGCCTCCGCCGCGCCCTTGGAGCGCAGGTACTGGCTCGGCGCCTGCGGGTCGGCCCCGAGCGCGCTCATGTGCAGCACCCGGCGCACGCCCGCGGCGCGCGCCGCGGCCCACACCTTGGCAGGCAGCTCCGTGTGCACGTTGTGAAAGCTCGCGCCGCGGCGCGGGTTGAGGATGCCGACCAGGTTGACCACCGCGTCACAGCCGGCGAAGAGTTGCGCCGAGTGCGGTCAGCTCGTGCACGTTGGCGAGCCGCAGCTCGACGGTGTCGCAGCACCAGCAGCCGCGCGGCGCGCGCGAGATTGCGGGTCGGCACCCGCACCCAGTGCCCGTCGAGCGCGAGCCGCGTGACGAGGCTCGCTGCCCACGAAGCCGGTACCGCCGAGTACACAGATGTTCAGCAGTCGCCTGCCTGCCGCGGCATAGCGGCAGCGCTCAGCGCAGCGAGTATCAAGAGCACGGTACGTTGCCGCGCCGGACTTCCAGCACCGAGGCATCGCGGCGAACCGCGGGCGCGCTCGCGCAGCTGCTTGAGGTCTCGCGACCCGCGCCGCGGTTCGCGCCGACGATCACGTCGTTCGCCCTGAGACCTGCCTGCGCGGCGGCACTGCCGGGCTCGATCGCCGCGCACCAGTGCGCCGGCCGTTGTCCGGCGCGTCCGCGAGGCTGTCGCGCCCTCGAGGCTCTTGTGGATGCTGCGCGGCGAGCCGACCTGCCTGTGGCATCGTACCGCGGCAATGCACCGCGGTCACCTTCCGCGGCTTGCCGTCGCGCACCAGGCCGATGTCGACCGGGTCGCCGATGCGCAGCAACCCGATCGCGTTGCGCAGCTCGCTGTTGGATTTCACCGCGTGGCCGTTCACCGCGGTGATGACATCGCCGACTCGACTCCGGCCTTGTCGGCCGGCGAGCCCGCGACCACCTGCGACACCAGCGCCCCGGTATCGGGCTCGCGAGCCCGAGCGAGTGCACCATGTCGGGCGTCAGCGTGTAGATGCTGACACCGAGCTGGCCGCGCTTGACCGCACCGTAGCTTGATCGAGCTGCTCCATCACGCCGCGCGCCATGTTCACCGGGATCGCGAAGCCGATGCCGATGTTGCCGCCGCTGCGCGAGAGGATCGCGGTGTTGATGCCGACCAGTTCGCCGCGCAGGTTGACGAGCGCGCCGCCCGAGTTGCCGGGATTGATCGAGGCATCCGTCTGGATGAAGTCCTCGTAGCTGTCGGGATTGATGCCCGAGCGCGACAGGCCGCTGACGATCCCCGAGGTCACGGTGTGCTGCAGGCCGAAGGGATTGCCGATCGCCACCACGAAGTCGCCGACCTCGAGCGCGCGCGGATCGCCCGAGCGGGATCTGCGGTGAGCCCGCCGCGCCTTGATCTTGAGCACCGCGATGTCGGAGGGCTCATCGCTCCCGACGACCTCGGCCTTGAGGTCACGGCCGTCCTGCAGCGTCACGGTGATCTCGCTGGCGTTCTCCACCACGTGCGCGTTGGTGAGGATGTAGCCGTGCGCGCGCATCGACGATGACGCCGGAGCCGGCGCTCTGGAACGTGCGCTCGCGCGGGCCGGTGTCGGGTGGCGCGTCGAAGAAGCGCCGGAAGAACGGATCGTCCAGCAGCGGATTTGCGGTCCGCGCTCGCGGATCGTGCCGCGGGTCGCGATGTTCACCACCGCCGGGGAGACCTTCTTGATCATCGGCGCCAGCGACGGCATCGGAGTGTCGCCCACCACCGGTGGTATGCCGGCGAGCGCCGGCGCCAGGACGGCGAGCGCGAGCAGGACCAGGGCAGGAGTAGCGCGCCTCATATCCATCGAGGATTCTAGTCCTGCGCCGTCGGCACAAGAGAAAAGCCCGACCGGCGGCGCCCCTCGCAGGGGGCGCCACCGGCGGGCTGCCCGGATCAGCTCAGGCGGCCTGGACGGAGATGCGCCGCGGCTGCTCCTGCGGGCGCTTCGGAATGCTGAGCTCCAGCACCCCGTTGGCGTGCGTCGCCTTGATCGTCTCGGCGTCCGCGCTCTCCGGCAGAGTGAAGCGGCGCAGGAACGAGCCCGAGGCGCGCTCGAGGCGCTCGTAGCCGTTGCCCGCGGTCTTCTTCTCCGAGCGGCGCTCGCCGCGAATCGTCAGCACGCCCTTTTCGGCCGTGATGTTGATGTCGTTGCCTTCGACACCCGGTACGTCGGCCTTCACCACGAAGCGCTCAGCCTCCTCGTGGATGTCGACGTGCGGGATCCAGCTGACGTTGGCGGAGTCCGCCTGGTCAGCGCCGTCGCCGAAGGCGCGATCGATCTGCCGCTGCAAGCGGCCGACGAGCGCCCACGGCTCATAAGTAACGATGGTCATGAAAGGTCTCCTTGAATGGAACTGAAGTTGTGAGCCAAGTCGGAAAAATCTGTGCGCCGATGCGCTTGAACAACGATGTGCGGTTGGCGCGGTTGGGTTTCAAGAGCGGCGGCGCTTGCCTGACGCACCGCTCGTTCACCCGAGAGCTGCGGCGAGCCGCCCGCGTGCCGCGCCCGGCTTGTGCGCCGTGGATCGCGCGCAGCTTCAGCTCAAGAACGGGGGGCGAACTTCACCTCGCCTGTGGGCAGGCTGTGCACAACCTGTGACTCACCTGGGCACAATATATGGGGGTTGGGGTGCGCTTCCCAAGCGGCGCACTTTCTTCAAAAAATGTTGCGCATTCCGCCGCGGATAATTACGTAACTTAATGAAATAACACATGAAAATCGATACGACAAAATCTGGTTCTGAATCTTGACGACTTTATGAACGCTCATTAGGCTTTTGACCCCGACACAAGATCTTGTGTTCGCGTACAGCGATCCGGATCCGCAGTCGGGGGGAGGTTTCAGGGACCCTGCACTGTCGAAGCGGAGAACGACAGTCGGGAGACCGGTCAGGCTCGCGGCTCCAAAAGCTGCCCGCGCATTCGGCTGGCGTGTCCCGCGAATCCGTTACTTGAGGCGTCGAAGAATAGTCGGAGCGCCGCGGATTCATGAACACCGTCGTGAAGATCGATCACATGGGGCTGGACGCCATTCCTTTCCAGGAAGCGTCGCTCGATATCTGGGACAAGAAGTATCGCCTCACCGCGAAGGACGGCACGCCCATCGACAAGACGATGGACGACACGTACAAGCGCGTCGCGCGCGCGCTCGCCGACGTCGAGCACGAGGAGGTGCGCGAGCACTGGTACGAGCGCTTCCTGTGGGCGCTGCGCCGCGGCGCGATCCCCGCCGGACGCGTGACCTCCAACGCCGGTGCGCTCGAGCACAAGCCCGCGACCTCGACCATCAACTGCACGGTGTCGGGCACGATCCACGACTCGATGGACGACATCCTGAAGAAGGTGCACGAGGCGGGTCTTACGTTGAAGGCCGGGTGTGTGGCGCCCGGCACGCTGGTGCGCACCGAGCGCGGTGTGGTGACGGCGGATCTGGCTGTGGCCGAGCGCCATCGCGAGATCCTGTGCTACGACCGCGACCAGCACCGCTTCGAGATGCGCCCGATCCTGCGGCATCTGACGACCCAGGTGCCTCGCGAGGAGAACATCCGTATCCGGTCGAATGGGGCGACGCTGACTACGTCCGTCAGGCATCCGGTGCTGGTGCATCGGAATGGAGACTTCGTGTACGTGCGGGCCGATGAGGTGCAGCGCACGGATGCTCTGGTACATCACGCGTTTCCCTGGATGCGGACGAGAAGCGCTGGCGCGATGCGTGGTTCGCCGGAGCACATCTCGGCGACGGATCCGCATATTTCAAGAAGTTCAGCTACAAGTCCACGCAGTCGCACTGGGCACGGCGGTTGAGCACCTTCGGAGCCCGCGTAGTATTCAAGATCCGGGCGTCCGAGCGCGAGGTCGTGGAGCGCTATGCGGAATTCTTCGCGCACTTCGCCGGCTCGCGAGCTCGGGCAATGCCCGCTACCACCCAGTTCGGCACGCCCGTCTGGGATTACACGGTGGCGAGCTTCGAGGCGACCCGTGCCGTCGATTTCATCGACGGGCAGATCGGAAGCAAGTCCGCAACGCTGCGCGTACCCCGCTGGATCAAGGCGGAGCCCGGGCAGTTCCTCCTCCCGTTTCTCGCCGGGCTGATCGACACCGATGGCACCGTGAATACTGGAGGCCAAGCGTCGATCAGCATGCAGAGCGCCGCTTTTGCCGTCGAGCTTCAGTCGCTCCTCGCTCTGTTCGGCGTGCCGGGGAGCATCACGCTGACCAAGCCTCGAGATCACGAGCTCAACGGCGTGATGGTTCGTGGCTCGGGTGGCGCAATGCTGAAGATCTGCGACTCACAGTTTCTCTCCGTCGTGGCGACCTTTATGGCCGACAGCCGCAAGCGCTCGCGCATCGCGGAGTACGCAACCACGGCCGGTCAGTATGACCACTACCAGATGTTGCCCGCGCTGCGTGAAGCGTTGATGCGCGAGGCCGCCGTCCTGACACACAAGGAAAGACAACACCTCGGCTTCTACCATGAGTACCCTTCGCGCGATCGTGTGAGTCGCGTATGGCTCGATCGGTGGGAGGCACGTTTCCCGTCGCTCAAGGAGCTGATAGTGCTTACGCGACGCCTGCGACCGGTCGAAGGTGTCGAGCGCAACCTACCGCTGTCGGAGACGTTCTTCGACTTCAGGGTGGAGAGGCACAACAACTATCTCGCCGGCGAAAGCGGCCTGATGGTCATCCATAACTGCGGCATCGGCTATGAATTCTCGACGCTGCGGCCGCGCGGCGCGTATGTCTCGGGCGCGGGCGCGCACACCTCCGGCCCGCTGTCCTTCATGGATATCTACGACAAGATGTGCTTCACCGTGTCATCGGCCGGCGGTCGTCGTGGCGCGCAGATGGGCACCTTCGATGTCGGCCATCCGGACGCGATGGATTTCATCCGCGCCAAGCGCGAGAACGGCCGGCTGCGCCAGTTCAACCTGTCGCTGCTGATCACCGACGAGTTCATGCAGGCGGTGCGCGAGGATCGCGAGTGGAAGCTCGCCTTCCCGCTGCTCGCTGAAGGAGTACGAGCCGACAAGCAGGATCTGACCGATCACGCAGCAAGTTTCGTCTGGCGCGAGTGGCCGGTCACGAGGGCTACGTCGTGAACGACGAGGGCCTGGTGGCCTGCAAGATCTACAAGACGCTGCCGGCGCGACGCATGTGGGACGTCATCATGACGTCCACCTACGACTTCGCCGAGCCCGGCTTCGTCCTGATCGACCGCGTCAACGAAATGAACAACAACTGGTGGTGCGAAAACATCCGCGCCACCAACCCTTGCGGCGAGCAAACCGCTGCCGCCCTACGGCTCGTGCCTGCTCGGCTCGGTGAACCTGACGCGCTTCGTGCACCAGCCGTTCACCGACGTACGCGCGATTCGACTGGAACGAGTACCGCGAGGTGGTGAGGGTGTTCACGCGCATGCTCGACAACGTGGTCGAGATCAACGGCCTGCCGCTCGAGCAGCAGCGCGAGGAGATCCTGCGCAAGCGCCGCCACGGCATGGGCTTCCTGGGCCTCGGCAGCGACCATCACGATGCTGGGCATGAAGTACGGCTCGACCGAAGTCGGTGCAGTTCACCGAAAACGTGTCGCGCGAGATGGCGGTCGCCGGCTGGGAGGCGGCGCTCGAGCTCGCGCGCGAGAAAGGCCCGGCACCGATCATGAACGAGGAGTTCACGGTCACGAAGGAGATGCTGCGCAAGCGTCCCGAGATGGCGCGCGACGGCTGGAAGCCGGGCGCGAAGATCGCCGGCCGCCTGCTGCACGCGCGCTACAGCCGCTACATGCAGCGCGTGGCGGAAGTGGCGCCGGAGCTGGTGCACGAGCTGGCCGAAGTCGGTGCGCGCTTCACGCACCACACCTCGATCGCGCCGACGGGCACGATCTCGCTGTCGCTCGCCAACAATGCGTCGAACGGCATCGAGCCCTCGTTCGCACATCACTATTTCCGGAACGTGATCCGCGAAGGCAAGAAGTCGAAGGAGAAGATCGACGTCTATTCCTTCGAGTTGCTGGCCTATCGCGAGCTGGTCAACCCGAGCGCCATGCCGGGAGTCGACGAACCGTGCCGAGAAGACTGCCCGAGTACTTCATCACCGCCGACGACATCACGCCCAAGGAGCACGTCGAGATCCAGGCGGCGGCCCAGAAGTGGGTCGATTCATCGATCTCCAAGACGGCGAACGTGCCGACCGATTTCCCCTACGAGGAGTTCAAGGACATCTATCTGTACGCCCACGAGCAGGGCCTGAAGGGCTGCACCACCTTCCGCTTCAACCCCGAGGCCTTCCAGGGCGTGCTGGTGAAGGAGCAGGACCTCAAGAACACGATCTACGTGTTCACGCTCGAGGACGGCACGGTGGTGGAAGTGCGCGGCGACGAGGAGATCGAGTACGACGGCGAATTGCATACCGCGCGAATCTGTTCGACGCTTGAAGGAAGGCTATTACGGCAGGTTCTGAAGTACCGAAGACATACCATGACCATCAAGATCGAACGCAAGATCGTCAAGTACCAGGTGCAGCGGCCGGAAGACAAGGCGGTCGAGAAGGCGGCCGACAAGGCCGCCGACAGGGCGCCGGAGGCGAAGCTCCCCGCGGCCGAGCCGCAGACGGTGCGCGACAAGAACGGCCGCACCGCGCAAGGTCATCCGCATGCACGAGAAGCTCGAGCGTCCGGAGATGCTGATCGGCTCGACCTACAAGATCAAGACCCCGGTCTCCGATCACGCGATGTACGTGACCATCAACGACATCCTGCTGAACGAGGGCACCGAGCACGAGCAGCGCCGGCCCTTCGAGATCTTCATCAACTCGAAGAACCTCGATCACTTCCAGTGGATCGTGGCACTGACGCGCATCATCTCCGCGGTGTTCAGGAAGGGCGGCGACGTCACCTTCCTGGTCGATGAGCTGAAGGCGGTGTTCGATCCGCGCGGCGGCTACTGGCAGCCGGGCGGCAAGTTCATGCCCTCGATCATCGCCGAGCTCGGCTACGTGATCGAGAAGCACCTGCAGTTCATCGGGCTGATCCGTAAGACGCGGCTCGACTCGCACCAGCAGAAGCTGGTCGACGAGAAGCGCGCCGAGTACGAGGCGCGCGCCAGGCAGACCGATGCCTTTGCCAAGCAGCACTTCCCGGAAGGTGCGCAGCTGTGCGGCCGGTGCAGCACCGCCGCGGTCGTGATGATGGACGGCTGCATGACCTGCCTCAATTGCGGCGACTCCAAGTGTGGCTGAGCGACTCTGACGACAACCAACGCGAACTGACAGCGTGAGTCCACGAGGCAGCCTGCGGGCTGCCTCTTTTTTTCCGCGGGAGGCAAGCCGCGATGCGCCTCCTCGCCTCGATCGCCGCGAGCTTGGCCCTGGCGTGAGCTCGAGGCTGCGCAGGATGCGCGCAATCAGACGGCAGGCCTGGGCGGCAACGTGCTTCTGAACCCGAACGTGCTGGTACTCAGCGGTGTCGCGTATCGTTGTCCTGCGGCGGCCAAATGATGCGCTCGGGGCTTTCTCGCTACTTCCCGAGCCCCGCCGCCAGCTCGACGCTCTTCGGCGCCGCGAGTCCCCCGAAGCGCCGGTCGATCTCCTCGATGAGCTTCTTCGCCTGCGACTGCTTGCCGCCGGCGACGAGCGACTGCGCGCGTGCGAGCTGCGCGGCGAGCTCGCGGTCGACACCGGCGCGGCAGGCAGCCAACTTTCCGGGATCTGTCTGTGCGCGGGCATCGAGCGCCGTCAGTGCCCAGCTGAACGCGGCTGGGTTAGCCAGCTCGTGCCCGGCGCCGGAGCTGGTGTGCGTGGTCGTGTCGAACGCGCACCACTTGCGCATCGATTCCAGGCTGTCGGCGTCCATCGAGAGGTGGAACGTGTCGCGCTCACCGGTGACATAGACGAGCCGGGTCGACTCCTGAAAGCGCGCGAACAGATCCGGCGGCGGCAAGGGCGGTGCGTCCGTCCCGAGCGGATCGCTGCCGGCATTGAGCAGCGCGCCGCGGAACAGGTCCGGGTAGCCGAGTGCCAGGCGCAGCGCGATGCGCGAGCCGCCGGAGAATCCCCCGACCCAGACGCGCCCCGCATCGACCGGGTAGTGCTGCATGACGTTCACCGCGGCGAGCAGCGCGAGCGGCTCGCGCCGCTCGAGCACCGGGGCCTTATTGCCCGAGCGCACCGCGCTCACGAAGATGACACCGTGCTCATCCAGCACCGCGCCCCAGCCGGGAGGAAGCGGCGCATCGTCCCACGGCGATACGAACACCAGGAGCGCGTAGCCCCGCGCGGGAGCCTGCGGCGGGACGTAGAGAGTGAACCTTTCCTTCGCCAGGTCGATCGCCTGCCCGGTGAGCTCCTGCTTCGAGCGTGACAGCAGCTGCTCGACCTGGGCCGCAGCGAGCGGGCTGAGGAGCCGGCGCACGAGCTGCTCGTTGCCCGCGAGTGGGGAGTAGTCGGCGAACACGACCTCCGACTGCAGACCGGTCCGGTAGCTCTCGGTTGCGGCCGCCGCGAGCCAGGGGAGAAGACCCAGCAGCGCTGCGGCGGCGAGGGGCGCGGCGCGCCTGCTCGATGCCGGCCATGGGGGTTTGCGTGTGGCCGCGGGCTGCATGCGCAAGAGATTCTGCCACTTGCCTCGCGTGCACATTTCACCGACGATCAAAGCATGGAAGTCGAGATCGCGCGCCACCACGCCGCCTGATGGAACCTGCCGGCTGCCCGCTGACCCCACGCGCCCCGCGTCCGAATGAAAAAAAACCCCGCTTACGCGGGGTTGTCGGTCGCTTGCTTGTGTGGAGGAGCGTTCTTCTCGTTGTTATCTGGTCGTGGGTGCGGTGCCCGGTCGAACCTTCCGGACCCGCGCCTTCTTCGTTTCGGCTATCCCGCTGGCCTGCTTGCTTCCCAAAGGGCGGCTGTGCCGCTGATGTCTATGTATGAGCAACACGCGTGCCAGGGGAGCTCGGCGCCGAAGGGATGTGACATGTTGTGCCCGATAGCCCTCCTAAACGTGATGCAGCGCACGTTTTGGGGCGTCTTTGTCCACGCCGTGGTGGGTGGGCGAGGCACCTCGACCGGAGCCCGGAGGGGGTCCCGGGGGCGGCAGTGTAAATTTTCTCGACGCTTTCGCGCAGAGCCGGTACCCCTGCATCGAGGCTGTTTGCGCTCTACGATACTGAATTCTAACGATAAATCCGTGCGTGCAGTGGTGTAAATGCGCCCGACACCCCGCCGCAGACACCTTGGAGCCTGCCTGACCTGGATCGCGGCGGGCGTTCTTGCCCTCGTCTTCGTGTCACCGGCCTTCGCTTCCGAGAATCCGATGCCGCGCCCGGCGGCACTCGAGCCGGACGTGCAGTTCTGGATCCGGGTCTACACGCAGATCGATACCAACGCGGGCTATCTGCACGATCAGTACAACCTCGCGATCGTCTACGACACGCTGCACTTCTCGCCCGACGAGTCCCCCCGCGAGCGCGAGCACCAGGTGGATGCCGCACGCGAGCGCTACGCCGCGGCGCTGCGCCGGATCGCCTCGGGCGAGACGCCACTGTCGGCGGACGATGAGCGCGTCAAGGAGCTGTGGGGGGATGGCGTGACGCCGGCGCGGCTGCGCGATGCGGTCGATGACATCCGCTTCCAGCTCGGGCAGTCGGATCGCTTCCGCGCCGGCCTGGTCCGCTCGGGTGCCTGGGAGACGCACATCGCCGAGACGCTCGCGAACCTGGGTCTCCCGGCAGAGCTCGCCGTGCTGCCGCACGTCGAGTCCTCGTTCAACCCGGCCGCCTACTCCAAGGTAGGGGCCGCAGGCCTGTGGCAGTTCATGCGCTCGACGGGACGACGCTACATGCGGATCGACGGCGCCGTCGACGACCGCCTCGATCCGTTTCGCTCGACCGAGGCCGCAGCGCAACTGCTCGCCTACAACTACCGCGTGCTCGGCACCTGGCCCCTGGCGGTCACCGCCTACAACCACGGCACCGCCGGCATGCTGCGCGCCAAGGAGCTGATGGGCACCGACGACATCGTCACCATCGTGCGCCATTACACCAGCCGCACGTTCGGCTTCGCCTCGCGCAACTTCTACGTGTCGTTTCTCGCCGCCCTGGAGGTCGACCGTAACCCGCAGAAGTACTTCGGTCCGATCGAGCGACAGGGCGAGGCGAGGTTCCAGGAGGTCACCGTGCCCGGCTATGTGTCGGTCACCTCCCTCGAGCGAGCCCTCAAGGTGAACGAAGACAAGCTGCGCCAGCTCAATCCGGCCCTGCTGCGCTCGGTGTGGGAGGGACGCACGCGTGTGCCGCGCGCCTACCGGCTGCGCCTGCCGCTCGACGGCGAGCACTGGACGACGGAGCTGCTGGCGAAGGCGCTGAGTCCGCACGAGTTGTACGCCGGGCAGCCGGCGCCCAGGCGCTACCGGGTGCAGGCCGGCGACACGCTCGCGAGCATCGCCGACCGCTACGGCGTGTCGATCGAGGTGCTGGCGCGCACCAACCGCTTGCGCACCAGCGCGCGAGTGCGCGTCGGCCGCACCGTTACGCTGCCGGAGTCCGCCGGCGCGGGCGTCGTCTCGCTCGCCGCCAACCTGCCCCCGCCCGCGGCCGTCACGGGACGTGCGAACACCGCGGCGCCCGCCGCCGTGCCGCCCGCGCCCGAGGCGACCACCGCGCCGCCCGCGTCACCCGGCGGCGCGGTGTCGGCGGCCGAAGCGCAGCGCGAGAGCGCCGAGGACGCGGCCGCCGTCGCCACCATCACGGTGAGTGCCACGCGCGAGCCGGTGTCGGCCGCGCAGGCGGAGGCCTTGAGCCCGGCACTCGGGCCCGCCGCCGACAGCCAGCAGAGCGCCGATCCGATCGACTACAGCGTCGCGCGCGATGACACGATCCGCGTGGCGGCCGAGGAGACCCTCGGGCACTACGCCGACTGGCTGTCGGTGAGCGCCGCGCACCTGCGCGAGCTCAACCATATGAGCTTCAGGAAGCCGGTGCTGATCGGACACCGGATCAAGCTCGACTTCCACAAGGTGCCGCACGAGCGCTTCGAGCAGCAGCGGCACGAGTATCACCGCCAGCTGCAGGCGGCGTACTTCGCCGGGCATCGTATCGTCGGCACCGAGATCTACATTGCCCGCTCGGGTGACTCGCTGTGGACCGTGACGCAGCACGCCGCGCAGCTGCCCCTGTGGTTGCTGCAGCAGTACAACCCGGACGTGGATTTCTCGGCGCTGCGGGCCGGCACGCAGATCGTCATGCCGCGCGTGGAGGAGGTGTCCGGTGGTGGCTGAGCGCGGCGTGCGCGGTTCCGCGTGTCGCTGAATGGGCACTGAATCACGCCTGCGGCGCTGTGACGGAGGCCCATGCCGGCTGCGCTCGCGCTCGCCTATAATCCTCGCCAGGTGGCTCGCTCCACACGGAACCTCATGAATCTCAGGCATTTGGCTGTCACCTTGGCGCTCGCCCTTGCGGCGGGCGCGGCGCACGCGGACGGCGCGCCGCAGGCGCAGCTGCCGCCGGGTGAGCCGGTGTCGCTGCGCACCGATGCGCTGCCGGTGGTCGACCGCGTGCTGGTGAGGAAGTCCGAGCGGCGCCTGTACCTCATGCACGGTGGCAACGTCGTGCGCTCCTACCACGTCGAGCTCGGGCTCTCGCCGGTGGGTCAGAAGGAGCGCTCGGGCGACTTCCGCACGCCCGAGGGCGCCTATCGGCTCGACCTGCGTAACCCGCGCAGCGACTACTTCCTCTCGATCAAGGTGTCATACCCGAACCCGACCGATCTGAAGCGGGCGCGCGCGCATCGCTGGGAGGCCGGCGGATCGATCATGATCCACGGCCTGCCGAACTACATGAAGCACGACCCGGAGTACTACACGAGCCACGACTGGACCGACGGCTGCATCGCGGTGTCCAACGCCGACATGGTGGAGATCTGGATGCTCACCCCTGACGGGGTGCCGATCGACATCCTGCCCTGACCGTGGCCGGTGACTTCTCAGAGTTTGTCGACGCGCGCGTCGGGCCGCGCGGCAGTCTCGAGCACCTCTCCCAGTCCGAGATCGACAAGCTCCTCGACACCGGCCAGGGGGGTATGTACCCGCTGTTCCGGCGCTGCGCGCTGGCGGTGCTCAACTCCGGGGCCCCCACCGACAACGCCAAGGAGATCTTCGACCGCTACCGCGATTTCGACATCCGCATCGTGCGCCACTCCTTCGGCGTGAAGCTCGAAGTGCAGAATGCCCCGGCGGCGGCCTTCGTCGACGGACAGATGATCCGCGGGATCAAGGAACACCTGTTCGCCGTGCTGCGCGACGTGGTGTTCATCGCCAACGAGATCCTGGCGAGCGGGCGCTTCGACCTCACCGATTCGGCCTCGATCACCAATGCGGTGTTTCACGTGCTGCGCAATGCGCGCCTGCTCGATCACAAGGCGCGGCCGAACCTGGTGGTGTGCTGGGGCGGACACTCGATCGAGGCGGCGGAATACCAGTACACCAAGAACGTCGGCTACGAGCTCGGCCTGCGCGGGCTAGACGTGTGCACCGGCTGCGGCCCGGGCGCCATGAAAGGCCCGATGAAGGGCGCGACCATCGGGCATGCCAAGCAGCGCATCGCCAACGGCCGCTACATCGGTATTACCGAGCCCGGGATCATCGCCGCCGAGCCCCCGAACCCGATCGTCACGCAGCTCGCGATCATGCCGGACATCGAGAAGCGCCTCGAGGCGTTCGTGCGTCTCGGCCACGGGATCGTGGTGTTCCCCGGCGGAGCCGGGACGGCGGAGGAGATCCTGTACCTCACCGGGATCCTCATGAATCCCGCCAACCGCGAGCAGCCCTTCCCGATCGTGCTTACGGGACCTCGGCACGCGGCGGCCTACTTCGAGCACATCAGCCGCTTCATCGGCGGCACGCTCGGGGAGGAGGCGGTACGCCGCCTCACGGTCATCGTCGATGACCCGGCGGAAGTCGCGCGGCGCATGGTGCATGGCCTGGAGGAGGTGCGTGAGTTCCGCCGCCGCCACAGCGATTCGTACAACTTCAACTGGCTGCTCGCGGTGCAGCCGGAGTTCCAGCAGCCCTTCGAGGTCACCCACGAGTCGATGCGCGCACTCGAGCTGCGCCGCGAGCAGCCCACCCACGTGCTGGCCGCGAATCTGCGGCGCGCCTTCTCCGGTGTCGTGACCGGTAACGTCAAGGAGTACGGCATCCAGGCGATCGAGCGCTTCGGTCCGTATGAGCTCGCCGGGGATCCGGGGATCATGCGCCTGCTCGACGAGCTGCTCGCGGCGTTCGTCGCGCAAAAGCGTATGCGTCTGCCCGGCAGCGTCTACCGGCCGGTCTACCGCCTGGTGGCGTGAGCGCGAGCCGCGCGGCGTGGCGCGAGCCGCGCCGCACCTTGCGTTACATAACGTTCTGCGCGTCGCACACTTTGAGCATGCGCGGCGAGAGCTGTGTCAAAGGTGTAGCCGCGCGCCGACGAGCTTGTGAACCAGGTCCTGCGCCCCGGGGGGGAACGCCGTACGCTCCAACTCAAGACGTTCAGGAGCTTCGCCATGGGCTCATCCAACAGGGGACGAGACGAGGGAACCGGCGGTCACGAGCCGGCGCCTCCCGCCGCGAACCCGCCCGGCGGCGCCGACGCCTACGCCACCTGGCTCGACCGCATGCAGCGCGCCCGCGCACGCCAGGCCGCGATCACCCGCAACCTCTACACCTGGTCGAACTACAAGAGCTGGGCTGACCAGGTGCGCGATTCCTGGCAGAACCCCGAGACCACCGGCAAGCCCCCAGGCACCGTGGTCAAGAATCCCCGCAAGTAGGCGTACCGCTCGCGCGCACAGCGCGCGTGCCCCACGAGATCGAGGCCTTTGGGCCGCTACAGCGCCCCGACCGCTTTGTGCGCGGCCCCCGCCGGCGTGTCGCTGACCGTCTGCGGGCTCCCGTCCGATCCCCCTGCGCCCTCACCCGGAACCGCGGCCGCAGCACCCGCCGCCTCTGGCGCACTTGCGCCGGCGGGCTGGGTGGCGCCCGGGGGCGTCTCGGGCGCGTGCGCGCCCGCCGTACCCGTGAGCCAGGCGATGAGCGGCTGCCACTGCTCGACGTCATCCTGCGCCACGTAGGTCTTCATCTCGTGCACCCCGAGGCCGAGCTCCGCGGCGCGTACATAATTCTGCGAATCGCGGATGGTGGCGATGATCGGTATCCCCAGGGTGTGCAGGAAGCGTATGAGTGACTGATACATCAGGGTATTGCGCCGGACGCGATTCGCGATGACCCCGATGCGGTCGTCTTCGCGGCGGATCTTCGCCACCAGCAGCAGGTCGCGGATGGTGCGCGAGCAGGTGTGGATGTCGATGTCCGAGGGCAGCACCGGCACGATGATCTTATGGGCATCGCGGGTCATCTCCGGCATCTGCTGAGCCTCGAGCGCAGCCGGGGTGTCGACGATCACGTGCGTGGCGCTGTCCGGAACGCGCAATTGGAACGAGCGCGTCGTTCGCGTGTCTCTCTCATACGCTGCGATGACCTGGATCGGCGCCTGGGCCGGCTGCCGCTTCTTCACCCACCGGAGGGACGAGCCCTGCGGATCGAAGTCCATCAGTACTGGCTTATGTCCACGCGAGGCGAGGTAGCTCGCCAGGTTGATCGCGATGGTCGTCTTGCCGGAACCGCCCTTAGGGTTCAGGACGACGATGCGTTGCATGATGGCCTTGTTCTGTCATGTCCGGCTGACACGGGTCTCACTCAAGCCTACGCACGGCCCGCAGCTGCCGCAAGCCGACGCGCGAGTGTGAGAGCCAGCACGCCGCGCGGCGCCGCCTCCACGTAGAGTCACATGCGCATGGAAGTCTTCCTGCATCTGTGGGACGAGCTCGACGACCTTACCGGCGCCTGCCGCCACGTCGCGACCTCGACCGCCTCCGAACTGCTCGCCGGCGCCGCCCCCCTGGTCGCGGGAGCCTCCGCGCTCGGTGTGTGGCTGCTGCTGCCGGACTTCCGCCTGAATGCCGCGCTGCTCGCCGCGGCTGCCACCTGCTGGGGCGCCTACCGCCAGCTCGTCAGCTGAGCTGACGGCCCCGCCGGCCCCGTTTTCCTCCCTCGCCCCTGTGCGCAGCACACGCGGCGCTTGATAATCTCGCGGCGATTCCCAAGATCGCCGCCATGCAACCCAAAGAGAACCCGGAAACCGGCCCCGGACAGGCCGGTAGTGGCGAGGCCTCGACGGCGGGCGGCGCGGCCCGCCAGACCCACGGCTTCCAGGCCGAGGTGCGTGAGCTGCTGAAGCTCATGATCCATTCCCTGTACAGCCACCGGGAGATCTTCCTGCGCGAGCTGATCTCCAACGCGTCGGACGCCTGCGACCGGCTACGCTTCGCCGCCATCGCCGACAGCACGCTCATCGCCGATGACCCGGAGCTCGCCATCCGTGTCGATGCGGACCCGGCGGCCGGTACCGTCACTATCACCGACAACGGCATCGGCATGACCCGCGAGGAGGCCATCGCCAACCTCGGAACCATCGCGCGCTCGGGGACCGCCGAGTTCTTCCGCTCGCTCGCCGGCGATGAGCAGAAGGCCTCGCAACTCATCGGCCAGTTCGGCGTGGGCTTCTACTCCGCTTTCATCGTCGCCGAACGGGTCGAGGTGCGCTCGCGCCGCGCCGGCACGCCGCCCGAGGCGGGCGTGCGCTGGGAATCGAGCGCCGACGGCGAGTTCACCGTCGAGACCGTGACCCAGGCGGCGCGCGGCACCGCGGTCACGCTGCACCTGAAGCCCGACGCGGGCGAATTCGCCGATGCGTTCCGGCTGCGCGGGCTCATCCGCCGCTACTCGGACCACATCGGCTTCGGCGTGCGCATGCGCAAGGAGGGGGAGGCCTCGCTCGAGTACGAGGCGGTGAATCAGGCGAAGGCGCTGTGGACGCTGCCGCGCACCCAGATCCCGGAGGAGGACTACCGCAAGTTCTACCAGTATCTCGCGCACGACGACACCGATCCGCTCGCCTGGAGCCACAACAAGGTCGAGGGCAAGCGTGAGTACACGAGCCTCCTGTACCTGCCGGCGCGCGCCCCGTTCGATCTGTGGCAGCGCGAGGGAGCGCGCGGGCTGAAGCTGTACGTGCGGCGCGTGTTCATCATGGACGATGCGGAGCAGTTCCTGCCGCTCTACCTGCGCTTCGTCAAGGGCGTGGTCGATTCCAGCGACCTGCCGCTGAATATCTCGCGGGAGCTGCTGCAGCAGGAGCCCGAGGTCGAGGCGATCAGGAGCGGCCTCACCCGGCGCGTACTCGATCTGCTCGCGCGCCTCGCGAAGGACGAGCCCGGGAAGTACGCGACCTTCTGGAAGGAGTTTGGCGCGGTACTCAAGGAGGGCCTCGCCCAGGATCCGGCCAACCAGCCTGCGCTCCTGCCGCTGCTGCGTTTTGCCAGCACGGCGCGCGAGGACGATACCCCCGCGGCGAGTCTCGCCGAGTACCTGGAGCGCATGAAGCCCGGCCAGGAGCGCATCTACTACGTGATCGCCGAGACTCTCGCGGCGGCGCGCGCCAGTCCCGCGATCGAGCGGCTCAAGGAGCGCGGCCTCGAGGTCCTGCTGCTCGCCGAGCGCATCGATGAGTGGGTGATGGGCCAGCTCACGAGCTACGAGGGCAAGCGCTTCAAGGACGCCGCGCGCGGCGACCTCGAGCTCGGCCCGCTCGCGAGCGCCGCCGACAAGGCGCAGCATGACGCCGAGCTCAAGGAGAGCAAGGGACTGCTGAAGCGCATCAAGGATGCGCTCGGGGAGCGCGTCACCGAGGTGCGGGTCAGCGAGCGCCTGAAGGAGTCCCCGGCATGCCTGGTGCTGGGCGAGCATGACCTCGGGGACCGGCTGCGCAGGATCCTCGCGGCCTCCGGGCAGAGCGCTCCCGTGGCGCATCCGCGCATGGAGGTCAACGTCACGCACCCGCTGGTGAAGTACCTTGACGCCGTGACGGATGCCGGCGAGTTTCGCGAGCTCGCTGAGCTGCTCTACGAGCAGTCGCTGCTTGCCGAGGGCGCCGCGCTCGCCAACCCGCCCGACTACGTGCAGCGCCTGAACCGTCTTCTGGTCCGCCTCGCGGCTCCCCAGGGCGGCGTGTAGGCCGCCACGCTCGCGCGGCATGGTGCAAAGGCCCCCGCTTCCTGAGCGCATCGCCATCGCAGGCCCCGCGGGTGCGCTGCAGACGCTCATCGAGACGCCGGTGACGGAGGCGGGCGAGCCCGCCTCCGTGGGAGCCTTCGCGGTGGTGTGTCACCCGCATCCGCTGCACGGCGGAACGCTGGACAACAAGGTGGTCTACACCGTGGCGCGCGCCTTCGAGCAGCTCGGGGCGCCGGCGATTCGCTTCAATTTCCGCGGTGTGGGCACGAGCGCCGGGACCTATGATGAGGGGCGCGGGGAGGCCGACGATGCGCTCGCCGTGATCGACTGGGGCCGGCGGCGGTGGCCGGGCGCGGCGCTGTGGCTCGCGGGATTTTCCTTCGGCGGCGCCGTCGCCATTCGCATCGCGGGCCTGGCGCGTCCCGAGCGCTTGGTGCTGGTTGCGCCCGGCATCAGCCGCCTCGAGCGCACCGACTTCGACCTGGCCCGTGCCGCAGCACCGCAATGTCCCTGGCTGATCGTGCAGGGGGATGCGGATGAGGTGGTGCCGCCCGCGGCGGTGAGCTCCTGGGTGCAGGGACTTGGCGCGCCGCAGGGCGTGCCGGCGCCGCGCCTGACGGTGCTGCCGGGCGCGGGGCACTTCTTCCACGGCCGCATCAACGAGCTGCGCGAGGCGGTGCTCGCCTTCATGGGCGCGAGCTAAAGCCCCCAAAACGAAAGCCCGGGCGGCGCTGTGCTCCGCCCGGGCTTTACGCCCGCGTTCTGCGGGGGAAACCCGTGATTACGAGTTGACCATCGCCTTCAGGCTCTTCAGCGGCATGACGCGAACTTTCTTGCTCGCCGGCTTGGCCTTGAACATCATCTTCTGGCCGGTGAACGGGTTGATGCCTTCGCGTGCCTTGGTGGCCGGCTTCTTGACGACCTTCATCTTCAAGAGGCCCGGCATCGTGAACAGACCGTTACCGCGCAGGCTCTTCTTGATCACGCCGCCGAGCGAATCGAAGACGCCTCCGACCTGCTTGCGCGAGAGCCCAGTGTCTTTGGAAATGTGTGTCAGGACTTCCGACTTCGTCGGTGCGCCACCCTTTTTCGCCATATTGCCGTACTCCTCAGCAGAACTTTAGTTGGTTGAGTGCGCGCCGTGTGGAGCGCGCGAAGAGAATCGGCGCGGAAAATAGCACATGCAGGCGCTTTCGCAAGCGCTTTTTTTTCTTTCGCTGTTGCGCAAATGCCTTTTTTCGTAGGGTTTTCCACAACCGTGAGCGCACCAGGAGGGTGCGCGAAGCTGCGACTTCCGGTGCGAAGTCGGCGCTAACCGCGTGTTCCGTCAACGCGGATCGGGCGCGAACGGCGCGCGGCGGGCGCGGCCTTCAGCGGATCAGGATGAGGATCGCCTGGATCGCGATCAGCGCCCACAGCGGCGACAGATCGAGGCCTGCGATGGAGGGGATCAGCCGGCGGATCGGCCGCAGCACCGGCTCGCACAACGAGGTGAGCACCGATTGCAGCGGGGAGTAGCCGCCGGGTGCGATGAGGCTCAAGAGCACGTACAGGAGAATCGCGTAGCTGTAGGTCCACAGCAGCATGTGTGCCAGCTGCAGCCCCACCAGGGTGAGCCACCCGAGCGGCTCGGGCCAGCCGCCGCCGTGCAGTGCGGTGAGACAGGCGACCTGTACGATCGCCACCAGCAGCACCGCGACCACCGAGGCGGTGTCGATCTTGCCCATCGGCGGCAGGACGCGGCGCAGCGGCACGATGAGCGGGTTGGTGAGTCGTACGACTCCCTGGCAGATCGGGTTGCGGAAATCGGCCCGCGTCAGCTGCAGCAGCAGGCGCGCCAGCACCACGAACAGCGCCAGCGACAGGAGCGTATCGAGGACGTAGATGAGGGCGTTCATGCGGGTGGCACCACGGCCAGCTCGCGGCTGCGCCGGGCGGCGGCGGCGAGCGTACGCGCCACGATGCCCTCGAGGTCCGCCGCAGCGAGCACCCCTACCGCCGCCTCGGTGGTCCCGGCCCTGGAGGTCACCTCGGCCCGCAGCCGCTCGAGATCCGCATCCGCCGCGTGCGCCATGAGCCCCGCGCCGTAGAGCGTCGCCGCGGCGAGCTGCCGGGCCACGGACGGCGCCATGCCGAGCCGCTCGGCGGCCTGCGCCATGAGCTGCGCCAGCAGGAAGAAATAGGCCGGCCCGCTGCCCGAGAGCGCGGTGACGATATCCAGCTCGTCCTCGTCGCGCACCCACACGAGCTCGCCCACCGACTTCGCGATGCGCTCGGCGGCGGCGCGATGCGCCGCGCTCACGGCGGGCGGGGCGTAGAGCCCGGTGGCGCCGGCGCCGAGCAGCGCGGGCCGGTTGGGCATGGCACGCATCACGGGAACACCGGCGCCGCACCATGCCTCGAGCGAGGCCACGCGCACGCCCGCCACGATCGACAGGACCAGCGGATGCCGGGCGGCGAGCCGCGCGCGCAGCGCGCCGAGCACTGCCGCGGCGTACTGCGGCTTCACCGCGAGCACCACCACCCCGGCACCCGCGAGCGCACGGTCGTTGTCGGGGGTGGCGCTGACGCCGAGCTCGCGTGCCAGGCGCTCGCGCGCGACTGCGTCGCTCTCCCCGACGCTGATACGCTCGGCACGGGTGCCGGAGCGCAGCAGGCCGCTGATGAGCGCGCGGCCCATGTTGCCGCCGCCGATTATCGCGAGGTCGAGGTCGGACATGACGGCGCGATTCTAACCCGGTCTCTCGCCGAACAACGCCGTCCCCACCCGGATCAGCGTCGCGCCCTCCTCGATGGCGGCCTCGAAGTCCCCGCTCATCCCCATCGACAGGGTGTCGAGCCCGGCACCCGCGGCGTTGAGCCCGGCGAACAGCCGGTGCAGTTGCCGGAACCAGGTGCGCTGGCGCTCGCGTTGGGTTTCTTCCGGCGGGATGCACATGAGCCCGCGCAACTTGAGACGCGGCAGCTCCTCGACCGCGGCGGCGAGCGGCGCCAGCTCGGCCGGCGTCACGCCCCCCTTGCTGGCCTCGCCCGCGAGGTTGACCTGCAGGCACACGTTGAGCGGCGGTGCGTGAAACGGGCGCTGGGCCGAGAGCCGCTCGGCGATCTTCAGGCGATCCAGCGCGTGCGCCCAGGCGAAGCGCTCCGCGACCGGGCGCGTCTTGTTGGCCTGCAGCCGGCCTACGAAGTGCCAGATGAGCTGCCGATCCTGCAGCGCGTCAATCTTCGCGAGGGCCTCCTGCAGATAGCTCTCCCCGATGTTGACGAGGCCCAGGTCGGCGGCGGCGCGTACCATCGGGGCAGGCTGGGCCTTGGTAACCGCGAGGAGTGTGACCGACTGCGCATTCCGCCCGGCCCTGCTGGCGGCCTGCGCCATGCGATCGCGCACCTCGAGCGCAGCTGCGGCTAAATTCTGCGGACCCATTAACATATTGGACGTATAACCCCTCCGCTATACTGCCGGCGCGCTCGAGACGCAGGCCCGCACGTCGCCTTTTCCTGCACTTTGAGCCGCGTCCCAGGGAGCATCAATGGCCGTCGATATCGCGCAACTCCTGGCATTCGCCGTCAAGAACAATGCCTCGGACCTGCATCTGTCCTCGGGTGTGCCGCCGATGATCCGCGTCGACGGGGACATGAAGCGCATCAACATGCCGCCGCTGTCGCACAAAGAAGTGCACTCCATGGTGTACGACATCATGAACGACAAGCAGCGCAAGTCCTACGAGGAGTTCTTCGAGACCGACTTTTCCTTCGAGATTCCAAAGCTGGCGCGCTTCCGCGTCAATGCCTTCAACCAGAACCGCGGCGCGGGCGCGGTGTTCCGCAACATCCCCTCCGCGATCCTGTCGCTCGATGACCTCGCCGCGCCCAAGATCTTCCGCGATCTGTGCATGCTGCCGCGCGGCCTGGTGCTGGTCACCGGTCCCACGGGCTCGGGCAAGTCGACCACGCTCGCGGGCATGGTGAACCACTGCAACGACAACCGCCCCGACCACATCATCACCATCGAGGATCCGATCGAGTTCGTGCACGAGTCCAAGCGCTGCCTGGTGAACCAGCGCGAGGTGCACCGCGACACTCTCGGCTTCAGCGAGGCGCTGCGCTCGGCGCTGCGCGAGGACCCGGATATCATCCTGGTCGGTGAGATGCGTGACCTCGAGACCATCCGCCTGGCGCTCACTGCCGCCGAGACCGGCCACCTGGTATTCGGCACCCTGCACACCTCGTCCGCCGCCAAGACCATCGACCGCATCGTCGATGTGTTCCCGGGCGAAGAGAAGGACATGGTGCGCTCGATGCTGTCGGAGTCGCTGCGCGCGGTCATCTCGCAGACGCTCATGAAGAAGAACGGCGGCGGGCGTATCGCCGCCCACGAGATCATGATCGGCACGCCGGCGATCCGGAACCTGATCCGCGAGGGCAAGATCGCACAGATGTATTCTTCCATCCAGACCGGCGGCTCGCAGGGCATGCAGACCCTCGACCAATGCCTCACCGAGCTGGTGGCCAGGGGCGTGGTGAGCAAGGAAGAGGCGCGCTACAAGGCGCAGAATAAGGACGCGCTATGAGCCACGGGCCCGGGAATTAGGCTCGTGTACGGCGCGCTGGCACGCGCCCCGGGAGAAAGGCATATGGATCGCGATCAAGCCATCAAGCTGATGCAGGACCTGCTGCGGCGGGTGACCGAGAAGAAGGCCTCCGACCTCTTCATCACCGCGGGCTTTCCCCCGGCGATCAAGATCGACGGCGAGATCCGTCCCCAGTCCGAGCGCGCGCTCACCCCCGAGCAGTCCGCGACCCTGGTGCGCGCGATCATGAACGACCGCCAGACCAAGGAGTTCGACGCCACCAAGGAGTGCAACTTCGCGATCGCGCCCCCGGGCATCGGGCGTTTCCGCGTCAGTGCCTTCGTGCAGCAGGCGGCGATCGGCTGCGTGATCCGTCTGATCAACGCCAAGATCCCGACCTTCGAGGAGCTCGACCTGCCGCCGATCCTCAAGGAGGTGGTGCTGTCCAAGCGCGGACTCGTGATCATCGTCGGCGGCACCGGCTCGGGCAAGTCCACCTCGCTCGCCACCATGGTCGGCTACCGCAACGAGAAGACCCGCGGCCATATCGTCACCATCGAGGACCCGGTGGAGTACGTCCACACCCACAAGGGGTGCGTGATCACGCACCGCGAGGTGGGCGTGGACACGGACTCCTGGCATGCAGCGCTCAAGAACACGCTGCGCCAGGCCCCGGATGTCATCCTCATCGGTGAGATCCGCGATCGCGAGACCATGGAGTACGGCATCCAGTTCTCCGAGACCGGACACCTGGTGCTGGCGACGCTGCACGCCAACAGCGCCAACCAGGCGCTCGACCGCGTCATCAACTTCTTCCCCGACGAGCGGCGCGATCAGCTGCTCATGGACCTGTCGCTCAACATCCGCGCCCTGGTGTCGCAGCGGCTCATCCCGCGCGAGTCCGGCGCCGGGCGCATCGCCTCCATGGAGATCATGCTCAATTCGCCCCTGATCCAGGACCTGATCTTCAAGGGCGAGGTGGCGAAGATCAAAGAGGTCATGTCACGCTCGACGCGCCTCGGGATGAAGACCTTCGACCAGTCACTGTTCGAGCTGTACGAAACCGGCTTCATCTCCTACGAGGACGCGCTGCGCAACGCCGACTCCAAGAACGAGCTGCGGCTGCGCATCAAGCTCGAGGGCAAGCGCGAGGTGAAGACCGTAGACGAGGGCTCGGCGCTGCGCATCGTGGAGGAAGAGCAGGGGCGTAGTCTGTAACATGAAGTCGGCGAAGGAGTTGAAGGCCTCGCTGGAGGCGACCGGGACCAACCCGGCCCTGTCGGGGGCCGAGGCACTGGCCACGGTGATCGGCGGTGCCCATCCGACTCTCAACACCAAGCCGCTTTTCAAGCTGATGGTCGAGAAGAAGGCCTCCGACCTGTTCTTCACCTCCAACGCGCCCATCAAGATCAAGATCGAGGGAACGATCCACCCGGTCAACAAGCAGGTGCTGACTCCAGAGACCGTGCGCCAGACCGCTTTTGCGCTCATGTCGAACGAGCAGCGCGAGCACTTCGTAGCGGAGTGGGAGCTCGACTTCGCGGTCTCCGAGCCAGGCCTGGGTCGCTTCCGCGTCAACGTATTCATGCAGCGCGGCTACCCGGCCATGGTGATGCGCTACATCACCGCCGACATGCCGCGGCTCGATTCGCTGGGGCTCCCGGACGTGGTGGGCGAGCTGACGCTGCTCAAGCGCGGCCTGATCCTCATGGTGGGAGCTACCGGGTCGGGCAAGTCGACCACGCTTGCGGCGATGCTCAACTACCGCAACGAAAGCTCCTCGGACCACATCGTCACGATCGAGGATCCGATCGAGTTCCTGCACACCAACAAGCGCTCGATCGTCAACCAGCGCGAGGTCGGCCTCGACACCAAGAGTTACAGCCGCGCGCTGCGCGGGGTTGTGCGCGCGGCGCCCGACGTCATCCTCATCGGCGAGATCCGCGACCGGGAGGGCATGGAGGCGGCGATCAACCTGTCCGGCACCGGCCACCTGGTGCTCGCCACGCTGCACGCCAACAACTGCGCCGAATCCATGGACCGCATCATCAACATGTTCCCGCGCGAGCAGCACAACCAGATCTTTCTCGACCTGTCGCAATACCTGCGCGCCATCATGGCGCAGCGCCTGGTGATGGGCCGGGATGGCCGGCGGACCGCCGCGGTAGAGGTGATGATCAACACGCCGCACATCGGCACCCTGATCAAGAAGGGCGACGTGGTGTCGATCAAGGAAGCCATCAACCTCAGCAGCGACAAGAACATCCAGAGCTTCGACGTCGCGCTGCACTTCCTCTACAAGCAGGGGCGCATCGTGCTCGAGGAGGCGCTCGCCAACGCCGACTCGCGCGCCAACCTCGAGGCGAAGATCAACTTCGGTTGAGCTAGCTCCCGGTGCGGGCGCCGGGGGAGGGCGCAGCGCCCGCCGCCGGCGCCACGTTCCACTCCTCGATGAACTTCCAGATCTGCGTGTCGATCTCGCGCCAGCGGGGCAGGTTCTTCACGTGCGTACGCCAGGTGATGCGCACGCCGCCGTAGCGCCTGGCGAAGTACCGGGCCTGCATCTCGGGGAAGGTGACATCCGCGGCATAGGGGGGTACGGGAACGGTCAGCATGATGTCTTCCCCGCTCTTCTCGTCGCGCCGGCCATAGCAGGTCAGCCGGTCGGTGAAGACGCGCCCGCGGTAGCAGCGGAGGCCTAACTGATCTTGGTAGTGCTGCGGATCGAGCAGCTCCTGCAGCGAGCGCCTGAGCATGTTCGGCGGGTATTCCCCCGGGGCACCCGGGTCGGCTTCGTGCGGGTCACCCGCGTGCAGGTAGACGACCTCGACCTTGTCCTCATCGGACTCGTTGCGGTAGTTCCCGAGCGTGTAGCCGGTGAAACCCGGCAGGAAGAAGTCGAACTGCGCTTCTTTGCGCGTGAACGCCTGCGGGGTCGCCGTGGCTGCCCCACGGTCGGGGTTGATCGCGGAGCGCTCGTACTGCAGCGGGATCGACAGGGTCAGCTCCTCGGTGAGCTTCACCGGCGCGGCGCGCCCCCGCGGCCACTCGGTCGGCGGCGGGGCAGGGGCCGGCGCCGGCGCGCCGGCCGACTTCGGCGCGCCGCAGCCCGCGGCGGTGAGGAGCGACGCCGTCAACACCGCGGTCAGGGGCGCCTTCATGCCGTTGCGCTTCAGAACACCGTGTAGGCGTCGAACACCGGTCCATCGACGCACACCCGCTTCATCGCCGGTCCCTCGGGCGTACGCACCTCCACCGTGCATCCCGCGCAGCCGCCGACCGCGCACGCCATGAACTCCTCGAGCGAGACCTGGCAGGGTACTCCGTAACGGCGCGCGAGCTTCGCACTCGCTTCCAGCATGCGCGTCGGTCCGCAGGCGAAGATCTCGAGCTCCTGCAGCTCCACGGGGCTGAGCGTGGCGAGCCACGCGTCGGCGAGCTCCGTGACGACGCCAGGGAAGCACCCCGGGAAGTCCGAGCGGCTCGCGAGCCGGCTGGGCACGCCCCATTCCTCGAGCAGCGGCATGCTGGCGATTGCGCCCGCGGGGATGCCCGGCACGATGAGGGTCGAGGGCCGCGCGCGGAACGGAAACGGAACCTCCGAGCCCATGAGTACCAGCGGTTTCCACGGCGCGCCGACCTGGTGCAGCCGCTCGGCGAGGAACACCATCGGGGGAATGCCGACACCCCCACCGATCAGGAGCGTGCGCGGCCGCGCCGGGTGAGCGGTAAAGGGCCGGCCGATCGGACCGAGCGTGCTCAGGACGTCGCCCGCCTTGTGTGCGCCGAGCGCGCGCAGGCCCGACCCGGTCATCTTGTAGAGGATCTCGATCCAGCCGGCCTGCGGCTGCGCGCGCATGATCGACAGCGGCCGGCGCATCGGGATGGTGCGGTCGCAGGCCAGGTGCACGAAGCTGCCCGGCTCGGCGTGCGCGGCGCACTTGGGTGTGGCGAGGCGCAGCACGAACTGCTCCGCGTCGTAGGCGAGCTGCGAGATGACACGCGCCTGCTCGAGGAAGATCGTGCCGCGCGTGGTGGAGCTCACGCACCACCGCGCGAGCTGAGGGCCTCTTCGAGCACCGCCATGCGCACCGCGACCCCGTTGCCCACCTGATCGCGAATGACCGACTGCGGTCCGTCGGCCACCTCGGAGGCGATCTCGATGCCGCGGTTCATCGGCTGCGGATGCATGACGATCGCGTCCGGCCGGGCGCGCGCGAGACGCTCGGGCGTCAGCCCCCACGCGGCGAAGTACTGCTCCCCGTCGGGCAGGTCCGCCGATCCGAAGCGCTCTTTCTGGATGCGCAGCATCATGACGACGTCCGCCCCCTCGAGTGCCGTGCCCAGATCGGTGCAACGGGTGCAGCCGGCGAACTCGCCCGGCTCGGGCATGAGAGCCGGCGGGCCGGCGATGCGCAGCTCCGTCACCCCGAGCGCGTGCAGCGCGTGCCAGGCTGAGCGCGCCACCCGCGAGTGCCGGATGTCCCCGACGATCGCGACCGTGAGGCCCGCGAAGCGCCGCTTGCGCTGATAGACGGTGAGCGCATCGAGGAGGCCCTGCGTCGGGTGCGCGACGTGCGCCTCCCCCGCCGACAGCACGCTGACGTGCGGCGCGACGTGCGCGGCCACCACACCGTGCACCCCGGGCTCGGCGTCGCGGATCACGAACGCGTCCACGTGCAGCGCCTGCAGCGTGTACACCGTGTCGAGCATGCTCTCGCCCTTGACGCGCGAGGAAAGCTGCACCTCGAGGTTGACGACCTGGGCACCCAGGCGCCTGGCGGCCAGCTCGAAGCTGACCCGCGTGCGGGTCGAGGGCTCCGTGAAGAGGTTGGCGACGGTCGCCCCGGCGAGCGCCTGGCTCATCGCGGGCTGCGCCCCCACCGGCCGTACGAAGCGCTGCCCGCACTCGAGCAGCTGCTCGAGCTTGGCGCGCGGCAGCCCCTCGAGCGTCAGCAGGTGGCGCACGGAGCCGTCCGGCCGCAGCTGTTCGATCATCGTTCTTGACCCTCCCCCGCGAACCAGCGCCCGAGAATCACCGCGGCGGCGGCGCTGTCGACGTCGGCGCGCCGCAGGCGTCGCCGCTGCAGCCCGCTCGCGCGTCGCGCCTTGAGCGTCGCGCTCGCCTCGAGCGAGGAGAAGCGCTCATCGACCAGAGTCACGGGAAGTGCAAAGCGGCGTTCGAGCTCGGCGGCGAAGCCCCGCGCGGCGCTGGCGAGCGCCCCCTCGCTGCCGTCGGCATTATACGGGGCTCCCACCACCAGGAGAGCCGGCGCGAGCGAGCGCACCTCACGCTCGATCCTCGCCCAGTCGGGTCCGGACTGCGCGGCGCGCGCGGCGGGACGAGGGGCCGCGCTCCTCGTGAGCGTGTCGCCGGAGGCGATGCCAATACGTCTGAGTCCGAAATCGAAGGCGAGGACGGTCTTGGCGCCGGTCATGCCCTGCCGCGGCCGGAGCGCCTACGCATGGCCGGCTTCCGGACTCAGGCGCTCGACGTCGATCCCCATCAGCCGCCAGGCACCCGACCAGCGCTCCTCGAAGGGCAGATCGAACACGACGCGCGCATCGACCGGCATCGACACCCAGGCGTTTTCCTTCAGCTCGCGTTCCAGCTGCCCGGAATCCCAACCGGCGTAGCCGAGCGCGATGAAGGCATCCGAGGGCCCCTCGCCGCGGGCCATGGCGGCCAGCACGTCGCGCGAGGTCGTGACCTGGATGGCGTCGGAAACCTTGTGGGTGTGGTCCCACTGACCGCCGGGGCGGTGCAGCACGAAGCCGCGGTCGGTGTGCACCGGGCCGCCGCGCAGCACCGGCTGCTCGCCGATGTGCTCGCTGAAGGGCTCGAGCTTCATCTGCGAGAGCACGTCCGAGAGCTTCATCGGCAGCGGCTTGTTGAGCACGATGCCGAGCGCACCCTTGTCGGTGTGCTCGCAGATGAGCGCCACCGTCTGCGCGAAGTTCGGGTCGGAGAGCTGCGGCATGGCGATCAGCAGGTGGTTGGTGAGGCTCCCGCCCTCACCGTCGCCAAATACCGGGGCGCTGTCGCCCGGGTCCGTCCCCGCGCCGCCTTCCTCGGGGGTGGCGCCGCCGCCCAACCCAATGTGCTTGCGGACCATATCCCCAGTATGGGCACGGCGGGTCGTACTCTCAAGGAACACTACTGGACGGAAGACACTGATCCGTGCTGTACGCGCCCGCCGACAAACTCCCACTGGTAGGAAAAGCGCAACACCCGGTACTTGGCCGCAAGCTCCGGCGGGAAGGAATCGAAGGGACTCGCGAGCTTGAGGATCGCGAGCGCCGCCTGATCGAGTTCCGGATCGCCGCTCGAGCGGCGGATGACGGCCCGGTCGAGCGTGCCGTCGGACCTGATGCCCACTTCCACGACCGGGGAGGCGCTGCTGCCGGCGGTGCGGGCCGCGGAGGGGTAGTTGATCGTGCCGATGCGCTCGACCTTGCGACGCCAGGCATCGAGGTAGGGCGCGACCTCGGAGGCGCGGGTGTCCGGGGTGATCCATAGCTCGTCGCGCTTCGGTCCGCGCAGCTCGCTCGGTCCGGTGTCATCCTCGGGGCCCGGCTGGGCGGTCGGCGGTTCGTCGACCGCGAGCGGCTTGCCGTGTGTCGCATCGCTCGTGCCCTGCTCCTCGAGGTAGCGCACGCGGGTGTTCCAGGCGGTGGTGGTGAGTACCCGCTCGGTCTTCGCGCCCGCCATGTCGCCCTGCGCCTCGAGCGACTCGCCGTCGGCCCTGCCGGCGTGCTGCAACGCCGGGAGCGTGTGTCGCGGGGTTGCGCGGGGAGACGGCATCGCGGGTATTGCCGGAGCCGAGCTGGGTGCGCTGCGCGAGGTAGGCCGCGGTCGGATTCTTACCGGCCTCCGGCAGTTCGTCCGACACCAGGAGCACCTCGAGCCCCGGTGCGCCGTGCCGCTCACCGACCGAGGCGTTGAAGGTGACGCCCAGGATGATGAGCCCGTGCAGCAGCGCCACGAAGAACACCATGGCGAGCAGCCGGTCCCAGACCGGGGCCCGGCCTTCGCGCAGCCTCAGCGCCCGGCGCGCCATACCGTGAGCCTGCGCTCCAGTGCCGCGATCAGGAGGTCCCCGATGTTGATGCCGAACTGCTTGTCGAGCTCGCGGATGCCGGTCGGGCTCGTCACGTTGATCTCGGTGACGTAGCCGCCGATGACGTCGAGCCCCACGAACAGCATGCCCCTGGCGGCCAGCTGCCGGGCCGATCTCGCCCGGCGAGCCAGCGGTCGCGCTCGTTGAGCGGCCGGCCGACGCCCTTGGCGCCGGCGGCGAGGTTGCCGCGGTTGTCTTCGCCCGTCGGCATGCGGGCCAGCGCGTAGGGCACCGGCTCGCCGTCGATCAGCAGCACCCGCGAATCGCCCGAGGTCGCGATCTCGCGGCAGGTAACGCTGCGCGATCGCGAAGCGGCGGCCGTAGTCGGTGAGCGTCTCGAACACCACGTTCGCGTTGGGCTCGCCCTCCGCCAGCACGAAGATCGAGCGCCCGCCCATGCCGTCGAGCGGCTTCACGACGATCTTGTGGTGCTCGCGCAGGAATGCCGCCATCTCGCCCATGTCGCGCGTGATGAGCGTCGGCGGGCAGCACTGCGGGAACCAGGCCGTGTAGACCTTCTCGTTCATGTCCCGCAGGCCCTGCGGGCGGTTGACCACCAGCGCCCCGGCTGCTTCGGCGCGCTCCAGGATATAGGTGCTGTAGATGTACTCGGTGTCGAACGGCGGGTCCTTGCGCATCAGGATGCAGTCGAGGGCGCCCAGGGGCTCAACCGCGCGGCTCCCCGAGGCTGAACCAGCCCTCGGGTCGGCCCGTACGGTGAGCGGCCGCACGCGGCCCAAGGCGATGCCGTCGCGCAGCATCAGATCGCGCTGCTCCAGGTAGACGAGCGCGAAGCCGCGGGCCTGCGCGGCGAGCAGCATCGCCAGCGTCGAGTCCTTGGCGTAGACGATGGCGTCGATGGGATCCATCACGACGCCGAGGCGTTTGGCAGTGCTCATCCGGCTCCGCGGCCTGCTTGCGAAGGGCCGATTATGCTCAGGGCGGCGCGAATATGTCTGCCCTGCTCACGGCAGACGCGGCGGGGCCTTTTCGACCTTCAAAAACGTGAACGTGCTGCCATAGCAGGGGGTGTACCGATATGTTAAAACCCCGCTCGTCTTGCCCCCGGGTCGGGGGGCCCGTGAAACTACGCCCGCTCGTGTGGACGGTGCGCGCCGTTTGAACCATGTCCAGCTTCGGTTTCGCCGCCATATCTTAGGCTGTGTAAAGGAGTTGCCTGACCGTGACCGGCAGCAACGCGAAGCTCCAGGGACTCAAGGTACTGGTCATCGACGACAGCAAGACGATCCGGCGTACGGCCGAGACGCTCTCGGCGAAGGAAGGCTGCGAGGTCTTCACGGCGGTCGATGGCTTCGATGCGCTCGCCAAGATCGCCGATCACCAGCCCGACATCGTGTTCGTCGACATCATGATGCCGCGCCTGGACGGCTATCAGACCTGCTCGCTCATCAAGCACAACAAGGTCTTCCGCTCGATCCCGGTGATCATGCTGTCCTCCAAGGACGGCCTGTTCGATCGCGCGCGCGGACGGATCGTGGGCTCGGAGCACTACCTGACCAAGCCCTTCACCAAGGACGAGCTGTTGACCGCGATCGAGACGCATATCGGGAGATGATGGCAATGCCGCTGATCCTGATCGTTGACGACTCGCCGACCGAAGTGCATGTGATGCAGAAGGCGCTGGAGAAGCACGGCTACCGGACCGCCGCCGCGGCCGACGGCGCCGAGGGCATGCGGCTCGCGCGCGAGATGAAGCCCGATCTGATCTTCATGGACATCGTCATGCCGGGCATGAACGGCTACCAGGCCACGCGCGCGCTGGCGAACGATCCTCGGACCCGCACCATTCCGATCATCATGGTGACCTCCAAGGGTCAGGAGACCGATCGCATCTGGGGCCTGCGCCAGGGCGCGGTCGACTACATGGTCAAGCCGGTCTCGCCCGATCAACTGGTCGCCAAGGCCCAGGCGACTCTGTCGGCGTGAGTGGCCCGCTCACGACGACTCGCTCCTTGCCCACCCATGACTGAGTCCGCCAGCAACCGACATCGAGCTCAAGTCGCTCCGCGACCGGCCGTTCGAGCTGCTGGCCGAGCTCGAGCGGCGCGGCCGCGCGGTGTCGGCGCAGGCTGAGCGAGCAGGCGCAGCGCCGGCCGCGAATGGGTCGGGGTCGCACTGCGCATGGCGGGGGATCTGTACCTGGTGGCGCGCGAGGAGACCCGCGAGGTGCTGGGCGTGCCGACCGCCATCACGCGCGTGCCGGGCGCCAAGGCCTGGATCAAAGGGCTCGCCAACGTGCGCGGCCAGCTGCTGCCGATCATCGACCTGCGCCAGTTCCTCGGCAGCGGCGTCACCCCGATCACGCGCAACACGCGCGTGATGGTCGTCAATCATCGCGAGATCCCGGCGGGGCTGATGGTGGACGAGGTGCTCGGCTTCCGGCGCTTCGCGGAGAGCGAATTCTCGGGCGACGCGCCGCCGACCGTGGCGCGCTGCGAGCGCTACCTCGCCGGCGCCTTCCGGCGCGCCAGCGAGCAGTGGCCGGTGCTGAGCCTGCGCTCGGTGCTCGAGAGCCCGGCGTTCGCGGAGGCCGCGGCATGAGCCGCCGGCACGCACCAGCGAGCGCACCGCCCAACGCGCTGACGCCGATGCTGCTCGCTGCGCGGCGGTGCTGGTCGCTGCGCGCAGGCAGTCGCCTGCTACGTGCTCGCACCGCCCGGGCGCGACAGCTGCTGCAGCTGGCTCGCCGCTCGGCGCTGGCGGCGGTGGGGTTCGCGCTGCTCGTGGTGGCGCTGGTCGGCGGCGTTGTCGCACCCGCCGTACGGTCGAGCGGCCAGCGCCGCTCGGCGGATGCCCAGCTGCAGGAGAACGACCGCAACCAGCAGGCGATCCTGCGCCTGCTCGATGAGCTCTCGAGTCTCGCCGACGGCGACCTGACCGTGCAGGCGACCGTCACCGAGGACATCACCGGCGCCATCGCCGACTCCATCAACTACGCGGTCGATGCGCTGCGCGGCCTGGTGACCACCATCAACGACTCGGCGATCCAGCTCGACGCCGCCACCCGCCAGACGCAGGCGCTGTCGCAGCACCTCGCCAAGGCCTCGCGGCGCGCAGTCCAAGCAGATCGCCGTCCGCCACCGAGTCGGCCGGCCAGCATGGCGCACTCGGTCGAGGAGGTCTCGGGCAATGCCGAGCGCGCCTCGGATGTCGCGCGCCACTCGGTGGAAGTCGCGCACAAGGGCGGCGATGCGGTGCGGCGCACCATCGACGGCATGAACACCATCCGCGAGACCATCCAGGAGACCTCCAAGCGCATCAAGCGCCTCGGCGAGAGCTCGCAGGAGATCGGCAACATCGTCGAGCTGATCAACGACATCGCCGAGCAGACCAACATCCTGGCGCTGAACGCCTCGATCCAGGCCTCGATGGCGGGCGAGGCCGGCCGCGGCTTCGCGGTGGTGGCGGACGAGGTGCAGCGGCTCGCCGAGCGCGCCGCCAATGCCACCAAGCAGATCGAGGTGCTGGTGCGCACGATCCAGACCGACACCAACGAGGCGGTGGTATCGATGGAGCGCAGCACCACGGACGTGGTGGGCGGAGCGCTGCTCGCCGAGAACGCCGGCGCCGCGCTCGAGGAGATCGAGCAGGTGTCCAACCAGATCGCGAGCCTGGTGCAGAACATCTCCGGCAGCTCCCGCCAGCAGACCCACGCGGCGCAGAACATCGCCCGCAACATGCAGGTGCTCAAGGAGATCAGCGCCCAGACGGCCGAGTCGACCAACGCCACCTCGATCGCCATCGCCAAGCTCGCGGAGCTCTCGGCCGGCACTGCGCAAGTCGGCCTCCGGCTTCCGTCTGCCCGGCAGCCCCAACCCCGGCAGCAGTGGCACGGTGCGCCGCCTGGAGGACGCGCACGCTGCAACACCGCCAAGGTGCGCCAGATCTCGGCGCTCGGCGGCTCCTGAGGTAGAGCCACTGCATGCCTGAAGTCGCCTCCCAGACACTCGAGCTCGTCGGCCGCGAACTTAACGCCACGCTCAACGAAGCGCGCGGCGCGCTCGAGAACTACGTCGAGCAGCCCGACAACGTCGCGCTGCTCGAGCGTTGCGCGCAGGACCTGCACCAGGTGCAGGGCGTGCTGCGCGTGCTGGAGATCTACGGCGCCGCGCTGCTCGCCGAAGAGATGGAGCACGTGGTGCAGTACCTGCTCGCGACCGCCACCGAGCGCAAGGGCCAGGCGGAGAGCCTCGATGCGCTGATGCGCGCCATGGTGCAGCTGCCGAGCTACCTCGAGCGGGTGCTGGCCGGCGGACGCGACCTCGCGCTGGTGCTCCTGCCGCTGCTCAACGACCTGCGCGCCGTGCGCGGCAGCGCGCTGCTCTCCGAAGGCACGCTGCTGCTGCTCAACCTCAAGTCCGACAAGCAGGCGCAGCCGGTGTCACAGGCCGCGGGCGAGCCACAGCTCACCGTCGAGCAGTGGGCGCGACGCCTGCGGGCGCGCTACCAGATGGGGCTCATCGGCTGGATCCGCGGCGAGCGCGTCGCCCAGAACCTCGACACGATCGCGGCGGTGGCCCACAAGCTCGAGCAGATCGCGACCCGGCAGCCGGTGTTCCAGCTGTGGTGGGTGATCGGGGCGCTCATCGAGGCGCTGCAGCAGAACGGGCTCGAGAGCGGTCAGTCGGTGAAGCGGCTGCTCGGCCTGGGCGATCGCGAGATCCGGCGGCTCTACGAGCTTGGCGAGGCGCGCTACGCGCAGAGCCCACCGTCGAGCTGCTCAACAATCTCCTCTATTACGTCGGGCGTGCGGAGTCCTCCGGCGGGCGGGTGAGCGCGGTGCGTGCCTCCTTCCGGCTGCACGAACTGCTGCCGGTCGACGAGAGCATCGAGCAGGAGCGCGAAAACCTCTCGGCGCCTTCCGTGAAGCTCATGCAGACCGTCGCCGCGGCGATCCGTGAGGACCTCGCCAAGGTAAAGGACGTGCTCGACATCTTCGTGCGCCGCGGCGCCGGGCAGCCCCAGGAGCTCGGCTCCGCAGGTCGAGCTGCTGCGCAAGATCGGCGACACGCTGGGAGTGCTGGGCCTCGGGGAGCTGCGCAGCCAGGTGCAGACGCGAGACCGAGCGCCTCGGGGCGATCGTCGCCGGCACGATCCCGGCCAACGAGGCGAGCGCTGGTCGAGATCGCTGCGACGCTCATCAGCGTCGAGGACCGGCTCGACGACCGCCTGGTGGGCCTGATCCTGCCCAGGGACATCGACAGGCAGCAGCCGGCCCAGGACAGCGAATTCCAGCAGGTGCAGTCGGCGGTGCTGCGCGAGTGCATCGTGAACCTCGCGCGCATCAAGGAGGCGGTCACGCAGAGCGTCGGCGGCACGCTGGATGCATCGGGCCTCGACAGCTGGCAGGACCTGATGCGCGGCATGAAGGCAGGCCTGCTGATGCTCGGCAAGGGGCGCGCGGTCGAGACTATCGAGGCGATCACCACGCAGTTGAAGCGCGTCATGCAGCCGGGCGTGCACGTGCTGCCACCGGGCTTCGTCGACCGGCTCGCGGATGCGATCGTCAGCCTCGAGTACTACATGGAGACGCTGCAGGCCGGGCGCTCCGATCCCTGGTACATGCTCGACAACGCGCAGGCCTGCGTGCAGGCGCTCGAGCAGACCGCGACTCCCTCGGTGCCGACCGTGGCGCCGCTCGAGCCCACCGCCTACGCCCGCACCGTGCAGATCTCGACCGCTTCTCCCGTGCGGGTGACCCCGGACGCTGCCGCGGTGGACGCCGCCGCCCCGACACTTGCGGCCTCGGCCACCTCGCGGATCGCGGCGCTCGCCGAGCACGCCGACCCGGAGCTGGTGAAGCTGTTCATCGAGGAGGCGCGCGAGGAGCTCGGGCGCATCCAGCGCTACTTCCCTGCCTGGGATCAGAATCCGCTCGAGCGCGACGCGCTCGTCACCGTGCGGCGTTCGTTCCACACCCTGAAGGGCAGCGGCCGCATGGTCGGTGCCCGCGACCTGGGCGAGTTCGCCTGGTCGATCGAGAACCTGGTGAACCGCGTGCTCGACAACACGCTGACCCGCTCGCCGCAGATCCTGCAGACGCTGCGCGCCGCGGTTGCGGCGCTTCCCGAGCTCATCGAGCAGCTCGAGAGCGGTGCGCCGCCGCAGGCGGACACCGGCGCGATCTCGGCCCGCGCCCACGCACTCGCCGCCGGCAAGCCGGGCGTGCCGGTGCGCGCCGTGCCCGGGGGCGAGGAGGAGGGCGAGTCCGCTCCCACGGCCACGGCCGTCATGGTCGAGACCGGCGTGCGCCCCGCACGCCCGCTGACTCCCCCGCCGGCACCGCCGCCGCCAGCGCCTTCGGGCCCGGCGCCCCCTGCTGAGCGGACCGCGGCAGCCGCGCAGACCGCAACCCGGCCTGCGCTGCAGGACGACACGCTGCGCGACATCTACGCGCGCGAGACCGCCACCCACGTCGCCACGGTGCGCACTTATCTCGCACGCGAGACGCGGCGTCCCGAGCCGCATCCGCTGCCCGAGGACGTCTATCGCGCCTGCCATACGCTCTCGGGGAGCTCCAAGATGGCGCAGGCGCGCCATGGCATCCGCCTTGCGGAGCCGCTGGATCGCTGGCTGCGGCGTGCGCACGGCAGCACACTCGGGCTCACGAGCGAGGACCTGGTGCTGCTCGCGGACTGCATGCTCGCGATGGAGGCGGTCGCGACGCACCTGGATGAGCCGACCGGCTACTTTGTCAACCACTGGCAGCTGCTCGAGCGTATCGAGCGTGCCGACAAGAGTCTCGAGCAGCGCATCGCGGCGGCGGCCGCGCACGAGGCGCCGCCCGCCCCGCCCGCGGCCGCACTCTCCGAGGGCGAGCCGCCGGATGAGATCGGGGACTTCGACCCCGAGGTCGCCGCCATCTTCACCGATGAGGCCACCGAGCTGATCGAAGCCGCCGAGCACGCGCTGTCCGAGTGGCGCGGGCAACCCGGCAGTGCCGAATATCGGCTCGCGCTCAAGCGCCCGCTGCATACGCTCAAGGGCGGCGCGCGCATGGCCGGCATCCTGGCGATGGGTGATCTCAGTCACGAGCTGGAGAGTCTCGTGCTGCTGGTCGACAACGGCACGGTGGAGGCGGAAGCGGCCGTGTTCGACGTGGTCCAGGCGAGCCTCGATGAGCTCGCGCGCATGCGCGAGCAGGTCGCGAGCGGACGGCGCGTGGCGCCGGCGCGCGCGATGGTGGCGCGCATCCAGGCGCTGTCGCGCCCGGGCGGGGCGCCGTCCGCGGCCGCGCCAACCGCACCCGCACCCGCTCCGGCTGCGGCGAGCTCCCCGGCGCCGGGGCCGGCCGCGCCCGCTGCCCCTGTCCGTGCGCCCGCCCCCGAACGCGCCGCGCCCCCAGCGGCAGCCTCGCCCGCCGAAAGGCCCGCACCCGCTGCCTCCCCAGCACCAGCTGCCCCCGCTCCCGCGCCGCCGCCGCCCACGCCGGCTTTTCCGCCCCGCCCGGCCGCAGCGCCCGCTGCTGCCGTGCCTGCGGTTCCCCGGCCGACCTTCGCGCATGCCACCGCCTTCAGCGCATCTCCCGCGCGCGGCGCGGCTAAACCCGAAGACCGGCTCGAGCGCACGGTCACGGTGCCGCACGGCGAGGGCGTGCTGGCGGGCACCGAGACACGGCTCGCGCAGCTCAACGCCGAGCTCGCCGCGACGACTCCCGCGGTCGGCGCACCGGAGGCCGAATCCGTGGAGGGCCCCGCGCCACCGCAGCCGGTTCCACCCGGACGCGAGCCGGTCGCGCTCGGGGAGCGTCAGGAGATGGCGCGCGTCGACGCCGATCTCCTCGATCAGCTGCTCAACATCTCGGGTGAGGCGAGCATCGCGCGCGCGCGCCTCGAGCAGCAGCTCGGCTCGTTCGATTTCAACCTCGGCGAGCTGTCGCGCACGGTCACGCGCCTGAAGGAGCAGCTGCGGAGCCTGGAGATCGAGACCGAGGCGCAGATCCTGCACAAACACGAGGACGAGGGTCCGCATCGCAGCGAGTTCGATCCGCTCGAGCTCGACCGCTACTCTTCGATCCAACAATACTCGCGCGCGCTCGCCGAGACCGCCAACGACGTGGCGAGCATCCAGCAGCTGCTCGAGAACCTCGCCAAGGACACCCAGAACCTGCTGCAGCAGCAGGCGCGCACCATCACCGAGCTGCAGAACGGACTGATGCGTACCCGCATGGTGCCGTTCCAGCGCCACGTGCAGCGCCTCGCGCGCATCGTGCGCCAGGCCGCTTCCGACACCGGCAAGCGCGCCGAGCTCACCGTCGAGGGCGCCTCCGGGGAACTCGACCGCCAGGTGCTCGAGCGCATGCTGCCGCCGTTCGAGCACATGCTGCGCAACGCCGTGGTGCACGGCATCGAGAAGCCCGAGGAGCGGGTGCAGCGCGGCAAGCCCGACACCGGGCAGATCGTGCTCGAGCTGCAGCGCGAGGGTGCCGAAGTCATGGTGCGCCTGACCGACGACGGCGCCGGCATGAACCTCAAGGCGATCCGCGACAAGGGCGTCGCGCTCGGGCTCATCGCGCCGGGCCACCCGGTGAGCGACGAGGATGCGTTGCAGCTGATTCTCGAGCCCGGCTTCTCGACCGCCGGCTCCATTACGCAGCAGGCCGGCCGCGGCGTGGGCATGGACGTGGTCGCCACCGAGATCAAGCGCCTGGGCGGCGCGCTGCACATCGAGACCAAGGCGGGTGAAGGGAGCGTGTTCACCATCCGCCTGCCGCTCACGCTCGCCATCAGCCACGCCCTCGTGGTGCGCACCGACGAGGAGTACTACGCGCTGCCGCTGCCAACCGTGGAGGGCGTGCTGCGCCTGAGCAGGCAGGAAGTGGGTGCGCACCTCGGGCGCGATGCACCGTTCTTCGACTACGGCGGCGCCAAGTACCGTTTCCAGTATCTCGCCTCATTCGTCGGGCTCGAGCCCGCGGCGCTCCCCGGCCAGGACGTCACCATCCCGGTCGTGCTGGTGCGCGCCGGTGAGCACTCCACCGGCCTCGTCGCGGACGAGCTGGTCGGCAGCCGCGAGATCGTGGTGAAGTCGGTGGGACCGCAGATCTCCAGCATCCGCGGTATCTCCGGCGCCACGATCCTGGGCGACGGCCGCATCGTCATCATCCTGGATATCGGCGCGCTGGTGCGTGCCGAATGGCGCACGCGCGCGCTCGCCGTCCCGCCGGCGCCGCGCGAGCGCGGCGACCGACGCACGTTCGCGCTCGTAGTGGATGATTCCATCACCGTGCGGCGCGTGACCCAGCGCCTGCTCGAGCGCAATGGCATGCGCGTACTCACCGCGCGCGACGGCATGGACGCGGTGGCGCTGCTGCAGGAGAACGTGCCGGACGTCATCCTGCTCGACATCGAGATGCCGCGCATGGACGGCTACGAGGTCGCCGCTCACGTGCGCAACGACCCGCGCCTGAAGGACGTGCCGATCATCATGGTGACCTCGCGGGTCGGCGAGAAGCACCGCGCCCGCGCCATCGAGCTGGGGGTCGATGACTACCTCGGCAAGCCCTACCAGGAGGCGCAGCTCCTCGATGCCATCGCGCCGCTGGTCGAGCGCCGTCGCGCCGCGGTGCGCTCGGCCGCGGCCGCAAGCTAGCCCGTCATGGCCGAGCGCCTCAGCGAGATTTACTGCCTGCTGGTTCCGCTGGTCGACGGGCGACTCGTCATTCCGCGCGCCTGCGTCGCGGAGGTGGTCGGCTTCCAGACACCCTCCGAGATGACCGGTGCGCCACCCTGGTACGTCGGCACCGTGCCGTGGAACGGCAAGGCCGTGCCGCTCATCTCCTTCGAGGGCGCCTGCGGCCAGATGATCCCGCCGGCGAGCGGCCGTACCCGCATCGTCATCCTGCACGCGCTCGGTGACCGGGTCGAAGGCGGCAATTTCGCCATGGTGAGCCAGGGCTTCCCGCAGCTCGTGCGGGTGAGCTCGGACGTCGTGCGCCCGGATAACTCGCGGGTGTTCGCCGAGCGCGCGCCCGTCATCTGCCAGATCCGCATGGTGAACGAGACACCACTCGTTCCCGATCTCGAGCGCCTGGAAGAGATGATCGCCGATGAGACCAGTCTCGGCACGTAGGTCCCTCGTGCACGCGCCCGCGGCCGCGGGCGGCTCCTGACCGGCCGTTCCGGGCATCTTCCGACGGTCATCTGCTGGTTTCCCCCGGCGGTGGCCGAAGGGTGCGGTGCTGTGCCAGAGTGTCGCTTGCTGTGCGACTGCCGTCAGCCACACTGTGGGTTGTCATGCTCGCGGCCCTCCTCCCGGCCGGCTGCGGCGGGGACGTTGCGAGCCAGCACGCCGCCTTCGAGCGCAACTCCGAGCGCACGCGTGCGGCGCTGGTCCTGGCCGGGGATCCCGACTCGCTTTTCGCCGCGGCGCTGTTCGGCGCGATGTGGGGCGATGAGCCCGCCGAGCGGTTCGCGCTCATCACGCGCGCCGCCCGGGCCGCGCCCGACCGGCCCGATCTCGCCTGGCTGCAGCTCGAGCTGTGTGTCCGGGTCAGGAAGTGCGACCCACGGCCGATCGAGGCGCAGCTGCGCAGGCTCGACCCGGGCAACGCCGCCGGCTGGGCCGGCACGCTGGCGCGGGTCGCCGAGCTCGGCGATGCCACCGCGGTGCAGAGCGTCATCGAGTCGATGGCCGGTGCCGACCGTTTCGACACCTACTGGAACGCGACCATCGTGCATGCCTCCGGGGCCGTGATCCGCTCGCGCACCATGAATCCCGCTGCGGCGCTCGTGGCGACGATCGGGGTCAGCAGTGCGCAGGCGCTGCCGCTGCAACCGATCATGCAGGCCTGCGCAGCCGCGGGGCTGCAGCGCCCCGAAGTGCTCGACTCGTGCCGTCGGTTGTCCGGCGTGCTGCGGCGCGGCGACACCTACCTCATCGAGATGGCGGGACTGAGTCTCGCCAAGCGCGTGTGGCCCGCGGACAGCCCCGAGTACCGCGACGCCGCCGCGACCCGGCGGGTCCTGTGGACCCGGCTCGATGCCACCGGCAAAGCCAACGCGCGCGCGCCGTGGGACGATGCGGGCGCGGAACATTACGTGAGCCTGCTCGCGTCCCACCGCACCGAGCAGGAGGCATCCCTTGCCTACCTTCAGGCGGCCGGCTTCAGTCCCGAACCCCTTCCGGCGCCCACGCCCGCGCTAAGGACGACGAGCGCCGAGCCCGATCGCAGCCCCTCGCCCGAGCCGAGCTCTCCCGCCGCACGGCCCGCGGGTCAGTAGCGGCGCGGGGAGCCGCGCCGGCTGCCGTCAGGAATCCGGAAACGGGTTGCCGCCGGTGAGCTCGGGGCGCGCGCCTCGGCGCAGGCGCACCCCGACCGCACGCGCAAGCCCGATGAGATAGAAGTTGGCGAGAATTCCGCCGAACAGTCGCCAGATCACGGGCACGGTCTCGAGGGCCGCAAGCCCGAAGAGACACAGCCAGATGACCGCGTTGCCCGCGACGAAGACCGCGGCGGCCGCGAATCGTGCGATCGCCGCGTTGCCGCCGGACGGCCCGCCCGGACCCGCAATCGATCCGGAGCCGGTCGGGGCGGTGGGGTCGATCGGCGCGGGGTTCACCGCCGCCGCTGGCCTGGCTTCCTGCGCGATGATCCCGCCCGTGCCCGGAATGCCGGACAGCGGGCGCTTGCTGACAGCCGCTTTCATGGAGCGGATGAAGCGGTAGATCCCGAGCGCCACGAATACCGCCAGAAATATCAGCCGCACCGTTCGCTCCATCTGCCCCTCCCGACCTAGAGGTCGCCGAACTCGCGCTGCAGGAGCGTGATCGCAGCGATCGCCGCGGTCTCGGTGCGCAGCAGGCGCGGTCCCATGCGCACCGCCTTGAAGCCCGTTTCGATCGCTGCCTGCTGCTCCTCCTCGGTAAGACCGCCCTCCGGCCCGATCAGCACCGTGACCTGTGCTACGGGGCGCTCGAGGTCCTGCACGCTGATCGGCGCGGTGGGCGAGAGCAGCAGGCGCACCGTGCCGGTGGCACCGCCGCCGCGCACGAACTCCGCCACCGTGCGCGGGGCCGCGATGTCGGGCAGGCGGTTGCGCCCGCACTGCTCGCAGGCGGCGATCGCGATCGCGCGCCAGTGGTTGAGCTTGCGGTCCCTCTGCTGCGCGCTGAGTCGCACCACGCTGCGCTCCGACAGCAGTGGCACGATGAGGGTGACGCCGAGCTCGGTGGCCTTCTGCACGACCAGATCCATGCGTTCGCCGCGCGAGATGCCCTGCGCAAGCGTCACCGCGAGCGGTGACTCCACCTCGACCGGCTCCTGCTCCCCGACCGACACCGTTACGGTGCCGCCGTGCGCCTTGTCGATGCTCCCCGCGTGCTCGCCGCCCAGCCCGTTAAAGAGCGTGAGCTCCGCGCCCACCCGCAGCCGCAGCACCCGCGAGATGTGGCTCGCAGCGCTGCCTTCGAGCGTGACGCGGGCGCCCGCGGTGAGCGGTGCGTCGACGTACACGCGCGTCAGGCGCATGTCGCGACCTCGATACCCTCGCGTGCCACGTCGACCATGAGATCGATCTCCTCGGGGGTGATCACGTACGGGGGCATGAAGTACACCACATTTCCGACCGGGCGCAGCAGTACCCCGCGCGAGAGGGCATGCAGGTAGACCGCCAGTCCGCGCCGCTCGGCGAACGGGTAGGGCTCGCGGCTCGCCTTGTCGCGGGCCAGCTCGATCGCCACGATCATGCCGCGCTGGCGCACCTCGGCCACGTGCGCGTGATCTTCGAGCTCGCGGGCGCGCGCGCCCATGTGCGCGGCGAGCGCGCGGTTGCGCTCGAGGACGCCGTCGGACTCGAAGATCGCGAGACTCGCGCGCGCCGCGGCGCACGCCAGTGGATTGCCGGTGAAGCTGTGCGAGTGCAGGAACGCGTTGAGCTTCAGGTACTCGTCGTAGAAGGCCCCATAGATGGTCTCGGTGGTCAGCACGGTCGACAGCGGCAGGTAGCCGGCGGTGAGACCCTTCGACAGGCACATGAAGTCGGGGCGGATTGCGGCCTGCTCGCAGGCGAAGAAAGTCCCGGTGCGCCCGAAGCCGACCGCAATCTCATCCGCGATGAGATGCACGTGGTGGCGGTCGCACGCCTCGCGCAGCAGGGAGAGGTACACCGGGTCGTACATGCGCATGCCACCCGCGCACTGCACCAGCGGCTCGACGATCACGGCTGCGGTCTCGTGCGCGTGCTGCGCGAGCGCCGTTTCCATGTAGGCGAACTTCCTGCGCGAGTGCTCCGCCCAGCTCTCCCCCGGTGATCGCTGGTAGCAATCCGGCGAGGGCACCGTGATCACCTCCATCAGGAGCGGGCGGTAGATCTCCTTGTAGAGCTCGACATTGCCGACCGCGAGCGCACCGAGCGTCTCGCCGTGGTAGCTGTTGGAGAGCGTGATAAAGCGTCGCTTGGCGGTGACGCCGACGTTGCGCCAGTAGTGGAAGCTCATCTTCACAGCGACTTCCACCGCCGAGGAGCCGTTGTCGGCGTAGAAGCAGCGCGTCAGGCCCGCAGGCGCGGCGCGCGTCAGCGCCTCCGAGAGCGCGATCACCGGCTCGTGGGTGAAGCCCGCGAGGATCACCTGCTCGAGCTCGCCGAGCTGCGCGGCGATCGCGGCGTTGATGCGCGGATTGGCGTGGCCGAAGAGATTCACCCACCAGGAGCTGACCGCATCCAGGTAACGCTTGCCGTCGTAGTCCTCGAGCCAGGCGCCCACGCCGCGGCGCACGGGGATCATCGGCACCTGCTCGTGATCCTTCATCTGTGTGCACGGGTGCCACACGTGAGCGAGATCGCGCACGACGTAGGAGGTGTTGGCGGAAGTCATGGCGGTGATTGTGGCAGAATCGGCGCCGCCCGATGCCAACCGCACCGCCAACTGAGCCGCTGAGGATCGATGCCGCCACGGGGCTGCTCGCGGGCGTGCGCCAGGTGCTGTCGCCGAACTGCGATGCCCGCCCGCCCGGGGTGAAGCCGGAGCTGCTGGTGGTGCACGGCATCAGCCTGCCGCCCGGGGAGTTCGGCGGACCGTGGATCGATCGGCTCTTCACCGGGGCGCTGCCTCCCGAGGCGCACCCGTACTTCAGGATGATCGAGGGCCTGCGCGCTTCCGCGCACGCGCTCATCCGCCGCGACGGGGCGATCGTGCAGTACGTGCCTTTCGGCGAGCGCGCCTGGCACGCGGGCCAGTCTGAGTACCGCGGCCGCAGCGGCTGCAACGATTTCTCGATCGGGGTGGAGCTCGAGGGCACGGACGACATGCCCTACACGGATGCGCAGTACACATCGCTCGCCGCCTTGAGCGCGGCGCTGTTCGCGGTCTATCCCACGCTCACGCCCGAGCACATCGTCGGCCACAGCGACATCGCGCCGCAGCGCAAGACCGATCCCGGCCCGGCGTTCGACTGGGCGCGCTTGCGCGCCCTGGTGCAAGCGCCGGCGGCGCGGCCGTAGGCGTCGCGCCCGACGACCTTCATTCCCGCTTGCCGCGCTCGTGGCGCCACAGCACCTCGGCGCCGCGCTCGTGCCGCGCCAGCACCCGCGCCAGCACGAACAGCAGGTCCGACAGGCGGTTGAGGTACTGGAGCACTTCCGGGCTGACCGACTCGGAGCGCGCCAGTGTCCACGCGCGCCGTTCGGCGCGCCGTGCCACGGTGCGCGCGAGATGACAGGCGGCGGCGGCCGGGCCGCCGCCGGGTAGGATGAACTCTTTCAGCGCCGGCAGCGCGTCGTTGAAGCCGTCGAGCTCCTGCTCCAGCCGCGTGACCTGAGCGCTCGTGATGACGCGGTGACCCGGGATGCACAGCTCGCCCCCCAGGTCGAAGAGCTCATGCTGCACCTCGGTGAGGCAGTCGGTTACCGTCTGCGGCAGGTTGGGCACGGCAAGCAAGACGCCGACGATGCTGTTGAGCTCGTCGGTAGTGCCGTAGGCCTCCACCCGCGCGCTGTCCTTCGGCACCCGGCTGCCGTCTCCCAGGCCGGTCGTGCCGTCATCGCCGGTGCGTGTGTAGATCTTGCTCAGCCGGTTACCCATGGCCGTATCCTAAGCGACTATGGCATCCAAAGAACTGCAGGCGGCACTGGAAGCGGCGCGGGCGGCGGACGAGGTGGTAGGCGCCTACTACCGCAAGAGCCCGAACGTGCGCATCAAGTCCGACGCCTCGCCGGTCACCGAGGCGGACGTGCGCTGCGAGGAGGTGATCCGCGACACCCTGTCACGGCACTTTCCCGGCTACGGCTTCTACGGCGAGGAGACCGGCCGGCACACGATGGAGGCGGAGAGCATCTGGCTGGTCGATCCCATTGACGGCACCAAGTCGTTCGTGCGCGAGGCGCCGTTCTTCTCGACGCAGATCGCCCTCCTGCGGGCCGGACGGCTGATCCTCGGTGTCTCGAGCGCGCTCGCCTACGGTGAGCTCGCCTGGGCCGAGGAGGGCTCGGGCGCACATCTGAACGAGCGCCCGGTGCGCGTGAGCGCCGTCAGCCGCCTGGCGGACGCGGCGCTGTCCACCGGCAACCTCGGGTCCCTCACGCGCCCGCCCCACTGGCAGCGGCTCGGCGATCTCATCGCGCAGGTGAACTACAGTCGCGGCTACGGCGATTTCGTGCACTACCACCTGCTGGCACGCGGTGCGCTCGAGATCGTCATCGAATCCGATGTCAACATCCTGGACATCGCCGCGCTCGCCGTGATCGTGCGCGAGGCGGGCGGCACCTTTACCGACCTCGAGGGACGCGAGCCCGGTCTTGCGACCCGCAGCGTGCTCGCCACCAACGGCGCGCTGCACGCCCCGGTGCTGCAAGCGCTCAGGCGCTGACGAATACCCGCCGGCCGTCCTTCTCGAGCTCCACCATCGCCGCGAGATACAGCTCGCTCAGGTTCGCGGCGGTGAGCGTGTTGGCCACCGGGCCGAGCGTCCAGCGCCCATCGCCGTGCAGCAGCAGTACGCGGTCGGCGAAGCGCGCCGCCAGCGTCGCATCGTGCAGTGTCGTGATCACGGTGCGACCGGCCCTGGCGAGCTGGCGAAACAGCCCGAGTACCACCAGCTGGTGGTGCGGGTCGAGGTGATTGGTCGGCTCATCGAGGAGGAAGACCCCCGGCTGCTGCGCGAGGAGCGAGGCCACCGCGACCCGGCGCTGCTCCCCACCGGAGAGCGTGTCGGTGCGGCGCGTGGCGAAATCCGCCATGTCGACCGCGGCGAGGGCCTCGTGCGCCAGCCGCTCGTCCTCGGCCGTCTCCCACTGCCACAGTGCCAGGTGCGGATGGCGGCCGATGAGCACCGTCTCCATGGCGGTGGTAACGAAGGCATCCTCCAGATCCTGGGGCAGAAGCCCGAGCCGCAGCGCCACGGCGCGGCGCTTCATCTGCGGGATCGGCATGCCGTCGAGCGTCACCGAGCCCGCCGCGGGCGCTCGCAGGCCGGCGAGTGTGTGCAAAGTGAGTGTCTTGCCCGAGCCGTTGCGGCCGAGTATCGCTACCACCTCCCCGGGAGCGAATTCGATCGACAGCGCGCGCACCAGCTGGCGGCTGCCGGCCTCAACGCTGACCTCACTCGCGGCCAGCAGCGGGCGGCTCGCCGTCACCGGCACGCTCACCGGTGCGTCCAACGGATCTCCAGGGCGGTCTGCGGGCCGACCACTTCGCTGCTGAGACTCGGCGGCATTTCCGAGGCCTGCGCCGAGAGCGGTCGGCGCACCGCCATGATCTCCGCCGCATCCTGTGGATACAGCGGCTTGCGGTCAGGGTCGGCATAGCCGCTCGGAAAGAGCGGCGCGTCGCTTTCGAGGTCGTACTTGTCGCTCGCGCCCACGGTGTGCAGCAGCTCGTGCGCGATCACGATGTCGTTGCCGCCCGCCATCGCGCGAATCGCGAATACGTGCACCACCCCGACCAGGCCCTTCTGCAGGCCGTGCGAGTCGGGTACCCGATCGAGCGTCGCGGGGTCGTGATACAGAATGAACAGCCGGATACTCGAGGGCACCCGGCCGGGAACACGGGCAGCGTGCGCCGCGTACCAGCGCAGCTTCAGACTCCACCACGCGATCCCGAGCGGTCCCGCGTCGGGCGGCAGTGCCGGGGGCAGCTGCGCCCTTTCGGGATAGAGCTCGATGTGTACCGGCTCATCGACCGCGATGCCGTAGCGGTGCGCCTCGCGTGCGAAGAAGGTCTCGAGGGGCGCGAAGTCCTGGGCGGAGAGGCTCTCGATGTACTGCTGCGTGCTCGCTCTCCCGTCGGCATTGACCGGGTAGAGACCGACCCACAGCGGCTGCTTCCAGCTTCGGGTGTGGACACGATCGAGCCACTGCTGCGTCGCCACCACCCCCAGCACCAGCAGCAGGATCAGGATGCGGATGTTCTTCCACACGGGTGCCCTGGCTCTAAGGCTGCAGGCGTGTCGCGGCCCACGGACCCGGCGCGAAGCCGCCGGCGGCGCTCGTGAGCGTGCGCGTCCAGCGCGCGCGGTCGTGGATGCGCGCCTGCCCCTCGACCCACAGCTCCACCGTGTCTGCCCACAGCCGGTAGCCGCCCCAGTGCGGTGGGCGCGGTATCGCAAGACTGAGGTTCTCCCGCACTCCGGCAGTCCCCGGTACGGGCGCGCCGAAGCGCCGCGCCGCGGCCGCGACGGCATCCTCGAGCGCCGCGCGGGACTTTACCGGCTCGCTCTGCGCGCTCGCCCAGGCACCGATGCGCTTGTCCCAGGAGCGCGAGGCGAAGTACGCGTCACTGTCCTCGGCCGGAGCCTTGACGATCGCGCCTTCGATACGCACCTGCCGGTGCAGCGCGTCCCAGTGCATGACCGCCGCCGCACGCGGGTTGTCCTCGAGCTGTCGGCCCTTGCCCGAGTGGTAGTTGGTATAGAACACGATGTACCCGGACTGGGGTGCGATGCCCTTGCACAGCACCACGCGCGCCGACGGGCGGCCGTCGCCGGAGCTGGTCGCGAGCACCATGGCGTTGGCGTTCGGCTGAGTCTTTGCGGCCCAGGCCTCCTCCAGCCAGCGGCCCACGACCGTGAGCGGCTCCGTGGGCAGGGGGTCGGGGAGAAGTTCGGTGTGCTCGGTCACTGTGTTGTGGAGGACATCGGGTGCAGACTTGCGCGCATGATACCGCTGCGGCAGATCACCGGGCGCTTGCTCAAATGGGGCGGGATCGCACTGGGGAGTCTCGTCCTCCTCGCCCTTGTCCTGTTCGCCATCGCGTACTCGATCAACATGCGCGATGAGCCACTGACGCCCCGCACCCTGGCGCTCCTCCAACCACCCCCCAATCCGTACAAGCCGCAAGAGAACCTGTACATCGCCCTGGTGGGGTTCGACGCCCCGGCGGGCAAGTCCGTCATCGCAACAGGGCAGGCGCGCAACGATCGGTACAACGGAGAGCTCGACGCGGTGCTGCGTGACCCGATGGCCGCCCCGACCGAGAAGCCCGATCCGGGGAGCCTCGAGTTCAAGGGTAGGTTCGAGTTCCCTCAGCCCGCGAATTCCTACTGGAACGAGATTCCGCCGCACCGTCAGGACATCGAGAACCTCCTGGCCGACAACCGCGAGCTCTACGAGCGCTACCTCGGCCTGCACGGCCTGCGGGGCTACTTTCAGACCGCGCGCCCGAGCGTTTTTGTGCCGATCGCTTACCTGCCGACCAACATACGCCAGCTGTTTCTCGCGAACGTCGTGCTGCGGATGCGGAGCGAGGACCCGCGCGCGCGGCAGCAGGCCCTTGCGGACCTCGAGGATGACTTGCGGCTCTGGCGGGTGATGCTGGCCGCCGGTGATACGTTCCTCTCGAAGATGGTTGCGATCGCCTATCTGCACGGCGACGAACAGCTGCTGGCCGACGCCTTCGCAGATCCGCAGTCCTCGATCCCGGTGGGAGCGGACGACGCGCAGTTGGTGGCGCCGCTGTTCCCGCTCGACGACTGGAACGTCGGCAATGCGTATCGGGGCGAAATGCCTGTGCACCTGTCGTTTCTCGAGCAGGCGCGCGCCGCGGCGCGCTCCGGCTGGGCTCCACCCGATGCCGGGTGGCTGCAGCGCTTCTCCAATCGGATCGGGAACCATTTTTTCCAATTCAACGCCACCGAGAACCTGTTCGCGGAGCAGGTGGACCGGTTGACGCGCGCGGCGGCTCCCGGCGCCGCCGGATCGGCTGCAGCGGCGGCCGACAACCCGTTCGCGACGATTCGTACCGTCTATAACCCCGCGGGCAGGGTCCTCGCGGCCATCGTTGAGTCCGGCTACGGCGGCTACCCCGCGCGCGCCTGGGACGGCGCGGCATTCCAGCGCCTGCTGCGCTTGAGCTACGAGATCCGGCGTCAGCGCATCGAAGCGGCGGCGGTCCCTGCCTTCATGAAACAACATCCCGAGTGGTCGACCCACCCGTCCGACGGGCGCTCATTCGTCTGGGACGCCGCTGCCGGCACGATCCGGGTTCAGAACCTGGGAAAGGATAAGAGCGGCCGGGTGTTCTTCGCGCACGTCTGGCGGCCGGCACCTCCCGAGCTTGCACCCTCCGCCGCGCCCCGATAGAAAGGATCCGGTTTGACTTTTTTTAGAAGGCACCGCTTCCCATGACGCCCGAGACCGTGACGCTGGAGGATCTGCGCCGGCGAGTGACCGAGCTCGATCGCCAGCTGATTGCGCTGGTGGCCGAGCGCAAGGCCGTGAGCGAGGAGGTCGCGCGCGTGAAACGCGCCACCGGTCGCCCGACACGCGATTACGAGCGCGAGCGCGACGTGATCATGGGCGTGCGCGCGCTGGCCGCAGAACGCGGTGTGTCGCCGGAGCTCGCCGAGCAGTTACTGCGGCTGCTCATCCGCTCCTCGCTCACTACCCAGGAGCAGGCGAGCGTCGTGGCACGCGGCGCCGGCACCGGGCGGCGTGCGCTGGTCATCGGCGGCGCCGGCAAGATGGGCGGCTGGTTCGTGAGTTTCCTCGCCTCCCAGGGCTTCACCGTGGAAGTCGCGGACCCGGCCGCGGTGCCGGCGGGCATCGCCCGGGTCGATGACTGGAAGAGCAGCGATTTGGGTCACGACTACATCGTGCTCGCGACCCCGCTTCCGGTCACCGACCAGATCCTGCGCGATCTCGCGCTGCGCCGTCCGCCGGGGGTGATCTTCGATGTGGGCTCGCTGAAATCGCCGCTGCGGGCGGGGCTGCTGGCGCTGAAGTCCCATGGCTGCAAGGTGACCTCCGTGCACCCGATGTTCGGCCCGGACACCGAGCTCTTGTCCGGGCGGCACGTGGTGTTCGTGGATCTCGGCAATGCGCCGGCGCTGGCGGCGGCGCGTGAGCTATTCGCCTCCACCATGGCCGAGCAGGTGGTCATGAGCCTCGATGAGCACGACCGGCTGATCGCCTACGTGCTGGGGCTTTCGCACGCCCTCAACATCGCCTTCTTCACCGCGCTCGCCGAGAGCGGTGAGGCGGCGCCGCGGCTTGCGCGCCTGTCGAGCACCACGTTCGATGCGCAGCTGGACGTGTCGGGCCGCGTCGCCCAGGAGAGCCCCGAGCTGTATTATGAAATACAGAGCCTGAACGACTACGGGGCCGAATCCCTCGAAGCGCTCTCCCAGGCGGTCGAACGGCTGCGTACCGCCGTGTTGTCGCAGGATCGTGACGCCTTCGTTGCTTTGATGCGCCGCGGGCGCGATTATCTGCAGGATCGTCGCACGGTCACCGAGCGCCGTGCCTGAGGGACCAGCAGGACTCCAGCTCCATGCGCCGACCACAGCCTGAACCGCTGGCCAACGCCGCGGCAGCGGATCCTCTCGAAGCCCTGCAGAGCGAGAATCGCGATCTGCAGGAGCGCCTTGCGACGCTCACCGAGCAGGTGAGCCGCAACGACTCACTGCTGCGCAAGACGCAGGAGCGCGAGCTTGAGCTGCTGCGTGCGGGCTCGCTCGTCGACCTCTTCGAACGGCTGATCTCGGGCCTCAAGACGTCCTATCAGCTCGATGGTGTGACCCTCGTACTGCACGACCCGCAGCACGAGGTCCGGCATCTGATCTCCGGCGACGATCGTGCACGCGAGCCGTTGCGCGGTGTGGAGTTCGTCGATGCGCTGATGGCGATCGCGCCGCAGCTCGCCGCCCTCGAGCGCCCCTGGCTGGGCGCTTTCCACAAGGCCGACCATGAGCTGCTGCTGCCGGGCACCCTTGCCCCGGGCAGCATTGCCCTCATACCGCTGCGGCGCCACGACCAGCTCGATGGCGTGCTGGTGTTCCTCAGCAAGGATCCGCAGCGCTTCACCCAGGAGCTGGCGAGCGATTTCCTGGCGCACCTCGGCCTCGTCGCGGCGATCTGCGTCGAGAACGCGGTGTACCGCGCGCGACTGCTGCGCAGCGGACTCACCGACTTCCTCACCGGCTTCCACAACCGCCGCTACCTGCACGCGCGCCTGCGTGAGGAGCTGGCGCGGGCACAACGCGCACGCCAGCCGCTCACCTGCCTGATGATCGACGTCGATCACTTCAAGCGCATCAACGACCAGTACGGCCACCTCGCCGGAGATGAGGTGCTGCGCGAAGTGGCGCTGCGCATCGATGCGGAGATGCGCGTCAGCGACATCGGCGCGCGCTTCGGCGGGGACGAATTCGCGATGGTGCTGGCGCAGGCCGGGATCCCCGACGGAGAGAGGGTGGCGGGGCGCGTGCTGCATGCAGTGCGCTCGCAGCCGATCGCCATCGGTACCGTGTCCGAGAGCGTGACGCTCTCGATCGGCGTCGCGGCGGCGAGCCCGGGGCCGGGTATGCGCGACTACAAGGTGCTCGCCGAACGGCTGATCGCCGAGGCTGACGCCGCCCTCTATCGGGCCAAGAGCGCCGGCCGCAACCGCATTGCGATCTCGCCCAATATCGTGATGTGAGGCCGGTCGTGCCGGCGGCACGAACGGACAATATTTGCGGCGGTCTGTCCGAGTACGCCTCTGCGATGCGCATACCCCTTTTCAGAGGAGCCGCCGCCTACATGCCGCGCATGCCAGTCCTGGTCGATCCCCGCGTCATCCGGCCCACGGAAACGGCCGTGGCGCTGAATCTGGTTACGGAGATGGACCTGCTGCGCCTGAAGACCATCGCGCGCCTGCACGCCCGCGGGCTGCCGCCCGATGTGGGGTGGGACGATTTGCTGCAGGAAGCCCTCACGCGGGTGCTGACCGGGGCGCGACGGGTGCCGCAGGGTATCGCCGCCGTGGCGTTTCTCGGCGGCGTCATGCGCAGCCTGCGATCCGAGCACTGGCGGCGCGTTCGCGGCGAGAAGCCCCGCGAGGCTGCGAGCGACTACCGTGCCCACAAGTCGCGCAGCGCCGCGCTGCGCGATGTCGCGCCCGATCCGGAGCGCTCGGTGATCGCCATGCAGGAGCTGAACGCGATCGAGCGGCTGTTCGCCGACGATCCGGTGGTGCCGAAGATCATCGACGGCCTGGGTGAGGGACTCACGGCTGAGCAGATCCGCGTCGCGCTCGGACTGTCGAAGACGGGCTACGAATCGGCGCGCAGGCGGATGCGGCGTTGCCTGCTGCGGGAGGGACTGACGTGCGAACCGAGGTGAAGGTGCGGTTTCCCGAGCAGCGTCTCGAGCGGGTCCTCGAGGCCCTGGAGCACGAGCTCCTCGAGGCGACCGAGGCGGAGATTCTTCGCGCCGCCCACGATCTGGGCATGAAACCCGAGATGAAGGGCTCGGCCGCCTTTCTCGGATTGCGCTATGCGGCGGCCCACCCGCAGTTCGCGGATTTCTTCGGGTCTGGCGCATGGGGAAAAGCGCTCGAGCAGCCGGCCACGACTCACCGTCTGACCAGATCGCCGTCGGGCAAGCGGCCGCGCGTCAGGCGAGCGGACAGGAACCCGCGCAAGGACGGTTAGCCTCGGCGCCCACGCAGCAGCGCCACGAACAGCGGCGCTCCTACCAGCGCCATGATCGCCCCCACCGGCAGCTGCCGCGGCGCCGCGCAGGTGCGCGCCACGAGATCCGCGACCGCGAGCAGCATGCCGCCCGACAGCGCCGCCGCCGGCGCCACGATGCGATGATCACTGGTGCGGAAGGTGAGGCGCACGGCGTGCGGGGTGATGAGCCCGACGAACCCGACCGTGCCCGCGCTCACCACCGCGATCGCGGTGAGTGCCGCGCAGCCGAGGAACAGCACGTTGCGCCATGCCTCGAGCGCGAGCCCCACGCTGCGCGCACGCAGCTCGCCCGCGGCCAGCACGTTGAGCGGCCGCGCCACGAGCACCGCCGCCACCACCGCGAACACAGCGGCCGAAGCGCTCGCCCACGGCGTGACCGCCCATTCCAGGTCCCCGGCAAGCCAGAACACCATGCCGCGCACGCGCGATGAGTCGGCGAGCGACAGCAGCACGCTCACCAGTGCCCCGCAGGCGCTCGCCAGCACCACCCCGGTGAGCAGCAGCCGCGGCGTGCCGCCACCGCGGGCAAGGAGGTACACCGTCACCACCGCGCACAGCGCACCCGCCACCGCGGCGGACTGCACCATCAGGGCGGCCGCACCGGCCATCATGGCGAGCAGCGCGCCGACCGCGGCGCCCCCCGAGACCCCGAGCACGTAGGGATCGGCGAGCGAGTTGCGAAACAGCGCCTGCAACAGCACACCCGAGAGCGCCAGCAGGCTCCCGACGCCGAACGCCGCCAGCACGCGCGGCAGCCGCACGCCGAGCAGAACCGCGCGCGTTGCGGCATCGCCGGAACCCGCGAGCGCCTTGAGCGCATCGCCCAGACCGAATCCGGCGCTACCGATGAGCAGCGCGGCGAAGAACACCGCCGCCGCCAACACGAGGAGGATCACGAGACTCCTCGGGGACGCTCGTTCTGCGATCTTCACCCGCCCGACCTTCCCCCTTGCCCCGGTGCGCTAGCCTACATCCTCTCGAGGCTCACCGCGGGTGTGCCTTGTGGCAGACTCTGACTCGGCATGAGCGATCTCATCGATGCGGACGGTTTTCGCGCCAACGTCGGCATCGTCCTGATGCGCGGGGCGCAGGTGTTTCTCGGCCGCCGCACCGGCGGGCGGGGCTGGCAGTTCCCGCAGGGTGGCGTGCGCGAGGGTGAGGCTCCCGAGGAAGCCTTGTACCGCGAGCTCGACGAGGAGATCGGCGTCGCGCGCCCGAGCGTCGAGCTCATCGCGCAGACCTCCGGCTGGCTCTCCTACCGGCTGCCGCCGCGCTACATCCGTCGCAATCAGCACCCGCTGTGTATCGGCCAGAAGCAGCGCTGGTTCCTGTTGCGCCTGAGGCAGGAGGATGTGACTTTCAACTTCGCGCGCACCAGCGCGCCGGAGTTCGATCGCTGCCGCTGGGTGTCGTTCTGGGAGCCGGTCCGGGAGGTGATCTACTTCAAGCGCCCGGTGTACGCGAGCGCCCTCACCGAGCTCGCGGCGGCCGTCTTCCCTGAGGATGAGCGCCCGCCGCTGCCGACGTGGTGGGATCGGGTGACCGCGCGCGGCACGCAACGGCCGACGGCCCCGGTGTCCTAGAGAAACGCGCTTGGGTTGGCTTGGATCAATCTTCGGGCGGGGGGCGGGCACGCCGCTCGTGGTGCGGCGCCGGGCGCCCGCGCTGCGCATCGGACTCACCATCGCCGGCCTCGCGATCGCCGCCTTCGGCCTCTACGTGGTGTACGAGCTCGGCCGCTACAACGCAGGCTACGACCGCCAGGCGGTCGCCCAGCAGCGTACCGAGCTTCAGGTGCAGATCGAGCACCTGCAGAAGGACAATCGCGACATGCGCACCCGGCTCGCGGAGTTCGACACCGTGCGGCTGGGCAGAGCACGCGAGCAGTCGGAAGTGGCACGCTCGATCGGCGATCTGCAGGCGCAGGTGGCGCGCCAGGCCGAGGAGCTGGCGTTCTACCGCGGCGTCGTGGCCCAGGGCGCCGCGACCATCGGTGTCAAGATCGAGGAGCTGCGCATCACGGCGAGCGCTCAGCCGGGAGCCTTCACCGCGCACATGGCGCTGGTGCGCTCGGGACGCGCCGACTCCTACGCCTCCGGGAATGTGCAGCTCAGCGTCGACGGCATGTTCGGCGGCACCGAGAAGACGCTCGACCTGCCGGCACTCACCGGCGGCAAGCAGCACGACCTGCGCTACGACTTCCGCTACTTCCAGGACTTCGATCAGGACCTGAGCGTGCCGGCCGGCTTCAGGCCCGAGCACCTGGTGGTGGAGGTGCAGTCCACCCGCAGGGAGGTCGCGCCGCTGTCGCAGACTTTCCTGTGGAGCGTCGAGCCGTCGCCGTAAGATAGCCCAAAGGTTGGAGGACCCATGTTCAGCCGCGATTCCAGCTCGCCGCGTATCGATACCCTGATCGGCAAGGGCGCGCGCGTCCGGGGCGACATCGACTACCAGGGCGGCATGCACCTGGACGGCGCCATCGCCGGCAACGTGCGCTCCGACCAGGCGCCCGACTCGAGCCTCACGGTGAGCGAGACGGGCTCGATCGAGGGCTCGGTCGACGTGCCGAACGTGATTCTCAAGGGCACGGTCAAAGGGGACATTCACGCCCGCGAGCGGGTGGTGCTCGGAGCCACCGCGAAGGTGGAAGGGGATGTGCACTACGGGGTCATCGAAATGACACTGGGTGCCCAGATCATGGGCAAGCTGGTGCGGGTGGTGCCGGAGGCTCCCGCCGGGGCGGCGGCCAAGGCCTGAAGAAGGGCGGTTTACCGGGTGTTCAGGGTTGATTCAGGGTCGTTTTGACCCAATGTCCGTGACGCACGCCTTTGACCTGGATCCGCTCCGGCTTCTAGACTCGCTCTCGAAGGAGACCATGAGTACCACCGACACCCTGCAGGACGCCCCGGCCCTCCTGTTTACCGATGCCGCGGCAAAAAAGGTCGGCGACCTGATCCGTGGTGAAGGCAACCCCAAGCTCATGCTGCGGGTCTTCGTGCAGGGCGGGGGCTGCTCCGGGCTACAGTACGGTTTCGAATTCGACGAGGCGCTGCAGGAGGGGGACACCTGCGTCGAGAACCTCGGCGTGAAGCTCATCGTCGACCCCATGAGCGTGCAGTACCTCACGGGCGCGCAGATCGATTACCGCGAGGGGCTGGAAGGCGCGCAATTCGTGATCCGCAATCCGAACGCGACCACGACCTGCGGTTGTGGCTCTTCCTTCGCGGCCTGAGCGCCGGCTTCGCGCGTGCGATCGGCCCTGAACCCCCGCCCCGCCGAAAACCGACCCGCCGCCCGCACCTCCCCGCGTTCCGTTCCGGACGTCCTGGCGGCGGTTGACCTCGGCTCCAACAGCTTCCACATGGTCGTGGCGCGCTACTCGCACGGCCAACTCGTCATCATCGACCGGCTGCGCGAGATGGTGCGCCTCGCCGCCGGCGTTGAGGAGAACGGCCGGATCGACAAGGACGTGGCGGCGCGCGCTCTCGCCTGCCTCGAGCGCTTCGGTCAGCGTCTGCGCGACATGCACGCCGACAGCGTGCGCGTGGTCGGCACCAACGCGCTGCGCGTGGCACACCGTAAGCAGGCCTTCCTCGAGCGCGCGCGCGAGGCGCTCGGCCACCCGATCGAGATCATCGCCGGCATGGAGGAGGCGCGCCTCATCTACGCGGGCGTCGCGCACACCATGCCGAACGAGCCCGGGCGGCGCCTGGTGGTCGACATCGGCGGCGGCAGCACGGAAGTGATCATCGGCGAGGGGCTGACTCCGCTCGAGCTCGAGAGTCTGCAGATGGGCTGCGTGTCCTTGAGCGAGCGCTTCTTTCGCGACGGCAAGATCTCCGCCAAGCGCTTCGAGCGCGCGCGGCTCGCGGCACGCCTGGAGCTCGAGCCCGTGCAGGCGGCGTTCCGCCGCCGCGGCTGGGATACCGCCGCGGGGAGCTCGGGCACCGTGCGGGCGATCGGCGAGGTGATCCGAGCGCTCGACCCCACCGCGCTCACCATCACCCCGCAAGGCATCACGCGCGCCATCGACTACTGTGTGGACGCCGGCAATACCCGCGAGCTGATCCTCGAGCCGATCACCGAGGATCGCCGCCCGGTGTTCCCGGGTGGGCTCGCGATCCTCGCCGAGGTGTTCGCGGTCCTGGAGCTGAAGGAGCTGCGCATCGCGGAAGGCGCGATGCGCGAGGGTCTGCTCTACGACATGCTCGGCCGCTACCGCCGCGAGGACGCGCGCGAGCGCTCGGTGCGCGCCATGCAGCAGCGCTACCACGTGGATGTCGTGCAGGCCGAGCGGGTCGAGGCGACGGTGCGCAATTTCCTCGAGCAGATCGGCGAGACCTGGAAGATGGAGGAGCCGCTCGCGCATCTCGCGCTCAAATGGGCCGCAAGGCTGCACGAGATCGGCCTCGACGTCTCGCACAGCGGCTATCATCGGCATGGCGCGTATCTGCTGGAGAACGGCGACATGCCGGGCTTCCCGCGCGAGGAGCAGCGCCTGCTCGCGCGCCTGGTCGGCGGGCACCGCCGCAAGCTCGCGCTCGATGGCGTCGAGGAGCTGGTGCCGCCGTGGGACCGCAGCGCCCTGTATCTCATCATTCTGCTAAGGCTCGCGGTGCTGCTGCACCGGGGCCGCAGCCTCACCGCTTTGCCGCCCATCGAGCTGTCCGCCACTCCGCGCTCGCTCGAGGTGCGCTTCCCGGCGCGCTGGCTGAACGAGCACCCGCTCACCTCGGCGGATCTGCAGCAGGAGATCGATTACCTGCGCGCCAGCGGCTTCAGGCTGCGCGTGTTCAGCCGCGGCCGCGGCTACAAAGCCCGGTCGGTGCTTTAGACCACGGCCCCCGGGCCCGCGGCGTATACCGCCAGCAGCTCCATCTGTGCGCTCACCGGTTTGTCGTCGCCGCGATTGATGCGCTCGTAGCTGCCGTCGCACTTCAGTCTCCACGCCTGGGTGTTGTCGGCGAGGCAGAACTCGAGGTCGCGCCGGATGCGCTCTTCCTGGCCCCGGTGGCGGATCGGGAAGGCCACCTCGACGCGGCGGAAGAAATTACGCTCCATCCAGTCGGCGCTGGCGCAGAACATCTCGGGCTCAGCGCCGTTCTCGAAGTAGAACACGCGCGAGTGCTCGAGGAAGCGCCCGACGATCGAGCGCACCGCGATGTTCTCGGACACTCCGGGGAGCCCGGGGCGCAGCGCGCACACGCCGCGCACGATCAGATCGATCTTCACGCCGGCGCAGGATGCGCGGTACAGCGCCTCGATCGCCTGCGGGTCAACGAGCGCGTTCATCTTGGCGATGATGCGCGCAGGCCTGCCGGCGCGTGCGTGCTCGGCTTCGCGCGCGAGCTTGCCGAGAACCATGTCGTGCATGCCGAACGGGGACTGGGTGAGGCGATTTAGCTTGGGAGTCTGCGTGAGGCTCGTCAGCTGCAGGAACAACTCGTGCACGTCCTGGCCGATCTCATCGTCGCAGGTGAAGAGTCCGTAGTCGGTGTACTGCCGCGCGGTGCGCGGGTGGTAGTTGCCAGTGCCGAGGTGGCAGTAGCGGCGGATGCCGCCCGCCTCGCGCCGCACCACGAGGGCGAGCTTGGCGTGCGTCTTGTAGCCCACCACGCCGTACATGACGTGCGCGCCGGCTTCCTGCAGGCGGTTCGACAGCTCGATGTTCGCTTCCTCGTCGAACCGTGCGCGCAGCTCGACGATCACCGTCACGTCCTTGCCGGCATTCGCCGCCGCCACCAGCGCATCAACCAGCGGTGAGTCGTACCCCGCGCGGTACAGGGTCTGCTTGATGGCGAGCACCTGCGGATCCGCGGCGGCCTGGCGCAGGAAGTCCATTACCGGCACGAAGCTCTGGTACGGGTGATGCAGCAGCAGGTCCTTCTGGGCGATGCAGGCGAACAGATCCGTCGCCCCGGCGAGGCGCTTGGGCAAGCCGGGCGTGAAGATCGGGTACTTCAGATCCGGCCGCTGCACCAGGTCGTACACCGCGGAGAGGCGATTGAGGTTCACCGGCCCCGGCACGGAGTAGGTGTCGAGGCCGTTGGAAGCGAACTGCGCCTGCAGGAATTTCACCATGTCCTCGGGGCACTCGCTCGAGGTCTCGAGCCGTACGGCAGCACCGTAGCGGCGGTGCATGAGCTCGCCCTCGAGCGCACGCCGCAGGTCGTCGATTTCTTCCTCGTCGACGAACAGGTCGCTGTTGCGGGTGACGCGGAACTGGTAGCAGCCGATCACCTTGATGCCGGTGAACAGCTTGTGCACGAAGGCCTGCACGATGGTCGAGAGCAGCACGCAGGCGCGGCCGCTCGAGCCTTCCTGCGGCAGCGGCACGACGCGCGGCAGCGAGCGCGGGGCCTGCACGATCGCGAGCTCGCTGTTGCGGTTGAAGGCGTCCTTGCCCTCCAGGCGCACGATGAAGTTGAGGCTTTTGTTCTGGATGCGCGGGAAGGGCCGCGCCGGATCGAGCCCCAGGGGCGAGAGCACCGGCTCGACCTCGCGTTCGAAGTACTGCTCGAGCCAGGTTGCCGCCGTCGCACTCCAGTCCTTGCGCTCGAGGAGCGGCGCGCCCAGCTTCGCTAGCGCCGGCAGCAGCAGCTCGTTCAGGCAACGGTATTGGTCGGCGACCAGACGTGAGGCGCGGTCGTGGATCGCGGCGAGCTGCTCGGGGATGGTGAGTTCGTCGCGCGCCAGCTGTCCGCCGCCCAGCTCCTGTAATTGTTTCAGTCCCGCCACCCGGATCTCGAAGAACTCATCGAGGTTGCTGCAGGAGATACACAGGAACCGCAGTCGTTCGAGCAGCGGTACCGACTCCTCGAACGCGAGGTCGAGCACCCGCTGGTTGAACTCGAGGAACGACAGCTCCCGGTTGATGTAGTGTTGCGGCGCTTTTAGATCCGGAGCGTCCATCGTCCCCGCGGCAATCCTCGTGAGGTTTGGCGCGAAAGGATAGAGAGAGGGCGGGCGCGCCGCCACCCTCGCAACTACCGGGAGACCAGAACCGGGCCCGCCAGGATGTCCAGCGAGGCGAGCAATGGGTCGGTCTTGGCGCGGAAATCGTCCCGCCAACGGGGGTCCAGGGGGGCGGCCCCCGGCAGAACCACGGTCTGGGGGTTCTTGAACACCCCGTTGACCCGGTACTCGTAGTGCAGGTGCGGGCCGGTGGCGAGCCCCGTCATGCCGACGTAGGCGATGATCTCACCCTGCGTGACGTGTGCCCCCTGGTGCGTACCACGGGCAAAGCGCGACAGGTGACCGTAAACGGTGGTGATGCTGCGTGAATGCTGGATCTCCACCATGTTGCCGTAGCCGCCGTTCTTGCCGGCGAAGCGGATCACGCCATCGCCCGCGGCTTTCACCGGGGTGCCGATCGGTGCCGCATAGTCCACGCCCTTGTGGGCCCGGATACGGTTGAGGATCGGATGCATGCGTGCGGTGTTGAATCCGGAGCTCACGCGCGTGAATTCCAGCGGGGCACGCAGGAACTCCTTGTGCAGGCTGCGCCCATCGGGGGAGTAGTACCCGCTGTGGCCTTGCGGGTCGGTGTAGCGTACCGCGCGGTACTCGTGTCCCTGGTTCACGAAGGAGGCGGCCTCGATCGGGCCGTCCTTCACGTAGCTGCCGTCGCGCCAGATCTCCGGGTAGGTGGCGACGAAGGAGTCCCCGTGCCGCACGTTCAGCACGAAATCGATGTCCCAGCCGAAGATGTCGGCGAGCGCGACCGCGGTCTGATCATGCGCGCCGGCGGCTTCCACCGCCTCGAAGAGCGAGCTGTCGATGACGCCGCGCACCGTGCGGGTGCGCGTCTGCAGCGCGTTCTGCACCACGTCGGCCTTCAGTCCCGTGCCGTCGCGCGAGACTTTCAGCGTTTCGCTCTCATTCAGCCGCCGCTCGAGCCCGAAGAGCTCCCCGTCCCGGTGCGTGAGATGCAGCATCTCCCCGGGGCGCAGACTATCGAGGCGGGCCTTGAGGCCCGGCAGCCCGCGCAGCGAGGCGAGATCTGCGAGATTGAGCCTCAGGCGGCGGAAGATCCGGTCGAGCGTGTCATTGCGGCTGACGATGACGTCGATGCTCGAGAGGGCGAGCCGGGCGGCCTCGAATGAGGGCGCCGCGGCGAGCCGGGCGGTGGGCACGGACGCGATCATGGCGGGCGCCGCGGTCGCAGCAGGAGCGGGTGGGTTGGTCGGGCCGGCCACGGTTCCCGGGGCTGCCGTGGCGCTGCCCGCGGTGGCGCCGGCCGCGGCGGTTGCAGTGGGGGCTCGGGCCTGAGTACCCGGCAGGGTCAGGGCGCCTTCCAGTCCGCCCCGCCACAGCGACCAGGCCACGACGGCGCACGCCGCCGCCTGCATCCAGAAGGCAAGCGATGGCAGGGGGAGGCGGCGCTTCGCGCCCTCGGAATCAGTTCTCAGGACAGATCCCCCAGCCAATAACTTATGCGAATGATTTAAAGTGGCGAACCGTACCGGGCCGAGACCTCCGGGTCAATGAGTGTTCCACGCAGACCCGGGCATTTCAGCGTTAACTTTGCGCGCGCTGCGATCGGGTTTCCGCAACCGGGTTCACGAGAATGACGATGAATTTCGAGGAACAGCTCGCAGAGCTCGAGCGCGGCGCGGCCGAAGTGCTGACCGCGGGGGAGCTGGTGAAGAAGCTCAAGCGCGGCACGCCGCTGCGCGTGAAGGCGGGGTTCGACCCGACCGCACCCGACCTGCATCTCGGGCACACCGTGCTGCTGAACAAGATGCGCCAGTTCCAGCAGCTCGGCCATGAGGTGACCTTCCTCATCGGCGACTTCACGGGGTTGATCGGGGATCCCACCGGGCGCAACGCCACACGCCCGCCGCTCAGCCCCGAGGAGATCCAGGCGAACGCCGCCACCTACAAGGCGCAGGTCTTCAGGATCCTCGACAGTGAACGCACGCGGATCGACTTCAATTCGCGCTGGCTGTCCAAGCTCACGGCGACCGACATGGTGCGGCTCACGGCGCACTACACGGTGGCGCGCATGCTCGAGCGCGATGACTTCTCCAAACGCTACAAGAGCGGCCAGCCGATCTCGATCCACGAATTTCTCTATCCGCTGGCGCAGGGCTACGACTCCGTCGCGATGCGCGCGGACGTGGAGCTCGGCGGCACCGACCAGAAGTTCAACCTGCTGGTCGGGCGCACGCTGCAGGAAGCCTACAGGCAGGAGGCGCAGGTGGTGCTCACCATGCCGCTCCTCGAAGGCACGGACGGCGAGAAGAAGATGTCCAAGTCCCTGGGCAACTACATCGGCATTGCCGAGGACGCAGACAACATGTTCGGCAAGCTGATGTCGATCTCGGACGTGCTCATGTGGCGTTACTTCGAGCTGCTGTCCTTCCGCCCGCTGAAGGAGATCGCGGCGCTCAGGCGCGCAGCCGACGAGGGGCGCAACCCGCGCGACATCAAGTTCGAGCTGGCGCGCGAGATCGTCGCGCGCTTTCACGATGCGGGCGTCGCCGAGCGCGCGCAGCGCAATTTCATCGCGCGCGTGAGCGAGAAGGCCGTGCCCGATGATCTGCCCGTGAAGGTGATCGCAGTGGATGGCGCGGGGCTGCGCATCGCGAATCTCCTCAAGGAGGCGGGACTCGCGGCGAGCACATCCGAAGCGAACCGCAAGATCGAGGAGGGCGCGGTGAAAGTGGACGGCGTGCGGCTGAGCGATCGGGGCCTCACGTTTGCTGCCGGCGCCGAGCACGTGTTCCAGATCGGCGCGAAGCGCTTCGCGCGCGTGAGGCTCGCGGCGAAGTCCTAGGTTCGCCGCACCCGCCCAGTCGGCCGCTGACCCCTGTAAACCGCAGCCGATCAGGCTGTTGAAGAGCAGATCCTCAGCCCCGCCTTAAGGGGGTTCGGCACGGCGGGCGCCCGCCCCAAACCCACCACATGACAATGCGTTGACAGGGCCTTCCGTAGGGCTATACTGCGCGGCCCTTGCAGCCTCGGCCGCCAAGCGGTCCGGGGTTGCGGGTCTGTGGGCCGGTCATTTGGGTGACGGTCCCTTTTCCTGCAAGACCAAGCGCTTGCGGGTGCTCTTTAAAAGTTTGGCAGGTAATTTGTGTGGGGACTCGCGTCGATGTGCCTTTGGCGCAAATGACCGAGTGACCAAGATGAGTCCAGCAGTAAGTTGGAGCCATTTTGGATCCACTCTTCGATGTTGATTTTCAAAATCTTCAAGTGAAGAGTTTGATCCTGGCTCAGATTGAACGCTGGCGGCGTGCCTAACACATGCAAGTCGAGCGGTAACAGGTGTAGCAATACATGCTGACGAGCGGCGAACGGGTGAGTAACGCTTCGGAATCTGCCCAATGGTGGGGAATAACCAGCCGAAAGGTTGGCTAATACCGCATGAGCCCTACGGGGGAAAGCGGGGGATCGTAAGACCTCGCGCCGATGGATGAGCCGAAGCCGGATTAGCTAGTTGGTAGGGTAACGGCCTACCAAGGCGACGATCCGTAGCTGGTCTGAGAGGACGACCAGCCACACTGGGACTGAGACACGGCCCAGACTCCTACGGGAGGCAGCAGTGGGGAATATTGGACAATGGGGGAAACCCTGATCCAGCGACGCCGCGTGTGTGAAGAAGGCCTGCGGGTTGTAAAGCACTTTTAGTGGGGATGAAAAGCTCAGGGCTAATACCTCTGGGTCTTGACCTAACCCAAAGAAAAAGCACCGGCTAACTCTGTGCCAGCAGCCGCGGTAATACAGAGGGTGCAAGCGTTAATCGGAATTACTGGGCGTAAAGCGTACGTAGACGGTTGGATAAGTCAGATGTGAAAGCCCCGGGCTCAACCTGGGAATGGCATTTGAGACTGTTCAGCTAGGGTGCGGAAGAGGGAAGCGGAATTTCCGGTGTAGCGGTGAAATGCGTAGATATCGGAAGGAACACCAGTGGCGAAAGCGGCTTCCTGGTCCAGCACCGACGTTCAGGTACGAAAGCATGGGGAGCAAACAGGATTAGATACCCTGGTAGTCCATGCCATAAACGATGAGAACTAGACGTTGAGAGGGTAAGCCTCCCAGTGTCGTAGCTAACGCGCTAAGTTCTCCGCCTGGGGAGTACGGCCGCAAGGTTGAAACTCAAAGGAATTGACGGGGACCCGCACAAGCGGTGGAGCATGTGGTTTAATTCGATGCAACGCGAAGAACCTTACCTGGTCTTGACATCCTGGGAATCCCGAAGAGATTTGGGAGTGCCGCAAGGAGCCCAGAGACAGGTGCTGCATGGCTGTCGTCAGCTCGTGTCGTGAGATGTTGGGTTAAGTCCCGCAACGAGCGCAACCCTTGTCCTTAGTTGCCAGCATTCAGTTGGGCACTCTAAGGAGACCGCCGGTGACAAACCGGAGGAAGGTGGGGATGACGTCAAGTCATCATGGCCTTTATGACCAGGGCTACACACGTGCTACAATGGTAGATACAGAGGGAAGCCAACGCGCGAGCGGGAGCCAATCCCAGAAAATCCATCGTAGTCCGGATTGGAGTCTGCAACTCGACTCCATGAAGTCGGAATCGCTAGTAATCGCAGATCAGCATTGCTGCGGTGAATACGTTCCCGGGTCTTGTACACACCGCCCGTCACACCATGGAAGTTTACTGCACCAGAAGCAGGTAGCCTGACCGCAAGGGGGGCGCCTACCACGGTGTGGTCAATGACTGGGGTGAAGTCGTAACAAGGTAGCCGTACGGGAACGTGCGGCTGGATCACCTCCTTTCAAGAGACCAGCGCCTTAAGTACGGAGGCGCGAGTTCCCAGCACAAATTACCTGCTCAACACATTGGGGCGGCGGCCCGTCGGCGCGTGTTAGCTAAGATAGGGGCTGCAGAGATTGGGTCTGTAGCTCAGTTAGTTAGAGCGCACCCCTGATAAGGGTGAGGTCGGAGGTGCAACTCCTCCCAGACCCACCACTCACGTTAGACGCAGCCGGCAAAACCCACGCGTTTTGCCGGCGGTTTACGGAGTAATGTCCGCCAAAATCGCCGCAGGCGATTTTGGCCAATGGACGAGGAGGGGCCATAGCTCAGCTGGGAGAGCGCCTGGTTTGCAACCAGGAGGTCGCCGGTTCGATCCCGGCTGGCTCCACCAGCCTGCACGACGCTCCAAAGCCAACGAGACGCGTGATGACGCGAGTTCATGCGAACTCCAAGAGCGCACGACGCCCGAAACGGCGCGCGCACCGGAAGTTACGACATGTGCTGGCGTGATCGCGCGATTCGTCGTGTGGTCTGCGGCGATGCCGACAGCGCATCGTCTGCTCTTTAACAATCCGGAAAGTTTTTGTTTTGACGCTAAGTTTTCAAGCGAAAAGTTGATTGTTTGATTCTTTGACTCAAGCTTGAGAATGTCGCGTTCGCAATGTGAATCAGCTCCATATCCCCAGACTCCTTGGGGTTATATGGTCAAGCGAGTAAGCGCACATGGTGGATGCCTTGGCGGTAGAAGGCGATGAAGGACGTGGTAGCCTGCGATAAGCGTCGGCGAGCTGGCAAACAAGCTTTGACCCGGCGATTTCCGAATGGGGAAACCCACCTCGCAAGAGGTACCGTGCACTGAATTCATAGGTGTACGGAGCGAACCCGGTGAATTGAAACATCTCAGTAACCGGAGGAAAAGAAATCAACCGAGATTCCCTTAGTAGTGGCGAGCGAAAGGGGAACAGCCCAGTCGTGGTAATCGGGTGAGTGCTAGTGGAACAGTCTGGAAAGTCTGGCCACAGCAGGTGATAGCCCTGTAGACGAAAGCACAAGCCCGTGAGCGACAAAGAGTAGGACGAGACACGTGAAATCTTGTCTGAACATCGGGGGACCATCCTCGAAGGCTAAATACTCTCTACCGACCGATAGTGAACCAGTACCGTGAGGGAAAGGCGAAAAGAACCCCGGAGAGGGGAGTGAAATAGAACCTGAAACCGTGTGCGTACAAGCAGTCGGAGCCTCCGCAAGGGGGTGACGGCGTACCTTTTGTATAATGGGTCAGCGAGTTATTTTCAGTGGCGAGGCTAACCGCATAGGGGAGCCGTAGGGAAACCGAGTCTTAAACGGGCGTCACAGTCGCTGGGAATAGACCCGAAGCCAGTCGATCTATCCATGACCAGGATGAAGACCAGGTAACACTGGTTGGAGGTCCGAACGAACTACTGTTGCAATAGTACGTCGATGAGTTGTGGATAGGAGTGAAAGGCTAATCAAGGCTGGCGATAGCTGGTTCTCCCCGAAAGCTATTTAGGTAGTGCCTCGAGTGAACACTCAGGGGGGTAGAGCACTGTTTGGAGAAGGGGGCCATCTCGGCCTACCGACTCCATGCAAACTCCGAATACCCTGAAGTGATACTCGGGAGACACACGGCGGGTGCTAACGTCCGTCGTGAAAAGGGCAACAACCCAGACCATCAGCTAAGGTCCCAAAGTTTCGGCTAAGTGGTAAACGATGTGAGAAGGCATAGACAGCCAGGAGGTTGGCTTAGAAGCAGCCATCCTTTAAAGAAAGCGTAATAGCTCACTGGTCTAGTCGGCTCGCGCGGAAGATTTAACGGGGCTAAGCCGAGCACCGAAGCTATGGGTGTGCGGGTCTTCGGATCTGTACGCGGTAGGGGAGCGTTCTCTAAGCCTGCGAAGGTGTGCTGCGAGGCATGCTGGAGGTATGAGAAGTGCGAATGCTGACATGAGTAACGTTAAAGCGGGTGAAAAACCCGCTCGCCGAAAACCCAAGGTTTCCTGAGCCACGTTAATCGGCTGAGGGTGAGTCGGTTCCTAAGGCGAGACCGAAAGGTGTAGTCGATGGAAAGCAGGTTAACATTCCTGCACCGATTTCAACTGCGATGGGGTGACGGAGAAGGCTAGATCAGCGGCAGCAGTGCCGTTCAAGGCCGTAGGTGGATCTTCCTGGAAAATCCGGAGGGTCATTCAACACCGAGAACTGAGTACGAGGAGACTTCGGTCTCCGAAGTGATCGACGCCACGCTTCCGGGAAAAGCCTCTAAGCTTCAGGTTGGAATTGACCGTACCGTAAACCGACACTGGTGGGTGAGGAGATAATCTCCTAAGGCGCTTGAGAGAACTCGGGTTAAGGAACTCTGCAAATTGATACCGTAACTTCGGGAGAAGGTATGCCTCCTGGGGTGAGTGGATTTACTCCACGAGCTCTAGAAGGTCACAGGTAATCGGGGGCTGCGACTGTTTACCAAAAACACAGGACTCTGCTAACACGTAAGTGGATGTATAGGGTCTGACGCCTGCCCGGTGCCGGAAGGTTAATTGATGGGGTCAGCCGCAAGGCGAAGCTCCTGATCGAAGCCCCGGTAAACGGCGGCCGTAACTATAACGGTCCTAAGGTAGCGAAATTCCTTGTCGGGTAAGTTCCGACCTGCACGAATGGCGTAACGCTGGCCCCACTGTCTCGACCCGAGACTCAGTGAAGTTGAAATCGCTGTGAAGATGCGGCGTAGCTGCGGAAAGACGGAAAGACCCCGTGAACCTTTACTACAGCTTTACACTGAACTTTGACCTTGTCTGTGTAGGATAGGTGGGAGCCTTTGAAGCAGGGGCGCTAGCTCTTGTGGAGGCAACCTTGAAATACCACCCTGATAATGTCGGAGTTCTAACCTTGGCCCGTAATCCGGATCGGGGACACTGTATGGTGGGTAGTTTGACTGGGGCGGTCTCCTCCTAAAGAGTAACGGAGGAGTGCAAAGGTACCCTCAGCGCGGTCGGTCATCGCGCATTAGAGTGCAATGGCATAAGGGTGCTTGACTGCGAGACTGACAAGTCGAGCAGGTGCGAAAGCAGGTCATAGTGATCCGGTGGTTCTGTATGGAAGGGCCATCGCTCAACGGATAAAAGGTACTCCGGGGATAACAGGCTTATTCCTCCCAAGAGTCCACATCGACGGAGGAGTTTGGCACCTCGATGTCGGCTCATCACATCCTGGGGCTGTAGCAGGTCCCAAGGGTTCGGCTGTTCGCCGATTAAAGTGGTACGCGAGCTGGGTTCAAAACGTCGTGAGACAGTTTGGTCCCTATCTTCCGTAGCCGTTGGAGATTTGAGGGTGAGCTGTCCTTAGTACGAGAGGACCGGGATGGACGCACCTCTGGTGTTCCGGTTGTCACGCCAGTGGCACTGCCGGGTAGCTATGTGCGGACGGGATAACCGCTGAAAGCATCTAAGCGGGAAGCCCCCCCCAAGATTAGATCTCCCTGGGAGCTCGACTCCCCTAAAGGGCCCACGAAGACTACGTGGTTGATAGGCTGGGTGTGTACGGCCAGTAATGGCTTCAGCTAACCAGTACTAATTGCCCGTGAGGCTTGACCATATAACCTCAAGTGGTTTGATCCCACGAGAGGATTGATGCCGATGGAGCGATCCATCGTGAACGCGACAGGCGTCGAAACAGAAACTCAACCGGATTGGAGGCGCGTGAAGCCGCTACCGCTTGGTAGCGGCTTCATGAACCTCGAACAGTTTGCCTGGCGGCCATAGCGAGCGGGAACCACCCGATCCCATTCCGAACTCGGAAGTGAAAACGCTCTGCGCCGATGGTAGTGTGCCTTTCAGGCATGCCAGAGTAGGTCACTGCCAGGCTTCAAACGAAAAGCCCCTGAGGTCGCAAGACTTCAGGGGCTTTTTCCTGGGGTGCTGATACGCCCGGCAACGGCGCCCCGGTTCCGGGCGGATTGGCCTCCGCCTAGTTCTCTTTCGTGCCCACCGCCTCGTTCACCACAGTCCAGTGCGCGCCCTTATCGGTCGATATCTCGAGCCGCCCCAGCTGTTTGTTGGGGGAGACAAAGGTATAGATTTCGCGCGCATCGGCCACTCCGCCGCTGCGTCTTTGAATCTGAAACGGCCTGGTCCAGACATTTCCATCGACATGGAAGACGTCTTCGCGTGGCCCACCTTGCGGGGCTACGTTTGTGTATTTGAAGGTCTTGTCGACGTCGCTGTAATAGAGGAGGGAGACGTCGTTGATGGCGCCGCCTGAGTCAACAGGATCGGGCTGCAGGCTCAGATATTCGCAGACCATGAAGGTGCCGTGAGGGAGAAATGAACATTTCGTGTCGTAGTTCTCCGTTCTGGCGTGGCCAAACTGCGTCTCTTTGGTCTCGATGCGCACCTTCCAATGTCCGGCCCAGACCGCCAGCTTCCGGTGCGGAGACGACGACGAATCCTGGGCCGCCGCGCCGGCAGTCAGAGCAAGCAGGAACGCCGCACCCAGCGCGGCCGACCCCAATGAGAATTTTTCATATGCGCGCATCAGTTCCTCTGCGTCACGTTACGCTGCGTGGCTGTTCGAACGTTTCGTGGGTCAAGACGATTTTCCAGCCGCCATCTTCCCAATGCAGTACGTCGGTTTCGCGCTCTCGTACGTCGAAGGGCTTGCCGCCAAAGGTGCCGGCGGTTCTGACTTTCGTCGTCACTACTGCCACATCTCCATAGAGACGTACTCGGGGTTCCGAGATTTCAAACACTGTTCGCGTCAACTCACCTGACTTTATTCCATCAGGGAAGATTGACTTCCCCTCGCCTACGCCGCCTCTCGCAGAAACGACCGCCCAGTCATCTGACAGTAAGCGCGCAATTCCATCCGCATCGTTTGCGCGCAGCGCTCGTGCCATTTCCTTAATCGTCGCAAGTGCGCTCTCCCTGGACGGTCCGGCCTTTGCGCCCTGTGGCGCAGCAGATATCGTTACCGGTGCGATGAGCAAACCGGCCATGATCACCGTGCACGTGCCAGTGGAGATTCCCTTTATCCATCTCGCAAGCGTCACGTTGGTTCCCTTGGCCTCGCCGAGCTTTGACATGGGCCATGGTAACGGAGCGTCGCGGCGCGATCAGTCGAATGTGGCGGATTGCCCTCACTCTGGGGTGAACTGCTGCCGTTGCGCGGCGGCTGGTGGTACGACGCGCGAGCCATTTACTTGTGCGCGCGGATGGCGAATATTGAGCGGCCCGAGCGCTGATCGCATGCCGTCACGACGAATGATGAGCGCAGTATTTTTGACGTCTGATTCTCAAGGCTGAAGAGATTCATGTCCGCGCGCTCACCCACCGCCGAGCCTGGCTTCGTTGTCCGGTATGGGGGGCGCGAGATTTCCCACAATTTCCTGTTCTGGCCACTGCAGTCGGCCGGGTGGGTCCTGTACGGCTTCATGATGCTCGGCTATGCGCTGGCTCATGAGAGCCTGCCGCAGGCGATCTTCGACCTGGTCCTGCTCGTGGGCACGGGGTTCGCGCTCACGCTGATGTATCGGTATCTTTTCCGGCGCTGGCGGCGCCTTCAAACACCACCGTTACGGCTCGCGGCGCTGGTGGTAGCGCTGAGCATTGCCGGCATCCCGCTGTGGTACGAGTCCCAGGTGCTAATCACTCAAATTGCTTATTCCATGCGTCCGTCACTGGTGAGCTCGATTCCGTCATATATCGGGATTCCCCTGAAGATCTGGTTCAACTGGGGAATCGTTCTGTTGGGCTGGTCGCTGCTGTATTTCAGCATAAACGGCTGGAGCAGCCTCGAGCATGAGCGCCGTCGAGCGGCGGCGGCGGAGGGACTGGCGCAATCCGCCAGGCTCCAGGCTCTGCAGTCGCAACTACAACCCCATTTCCTCTTCAATACGTTGAACAGCATCTCGGCGCTGGTCGTGGACGGACGGCTCGACGCCGCGATATCCATGATCTCGAGGTTGAGTGACTTTTTGCGTATCTCTTTGCAGACCTCCGACACGCCGCAGATCCCCGTTGCCAGCGAGATGGTATTCATCCGCCACTATCTTGACATCCAAAAGATCCGATTCGGCGACCGCCTGACTTTCCGACTTGATGTCGCCCCCGACGCACTGTCGGCTCTGGTTCCGACTCTGCTATTGCAGCCGCTCGTCGAAAACGCCGTGCAGCACGGCATCTTGCCTCACAAAGAGGGCGGATCCGTCACCATTACAGTACGCACCGATGGCAAAACGCTGAAACTGCGAATTGAAGACGATGGCCCTGGCTTCAGGACCTCTCCGGCGCCTGCATTCGGAGTCGGACTTTCCAATACCGCACGGCGACTCGACGAGCTGTACGGCGAGCAGGCAAAGCTGGTGGTCGGCCGCGGCGCTGTCAGTGGCGTCGTGGTGAGCATTGAGCTGCCGCTCGTTGCGGTGCGCGATCAGACTGCCGGCAGCCGCGCCGGGGAGAGCGGTTGATGCCTATCCGAACCCTCCTGGTGGATGACGAGGAGATCGCGCGCCGCGGCCTGCGGGTGCGACTCGAACGCGCGGACGGAATAGAAATCGTCGGAGAATGCCAGAACGGATTTGAGGCTATTGGCGCCATCAAGCTGCTGGCGCCTGACCTGGTGTTTCTGGACGTTCAGATGCCGGAGCTCTCCGGCTTCGACGTATTGCGCTCCGTGCGACCGGAGGCGACACCGCATGTCGTCTTCGTCACGGCATTCGACCAGTACGCGGTGCGGGCCTTCGAGGTTCACGCTCTCGACTATCTTCTGAAGCCCGTTGACGACGAGCGCTTTGCCGCGACGCTGCGTCACGCTCGCGAGGTCCTCGGGACACGCGACGGTGCGTACGCGCGTCAATTTGCCGAAGCGGTTGCGAGCCTCACCCGAAGCGGTGCGCTGCCCGCCGATCGACCCGGCTCCGACCGGCTGGCCATCCCGGCCGGCGATCGCGTGATGCTCATTCGGCTCGCTGATATAGACTGGATCCAGGCCTGCGATAACTACGTGTCCATCCATGTTGGCAAAAAGTCGTGGCTGCTGCGCGAGACCCTTTCGGCACTGGATGAGCGGCTGACGCCAAAGGGCTTCGCGCGCATTCACCGTTCAACGATCGTCAACGCGCAACGCGTCACGGAGCTGCGCTCGCTGCCGAATGGCGAATTTTCCGTAGTGCTTGCCGACGGCACCATTCTGCGACTGAGCAAGAGCTACCGCGCAGCGCTGGATCGATTGGCAGGCAACGCACGCTGACGCACCGAGCGCGGTTCGGGCTCATGTCGCCGCGATCAGCGCGAGAGCTCCGAAATCCAGTTCACCTCCCACGTCTTGCCGCCCTCGGCCGAGAATGCCTGCTCGAAGTGCGGTGAGTTGGCGGTGGTCTTCGTCCAGGCGAAGCGTACCAGGATCGCTCTGCCGTTCAGTGTATCCGCGGCGTACATCTCGCCGACCCCATTTTTGAATTCACCGATCTGCGGTACGGCTATGACGCCATCCTTGCTGTTGGCCCAATAGAGGTACCACTGGTGGGTCTGGGGATTGAACGTGCGCAAGGTCAGCCCCATGAGCGCGCCGCCGGAGCCATCGGCCGCCGTAGCGGTCAGATCGGCACGCCCGTCCCAGATCTTGTAGCCGACGGAGGTTCCGCCAGCCTCGACCCAGGTTGTGGAACCGGTCAGCGGATGCACGAGGCGCTTCAGGTGGTATTTATAGGTGCCAAAGAGAAAATCAAAGTCGTGTTGCCCGGCTTGCTCCGCCACCGTCGGCATGTGCGGATGGAAATCCGCCGCCGGCACCCGGGTCTGGTCGGTTATCCAGTTCACTTCCCAGGTCTTGCCGCCGTCAGCCGAGAATGATTGTTCGAAGTGCGGCGTGTCGGAATCGGTCTTCGACCAGATGAATCGGATGAATATGCTTTTCCCGTTCAGGATGTCCTGGGCATAAAACTCCCCCTGGCCGTTCCTGAACTGGCCGATCTGCGGCACGACCAGCAGGCCATCCTTGCTGTTCGCCCAATACAGCCGCCACTGGTGAGACTCGGGATTGTAGGTCCGCAGGGTCAGGCCCTCGACGTGGTCGGTTGCGGCGGTGGTTTCGAACTCCTCGATCTGGGCGCGACCGCTCCATATCATCCGGGTCACTGAGGTGCCGTCGAACTCGACCCAGGTCCGGGATCCCGTCAAGGGATGCACGAGGCGCTTCAGGTGAATGCGCCAATGGCCGGCCTCGAAGTCGAAATCGCGCTGGCCGTCGCGCTGTGCAGCTGACGTGCTTGCCGGAGCCTCGGCCGATACCGCCGATTGTGAAAGCAGCACTGCGGCCGCCGCGATCGCCCCTAGTGCCATCCGTCCACGTACCCTCATGAGCTGATACTCCGCTACTGGTTTGACGAGACCGGCGCCGGTTAAACCGAGCTCCGCCGGCGCGATGCTTACAGTTGTAGTCGTAAACAGTTTACGCATGTAAGCACAGGCGTCAAGTCCGCAAGGCCAGCGCGCGTGGAACGACACCCGCCAGTTTCGCTGCCGCACCTGTGCGAGGGCGGAATTCCTCTTAGGATTTCGCTTTCTTCGGCGGCTTCGACTTGCGCGAACCATTGAGCGTGATCGCCTGACGCACGAGTGCCTTGAAGGCGGGCGCGTGAACTTCTTCTCCTTCGTGGATGTCGATTGCGCGGCGGACGTTTCCCTCCAGACTGGAGTTGAAGAGACGCGCCGGATCCTTCAGGGATGCACCCCTGGCGAAGGTGAGCTTCACGACTTTCTTGTAGGACTCGCCAGTACAGATGATGCCGTCGTGCGACCACACCGGAGTACCCATCCACTTCCACTCCTCGACGACGTCCGGGTCTGCGTCTTTGATCAGCTTGCGCATTCTGCCGAGGGTTTCCCCGCGCCAGTCCCCGAGCTCGGCGATTCTCCTCGAGATGTGCTCCGCTGCCGACTGGCTGGCGCCCGTGTCCGACTTTTTCATGTTCGCACCCTGGAATACGTAGGCATATAAGAATGCAATGCCATGTTACGGCGTGCCCATAAACCCGGAAACAGTAAGTCAGGACGTTTTCGGCTGCGGTTGTGGACGGTTCTTGTGCCTGAGCTGGGCAGTTGTCCGCCACGCGATTGCTGCAACGATCGCTAAACCGAGATACAGGAAATCCAGAGCATGGGACGATTGCAGCGGATCGGATGGAATGAGCACGACGGCGTTGATGAGGGCGTGCGTACCGACCGCCACGAAGAGATTCCCGGTAATGAAATAGAGCAGGGCAAACCCTGTCCCGAAGGCAAACAATAGCGGCAGGCCGGACCAGATTTCCGCCCCGTGCTGACCCTCCTCCAATAACAGCGGCACGTGCACCGAGGCAAACAAGAGTTGCACCACCACGATTGCCAGAATGAAGGCCGCGCTCTTGCCGAGCGGCCGAAGCAAGAGCATCACCTGAACGGTCAAAAAGCCGCGGAAGACGATTTCTTCGTCGAGCGCGGTCCCGAAAATCTGCGCTATCAGATCGCCAATGACATGCTGTGCGCCGGGCTTGCGCCACATGTCATTGAAGGCGAAGGGGGTGCTTTGCGGCAACTCAACGATGATCAGGACGGCGTTCACGGTTAGCCACAGTGCCAGCGTGAACCCGATGCCGGCCACCAGCGATCGGCCCGCCAACCCGACATCCTTCGGCCGCAGCCGGCCGCCGAGCAGGATCACCCCTGCCACGATGATGACCAGTGCGATAGCGTTTGCCAGGAGAGTGCTGTTGATCAACCCGGAAGTCGCGTGGCTCACGGGTGTGAACCAGTGACGGCGGAAAACAATGAACTGGAAGAACGGGGCCAGCAGAAACTGCGCGAGGAGTGCCGCGGCGATGGTCCAAACAGGTGCTCTCTTCGTTTCCCACATACGCATAGCCTACAGCGCGCCTCTCAAGCTCGATTCGAGCGCAGTCAAATGATGCCTGTACCGGCGGCGGATCGCGACTGCACAACGAAGTGCAGAGGTGTGCGTCATGCCTCTACCCGGGCAATGGGGCCGCCCGCAGTCGCACCGGTGATGACACGGCGGCTGCGTCGCGGCGTCAGGGTGCGGCCCCGGTCGTCGATGCGAGCCAGTCCCTCGGCGAGCCGAACCCGCAGCGCTCAGCTCGCGACGAGCCGAACGGCCGTTGCGACGAACGCTTGTTCATCGCCGGAGTGATTGGCGAACATAGGGGTGACACGAGGAAGGGGACACTGTGGCGAAACATGCGTCGTCTGCTGTTCTGGCGGCTTTGTGCTTGCTCGCCGGTACCTGCCTCGCGCAGACCGACAGCCCGAGCCTCTTTGCGCCGGGCGTCATCTCAGGCCCCGCCGACGACCTCTCGCCTGCCTTCACTCCCGACGGCAAGACGGTTTACTTCACGCGCGGCAACGACAGCGGCTCGATGATCCTGGTCTCGAGCCTTGTGAACGGGCAGTGGTCGGCCCCCACGATCGCTCCGTTCTCCGGACAGTGGAATGATCTTGAGCCGGCGATGGCGCCCGATGGCTCGTTCCTGGTCTTTGCCTCGAATCGCCCCAGTGCCGAGGGCGGGCAGCCCATCGACGGCAAGTTCAACGGCAAGGTGTTCCCGGGCCTCGGCGGAAATCTGTGGCGCGTCGAGCGCGTCGGGACCGGCTGGGGGCGTGCGCAGCGACTGCCGGGGACGATCAATGCTGACACCGGAACCTTTTCTCCGAGTGTCAGTTCGGACGGCAGCATTTACTTCATGCGGCCGGCCAAGTCGGGCGGCCGGTTTGGCATTTACCGCTCGCAATATCGCGGTGGCACCTACCTCACCGCCGTGCCCATGCCCTTGGGGGATGATGCGACCGAGGATGTGGACCCGGCCGTCGCACCGGATGAGAGCTTCATCGTCTATTGCTCGAGGCACACCGCACAGCACGACCAGAGGCGTCTTCTGATCGCCTTTCGCAGGAACGGCGGGTGGGGCGCGCCCGTGGACCTCGGTGATGAAGTCAACGAAAAAGGCAACAACATCGAAGCGCGGCTGGGCGCGGACCACGTGACGCTGTATTTCAGTACCAACACCGTACCGCCCGTTTCGTTTCCCCTCTCACCTGACCAGGCGCGCGGCTTTCTGGCGCGGCTGAACAGTTGGGCCGACGGCAGGGAGAATATCTGGTACGTTTCCCTCGCTCCCTTGCTCAAGAACCACGACGATTAGCTGTTTCCCGGCGTGCGCCAAACCGCTCGTGCGACGCGCAGGTTGTTGTGGCCCATGATTCCCTGGATGTCCGCATCGCTGTAACCCAACGTCATAAGACTCTCCGCGATGATCGGGAGGGACCGTCCGACCTGGGCCGGTGCGGCGCTCTTGGTCTTGAGCGCCGCGAGGGCCTCGGCGACCTTCTTCTCTTTCTCCGCCCGAATGCGCGCCACCCAGTTCGGCGTCATTTTCTTGTTTGCCAGGTCGGCGCACAGGTATCTGTAGAAATAGTGGTTGTACTGAAACGACTTCCCGCCCTTAGGTGGCGCGACGCTACCCCTATGCCTCGCGCAGCTTCGACGGTGACTTACGTCGGCTGCGCTATCGCCGTTCATGCCGCAGTGCCCGAGATCTCGCGACCCCTCTCTGTGGTTGTGATGGCTGTCGCGGCGACGCGCAGACCTGGCTCGCCTCGCTGTTTGTCCTGGGGAGGACCAGCCTGCCCGCCGGCAATGCCAGCAACGCGGCGTTCTACGATATCGCCGCACTGGTCGGCGGCTATTGGTTCAAATTTCTCCTGGCGGTCCCGGGTGTCTGGCTGTCAGGCATGGCCTCTGCGGTGGCGGCACAGGCCGCAACCACACGGCTACTTTTCGGCATGGCGCGCGACGGCAGGTTCCCGTCCGCGCTCGCCCGTGTAGACCGGAATCGCAAAGTGCCACTGCGAGCGATGTTCCTCGTGGCGACAATCACGCTGGCGGCGGGACTCCTGCTGGTCGATCACCTGGAGCTTCTCGTGTCAATGATAAGCTTCGGCGCACTGATCGGCTTCCTCTTGCTCCACGCCGCCGCCATCGCCCACTTCATCTCGCAGCAAAAGAGCCGCAACTGGCTACGCCACCTGGTTGCGCCGAGCATCGGCGCGGCCATCGTCGGCTATGTCCTGCTGACCGCGAAGACCAACGCGAAGATCACGGGAACGGCGTGGCTGGCCGTCGGCCTGGCGACACTCGGGACGCTGAAGCTGACGCAGCGCTTGAGGAAAGAATAGCGGCTCGCCATGCCCGGCAACGCGGCCGATTGCCACTGAACCACCGGAGGAAAGCATGAAACAGATCTACGTAGCAGGCGTCATCGGCGTGCTCATCTGTGCGGCGATCTCGGGCACGGCCTGGAGCGCGACCTCAACGGCCTCCGCCACGGCAGCCGGCCCGGTCATCGAGACCCAGGACGTCGAGCGCTTCTATAAGCTCTACGATGCTACCGGGGGACATCCGACCGCCGATCAGCTGCAGCACGACTACCTCGATCCGGGATCGGAGGGGCTGCACCATCTCGCCAAGGTGCGCAACGTTACCGGAGCGAGGATCGCCGAAGCCATGAGCAAGCGCCCGGATATCTATTCGGACGCCCGGCAGTGCATGGCCGTCCTGCCGCGCGTGCGAGCTCGCGTGGAGCTCGCGCTGCGGAAGTTAGGCCATCTCTATCCGGAAGCACGCTTCCCGCCGGTGACGATCGCCGTGGGCCGGGGGAAACCTGTGGGCGTGGGAAGCCCCGACACGGGACTGCAGATCGGACTGGAGGCGCTGTGCGCGGTCAAGTGGATGGATCCCAATGTGGAGGATCGGTTCGTGCACGTGATTGCCCATGAATATATCCACGTCCAGCAGTCCGCGGCTCTCGATGATGATGAGCATCCCACGGTCCTCGAGAGGTCGCTCATCGAAGGTGTCGCGGAATTCGGGGCCGAGCTGACGTCGGGTCAGCCCGGTGAGGTCACGAGCCCCGCCATGAGGGCGGCGACCCAGGGACATGAAAAGGAAATCGAGAGCGCGTTCGTCGCCGATGAGGACAGCACCGATCTTTCCAAATGGCTCGACAACTCGACCTATGACAAGCAAGGCGACCTCGGCTACTGGATCGGATATCGCATCGCCAAGTCCTACTACCAGCATGCCGCCGACAAGCGCCGGGCTGTGCAAGAAATCATTGAGATGACCGACCCGAAGGCCTTCCTGGCCAAGAGCGGCTGGTATCCGGGGATCGTGCTACGGTAGGCTCGAGCGGCCAGACAGTCGCCTTCGGCTGCGACATCAAGATTCGCTGTGCCGTGTTCGGCGATTAGTCGCCGCTCTGAAGCGCTCAGGCAAGCAGATTCTTCCTGCACGTAAAGAAGCCATTGAGCGTCAGGCGACCGGTCAGCGGATCGCTGGTGAGCTTCTCCGGGGCAGCGATATCACCTGAATGCAGCACTCTGCCGTCGTAGAAGATGAGTCGATTCCACCGGGCCACAATACTGCCCACCTGCCTGAAGTATTGGTTGGACCCGAGCATGTATCCGGGCGTGATCGCGTAGCGCTGCGTAAAGGCCGCCGGCGACAGCTGTCCCGCGTCGTCGAACAGTCTCGCGGTTTCCTGCGGCGAGCGCGTAGTCGAATAAAAGCTCGTGCCGCCGAGGGTTTCATCCTTGAACAAATACAGCACCGAGGCCTGCATGCTTTGCCGCGGGTCGAGCGTCAGGAGGTCGCTATGGCAGAGCCACTGGGCAGGCCAGAGCGCTGCGGGCGGCACGGTGACCATCGACAGGACGCAGTTCAGGTTCACGAGTCGGCGTGCATCGAACCGCCGGCGCACCTGCATCGCAAAGTAGGCGGCTAAATCATTGGCGACATCCGCGGGCGCCGCGAGAGAAACTCCCGGATAGGCGCTGGCGGCAGGCCGGAAGGCTTCCCGCTGCGCAGCGGCATAGCGTACCAGCCGGTCGGGATCCCTGAGGGCGTCGTCCACTACGACGCACGTGTAGCGACCTTCAAATGTCTCCACGCGGAATTGCGCATTTGGATTGAACATCGCGCGGCTAGCGGCAAGAAATGCTAGTGCGGTAAAGCGGAGCGCGCCACTTGCGCCTCAATTATCGACGGCCAACGATTATCTCCCAGCTGGCTGCGACCGGTCGCGACACGATCCGTCAGGCGGTGCTGCAGGGTGCCCGAGATGGACAATCGATACTCTCGCGTTATCCTGCTCCCGGACGGTGAAACTGTCCATGAGGCGTTCTTTGAGTGAGGCTCCCTCCCATGAACGTGTGTTGGCTTCGGCTGATTGTTTGCTGTACCTCGTTGCTCGTCTCCGCGACCGCATGGAGTCAGGCCGCGCCCGGCGCCGTCCAGGCGCTGCCTGCCGGAGCCGGCCACGACATCGCCGCGGCGAAATGCGTGAGCTGCCACGATGCGACCCGGCTCAAGTCCCCCGGCTACAGCCGCGAGGGCTGGCAGAGAGTCGTCAGCCAGATGAGGCACATCGGAGTGACGCTCACCCCCGAGCAGGTGCCGATGTTGACCGACTACCTCGTGCGCAGCTTTCCGGAGAGCGCGCGGCCGCAGGCGACCCTGATTCCCGGCCGGGTGCAGGTGTCTTTCCGCGAATGGGCGGTCGGGACCCCGGGCGCCTTCCCCCACGACCCCCTGGCCGCCAGCGATGGCGCGCTCTGGTACACGGGTCAGCACGCGAGCGTGCTCGGACGCATCGACCCCGGGACCGGGGCCATCAAGGAGTACCCGACCGACATCCCGGATTCAGGGCCTCACGGACTCACCGAGGACTCGGCCGGTGATATCTGGTTCACCGCGAATTCGGCCGCCTACATCGGCAAGCTCGATCCAAAGACCGGCACGATCACCGACTACAAGATGCCCGATCCGCGAGCGCACGATCCGCACACGCCGGTCTTCGATCGCAGAGGCGTTCTGTGGTTCACGGTGCAGGGCGCCAACATGATCGGGCGGCTCGACCCTCGGACCGGTGACATCAAGCTGGTCAGGGTGCCGACGCCTCACGCGCTGCCTTACGGGTTGGTCATCAGCTCCCAAGGCGTGCCGTTCTTTGCCGAATTCGGCAGCAACCGGATCGGCGAGGTCGATCCCGGGACGATGGCGATTCGCGAGCATGTGCTGCCGAATCCCGGCACGCGACCGCGCCGGATCGGCATCACGGCGGACGATGTGATCTGGTATTCGGACTATGCGCGCGGCTGCCTCGGGCGCTTCGACCCGAAGACGGGCGCAGTGAAAGAGTGGCGCTCTCCCGGCGGTCCGGACTCCCAACCCTACGGCATCACGGTCCTCGACGGTGTCATTTGGTACAGCGAATCCGGCGTGCGCCCGAACACGCTCGTGCGCTTCGACCCGGGCTCTGAGAAATTCCAGACCTGGGCGATTCCCTCGGGCGGCGGCGTGGTGCGCAACATGATGCCGACGCGCGACGGCGGGCTGGTGCTCGCCGAGAGCGGCGCCGGCAAGCTCGCTATGGTTCACATCCAGGCGCCGTGACGCGGCCCCCGGGCCTCCCGGCGCGTCCCTGCGCACGCCCGACGGCTTGGCCGACTCGCTCGCGTGAGTCGGCGGCGTGACCGCAGGCTGGACAGCGGACTGACCGGGCAATCTGTTACCCAAAAGACGCCACAAGTAGGTCGGTGCCTACGCGATGCCGCGGCGAGAACCGGACGCGCGCATATCGCCAAAGCGTCATGATCCGCGGCTAGCATTTTGCGCAAGGATGCGGGCTCTTCCCGCCGCGCTCTTTCGCCGGGGGACTTCGATGCGGCAGCGATATCTCATCGCGATCACCATCGCGCTGGGCTTCCTTCTCACGACCGGTGCCGTCTTGTGGAAGGCAGGTGGAGAGGATGCGGGCGCGGCGCTCGCCAATACGCCGTCGACTTCGCAGCCCGCGCCGCGCACGGCTCCTCAGCTCGCCGCGGCTCCCGCCGCGAGAGGACCTGGTGACGCAGCGACCGCCGAGCCGCCGAACACCGCTATGAAGCCGCCGGCGGCGAGTGCGCCGGCCGACGCGGCGCCTACGCCTGCCACGCCGAGTGCCACGCCTGAGTCGCCCGAGCGACTCGAACGGACGGAACGGAAGTTCGCGCACGGGGCCGTGGTCCGGGACGAACACTGAAGCGCCGTGCCTGGAAGAGCATTCCCGGCGTATCCGCCCGAGGTCGTGGCGTGGCTTACACGGGCGGCTCGCCTGCTCGAGGCGGGACGGCCCCACGAGGCCATTGCGCCACTGCGGCACGCTGCGCAGGCGCAGCCCGGGGATGCCGCGATCCTGCACGACCTTGGACTCGCGTGTCTCGAGAACGACCAGGTCACAGAGGCGATCGCGGCGCTGCAGAGTGCCGTGACGGTCCACCCCGGTTTCGCCGATTCGCATCTGCGGCTCGGCATTGCGCTCGAGAGGGCGCGCTGCGCGGACGCGGCGCTGGCCGCCTATCATCGCGCCACCGAACTGCAGCCCACGCTCGCCGATGCGCACTACCGCGCCGGGCATCTCCTCGATAGCCTGGGCCGCGGGCCCTCCGCGATCGAGGCGTTTCGTCGCGCCGCGGCGGCCGCGCCGAAGACCACGCTGGCGCAGATTGCGGACGCCCGCGCCCAGCTCGGGGAGAACCGCTACGACGAGGCGGACCGCAGTCTCCGGCGTGCTCTCGCGCGCGAGCCCGGCAACGCGGTCGCGCTCGAGCTTCTCGGCCAGACACTCGCGGACCTGGGCCGCTTCGAGGAGGCGCGCAGCTGCTTCGTCCAGGCGACCGAGCGTTCAGCTTCGCTCGCGGGCAGCTACTACGATCTCGTGCGCTGCCGACCGATTCTCCCCGCGGACGGTGAGCTGATCACGAACATGCGCACCGCGCTGGCGCGGCCGGGGCTTGACTCGATCCAGCGTTCGCGCGTGCAACTGGCGCTCGGCAAGGCCGCCGAGGATCTCGGGGACTACGCGGAGGCCATGCGGCAGTTCGACGCCGCGGAGGCCTCGCGCAACGGCGTCGTGCGGTTTGATCTGCCGGCGTTCGAGGCGCGGGTGGAGCGGCTGATCGCATGCTTCACGGGCGAGCTCGTCTCGCGCGCGAGGCGGCGCGGCGCCGACGAAGGCACCGCCCAAGAGGGCGCCGGACCGATCGTCATCTTCGGCCTGCCGCGCTCGGGCACCACGCTCATCGAGCAGATCCTCTCGGCTCATCCGCAGGTGCACGGGGGCGGAGAATTGCCGTTCTGGAACGAGCGGGGAGCCGCCTGGGAGCGCGCGGGTGCCGGCCCGCCCGATGACGCGTGGCTCGCTGGCGCGGCCGCCGACTATCGCGCGTTGCTGCGCGGCTTTGCGCCCGCTGGGCTGCGTGTCACGGACAAGATGCCGCTCAATTTCCAGTGGGTGGGCCTGATTCACCTGGCGCTGCCGCGCGCGGCCCTGATTCATTGCCGCCGTGCACCGCTTGATACCGCGCTCTCGATCCACCGGACGCACTTCAACTCGCGCATGCCATTACCGACCGGTGGCGCCGCGCTCGTCGGCTACATGCGCGCCTATCAGCGCCTCACCGCGCACTGGCGGGCCGTGCTGCCTGCCGGACGCTTCGTCGAGATCGACTACGAGAGTTTGGTGGCAGATCCGCCCCCCGAGATCCGCCGCCTCGTCGCGGCGTGCGGCCTTGCGTGGAATGATGCCTGCCTTCACCCGGAGCACAACGCGCGCGCGCTCAGGACGCCGAGCAAGTGGCAGGCGCGACGTTCGATTTATTCTGCCGCTGTCGGTGGCTGGCGCGCCTACGAGCCGTGGCTCGGCCCCCTGCGCGCGCTGCTCGATTGACCCGCATCACGTTGCGCCGCACGAGAATATTTCGTGACGGCGCATGAAGGACGCGTGACGACCCGCGTCGGTGTTGGGAGACAGTCGCGTAGGCGACGTCCGACGCCGGGCTCGAGAGCGAACTCCAACATTCACATGACCGTCATCCCTGCTTCACGGCGGGCGCGCATAAAAGCGCGCGACTGATCGAAAAGGCTGTTGCTCCGACGACCGGCGTGCGCCTGACGATCGTCAATCACGTTGCCAAGCAAGGGAGCATGAAATGGCTAGCAAGTCGTCTCACCTGATTCGATGCCTAGTGCACAGCACACTCGCGGCCGCCACGACGGTGGCACTGGCCGATCCCTCGAGCGAGTTTCCTACCTACACGGTTGGACAGCAGGCGGACGGTTCGTACGTCATGTCCACCGGTCAGATCGTCACGCCCGCGGGCACGCTGATCAATCTGAGTGCCAACGGTTCACCGACCCGCGCCAAGGAGATCGCCGTCGATCCGGCCAATTCGGAGTTTGCCGCGGTGCTGCTGATGAGTGCACCGTCGGCGGTCGACGTCATCGACACCAGGGCCGGCGCCGTCGTACAGCAGTTCTCGCCGGCCTCGGGAACGAACTCCAAGGGCAGCACTACTTACGACACCAATGGCTCGTTCACCGGGCTCACCTACACGCCGGACGGCAAGTACCTGCTGATCAGCCAGGACGACAGCTACCTGGCAGTGGCATCCGTTAACCCCTCCACCGGGATGCTGAGCAGCTACCAGCACCTGAAGCTGCCGCCGAGCCAGGCGTTCATCAACTGCGAGGACATCACGGTGGGGCTCAAGTCGAACCCCGTGACGACGGTGTGCGGCAACTTCTACAACGGCAACGACTACACCTCGAACCCCGCGGGCATTGCGGTATCCGGCAACGGCAAGACCGCATACGTCATCCTGAATCAGAACAATACGCTGCAGGCCGTCGACCTCACCGTCAACCCGGCGGTGGCGAAGGGCACGCAGGTGCGCGTCGGCAATGCACCCCACAGCGTCGTGCTCAACGGCAAGTACGCCTACGTGAGTAATGAGGGCGGCCGCGTTGCCAGGCGCTCCGACTTCACCAACATCTCCTCCGGCACGCCGATCGTCGCGAGCGATGTGTCGGGCACGGCCATCTCCGGGACGATCTCCGTGGTCGACACCAAGAACGGCACCGTCGTAGCGACGATCGACAGCGGCGGCCGCCATCCAACCGGCATGACGATCGCGGACGGCCAGCTGTTGGTGACCAATACGGGCAGCGATAACATCGGTGTCATCGATCTCGCGACGAATCAGCTGACGCGCACCATCGACGTGGGGTTGCCTGGCCGCGGCGACACGGCCGACGGGTACTACACCGACACGGGAGACAAGGGCGCTCCCTTCGGCGTGCAGCCGACCAGCCTGGTGGTCGTCGGCTCGGTCGCCTACGTGACCCTCTACACCGCCAACGCGATCGCCGCGGTGGACCTGAGCGGCGGCGCAAGCCAGCCGGTCCTGGGTCTCATCCCCACCGCGTCCACCCCGACCGGGATCAGGTTCGACGCGCGCCGCAAGGTGCTGGTGGTTGCGGATGACAAGGGCATCGGTGCGCAGTCCGAGCAGGTCTCGATCTACAGCGTGACCGGATACAACACCCACGAGGACAACGCCACGGTGAGCGTCATTCCGCTGCCCGACATGAAGGCGCTGCCCGGGATGACCGCGCAGGTCTATGCGAACAATCACTGGGACCTGACGTCGGTCATCAAGGCGGCGGGCGGCGGCAGGCCGGGGACGACGCCGGTCGCGATTCCGCGGCATGTGGGTGATCCGTCGCTCATCAAGCACGTGTTCATCATCGTGCGCGAGAACCGCACCTACGACCAGGTGCTGGGTGATGTGGCGGCAGGTAACGGGGATGCCACGCTCGCGGTGTTCGGCGCAGGGATCACGCCCAACGTGCACGCGCTCGTGACCCGCTTCCCGCTGCTCGACAACTACTACGATCCCTCGCGCCAGTCGGCCGACGGCCACAATTGGCTGATGCAGGGCATGGCACCTTATGAGGACGAGGTGCAGTCACCCGACTGGGTGCGCAGCTACCCGGCCAACGGCGAGGACGCCATGGCGTACCAGCCGAAGGGCTTCGTGTGGGACGCCGCTGAGCGGAAGGGATTGCCGGTCAAGATCTACGGCGAGTACGTCGAGTACGCCGGGGTGACCTACACCAACCCCTACGATGGCTCGACCAGCGAGCCGTCCTGGGCGCAGTTCTACCAGGACTCGCAGGCCTTCGAGAGCGGCGCCGAGACTTCGCTGGTGAACGCCGACACGGTCAACACGATCTCGGAGATCCCCTCGGTCCAGAACTATTCGGTCGCGCACTTCCCGGTGTTCGATCTGGGCATTCCGGACCAGTTCCGGGTCGACGTGTGGCAGCAGGACTTCAACAAGGACGTGACCGCGGGTACGGTGCCTGCGCTCGAGACGCTGTGGATCATGTGCGACCACACCGGGGGGCCCCCGTCGGCGAAGGCCGAGCAGGCGGACAACGATCTCGCGGTGGGCCGCATCATCGACGCCATCAGCCACAGCCCGGTGTGGAGCACTTCGGCGATCTTCGTGACCGAGGATGACGCACAGGCGGGCGCGGATCACGTTGACGGCCACCGCAGTCCCGGCTACGTGGTCAGCCCGTACGTGGTCCAGGGCCAGGGTGCCAACCATACGTTCTTCACGCAGGTGAACATGACGCGCACGATCGAGCAGATCCTGGGCCTGCCTCCCATGAACATGTTCGACCTGGTGGCCGCTCCGCTGTGGAACCTGTTCACCGACACGCCTCCCACGGCGAACTTCGCCCCCTGGACGCACGTGCCGGCGAGCTTCCCGCTGACCGACGGTGTGGCGGGACTTACGGCGAAGAACGTAAAGCGGCAGCCGATCGAGAAGGCCTGGGCCAATGCCAAGGACAGGCTCTTCCAGGGCAAGCAGCACATCCCGGATGCCGAGGACACGTACGTGGTAAATCACTGGGTGTGGTACTCCGCGACCGACTTCAAGCGGCCGTACCCGGGCGAGACCAAGGTGCGCTGGCCGAGCGACTTCGCGGACCGGCTGGGACGCCCGGTTCACGACGACGACGACTGAAGACCTGTAGACGAATGAGCCTCTCCCCCGCGTAGGGCGGGGGAGGGGCTTGCTTGGGTCTGCCGCTAACGAAACACAAGCGGAAAGCGGATGCCGCTCTCGCCCGACAGGTCATCACTTGCGCCGCTGCCGCTGCGCGCGGGATTCGGCAGCTGCCTGGCCGCCTCGGTGTTGGCGGTGCTCGCCGCCAACTGCGGCGTGCGCGTGGCATTCGCGGGCGATACCCCGGGCGCCGATGGACCGGGTGCCGATGGCCCGCAGCCGGAAGTGCTGATCCTGGGCGAGGTGCTGTCCACGCCGACGAGCGCCGGTGTCCTTAACGTGGGCTCGCCGCAATCGGCAGTGAGCTCGCAGGTCATCCAGGAGATCGCTTCCCCGGTCGGGGACTACGGCACCGTCGCCAACTTCACGCCGAGCTACGTGAGCTCCGCGCCTAACGGGCCGGGGTTCGACGCGGCGAAGAACCAGACGCTGCGCGGATTCGTCGACGGACAGTTCAACGTGACCCTCGACGGCATCCCGTTCGCCGATCCCGACAACTTCCAGCACCACTCGACGTCCTACTTCCCCACGACCCAGCTCGACCGGCTGGTGATCGACCGCAGCCCCGGGGGAGCCGCGGATCTCGGCTACGCGTCCTTCGGCGGGTCCATCAATCTCTTCACCGCGGCCATCCCGCAGGTCGCGCGCGTGCGGGCCTTCGCCGACTACGGCTCCTTCGATACGAGTCTCATCGGCGCGACGCTCAACACCGCGGCCCCGCAGAGCTCGGGCGAGACCGGCGTCGTGGCGACGATTGAGCGCTCCCGGACGGAGGGCGCGATGAGTCTCACCAACGGCTACAAGGACGACGTGCTCGTCAAGAGCGTCACGTGGCTGGGCGAGGCGCGACTCACGGCCTTCTATGCCTATGACACCTATCACTTCTACAACCCCGGGAGCATCTCGACGACCGATCTCGCCCTCTATGGGTCCTCCTACGGCTACGCCAACGATTCGACGAGCCCCAACGACTACCTCTATTCGAATACGCACCGCGCGGCGGACTTCGGTTACCTGCGGCTCGAGATCCCGCTCGGTGATCACTCGCGAGTGCAGGAGACCCCCTACACCTACTCGTACCGCAACACGGGCCTGAGTTTGAAGGGCGATCAGACCTCATCACCGCTGGGCGCGGCGTTTCCGGGCACCGACGCGACGGATATCGCCGGGAAGCTCGCCGACGAGGACTATAGAACGGTGGGCAACGATCTGCGCCTGACGGGGGAGGGGCCGCTCGGCACGTTCCTCGTCGGCGTCTGGGCCGAGCATGACTGGCAAACCGAGTCCCGGGACGCAGTCGATCTGACCACGGGCATGGTCTACGACGCCAACAGGAAGGCCGACTCGCCCGTGTACTTCGATTTCGACGCGCACCTCGATACCGTGCAGCCCTATGCGCAGTTCGCCTGGCAGGTAACCACCGACTGGGCGATGCGCTTTGGCCTCCGGTACCGGTCCGTGAGGCGCGACCTGGATGCCGCCGTGATCCAGAACTTCCTCCCGGGACCTGAGGGGACGATCACGCGCACCGTGTCGAGCACACTGCCGAGCGTCGATACGACATACCGCATTGCCGACAACACCGACCTCTATGCGCAGGTCTCGAAGGGCTCGCTGGTGCCGAATCAGTCTTTCTTCTATACTGCGAACCCCGCCCTCGGCAACCAGGCCAATCCCGAGACCGCGCTCGCCACGCAGCTCGGCGTCGTGCGCGAGCTGCCGCGCTATGGCGTCGGCCTCGACCTCTACAGCGTCAACTTCAACAACTACGTGTCGACCATCACCGAGAACGGCGACACGCTATACGTGAATTCCGGGAGGGTGCTGTATCGCGGCATCGAGACCGAGGACCACGTGAGAGTCGCTGGCGGGCTGACGCTGGTGCTGAACGCGAGTCTCATCCGCGCCACCTTCCAGGACGCCGACATCACCTCCCCGATCCAGATGGCCGGCGACACGATCCCGTATGCGCCCTCCTATACGGGCGTATTCGGATTCGTGTACGGGCAGGGCGCCTGGGGGGCGAGCCTGCTCGCCAAGTTCGTCGGCACCGAGTACCAGGGCAAGAACGGCAGCGCCGACAGCAGCACCTACCGGGTCGGCGCCTACTCGTATACCAACGCGACGCTGACGCGGAATCTGCCCGAGCGGCGGGGCACGCGCAACGTGCGCCTCACGCTGCGGGTCGACAACCTCTGGGACACGCACGCCATCACCGACAATGCCGGCCCCTCGACCGTGGGGCCTGACCTCGTGAACGTGCTGCCGCGGCGCAACTACATGCTGTCCGCGGTCGTGGACTTCTAGGGTCGCCGCGCGAGCGTGATGATCTCGGGGCTCGTGTCGGTGAGGGCCGAGCGGTCCCAGTCGCCATATTGCGCCTCGACGATCAAGTGCGCCGCGGCCAGAAACGAGGCATGCGCCCGATGGCTTCGCGGACTCGGTGCTGGGCTCGAGGGTCGAGCGCTGCCTCGGGGTGCCCGCGACGGCCCGCAACTGGCGGACGGCGAACGAGCTGCTGAAGCTGCTCGAGTGAGCCGGCGGCTGCCTACACCAGGCGGGCCCAGTACGCGTTCGCGACCGGCACGAACTGGCCGATCCGCGCCGCGATCAGCGTGAGGTGCTCCTCGGAGAGACCGCATACGTCGAGTCGCAGCGAGAGCCGGCCCGTGTGGCTGAAGTCCACGGCCACGTGGCGCGGGGTGACGTTGATGTTCTGGAAGTGCCCGAGGATGCGGGGCACGACGGAAGGGTCGTCGTCGCAACTGACATGCAGTCGCAGGAGGCTAAGGTTCCGGACTTGTTCCTCGGCGATCATGTGGGCGCACTCTCCAATCGGGTTGAACGGCATCGGACGCAGGGACTTCCCGGCCTTCGGCGAAGGCCGGGCTGGTAATGCATCGAATGCGGTGCACGAGTGCGCTCATGTGTCTCTCGAGCGCGATTATGCCTGCGGGCAAATCGCGCGTCGAAACGCAGGTCACGGAACGCCCCTCAGGGGCTAGCCCGGGCGGCCCTTCCAGGCATCCAGCTGGTGGCCCACGAAGTTCCAGAGCTGTCCTACGAGCAGCAGCGCGGTGGCGCCCACGAGGGTCAGTACGATCGGTTCCATGACGAAAATCCTTTGATTCATTGTCAATTACGGGGCCGCGCAGTGTACGGAACTGGCGCCGGGGCTGAGTGACGCGCCGCACACTCTGGGGCGACTTGACCCACTGCGACACCGCGCCGGCGTTTCGTTTGACCTAACGACGCAGGCGTGCGCGCGAGAGGCAAGCTCCTGAAGGGAGCGCCCCGGGGGTGCGGCCGTACCTGCCCAACTCCATGAGCAGCTCCGGCGCGCATCCCCGGATCCCTGGCCTGCGAAAGCGCCGGCCTGATTCCCGTACGTTGACGGGCGAAGACAGGTTAGCCCTGCAAGATGACCGGTGGGTGATCTCGGCGTGACACTCCGCATCGCCGAAGCGCGCTCAGCTTGTTCGGAAGAAGCGCAATCCGATCAGCCGCCCGATCCCCGCGAAGGCAGCCTCGATCTGAAGAGGCGTCGGCGTGCCACCCTGGGTGTATGCGCAGATCAACATGGGGTCGTCGTGCGCTGCCCAGGCGACGGCGATGTCGCCACAGGCGTCCTTGCCGTTGTTGCCGGTCTTGTCGCCGACCCGCCAGCTGTTGGGCAGGCCGGCGCGCAGCCGATTGGCTCCGGTCTTGCCAGCCAGCATCCAGTTTGTGAGGCGCTCGCGGGAGTGTGGCGCCAGTACGCTTCCGAGGATGAGGCTGCGCAGGTTGCCGGCCATGGCGGCGGGCGTGGTGGTGTCATGCGGGTCCCCGGGGGGCGAGCGGTTCAGTTGCGGTTCGTTGTGGTCGAGGCGACTGACCGGGTCGCCGATGGAGCGCCAAAATGCGGTCAGGGCGGACGGGCCGCCGACCCGGGCCAGCAGAGCGTTGGCGCAGGTGTTGTCGCTGAGCTCGACCGCGGCCTCGCACATGTCGGCTACCGACATCGCGCCTTTGTCCAGGTTCTGTCTTGCCGCGGGTGCGTATTCCATCAGGTCACTGGGGCCATAAGGGATCATGGCGTCCAGATGATCCTGACCTCGATCGACGCGGACCAGGACGCAGGCGGCGAGTGATGCCTTGAATGTGCTGCACATGACGAAGCGCTCATCGGCCCGCCAGAGAATTTTCGTACCTGTCCTGAGGTTTTCCGCATAGAGACCGATGTGTCCGCCACTGTCTCGTTCATAGTCCGCCATTGCGGTGGGCGCGACCGCCAGCGCCAGCGATGGTGAGGCCAGAAACGCCGCGGTAGTTCGCAGAACGTCGCGTCTTTTCATTCATGCCACCCTTCAGACACGGTGTACTGCCTAGTGATGGACGGCGGTCGCGCCCTGCGCCCGCAGCAGCTGCGCAATCTTCACGTCTTCCGGATCCTTCGAGTTCTCCACGATGGAGAGAACCGTCGTCCCTGAGCCGATGTCGCGGTTAACCTCGGGCTGGTACTTCAGGAGCGCGGCGACTGCCCGCGAGTGGTGTGCCCGCACGGCGGTCTCGAGCGCCTGCTTCCCCATGGGACCTGGCTTGTCGAGCCGCGCACCCTGCGCGAGGAGTGTGTCGATCACGCCCGCCTGGTTCTTGGCTGCCGCAATGACCAGCGGGGTGTCGGAGGGCGCGATTCCATCCACATTCGCGCCCCGCCTGAGCAAAAGCTGCGCGAGCTCGACCTTGCAGGTTGCGACGGCGAGCGACAGGAGCGACATCGGATCGCCGACTGAATCCAGCCGCAGCGGGATGTTCGGATCAAGTCCGGCATTGAGCTTCGCTCTCAGGTCGCTTTCGTTCGCGTAGAAGACGTCCGTTACGAGCGGGATCGTGGCCGTCGCGTCCGGGTCATGCAGACGTAGGCCGCCAGCCAGGAACTGCAACCAACTCCGCGCCTGGGACCCGGTCAGGACCGGGCAGTCGGCGGCATCCGCGTTCACTGGATCGGCCGGCAGGGCGGGGCCGGCCAGCGTGACCAGAAGTGTGGCGGTGAGCAGTTCGCGAACTCGCATGTCTGCCTCGCTTTAACTGTGCGGCCTCAACGAGCACAGCTCCGGTCCAGAAAGCCGAACACGTCGTCCTTCCAGATCGCGACGCCGCGCCACGCGAAGCTGTGCCCAGCACCCGCAGTGTCGCCGAAACGCGGGTAGAGGTGAATCTCCGCGGGCTTCCCGGCGGCCCGCGCCGCCGCGTACAGCACACGGCTCGGCGCCAGGTTGTAGTCGTTCCCGGCCTGGAGGAAGAACAGTGGCCGAATGAGTTTCCCATGGCGGCGATACGGGCCGGGGCGACGAACGCCTGGGCCTTGAGCCAGGTGAGCCCCGCTGATGCTGGATTCGGGTGTCCGCTCGCTACTGCGGGCTGGTGAATCCTCGACATACGACGGCGAGCTTGTTGCCGTCGGGGTCACGGACATAGCAGGCGTAGAAATCCGGGTTGTACTGCAGCCGCAGGCCCGGTGAGCCCTCGGACGTGCCGCCGTTGGCGAGCGCCGCGGCATGGAACTCATCCACCTGCTTCCACGACCGCGCGCCGAGCGCCACCATCGTGCCGTTGCCCGCGCTCGCGGGTTTTCCGTCCAAAGGCTTGCAGACCCAGAGTGCGAGCTCCGTCGCACCGTGCTGCTCGTACGTGCCCCAGCCCGCCCAGCCGTCCCAGCCGGTGACTTCGCAGCGCTTGTGGCCGAGCGCGCCCATGGTCGCGTCGTAGAAGCGGACGGCGCGCTCGAGATCGCTCGTGCCGAAGGAGATGTAGGTGAACATGGTGCGACATGGTAGCAGCCGCACGGCGGGGGCAAGGACTCTAAAGCGGAGCGCTATTTCTTGCGCGGTGGTGCTGCGAGCTTGTGCGCGTTGTTCTTCCCGTACGGGTCGTACCCGCCACCCGGGTCGACGTCGTCCAGGAGCTTGAGCTCCTTGTCAGTCTGCTCGACCTTGAGCTCCGGAGCCTCGAGCTTCTTCATGAGGTGCGAGGTGCTGTCGATGGCGATCTTGCCGGCGATGCGGATGGTCTGCTCGAGCCACTCCCAGACCGCGTTGCCGCGCGAGTCGTGCACGACGCGGCCGCCCGAGCCCTGGCGGGGCTGATCGGTCGCACCGGTGCTGATGCGCGGCGCCGCGGCCGGCGTCGGCTGCGCAGCGGCAGGCGCGGCAGAGGGCTTCGCGGGCGCGCTGCCCGCGGGCCGCTGCCCGGACTTGGGATCACTCGAGTGGGTCATGGCTCCTGGCTCTGATCTGTGGTTTTACAGTTTCGCACAGCTTTATAGCGGCGCAGGAGTGCGTGCAGCATCGTGGTTTTCCGAAACTGTGCGCATGGTCACAGTGCTGCGCGAAGAGCTGACCTAAGCCAGTCTGCGCCCTGCGTGAGCTGGGTCACAAACGCGAATCATTCAGCTTTACCCGCGACACCCGGGCGTCTGGTCCTTGCCGACAGCACTGCCGCGGTGCTTGTCAAGTGCTGCGCCCGTGTTCGGGTCGCCGTGCGGCGAGTGGTTCACGCTCGGCCGGGTTCGATGAGAGAATCCGCGCGCTTGTGTCGTGTATGCATGGAGGAGAGATGATTGTTCGAATCTGGCACGGAAGGACTGCGCGGGGAGTCGCGGACGAATACGCGGACTATCTGGCGCGGCGTGCAATTCCCGATTACCGCGCGGTGGCGGGCAACCTCGACGCTCTGGTCGTGCGCCGTGACGAGGGCGAAGTTACCCACTTCCTCGCCATCAGCCGCTGGGTCTCCGAGGACGCGATCCGCGGGTGGGCGGGCGATGACGTTCTGAAGGTGAAGTACAACCCCGAGGATACGGGGTACCTGCTCGAGTTCGAGCCCCACGCGCAGCACTTCACGGTGGTTGCGCGCGGCCCTTAGCCCGGGCAGGCGCTCGGGCTCGTGCACAATGCAGCCCTGCAGGCTTTTGCGGTTGAGTCGTTGCAGGGTTTTCCGGATCGCGCGCGTCCAAAGTAGCCTCGCCGAGGCAGCCACGAGCGCTCGTTGGACGGCAGACAGGCGAAGGTGATCATGATGAACTTCTTGAGTCGCGCCCTGCCGTGGGTAGCGTTGGGTATTGTTCTCGCCACGACGTCGGCAGTTCACGCGGAGTCCTCTGCGACGGATCTCGCCGCTGCCAAGAAAGTCTTTACGGATGCGCAAGCCGTGTCCGACGAGGAAGGCGGGCGTCTCTGGGGCGAGAAGCTGTACGGCAGGATGCTGCTGGTCGATCCCGAGACACGTGCGGTCATCGCCAACGAGCCCGACCCGCAAGGGGTGCTGCATGCGAGCGACGGCTGCTATGTCGGCGCGCTGCCGCAGAGCCTCATCATTTCGAACGCGCCGACCGAGTGGGAAGGACAGCGCTGGACCATGCTGATGTGGTTCACCATTCCCGACGATCGCATCACCCGCCGCATAACGTTCGCCCATGAGCTGTTTCACCGCATACAGCCTGGCCTTCATCTCATGGCGGACGACACGCCGAGCGCGGACCTGGACACGGTGGACGGGCGGCTCTGGCTGCAGCTGGAATGGCGCGCGCTCGCGGCAGCGCTCATCACCTCCGGGCCTGCCCAGACCGCGGCCATCCGTGACGCGCTGGCGTTCCGAGCCAAGCGGCACGCCTTGTTTCCCGGCGCCGCCGCGGCCGAGGCCGGCCAGGAGATCGCCGAGGGTATACCCGAATACACCGGTGTCATGGCGGCCGAGCCGGACGTGCATGCGGCGCGCTGGCATGCGGCGGGCAAGCTCGCGCACCCCGACGTCAGCGTGTCTTTCGTGCGGTCATTTGCCTATACATCGGGACCGGGATACGGGCTGCTGCTCGACGAGCGCGCACCCGGTTGGCGCAGGAACCTGACCGCGCAGAGCGATCTTTCGGCGCTGCTGCGGACCGCGCTCCAGGGCGACGCAACCGTTTCCGCCGAGGATCGCGCTGCCTATTACGGCGCGGCCGAGATCCACATGGCCGAAGAGGACCGCGCCGCCAAGGCGCAAGCCGAGAAGTCCCGCTATCGGGCGCTGCTGGTGGATGGTCCCACACTCGCGTTGCCGAAACTCGGGCAGTTCAGTTTCAACCCGACCACGCTGATCTCTCTCGACGATGCGGGAACCGTCTATCCAACGTTCCACGCGATCGCCAAGTGGGGCACGCTCGACGTCAAGGAGGGGATCCTCGTCGCGCCGGGCTTCAAGGCAGCCACGCTCGCTGCGCCGACGGTCATCGACGGCGCGCACCTGAAGGGACCCGGCTGGACCATCGAGCTCGCACCCGGCTGGTCGGCGGTCCCGGGTTCGACCAGGGGCAGCTACATTCTTCAACAGTGAGCCCAGGCGAGCGCGGCCGACGAGCCGCGGGGCGTGAATTGAGCAAGATTCGGAGTGCCCGCGCTCGAGGGTGGCTTTAGATTGCAGTTCATGGGGAGCAACATTTCCTTCAGGAGACTGCAAATGAGCCGGACAAGCATGAGCGCAGCGACGCTGGACAATGCAAGATGGCGTCGCGCTGGAGTCGCGGTTGCCCGGCAGTCAGTTCGCGCGCATTCACCGCTCGCTCATCGTGAACCTGCGATGTGTGCGCGAGCTGTGCTCGAACAAGCGCGGCGGGCACACGCTGGTGATGTCCACCGGCCGCCGGCTCGATTCCGGCGCCAAGTTCGAGGCGGCTCTCCAGAGCCTCCTGGGTGAGGGGCACGATCGGCAGATCGCTGGCGGATGGATGCTGCGCATCGTGATAGATCGTGTTGGTCCACGCGGATCCGATGAGCCTTCGCGAAAGTCACGGAGGATCGCATCGAGGCCGCCGAGGTCAGCGTGCTCGGGCAGCTGATCCGCGAGATTGATGTGGTAAGGAGGGATGTACCCTGCCACCAGCGGCTGCCGCATCAACCTCACGTTCCGGCGCGCCGGGTGACCCGCCCGGTCATGCAGCGAATCGGCTACCACCCGATCCCGTAGTCCTGCCCGAAGTTGCTGGCTGCGCCCCACAGGGTCCCGTGCGCGCGGTCGACGTAGATCGCGGTGATCGGACCTGAGGTGCGGTCCTCGTACTCGAGGTGATAGCCCATCTTCGCGAGCTGGTCGCGCACCCAGGGCGGGGTTTCGGAGTTGAGCGTCAGGCGCCCTGGGAAGGACTGGTGGTCGGCGAACGAGTCGCGCATCTGGTAGCTCGTGATGTTCGCAGCTTCGGCGGCCTCCTGGATCGTCATCCCGAAGTCGACGACGTTCAGGAAGAACTGCAGGAGGTTCTGGTCCTGGGTGTCCCCACCCTGCACGGAGAAGACGAGGTAGGGCTTGCCGTCCTTCAAAGCCATCGACGGGGTGAGGGTGGCGCGCGGGCGCTTGCCGGGCTCGAGCACGTTGTAGGGGTCTTCGCGCGGATCGAGCACGAAGCTCTGCATGCGCTGGGAGAGGCCGACGCCGGTGTGGCCGGCGATCACCGCCGGGGTCCAGCCGCCGCTCGGGGTCACGGAGATCGCCCAGCCTTTCTCATCCGCGGCCTGGATGCTCGTGGTCCCTAAGCGGAAGGTGCGGTCGAACTCGGCCATGGAGATCGGCGGCTGTGCGGGCATCTTCGAATGCCAGGCTTCGAGGTATTGCGTGTACGGGTTCTTGCCGCCCTGGTACGGATACGGGTCGCCCGGGCGGATGTCCGGGTCGTTGTGATCGGGGTTCACGAGCTTGGCGCGCTCGCGGGCGTAGTCCTTGGAGAGAAGTCCCTTGATGGGCGTCGCCGGCGAGAAGGCGGGATCGCCGTAGTAGAAGTCACGGTCGGCGTAGGAGAGATTCATCGCCTGGTAGAGCGTGTGGATGTAGCGCGCGCTGTCGTAGCCCATGGACTTCAGATCGAAGTTCTCGAGGATGTTCAGTGCCTGCAGCATCACCGGGCCCTGCACCCAGGGCTGGAGCTTGTAGACCTCGATGCCCTGGTAGTCGGTGTGCACCGGCTCTTCGATCTTCACTTTCCACTTGGCGAGGTCCTCAAGGGTGAAGAGTCCGCCCTGGGCGCGCACGGACGCAACGAGCTCGTGGGCGATGTCGCCCTTGTAGAAGCGATCGTAGGCGGCGTAGATCGCTTCCTTGCGGCTCTTGCCCGCTTTCAGCGCCTGCCGCTCGGTCTCGACGAGCTTGCGCAGCGTTGCGGCGAGGTCGGGCTGGCGAAAGATCTCCCCGGGCGCCGGTCCCTCGTGGGCCTCCCCCAGGTGCGGCAGCATGATGCGGCGGGAGTCGGGCCACTCCTTGAGCTTGTCCTTGTAGTGCTCGATGACGGAGGACAGCGACTGGTCCATGGGGAAGCCGTCGGCCATCTCGATCGCGGGCTCGAGCACCTGACCCAAGCTCATCGTGCCGTACTCGGCCAGCATGGTCATGAGGCCGCCCGGGGTTCCGGGCGTCACGGCGGCGAGTGGGCCGTACTCGGGCGGGAATTTCATGCCGAGCTTGTGAAAGTATTCCGGGGTTGCGCCCGTGGGGGCGACTCCGAGGGCGTTGATGGCGATCACCTTGCCGGTATGCGGGTTGTAGATGAGCGCCTGGGTTTCGCCTCCCCAGGAGAGCGTGGTCCAGGCGGTGGTGACCGCACCCAGCATGGCACAGGCGGCATCGACGGCATTGCCGCCTTCCTGAAAGATGCGCGCGCCGGCAGAGGCTGCGATCGGCTTGCCGGTGACCGCCATCCAGTGCCTGCCGTAGAGCGGCGGTTTCTGGGTCCGGCCCTGAGCGGCCGGGCCGCCGAAGACGGCACTGGCGCTGAGCGCGACGGTCATCGCGATGCGCACCCAGCCCATGGCGTTGTCCCTGAAGTTCCGCAAATTCTTAGCGTTTTGCATGCGTCCTCCCTCATGCGGCAAGAGCATATGGCAGACTTAGGTCGCAATGCGAGTGTCTGTCACGGAGCTGCACGTCTACCCGGTGAAGTCCACGCGCGGGGTGGCCCGGGCGCAGGTGCTGCTCACGCCGTTTGGCTTCGAGTGGGACCGCAAGTGGATGATCGTGGACGAGAAGGGGACCTTCATCAGCCAGCGCTCGCATCCGCAGATGGCTCGTATCGTTCCAGAAGTCACGGCGGACGAGCTGGTCCTGAAGGCGCCGGGGCAGCCGACGCTGACCGTGCCGCTCGCGCTGACGGGCTCACCCGTCCCGGTGCGCATCTGGAAGGACTCCTGCGTCGGGGTTGACCAGGGGCGGGAGGCGCACGAGTGGGTCAGCCGCGCGGTGGGGCAGCCGCTGCGCCTCATCCGCGTGGCGCCCGATATGGGCCGGGTCGCGAACCCGACGTTCGCGGGCACGACGCCGGCGCCGATCGGCTTTCCGGATGGCTACCCGCTCCTCATCTGTAACGAAGCATCGCTCGAGGACCTGAACACGCGCTTACCTCGCCCCATCCCCATGGAACGCTTTCGCCCGAACATCGTGGTGAAGGGAATCCCGGCGTGGGCCGAGGACCACATCGACACGCTCGCCATCGGCGAGGTCCGGCTGCGCCTCGTGAAGCCCTGCACGCGCTGCACGATCCCCTCCATCGATCAGGCGAGCGGCGAGCGCTCGACGGATCCCGGGCCCGGCGCTGAAGGCGTTCCGGTTCAGCCAGGAGCTGCTCGGTGTTATGTTCGGTGAGAACGCCGTCATCGCATCGGGGGTTGGCACGGTGGTGCAACGTGGCGATGAAGGTCACGTTACATTCGAGCACAGTGCAGCAACACCGCACTAACGCCGCAGTAACATCCACTTAGCACGCGTTCCTCAAAATACCCCGCGATATGAGGTGTTGTGCGCGCGCCGCGGCAGCGAGATTCAGCCCCCAGGAATGCGTTGCGGGGTGTGACAGCGCCCCAAACTGTGCGCAGCGCACGACGCCGGCGGGGCTCCTTCGGTCACACTCGCCGGGCTCAATTCGAAGGATAAAGTGTGAACTACTTGGCATTCGGCCTGGGGGTCCTGGCCGGACTCTGGTGCGTAGCACTGGGGTTCGTGCTGTGGCGCGCCCTGCGCTCGCGCCGCAAGGCGACCGATGCCGGCCTCTACGGTGCGACCCACCGGGAGGTCTTCGAGCAGTGGCCGACCACGGCGCATCCTCCTCGACCCCGCCACGCTGCACGTCGTCGCCGCCAATCCCGCCTCGCTGCGCAACACCGGCTATTCCTTCGATGAGGTGCGCGAGATCCCGTTCACGCAGCTCTTCACCATCGACGGGGCGGATGACAAGGTGCTGATGGCGCGGCTCAAGGAAGCCACTCCGCGCGCCCCCATCGAGATGCGCCAGCACTGCAAGGACGGCACGCTGCGCAACGTCGAAGCGACCTGCTACCGGATCACGGTCGAGGGCCGCGAGACGCTCGCCGTCGCCGTCCACGACGTCACGGTGCGCCGCGTGGTGGAATCGAAGCTCCTGGAGCGCCACCAGCACCTGGACCACCTCGCGCACCACGACCAGCTCACCGGGCTGCCGAACCGCCTGTACCTCGCCGCCAACCTTCCCCTGCGGATCGCGGATGCCAAGAAGAACGGCACGCTCCTTGCGACGCTGTTCCTCGACCTCGACCGCTTCAAGCACGTGAACGACTCGCGCGGACACGAGACCGGCGACAAGCTGCTGAAGACCGTCGCCCAGCGCATCCGCTCGAGCATCCGCAACCAGGACGTCGTGGTGCGCATGGGGGGGGATGAGTTCGTGGTGGTGATGACGGATGTCAAGAACACCGAGCAGGTGAACGAGGCGGCGCAGCGTATCAACCAGGCGCTCAGCGCCCCCATGGTGCTCGACGGGCGCACGATCGTCACCACGGTCAGCATCGGTGTCTCGCTCTACCCGCGCGACGGCCTCGACATGGGCGAGCTGCTGCGGCACTCCGACACCGCCATGTACCAGGCGAAGGACCGCGGCCGCGACAACTACCAGATGTTCTCGCCCTCGATGGACCGGCGCCTGAAGGAGCGCATCGCGATCGAGTCGAGCCTGCGCACCGCACTCGAGAGTCACCAGCTGGATGTGCACTACCAGCCGATCGTCGACATCGAGTCGCACCGCGTGACAGCGCTCGAGGCGCTGCTGCGCTGGCGCCATCCGAACCAGGGTTACGTGCGCCCCGAGCGCTTCGTGCGGATCGCCGAGGACGCCGGCCTCATCGTCCCGATCGGGGATTTCGTGCTGAACCGGGTGATCGAGGATGCCGTGAAGTGGCGGCAGTCCGGGGTAAACCTGGTGCCGATCGCGATCAACGTGTCGGCGGTGCAGCTGCAGCGCTGCAACCTGCCGAGCCAGATCTCAAAGCTCACCAAGGAGCATGGGATCGAGCCCGAGATGCTGCAGATCGAGCTCACCGAGAGTGCCGTGTTCGAGCGGCGCGAGGTGCGGGCACGCGATGCGACGCTCGATGCGGTGGCGAAGCTGCGCGAGATCGGGGTGCACATCGCGATCGACGACTTCGGCACCGGCTACTCGAGCCTGTCGTACCTGAAGCGCTGGCGGGTGGACACGATCAAGATCGACCGCAGCTTCGTGCGCGATCTGGTCACCGACATGTCGGATCTGGCGATCGTGAGCGCGATCATCGCCATGGCGCAGCACCTGCACATCTCGGTGGTGGCCGAGGGCATCGAGGGATGGCCGCAGCTGGAAAAGCTGCGCCAGCTCGGGTGCACCTACGCGCAGGGGTACCTCTTCGCGCAGCCGACGGCCGCGGCGGACTGCCGCCGGTTCCTGACCGGGGAGCCGCTGGATCTCACGCAGCGCTTGCCGGTCATCGACATCCTGGAGGCAACGGGCTCCCAGGAAGCCCGGGCGTTGCGGGCTTAGGCGGGATCGGCAAGGCGCCTGTGTGCGCCGATTGCGCCGACGTCATCGCTCCCGCTCCATTGATTGACATCACTTCCCCTGGGAGCTCGTGACAACCGAGTAGCTCGTGCTCCGCCCGCCACCGGGGTCCTTGCGCAGCGCACCGCGCTCGAGGAGATCCAGGATGTCACGGTAGGCCGTGTCCTGCGAGCACTTGGTGAGCTTGGCGTATTTTGACGTCGTGAGTTTTCCCTCGAAGCCATCGAGGAGTCTGTTCAGCCCCTTAACCTGGCGTGCGTTCAGCGACTGCTGCGCAAAGCGCTCCCAGAAGCGCGCCTTCTCCAGTACCGCGCCGAGCGCATCTTGCGAGCCCTCGATCGCGCGACGCAGGCACGATAGGAACCACTCCTGCCACAGCGTAACGTCGAGCGAAGCTTTCTGTGTGCGCTCAAGCGTCGTGTAGTACTCGTTCCGCTCACGGCGGATTTGCGCCGACATACTGTAGAAGCGTTGGGTGCTTCGTTCGGAGCGGGCGAGAGCCAGGTCGGCGATCGCGCGCGCGATGCGTCCGTTACCGTCATCGAAAGGGTGGACGGTAACGAGCCACAGATGCGCGAGTCCGGCGATGAGAAGCGGGTCGATCTCGCCAGGCGCCTCGAACCAGCTCAGGAAGCGGTCCATGTCTTTCGGGACGTGCCCGGCGGGCGGTGCTTGATAGTGGACCTTCTGCCGGCCGACCGGCCCGGAGACAACCTGCATGGGCCCGCCGCTGTCATCACGCCAGTTGCCGGCGGTGATTTTCCGCAGGCCGCTTCGGCCGGTGGGGAAGAGTGCCGCGTGCCAGCCGAACAACCGCTCGGCCGTCAGGGGCTGCGCGTAGTTGGTGGTTGCGTCGAGCATCATCTCGACGATGCCCTCGACATCGCGGTCGGCCGGCACCAGGCCGCCGACATCCATGCCGAGCCGCCGCGCGAGCGAGGATCGGACCTGATCGCTGTCGAGCTTTTCGCCTTCGATCTCACTCGAGCGGACCACGTCCTCGGTCAGCGTGTTCAGCTGGGCCTCACGACGCAGGTCGAAGCCGAGGTCCTGCATCCTGCCGAGCAGACGGCCCTGCTCACGCGAGACCTGCCCGAGCAGAGCTGCAAGGCGCCCGCTATCCCAGGTCAGCTCAGGCCAGCCAGGTCGCTCCCAGATGTACATTTAATATCCGCAGAATATGCGGAGATAATGCTCCTCATTCTCCGCGTGAGCAAGCACAATCTCCGCATCCTGTGCGGAGCTTGAGACTGTCTTGAGGTCATGCCGGGATGGGGTAGCGCGGACTCACTCGATGCATTGCGCGGCGAGTCGTCTCGGAGCCTTGTAAAAAAGATCTTGCCGCCGACACGAAAGTCGGCGTGTCCGTGGTGCTCGCCTTCGCTCGGGCAGTTGCAGGGCGAGCGTGCGAAACATCTCAGGCGTCATTGGACGTCTCCCCCAGCTGCTCCCTCAGAGCGCAGAGTGACGTGCGCCACCAGTCTGCGACCCGCTGCAGCGTGACGCGCTCGGGAAAGCCATGGCGGGCGAGGTGCCGCTGCGGAATCGTGTCCCACGCCCGATGTTCGATCGACACGCGAGTCTCCTCGCCGGCCGGTTCGAACAGCACTTCCACCTCGGTCGATTGCTCAGGCGAGAAGCTCGCCTGCCGCCAGACGAAGACGAGGCGCTTGCCAGGCTCCCAAACCGAGACGCGACCGATCTCGAAGGTGGCGCCGTTGCCGAGTCGGGTGACGAGGCGCCCATCCACGCCGGGCTCGAACCTCAGCTCACCGTCGCCCTCCGGCGTGATTTGAAAGAGACGGTCGGGTCGCCACCAGGACGCGATCTCCTCTGTGAATGCTTCGAAGGCCCGCGCCGGATCGGCCGGTACGCGCAGGGATAGAAAGGCCTTCGACGTCATTTCCCGGTCTTCTGCAGATGCGCCCGGAAGGATGCCAGCTGCCGGGCCCACCGCGCATCAGTCTCCGCCAGCCACGTCTTGAGCTCGCCCATCGCTTCAGCCTTCAGCCGGTAGATGCGGACCCGGGAGTCGAACTCGTCGCGATCCTCCTCGACAAGGCCGCTCCGGCGCAGCGTTTTCAGATGGCGACTCATGGCCGGAAAGGAAATGCGCGCCGCCTGCGCCAGATCCCCGGCACGATAGGGCCGCTCGCGGAGGAGGTCGACCACGTGCCTGCGGTGCGGGTCGGCGAGCGCCGCAAGCGTGCGGTCGAGGCCCGGCGCACTCACCGCAGCGGCTCGAACTTGAGGCCGCTCGCCTGCTCCATCTCTTGGTTGGAAAGGTCCCGGACCGGTTGCGCGAAGCTCCAGTAGTGGCCTTCGAGATCGGCCGCGATGTAGGTGCGGTCGCCGTAGAACTGGTCCTCGGGCTCTTTCACGATTTTCGCCCCGGCCCGCCGGGCGTGCGCGCAATGCTCATCGATGCCGCGCTCGATGCGCACGTGGACGCGCTGCGTGTTCTTGCCGCCGAGGGAGGCGGGACTACGCGTCCAGTCCGCCCACTCGGTCCCGATCATGACGATGCCATCGCCATGCGTCATTTCGGCATGGACGATATTACCCTCGGCATCGGTGAGGACCTCGCTCGGCTCGAAGCCGAAAGCGCTTTGCAACCACTTGAGCGCGGCGCGATTGTCCTTGTAGGCGAGGGAGGGGATGAACGAGGGGCGGCGGGGCGTGGCGGGGGACATGGCGGGCTCCGGTAAATATTATTACTTCATGGAATAGTTAACCAAACAAGCAATTAGTCTGTCAAGCGCAGCGTCGCGCAGGGCGCGAGCGATCGAAGCTCCGGAGGGGAGCCGGGGGGACTTGCGCGGACTGTTGACCTGGCGGGACGAAGTCGATGAATTACCCTGGTGTTACTTCTGCTTGCTCACCGCAGATGGAAAGTTGTTTTGCGCACCGAAATAACACTCGATGGACTGCAGCTGGTCACCTTTGACCTGCACATACTCCACGTTCCGGAACGTCTTGCCGTTCGTGGTTCCACCGACGTACAGCACAAACGCCTCGTTGCCGGTTCCAACCACCCGCTTCAGGTCAACCTGTGCGATCAGCGTATTCTGAGTGTCCCAGCATCTTTTTTTGAAAGCGCCTTTACTGATGTGGTCATCGACGGGGCTTGTAAATGTGAAGTCGTCCGCCAGCAGGATGTCGAACGGGTGCCAGTCCGTAGTCGTCCCCCACTGCGTGTACCATTTCCGGATAATCGCCTCGTTTTTCGGATTCAGTGCCGCCGCCGCGTGCGCACCGGCAATCTCCGGGATAATCGCCGCTACGGCCAGCGTGCAGGCACCCGCCCCGAGCAGTGTCCGGCGCGACATCGCTGTCTCTCTCATGACTCATTTCCCCTTTACGTTGAACAACAATTCGATATAGCGGCGCAGATGATCGACGCTGGCCGCGGCGACGTCCGGTCCGCCTTTGGCTTTCGCGAGGATGAAAGCACCCTGTAGAACCGCCTGGGTGTAGAGCGCCAGGCTCTGCGCCGACCATTTTGCGCGCACGCCGTAAACCTTCATCGCCTCGGCGATGTCGGCCTCCAGCGTTGCAACGAGGCCGCTGAGGGATGCATCGCACGCCTCGCGTATCCGGGCATGGGTTCCATAGGCCTCTTGCACGATGGTGCCGGCGAGACAGGTGAAGTCCGCGACTTCCCCTTTGAGCAGCGCCTTGCGGAAGTCGAGATAGCCGAGGACGCGATCCAGGGGGTCACGGTGCTTATGGTAAGGCGCTGTCTCAAACAGGGCCTTCGAGACCTCCGACCAGCGATCCACCGCGGCCACGGCGAGCGCGTCTTTGCTCGGAAAGTGATGGAAGAAAGCACCCTTGGTCACTCCAGCCTCCGCGCAGAGCTCGTCGACCGAGGTCGCCGCATAGCCTTTCTCGCGGATGAGCGCGAACGATGCCTCCAGCAGCTTCTCGCGAGCCCCCGGTCCGGGGCGCTGGGGCTGACTCTTTTGTCGCACCGCGGTAAGATACCGACTGGTCGGTATGGCGTCAACAGACTGACGAGTTTCGCCACATGCGAGTTTTCGGATGTATCTGCTCGAGCACGCAATGAAGCGATTGATGGTCGAGGGACGCCGGTGAAGGGCCTCATCGTCGATGACGAAGCGGCGGCCAGGAAGGCGCTGCGCGAGCGGTGCGCCACCGAGCCGGACATCGACGTGGTCGGAGAATACGCCGACGCCGAGAGCGCGCTCGCGGCGCTGCATGCCGCGGCACCGGACGTGATCTTCCTCGAGGTAAAAAAGATGGGGCGGGTTTCGGGAATGCAGCTCGCTCAGGCGCTCGATCCCACTTCCGCGCCACTGATCGTCTTCGTGACTGCGTTCGACCGTTACGCGCTGCAGGCATTCGAGGTGAACGCCGCGGATTTTCTCTTGAAGCCCTTCGACGCAGAGCGCTTCCGCAGCATGTTGCGGCGGGTGCGCGAGCGCCATGCGGTGCGCAACTCCGCGAGCTACCAGATCGCGGCGGCGACGCTCGCGGAGTTGCAGCGTCTGTCGCAGACCCGCCTGGAGGCCCGGCCGCGCCTGCTCGCCGAAACCGGTGGCGAGCTGCACATGGTCGACGTCGCCCAGGTCGAGCTCGTGACCGCCGACCACAATTACGTCGCGCTGACGGTGGGCAAGGAGACCTTTTACGCGCGCAGCACGCTCATCCAGGCCGAGGATTCCACGCGCTCGCAGCCGATGCTGCAGATCAACCGCTCCTGCCTCGTGAACGTCAACCATGTGCGCCGGGTGAGCCGCAGCGCACGCGGCGACTATGTCTTCGTGCTCAGCGGCGGGACGACCGTGACGAGCAGCGAGCGATATCGTCCCAGGGTCCGTGAGCGCATCGAGCAGTTCGTCGTCGGTGGCGCAAGGGACTGACACGGACCGATCGTACCAACGGCGCAGCACTTACGGGGCATTCAGGTCGCTCGTCCCTCAAAATGCCGCGCTCGTCCCTGACAGACTCTCGCGGCGCGCCTCTCGTTATGCCACATCGCGGCAGGAAGAAGTGCGCTCAGTGCTACGATCTGCACAGCCAATTCGCACAGCGTTGATCCCACGTATGGTCCCGATTCTCACTCCGGTCGGCGAGGACGAGGGGGAATTCCCGTCCGGCCGCGGCTTATTCATTCTGGCGAGTCTCTTCTGGGCCTACGTTGCGCTGACGGACATCGTCTATCACGAAGCGGTGCGCATGCAGCTCACACACGTGACCAGCACCGTCGTGCTCATCGTCGCGTGGCAGCAGCGCCTGCTGCAGTACGTGCTGATGCTCCCGCTGCTGTTCATGTGCTATGCGACCGCGGTTCGCATCGGCTGGACGCCGGCCTGGCGGCGCGTGCCGCAGCAGATCCTGCTGGCTTTCGGGTTTTCCCTGCTGATGTTCTGGGCGATGAAGCTCGCCGGTTTCATCCTCAAGGCCGTTTTCGGTGCCCGTGCCGATCTGTCAGGTATCTCCACCCAGGGCCCTTGGCCGGAATGGCTCTCGAGCACGGCGACCGGATTGCTCGCTTACGGGTTCGGCCTCGCCCTGGTCAGCGGGGTCGAGACCTATCGGCGCTTCCACCGGCTGCAGCTGCGCAACTCCGAGCTGCGGCGCGACTGGGCGGGTGCGCGGCTTGCTGCGTTGCGCAGCCAGCTCTCACCTCACACGCTCTTCAACATCCTGAACACCATTCAGGCGCGCATCAGCGGCGAGCCGGAAGTAGCGCAGACGCTGATTGCGTCCCTGGGCGACCTGCTGCGTGGGCTGTTGCAGGCTGGCGAGCGTGACTTCGCGCTGCTCGCCGACGAGCTGCGGTTCGTCGAGCTCTACCTTGGCCTGCAGATCGGCCGCTTCGCGGATCGCCTGGTGGTGAACGTGCGCAACGGCGCCGATGTGCCGGCGGTCTGGGTCCCGAGCCTCATCCTGCAGCCCTTGGTCGAGAACGCGGTGGTGCACGGCCTCGCGGACCACAGCGGCCCGGTGCGAATCGACGTGAGCTGGGAACTGTCGACACACCGGTTGCAGCTCAAGGTGGTGAACTCGGTTGGCTCGGGAAACGCTCCCCGGAGCGCGGGCCTCGGGCTGGGGAATGTGCGCGAGCGGCTCATGGTGCAGTTTGGCTCGCGCGCCGTCCTCCTCGCAGGTCCGGGCGATGACTCGACCTGGATGGTGACGCTCGGCCTGCCGGTGCTGCGCGAGTGGCGCGCGGGACCTGCGAGCGGGGATGCGGTAGGGCGGTAAGTGAGGGCCATCATCGTCGATGACGAAGCGTCGGCCAGGAAGGCGCTGCGCGAGCGTTGCGCCACCGAGCCGGACATCGATGTGGTCGGAGAATACGCCGACGCCGAGAGCGCGCTCGCGGCGCTGCATGGCGCGGTGCCGGACGTGATGTTCCTCGACGTCAAGATGGGGCGGGTTTCAGGAATGCAGCTCGCCCAGGCGCTCGAGCCCACTCGCGCACCGCTGATCGTCTTCGTGACGGCGTTCGACCGTTACGCGCTGCAGGCATTCGAGGTGAACGCCGCGGACTTCCTCTTGAAGCCCTTCGACCGGGAGCGCTTCCGCAGCATGTTGCGGCGGGTGCGCGAGCGCCATGCGGGCCGCAACTCCGCGAGCTACCAGATCGCGGCGGCAACGCTCGCGGAGTTGCAGCGTCTGTCGCAGACTCGCCTGGAGGCCCGGCCGCGCCTGCTCGCCGAGACCGGCGGCGAGCTGCACATGGTCGATGTCGCCCAGGTTGAGCTCGTGACCGCCGACCACAATTATGTCGTGCTGACGGTGGGCAACAACACCTTCCACGCGCGCAGCACGCTCATTCAGGCCGAAGAGTCCATGCGTTCGCAGCCGATGCTGCAGATCAACCGCTCGTGCCTCGTGAACGTCAACCATGTGCGCCGGGTGAGCCGCAGCGCGCGCGGCGACTATGTCTTCGTGCTCAGCGGCGGAATGACCGTGACGAGCAGCGAGCGGTATCGTCCCAGGGTCCGTGAGCGCATCGAACAGTTCGTCGTCGGCGGCGCACGGGAATGACGGCGAGCCTCCTCCCAGGCGTCGCCAGCACGCCACGAAAAACCACGGGACGAGCGTAGGCGATTTGCGGCTGAGCGCGAGAAAGCGCTCTAGACCAAGAGCGGGCCAGCCGGTCAGATATGCAGGAGCATGAATCTCAGCTTCGACGGCCGGGGCGCGCTCAACCAGCAGCTGGCCCGCGCCCTGAGGAGCGCAATCCTCGACGGGCAGCTCATTGCCGGCAGCCGGCTGCCGGCGACGCGTGCGCTCGCCGACAGCCTGCGCGTTTCGCGCAACACGGTGCTCGCCGCCTACGAGCTCTTGTGCGCGGAGCAGCTGGCCGTGGCTCGCGCCGGCTCGGGAACCCGAGTCGCCCGCTCAGCCGGGGGCGCGCGGCAGAGCGCGGAGCGCCGCCCCTCGAGCCGGCCGTCGCGCTACGCCGCACGGCTGCGCGAGCTCAAGCTGCCCGGGGGTGAGATTGCCTACCGCTACAGCCTGCAGTACGGCGAGCCGCTGCTCAATCCGCGCCTCTTCAATTGCTGGCGCGGCAAGCTCGCCGCGGCGGCGGTGCGCACGGACCCGGGGTACCCCGCGCCCGCGGGCCTCCCCGCATTGCGCGTGGCGATCTGCGAGCATCTCAAGCGGCGGCGCGGATTCCTCTGTGCCCCGGACGATGTGCTCATCGTGAGCGGCACGCGCCAGGCGCTCGCGCTGGTGGCACGCGTGGCGCTCGACGAAGATGACCTGGCGGTCGTCGAGGACCCCCATTCCCCGCTCGCGGTTCAGTCGCTGCGGGCGCACGGCGCCCGGGTGGTGAGCGTTGCGACCGACCGCGAGGGCTTAAGCACCGCGCAGCTACCGCAAGAGCCCGCGCGGCTGATCCACGTGACGCCGTCGCACCAGTTTCCCTCCGGGGTTGCGATGTCTCTTGCGCGCCGGCTCGATCTCCTGCGGCAGGCCGAGTTGGCGGGAGCCTGGATTTTCGAGGACGACTACGACGGGGAATTTCACTACGGCGCGCGGCCGATCGCGGCGCTGCGCGCACTCGATGGCGGCGAGCGCGTGATCTACGCCGGCACCTTCTCCAAGTCGATCTTTCCCGCGCTGCGTCTCGGGTACATCGTAGCTCCGCGCGGCCTGCGCGATGACCTCTGCGCCGCCAAGCGGGTCGAGGACGGCGGGTGTCCTGCGATCGAGCAGACGGCGCTCGCGGTCTTCATGCAGAGCGGGCACTTCGACAAGCACCTGCGCTGGTCCGCGGCCGAGCTCAAGCGGCGCCTGCGGGTGCTCTGCGAGGGCCTGCGTCACTTCTGCGGCGAGCACATCGTGGTGAGCGAGCCGCCCGCCGGCATGCACCTCGTCGGCTGGCTGCCGCGCTTTTCTGAGTCGCAATTCGCCCGCTTGCTGAGTTTAAGCGCGAGCCGTGGTCTCGAGCTCCTGCCAGTTGGGCCTTACTACGATGTGGCGCCGCCGTGTCCGGGGCTGCTCCTGGGATTTGCCGGCCTGTCGTGCAACGAGATCCGCAGCGCCACGGATCTGCTCGGGCGCACCTTGCGCGAGTCGGTCCAGGCAAAGGGCGCGTCAGGGGACCGCCCGGTTTCGAGCTCAGCGGCGAAGGCGTCACAGCGGGTACTTGGATAGCCGGATTCCAGGATAGCGGGCGAACGCGGAGGGAAACCTGGATCAGGAAACTTCGGACCGGTCAAGCCTTGAGGCGTTGCTCCGGTTGGGAAAAAGGCGGTGGGCGCACACCCACCGCCCTTCCCAGACGGGCGCGTTAGGGGAGGCGCCCGGTTTTCGAGTTCACGGGATTTTCAGAACTGCGCCGAGAGGTGGATGAAGATGTACCTGCCCAGCGCATCGTAGGTTCCCGCGAAGGTGTTGCCGTTGCAGTCCGCCCCGGCCGCACCTGCACCGACCACGGGGCAGTCCGTGCCGATGAACAGCGGCGGGTTCTTGTCGAAGATATTGTTTACGCCCACCTGCATGCGTATCGACTTGTAGAGCGCCCAGTCCGCGGTCATGTCGAGGTAGTTGTACGCCGACACGCTCGCCACGCCGGGGACCACCCCGGCAAGCTGCGGGTTGCTACTGGTCTCCTCGGAGACGCCCGAGCCGATGTAACGCCATCGCAGCGTCACGTTCAGCGCATCCCACGGCGTCGACCAGGTTCCGTTCACCACGTGCCGCCACTTGGGCGCCACACCGCAGTCGGAGCCGAAGAGCCCGACGCAGTCGTACGAGGGTCCACCCGGCAGTGACTGAGTGGTGAAGGAGTTGAGATAAGTGCCCTCGAGGGAGAAGAGGAGCGAGCCGAGCGCCGGCAGAGGTTGACGATAGCTCGCCTTGATGTCGAGCCCTTTGGTGCTCAGTGAGCCGAGGTTCTGCGTTGTGTCAACGACGTAGCCTGGGTTCGGTTGCCCATATTGGCTCAGCCACAGCGACCCGGTGCCCACCGATCGGTGGACCAGGTTGCAGAACGCCGGGGCGCCGGTCGTGGCGCATTGGTTGAGGATTACGTTTTCGCCGATGACGCCGATAACGTCCTTGATCTTGATGTCGAAGTAGTCGACCGAGACGCTCAGGTTCGGCAGCACCCGCGGCTGCAGCACGAAGCCCACGCCGTAGGTGTCGGCTATCTCGGGCGTGAGGTCGGTGTTGCCGCCCGCGATCGCGTTGTACTGGCCGGCCGGGCTCGACCCGATATGACCGTACTGCGTCGCGCTCACGCCCGTGTGGGCGCACTGCGCCGGCGAGTAAGCCGGCGTCGCACCCGCGCAGGGGTCCTCCGTGCCGTCGAGCGCGCCCGTCTGCGGCTGGTACAGCTCGAGGATGTTCGGTGCGCGTATCGCACGCTGGTAGCTGCTACGGAAGCGGATGTCCTTGACCGGCGCCCACTCGAGACCCAGCTTGTAGGTGTTGGTGTTAAAGCCGGTCGTATACGAGGAATAGCGATAGCCGGCATCCACCGCGAGCGAGTCGGCGCCGGGTGCGTGCTGCACCAGCGGCAGGTTCATCTCCGTGAACGCCTCACTCACGTGGAAGTTGCCCGCCTGCGGGGTGTTGGCGCCGCCGGCGCCCTCGGCAGCGTCACTGAGCTGCTGCTCGATTGCGTCCGGCATGAAGGCCGCAAACTCCGAGCGGTATTCCGCGCCCACGTTCAACTGCATGCCGTCATCGGCCGTCGGCAGCTTCACCCCGTACTTGCCGAGATCCCCAGTGACCGACCCGGACACCACATTCTCCACCACGTTGCCTTCGTCAAGCTGTGGAACGTAGAGGCTCGCCAGCTGTGCCTGCGTGACACCGCCCGGTGCCCACACGTTCCAGGGCACGCAGTGCGCGCGGGTCCCGGTATAGGTCGCGACGCACTCGGGCTTGCCGGCGCTCGGGTTCGTCGCCCCGTTCGGCAGCAGCGCGGGACCTGTGATGACATTCATCGCCGCGATGACGCCGTCCTCGGAGAAATAGTTGACCGTGTCGTTGGCGTCATCGACTGTGCTGCGCTGGGCGTAGACGTCATAGGTCCACGCGTCCGCAAAGTCGCCCTTCAGTCCGCTCGTCAGGTGGACCGAGTTGCTCGTGAAGATCGTCGTACGCGGCGCCAGGCCCTCGACGCTGCGCCGACCGAGGTAGAACGAGGCGCCGGGGTAAGTTACCCCGTTCACCATCTCACTCGTCTGCAGCCCCGCGGCAGCCTGCGCGGCCCCGTTCCCCGGTGCGCACACCACCGACATCTCCTGCGCCGTCATGAGCGGATCCGCGCAGGGCACGAATACGCCGGTGAAGAACGAGCCGCTCGCCGCGATCTGCGCGGCCGAGGTGTTGCGCTCCCACATGAAATCCATGTACGCGGTGACGTGCGGGTTGATGTCGTAGTTCAGGAACGTGCCGGCGGTCCAGCGCTCGTTCGGACGCAGGAAATAGTTGATCGCGCCGTAGTTGTAGAGGTCCGAACCCGCAAACGGACGGAAGACGCCGGTATTCGGGTCGACGGTGTTGTCAAAGAGGGTATGACTCGGGTTGCCACCGTAGGCGAGAAACTCGCCGTGCGCCGAGGTGCCCGATCCGCCGCAGGCGTAGCCCGCGAACGGGTTTTGTGCGCCGTTTGTGTTTCCCAGCGTGCAGGCGCTGTAGTCGTACTGCGACTCAACCACCGGTGCCTGGCTGTCGTAGGTCATGTACGCCGTCGCGTTGCCCTTATTGTCCGCGAAGTTCGACCCCATGACGATCGACACGGTCTTGTCGAAGCCCGTGTTGACGTTGCCGGGCGGCAGGGTGTCACCCGCGGCGGTGACGACACTCTGGATCCCGCTGTCGTTGTTGTTGTGCTGATAGAAGTTGTAGGTCGTATCAATCTTCACCCCCTCGAAGTGCGTGTTGAGGATGAAGTTCACGACACCGGCCACCGCGTCCGCGCCATACACGGAAGAGGCACCGCCGGTCAGCACGTCGACCCGTTCGATGAGGGCGGTCGGAATCTGATTGATGTCTGCGCTGTTGGCGCCGGTGGCGTCGCCGGGACCCAGGCGCCGGTTGTTGACCAGCACCAGCGTGCGACTGGCGCCCAGGCCGCGCAGGTCCACCGTCGCGGTGCCGGTCGAGCCGTTGGACACCGTGGAATTCTGCCCGGCGAACACCATCGGCAGGTTGTTCAGGACGTCTTCAACGCGGGTGAGCCCCGTCTCCTGGATGTCGGTTGCCGAGACGGTCGTGATCGGACTGATCGCCGTCTCGTTCGGTGTCTTGAGGCGCGAGCCCGTCACGACCACTTCGGCCAGTGGCGCGGCAGCCGCCTCGGCCTGGGCGGGGGCGGTCTGAGCGTCAACCGCTGGGATCGCGGCGCAGCCCGCCGCCATCGCCAGCGCATAACGCACGGCCTGTTGCAAACTGCCACTCTTTATCATGATCTTGTCCCCTATCTGGAAGTGTGGTTAGACGCGACGCTAAGATCGACTCGCGCCACCGTTGATGACCGGTTTACAAACTCAATTCAGCCGCAACTCGACCGTGCGGCTGCGCACCTGTCCCAGGCGCAGGTGGCCGCGCCAGTGCGGGCCACGCCAATAAACGGTGTTGCAGCGGCGCACGATGTGGCCGCGCACGTGGTGAAGCCGCGGCCCGCTTCGAGGTGTGCCAGGGTGTTCCGCAATTCGGTACGCGGCCCGCATCAGGAGTGGCGTCGACACCTCCACGTGCTCGAGCAACGGCGGCCGCCCGAGGCGCGCGCGCTTGCGATTCAGGCGCTCGGGATTGACGGTTGAGTGCACCAGGTCCGCGCGGACCGTCATGAGGAGGAACAGCGCGAGCAGCATCGGAATGTCAAAAGCAACGCTCTCCGTCAGGAGACGCGTCACTCGCGCGCTCTGCGCGGGGTCGAAGGGCTCTGCGAGCACGCTCTGGTAGTAGCGCTGCCACGCAGGATCGAGGCGAAAGCGCGCACAGCGCAGCAGGTCGCTCACGCCCTCGCTCTCCCGATCGCAAACGCTGACCGCACCGCCCTTCAAAACCGTCTCCGCGGGCCCTGCTGCGCGACCGCCGTCCAGTTCCAAGAGCGTCTCGAGCGCCGCGACCACGGGCTCGCGAGGCTCAACGCTCGGCAGAAAGAAGGTGCGCAGGCTCCCCGCGCGCCCATTGCGGTCGGCGCAGATCAGAACCCCCGAACGCTCGAGGCGATTCTCGGGAGATGGCGCGCACTCCGGGAGCACGCCCCCCAACGCTGCGCGTCGCGCGGGCTCGCTCCACTCGATCCACAGTTGTTCGGCCGGCAGGTGCACCAGATCGAGGCAGGAGGACAGCTCGTCCCCCTCGGAGTACGCGAGCTCAACGCAGGCACGAACGAGGTCGTCGGCGAGAACGTATCGGACCGGACAGCGCGCCAGGCTTTGAGAAAAGTCGGCGGCCGCCGTGAGTCGCCACACCTCTCCACGGTCCTGGCGCACCAGGAACGGGGCGTTGCACTGCGCAATGTGATCCAGCAGTCGCAAGATCGGTCTCTCCCCACGGCGCTTTCCACGCTGTTGCGTACGAAAAACACTCTAGGGAATCGGGCGCGGTGCTCTCAAGATCCGCTACTTGTCCGGAATTTGGTGCCACTTCGATTTGCCTGTGGCGACGCTGCGCGGCCAGCGCATGAAAGCGCGAATGCCGTGAGGATTTTGGGAGTCAGCGCGGGGCGGGCGTTTGATCAGATGCCGGCGGCGAGCGGCTTACGTCATGTGGCTGCTCTGCAACAGCGGGTGCGGCTCTCCAGCGACCTGCGCTGTCACTCCCAGGGAGGCGGATCGCCACGGCTGCGGTGGTGATCGTGCGCAAATCACTTGCCGAGAATCTTGCGACTCGAAGACATTCCGCATGCGCGCTGCAGCGGAAATGTCAGCAGCCGCCAGGAGCGATGGATCAGCGAGAGGGTCCTCGGACTGCCTCAATCCGCGCCGGCTCCGCATACTTCGGATCGGTAAGACGCCAGAGGCATCTGGAGACACGGTCCGTGGCTCCTTTTCGGCAGCCACCGGGCTTCCCGGCCCGACTCGCCGCCACTCGCGCGGTAAACAGGGCCCCCTTTTCGCAACGTGCGAGAATGGGCCATGGAGCCCGCCGCCGAGAGCGCGCCCAAGAGTCCGCCCGGGAACAGGCCGCGTCAGCAGTGCGCGGACGCCGTGCTCATGGTCCGTCCCTGGGCCTTCGGCTTCAATGCCGAGACCGCGGCCACCAACGTGTTTCAGCGCAGAAGCGATGAGTCCCGGGGGGCCGCGCAGACCGCGGCGCGGGCCGAGTTCGAGAAGCTCGCGCAGGCGCTCGCGAGCGAGGGGGTGGAGGTCTGCGTCGTGGAGGACACCCCCGAGCCGGCGAAGCCCGATGCCGTATTCCCGAACAACTGGCTGAGCTTCCACGAGGACGGCACACTCGTTCTCTACCCGATGCACGATGCGAGCCGCCGCCCGGAGCGGCGCCAGGAAGGGATCGACGAGGCGGTAAGGCGCCTCAACTTCAAGGTGTCGCATCTGCTCGACCTCACGCATTTCGAGGGGGAAGGGCTGTATCTGGAGGGTACCGGGAGCCTGGTGCTCGATCACGCAGAGCGCGTGGCCTACGCCTGTGCGTCACCGCGCACGCACCCGGCGCTCGTCACCGAGTGGGCGAAGGAGATGAGGTACGAGCCGGTGATCTTTGCGGCGGCGGATGCGGGCGGCGTGCCGCTCTATCACACGAACGTCCTCATGTGCATCGGCGAACGGCTCGTCGTGCTCGGCACCGAGGCGATCGCGGCCGGCGATCGCGAGCGGGTTCTCGCGCGCCTCACTGCGAGCGGGCGCGAGATCATCGAGATCGGGCAGGAGGAGGTCGCGCGGTTCGCGGGCAACATGCTCGAACTCGGCACGTGGGACGAGGCGCTCGGGGACTCGCGCGTGCTCGTGATGTCAGAGGCCGCACGGCGCGCGCTGCCGGCGCAGAAGTTCCGCCAGCTCTCGGGCTGCACGGACGCGGTGCTCGCGGTTCCCATCCCCACCATCGAGAGGCTCGGGGGTGGCAGCGTGCGCTGCATGCTTGCCGAAGTGTTCCGGCCGGCGTGATCGAGCTCGCGATCAAGGGGGCCGTCTCCTATCTCCTCGGCTCCATCGTCGGGGGGCTCGTCATCGGGCACTTCCGGGGCGTCGACCTGCGCAAGCTCGGCAGCGGCAACGCGGGCGCCACGAATGCGCTGCGCACCCAGGGGTGGAAGGTGGGACTTCTGGTGTTTGTCATCGATCTCGCCAAGGGCCTGATCGCGACCCGAGTTATCGCGCCCGCCGCGATCCCCGGCATCGCGCCGGATGCGCAGCTCAGCCCCTGGTGCGCCGCGGTTTGCGGTATCGCGGTGATCCTGGGACATGTGTATCCCATCTGGTGCGGGTTCCGCGGCGGCAAGGGCGTGGCGCCCTTCGTGGGCGCGGTGCTCGGGATCAGCGCGCAGCTCGTGCTGCTGATGGCGCTCACCTGGCTCGTCGCGACCATTCTCTTCGGTTATGTGGGCTTGAGCTCCATTCTGGGTGCCCTCGCCGTGGCGACGGCGATCGCGACGGGTGGCTTCGCGCCGCATACCCCGCTTCTCATCTTCGGCGTTATCGCGGCGCTTCTCATCCTCTACACCCACCGCGGCAATATCGTGCGCATGCGCGCCGGTACCGAGTCACGCGCCCGGCGCCTATGGCTGCTGGGCTGCCGGCGCGGACGGGCCTGATGGCGCGCGCGCGGCAGTCTTCGCGCCCGACGGTCGCGCCGGCACGGGCACCGACGGAGGGCGGGCGGGAGGGTGAGCCGGGCGAGGCGCCGCTGGTGGCGAGAGTGTTCGCGGTGCTGGCTGACCGTGAGTTCCATTCGGGCGAGCAGCTCGCAAAGCATCTCAAGGTGACCCGCAGCGGGATCTGGAAGGCGGTCGGGACGCTCAAACGTCTGGGGGCGACGCTGCACGCCGTGCGCAACCGCGGCTACCGGCTGCCGGATGCGGGCGAGCCACTCGATGCGGGGAAGATCCGCGCGCATCTGCCGCGCGAAGTGCTGCCGCAGATCGCACATCTCACGACCGCCTGGTCGATCGGCTCCACCAACACGTCGCTCCTCGAGCGCCCGAACCCTCCCCCCGGCGTGAGCGAGGTGCTGCTCGCCGAGTACCAGAGCGCGGGGCGCGGCCGGCGCGGGCGGGCGTGGCTCGCGCCCCCGGGTGGGGCAATCTGTCTCTCGCTTTCCTGGACGTTCCGCGAGGTGCCGCAGGACTTAGGCGCGCTCGGCCTCGTCATCGGCGTGTGCGCCCGGCGGGCGCTGCGCGAGCTCGGGGTGCGCGAGGCGGCCCTCAAGTGGCCGAATGATCTCCTGGTCGGGGAGAAGAAGGTCGGCGGCGTGCTGATCGATCTGCGGGCGGAGTCCTCAGGTCCCGCCTGCGTCGTTATCGGGATCGGGGTCAACGTAGCGCTCGGCGCGGAACTCCTCAGGACGATCGCAGCGACCGGGACTGCGGCGACGGACCTGCGGAGCGCGGGACTTAAGGACGCCTCCCGCAATCGGGTGGCGGCCGCGCTCATCGGCACCTGTCTTTCGGGGCTCGCCGAATTCGAGCGCCAGGGGCTCAAGCCCCTGATCGAGGAGTGGCGCGCAGCGGATGCGCTCAACGGGCGAGCGGTGGAAGTGAGGGCGGGCGAGGGCCACACGAAGGGGATTGCGCGCGGGGTGGACCTGCATGGCTCGCTCCTGGTCGAGACGCCGCAGGGAGTGAAGCGCTTCATTTCGGGCGATGTCACGTTGAGGCCTGCGGCATGACCACGAAGAATCTCAAGACCGTGCTCCTCATCGATATCGGCAACACCCGCATCAAGTGGGCGCGCCTGACGGGTGCGCGCCTTTCGAAATGCCAGGCGGCGGTACACTCGGGCTGGAAGCCGGCCCGGTATCGGAGGCTTTTCGGACGGCGCGGGAGTCTCGAGCAGATCCTGGTTTCGAGCGTCGCGGGACCTGCGGTGAACCGGGCGCTCGCCGCCGCCGCGCGGCACTCAGGTGTCGCCGCCTCGTTCGTGACCACTCCGGAGAGCGCGGGCGGGGTGGGGGTGGGGTACGTCGAACCCTGGCGACTGGGGGTCGACCGCTTCGTCGCAATGGTGGGGGCGCATGAGCTCCTACCCGGGGTTCCCGTCTGCGTCGTCGGGGTCGGGACCGCGATGACCATCGACCTCGTCGATGGGAGCGGCCGCCACCGGGGCGGGGTGATCATCCCGGCGCCCGGACTCATGGTGGACACGCTCCTCGCTCGGACCCACGGCATAAGGCGCCGGGCGCAGGGGGGGGCGCTGGGCGCGCGCGGGCTCTTTGGCCGCTCGACCCGGGATGCGCTGGTTTCGGGCTCGCGCTACGCTGCCGCCGCCCTCATCGACCGGGCGGTGGAGGAGGCCGAGCGCATGTTGGGGAGGAAGCCGCTCGTGATCCTGACCGGAGGGGAGGCGGGGGCCGTCAAGGCACTGGTACGAAGTAATTCCCTGGGAGTGCCGGACCTCGTGCTGCGGGGACTCGCGATTCTGTGGCAGTACTCGCCACCGCCGCGCTCGCCTTGAACTACAATCTCGCTCCGTGCGCAACGCCTTCCTCGCGCTGCTGGTCGTCAACCTCGTGTACCTCGCCTGGGCCGCCTGGGTGGACCAGCCGAAGCCCCCGCCCGTCAACGAGGCGATTGCCAAGCTCCCACGGCTGAAACTCATCTCCGAGCTGCCGCCCGAGCAGCGGCCGGCGACGAACACCAGGACGGCGATGAACGACTCGCAGGCATGCCTCTCGGTCGGCCCGTTTCCGGACATACCGAATGCCGCGCTCGCCGCGGCGCGCCTCGAGGCTAAGGGCTTCAAGCCGCGCCAGCGCGCGGAAGCCGCGGACACCACTTCCGGATTCTGGGTGTACGTCGGGGGCCTGAAGAGCGATGTCGAGGCGGACCGGGTACGCGTGAATCTCGAGAAGAGCGGCATCAAGGACGCGCTCGTCATGCCGCCGACCGCGGATGCTGGCCGGCGCGTATCGCTCGGACTCTTCAGCGACCGGGCACGGGCGGAGCAGCGCGCAGCGAGCGTCAAGCGGATGGGATTCAAGGCGGAAGTTGCCGAGCACAAACTCCCGGGCACGATCTACTGGATCGATCTCTCTCCGCACCCCGGCATGACCACGGTGCCGATCCAGGACCTCTTCGCCGAAGGAGTCGGCGCGAGGATCGCAGTCCAGGCGTGCCCCCCCGAGGCCGCGACGACGACCGCGGCGGCCGGGCCGGCGCCAACCACGACGGCAGCGGCCGCGCCAGCGCCGACCCCGACAGCGTCTGCCCAGCGGACGCCGGCATCGGCGGCGAGCACAGCTGCGCATGCTGCGGCGAGCCTGCCGCCGCCTGCGCAGAACACCGCACCGAAACTGCCGTAAGGCACGTTGGGGATTGCGAAAGGTGCGCCGATCGGTGCGCCGCGGCGGCTGACCCGTGAGGCAGGGAGGCAATGCCGCCGGTCTGGATTGAACAGACGACCTGCCGCTTACAAGGCGGCTGCTCTGCCACTGAGCTACGGCGGCGCCGATGCAGATTCTACGCCAACCAGCCGTTCAGACCGACGGGTTCGGAATCACATCGGCATGCTGTTGCGGTCAGCCGATCTTCAAGAATTCAAGTAAGGGCTCATAGTCACCGCCATCCGCCGCCCTCAAGGCGGCGATGTAGCGCGCACGCAGCGCACTCGCGAGAGCGACCGGCATCCCGGGTCGGGTGAATCGTGTCGCCCGGCCACGCAATCATCGGCAGCGCGCCTTTAAGGACGAAGTCGGGGTGACTCGTTACCTGCCGTAAACGTGGCGAGCTGTCAGGGCGCGGTACTCGGGCCGCTACGAATGCCGTAGAGCGCCCTGGTGCGTGCCTCGAGACCGTTGGCGAGTGACTCGAGGAGATGTAAGCCCTCGGCGGCCGAGACATTAGCCTGCTCGGTGAGATAGCGGTGCGCCAGGACGTCCTCGTGCGCCGCGAAGAGAACCTGCGCCGTGCGCTCAACGCCCTCCTGAGCCGCGATCTCGTGCGCCTCGAAGCCCTCGAGCGCTGCCGTTACTTCCGGCAGGAAGGCCTCGCGATGCTCATCGACGAGGTAGAAGAGTCGCTTCACGGCACGATCGGCGAAGTGGGTCGACTCGATGCCTCGCTGTGCCGGATCGACGAGTCCCCGTTCGGCCTCTCCGGCGGTCAGATAGCGGTGTCGCTGGTACTCGGGAATCACCGACTCGACGCCGATACGCCACGGGACGAAGGCCGCCGTCAACGGCGGTCCCGGGGCTACCCACAGGGTGCGCAGTGCTGCTGGAACGTTCGGACGCAGATCCGCGACCTGACCATAACCGGAGTAGTCGCGACCGACGGAGTGAATTAGCTGCATCAGGAGGCGCACGTCGACCTTGGGTGCCGCCGCGCGCACGGCGGCTTCGACCCGGCGAACTTCCGCAGCAGTCGCCGGGCCGCCGTAGTTGGGCGAGGAGTAAATGTCCATGACGTTGAAGGGCTTGCCGGCACCCTCCTTGTACCAGCCCTGCTTCACGGCGAAAGACACGAAGTTGTCAGAGGCCAGATAGTCCGGGTTGTGACGCCAATCCGTGGGCAGCGTCTGCACGAAGCCGAGGTCGTGCTGACCGCGCCAGTCGGCCCAGACATCGTCGGGACCCAAGCGGTGCGCCACCCACAAGCCCTTGCCGCCGGCAAACTCCAGCAGCACCCAGCCTTCGTTCGAGTCGGCAAAGAGATGGGAATTTCCGCCGTAGGTGAAATCGCCGTACCGCTTGAGGAGTCCCACGGCGATTTCGAGCGCCTCATGCGCCGTGTGCGCGCGCTCGAGGGCGAGCCGCGCGATATCGCTGTAGTTGACGCCGCGCAGCGGCGGCGGCGTCATCTCGACGAGCTCTTTGCGTGAAATGCATGCGACGTCCCGCACGGCTACGCCGTACTCGTTGAGGCCCCCATTGGTGATTGGCGCGGGAAACCCCCGATAATAGGAGTAGTTCATCGTGATGTAGGCAAAGGTCTCGCGCACCTGGGGGATGTCGATGAGCTTGCCGGGCAGAGTGAGCTTGTTCGGCACGAGCACCGATTCCGTTCCGCCGACCGGGACGGTCGCCCCTTCGGGGTATTGCCGGCGCGGAACGATCTCGAGCCAGTGGCTCGAGGGTTCGTCGCCGAAGCCTGCCACCATCACGTTGCCGCTCCGGGTCAGGTTCTTACCCACGTAGAGGAAGAGGCTTGCGTGCGCGAGGGGGGAGCACGCCAGCGCCACGAGTGCCCCAAGGAGCAGGCCGACGCGAGAGCGCGGGCGGGCGTGGCCGGATGTGAGTTCGAGTGCCTGTGTCATGTCAGTTCCTCTCGCTAGGGTGTCGGGCGGTCAGTCGGGCGGATGCCGTAGAGCGCCTTCGTACGTGCTTCGAGATCAACCGCCAGAGCCTCGATGAGACGCAGACCGTCGGCAGCCGAGGTATTGGCCTCTCCGGTGAGATAGCGCTGCGCGAGCCCCCTCTCGTGTGCCGCCAGCAGGACCTGCGCAGTGCGCTCGACGTCTGTCTGGGACGCGAGCTCGCGCGCTTCGAAGGCATCGAGCGCGGCGGTCACGTCGGGCAGGAAGGCTGCGCGGTGCTCATCGACCAGGTAGAGCAGCCGCTTGACGGCGCGGTCGGCAAAGTGTGTCGACTCGACGCCCTTGAACTCCGGTTCCGCCGAGCCCCGTTCGGCCTCTCCGGCTGTGATATAGCGATGGCGCTGATACTCGGGAAGGATCGAGTCGACGCCGAGATGCCAGGGAATGAACGCCGCGGTGATCGGCGGCCCGGGAGCCACCCACAGAGTTCGGAGCTCCGGGTCGACGTCCGAGCTCAGCTGCGCCACCTGTCCATAGCCCGAGGAGTCGCGGGCGGCCGAGCGCAGCTCGCGCATCAGGAGCGGGATGTCGACTCCTGGCGCTGCGGCGCGCAGTTCGGCCTGGATGCGCTCGGCCTGTGCGGCGTTCTCCGCAGCAAACGGTGTCGGGTCGGGACCGCCGTAGACGGCCATGATCCTGAAGGGCTCGCCGGGCCGGGGCTTATACCAACCGTGTTGCTGCGCGAAGGACACGAAGTTGGCCGAGGCGAGATAGTCGCCGCTCTTGCGCCAGTCGGCCGGCAGCTCCTGCACGTAGCCGATCTTCTGGTAGCCGCGCCAGTTGAGCCACACGTCGTTGGGCCCCAGCCGATGCGCCACCCACAGGCCCTTGCCGCCGGGGAAGGTGAGCAGCACCCAGCCCTCGTTCGCATCGGCGAACACGTGCGAGTTGCCGCCGTAGGAGAAGTCACCATACTTCTCGATGAGAGCCACGGAGATGTCGAGCGCCTCGCGTGCGGTATGTGCGCGCTCTAGTGCAAGGCGCGCCACGTCGCTGTAATTGAGGCCGTGCTGTGGTCTGGGCGTCATGGCGATGAGCTCGGCGCGGCAGTGCAGGGCCACATCTCGGACCGCCACTCCGTACTCGTTCAGGCCGCCGTTCAACAGCGGTGCCGGCAAACCCTTGAAGTACGAGTAGCTCATCGCGATGTAGCGATTTGTCTCGTGCGCCTGAGGAATGTCGATGAGCTCCCCGGGGAGATTGGCGGCGTCGGTGCCGCCGACCTTGATGGTGGCCCCTTGCGGGTACTCGCGGCGGGGAACGATCTCGAGCCAGTGGCTCGAGGGCTCATCGCCCCAGCCCGCAAGCAGCACGTGTCCGTCCTTCGTAAGGTTCTTCCCCACGTAGACCGAGATGCTGGCGTTCGTGCAGACGGGCAGGAGCGCTGCTGCCAGCGCGCACACGGCCCGGAGCCGTGTCCGGTGCGCGCCTGATACCTGTGCCACGAGTGTCCTTCCGAAGCTCACAACCTACTTAAGAGGGACGGCCGAGGCAGTTCCAGCCTGGAGCACCAAAGAAAGACCTCTCGGGCGCGAGGTCCGGGCCCCGTCGCACGCTCCGTAACTCACTGAAAGTAAGCGAGGTTCGTGGACGCCGCGGTTCATCGCGGCAGGCTCATGAAAATATGCGTGCGTCGGCGGCTTAGCAGCGATCCGCGCGCGTTGCGCTCGGAGGCCGGCAGCCAAGGTTTGTCTGGCAAGCGGAATTCATCGACAATCCCGCCGCTCGAGGAATCGCAGGGGAGGCAGGTGCCGCAGATTTCCGCAGAACGAGCCCGATGGCTCGCCGGCAACATCCTGCCGCTCGAGCCGCAACTGCGCGCGTGGCTCAAGCGCATCGTTCCTGCGGGACTCGAGGTCGATGACATCATCCAGGAGGCCTACGCTAAGCTCGCAGCGCTCCCGGGCGATGCGCAGATCAACTATCCCAAGGCGTACCTGTACCAGATCACCAAGCGCCTGATTTCCGAGCACGTGCGGCGCTCCGCCGTGATTCCCATCGACACGATCGCGGAACCGGAGAAGCTGAGCCTTGCGGAAACTGACTTCACACCCGAACGTATCCTCTCGGCCCGCCAGGAGCTCGAGCGTGTGTATCAGGCGATCGCTCGCCTCCCGGGACCGTGTCGCGCCGTCTTCGTGATGCGCAAGTTCGATGACATGCCCCAGAAGGCTATCGCCGCGAAGTTGCGCATCAGCGAAAATGCCGTGGAGAAGCGCATGACTCGCGCCCTGCGGGTGCTGCTCGAGCACCTGCGGGTGGAGACACCCAGCGTGAGCCCGGTGAGAAGCCTGGTGCTCGGCACGCGCGGAGGACAGCGTGGCGCGTGAGAAGGCCATAGCGATCGATTCGGCTGCCGCCGAGTGGGTGGTGCGGCTCGATCGCGGGCTGTCCGATTCCGAGCAGCAGGACCTGGAGGCGTGGCTGGCGGTCGATGAACGGCGCAGCGGCGCACTCGCGCGCGCCAAGGCCGCCTGGGTGCACGTCGAGCGCGCTCGGGTCTTCCATTCGCATGGCGAGCTCTACCGCTCGCCCGGGCGCATGCCGGAGTGGGGCGTCTCCACGGGGCTGGCCGCGGTGCTGGCCCTCGTCGCCCTGGGGTTCGTGCTGCGCGCCTGGCAGGAACATCGCGCGGGTGAGGTGGCCACTGCGGCCGCCGAGACCCGGGAGGCGCGCCTTGCCGATGGATCTCAAGTAAGACTCGACCCGAAGAGCGCGGTCTCGATCGAATATCAGCCTTCGATGCGGATCGTGCGGCTGCAGTACGGCCAGGCTCTCTTCGAGGTCGTGAGCGACCCGCACCGGCCGTTCGTCGTCGAGTCCGGGGATGTTCGAGTCCGAGCCGTCGGTACGGCGTTCTCGGTCAGCCGCCTCTCCGACAGCGCGGCCGAAGTCATCGTGGACAAGGGGACGGTGGAAGTGTGGCGCCTGACGCCAAATCCCGAAGCGCCGGTGCGCGTGGCGGCGGGGAACCGTATCCTCGTCACGCCCCAGGAGATCACCGCTCTGGAAGAGCTGCCAGACGTCCAGAGGGCCCGCGCGACGCTGTCGAAGGAGGGCAGCATCGACCTCAACGGGTGGACGCTCGGCGAAGCGGCGGCGGAATTCAATCGCTTCAATCACCGCACCGTCGTGATCACCGACCCCGAGCTCGCCGCGCAGAGAGTGGTTGGACGCTTCCAGGTGACGGATCCCGAGGCTTTTGTCAATGCCGCCGCGGCGATGCTCGATGCCAGCGCGCGGGTGGACGGCGACCGCCTGATTCTCGAGCGCAGCCCGACTGCCGAAAAATAACCGCCTGCGGCGGGGCGGGAACCGGCCCCGTCGTCCCTCTTATAGATTGAGCGCCCTGCGTCCGGGTCGGCCAGCGCGCGCCTTTCTACAACGACAGGGGGAGTACACAATGCCGCGCACCACTGGCTGCCGCTTCCGTCCGGTCTCCCAGGCGGTCAGGCTGGCGCTCGGGCTGACAGTGATCGGGTCCGCCTTTGCGCAAACCGTCGCCTTCAATATCCCCGAGCAGGACGCAGCGGCCGGTATCCTCGAGTTCGCGCGGCAGGCGAAGCTGCAGATCATCGCGCCGGCCGACAAGCTCAAGGGGTTGCGCACCCACACGGTCGTCGGAGCACTGGATGCGCGCGCGGCGCTGGCGGAGCTGCTGCGCGGCACGGGCCTCAGCGTCGCCGCCGATGACGGCCATACGCTGAGTCTGCGCTTCGGTACCACGCCCGCGCGGCTCGCAGATCCACCCACGACGCAGGCCGAGCCCACCTCCTCGAGCGAGCAGCAGCTCACCGAAATCATCATCCAGGGCGTCTCCCTCAAGTACCGTCCTACCGACCAGTCCTCGGCCACCGGGCTTGCGATGCCGCTCATCGATACGCCGCAGGCGATATCGGTCGTGACCGGGAACATGATGAAGGTGATCGATGCCCAGTCGATCTACTCGGCCACCGACCTCGTGCCCGGGGCGATCTCGGAAGGGTCTGGCTTTGGCATCAACCGCATCATGCTGCGAGGCGTGAACAACAGCTACGAACGGGTCAACGGGCTCGAGCTCAACGCCCTGCAATACCCGCTCGACTCCTATGCGCTCGAGCGTGTCGAGGTCGTGCGCGGTCCGGCGACGGCGATCTATGGGGTGACCGGGTCCTTCGGCGGCGAGATCAATTCCATCCTCAAGCGTCCGTCGCCGAATGCGCAGGCGGAATTCGAGTTCGAGGACGGCTCTTTCGACACGACGCGCTATGGGATGGATGTGACCGGCCCGCTGAGCAACTCGGTGAGCGGCCGCTTCGTCGCACGATATGACGACTACCGTCCGGCGCTCGACAACGGCACGATTCGCGACCACGAGGAGATGTACCTCGGGGCGCTGTCATGGCGCATCACCGACAACACCAGCTCGACACTGTGGTGGTACCACGGCAACCGGGCCATCGATCCCTACGACGGGGGACCACTGTTTCTCGCGAACGGCAAACTCAGCCTGCCGCCGGACAACGTCGACCCGCTCACGTGGTATTTCTCCAATCCCCGCCAGTCGATCGAGCAGACGGAATTCGATCTGCTGTTCATGGAGCTGGTGCACTCGTTCGCCAATGGCTGGGAGTTCAACGCCGACGCTTCCTACGACCGCTACGAGCAGGGACTCGACTACTTCTACCCCTACGGTCCTTTCGGCGCCTATGGCCACGCTGCGACCGTCGCACCGATCTACAGCTACGACATCTCGCGGCATAGCGGCGCGGTCACGGTCGACGTGAGCCTCAGGGGCGACTTCGATCTCTTCGGCCGCAAGCAGAGCTTCTACACGGCGCTCGAGGGTGACGACACCACGGAGCCCAACAATTTCACGCTGCTGAACTCCGTCGGCTCGGGCTTGATCGACGCGTACCAGGGGGGCCTTGGCATCACCACGACCGGCGCGCCGATCCCGACCGTCAACACCGCCCAACTGCCGATTCGCGAGATCGAGAACACCACGTTCAAGGATTACAAGGGGAGTGTCGAGCTGCTGCTCAACCCCGTGGACCGGCTCAAGTTCCTGGTGGGCGTGCTCGCGCATCACGGCGAGAACATCAATACCATTCCGATCAGCGCATCCAAGACCCTCAGTCAGCCCAACGTGCAGGACATCAGCTTCACCAAGATCGTGAAGCGCGTGGGGGTGGTCTACGACTTCGTCAAGGATCACGGCTCGGTCGATGGCGTCAACGGCTATATCAACTACAGCGAGGGATTCCAGCCGCAGATCATCGTCAACAAGCAGGCGATTGCACAATCCTTTCCGCAGAACATGAAGCAGTACGAGGCGGGCGTTAAGGCGGACTTCCTCAATCACGCCGTCGGCAGCTCGCTCGCGGTCTACAACTACACCATCACGAACGTGCCGGCTACCAACGCACCGCTCGGGTCGTTCGGTGCATTCGGCACCACGGTCGCCGACGGCACACAGAAGGCGACGGGAGTCGAGGTCGAGACGGTCGGGGAGTTCGTGCCCGGGTGGAACTTGTCAGCCAACTACGCGTACACCGACGCCCAGCTGACCAACCCCGCATATACTTTCGCCATTCCGCTCGCGAATCTGCCCAGGCACAAGGGCACGATTGCGAGCTCGTATGAATTTCTCAACGGGCCGCTGAAGGGTTTTCGGGCCGGGGCCATGGTGGTCTCGAGCAGCGACTACGCATACATCCTCGGCTTTCCGAAGGTCGTGACGTGGGGCCAGCTCGTCGACGGTGCGTACACGCGACTCGACCTCAATGCGTCATACAAGTTTCCGGACAAGTACCAGGGCCTGGAGTTGTACCTGAACGTTCGCAACGTCTTCGACGACCGCATTCTGCTCTCCAAGCAGGGCAGCCCCTCCTACGGGGTCGTATTCGAGGACGTGCGCGGGGTGTTTGCGGGGTTTCGCTACGGGTTCTTCACGAAGTGATCGCGACGCCGCCAGGTAAGCCCAAGGCGTCGGCTCTCGAGGAGGGCATCGCACTGCAGCGCGAGGGGAGACTTGCGGACGCCGAGCGGCGCTATCGCGAGATCCTGAAGCGCCGGCCCGACGATCCGGGTGCGCTGCACTACCTCGGCCTCCTCAATTACCAGCGCGGCTCGCTCGATGCGGCCGAGGACCTGATCGGGCGCTCGCTCAAGCTGTCTCCCGGGCGCGCCGACGCCTGGAGCGATCTCGGTGCCGTGAAGCTCAAGGCGCACAAGCCCGACGATGCGATCAGGCTCTTGTCCCGGGCACTGGAGCTCGACGGCAATCACCTCGACGCGCTGAACAATCTCGCGGAAGCGCTCGGTGAGCTCGCGCGGTTCGATCAGGCGGCCGTGATCCTGCGGCGCCTCGCGAGGCTGCGCCCGTGGTCCGCGCGGGTGATGGCGAGCCTCGGACAGGCAACGTTCCACTGCGGCAAGGTGACCGAGGCCCTTGCGGCTTACCACGAGGCGATCCGGCTCGACCCGGACAGTTGCCCGGCGCGCCTGGGTCTCGGGGAGGCGTGCGAGTCGCTGGGGAAATTCCGGCAGGCGAGAATGCAGTACTACTCGGTGCTGCAACGTCAGCCCAATAACAGCGAGGCACTGGCCAAGCTGCTGCAATTGCGCGACGGCACGGTGAGTGCGTGGTGGCTCGACAACGCGCGCCGTCTCTCCCGGGCCGATGCCCTCGAGCCGCCCGCGAGGATCCGCCTGGGCGTCGCCCTCGCGCACTATCTCGATCGGGTGGGGGCCTACGATGAGGCGTTCGAGGCTATCAAGGCGGCCCAGGACGAGCGCGCCCGGGCGAGCCCGTTCGACGCCGAGGGCTTCACGCGCGCCATTGACACGCTCATCGCAGTTCTGGACAAGGATTTCTTTCTCTCGGCGGCGAGCTCCGGGAGTCGCAGCGACCGGCCGATCTTCATCATCGGCATGCCGCGCTCGGGAACCACGCTCACCGAGCAGATCCTCTCGAGCCATTCGCGTGTGGCGGCGGGCGGTGAGCTGCCGATACTGCTCGATGCGAGCTTCAGGATCAGGACGCTGTCGCAAGGGCAGCGCCCCTATCCGCAGGGCCTTCCGGGCCTCGCGGCAGCGGATCTCGCCGCACTCGCCGACCGCTATCTCAAGGAGCTCGACAAGCTCGGTCCGGGCGCCCGCAGGGTGACGGACAAGCTGCCCTTCAATTTCATGCACGTTGCGGTGATCGATCGACTCTTTCCCAGGGCGAAGATCATTCATTGCAGGCGAGACGCACTCGACAACTGCCTGTCGTGCTACTTCACTGGCTTTGCGGAAGAGATCCAGTTCGGAAACGACCTGCGCACCCTCGGACGCTACTACGCTGACTATCGCCGCCTCATGGCTCACTGGCACATGGTGCTGCCGGGGAGAATCTTCGATCTGTCGTACGAGCGGCTGATCGGGGACGCCCGGGCGACGATCCGCGAGCTGCTCCGTCATTGCGAGCTCGAGTGGGAAGAGGAGTGTCTGAAGTTCTACGAGACCGAACGGCACGTACTCACCCCCAGCCGCTGGCAGGTCCGTCAGCCGATCTACGCTCATTCAGTCGGGCGGTGGCGCTATTATCGCGCTCATCTCGAGCCACTCGCGCAGGAGCTCGGTGTACAGCTGGCGGGGGTGGAACCTGGAGCGCGAATCAACTGAAGAGCCACGGACCGGAGGCGAGGACGCCGAGCTGCTCTTTCGGCGCGCCTATCACCTGCATCGCGCGGGCGGGTCGCGGGAAGCCGCGGCGCTGCTCACGACCTGGCTGCGCACGAGCGGGCCGTCGCTCGCGGTGCTGCGCCTCCTCGCCGAGATTCAGAGGTCTCTCGGACGGCGGCACGCCGAATCCGCAGTGCTTCGGGAGCTGCTCAACCTCTCACCGCTCGATGGCGTGGCATGGAGACGCACGGCAGAGCTCGCCGCCGCCGGCGGAGCGTGGGAGGACGCCGAGCGGGCCTACCGCCGCGCGTGCGAGCTCGAGCCGCGCGAGGCTTCCAACTGGGAGGGACTCGCTCTCGCGGCGATCGCCGGGGGGCGCCTCGCCGGTGCCACCCACGCTCTCATGCATCTCGAGGCTCACTTCACCGGCCGGGCCTTGTCACGCCTGGTCGCGGGCCACATCTACAAGGCAACAGGTGAGGAGGAGAGGGCGCTCGCCGCCTATCAGCAGGCGCTCGATATCGCGCCCGGGCTTGCGGCGGCGATCTACAACCTTGTGGATCTGAAGACGCCCGAGCCCGCGGACCCGCTCGTGAAACACGTCGAGAAACTGATCGCGCAGCGCTCACTCGCAGACGCGGACCGCACGAATCTCGGCTTCGCCCTGGGGCGCGTGTTCGAAGCCGCGCAGCGGCACGATGAGGCCTTCACCTACTACGCTCTCGCCAACGAAGCCGCGCAGCGCGTGATGGCCGAACGCGGCATCCTCTACAAGCCGGAAATCGCCGACGAGCAGGTGACGCGCACCGTCGCCACCTACCCGGTGCAGAGCACGAGGCCCGCACTGGACCCCCTGCCGATCAGCCTGCGCCTCATATTCATCGTCGGGATGCCGCGCTCCGGCACCACCCTCATCGAGCAGATACTGGGCAGTCACCCGCGCGTCAAGGCGGGCGGGGAGCTGCCATTCGCCGTCGAATGCGAGCGTCTGCACGCGATGCGTCGCAAGGAGCTCGAACTCGAAGGTCCGGTGGACCCCGGCGACCCGCGGGAGCGCGAGCTCCTGCTGAGGCTGCGCGAGATCTACCTCGACCGGCTCTTCGAGCGCGATCTGGATGCCGAGTATGTGACCGACAAGCTGCCGGGGAATTTCTCGAGACTCGGTCTCATCCGCTTCATGTTCCCCGATGCGGTCATCGTGCACTGCAACCGCGGCCCGGAGGCAACCGGGTGGTCGTTGTTCACCGCCAACTTTGCGATCCACGAGCCTTACTACAACTCGCTCGAGCAGCTGGCGCATTTCTATCGAAGCTATCGAAGGCTCATGAGTCACTGGTGCAGCGCACTCATGCCAGCGATCGTCGAGATGCGATACGAGGACCTCGTGAAGACCCCGGAGCGAGAGATCAGGCGGCTCCTCGCGGAGGTCGGGCTCGACTGGAATGATCGGTGCCTCGCCTTCCATGAAAGCCGCCGGCCTGTCCTCACCGCGAGCAGCCGGCAGGTGCGAAGAGGCATCTACACGGACTCGCTTGCGCGGTGGAAGCCCTTCGCGGCCAAGCTCGGTCCGTTAACCGGTCTTTCGTAGACGAGGGGGAACGATGCGGAGGCGATTCGCAGAGTCATCGCTAGCCATACGGCGGCGCGGGTTGCCGAAACATCGCGCACGTCTGCCGGCGACGCTCGCTGCAGTCGCGGCGCTGGCGTGTCCGCCTGCGGCTCGCGCGAGCGTTTCCATCTATGTCGGTAAGAACCTGACCGCAGACGGGACGGTGTTGCTCGCGGGATGGGGTGATGAGCCATCGAGTCACTGGCTGCAGATCGTGCCGCGCCGGCACTACCCCGCGGGGACGCTGGTTCAGGTGGGCGGGACGGCGAGTGCGGACATGCCGGGCGAATTGATCGGTATTCCGCAGGTTGCGGAGACCTTTCGCTACATCGCAATGAACTACTCGTATTTCAAGGGACTGCCGGCACCGCTGATCAACGGTGGCATCAACGACTATGGGCTCGCCGTGCGTGATGTGGCCATGCTCTGCAGGAGCGAGCTCGTCGAGATGACACCGAAGCGCCAGCACGGCCTGAACTACAGCGACATCGCGCGGATAGCGCTGGAGCGCGCCCGCACGGCTCGTGAAGCGCTCGACATCTCGGTGGCGCTCATCGAGAAGTACGGCGATTTCTCCTACGGAGGTAACTCGCACATATTTGCAGATCCAAACGAGGGCTGGGTGCTGCTCACTTTTCCCGGCGGCAAGGGACTGTGGGTCGCTCATCGACTGGGCCCGAACGATGTGTGGCTCAACTGGCGTGGGGTCCAGCAAATGGGCTACGTGCAAACGCTCCCGGAGAACTGGCGCCGGGATCCCGACTACCTTGCCTCGAAGAACTTCGTATCTTTCGCGATCGAGCGGGGATGGTATAGACCTGCGCCAGGCAAAGCGTTCAGCATCATGGGTGTCTACGGCACGCGCACCCGACTCCAGCACTACGGCCCGAGGCTGGTTGCGGAGAATGACGCGGATGCAGTGCGGATAGAAGCTGACGTGCGGGCTGCTGCCCCCAAGGCAGACATAGCGCTTCTGATGCGCGATTTGCGTTCGGCTGCCAGGGACTCCTCAGGTTACGGTCAGGCGGCGCAATTGCGCGCCAACATCGATCCGGACCTGCGTACGCTGTGGGTTGCTCCGGGGCCGCCGATCACGGCGGCGTTCATCCCCTGGCGTCTCGGCGTCGACTCAATCCTCCCGGAGTATCAGCGACATCGGTACCTGACCGCCGGCGAGGCCGAGCGGGGCGTCGCACCCGAGCTCCGGGGCGTCGAGTCGACGCGCTTCGCCGACCGCGCGGTCAAGCGGTTGCTCTACCTCGTCGACCAGCATCGCGAGTCCTTCCTGCCGGAAGTGACGGCCGCGCTCGAGGGCTTCGAAGCGCACGAGCTTGCGGCCCAGGAAGATATCGACCGTACCGCGCAGATTCTCCTGAATGCCCACGATGAAGGACTCGCGCACCGTTATCTCACGGAGCAGGCCAATACCGCGGCGGCCGGCGGGCTGCGCCTCATCGAGGCTCTCGCCGATGGCATCGAGGCACGCACCCGGGCGGTTTATGGCGTAGCCGGTGTCAGTGCGCCCTGACGCCGGCGCGCGGTCATAAGGCCAGGGCTCGCGGCACTCACCGCGCTGCGGGCGCCCCGGATGTGCGGACCCGCTCAAGCCAGTAGAATCCACACCTCGTATCTTCAGGGGAGTGGGACGATGACCGACGCGATCGAGAAAGGCTTAAGCCGGCGCGATTTCCTCGATGCTTCCGTTGCGGCCGCCGCACTCGCGGCCCTGCCCGCCAGCGCACTCGCGGCGGCATGCCCCGGCAAGAAGGCGGTGCTCGCCCAGATCCCGAAGATGCATGCCGCCAACATCAAGCGCCTGCAGGAGTGGATCGCGCTGCCCTCGATCGCGGCCGAGAACCGCAACTACCCAGCAGGACCTGAGCGCATGGCGCAGCTCGCACGCGATGCGGGCTTCACCGACGTCAAGCTCATGCCGACCTCGGGCAAGCCTGGCGTGTTCGGGCGCATCGACGCCGGTGCGCGCACCACGGTCGGCATCTACTTCATGTACGACGTGAAGCAGTTCGTGCCCGAGGAGTGGAGCTCCCCGCCGCTCGAAGGAAGGCTGGTGCAGAAGGAGGGGCTCGGCACGGTGTGCATGGGGCGCGGTGCGGTCAACCAGAAGGGACCGGAGAACTCCTTCTTGAGCGCGCTCATGGCTTTCAAGGCCGCGGGCTGCACGCTGCCCGTAAACCTCGTCCTGGTATGCGAGGGCGAGGAGGAAATCGGCTCGCCGCACTTCGGCGAAGTGGTGAGAAGCCCGGAAGTGCTGGCGGAGCTCAAGAAATGCATGGGCGTCTTCATGCCGGAAGCCGGGCAGGATCGCGACGGCGGCGTGACGGTGACGCTCGGCGCCAAAGGGGTGGTGGAGCTCGAGCTCGTGTCCACCGGTGAGAAGTGGGGGCGGGGGCCGAAGCACGACGTGCACTCGAGCCTCGAGGCGGCGCTGGATTCCCCGACCTGGCACCTGGTGCAGGCGCTCAACACCCTCATCATGCCGGATGGCCACACACCCGCGGTGGAGGGATTCTTCCAGCGCGCCAAACCCTTAAGTCCAGAACAGAAGAAGATGATCGCCGACCACGCCGCCAAGACCTCCGAGGCGACGGTGAAGAACTCGCTCGGTGTGGAACATTGGGTGGAAGATGCCAGCTGGCTCGACTCGCAGATGCTTCTGGAGTCGCAGCCGACGATCAACATCGAGGGCCTGGTCGCGGGCTACACCGGGCCCGGCGGCAAGACCATTCTGCCGCATCGGGCGGTGGCGAAGATCGACATGCGGTTGGTGCCCGACATGACCGCTGCCGACACGCTCGCGAAACTGAAAGCGCACCTCGCCAAGCACGGGTACGGTGACATCGAGGTCAACATGTCAGGCGGCTACGACCCGAATCAGACCGACAAGACAAGCCGGCTCATCCAGACGCAGCTCGCCACGTACCGCAAGCTCGGAGCGGATCCGCAGCTGTGGCCGCGCTCTGCCGGGTCCTGGCCAGGGTACCTGTTTACGACTCCCCCGCTCAGCCTCCCGGCCGGACACTTCGGCATGGGCAACGGGACCGGCGCACACGCACCGGACGAGTACTACCTGATCGAGTCCACGAATCCCAAGGTAGAGGGGCTGGATGGGGCGGTGGCCTCGTTCGTCGAGTATCTCTACGCCCTGAGTTGAGGGCGTACCTTTTGGGGGTGGTCAGGTCGTGAGCGAGCCGTCGCACGCGGTGTTCCTGAGCTATGCGTCGCAGGACGCGCCGGCTGCTCACCGCATCAGCGAGACACTGCGCGCGGCCGGGATCGAGGTCTGGTTCGACCAGAGCGAGCTGCGGGGCGGGGATGCGTGGGATCACTCGATCCGCAGGCAGATCAAGAGCTGTGCGCTCTTCATCCCCATCATCTCGCAGACGACGCACGAGCGCGACGAGGGATATTTCCGTCTCGAGTGGAAGCTCGCGGTGGATCGCTGCCACCTGATGGCCGCCGACAGGACCTTTCTCCTGCCGGTCGTGGTGGATGACACCCGCGATGACGACGAGCGGGTCCCCGAGCGCTTTCGCGACGTGCAGTGGACACGATTGCGGGGCGGGGAGACACCGCCGGCTTTCGTCGAGCGGGTGCGGCTGCTGCTGGCGCTTCCGCCGTCGACCGCGACCGGGGGAGCAGTGAGCGGGGTTGCAGCGCGCGCAGCGCTCCCGGGCGGGCCAGCCCGCGCTTCGAAGACTGCGAAGGTCGCTGCGATCGCGGTTGCCGCGGTGCTGGTCTTAAGTGCGGCGGCCTTGGTCGTGAGCTACAGGCTCGGCAACCGGCATACGACGACGACGCCGCCGGCGGCTGCCGCGGCCTCACCCGCGCCGGCCGTCTTCTCCCCGCCCCCTCATTCGATCGCCGTGCTGCCGTTCGTGAACCTGAGCGGCGATCCGGGCCAGGACTACTTCTCCGACGGGCTCACCGAAGAGCTCCTCAATTCCCTCGCTGCGATCGACGGGCTGCAGGTCGCCGCGCGCACCTCGTCCTTCTCCTTCAAGGGCAAGGACACCGACATCCCGACCATTGCGCGCAAACTCGATGTCGGGGCGGTGCTCGAGGGCAGCGTGCGCCGCTCGGGCCGCACGATCCGCATCACCGCCCAGCTCATCAATGCGGTCAGCGGATTTCATGTCTGGTCGAAGACCTACGACCGGAATCTAAGCGATGTGCTGAAGCTGCAGACCGAGATCGCCACTGCGGTTGCGGATGCGCTCCGGGTGACCCTCCTCACCGATACGGCCGCGAAGATCGAGCTGGGAGGCACGCGGAACCCCGAGGCGTTCGATGCGTATTTGCGCGCCACCAAGGCCGCGAGCGCTGGAGGCGATGCCACGAGCTACCAGACTGCGGTCACCGGATATACGGACGCCGTACGCCTGGATCCGAACTATGCGCTCGCGCTTGCGGGCCGATCGTTCGTCGAGTCGCTCTATGCATCCCAGGCGGCGGTGGGACCTGCGGTCCGCGAGTCCTTCGAGAAGGCCCTCGCCGATGGACGAGCCGCCGTCGCTCTCGCCCCGGAGCTGGCCGACGGCCACCTGGCGCTGGCCTTTTACTTCGCGAACGGGGCGCTCGACTTCAGGCAGGCGAGCCCGGAGTTCGAGCGCGCCCGAGCACTTGCACCGGGCAAGGCGTCGATACTGGGTACCTACGGACTCTTTGCCGTCACGATGGGCCGCATCGAGCCGGGCCTTGCGGACCTCAGGCGCTCGGCGGCGCTCGACCCGCTCAATGTCGTCAGCCACTTCGTGCTCGGCCGGGGACTCTACTGGTCGCGCCGCTACGAGGAGGCACTCGCCGCACTCGAGGAGGCCGCGACGCTTGATGCCTCGTACCTGCCGATCTATGAGTACCGAGGGCTCGCCTACTATGGGCTCGGTAACTTCGAGAAGGCGCGCGCCGCCTGCGAGCCGAAGCCTGCGTACTGGGGTGCGCAGTGGTGTCTCGCGGTGAGCTACGAGAAGCTCGGACGGCTCGCCGATGCGCAAGCCTCCCTGGCAAAGCTCAAACAGTTGCAGGGCAATTCCGCGGCCTACCAGTACGCGACGATCTACGCCCAGTGGGGCGATGCGCCGAAGGCGCTCGAGTGGCTGGAGACCGCGCTCAAGGTGCGTGATCCGGGAGTGACGCTCATGAAGGACGATCCCTTCATGGATTCGCTGCGCAAGGAGCCGCGCTTCCAGGCCATCGAGCGGGAACTGAAGTTTCCGCAGGACTGAGGCGGCAAGGTGCGCGCATGGACGCCGCGGCAGGCGTCCGGGACCTAAGCGCGTCGGGGTTCTCGCGGCGGTCGCGCCGGCCCGAGGTGCACCTCAAGCCGGCGCGGGATCGCGAAGCGCCCGATCAGCGCGCTTACATCTTGACGAGGGTGTCCTGGGTGGCGACGCACAGCCACTCACCGTTCGCCATCTTCACCCAGGTATCGGTGAACCGCACCCGTGTGTCGACCGGCTTGCCTGCCGCCGTTCCCTTGCCGGCGAAGGTGCCGGTGGCAATGGCCGTATGGCCGTACACCGTGACCTTCATTTCCGTGTTCTCGGCGCTGGTCCAGGTGACCGATTTCGCATCGGCGAGTACGGCGTCCTTGCCGACGAATACCTTGGCTTCGTCGCTCGTCTCCACCACCTTGTCGGCGAGGAGCGGGGCCAGGAGCTCCACGTTGTTGGTCTGCTCTGCCTTCAGCCACTGATTCTCCGCCGCGGTCACCGCCTGCTCAGCTGTGCCCGTCGCGCCGGTCGTGGCGGCCGATGCCGCGCCGCTCACGATCATGAGCAAAGCAAGCGCCCCCCAATTCAGTCTTCTTGTAATCATGTTGGACCTCCGCAAACGAACTCTCCGGAAGCTGGAGAGCCGCGCGACCGTACGCCTTCGGGGAGGGGGGTGCAAGACTGTGCGCCCGCAGCATGTTGCCGGGGGCGAAGAGCCCGGGAGCGTCGCCCACAGATCAAAAGGGGGTCAGCGCACCAAGGCGCCTGCGCTATCCTTAAGTGGAGTGAGTACCCTCGAACTGTCTCTCGCAGGGATGGGGCGTGTCCGCCGGGCCCGTGCCTCAGGCGCACGCCTGCCGCGAATGGCGGGTCTCCTCGTCCTTCCCCTTCTCGCGCTGGCGAGCGCAGATGGCGTTGCTGCCCCCTCGCAGCCGGCGCCGACGAGTGAGGCGCGCTTTGCAACGGATGCAACACACGCCGTGCGACTCATCCTCCTCGGCACCAAGGGTGGACCCACCCCCTCGAAGTGGCGCGCGGAGCCGGCCAGCCTTCTCATCGTCGACGGCACGCCGTACCTCATCGATGCAGGAGCAGGCGTCACGCGGCAGCTCGCGCTCGCCGGGATCGCGATCCCGCAGGTCCATACCGTCTTCATCACACACCACCATCTCGATCACAACGGCGGACTGCCGGAGTTTCTCGAGTCCGACTGGTTCGAAAATGCCTGGGAGGGTCGGGCGGATACGCGCGCCCAAGTCTATGGACCACCGGGGACGGAGTTCCTCGTGCGCACGGCGTTGCAGTACCTTTCGGTGTCCGAGCGCATCTTCAGAGCGGGGATTCCCGCACTGCCGCCCTCGGCGGGCATGTTCAGTGCGCACGACATCGCTCACGGTGGTCCCGTGTATGCGGATGACAAGGTGCGGGTGAGCGCGGTGGAGAACTCGCACTACGCGCTCACTAAAAGCGCGGTCGCGAGCGGCGACAAATCCTACGCGTACCGCTTCGACACTGCGGCGGGGGCGGTGGTGTTTACCGGTGACACCGGGCCGAGTCCCGCCGTCGCAGCGCTCGCCCGGGGAGCCGCGGTGCTGGTGAGCGAGGTGCTGTCGCCCGCGCTCTCCGCCCGGGCGGAGCGATCGGCGGGCGAGCCCGCATCGGAGGAGCTCCTTGGGGAGGAACGCGCACACCTCGCCCGTGAGCACCTCACCCCGGAGGAAGTCGGCAAGCTCGCGACAGCTGCAGGCGTGCGGGTCGTGGTGCTCACGCACTTCGTGCCGGGCGATGAGACAGAGGACATGAGCCCCTTCACGGAAGGGGTTGCGCGCTACTTCAAGGGGACGGTCATTCCCGGGCGCGACCTATTTGAGTACGACCTCTACCCGCCGGCGCGGTAGCAGCGGGATCATGGCGGGTATCGAGTTTGTAAGACAGACGACGGTCGCGCCGCAGCGGGAAGAGGGGTGTTGAGTCTTGCGAGGAATGTGCGCATTTCTGTGTGAAGAGGTGAGGAATGCGACGCGGCAGTAGGCGGTAGGGATGTTAGGGTCGGCAAGGGTGTGAAGCCTTCGGGAGCGCTTCTCGGAAGATTACCTCCCCTACGCCTTCAATTTCACTTCCGAGCGTGGTCTGGGGTTGCACGTCAATGTGAGGCCATAAGGGAACGAGGTTCTCGGCCCGACCAAGACGCGCCGGTTACACTGCACGCAAGAACCGGCGTGGCCGTTACAAGAAACGCCGGGGCATGGGGGCCTAGTGATTGTGATCAGTTGGCGCGGGCGGACCTCTCTGCGCCTTGTTAAGGCATTGAGCAGTGTTTCAGGTCACGCCGGCGGGAGCCAAGACGGTGCTTTATTGCTGAAGGCCTTGGATGTCAAATCCAACCCCCTCGCTGGTGTTATTCAGGGGAGGGACACGGTGCCTCTACGACGTGACAGATCCTTCGGTGGGAGGCTCCACGGCCGGACGTTATCCACGCTCGTCACAACGCACTAACTCGAGATCAATCCATGAAGACCTCTACTCTCCTGCGCACCAACAGGTCCACGTTGATTGTCACTGCCCTGGTCCTCAATTCCTGCGGCGGTGGTGGCGGTGGCTATGGCGGCTCCTCCAGTCCGCCTACCTACACGGTCGGCGGAACTGTCTCAGGTCTTGCCTCCGGCAACTCTCTAGTGCTGTTGGACAACGGCGCGGATTCGACAACGGTCACATCCAACTCCACTTTCGTCTTTCCGACGGCCATCGCGTCAGGCTCCCAGTACGCCGTGACCGTCGGCACTCAGCCCGCAGGCCAGACCTGCACCGTGACCGCCGACTCGGGCATGATGGGCGCCGCCAACATCACTAACGTCAGCGTGGCTTGTGCCGCCAGTGCCGGGAGCAGCCTCGAACTCGCCTACGCCACCGCCGCAACCGCCGGCACCATCTCGGCCTTCACGACTGAGACCGCTACCGGCGCACTTACCCCGATACATGGGAGCCCCTTCAAGGGGCCGGTGACGCCTAGCGCCATCGCGATTGATCCGGCCGAGAGGTTTGCGTATTGCGTGTCGTCAACGGGCGGTTACGTCATTGCGTTCGCGATCGATGCCACGAGCGGTGTGCTCTCCCAGCTTGCGGGCGGGCCGTACTTCACGGATGCCTCACCCGAAGCGGTCACCGTGGACCCAAGCTCCCACTTTGTTTTCACGGCCGACGCCGGCGGCAACGACATCTCGGGATTCTCAATTGGCATATCCGGCGTGCTGACAGAACTCTCTCTCAGCCCATTCACGGCCGGCAAACAGCCCACGGCGATTGCGTTCGAACCGCACGGGAAGTTCTTGTACGTTTCGAACTCAGGTGACAACACCATCTCAGCCTACGCAATGAACGCGGCTACGGGCCAGCTCACGGCGGTCGCCGGCAGTCCTTTCCCCGCAGGGGGCGAGTCCGGGGTCGATAGCGATTGACCCGTCGGGTGCCTCACTCTATGTCGTGGACTTTGTCTCATCGACTATTTCCGGGTTTGCGATCGACTCAGCCAGCGGCGCGCTTACTCCGGGTCGCCGGCAGCCCCTTCGCCGAGGCTGCCGGTGGCACCGCCATTGTCGTGGATCGAACGGGAGGCTTTGTTTACGTGGCGAATGGCCCGAGCATCACGGGGTTCGCTCGGGATCAGAACACTGGAGGACTCACGGCACTGGCGGACAGCCCGTTCGCTCTTCAATCCAATGCCCAGTCACTCGCGGTGGACGCCAGCGGGGGCTATCTCTATGTGGTGGACGATGTGAAGGCCGCGGTGGGCGGTTATTCGATCGACAAGAGCACCGGGGCTCTGACCGCGGTCGCCGGCAGTCCCTTTGCGCTCGCCCCCGGGACCCAGGCGGGCGTCATAGTGACGTCGCAGTGACATCGGATCGCGTGAGGCCGCAAGGGCTGCCACTCCGTACACCAAGTCGCCCGAGCAAGATGCTCGGGCTCAGAGGGTTCACAGTGCGGACGTCCGCTTCGCGCCATTAAGTGTCGGCTTCCTGGATGCACGACCGGCTGTTAAGGGGTCACGTGGGGCCGGTGGCCCACAATTCCTAGTTTAGATAGCTTTCCGCAGCGCTTCGGCCATTCGAGTCTGCCATCCGGGGCCGGTAGCCTTCCACCGCGCTAGGGTATCCGGCGGCAGACGCAGCGAAATGGACGTGCGAGCTTTACCGGACTTCGGTCGCCCGCGTCGCTTTAGCATCCCGGAGGCCGTGAGCCTTACCAAAAATTTCCGGCAGAACATCACTCGCCTTGCGCGCACGCGCGAAGGTCTTCTTCGTCCATACCGGATTTTCGCGATCCGCTGTTTCAGAATTCCGCTTGCGCTTCATATCGCTTCACCTCGCGTTTGTTGGCCTTGCGAAGACTTATGACATGCGTCTTACCGGTGCGCGGTGTGAACACCAACACATGCAACCGCCCGTCAATCAGACCCAACGCCTGGAATCGGCGCTCGCCGTAGTCCTTCCGAGTATCCTCAACGATCAGCGCGCTATCCCATTCAAACGCTATCGCCCGGTCGAACGAGATTCCGCGCGTGGCGATATTTCGCTCGTTCTTGGCGACATCGAAACTGATGGCCACCGGGTTATTGTATATACGTATATACGATAATGCAAATCCACGCTAACATGCATCCCGCCCCTGGTACCCGGAGCGGGACACTCACGACCGGCAACTCGGGGTCATGGGCAGCCGACCAGTAGTTCGCTCCTGGTCGGGTGCCGTCATCGAGTCAGGCAGGGGCTGCGCGATTCCTATTGCGCTCCGAGGCGAGCGCTTCCACAAGGTCCCAACGCGATCGACGGTGCAGGCGTACCCTACGCCCTGGCCGGGCGGAAGCCTCTTCGCCAACGGGAGACAAGCTTCAGCCAAGGCGTGAAGTGAAAGGCGCTCATCAGCGCGTACATCGGAACCATTCCGGCCAGCGGCGACATGTGCATCGCGGCCGCGCACGACGTTTGATGTGCACCATTGTCAGGGATGCCCGCGAGAACCGCCATCAATGCGAAAGTCGGCGCGGCCGCCAGCGATAGCCCGTCGGCCAGGTGGAAGGGTTCAAGTCTTCTCATGATCTCTATCACAGCGCTCTCCCGGCCACACGGGCCTTGGGTCAGGTCTAGGTGTGGCAGGAGGAGCCGCCCGCCGGCGTTGCCTTCACGGGCGGCGCAGGCTCGTAGCGGTCGTGGTGGCGCACCCACGCCATGCCCCCATCGCTCTCGTCGCGGCCCTTGGGGGTGAGATCGAGCAGGTTGTAGGTGCCCATCATGGCCTCCACGCCGCGCCGGTAGGTCGAATAGGTGTGGAACACCTCGCCCGCGTCGTCCTTGTAGAAGACGCTGATGCCGGGTAATTCCTCACACTCGAAGGGCTGCATGCCGTAGTTGTAGTACACCTGCCCCTGCGGCTCCTGCGGCGTGAAGCTCACGTGGAAATCGTGGTTGAAGTCGCTGCCGAACGAGGACACCCACTTGAACTTCCAGCCCATGCGCCGCCGAAAGCGTTCGATCTCGGCGAGCGGCGCGCGCGAGATGGCGACGAAGCGTGACGTCGCGATGCGGTCAGGTGCACGTTCATGCCGTCGGTATGGTCGGCCATGAAGGAGCAGCTCGGGCAGCCTTCCTCCCACCCCGGGCCGAGCATGAAATGCTGCACCATCAGCTGGCGGCGGCCCGCGAAAAGATCGGCGAGCGTGCGCGCGCCCTCGGGCGCGTCGAACGTGTAGACCTTGTCGATGCGCACCCACGGCAGCGCACGGCGCTCGCGGGCGATCTGGTCGCGCAAGTGGTTGAGCTCCTTCTCGCGCGTCAGCAGCCGCTTGCGCTCGGTGAGCCACTCCTCGCGGGAGACGACGGGATGGTTCGTGATGCTCGATTGGCCGGCTGTGTTCATGATGGTGTGCTCCTGGTGAGATGAGGCTACGCCATGGGCAGCGAGTGAGGGAGTAACAAGATCGTCGTGATTCTCACGAGCGGCGGCTGGCCCTTTCAGTGTTCAGACCGCCTTGCGGGGGACGAAGGCGGCGAACTGCCGCTCCAGTGCCTTGGCTGCACCATTGCGCCAACCGTCGGCGACCGACTGGGAGGCCGGGTCGGGGAAGATGTCTTCCTCGCCCCGCTCGAGCCCATCGAAAATGCCGCGCGCGGCGGACTCGGTCGTCGCCTTCGGGATGTCGAAGCCGCGGTTCATGTCCGTGTCGACGGGGCCCAGAACCACCCCGTGCACCTGGACCCCATCACCCGCGAGCAGTGCGCGCAGCGACTGCGTCAGGTTGAGCGCGGCTGCCTTGGAAATCGAATAGGCGGGTATCAGCGGCAGCGCGGCGAGCGCCACCATGGACAAGTGGTTGACGACGGCGCCCCGGGAGCGCTTGAGCAGCGGCACAAAGGCGCGGGTCACGTTCAGCACCCCGAAGAGGTTGACGGCAAAGGTGCGCTCGAGGACCTCGGGGTCGCTGAGGTCGTCGTAGAGTGCGATGCCGGCGTTGTTGACGAGGACGTCGAGGCGGTCGATCGAGGCGACGGCGCGCCGAATGTCCTCGGCGCTGGTCACATCGAGCTTCACGGCCGTCACGCGGCCGTCTGCATGGGGCAGCGGCCCGCGCGTTCCCGCGTACACGCGCTTCGCTCCGCGGCGCAGCGCCTCCTCGATGAGTGCCCGGCCGATACCGCGGCTTGCGCCCGTGATCAGAATGGTCTTGTCTGCAATGTTCATGGTGAATCTCCTGTGAGTGGTTTTTCAGGCCTTCGCCTGGGAATTCGAGGCTCCTGCATACGTGCGATAGAGCCAGAGGAGCAGTGCGATGAGCGAGCCGCCCGGCAGCAGGAGCTCGATCGCGAGATACGGGCCGAAGGTGCGGCCGGCTGCGATGACTTTCAGTGCAAGAGGTTTCATGGCGTTTGTCCTGTCCGGTTACAGACTCTGGGTATCGAACAAGAACATCTCGATGTCGTTCGCATGAGGGGCGAGCTGCTGCCGGTCGGCCGCGCATGCTCGGCCGCACTCGGACATGAACGCCGCGTTGATGTCGCAGAGTGAATCGAAGTGCAGGGTCGCCACCAAGTGAGCGTCGCGGGCTCCATAGAGGGAGATGATCGGACCCCGATTCGTCTCGAGCTTGCGCAAACCCGGCAGCTGCCTGGCAAGCGGGACGTGCACTTCGAAGTAGTGTCGGTCGAAAGCAGCAGGGTTCCGGGGCGTCTTGTAGATCACGATCATCTGAGCCATGGCAATCTCGTGTTCGCAACTCCGCTGTGCGCTAAATTAGCCGTTGCCGAGGGAAAGCCGGGAGTGACAAGTGTGTCGGGATTTCGATGGACTCACTGATCACAGCAGCTGCGCGCGCACTCGCCGCGGGTGATCCTCTCGGCGCGCTGAAGCGCATCGCCCTGCGCGATGACCCTCCCGCGCTGGCGCTGCGCGGCATTGCGATGGCGCAGCTCGGCGACCTCGCCAGGGCGAAGGTTCTGCTGCGGCGTGCCGCGCGCGGCTTCGGCCCGAAGGAGCGGCTGGCACGCGCGCGCTGCGTGGTGGCCGAGGCCGAAGTCGCACTCGCCGCGCGGGAGCTGCAGTGGTCCGCGAAGGCGCTCGAGGCGGCGCGCCTGGTGCTCGAACAGCACGGCGATCGCGCCAATGCCGCGCACGCACGGTATCTCGAGGTCCGACGCCTGGTACTGATCGGGCGTCTCGAGGAAGCCGACAGAATGCTCGCCGCGCTGGATACCGAGGACCTGCCGCCGGCGCTGCGGGTTGTTCACGAGCTCGCGGTTGCCGGGGTCGGCACGCGGCGCCTTCGGATCGGAGTGGCTCGCGAGGCACTCAGCCGAGGCGCAGCAGGCTGCGCGAAAGGCGGAAATCCCCGCACTCACCGCGGAAGTTGACAGCGCTGCCCGGGTCCTCGCGACGCCAGCGGCCCGTGTGATCGCGGACGGCAAGGATCGACTGCTCCTGCTCGAGGATGTCGAGGCTCTGCATGAGGTCCGGGGCCCTCATCGTGGACGCGTGCCGTCTCGTGGTGCGCGATGCGACCACTGCGGTCTCACTCGCAAGGCGCCCGGTGCTGTTTGCGCTCGCCCGCACGCTGGGCGAGGCGTGGCCGCTCGACGTGTCGAGGGACGCGCTCGTCGCACGCGCTTTTCGGGGCAAACGCGCGGATGAATCCTATCGCGCGCGGTTGCGGGTCGAAGTGGGGCGGTTGCGCAGAGAGCTGCGGAAACTCGCGCGCGTGAATGCCACCCGAGCGCGGCTTTGCGCTCGCGCCGCGCGCGGCAGGTGAGGTTGTGGTACTGGCGCCGCCGGTGGAGGATGCGAACGCGGCCGTGCTCGGCTGCCTCGCCGATGGGGAGTCATGGTCGAGCTCGGCGCTCGCGCTCGCTCTCGGAACGGGCCAACGTACGATGCAGCGCTCGCTCGAAGCGCTGGCGGCCGCCGGCAAGGTGCAGGCATTCGGCCGCGGGCGGGCACGCCGCTGGGTGACTCCACCCTCCGCCGGGATTCACGACGACTTTGTTACTCCCGGCCCCACTCTCCTAGACAGCTAGGATGCAGCCATGAAAAAATCAGCGGCCGAAATCCTCCGTGAGTACCCCTTCCCCGGCGTGCAGCACGTGCACGGCGTGTCCTACGACGGTCAGCAGGTCTGGTTTGCCGCGGGGGATACGCTCAAGTCCTTCGATCCCGCCAGCGGCAAGGCACTGCGATCCTTCGATGTCGCGGCGCATGCCGGAACGGCATTCGATGGGCAGCATCTCTTTCAGATTGCGGAGGATCGCATCCAGAAGATCGATCCGGCGACCGGACAGTGTCCTCTCCACGATACCGGCACCCGGCGGCGGCCGGGACTCGGGGCTCGCATGGGCCGAGGGGACGCTGTGGGTCGGACAGTATCGCGAACGGAAGATCCATCAGATCGATCCGCAGACGGGCAAGATCCTGCGCACGATCGAATCCAACCGCTTCGTGACCGGCGTCACCTGGGTCGACGGAGAGCTCTGGCACGGCACCCTGGAAGGAGGGGAGAGCGAGCTCCGACGAGTCGATCCTCAAACGGGCAAGGTGCTGGCGAAGGTCGATATGCCAGCGGACGTGCACGTGTCAGGGCTTGAATCCGATGGTGGCGACCGATTCTTCTGTGGAGGCGCGACGAGTGGGAAGGTGAGAGCGATTCGCCGCCCGCCTCGAGGCTAGCTGCCACCGGGTGAAGCTGAAGAAGACACTCCCCTCGGGGGCACACCCGCTTCATGCGCCTTCGGCAGCGCAAGTGCAGGCAGGGAATCGAACCAGGCCCTGAAGGTATCATCCTCGTTCCATACAGGCGGCAGCCGCAGGGGTGCGGCTGCAGGGTCCCGGGGCACGAGTTCGATCAGGGGCGGACCTTTGCCGCGCTGGTATTTGCGCACGCCAAGGACGTCCTGCCGCCGCATTGCCGCGCCCCCCACGAGGGCACGCACAGTGACGCTGTCCGTGGCGAGCACCACCCGGGCGGTGAAGCGGCTGAAAATCATCAGCGCACCCGTGACAGCCACTATCACGCTTGCTGCCATCACGATCTGCGTTTCGAGCGGGTCGGGGGATTCCGCCTGGGCGAGCAGGAAAACGCTCGCGCCTCCCAGGAAGAGCATCCACACCGCGACACGAATGAAGTGGGGTTCGCGGGCTGCTGCGACCGCATAGGTTCGCGGATAGTCCATCGGATTGAAGGCCCGGTTGGCCGCTGCAGCAGCTCCGAGCCACTCCGGCGTCTGGGCCGCCCACAGCCTGGCGAGCAGCGCGAGGCCACCTTCTGTCACAAGAAAGCCAAGGAAGGCTGCCAGACGAATCCGCTGCCAGAAGACATCTCCGAAGGCGCGCAGATAGTTGAAGTAAGCGCGCGCGCGTTGCAACACCGAGCCGTGCACATGCGCCCCCTCGAATGCCCACTCGTTGCAGGTCTGCCGCCACTGGCTCGTGTCCCACCAGGCCACCGGGACGATGTCCACGGTGACGGCGCGGCCGAGGTTGCGGGTGGCCTGAATGCGGCCGCAGAGGCAGCCGATCGAACGGGCGATATCGCGATTGAACTCGCTGGGATATGCCCGCAGCAGTTCGGCCAGGCTCTGCTGCATGGGCGGCCACAGGCTGGCGCTCATCTCAGCCAACTCGTTGCCCGGTTCGCCGTCGGCGTTGCTGCGTATGATGTAGTAGTAGATGCGCGCGTAGGCCTGGGTGCCCTCGCGCCGGGCGGAATGCTCCAGGGCCGTCTGCACGTACCGCGCAATTGCCTCCTGGCTGCCCCCCAGCGCGGCAGCAGCGCCCTGGTCACCGCATTGTGCAGCGGGTAGTAGTAACTCTCCCGATCGAGCGCCTCCCCGGCCATGTGCAGAATCTGGCTGGTATCGGCCCCTTGCTCCCGCGCAATCGTGATGCGCAGCGCGTCCCACTCCGGATCCTGGCTCTTGACGTCAGCATGCGCGTCAAGAACGCGGCACGCTTCCTCGAGTAACTGGCGAAATCGCTGCGCATTTTCCGCAGGTACCTGGCGATCCCCGCCCTCGCCGCGCCACGCCCACGCATGGGCGCGCAGGATCTGGGCAACCACGATGACCGCCGCGGGGGAGTCGGGGTTCTCGGCGAGCCATTCGCCGGCGGCTTGCTGCAATTTCTCCCAGTGGGGATCGCGCGGCACGTACAGGCTGTGGCTGGCACTCTGGTACGCGAGCCCGAGCTTCCAGCTGCCCGATGCGGTTCGTTCACGCGAGTGCCGGAAGGTCGTTGCCAGGGCATCGAATCCCCGCAGATCCCCCTTTAGCAGCAGCGCCCGGGCCGCTTCCCTGACGGCGGTGTCCTCGGGGGGGTCGGGAGGACGCGTCCCGGTGAGGACATCGAACTCGCCGCTCCCGAGCAGCTGCTCGTCAAGGTAGAGCTCGGCGCGGTAGTGCCCGGCGATGAACCGCGCCGCGGGAACGCTGGCCCACCAGTCGCTGGGATTGAGGTCCAGGGTTTTCGTGTCGCGGGAACTAGCCACCACCCGGTTGCCGTCGTCGTACCACTTGTAGAGCACGCGATGGCTGCCAGCGGATTCGTGCGCGGGATCCCGGGCGATCCTGCTGAAGAAGCGGATTTCTTCGTTCGCGTAGAAGGTCTGCGAGGGTACCGGCGAGCCGTCTGACTTCGGCGCGCGACTGAGGATCCCCTGGAGGAGACGAATGTCCCCCTGCTCCCGGGCCGGGGCGGCAGCCGCGAGCGGACCTCCGCTGATGCCGAAGGCCAGCAGGGCCATGAAACGCAGAGCCCAGGAGCGCCACATCAGAGTACTTGCGCCGTTTGAGACCAGCGGGAACTGTGACCCGCCTTACTGTGCCCCTCACATACCTGCGTCACAAAACCACGCGTTGAGAGGGAAAATGCGGCCTGAACGTCCTGGAGCCTGGGTCAGCAGGTACACGGTGTTGGCATTGAGAAGCGTCACCGAGCTCTGACTGCAGGAGTCGCGCCGCGGTGAGCAGGCCGCGGTTCCTGCTAGTGCGGGGCGATCTGCTTCATCATGCTGGTCTTGAGCTCGGAGGTCTGCATCACGCTCGCCTGACCGGTGTTGTAGAGCGAGTAGAGGAAGGCCTGGTCCCAGGAGCTCAGCCCCTGCGGTACATCCTTCGATCCCTGAAACAACTTGAGTATGGATGGAGCCTCACCGAGGTCGGCGTCCAGACGAATTTCCGCGAGCCCGATCATCGTGATGTAGTCCGCGAGCTGCTCCATATGGAAGTCCCCCACCTGCTTGCGGTCGACGATGATGATGACCGAGCTCAGGCTCTGCACGGCGCTGTAGCGCAGCCGCGAACCGTCGGGGACCCTGTTCGTCGGAACCTGCTGCAGCATCGGGCTGGCGCCCGGACCGTAGAGTCCCGCGATCAGGCCATCCGGGAGCATCGGGCCGCCCTCGCTGGAGGCGAAGCCTGCGTTGTACCAGGAGCGGATCGGAACCCGGCTGGCGAGGAAGTGATTGATAGCGCCCATCCCGTTTCTCACGTTGAAGAGACGCGGATCGCGGCGCCACCATTCCTTGAGGAACGAGTCGGGGTCCGACGTTACGACGACGTAGAAGTTCGCGCTGCAGTGCTCGCTCCCCAGGGGCGCGTGCGCCGCGGTGGCAATGCGCGAGATGCGCGCCAGGACGAACTCGGCGGGCCCACGCGGGAGACCTGCGACCAGCGGGCAGACCGGGGTGTTCCAGCGCATCAGGGAGTCGTTGAAGTAGGGGACCACGATGGAGGAGACGTAGTGGCTCACCTCCCGGTCGAGTTTCCTTCGCGCTTCTACCGTGATGGTCGGGAGCGAGGACCCTCGCGCGCCCAGGGGTGCGGTAACGGCTTGAGTGGTCTGCGCCGGGTCTGCCGGAAGCGAGCGGCCCGCGTACAGGAGGAGTGCACTTGCAGCGACCGAAGTGAGAAAACGGGGGCGACCGCGCATGGAAGGTCCCCGAGGCAGTTCCGACCCGAGTACAGCACGTGCGGCCGGCACCGGGCAACATGGCGTCGCGGACAACACGCCGTGGCATGGGCCATTTGGAATTGGCGCGCGATATCGATATCTTGGCTTATCGAATCCGCGCGGCGACGGCGTGCTCACTCACAGCGGCGGCTGTCTCAAGCTGCCTCCATGGCCGAGGCAACGCGTATTTCCGGGCGACCGAGACGAGTTCACCCCATTGAGTCTGATCGAAGGGCCTATCCGAGCGCGTCCACTCCCGAATGAATCGAGCGAGAATCACGATCTCTCGTCGCAAGCACGGTCTGTACGGCTCATCCGCCCGGCGCCTGCGGGCAGCTGCCACGCTCGCGATTTTTGCGAATTCCCCAAGGCAGCCCGCCGATACCCACACGCTGACACCTTCTGCGGTGAGCTGTTCCTTGAGCATGCGCGTGGCATTCGTGAATGTGGGCGCGAAGTAGTCAATGATGGAATTGAGTAGTTTTATCGGCTCCCCGGTATATCTGCGCGCCAGACTATGGAGAGCTCGAGGGCGCTCGCGCCACAGTCGGTCCCACTCGTCGAAGAACCACTGCGACCCATTCGGCCGGACTGCGGCCGCCGGGTCGTGGATACCTGGCATCGTCGGACCACGCCGTCTTGCGACGGCCGCTTTGCGACGCAAGATGGCGCTTACGTTCGGCACCGCAAGGACCGACAGGTACGGGCGAACTTTCGCATGCCATTCGAGCTGCGAAAATTCCTGTACAACCAAGCGCAGGACTTCCCCCCACGGTGCACCCGTGCGGGGGCGCAACGCGCCGATCGCGCGCTCGTGGCTGGCAGCTTCCTTGCCGGGATCGAGAAGTGAGTGCATAGAAGACCTCACCAGGAGTGAATCGTATGTTTGGGCCGGGCCCCGCGGCTGGTCGGTGCGCTGCCGCACACAGGCTGCGGCTGTGCACACGGCGCGACCTGGGTCATGAGCGTCGCGGCGATTTCCGCAAGGCTCGGCTAGCGACCTGGGTTAAAACCAAGCGTTGGCCGGGCGGCTCGACGCGGGCGGTTCACCTGGAAGTGAGTTCTTTTAATCCCGCAGATCCACCCAGGTCGGTGCGTGGTCGCTCGGCCTCTCCCAGCCGCGCACGTTGCGATAAACGCCCGCATCGGTCATGCGATCGACGATCGCCGGGTTCAGCAGCAGGTGATCGATGCGCAGCCCGGCGTTGCGTTCGTAGGCATTGCGGAAGAAATCCCAGAAGGTATAGATGGTCTCGCCCGGGATGGCGCTTGCGGATGGCATCGGTCCAGCCCTGCTTCATGAGGCGGGCGAAGTCCTCGCGCACTTCCGTCCGGAAGAGGGCGTCGTCGACCCAGCGCTCGGGCTTGTAGACGTCGCGCTCGGTCGGGATGACGTTGTAGTCGCCGGCGAGCACCACCGGGGCGTCGCGGTTGACGAGTTCGGCGGCGTGCTCGATCAAGCGATCGAGCCAGCTTCAGCTTGTAGTCGAACTTCGGACCCGGTGCCGGATTGCCGTTCGGCAGGTACAGGCAGCCGATGGTCAGATCGTGCACGGTAGCTTCGATGTAGCGGCTGTGCACGTCCTCGGGGTCACCGGGGAGCGTGCGCCGGATCTCCTTCGGCTCCGTGCCGCGGGCGAGGATGGCCACGCCGTTCCAGCTTTTCTGGCCGTGCCAGATGACGCCGTAGCCGGCATCGCGGATCTCGCCTTCGGGAAATTTCTCCTGCGGGGCCTTCAGCTCCTGCAGGCACACGACATCGGGGGAGCTCTCGGCGAGCCAGCGCAGCAGATTGGGTAGGCGCGCGCCGATGCCGTTGATGTTGTAGGTCACGATTCTCATCGGCGGGCGAGCGCTCCACTTACGGGTTGTTCCCGTACCTTATCAAAGACCAGGGTCCCCGGACGAGAGTGGCGTCGACCTCACTCAGCGTCAGCGTGTACAATGTACGCAGTTAAGTGTACAGTGTACGCATGACTCGAGATCGAATCTTTGCCGCCGCCAAGACGGTGCTGGATCGGGAGGGCTTGCCCGGCCTCACGATCCGCAAGGTGGCCCACCACGCGCGGCTGTCGCCGATGGCGCTCTACCGTCACTTCGCCGACAAGGACGCCCTGCTCAATGCCCTGATGCAGGACGGCCTCGCGGCGTGGGAGGAAAAGGCGCGCTCGATCCGCGCCACCGATCCCATCGAATGGCTGCAGGCGCTCGGGGAGGGGTTCCTGGAGTTTGCGCTCGCAGAGCCGCACCGCTTCGATGCCGCGTTCTTCCTGCCTGCACCCGAAGCGCGCCAGTATCCCGACGATTTCGTCGCGGGTCGCTCGCCGGTCATCGCGATGGCCCTGGTGCGCATCGACCAGGCGAGGGCGGACGGTCGTCTGAGCGGCGACACGCCGGCCCTCGAGGTGGCGCTCGCCTTCTCGGCCCTCGTGCAGGGCCTCGTCTCGATGTACCGCGCCAACCGCTTCTCGAGCGCGAAGCAGTTCAAAACGCTCTATCGCGCGCAGATTCGCCACTGTCTCGAAGGCTTCGCCACCTGAATCTTCCGGAAGACTCCCATGATCACCCTGATGGCTGCGTTGCTGAGTGGGCTCCTGTTTCATCTGTCGCAAGGCCTCGCCAATGTCTGGGCGCTGGCCTGGCTCGCGCCGGCACCCCTCCTCTGGCTCGCGTACGGGGATACGCCGCGCTGGCAGGTGCTGCTGGCGAGCCTCGCCGCCTTCGCCGTGGGACAGAGCTATCTCGTGCAGTGCTACTGGGGGCTGCTCCCGCCCATGATCATCGTGCCACTGGTCGTGGCGATGTGCGTGGCATTTGCGGTCGCGGTCGCTTTCTCGGGCGAGGCGCTGCGGCGCAGCTCGCCGTGGGCGGCGCTGCTTGCCTTCCCGGCGCTCTTTACAGCCCTCGAGTACGCCATCGCGCTGCTCTCGCCGCACGGCAGCTTCGGTGCGCTCGGCTACGCGGAAGTTTCGTTCCCGGCGGGCATCCAGATCGCCGCACTGTTCGGCGTCCACGCCGTCACCTTCATGCTGTGCCTGTGCGCGAACGCCGTGGCATTGCTGCTGCGGCGTCGCTGGAGCCCGGGCGGAGCAGGCGCTCTTGTGTGCGCGCTCGTCGTCCTCTTCGGGCTCGCGCGACTTGCGGGGTCCGAAGGACCGCGCGTTCAGGTCGCGGCGCTTGCCGACGTCGACACCCGCAACACCGAGCACCGTGAGCACTCGAGGGCGTCCGAGGAGGCTGCCACCCAGACCTACGCCGCCTACATCGAGCGGCTGAAGGGTGTGCGGGTCGTCGCGATCCCCGAGGGCGCGGTGCTCGTGGGGGAGGGCGAGCGCTCGCTCGTGCTGGCGCCGCTCGCTGCCGCGGCCCGAGCCTCGGGCGCGATGGTGGTGGCGGGAACGGTCATTCCGGAGCCGTCGCAAAACCGCGCGTTCGCCTTTTTCCCCGACGGTGCGGTCGAGAGCTACGAGAAACGCCACCTGCTCGCGCCCTTTGAGATGCAGATCCCGGGGCGCGAGCCGGGTTTTCTCGGGGGAGGCTATGCGGTCCAGATCTGCAAGGACATGGATTTCGCCGGCAGCGTGCGCTCGACCGCCGCGCACGGCGTGCGCCTCATGATCGTTCCGGCGAACGACTTCGGCCGCGACGGCTGGATACACGCCCGTATGGCGGTCATGCGGGGTGTCGAGAACGGCTTCGCACTGCTGCGCTCGGCTTTCGACGGCCTCGCGACGGTCTCGGATGCGCAGGGGCGGATCCTCGCGAGCGCGCCCACCACCCGAGCCGGCATGGTCGCGGCGATGGCGGACGTGCCACTCGGGCCCGGCCCCACGCTCTACACGCGGATCGGCGATGCCTTTGCGTGGCTGTGCGCGGTGCTGTCTGTCTTGATCGGTGCGCGGATGTTCGCGGGGAGAAGATCAGGAGCCACGGTCGAGGCGAGCCACGTGTTCCAGACCACGGGGCGTGGATCGTCTCAGAGGTCAGCGACGGAGGACTCAGCCCGGTAGCGTGGGATAGGGCGCCGCGTTCAGGAGCATGATCCAGCGCTCGGTGGCCGGCACCGCGGCGCCGTTCGCGCCCTGCACCGTGTCGTCGCGCGTGACCAGCAGGCTGTCGCTGAAGATCACGCCCTTGACGACCGTCGTGTAGCCCTTCCAGTGAGCCTTGCCGGCGGTGAGGGTCACGGCCTCCTCCTTCCCCTCGCGCGTCAGCTTGCGCTGCGCGGACTCGCCCTCGCCGAAGAGCCCTGAGGATTCTCCCTCGCGCAGCAGGACGACCGTGCCCGTCGCGGAGTCGACACTGACGACGGTCACCCGCTCGACGCCGTTCACGCCGCCGAGTTCCCACGCAGGCGCGATGTTCACCTTCCAGCTCATGCCCGGCGTCAGCCGCGCGGGCGGATCGCCCCACAGCAGCGGGTTGTAAACGAGGCCGCTGCCATCCAGGTATGGCTGGCAGTCTTCCTTGCCGGTGGCATCGACGTTGCAGTTGGTGCGGCCCGCATCGCGGGCCACGGTCACCGCCTCGCCCGGTGGGCGGCCGTCATAACGGTAGGCGAGGCGCAGCCGCCAGCCATGCGCGTCAGAGGCGAGAACCGTGTAGTCGGCAGAGCCACCGTTACGGCGCGCCAGCTCCTCGAACCCTTGCGCCCGGGTCGAATGCAGGATCGAGAACACGGTGCTGTAGGTCTGCCCCTGGACGAAGTGCGGCGCGAGGAACGCTGCCCCGTCCGCCGCCTCGGCAGAGGTGACGGCGAAGAGGGGCGCGGTAAGGGCCACAAGCCAGCGTATTTTCACGTCGGGACTCTCTATTGGCCTCAAGTTCTGAGCGCGCCATTGTGGATTCGCGGCGCTGCGAGCGGTAGCGCGCTTCATCGCCCCGTGCGCTCGCTTCATCGAACGACGGGCCCGTCGAGCGGCTCGCCCCCGGCCGCGGGGGCCGGGTCCAGGCGCGCGGACGTGACCAGATCGCGCGTGTTGATGAACGGACCCTTCTGGCTCTGCGGCACGGGCTCGCGGCGCATCTTGCGCCACAGGTCGAAGAGCGCCAGCGCCGCGGTGAGTGCGCCCAGGACACCGAAGTAGGCCCGCGCACCGAAGAGCGCCATCCCTGCACCGGTGATCACCGGGCCGAAGGCCGCTGCCGTGCCGTTGACGAGCAGGATCGCGCTGCTCGCGGCGACCATCTGCGAGGGGTCGAGCTTGTCGTTGACGTGCGAGACCGAGAGTGAATAGAGCGTCAGCGCCGCGCCCGAGAACAGCGCCGCGAGCGTCAGGAACATGATCCTCGGCAACGGCCCGAACACGAAGGTTGCGGCCGCCACGACGGTGGCGAGCAGGCACATGGTGGCGATCACCGTGCGGCGATCCATGCGGTCCGAAAGCCATCCGGCCGGATACTGCGTGAGCACGGCGGCGAAGATGCTGACCGCCATGAACTCGGCCACACCGCGCGTGCCGAACCCCGACAGCCGCGCATAGACCGGTCCCATGGAGAAGATGATGGAGGAGATCATGCCCGAGAAGGCCACTGCCACCACCCCGACCGGGGAGTTACGGTAGAGGTCTCGCAGGCGTACCCGCTGCGCCGCGGCGGGCCCGGCGAGCTCCTGCGCCGAGGCGACGATCGGCACCATGGCGGCCGAGATCAGCGCCGACACCAACATGAAAGGCGCGGTGGACTGGGGACTGGCGATCACCAGCAGGAACTGTGCGCCGCCGAGCCCCACGTACAGGACGAGCATGTAGGTGGCGAACAGCTGCCCGCGGTTGGTGCTCGAGGCGCGGTGGTTGAGCCAGCTCTCCGCCACCACGTAGATGCCGGCAAAGCAGATGCCCGACAGCAACCGCATCAGCGCCCACGGCACCGGATGCACCCAGGCGCCGTGCACCAGCACCGCCACCGAGGCGAGCGCGGCCATCGTAGCGAACACCCGCACCGGTCCCACGCGCCGCAGCAGCTGTGGGGCAAGGCGCGTGCCGGCGAGATAGCCGACGTAATAGCACGACATGATGATGCCGGTGACGGTCGTGGGGAACGCCTCGATCGTCGCGCGCACGCCGAGCAGCGTGCTCTGCAGCCCCGCGCCCAGCATGAGGATGCCCATGCCGAGCAGCAGCGGCCAGGTGGCGCGAATCGGGTTCACGGATGTCTAGTCCGCAAGCCGGATGCCGGCGTTGGCCGGTGGAAATTGCATGGAACAGCGGTCTGGAAGATCCAGAGAGCTCTCGTGGTCGGCCGAGTTCAGGGGGGGCGGCACCGACAGGAGCGAAGCGGCCACCGCTGCCCAGAATGCTTTCGCTGGTGAATTCAGGCGCCGATCATCCCTGCCGCTGCACCCGCACAGTGTACCAGCGGCGTGGCGGCTATCCCTCGAGATCGAGCAGGGCGCGACATGAGGCCGGCAGCGCGGCGATGCGAGCGCGCTAAGATTCGTTACCAGCGGCGGTTGCCGTGATGCACGCGAGGCGCCGGTGCGTGAGCTGCAGTCATCGCCGCCAGCGGCGCGAGTCCCAACGCCGAAAATAACGAAGAAGCAATATAGCCAGGACCGCGTGCACCAGCCGTCAGGATCGCTAACACCATGCCACCACACAGGTGGTGAGCAGGACCTGCAGGGCCACCCCGCTGGCAGCGGCGCCTGTCAGGCCCGCCCCGGATATAATTCATGCGGGGTTACACCTTGAATCCGCTCGCAGAATGACCGGGATGGGTGCCGCAGTGGGGATGGCGGGACGAACACACACCGCGCTTGCGGCTCTCATGGCGGCCGGGGCCTTGCTCGGCGTTGCTTTCCCGGCGGCCGGTGAGACGGCGCGGCCCGAGGCAGCGCCCGATGCCGTCGCGGAGGCCTGGCGGGCGCTGACGACGGCTGACATCGAGACGGCGCACGCACTCCTCATGGACGATGACCCCGCGGCCGTGCCCGGGGTCGATCCCAGCTTCGTGAAGACGCTCGACGCGGCGTATGCCCGCGCAGTCACGCGGGCGAAGAGCGTCACGAGCTACCCGGGCTACGTCGCGACTCTCGGGGAGCTCGCCAATTCGATGAACGACGGGCACCTCTGGTCGCGCCCGCGCTACGAGTCCGCGGGACTCACCTGGGCAGGCGTCGTCTTCCGGCCCTCGTCCCTCGAATGGGCGGGATTGATTGCCGAGAAGCGAGGCGGCGACTGGGTGATCGCGAAGGAGGACTGGGAGGTCGTCGGAGAGAACCTGATCGGGGCGCGACTCATGGACTGCGCAGGCACGCCGATCGATGACTTCGCCCGCGACACTCTGGGGCGCTACCGCATCGTGTGGTCGGTCGAGGCGATGCGGGTGCTTGCGGCACCGTGGCTGCTCGTTGACGAGGGCAACCCGTTCCTGACCCGCCCGGACGCCTGCACGGTGCGTACGGCGACCGATACGCGCACCCTCACGCTGCACTGGAAGCGGGTGAGCCGCGAGAAGTTCGACGGGATGATCAGCGATGTCCATGGGAAGGCCGGCTTCGACATCCGCCAGGTCGGATCCGGGTATTGGATCGCGATCGAGAGCCTATCCGCGCAAGCCCAGGCGGTAGTCGATGCCGCGACGGCGCAGGTGGCGAAGCTGCAGGCGGCACCCTTCGTGGTGGTAGACCTGCGCGGCAATGGCGGGGGCGGGGATCCCTACGGGCGGGCACTCGCGGAGGTGCTGTACGGAAGCACGCACGTGGAGGCGGTACTCGGACCCCGGCAGGAGGAGGGCGGTTGTCCCGAGGCTTGGCGCGCCTCGCCCGACAACATCGCGGCGGAGGAAGACGCGGCGAAGAAGTTCGCCGCGGTGGGTGAGGTCGCGGGCTCGAAGGCGTACCAGGAGGCGGCCGCCGCCATGCGGCGCGCAGTCGCTGAGCATCGGGTGCTGACCGCACCGCTCGTCTGCCCCGCCCGCAAGCGCAAGGCCGCCTCAGCGGCGCCGTCACGCTTGCGGGGCCACGTCGTCGTCCTCACCGACGCCGTCTGCTTCAGCTCGTGCATCAATGTCGTCGGGTTCTTCGAGAAGCTGGGTGCAACGCTCGTAGGCCAGACGACCGGCGCCGACACCCACTACGGCGAAGTGCGCGAGATCGTGCTGCCCTCGGGGCTGTCGACTTTCTCGGTGCTGCAGGCGATCGATCCGGCGCAGCCGCTGCACATCGGTCCCTATGTCCCCGCGTATCCGTACGGCGGGGACATCAGCGAAACGGCCGCGCTCGAGGGCTGGATCAGCCAGACCGTCGTGCCGGCGTTGCGGTGACCTCGGCCGACAAATGGCGTTCGAGCTTGTCGAGCGACCCGGACCAGCCCCATGCGTGGTTTTTGCAGGAAGTCTCCGTCTGCAGCCGTTCGTGGGTGAAGGTGAGCTCGGTCCCGCTGTCGATCGGCCTCAAATCGATGGCGACGCGAGACACGTAGCCGCGCTCATCGGGTTCACCCCCGAACGTCCATTGCCAGGTCATGGCCAGGCGTTTGGGCTTCACGACCTCGAGGCACTCCCCGCTCGCTTCATGCTCGGTTCCGTCGAGCAGGCGAAACCGCACCCGGAAACGGCCGCCGACCCGTGCATCGATGTCGGCGCTCAGGACGGGACCCTCGTCAGGTCCCCACCAGTGGGCAACGCCTTCCGGAGTGCTCAAGGCTGCGAACACGATATCCGGTCGCGCCCCGATCCTGCGCACGAGCGTGATACTGGTCATCGCCCCTTCCTGCGGGCCTTGGCCTCTTCACGTTCGGCATACGCGGCCAGACGATCGAGGCGGCCGGTCCAGAAGCGCTCGTAACGACGCAGCCAGTCCAGGGGGCTTCTCATCGGGTCAGGCCGCAACCGTACCGTGACGGTGCGCCCCTCTTTCCAGCGGGTAATAAGACCGGCCTCCTCAAGAACATCCAGGTGCTTCATGACTCCCGGCAGCGTGATGGCAAAGGGCTTTGCCAGCTCGCTGATGGATACGCCGTCTTCGCGTTCGAGCCGGTCGAGTATCGCCCGGCGGGTCTGATCGACCAAAGCCCCAAAGGTACGATTGAGCTGGGGATCGTTAAACTTCACCATATAGAAAAGAGTGTGGTGCGCCCCATTCGGGCTGTCAACCCGGAAGATCCGGGCGGCCGCAGTAAGCCTAGGCACTCCAAACGTGCTTGACAGGGCGGCGCCTGCTTTGATAGTAAACCCCGTGGTCAAGTACGCTCGGCCAGTGTATGCCCTGCGCTCGGAAGTCTCACAATGAGGAATCAGCAAGAATGATGAAGCAGAAAATGGCCGAGATCGTTCTCGCCTCGACGGTCCTTGCCGTATTGAGCTGGAGCGCGCCGGTGCGGTCGCAAGCCGTCAAGACTCCCTATCCCTCGATGGCCCCGACCGAGCAATACCGTATCGCCAGCCGCGAGGCCGAGATCGCGCTGGCACGCACTGCCGCGCCGCCGTCAATCTCCGCGGACGCCACCGTGCTGGTACTCGGCAGCCACGGCTATGAGACGGCGGTGAAGGGCAAGAACGGGTTCGTCTGCTTCGTGGAACGCTCCTGGGCGGCCGGGTTCGAGGATCCCGAATTCTGGAATCCCAGGATACGCTCGCCGAACTGCTTCAATCCCCCAGCCGCGCGGACCGAGCTCCCGCAGTACCTCAAGCGCACGGAGTGGGTCCTCGCGGGCGCCACCAGGCAGCAGATCATCGAAAAAACCCGCGCCGCGGTGGCCAGCCACAGTTTCAAGGCCCCCGAGGCGGGCTCTTTTTCCTTCATGCTGTCGAAGGAAAGCTATGTTAACGATGCCACAGCGGGCCCATGGCTTCCCCACGTCATGTTTTTCATCCCCCACGGCCAGGCCGATAACTGGGGCGCGAACAAGGAAGGGTCACCCATACTCGGGCAGGATGGCAGCGCTACGGAGTCGACGGTCCTGTTCGTTCCGGTGCGTCGCTGGTCCGACGGCACACCTGCCTTGCCGACGGACAAGAAACACGTTCACACGTGAGATGACCTTCTACTGGATGGCGAAGGGATCGTTGCCGGGGTCCTCGTTCCACTGATACTCGAGCGCCCGGGCGAGATGTCGGGCCTGGTCCCTCCCGTAGATCCGCGCCAGGACACTCAGCGCCATGTCCGTGCCGGCCGCCACCCCCGATGAGGTGATGTACTTGCCATCCTCGACCCATCGGGCGCGCTTCACTCAGTCGACGCTGGTGTCCTGCGAGGTGGCCAGAGAGAAGTACAGCTTATTGGTTTTGGCGCGATGGCCTTTCAGGAGGCCCGCGCGCGCCAGCAGGGCCGAGCCGCTGCAGACCGACGTGGTCAGCTGCGTGTGCCGGTCCTGCGCACGCAGGTAGTCGAGGAACACCGGGTTCTTGAGCTCGGTCCGGGTGCCTGAGCCACCTGGGACCATCATGATGTCGAGCGGCGGCGCGTCGGCAAAACCGTAGTCTGCCCTGACCAGGACGCCTTGCGCCGAGCGCACGGGACCTGCGTGCTCGGCGATCATGACGACCTTCAAACCGTGTTTCATACCGGGCCTTTCGGCAGGTCCGCCTTTCGTCGCTTCGGCGCAACGCTTCTCCAGGGCCACGCGAGCGACGCCAATATACCCATACATCACCATGAAGTGAACTGTCGTCCTGCCCAGGCCCACTGTAATCACTGCGTGTTCCGGGGGGTTGTAGCGACAAAAACACATTTGCCTCTTGACATCGAAGCCGGTGATCACTAATAGTTAACCGCTAGGTTAAGTGTAAAAAGTGGCGGGCGTCCGTCAGGCAAATTGCCAAAGGGGCATGAGGGAGCTTCGAACTTGCGACTGCTGGATCACATTGCGCAGTGCAACGTCCCGTTTCTGGTGCGCCAGGACTGCGGAGAGGTCTGGCGACTCACCGGCGCTGCGGATTTTTCCGCGGCCGTCGCGAGCTGCCCGGTCCGGTACGTTCTCGCGGACGAGCTCGTTCGTGCCTGTGTCGAGCTCGCCTACTCCGGAGGGGACGAGCTGTCCTCCTGCCTCGATCTCGTGCACCTGCCCGCCGAAAAACTGTGGATCGAGTGGAACGAACCCGCGCGGCGTGCAGCGTTGGGAGGCGTGCTTCCGGAGTGCGCGGCCTCCGAGGAGAATTGCCTCGAGCGCTCGGGGGTTCTGATTTCTTGCGAGCGCGGCGGGCGCTCGGCAAGCCTGCGCACCTTCTTTCTGCCGAGCGTTGAGCCTCGCGAGCCGATGGTCGCGGCGCTGGAGACGCTGCTCGAGCTGGATGGTGACGGCGCAGGGGCGCCACCGGAGGCGGTTCTCAAGGGCAGCGCGGTCAGCGTTTGCGACCCGCTGAGCGAGGGCGTGAACGACCTGCTCGGCTGCGCGCGCTTCCGCCTCGATTCTGCCTGGCAGCGCTACTACCAGAGCGTGCTCGCGCAAGACCCCATGCAGGCTGCGCGGGTGAGCCGTCTCCTGACGGAGAGCGTTGCGTTTGACGTCCCGATGCTGCTTGCGCTGTTCCTGCTCATGACCGTGCGCGCGGACCTCGTGCAAACGACCGTGAATCCCGGGCGCCTGAATCGCAAGCGCGCGAGATTCGGGCGCCCGCCGCTGCTCGAGCATGTGGAGGTGTCGACTCCACTCATGATGCAGGCCGCGTACCGCAATGCAGAACACCCGACAGCGGCGCGCAACGGACCCCGTTTTCACCATGTACGCGGCCACATTGTGCGTCGCTGCAACACCGTCTATTGGCGTGCACCGCATTGGCGCGGCCACCTGCGCCTGGGGCAAGTGCGCAGCCGCACGGTCGAGTTGCGGCTGAACTGAGTTTGTTAACCGGTAATCAACGGTGGTGCGAGTCGACTCTGGGGTCGCGTCGCCACACTTCCAGATAGGGGAGAAGACATGATGAAGAGTGGGAGTTTGCAACAGGCGGTGCGCTACGCGCTGGCGATGGCGGCGGGCTGCGCCGCGATTCCGGCCGTCGACGCACAGACCGCCCCCGCGCAGGCCGAGGCTGCTGCCGCGCCGCTGGCCGAAGTGGTCGTGACGGGCTCGCGCCTCCAGACACCGAACGAGACCGCGATCAGCCCGATCACGACTGTCTCAGCCGCCGACATCCAGGCGACGGGTCTGACCCGCGTTGAAGACGTCCTGAACAACCTGCCGATGGTGTTTGCGGGCATGAACTCGACGGTGTCCAACGGCTCGGACGGCACCGCGACGGTGGACCTGCGAGGACTTGGCGCGCAGCGCACCCTGGTGCTGGTCAACGGGCGGCGGCTTGGCCCCGGCGGCGACGTCGGGCTGAACACCTCCGACATCAACCAGATTCCGACCGCCCTCATCGAGCGGGTGGACGTGCTCACCGGCGGTGCATCGTCGGTGTACGGCGCGGACGCAGTGGCCGGTGTCGTGAACTTCATCCTCAACACGCATTTCGAAGGCGTGAAGATCGATGCGACCTACGACTTCTACCAGCACAACAACAACGACAACGGGATCCAGAGTGTCCTGGCCGCCGCGGGCGATGCCGTGCCGCCCGGCAACGTCAACACGGGCTTCGACAAGACCATCTCGATCATCATGGGGTCGAACTTTGCCGACAACAAAGGCAACGCGACGGCGTACCTCACCTACGACAACCAGGCGGCGGTGACCGAGGGGCAGTACGACTACGCCGCCTGCACGCTGGCGAATGCGAATCCGGCCCCCCCGCCCGCCCCGTTCACCGGTTACGCCTGCGGCGGATCGGGAACCTCGGCGCATGGCGAGTTCCTTGGTTATGGCAAGGGCGTCAACGGCCCGCTGTTCGACAATACCGTCGACCCGAACACCGGCATCTTCCGCCAGTTCACTGCGGCCGACCTCTACAACTACGGCGCGATCAACTACTACCTGCGCCCGAACGAGCGCTGGACCGCCGGCACGTTCGTGAACTACGACATCAACCCGAACATGACCGTGTACACGGACATCATGTGGATGCGCAACAACTCGGCCGCGCAGATCGCGGCGAGCGGCTCGTTCTTCACTCCGGTGTTCGTGCCGTGCGCCGATCCGCTGATGACCGCGCAGGAGATGTCGGTGGTCTGCGCTCCCGGCAACGGCACGGCGCAGAACGGCCTCGGCCTGCAGACCAGTGAGACGGTGAACGGCGTCAACTATCCCGGCGCCACGTTCTACCTCGGCCGGCGCAACGTCGAAGGTCTGCCGCGCACGACGCTCTTCACGAGCGACTCCATCCACCTGACGACGGGCGTCAAGGGCAGCCTCGGGGACGCCTGGACCTACGACGTCTACGCTCAGCGCAGCACGGTCGACGTCGACGACGACACCATCAACTACCTGTCCACGCCCGGCGTCACCGCGGCGATGAACGTCATCACAGGTCCCGCGCTGCTGCCGAACGGACTGGCGAACCCGAACGCCGGGAAGCCCGAGTGCGTCGCAGCGTATACCGGGACCATTCCGGGGTGCGTGCCGTGGAACGTGTGGAAACCGGGCGGGGTGACCCAGCAGCAGCTTGCGAGCCTTTACATTCCGCTGGAGGATCAGGGCAACGTGGTCGAGAACGTGGTGTCGGGCTCGGTCACCGGCGACCTCGGCAAGTACGGTGTGAAGCTCCCGACGGCCGATGACGGTATGCAGTTCAACGTCGGTGCCGAATATCGCTCCGAGTCCTCGGTAGTCAATACCGACCTCGCCGAGCAGGACGACATCGGCGAAGGCGTCGGCGGACCTGCGCCTCCGGTGGCGGGCTCCTTCCATGTGAGCGAGGCGTTCACGGAGATGAACCTGCCGCTGGTGCAGCACGCACCCTTCGCAGACTCGCTCGCGATGGATGCCGGATACCGCTATTCCTCCTACACGACCGGCTTCAACACCAACACCTACAAGCTGGGACTCGAGTGGGCGCCGGTCAAGGACATCCGCTTCCGCACCAGCTATAACCGTGCGGTGCGTGCACCGAACATCAGCGAGCTGTACACCCCGCAGGCGACCGCTCTTGATGGCACGGAGGATCCGTGTGCGGGCACCACGCCGGCCTTCTCGCCGACGCAGTGCGCTCACACGGGCGTGAGCGCGGCGCAGTATGGCCACATCGGGCTGAACCCGGCCGGCCAGTACAACGGGCTCGACGGCGGTAATCCGACCCTCAAGCCCGAGGTGGCCGACTCGTACGGCGTGGGCTTCGTACTGCAACCGCGGGTGCTGCCGAACCTGAGCGTGTCGGTCGACTACTTCGACATCAAGATCAAGGACGTCATCAACGATATCGGCGAGAACACGATCCTCAACGAATGCGGTCAGACCGGGAATCCGCTCTTCTGCTCGCTGATCCACCGCCAGCCGGGCAATGGGTCGCTGTGGTTGACACCCGCGGGCTTCGTCACGGACACACTGCAGAACCTCGGCTCACTCAGCACCAAGGGCGTCGACCTCAAGGCGAGCTATCGCCAGCCGCTGCCGGCGCTCGGCTCGCTGCTCCTCTCCCTCGAGGGGACCCACCTCGACAGCCTCGCCACGCAGCCACTCCCGGGTGGACCCTCGTTCGACTGCGTCGGGCTCTACGGCGGCACCTGCGGTGCGCCGAATTCCAAGTGGCGGCACGTGTTCAACGGAACCTGGTCAACGCCGTGGGATGCACTTAACGTGACGCTCCGCTGGCGGTACATCGGCTCGGGCGCCTCGCAGGAGACGAGCAGCAATCCGCAGCTCGCGGGAATTCCACCGGGCGTGGCGAGTGTGCCGGCGTACAACTACCTCGACATGACCGCGGACTGGGCGCTCTACAAGTCGATACGGATGCAGATAGGTGTGAACAACATCTTCGACAAGAATCCGCCGCTGTTCAACGGTACGGACTGCCCGGTGCTCTCCACCGGTGCCTCGGATGCGGACTGCAACGGCAACACCTGGGCGGGAACCTACGACGCGCTGGGCCGGTATATCTTCATTCACCTCTCGGCGCAGTTCTAGGCAAGCTCTGTGCGGGGCTTGATCTAGGAGTACTGCGCGCCTGCGGCGCCCTGGGGTAAGACCGGATTACCTCAGGGTCGCCGACGGGCACTTTCAGCGGCCGTGGGCGTCTGCGGCACCGGTTTTGGGCAGGCAAAGATAGTCCCGGTAGGCACACAGATCCTTGAGTAACTGCGATTCCCTGGACAGGATCTGCGCGGTTTCCCGCTCGCCCATCAGCTGCACCATATAACCCAGTGGTCCCTGCTCCAGTACAAACGGATACGGGCCCACGGGCGGCGGTGGCACGCCCCCGATCTCCTCATCGGTGACGTTGGGCGCGTAGTACATCACATGAGGCATCGCCATCGTCATGATCGTATTGTCATGAGGATCCGGAGTGGCGTAGGTACGCATGAGCGGCGCAGCCATGTACGAGACCCCGGCACGGGCCGGCGGGACATAGACGCCTGCGGCGTACCGCCGGTTCATCTCTGCCGCTAACGCCTTGGGCGTCAAACCCCGCGCGCGCAGCGCCGCGACATCGAACAACATGCGCATGGTGCTCTTTGCCCCGGCGGCGTCATAGCAGATTGCGCAATAGTGGTCGTTGCGGTATTCCGCGTGCTGCCATACGGTCCGCTCCACCAGGCAACTCTGGCCGTTGGTCCCTGCGACCGCGAGAACGTAGCCTTTCGCGGGATCCAGGACATACGCGGCCGCCCTGGCTCGCAGAGCCGGAGGTAGCGCGCTCAAAGCAAAGCGGATTTCCAGAGACCGCGGCATGGCATCGAGCTTCGGCTGACCAGGCTCGCACGGGGCTGGCGACACTGATGCGCTCAGGAGCACCGCGGCTGTCCACAAAGATAGTCTCGACATGAGTTGCCTCGATTTCTTAGGACCCAGGAGAAAAACCAGGTTCGCCGCGTGCGACGCGGGTCTACCGCAAGGGCTCTTGCGGTGGTGGTGGCGGGGTGCGTTGCTCCAGAAACTCGCGGATCGCGAGATTCATGAGCTCGGGTCGATTGATCAGTGTCAGGTGCCCGGTGCCCGGGACGATGAGGAGCTGGGAGTGGGGCAGTGCCCGATAGATCGCCGTAGTCTCCTCGATCGACGTCGGCTCACGATCACCGGCTATCACCATTGCGGGGGCCGTGATTGTCCTGAGCTCCGCGGGAGTGATCACGACGGGCTCGATCCACATCCGGTAAACCTTGCCCAGCATCGCCATCCAGTGGCCGGGGCCGTCCGGACTCATACGATCGTAGTCGGCACGCATGAATCCCGGAAAGATGTCCGTCATCTGCTGCAGCTTTGCTGCAAGCCGGTCGGGCGGCCACTCGCGCCTCTGCTGCGCTTGCTCCTTCGTCAGCCCCGATCCCAGGCTGACTCCGGAGACGACGAGCCGATGCACGAGCTCCGGGTGATCATGTGCAAGCCGCAAGGCAACCTTACCGCCGTCGCTGTGGCCCACAACGTCCACGGGACCCACACCCAGCTGCTCGAGAATCGAGGCGGTGTCGTCGGCCATGAGCTGGTACGACAAGGTCCAGGGACCATCCGGGCTGTGGCCCTGACCTCGCTGGTCGACTCCGATCACCGTGTGGTCAGCGTCGAAATAGTCACGCTGACTTGCGAAAGCGTTGTCGAAGCACATCATCGCGCCATGGAGGAAAAGAATCGGCGGTCCGTGTCCGAAGGTTTCGACCCATACCCTGGTCGCGCCGACCGGGTAGTAGCGCGCCGCGCCGGGGAGGGTGGCGGGAGTTGCCGCCGCCGATGCGAGCATCGCGGCAGCAAAAATGAACCAACCCGCTTTGCCGCAGATTCTTGGCTTGTGTTCTGTACTGGGCACGGACGTCGAAACGCGATGCGGGCGTGTTTTACACTACACCCGACAGTAAACTATTGCCGAATGAGCCGCCGGCGTCAAGTGCGGCCCGCGATGCGGGAGTTTCGCAGCTCGAAGGTCAGTGCGGGCGTGTCACGGGCCGCGTGATGGCGGCGTCGCCGTAGGAGCGCAGCAGCCGCCCGTTTTTTCTCGTCGCAGAATTGTCCACTTCCGCGTGCGTGGATAAGCTTTCCAGAATGAGTCATCGGTACCTCGAGACGCGCACACGAAGGGGCGCTGAATCGTATTCAAGCCGAAGGGGCGAGTTCCGTATTGGACCGATTCAAGGTGCTCCTGCCCGTGACTGAACCACGACAGTTGCTGCACAGCTTCAGCGGAGCCTCGGTCCGGAGGGTCATCGATCGCAGCGATGCCCGCGTTCCGGAGCACGCTCATGAATGGCCGGTGCTGTCGATCTTCGTGATGGGCGGCTATCGCAACCAGACCGAACTTGGCGAACGGCTCATAGCCGGTCCGTCTGCGATTCTCTATCGGGCTGGGTCTTCCCATCGCAATATCATTGGCTCGCTGGGCTTTGAGCAGATTGAGATCGAGTTCGATGCGGCCTGGCTTGGAGCGGCGCGACTCCCAGGTGCTCCCGTCTCGCAGTGGCTCGGGGGGCGTGCGGGTGCTGCGATACGAGCCCTGGCGCAGCTGTGCGTCCGGGAGAGGAACGAAGAACGCTTGCGCGCGGCCCTGCAGCGATTCCTCGAACGAGCGGGCAGTGAGCCCGAGCGCGATCCTCCGGGCTGGGTTGGCAGGATCATCCGCCGCCTCGGCGAAGATGCGAACCTGAGAGTAGCCGAGCTTGCGAAAGAGGCAGGGCGGCATCCCTCATGGCTGGGCACTGCTTACCGGCAGGCAACCGGAGAGGGCCTCCTGGAGACTGCCGCCCGCTTTCGCGTGGAGCGCGCCGCCTTCCTGTTACGCGAGACGGATCAGACCTGCGCGGGCATTGCCGTGGATGCGGGCTTTTGCGACCAGAGCCACATGAGCCGCACCTTCCGGCGTGTCCTTGGGCGCCTGCCTTCTGCAGTCAGAGAGGATCGGCGGGGTTTTCGGCAAGGATGGCGCACGTCCGCCTGGGTCTCGCCCGACAACGTGTCAATACGCCCGTATTGACACAGATCTGAGGGCTCGTGCATGCTCGCCGGATGAGCGACGTCACGAAAACCGCCCAACTGCAGCTGCGCGTGTCTGGGCAGGAGAAGGCCGCGATCCGCCGCGCCGCGAAGGGCGCTGGCCTCGACATGTCCTCCTACGTGCTGCGCCGCGTTCTGCCGGTCCCCGCCGAAGAATTCTCCGCGCGTGTAAAGGCCTGCTCAGGCCCCGCGTCGGCCTACGCGCTCGCCGAGCTCAACACGCTCCTGGCAGGGTTCACCGCGGGTGAGCTCGGCGCGGCGGTCGCCGCGGCGCCCTCGCTCACCCTGCCGCCGTTTCTCGCCAACTACCTCGCCGCGATGGTAGAGGTGGCGTGCGCGCGGCACGGCGTCGCGGTGCCCGCCTGGAGCCGTGCGATCGTGCCGCTGGCCGAGCCCGTGTTCGGCTCGGAGCTCTTGAGCCTGCGGCTGCATCTGCTGACGCACTCGCCCGCCCCCTTCAGGCGCCGCAACATTTTCATCGACGCTACCGTCGGCGCCAGGGTCTGAGCCGCCGTGGCCGCGCTCACCCAGGCGGACCTGCGGCGGCTGTTCGGGCTTCTGAACGAGGAGCTGCGTGCCGCGAGCACCGAAGGGGAGTTGTTCCTGGTGGGCGGTGCGGTGATGTGTCTTGCGTACGCGGTGCGGCCCTCGACCGCCGATGTCAATGGCTGGTTTCGTCCCGCCGACAAGGTGCGCGCGGCGGCCGCACGGGTGGCACTGCGGGCGCATGTCGCTCCCGACTGGCTGAACGATGCCGTCAAGGGCTTCATGAGTGCGCAGGGGGATTTTGCGCCCTTCCTGGAGCTCGATCACTTGCGCATCATGGTGGCGCAACCGGAGTATCTGCTTGCGATGAAGGCCCTGGCGATGCGCATCGGGGCGGAGTTCCATGACGAGGAGGATGTGCGCTATCTGCTGCGCCATCTCGACGTCCGCTCGTATGACAAGGCGGTCGCCATCCTCACCAGGTACTACCCGCTCGAACGTTTCCCGCAGAAGACGCTCTATGCGCTCGAAGAGCTCCTGACGAAGCGCGGTTCCTGAGCCCGGTCCTCCGCCCGGACATCCGCGCTCTCCCGAATGGAGGAGGGGGCCAGGGCGCGGGCGTTGACGTCGAAGAGGCGCCTGCGACGACGCTTCAGCAGGGCGTCAGGCCGTCTTCTCGCGCTGCCGTTACGCCCTCTCACGGTCGTAGTAGTCGCCCGTGTCGTCTCACCGGTATTGATGATCTGGTGCGCCCCTTCCGGACCACCCGGCGGGCAGGCGATCACCTCGTGCTTGCGGATGGCAAAGCGCTCGTTGCCGAAGCGCAGCTCGCCCTCGAGGATCAGGAACATCTCCTCCTCGCCGTGGTGGCAATGCAAGGGGCACTGCGCCTTGCCGGGCGGCAGCACCGTCAGGTTGCAGCCTGATCGAGATTCATGATGGGCTTTACCATGTCTTGTTCCTCTGGCAGGCGCGCGGCTGGACGATCTGCGTTTACAATCATCAGTGAGTCACCAGCACGGCGGTATTCTCGAGGCGTAGCGAATATGAAAATCGCGCAGTGGCTCGCGGGTCTGCAATGCGGCGTGCTACTCGCGCTGTCCCACGCCGCGCGGGCGGACGGCATGGGCACGCACCGCTTCGGCAACCCGGATCTGTGGCAGTGGCCGCCGAGCCGCACGTATCACGTCGAGAATTATCGCCTGGCGCTGCACTTCGACGAACCGAAGGGGGAAGTCTTTGGCGATGAAGTGGTGACGCTGCGGCCCTTCCAGGGACAATTCCGCAGCTTTTACCTCGACAGCTCCGAGCTCACCATTGAAGCAGTGACCCTGCAGCCGCCCCGGGCGGCGCCCGTCGCGTTGAAGTACGCGACCTCCGGCGCGCGACTGTGGATCACGCTCGATCGCGACTATGACGCAACGAGCGTCTTGAACGTGCGGATTGCGTACCATGGCTTTCCGCGCACGGGCCTCTTCTTCGTCAATCCCACGCCGGCCTACCCGAAGTCCCCGCAGGAGGTCTACTCACAGGGGGAAGCCGAGTTCAATCACTACTGGTTTCCGTGCTGGGATTATCCGAACGATCTCTCGACCAGTGAGACGGTCACGACGGTTCCCGAGGGACAAACCGTGGTTTCCAACGGCAAGCTGGTGAGCGTGACGCGCGCGTCCGGTCGAGTGACTTACGACTGGGTGGAGCGCGTACCCCACAGCTCCTACCTGATCTCCCTCGCCATCGGCCCGTGGCGCAAGGTCACCGACCGGTACGAAGACAAGCCCGTCGACTATTACGTTCCGGATTACGTCGATGACGCCACGGCACGGCGCTCGCTGCACCTCACTCCCGACATGATCGGGTTCTTCTCGCGCGCCACCGGTGTCGACTATCCCTACGAACAGTACGCCCAGACGACCGTACACAACTTCATCTTTGGCGGACAGGAAAACGTCAGCGCGACCACGCTGACCGAGTACACGCTGCATGATGCGCGCGCCGATCAGGACTACCCGAGCACCGCCCTCGTGTCGCACGAGCTGGGTCAGCACTGGACCGGCGACCTGGTGCAGGGCCGCGACTGGGCCAACATCTGGCTGAATGAAGGCTTTGCAACCTACCTTGAGGCGCTCTACACCCAGTATCACGAGGGCAACGATGCGTTTCGCTTCGAGATCTACAACGATCAGCTGACGGAGCAGGCGCAGCAGCGCGAGGACTATCTGCGCCCGATCGTCGACCGGCATTACACCGATCCCATGCAGATGTTCGATGCGATCACCCACGAGAAGGGTGCGGCGGTGCTCGACATGCTGCGTAATCTCCTCGACGGCCGGCAGGCCGCAGCGCATGCCGCATCGCAGGACGAGCCGCTGCTGCGGGCCCTGCATCACTATCTCAGCGCGCATCGGGCGCAGGGTGCCGATACCGCGGATCTCATCGAGGCGCTGCGCGAAACGACCGGTCAGGAGCTCGGCTGGTTCTTCCGCGAATGGGTATTCATGGCCGGGCATCCCGACTATCAGGTCACGGCGCACTATGACGCGGCGCGCAAGCTCGAGACGCTGCGCGTCACGCAGTCGCAGCCCGACGATACGCCGACGCCCGTGTTCGACATGCCCATCGACGTGGTGTTTCACGGCGGCAACGGCGAGCGGCTGGAGACGCAGCTTCGCGACCATCTGCGCAGCCAGGAGTTCGAGGTACCGCTCGGCTTCACCCCGCAATGGGTGGCGTTCGATCCGGATGACGTGATTGACAAGACGGTGCAGTTCGAAGAGCCCCTGGATGCGCTCATCGCACAGACCGCTAAAGACCCCGCGATGATGAGCCGCCTGTGGGCGGTCGGTGAGCTGGGCAGGGAGCAGGGCGCGAACAAAGGGCGTAGCGTCGCGGCCCTGACGTACGTGCTCGGCGAGGATGGCTTCTACGGCGTGCGTGCGGCGGCCGCGGCAGCGCTCGGCCGGCTCGGTACGGATGAGGCGAAAGCGGCGCTCCTTGTCGCGCTACGACAGGCCGATAGCCGCGTGCGCACCGCGGTCGTGCAGGGGCTGGGACATCTCCCGAAGGATCGCGTCATCTACACCGCTCTCGTCGAGACGCTGCACCACGACTCAAGTTATGCGGCTGAGGCCGCCGCCGCGGAGGCGCTGGGCGGCTCCCGCGCGGCGGGAGCGTTCGAGGTCCTGCGGGGGGAAGTGGCGCTGCAACCGGAAATACATGTCATGCGCGCGACGCTCGAGGCCCTCGCCGCGACGCAGGACCTGCGGGCCGTGGCCATCCTCTTCGCGCAGGCGCAGCCGGGGACGCCTGAGCGAATCCGCGTCAGCGCGCTGGCGGGCCTTGCGAAGCTGAAGCAGGCCGTCGGCACGGGGCACGCGCGCGAGCTTGTCGGCGTGGTCAAGGCCGCGCTGCGGGATCCGTACCTGCCGGTGCGGGAGGCGGGTGTCGAGCTCGCGGGAGTCTTCGGTCTGGCGCAGTTTCGCGCGGACATTCACAAGGACGCCGATGCGCCGCTCGACACGCAGCGCGAGCTTGCGCAGAAAGTTCTGGCGCAATTCGAAACGCGTGCAAGAGCCAGGTGAATGAGGCGGCAGCCGGAGCTTTCGCCCGTCGTGAGGATGCTATCCTTCGATCCAGCTGCAGATCGCACCGGCAAGAAAACGGGAGTCTCCGATGAACGAGGAAGCGCTGAATATGAGCATGCGCAAGTTTCTGAAAACGGTCGGTGTCAACTCGCAGCGGGCGATTGAGCACGCCGTCGCCGAAGCTGTCGCGGGCGGTGCCATCGCCGGTACCGAGACATTTCCCGCAAAAATGACGCTGGAGATTGCGGGGCTCAAGGTGAACGTCGTATTTACCGGCGACATCACTCTGCAATAAGCGCATCGCGGATGAGTATCGCACTCGCCCGTTCTACGGCGCGTTGCGCGGCGCCCCGTTCCCGGACAAGCACCCCTGCCGGGACGAAGACGGTCTAACTCTCAGTGGCGCTTACCGTGATCCTGATCGCGACCGTGACCGCGATCCGGGCGGCGTCTGTCGTGCTGGACGTGATGACCACCCCAGGATCCGCCGCCGAGGTAGACCACCGGAGGAGGGGGATAATAAGGAGCGGGCTGGTAGACCACCGGCGGCGGGTATCCGCCGAAGACGAACGGAGCGACGCCGACAGTGATATGTACCTGTGCGCTTGCCGCCACGGCCGCGGTCAGCGCAAGGGCGGCAAAGACGAATGAAAGAGACTGCTTTTTCATGATGGATACCTGGAATGCAGCCGGGGGTGATGGAAGTCCCGTGGGAGGCCCTGGCGAGGCCTCGGGCGTTTACTGGGCTGCTTTCTTGTTTCCCTCATGCGGGCGGTGAGCAAACAGCGCGTCGGCGACCTTCTGTTGGTCGTCCGACATCGAGGTATACAACGGCGCAAAGGCCGCGGCGAGTTGCTTGACACCGTCCGCATGGGCCTGGGCGATGTCTCCGTAGGCGCTCAGGTTATCGACAGCGCTGGCGCTATTGACGAGGGCTTTGCGCTTGTCGATCGCTTTATCCGTTTCCACTGCGCTATCCCGCATCGCCTTTGCCACCGCGGCCCACTGGGTTTCCTCGGCCGGGGTGATTTGCAGCTGGGCATGCAAATCCTTGATGTGACTCTCGAGCGCCATCTCCCGTTTGGCATCCGCCTTGGTCATTGCGGTGGTCGAAGCGCCAGAAGCAGGCGCCATGGCCGCAGATGAACTCGGCGACTGTGCATACGCGCCGCCGATGAGAAATGCGAATGTGAGTGCTGCAACGATGGGTTTCATAAGGGCTCTTCCTGGGGACGGCCAAGGTCATCGAGTCAACCATGTCTGGCTGCCTTCTCTCTGTGCGGTGGCGTACGGATTTGCCGGCCACGGGCCCAGGGGTGCTCGCCTGGGGCGCGTTTACGGTTGCGCAGCGGCACGAGCACGCTCACGCTAACCTCGGGGCGATCCGGGTGAGGAGACACGACATGCTGAAGCGTCAACTAAGCGCCTGGCTTGGTTAGGGTCTCCTGAGCATTCGCTGGACCGAGGGCGGCGAAACGCGCTCCGCGCGCTGGCTATCCGAGAGCGGAGCGCCAGCTCCGACGCGCGTGGTCATCGCCGATGACCGCACCACCGCCGATGAGGCGTACGGGCTTGCGTGCCAGGGGACGGCGCTGCTGTGGCGGGGCGACTTCCAGAACGCGCGCCAGATGCTGCTGGCCTTGGCGGCTCGCGCCGACCGCCCGGGCAAGCGAAAGTCGGCGTCCTCGGTGTTCACCTCGAGCGCCGAAGCCTTCCATCTTTATCGCCAGGCCCGGTCACAGCGCGCGCGAACACTGGGGGCTCTGCTGGTCCCGCTCGAAGAGGATTACGGCATCCTGCTGCGACGCGCGCCCGATGTACGCGAGGCTTGCGCGCACGCGTGGGGGGCGGGCAAGGGAGCCGCTCTCGTCTCCCTGCGCGCGTTGCTCGGGGTCATCGGCGCCCACGAGTGGCGCACCACGGGAATTGAGATTGCGGCGATCGGCGGGCGGATCCATCCGCACTACGGAGTGTTCGCGCCGATACGGTCCGAGTACGTGGATCTCATCGCCACCGCACCCCTGCCAGCCTCGGGTTCATCCTCCAATGCGGCGTTCGACATCGGCACCGGCACAGGGGTACTGGCCGCCGTGCTCGCGCGGCGCGGCTTGGGGCGCGTGGTCGCCACGGACCTGGATCCGCGCGCGCTGGCGTGCGCGCGCGAGAACCTCGAGCGGCTCGGATTGAGCCGGCAAGTAGAGCTCGTGCAGGCAGATCTCTTTCCGGAGGGGCGCGCCGCGCTCGTGGTTTGCAACCCGCCCTGGATTCCCGCGCGGCCGAGCGCTCCGATCGAGCGCGGGATCTACGACCCCGAGAGCCGCATGCTGCGTGGGTTCCTTGAGGGGCTGCCTGCGCACCTGCAGCCGGCAGGCGAGGGCTGGCTGATCCTTTCGGATCTCGCGGAGCATCTCGGCCTGCGCAGGAGAGCGGAACTGCACGCGATGTTTGATGCAGCGGGGCTACAGGTCGTGGGGCGAAGCGAGATACCGCCGCGGCATCCCCGGGCGTTCGCGGCAACCGACCCGCTGCATGCGGCGCGCGCCGCCGAACTAACATCGCTCTGGCGCCTCGGCCTGCGCTAAGCCCGGTGCGATCGCCGGGGCGTGCAGCGTGACGCGGTTGAGGTGCGGCGGATCGTGCCGCTTTAGGAGTAAAGTCCGTTGAAGTTGGCAACCAGCTGCTGACAGGCGCGAGGGAGAACCATGAATATTCGAATGTTGCAGCGCGGCCTCGAGTACCGCGGGCGGGTAAAGGCGGTCCGCCAGACCTACCATGTGTTTGAGGCCCAGCGCCATTTCTTCGTGCTCTCCTTTGCGCTCTCGAAGGCGCGGCGCGGCTCCGGCTACTTCAATGTGATCGCCACGGACGCCGTGGAGTACGTGCGGCAACGGATGGGCGGAACGCGCGGGGTGACGGCAAAAGGTGTGGTAGCCGCAGCACGACGCACGCGGCACGTCCCCACCACGCTCGCGGCTCTCAATGTCCTGTACATACTGGTCGCCCTCGGATCGGCGAGCATCACGCGGGCAGGCGAGCACCGGCAACTGTTTTTCTCGGTTAGAAAGGGCCCCGCAGCGCGGACGCCCGCGGGCTGACCGGCGCTCGATGGCTCGGGCAGCTTGTGGACGAGCTCAGGCGCTGTGGGTGGACGGCAACGGCACGGGTGGTGGCTCGAGCTGGACGAACAGCGGCAATCTCACGATCGGCCCGCCACCACCTCCGCCGCCGCCGCCGGAGGTTCCGGAGCCCGATGCGCTCTCCCTGTTAGCGTCGGACTGGCCTGTGTGATGTGCGTGAGCATGCGAGGAGGGTCGCGCCAGCGGGCCAACACGGCCATTTGAGATCCGCCGGCGCGCAGGGGCGGGGTGCCGCTGAAGTGGCTATACCAGAGAACAATAAAGTGGCTATTTGAGCAGGCCGCTTCAAGCACTAGCGTGGGCCCAGGGAAAGCAGAGGGGCCCGCATGAAGGCACACGCAAACCACCGGCTCTGTGGAGCTTTACTGCTCGGCAGCCTGGTCCTCGCGCCATCCGGGGCACGTGGCGAGGCGACGCGAGCTGCGCCACTCACGGACAAAGATACGGTGGTGCTCGCCGACTTCGATAATGAAACCACGGATCCGGTTTTTGACGATGCCCTCGAGCAGGGGCTGGCAATAGCACTGGAGCAGTCACCCTTCCTCAACGTGCTCTCGGACCGCAAGGTCAGCGAGGCTTTGCGGACCATGGGCTGCTCTGCGACCCAACACATCACACCGGATGTGGCTCGAGAGCTCTGCCTGCGCACCGGCAGCAAGGCCGTCATAGGTGGGAAAATCTCACACTCACGCGGTCCTTACCGGCTTGAGCTGACTGCTGTTGCCTGCAGCACCGGTGACACCCTGGCCAGAGAACAGGGCGAGGCGGCGAACAAACAGGATGTTCTCAAGGCCCTGAGTCAGGCCTCGTCCAGTCTGCGCACGGACCTGGGAGAAACGGCACCGTCGGTGCAGAGCTTTGACGTTCCCATTGAAGCGACAACGTTCTCCCTTGAAGCCCTGAAGAACTACAGCATCGGCATCACAGTCAGGCATGAGCAGGGAGATACGCCGAGTGTGCCATTTCTCAAGCGGGCAATTGAGCTCGACCCTGACTTCCCTCCGGCGTATGCCGAGTTGACGGGCATATATCGCAATTTGCTTCAACCGTCCGTGGCGCTGGAATACGCCAGGACTGCCTACAAGTTGCGCGATCGAGTCAGCGAGCGCGAGAAACTGAAAATCACCGGGATTTATTATCTCGCCACGGGAGATCTCGAGAACGAGATCCGGAACTATGAACTGTGGCGAACAAAGTATCCCAACGATTTCGTGCCGTACAACAATCTGGGCAATGACTATGCCGCCATGGGGCAGCTGGAGAAATCTCTCGCCGAGTATCAGGAGGCGCTGCAGCTCATGCCGAGTTTCATCAGCTACGTCAACGTCGTGGGAATGAATGTCAGCTTGAACCGGTTTGACGCGGCCGGCGCGCTCCTCGATGAGGCCTTCGCACGCAAGCTCGATGGGCGATATCTGCGCCAGAACGTGTACTGGCTTGCCTTCCTGCGCGGCAATTTCGCGCAAATGCAGCAGCAGCTCGCCTGGGCGGCGGGCAAGCCGGGGGATGAAGATGCACTCCTGTCAATGGAGTCGGATACGCAGGCCTACTATGGGCGCCTGGTGAGGGCGCAGGACTTCACACGACAAGCGGTGAACTCGGCTTTGCAGGCCGGCTCCAAAGAAACCGCGGCCCTGTGGCAAGTCAATGCCGCCCTGAGAAAGGCGGAGGTAGGCGAGGGTGCCCCGGCGAAGCAAGAGGCCAGCTCGGCTTTGGCGCTTTCTTCAGGACGGGACGTCAAGGTGATAGCCGCCTTCACGCTGGCGCGCGCTGGCGATAACCAGCGAGCGAGAGCGCTGGTCAAGGAGCTGGAGAGGGACTACCCAACCGATTCCCTCATGAAATTATACTGGCTGCCGACGATCGATGCTGCCATCGAACTCAACAAGGGCGGCGTCGCGCAGGCGCTGAAGGATCTGGAGCCCGCGGCGCCGTATGAGCTGGGCGCCGCTGGAACGTTCATCAACTATCTGTATCCGGCCTACGTGCGTGGCCAGGTATACCTGCTGGCACACCAGGCTGATGCCGCCGCTGCAGAGTTTCAGAAATTGCCGGATCACTCGGGAATCGTGTCGAACTTTGTGACCGGAGCGCTCGCTCATCTGCAACTCGGCCGCGCGTATGCGATGGCAGGTGAAACGGCCAAGGCCAAAGGGGCGTATCAGGATTTCCTTACTCTCTGGAACGACGCGGATGCCGATATTCCGGTCCTGAAGCAGGCAAAAGAGGAGTTCGCCGAGCTGCACTAGTCGTTCGAATCTCACTCGCCCGCAGGGCGTAGAATGTTGCCGCGGAAAATAATGGACATCTTCATGGTCAACCTCATCGCCGCGAGCGCATACTTCCTGTTCATCCATTTCGGCATTTCGGGCACGCGAGTGCGCGATGTGCTGGTAGCGCGGCTCGGCGAAGGACGCTTTCGCGGGGCATTCGCGCTCGCTTCCGTGATCGGACTCGTCTGGATGATCTACGCGTATCGCAGGGCTCCCACCCTGGATCTCTGGGGCCAGCTCCCGGGCTTGCGACCGCTCGCGTTTGCGCTGGTATTCGTCGCATTCCTCCTTGTCGGAATCGGGCTGGCCACGCCCAGCCCGACGCGCGTCGGCATGGAGTCGAAGCTCCTCGGGGGAACCGAGCTGGCGCGCGGCATGGTCCGCATCACGCGCCATCCCTTCCTGTGGGGCGTGGCGCTCTGGGCGCTGGTACACCTGATCGCGAACGGCGACCTGGCATCCCTCATCCTCTTCGGATCGTTACTCGTTCTGGCCCTCGGCGGCACGGTTGCCATCGATACGAAGCGCCGCCGCAGGTTCGGTGATCGTTGGGCACAGTTCGCGCAAACGACCTCCAGCGTCCCATTCGCCGCGATCCTGCATGGCCGCAACAGCCTGGGTGCGTCGTTGCGTGAGATCGGAATAGTCCGGCCGCTCGCCGCGGTCCTCGCCTACGTCCTGATTCTTTACTTCCACGGACGGCTTTTCGGCGCCCCGCTCATGTGACCCGCGCGCGGTAATCGTGACCCCACCGCTCGAATCGCTGTGGTTGAGCGAGAATGGATTTCATGCTCGACACCGAGCAGAACCTCCGGTTCCTCAGCACCAAGGGGGTCGACGTCAAGGGAGGGCACGTATCTTGACAGCCTGACCCTTCAACCACTGCCGAACGGGGAGGCTCGTTCGATTGCCTGGGATTCTTCGGCGGCACCTGCGGTGCGCCGAATTCTAAGTGGCGGCACGTGGTGAACGCGACCTGTCGATGCCGTGGGATGCGCTCAACGTCTTCATCGGTACGGACTGCCCGGTGCTCTCCACCGGTCCGTCGACGCGCCCGGCAAGCAGAGTTCGCTAAATCGTCGTTCGATTCCGTTCACTCCAGGCGCTGCGAGGAGTCCGACAGCAAGGCGGCCAGCTCGGGTGCAGGCCGCCGTCACTATTCTAGATTTCACTGTGTCGCATCATATTATTTAATTTTCAAATACATCGCCGTGCTGGCAGGATTTGACCGGATACAGGCGGCGGCGCTGCCAGGTGCGCTCGCGCCCAGGGAGACGCACGCCGTGGAAGCACTTCCGGTGCGCGTTTTAGGGCAACGACAGGGCCGTGGGTGCCCGGGGAAGGGCCGCGATGAACCTACTGATCGTGGACGGCGAGGCTGCGGCGCGGGCCGGACTTGCCGAGCTGTGTCAGCGCAACGACGACGTGTGCATCGTTGGAGCGGCCAGCTCAGGTAGCGAAGGGATTGAAGCAGCCGAAGCACTGCGCCCGGACCTCGTGCTGCTGGATGTCGAGCTACCGGACATGTCAGGTTTCGATGTATTGCGGGCCCTCCCGCCGTGGTGCCGGCGCCGGACGATTCTCGTTACCACTCGCGCCGAGCACGCCCTCGCCGCTCTCGCAGCAGGCGTTCTGGACTATCTGGTCAAGCCGGTCAGCGCCGAAGCGTTTTCCGCAGCGATATTCCGCGCGCAAGGACGCTTCAGGGTCGTTAATGGAACCGGGCGACGACGGCGGCGATCATCTGCGGTAGTTCCACTTCGCGTCGACGTTGAGCAATACAGGCCGCTGGTGCTGATCGGTGAGCGCGAACATCGTCTCTATCCATTGGAGCCGCAGCACATCGAGTACATTGAAGCAGCGGGTAACTACGTGCAGTACCGGACTGCAAATGCACTGTACATCGCGCGAGAAACAATCAAGCAACTCGATGCGGCCTTGAGCCCCCTGGGCTTCGTGCGTATCGAACGCTCCCTGCTGCTTAACATTCGCGCCATCTCTTACGCCGAGCCGATCGGCCATGGCACGTTCGCGTTTACGCTGCTGTCAGGCGCGCGACTGACCTCCGGTCCCGCGTATCGCGAGGGCATACTCGATGTAATGCCTCTCAGACGGCGCGCGTCACTGAGAGCCATTGAAGGAGCTCACGCACCATGAATGGCCCCTTGCTGGCTGCCGGCGTGGCGTTGTCACTGGTCATTACCGATGCCAACGCTGCTTCCGTGGCGGCAGCGCTTGCGCCACGGCTTGTGGCTGGCCAAACCTATAGCAACGTGTTCTCGATCATGCATTCGATCAGAGCGGATGGCTACGACGAGCACGTGGGCCGTAATGGCGGTTCGGCGGATTACACCGTGCTCGCGGCCGATAGCAAAGCGTGGCGTCTACGGAGCATCTGGCGCTACGACGGTCACCCCGGCGGAGACGGTGTGATCGAACTGCGCGATGGCGGCGGCACCTACTGCACCGTGAAAACCGGCGCGGCGGAGGAATGCCAGCCATCGCTGGAGGGCAGCGGGTTAGTCTATAACCCCTTGCTGTGGGGCAGTCCGTCGACGCGGTTGATTCCCGGCATGACCTGGAAAGTCAACATCAAGCCGGCATGGGAGCTCGGCGGCGCGAACGGCGTCGAGCAGGTCACGGTAGTCAGTGTCGACCCACCGACTGACACCGTCGTCTTGATGCGCGAAGGAACGTCCGAGGGTTTCTTCGGAGAGGATGAGCCCACACACACGCAGCTGACCCGCCAGGGTCAGACTGAAACACTCGATGTCACCCCTGGCGCCGCTCACTGGAAGGGCTACGCCACTATTATCAAAGGCATCATGTTCGCCGATTCGCTGCTGGTAACTCGAGATGCCGTCCTGCACAGCAAGGGCGGCAACGCGGTGCACGCGACGGAACGCTGGATCATGCTGTTGAACGCGGCACCCTTTCCCACCAACTGACCAAGCGTGGCGCTCGATCCAGCATCAGCTTCATCTCCGGCGGCTCGCAACGAACGCTACGATCAGGCCGAACAGGAACATCGCGGCGAGATTCGCGGTCAGTTTCCACGCCGAAAAGCTCGGCATGACTCGCCACGCCGACAGCGGCAAGACAACGTAGTTCATTACGACGAAGATCACGGCCCCGTACAGGATTCCCCATAAGGGCCAACGACGCGCCAAGGCGGTAAGGCGCTGCGATGCCAACACGTAAATCGCAGCGATGATGATGCCCATCCCCTCCTGCAGGATGAAGCCCAGAATTTCCGTGGTTGCGCCGCCGGAAAACGAGCGCCTCCCCAGCAGGCCGCCGGCGATGGTATGCAGTATGAACGGAACGCTCCGACCATTGATCAGACACGCGGCCCCGATGTCAATGGTCGCGGCTACGATGCCGCCCAGGAGAATCGCCTTGATAACCCCGCGGGAATTCATGCTTACAGTCATCCGGCTTGCAATTTTCGGCTACCTTCGCCGATCGCGGCATCGCGCGTCAACCAGGCTCACGAGACGCGAACGGAGGGCGCTCCGCGCTTGGCTTCGGATGCCGCCTTTTGTGCGGGCTACGGCTGGTTGTCGGGGAGGTGCAGCGAGGCCTGGCCAAAGAAATAGCGCCAGCCGAATGGGGTGCGCACATACGTGTCGCTGAACCACAGTCGCCGATCGAAGGTGGCTCCCTCGCTCGTGCCTCTGATTCTCAGGCGCGCTGTTACGATTGCCGTATCTCCGTGGACGCGTACGGTTTGCGTCCCGGGGTCCTCGTCCTGGATCTCGTACGTGATGCGCTTGTCCCGTGCTTCCTGGAGTTGCTCATCACGAGTGTTGACGCGCCCATCGCCGAGGATCAGGACCATGTTCTCGTCAAGGATCCGCGCCATGGTCACGGCATCGTTTCTCTTCACGGCGGCCTGAAACTCGGTATCGAGCTTCGCGACCTCGTTTCGGTCACTGTCCGGCGTCGCTGCGACAGTAGAAAGATACAGAGTGCTCAACACTAGCAATACTCTACTTGCCGAGGATGCTGTCATGACTGCACTGGTTGGCTCGGGGGGATCAAAGGAGCTGCACACAGCCTGCCGGGCAAAGATTGCCTGCCGTCCTTTTCATTTGGAAATTAAATAATATAATGCTGGTCAGCGAATAAGCGAATGGCGGACATGCTGGACCTCGATCTCTTGCATAGCTTTGTCTCGGTCATCGACGCCGGGGGTTTCACTCGCGCCGGTGCGCGCGTCCACCGCACGCAGTCGACGGTGAGCCAGCAGATAAAACGTCTCGAGGCGGTCATTGGCCGGCCGCTGCTCAATCGGGAAGGTAAGACGGTGACTCTCACACAGGAAGGCGAACGCCTTCTGTCCTACGCGCGGCGACTTCTTAACCTGGCGAGTGAAGCCCGCGATGTGGTTGCCCGCCCCGAGAACTTCGGAATCATTCGGCTGGGAGTTACGGAGGACTTCGCGGCGTACCATCTTGCCAAGCTGCTTGCGGGCTTCGCGCGCTCGCGCCCGGGGCTCAGGCTGGATGTACGCTGCGGTGTCAGTGTCGACCTGCAAGGAGATCTCGATCGCGGCGAGCTCGACCTCGTAATCATAAAGCGGGAGGCAGGCAACGGCGAAAGCGTCAGCGCCTGGCCCGAGCGTCTCGCCTGGGTCGTCAGCAGACGTCATCCCGTTGACCTGCAACGCGATCCGGTTCCGCTCGCGGTGTTCGGACAAGGCTGTCTATATCGCAATCGCGCCATCCACTCACTCGAGTCCACCAGTCGCGCCTGGCGGATCGCTTATTCGAGCCCTAATCTTGCGGGAATCCAGGCGGCAGTATCGGTGGGACTGGGCATCAGTGTCCTGCCCGAAGTTGCCGTCCTCAGCAGTCACCGCCGCCTTACGCGGCAAGACGGATTCCCACCCGTCCGGAACACAGAACTGGCGCTGCTCATAAGACCCGAGGCGACCTCCAGCACTCGTCGGCTTGCAGACCTGCTCGCCAAATTCTGCAGCGCTTCGGAGGCTCGCGGAACGCGTGTGCGCCAATTCGCGAGTCGCGAGTCCGCCGCCCCCGCATAGTCGTTCGCAGCAGGAGCGACGTTGCTGGTGAGGGGCCCGCAGGGTCCACCGTCATCACGGCAGCAACGGCGCTGCTCACCAGGTGAATTGCCAACGTCACATTTTATCTGGCGGTCGTTGTGGTGCGCCTATCCTCGTCGGCCATCTGACTGCGCGCACGGGTTGGGTACCAGGTTGAAAATCGGGCGTCACCCCTAACGCGCTCGTCGGCCGGGATCCGGTGTGCACCGGGTCCCGCGCCGGTTTGCCCCCTCGGCAGGGAGTCTTCAAGGGCGCAGGATAAGTCGGTGAGTCATGTGTCGATTGATGGGGGCAGTGCCTCCTGGCCGGGGCCTGTAGCGATGCCGATTCAGCAGAACCTTGGAGTGCTCGGTGCACTTGCGCTGTTGGGTGCGCTGGGGACTACCTCTCATTCGGCAGTTGTGCAGGGCGCGCCCACTGTGGAAGCGCAACGTGACGGTCAGCGCGACCTGGACTTCAACATCGGTTCCTGGAGGACTCACATCAGGGTGCTCCGGGCGCTCCCGACCGGGCCCACGTGGGCCGAGCTCGATGGCACCGCCGTCGTCCGCAAAATCTGGAGTGGTCGGGCACAGCTCGAGGAGATTGAAGCCGACGGTTCAATGGGCCACTTCGAGGCCCTGGTCTTGTTTCTCTACGACCCCCAGTCGCATCAGTGGAGCAAGAGCTTCGCGAATAGCAGTGACGGACAGCTGACCCAACCAATGACCGGTGAGTTCGATCACGGGCGTGGCGAGTTCTTTGATCAGGAAACCTATCACGGCAGGATGGCTCTGATGCGAGCGGTGTGGTCCGATATCACGGTGAAATCCCAGCATTTCGAAGAATCGTTCTCGTACGACGGAGGCAGGACCTGGGAGCCGTACTTTGTCGCGACCTTCACACGGGAAGGGCGATAGAAGATCCCGGCATCGACGGTCGTCGGCGCCCGCCCCCACACTCGCGCGATTTCCGAACCCGGACTGAGCCCCCGGCAGCGGCCCCGTCATCGGAGGGCTTCGGCGCGACAAATGCGCGCGAGACATTCGCTCCGGCGAACTCGACGCGCGCGAGTCACCTCACGCACGCACCGGCCGGTCCGCGCGGCTGCGGGCACGACGCTTGTCCCCGTTGTCTGGGCTCTCGTCACGACAACGCAGCGACCGTCACAATTTTACTTTGGTGTCAGGCGTTGACTTTAGTCTTCTCGCGTCGTCCGACCGGGCTCTGACACGGCCGGACCCGCGGGGAGTCACGACCCGGACCTGATCTCTGTGGTGAATCTACAACGTTGGGGTACCTCGTTCTCGCCGGGGTCCGAGGTGAAGGTTCTGCGCGCGGGAGGCGCGGGACGCTGGGACTATCTCTCACAATTCAAATTCAGAGGAATCCACACATGGCGACGAGTCGCAGCTTGCAACAGGCTGTACGTTTCGCGCTCGCGACGGTAACGGCAACCGCCGGCGTTACGACGCTTCACGCTCAGGCAGCCCCCGCCCAGGCCGAAACAACGGCGGCACCGCTGGCAGAAGTGGTGGTCACCGGATCACGCATTCAGACGCCGAATGAGACCGCGATCAGCCCGATCACGACCGTCTCGGCAACCGACATCCAGGCGACGGGTCTCACGCGCGTTGAAGATGTCCTGAACAACCTGCCGATGGTGTTCGCGGGCATGAACTCCACGGTGTCCAACGGCTCGACCGGCACGGCGAGCGTGGACCTGCGCGGCCTGGGCGCCAATCGCACCCTGGTGCTGGTCAACGGCCGGCGTCTCGGCCCGGGGCAAGACAGCGGCACCAACGAAGCCGACATCAACCAGATTCCCACGGCGCTGATCGAGCGGGTGGACGTGCTGACCGGCGGCGCATCGTCGGTGTACGGCGCGGACGCGGTGGCCGGCGTCGTGAACTTCATCCTCAACACGCATTTCGAGGGGGTGAAGATCGACACGAGCTACAACTTCTACCAGCACAACAACAACGACAACGGGATCCAGAGTGTCGTCACCGGCGCGGGCGATGTGCTGCCGCCCGGCAACGTCAACACAGGCTTCGACAAGAATGTGTCGATCATCGTGGGGTCGAACTTCGCGGACAACAAAGGCAACGCGACCGCGTACCTCACCTACGACAACCAGGGGGCGACGCTCGAGTCGCAGTACGACTACAGCGCCTGCACCCTGGGCAATGCGAATGGCGCGGGCAACCCGTTCGGAGGTTACGTCTGCGGCGGGTCGGGAACCTCGGCGCATGGCGAGTTCCTCGGCCTGGGTAACACAAGTTCGGGTACGGTCTTCGACGATACCGTCGACCCGAACACCGGCGTCTTCCGCCCGTTCACCAACGCCGACCTGTACAACTACGGCGCGATCAACTTCTTCCTGCGCCCGAACGAGCGCTGGACCGCCGGCACGTTCCTGAACTACGACATCAACCCGAACGTGACCGCGTACATGGACATCATGTGGACGCGCAACACCACGGCAGCGCAGATCGCAGCGAGCGGCTCGTTCTTCTCGCCGGTATTCGTCCCGTGCGCCGACCCGCTGCTGAGCGCGCAGGAAGCTTCCGTAATCTGCGCACCCGGCAACGCGGCCGCCCAGGCGGCCGCTGGCTTTCAGACCGGCGAGACGGTCAACGGCACGACCTATCCCGGCGCGTCATTCTACCTCGGCCGGCGCAACGTCGAAGGACTGCCGCGTATCACCAACCAGCAAAGTGACTCCATCCATCTGACGACCGGGCTCAAGGGCGGCTTCGCGGACGCCTGGACGTACGACGTCTATGCACAGCGCAGCACGGTGGACGCTTCCGAAGACATCGTGAACTTCCTCTACACACCGGCTGTCACCGCCGCGATGAACGTCATCACCGGACCCGCGCTGCTGCCGAATGGGCAGAAGAACCCGAACGCCGGCCAGCCCGAGTGCGTGGCGGCCTACACGGGGACGATTCCCGGGTGCGTGCCGTGGAACGTGTGGCACCCGGGCGGGGTCACCCAGTCACAGCTCGCCTCCCTGTACGTCCCGCAGGAAGACCAGGGGAACGTCGTTGAGAACGTGGTTTCGGGCTCAGTCACGGGCGACCTCGGCAAGTACGGGGTGAAGCTGCCGACGGCCGAGGACGGCATGCAGTTCAACGTCGGCGCGGAATACCGCTCGGAGTCCTCGGTCGTCAACCCGGACTTCATCGAGCAGCAGGGCGCTGCCGCTGGCGAGGGCGACGGCGGCCCCGCGACCCCGGTGGCGGGCGACTTCCACGTGAGCGAGATGTTCACGGAGATGAACCTGCCGCTGGTGCAGCACGCACCCTTCGCAGACTCGCTCGCGATGGATGCCGGCTACCGCTATTCCTCCTACACGATGGGCTTCAACACCAGCACCTACAAGCTGGGACTGGAGTGGGCGCCGGTCAAGGACATCCGCTTCCGCACCAGCTATAACCGTGCGGTGCGCGCGCCGAACATCCTGGAGCTTTACAGCCCGCAGGCGGTCTCGCTCGACGGCACGGAGGATCCGTGCGCGGGCACGACGCCGTCCTTCTCACCGACGCAGTGCGCCCACACGGGCGTGAGCGCGGCGCAGTATGGCCATATCTCGGTGAACCCGGCCGGCCAGTACAACGGGTTCACGGGCGGCAACCCCGACCTCAAGCCCGAGACGGCCGACACGTACGGTGTGGGCTTCGTGCTGCAGCCGCGGGTGCTGCCGAACCTGAGCGTGTCGGTCGATTACTTCGACATCAAGATCAAGGACGTCATCAACGGTATCGGCGAGAATACGATCCTCGAAAACTGCGCCACGACCGACAATCCGCTCTTCTGCTCACTCATCCACCGCAGTCCGGGGAACGGCTCGCTGTGGTTATCGCAGTATGGTCCGTCGGCAGGCTACGTCGTGGACACCACTCAGAACCTCGGGTCCCTCAGCACTAAGGGGGTCGACGCCAAGGCGAGCTATCGCCAACCGCTGCCGGCGCTCGGGTCGCTGCTCCTCTCGCTCGAGGGCACGTATCTCAAGAGCCTGGCCACTCAGCCATTCCCGGGCGGACCCTCGTACGACTGCGTGGGGCTCTTCGGCGGCACCTGCGGTGCGCCGAATTCCAAGTGGCGACACGTGATGAACGCGACCTGGTCGACGCCGTGGGATGCGCTCAACATCACACTGCGATGGCGTTACATCGGCTCGGCCGACTCCCAGGAGACCAGCAGCAACCCGCAGCTGGCGGGCGTGGTGCCGGGCGTGGCGAGCGTGTCGGCGTACAACTACCTCGACATGACCGCGGACTGGGCGCTCTACAAGTCGATCCGGATGCAGGTGGGCATCAACAATATCTTCGACAAGAATCCGCCCCTCTTCATCGGTACGGACTGCCCGGTCATCGCAACGGGTCCGTCCGCCTCGGACTGCAACGGCAACACCTTCGCGGGAACCTACGACGCGCTTGGCAGGTATATCTTCATCCACCTCTCGGCGCAGTTCTAAAGCGAGGTTCAGTGACCTTGAAACGGCGGGCCCCACGGCCCGCCGTTTTTTTGTGCCGAGCATGTCCGACAGCTCGGGGGCGGGCGCAAGCCAATTATAATGGTCGGCGTCGTCGTCAGTCCGGGGAGGCGGGAGACGCACTGCCCGAAGGTAGATTGAAGAGACGAGAGTTCATCGCCACGGGCGTGCCAGCGCTGTCCGTGAGCACCACCCGCCCACTACGCGCGCAGCCCGCGCCCCCCCGTGTCGGCGCTGGGCCCGGTCAAGCCTGCCAGCCATGCCGACGCTACGGCGAATCATCGCCCAGGCGCGGAAGATCGTGACGCCCAACGGCGTGCAACGACTGGAAAAGGTGGCCAGAGGATTCCCATGAAGGACCTCTATACTCAGCGCAAGTGGATCGGGTACTACGGCGGCGTGATGGCCTCCGGTATGCACGTCCAATCGCTGAACGGACGGGCGACATCGCATCCTGACGGTTTTCTTATCCAAGGTAGTTCGATGTATATCCCTGCTCATTTTCGGGAAACCGATCTGGGCCGCCTCGACTGGCTGGCAGCTCACAATGCCTTTGGCACCCTGGTGTCCGTGGTGGACAACGCGCCGTTTGCTACGCATCTGCCGGTGCTTTATCGGCGCGAGGGCAATTCGGTGACGCTCGCTGGCCATTGGGCGAAGCCCAATCCTCAGTGGCAAACGATCGAAGAGCAGCGCGCGCTATTTATCTTTCATGGACCGCACGCCTATATCTCGCCTCGCTGGTACCTCGAGCCGCACCTCAATGTCCCCACCTGGAACTACGCCGTGGCGCATCTGTATGGCCCGGTCAAGGTGTTGCACGAACCGGAACGGCTGGAGTCCATCGTGACTGCGCTCGCGGAGCAATACGAGAGCGGTGCGGACAAGCCCTGGCGGCTTGGCGATTCCAATGGCCGTCGGAGCCTGGGTGGCATCGTCGGTTTCGAGCTGGTGGCCGATTCCATCGAGATCAAGTTCAAACTCAATCAGAACCACGTGGCAGGAAATGTCTCCGGTGCGATCGCCGCGCTGTCCGTCGAGGAGCGGGATGACTCCCGTGCCATTGCAAGCCTCATGGCCGAGTCTTTGGCTAAGCGGTAGAGGGCTGCCGATCCTGCCGGCTCAAGATCCACAGCGCCGCCGGCAGTGCCGTGAAGTCGGCCAGCAGTGCCAGCACGAAGGCCGCGGAGGAAACGATGCCGAACTGGCGCATCGGCGGCAGGTCCGAGAAGCGCCAGCGCCAGAAAGCCGCTGGCGTTGATGAGGGTCGCGAAGAGTATCGGCCGGCCGGCGATCAGCAAGGCGTGCCGCAGGGCGCCGGTCGTCGTGCCGCTCGAGCGGCCTTCCTGAAAATGATAGAAGAAGTGCATCTGGTCGTTCTCGGTCGCGCCCAGCACCGTCGAGCCGATGAGGATGGTCGCGATGTTGAGCGGGATGCCCGCCACGCGCATCAGATGAACACGGACAGGATCGCGAAAAACGACGGAATCATCGTCATCAGGCGCGCCGAGGGGCTGCGAAACACCACCAGGAAGCGCAAGAAAAATGACGCTCGCCGTGAGCGCGAAGCTCTGGTCAGCGTCGGCAGCAGGCGCTCGGTGATCTGCGCGGACAGCACGCCGTTGCCCGACCACGCTGCCGCGCACCGGCTGCAATGCCGGATCGCCGCCTGCGCCGCGGCCCAGGTTCTTCAGATGAATCTGCGCATGGCACCGATGCCGCCGAAGAGACTCGGCGCGGCCGCGGATGCTCGAGGCGCACGTTGGCCAGATCGGTCACGTCGACGTAGCCGCGCGCGCCGGGCTCGGTCAGCAGGATCTGCTCCAGGTCGGCGGCGAGCTTCGGCCACGCATGCGGCCGCGTGCGGCAGCTGATCGGAGCCGGATTGGACATAGCGCGCCCAGCGCAGCAGCGAGGTCGGGCCGTCGACGGCAGTGATCCGCGGATCGCTCTCGAGCCGCCGCGCCAGCTGCTCCACGGCGCGCAGGAACTCCGGGATCCAAGGCGTGGCCGGGCGGCGTTTGCAGCCACAGCTCGACTGCACATCCAGGCCGTTCGTCGCTCGAAGTAGCGCGTGTCCTGCGCCACGCGCTCGCCGGGATTGACGTAGGTCAGTGCGTCGGTCTCGAGCGCAAGCGGCGCGAGCTTGCCGGGAATGCCGAACAGGGCGCCGCACCGCACAGCATCATGAGCACAGGGCGGCCCGACCAGCAGCCAGCGATAGCGGCGGGTGGCCGGCACCAGCGCGTCGACGAACCCGGCGAACCACTTGCCGTCCGTGCGGCGCTTCCGATCGCGCGTGGGCGTGCGCAGCAGCGACTGCAGCGCCGGAAACAGCGTGAAGCAGCCCACCCACGCGACGATCAGCCCGCACGCGGTCCACAGCCCCATCTCGCGCACCGGGCGAATGTCGGACACCGCCAATGCCGCAAAGCCCACCGCGGTGGCGAACATCGAGGCGGTGCAGGGCAGAAATTTGTTGGCGAGCGCGCGCGCATGATGCTCGAGCAGCGTCGGCGCATCGTCCGGCTCCATGTAGCGCGAATGGATGTACACCAGCGTGGCGGTGGTGGTGACCATGACGGTCAGCGGCACCAGCGTGGAGACCACGGTGTGTGCCCAGCCGAACAGATCGCCAGCCCCATCGCAATCGCGACCACGGCGCCGAGGGTGAGAACGATGGCCGCAAGCGCGCGCCAGGAGCGATAGACGAGCAACACCAGCGTCATCAGAAAGAGCCCGAACAGCGGCATGAAGCTGCTGGTCGCCGCGCCGGTCTGGCGCTCCAGCCAGGCATCGAGCCAGGGCGAGCCCACGCGCCGCACCGCGGTGAAGGGCCCGCCCGGCAGCCGCGAGCGGCAGGACGAGCGCATCGATGGCGGCCAGCGCGCGATCGCGTTCGGCGGGCGATTTCACCTGCAGCTCGAGCGCGATGCCCAGGTAGTGCTCGCCCAGCAGCCCGGCGCGGCGGAACAGCGGCGTGCCCGGTGGCGAAGGTGCGCACGCTGCGCGGCTTCGGCCGCGGCTGATTTGCCCGCTGCCGACTGGACTCGACGATACAGGTCGAGCAGACTGTGCGCCTCGACGTTGCGGAATCTTCGCGAGTTCGTGCTCCAGCCGGTCGGCGGCGCGCAGCGGGGCGAGGCTCAAGAGGGTCCGGCGCTTCGAGCATGATGAGCGCCTGTTCGCCCTTCGGGAAACATGCGTCGAACTCGCGCGTGGCGCGCGCCACGGGGTCGCTCGGCAACGATCAGGCGCTCGATCGACGGGATCGTCGGGGACCTGCAAGGCGCCGTATATGCCCGCCGCGGTCAGCAGCACGAAAGCGCCGGCGATCCAGCCGCGCGCGCGCAGCACGCGCGGAATAGCCGATGACCTTGGGCGCGGCGGGCACACGCATCAGTGGACGAGCTGCGCTCCTTTGACCGGGGCGAGACCCGCGGCGCCAGGGAATGATAGCCTAACGCCATGAGCGACGCTGTTGGCCGCGTCGCTGGCGACGCTGGTGTTCTGCGCTCCCGGATATCCCGGGGGAGCCGGCGATGCACAGCCGCTCGTGGACCAATTCGCGAACGCCGCGGCGGCCGCTGCCGGGCTGGCCGGCGGGCAGTCTCGCGCGCCGTCTACGATCCCGACCGAGGAGGGCGGGCTCGCGAAGCTCAGCGAGCGCCGATGCGGTGCTCGCCTTCGTGCCCTATCCGTTCTTCGTGCAGCACGCGGCAGAACTGCATCTCACCCCGCTGGTGCAGGCCGACGTGGCGGATGTCGGACGCGCAGCAGCGCTGGACGCTGGTGGCCAAATCCGGCCGCGCCACGGGGCCGCGCATCGCTGACGGGATACACACTCGTCAGCGTCGCGGGCTATGCGCCGGATTTCGTGCGGCATCGCGCTCTTCAGGGCGTGGGCGCTGCCTGCCGGACGTCAAGATCGAGTCGACCGGCCAGATACTCAGCGCCTTGCGGCGAGCCGCCGCCGGCGAACCGGTTGCGGTGTTGCTCGATCAGACGCAAGCCGCGGCGCTTGCGACCCTGCCGTTCGCGGCGAGCTCAAGGCGGTGACGCAATCCCCCGAGCTGCCGGTTGCCATCATCGCGGTGGTCGACTCGCGCCTGGCCGCCGGCCGCGCCCAGACGCTGCAGGCCGGCCTCCTCAAGATGGGGCGCCTGCCGGGGAGCCCCGACTCGTTGGCACCGCTGCGTTTACGCGGCTTCGTGCCGCCGCGGCTTCCCGCCCTACACGCCCGCTCCGTGATCAGGCAGTTCTGCTGCGGGTTGTCACTGCTCGCGCTCGCCGCGTGCGCGACGCAACCGGCTTCCCCGGTAGCGGGCGCGGCAGTCTCTTCGGTCGCAGACTCGCTGGCGCAGTCGAGCAGGATGCGCGGCGCAGCGAGCATGAGCCTGACGCACGCGCTCTCGGCGAGCTGGCGGCGGCTGCCTTGCGCGACGCGCAGGCTTGCCTGTCACTCGAGCCCCAGGCGGTGGCCTGTCTCTACGGACGCGCGCTCGCCCTCGGACTCAATGCGCGCGCACATCCCGCGCGCGCGGGCGAGCTCTTGAACGACATGCTCGCGACCTTGATCCACGCCGAAGCCGCAGACCCTGACTACGACGAGGCGGGGCCCGCGCGCGTGCGGGCGCTGGTATTGATCCGCGCGCCGGGGTGGCCGCTGGGGCCCGGGGATGTCGAGGCGGGATTGGCCGCCGCGCGGCGCGCAGTTGCGTTGCGGCCGCAGTACCCGCCGAATCTCCTCGCCCTGGGTGAGGCGCTGACGAAGACAGGCGACGCAAGCGCTGCCCGTGAAGCCTACGCGCGCGCGCGCGCTGCGGCTCTGGCGCTGCCCGCCGCCGGCGACGGGGGTGAATGGTTGCGCGAGGCCGACCAGGCGCTGCAGCGCAGGTAAGGTCGAGCCGGGGCGAGCGGGCAGCCCTCAAGCTCCTGGAACGCCTCGCGGCCATCGCCGCGGAGTCGGGCGCCGTGCGTGTCTTCCTGCTCTATGGGATCGATCCGCTCGCCGCCGTTCCGGTGGAGGATTTCAGGACCACGACGGGGCTGCATACGAAGCGCTGGCCGCAGATCACGGCCGAGGTCGATGCTCAACGCGAGAAGGTGCGTCGTCTCGTGAAGCCCGCGAGACAGCGACGCAGGTAGCGTGATTATTTTGCCCGCCGCGCGCGCGAACGGCAGCTCTTGTTGGCAAATATGTCTAATCAGACTTGGGCGCGCCTGATGTTCCACTATTCTGCGTGCGGGGAATTTCGCAGCAGGAATCTGGCCTCATCTTGAGAGGGTGTCAGAGATCAGGGGAAGCGTCATGGATTACGCGGTAAAGGAAATTGCGCCGCAGGTCTGGCGCATTGACGTTGCGGGCGCCGTGCGCATCATTCGCTACCGCCCGGACAGCATGACTTTCGCGCCGTGGGACATCTGCACCGAAGACGGCCACAGACTCTGGGCGTCCTCTACACTCGAGTCCGCTCTGCGATGGATCGAAGCTCGCACCGGCCATCCTGCGGAGGCACTGCTGGTGGAGGCTTTGCTCGAGCAGGGCGCAGCGCCCGAACCTCCAGAGCCCGCGGAAGGCGCCGCGGAGCGCGCAGCACCGGGCGGAAAGATCGCCACCCCGGGCGGTAGCTGATTTCCGCCAGACAAGTCTTTGCTAGGGAAGTGCCAGCTCCTGTGCATTCACCGCCAGCCACTTGGCCCCGCGGCGGACGAACACGTCGGTGAACTCGGTCCGTCTGGGCGCGGCACCGGCACCTCGCTCGGCTGCGACGATCCCGGTCGCCACCGCGGTATTCCCATAGACCCTGACCCGCAGTTCCTCGAAGCGCTTCTCCCCCGGGAAGGCCCCCGGGTGCTGTCTCAAGTAGTCGAGATGCTGACTCCTGTCGATGAAGCCGCCCGGCAACACGTGCACGAAGTCATCGGCCAGGATCGAGTCGACCACCTGCGGTTGTGATTCACCGGCCAGCCAGCGCTCTTCGACGGCACGAACCTCCTGCTCCGCTGTTTGCGTTGCAGTTGTTGGTGCGCAGGCGCATCCCACCATCAATCCGTACGTGAGCACCACAGCAGCAGCTGAGCAGTAGCGAGGGGGCATGATCACCTTCCGGGAATTGCGAGTCCCCCAGGATCGTACCGAAAGGCGCAGCTCGAGGAGGCGCTACCTGCTGGCGGGCGTGCGGCGTGCCAGCGAGTCCGCCACGACCCAGGCGACGCCGGTCAGGGCGAGATTCACCGCGTTCTCCGTCCAGATCCACTGACTGGAGGGTTTGGCCAGGAGCATCGGCAGGTGCACCAGCGGGGTGAAAGACGCGTACATGATGGTCAGCAGGATCGCGGCGAGACGCGCCCGCACGCCCGTCAGGATCGCAACGCCCGCCGCGATGTGGCCAATCCCGGTCGCATAACCCCAGAACTCCTGGCCGGGCGGCAGCCACTTGGGGACCAGCGGGGCGGTGAGATTCATATAGACAAAATGCGCGGTGCCGAATACCAGCACAGCAGCCCCGAACGCCAGCTGTCCCAGGCGCCTCAGGCGTGCGGCAAGCGCCGCATCGATCCGGGCGCTGGCGGCGTAGAGGATCAGGCCGCCGGCCGCGATCGCGACCTGTTCGGCGAGCCCTTCGTAGGCTCCGAACTCGGCGTAATGCTTGAGCAGCACGTGGCCGTTCATCAGCACGATCACGACGAGCGTGTAGTAGGCGGCGAGCGCCGCGGCGCCCCAGGCCAGGGTGCGGCGCCACTCGACGGCCGCGCCCGCGACGAGCATGTACGCCGCGGCGGCATAGGCGAGCGCGGTGCGGGCGGGGAAACTCTTGGGCACCGGCTGCCCCGGGTCGAAGGTGCCATACGCCAAGCACAGCAGAGCCATCGCGATCACGCCGAGGCCGTAGACGCGCCAGCCGAAAGTCAGGGTCGTTCTTTCATTGGTCATAATGCATGCGCTACGTGGTGGCGGCCGCCGGTCGCGCCAGCCCCCAGGGCCTGTTCCGGCAGGACTGCGCCACCGCCCAGGCCGCGGCGCTCAACGCCGTCGAGATGAAGAGGTTCACCCAGTACTCGCGCGACCCGGGTGTGCCCACCACCGCGGTCAGCCAGCACACGAGCGTGAAGAGGCTTTCCATGGCCGCTTCCATGGTCGCCGCGAGCCGCGGCACGATGTCGAAGAAGAGCGCGATACCGGCTGCGATGTGCCCGGCTCCCGCGATCATGGTCAGCGGTATGCGCAGCGGGAACCAGGCCGGGATCAGCTCTGCCGCGCCCTGCAGATAGACGAAGTGTGAGAGCCCGATCGGTATCAGGGCGAGGCCGAAAATTCTGCGTGCCAGGCGTAAGGATGCATCGTTCCGCCCCGTGATCGCGCAGGTGATGACCCAGGCTCCCGTGAACAGCGTCGTGTCCTCACCCACGCCGAGCCACATCGCCTCGATGCCGGGGTGCGCGATGACGCGCGGCAGCTGCAGCGCGAGCACCCACAGGAGAAGGAATGCCGTCAACACCAGGGCTGATATCCGGGCGGTACGCGGCACGAGGAGGCCCGCGCCCGTGAGCAGCAGCAGCGCGCCGGAGGCGCAGGCCAGGGCCTCGCGCCCCGGTATTTCTTTCGGCACCGGCTGCTGATTGAGGACAAAGTCGTGCGCGCTGAGGCCGAGGGCACCTACCACGCTGAAACCCAGCGCAAAGAGCGGGTGCCCCACACCGACCACGCGCAGGTAGGCCACTTGCAGAGCTCCCCCGATCCTTTACCCGACAAAGGCCGGCATCGTAGGCTCGTTGGTGGACCAATGTATTGGTCCATTATATCGAGACCAGATGTACCATTATCTACGTGCCTAAACAGAACCCCCGCCTGCATCTCGCGCTTCGGTCGCGTGCTGCCGGCGCGACGCGGTTTCGCTGGATCTACGACGAGATCCGCACCGCGATCCTCGACGGGAGTCTGACCGGCGGCGTAAGACTCCCCGCCACCCGCAGCCTCGCATCGCAGTACCGCGTGGCGCGCGGCACGGTCGTCGCGGCATTCGATCAGCTCGCCGCCGAAGGCTACCTCGAGAGCCGTGTCGGCAGCGGCACCTATATACGACAGGGGTCTGCGCAGCCGCGCGCCGCGGTCCGCAGCGCTCGCCCGCAGGCGCCCTTCTCATCGACTCCAGCGCTCTCGGCCCGCGGCCGGCAGCTCGCCGGCAATCCCTTCCCGCGCCTCTGGGCGAATCCCACTGTCGAGACGTTCCGGCTCGACCGTCCGGAGCTTGATGCCTTCCCGCGCCAGGTGCTGGGGCCGCCTCGCCGCGCGGCGTCTGCGGCGGGCGCCCGAGCTGCTCTCTCACGGGGAGACACTCGGGTTCCGGCCTCTGCGGGAAGCCATCGCGGGCTATGTCGGCCTGACTCGCGGCGTGAAGTGCAGCGCCGAGCAGGTGCTGATCACGACGGGCACGCAGCAGTCGCTCGATCTCATCGCGAGGCTCGTCCTGGACCCGGGGGAGCGGGTGTGGATGGAGGATCCGGGCTACCCGGCGGTGGCCTCGCTCCTGCGCGCGCTCGGGGCACATGTGGTCGGCGTACCGGTGGACGAGGAGGGGATCGACTGCGATGCGGGCCGGCGTCGCGCCCGGCAGGCGCGCCTCGCCTATGTGACGCCGGGCTGTCAGTTCCCCTTGAGCGGCACGATGTCACTTGCGCGCCGCTGGTCGCTATTGCGTTGGGCTCAGGATGAGGGCGCGTGGGTATTCGAGGACGACTACGACAGCCAGCTGCGCTTCTCGGGCCGGCCACTCGCGGCGCTGCAGAGCCTGGACGCCGGCGGGTGTGTCATCTACTCCAACAGCTTCAACAAGATGCTGTTCAGCTCGCTGCGGCTCGGATTCCTCGTTCTGCCGCCACGGCTCGTCGAGCCGGTCGCAGCCGCACGTTCCATCATCGACCGTTTCCCCTCCGTGCTGGAGCAGGCGACGCTCTGCGACTTCATCGCGGAAGGGCACATGGATCAGCACATGCGCCGTATGCGCGAGCTCTACGCGGCGCGCTTCGAGGCGCTGATCCGCGCCGCGCAGCGCGAGCTCGAGGGCCTCATGGAGCTCGCTCCGATCCACGCGGGGCTGCAGACCGTCGGCTGGCTCGCGGCAGGGATCGAGGAGGGCGAGGCGTGTCGCCGGGCGGCCGAGCACGGCATCGATTCGGTGGCCCTTTCCAGGCTCACGATCGAGCGCACGATGCCGCCGGGACTGGTACTGGGCGTCGGGTCCGCCGACGTACGCGCCGTCCGGCGCGGCGTGCGCCAGCTCGCTCGCGTGCTGCGCGAGCTGCGCTAAACCCCGGCTGCCCGAATCTGCCCGAATTCCCGCATCGCGCTACCCGATTGCATTTCCACACTCCTTCGCAGGCGCAAAGGAGGTCGTGGCATGTTTCCCGAGGATCTTCAGATCTGGATCAACCATTTCGAGTACCACGCGCAGCACCCGCGCTCCATCCGGGATGGCGTTTCCGACGTCCTCGAACCCGAAGAGCGACGCCTCATCGCAGGCTCGATCGCGGCCTTGCAGCTCGGCGCGCGGTCGGCCGGGTTAGCGTTCCTCGGCGCAGCAGGGCGTTTCGCCCGCGCCCGGCAGGTGTCCGGCCTCCTGCGAATCACCGAACTGCTCGTGCAGGAGCAACAGCGTCATGCGGCATTGCTGGATGATTTTATGACGGACCACGGGATCGCGCCGCGGGCTCACGGCTGGACCGACCGCGTTCATCGGCGCGTGCGCCGGCTCGCGGGCTTCGAGCTGCATCTGTACGCGCTCATCACGCGTGAGCTCATCGGCAAGGTCTGCTATCGCGCGCTGGAGAGCGCCACCGGCTGTCAGCGTCTGAAGGTGCTATGCCGCATGCGGGTGTGCGATCAGCTCGCCCACATCGGGTTCGAATCGGAATTGATCATCGCCTTGCGCGCGAGACGCCCTCAAGCGCTGGTCATGCGTCTCACTCACCGCGCGCTTCTCGCGGCAACCGCCTGCGTCGTGTGGGGCACGCACCGCGCGGTGCTGCGCAACGCCGGATACAGCGCGCTCGGGTTTCTTAGGGCGTGTCTCGCCCAGTACTCCTTCTACCTCGAGCCTGCGGGCGCGGCGTCGCCGTTCAAAAGAGCAGGTGCAGTGCGATCACCAGGAGCACCGTCGCGGCGATCAGGTTGAGGGGCACGGCCTGCCGGCGCGCCCCGATGGCGTAGATGGCGAGCAGCGCCAGCACGATGGCGAGCTGTATCCACCCATAGTGCGTGAACACCAGCGGGGTCCTGGTGGCACCCCAGTGCCACAGGTCCCACGGCGCGCGCAGCGCCGCATGAGGATAGAGGGCGAGGGGCTTGGGGTGGATCAGGACGTCGAGCGGGAAGTGCGAGGCGACCGCGAGCCAGATCGGTCCCCAGACCCGTACGCCCCGGCGCACGAAGAAGAGCGCGAAGACGCTCGCCTCGACGAGGATCGATGCGAGCGAGTGGGACCAGTCGTCGAAGAACGCGGCTGGCGGATCGGTGGGTTCGACGCCGGCGACCGCCAGCACGATCCACACGATGTCGGGGAGGAAGCAGCCGATGAGCAGTGCCCATATCGGCGCCCTTGCGGCACGTGAGCCGATGGCAAGTCCCGCGGCGAAGTGCGCAGCGTACATCAGCGCCGCGCGCGCAGATTGATGAGGGTGAGGACGGCCCAGGGCAGCACGATCAGGATCAGCTGCACGATAGCTTCGCGAATGCTCATGGGCGGCCGGCGGGGGTGGCGCTGCTCTTAGTGGATGACGCGGTGCTCTTTGAGGATCTCGACGGTGCGCGCGATCGGCAGTGCCTCCACGGTGTGACCGTTGCCGCTCGTGGTCGTCGCCTTGAGCATCGAATTGTAGACCGCCTCCTCGGTGGCCTCGATCGCGGCGAGAAACAGCGGCGTCATGGCGTTGGTGGTGACGACCTGCGTGTTGCGCGTAAGCGCCGGGTCATCCGTATGAATGCGCACCGCGAGCGCCGTCGAGAAGGCGATCGCGTACTCGCCGCTGCCGTTGGACGCCGTGCCCCCGGTGCGCGCGAGCCCGAGCCAGGCGCGCGAGGCGAGGCGCTTCAATCCCCGCGGATCGAGCGGCGCATCGGTCGCGATCACCATCATGCAGGACCCGTCGGCCTTGTCATGTCCGCTGCCGGCTCGTTTGAGCTCTTCGCGCAGGTCGTAGCGGCCGAGCGTAAGACCGACGGGCGCGCCGCCGATGGTGAGGACGCCGCCGAAGTTCGTCTGCACCAGGACCCCGACCGTGTAGCCACCGAGACCTGGGGGGAGCCTGCGTGAGGCGGTCCCGATCCCGCCCTTCCAGCCGAAGGCCACCGTGCCGGTGCCGGCGCCCACCGCGCCTTCCTCGACCGGACCGCCGCGAGCACTCTTGAGCGCGGCTAGCACGTCGTCGGCGGTGATGTGCCGGCCGCGGATGTCGTTCAGGTACCCATCGTTGGTCTCCCCGACCACCGGGTTCACGGACAGGACCTTTTCGTTGCCCGGGAGCGAGAGCATGTAGCTCACGAGCGCGTCCGCGACGCGCGGCACGCTGAGGGTCGAGGTGAGGAGGATCGGCGTCTCGATCTCGCCCAGCTCCTCCACCTGGGTCGTGCCCGTGAGCTTGCCGAAGCCGTTGCCAACGTAGACCGCGGCCGGCACCTTCTCGTGAAAGAGATTGCCGGGGTGGGGCACGATCGCCGTCACGCCCGTGCGGATGTCGGCGCCCCTGACGAGGGTCGTCTGCCCGACGAGGACCCCCGCGACGTCGGTGATCGCATCGAGGGGTCCGGCGGGGAGGATGCCGATGGTGAGGCCCAGGTCCGAAGCGCGGGGACGTGCCTCGGGAGTCGCGGCCTCTGCGGGGCCGAGGGACATAAGAAGGAGTGCCGCAGCGGCACAGCGGGTCGGGCTCATGTCCCTAGCATACGGCTGCCGCGGCTCCGGTAGCTCACGAGGCACTACCCGGTATACTCCGCCCTCCATGAGTGTCGCACCGATGAGTACCGAGGCGGGGCAGAACACGCTCAGCCGCTCGCTCCGGCCCCGCCACATCTCGATGATCACCATCGGTGGCATCATCGGGGCAGGTCTTTTCGTGGGCAGCAGCGTGGCGATCACCGCCGCCGGCCCCGCGGTCATCGTGAGTTACGTGATCACGGGCCTGCTGATCCTCCTCGTCATGCGCGCGCTCGGCGAGATGGCCGTCGACATGCCCGAGGTGCACTCGTTCACCGAATTCACCGCGTGCGGCGCTCGGCAACTGGGCCGGGTTCACCATCGGCTGGCTCTACTGGTATTTCTGGGTGGTCGTGATCCCGGTCGAGGCGATCGCCGGGGCCGGCATCCTCCACGCCTGGCTGCCGCTGCCGCGCTGGGAGATCGGCACCGCGCTGATGCTCCTCATGACGTGCGTCAACCTCATGTCGGCCCGAGCCTACGGGGAGTTCGAATTCTGGTTCTCCTCCATCAAGGTCGCGGCCATCATCTCTTTCATCATCTTCGTGGGCGCCCACATCCTGGGTTACCACGTCCCGACCGGGGCGAGCTTCGCGCCGCTCACCGCCGACGGCGGGTTCGCGCCGAAGGGCGCCTTCGCGGTGCTCGCCGCCGTGACCACCGTCATCTGGTCGATGATGGGCGCGGAGGTCACGACCATCGCCGCCGCGGAGTCCCCGGAGCCGGCGCGCGCGGTGGCGCGCATGACCTCGACGATCATCAGCCGGATACTCCTCTTCTATGTGGGGTCGGTCTTCGTGATCGTCGCCACCGTCCCGTGGACGCACGTGGTGTCCGGGCAGTCGCCCTTCACCCTCGCCCTTGACCAGATTCACTTCCCGGCCGCGAGCACCTTCATGGCGGCCGTGATCCTCACCGCGGTGCTGTCGTGCCTGAACTCAGCCTTCTACGTCGCCTCGCGCGTGCTGTTCGTGCTGGCCAGCAAGGGCGATGCGCCGCGCTGGCTGGTGCGGACCAACCGCCGCCACGTGCCGGCGCGCGCCGTGCTGCTCGCGAGCGCGTTCGGTTTCGCGGGAGTGATCGCGGGGATTCTCTCCGAGAGCGGCGTATTCGCCTTCCTGGTGAATGCTTCCGGGGCCATCATCGCGGTGATCTATCTGGCGATCGCCGTCTCCCAGGTGCGCTCGCGTCGGGCGCGCGAGCGTTCGGGCGCCCCGCCGCCGACCCTGCCGATGTGGCTCTTCCCGTGGCTGAGCTACCTCGCCATCGCCGGGATGACGCTGGTGCTGGTCGCGATGGCGCTCACTCCTTCGCATCGCGCCGAGTTCTGGACGAGCACCATCTCGATCGTCGTGGCGCTGCTCGCGTATGTGCTGTTCCGTCGCGGGGCGGCGGCGCCTGCGCGGGACGAGCGAGCCGCGGCACAGAGCCGCTGAGCTTTAAAGTCAATCCCGACCCCGCAGCGTCTCATCCAGCGCAGCGAGCAGGAGATCGGCGTGCCGCGTTTCGAGCGTCAGCGGCGCGCGGATCTTCAGGACGTCGCCGTTGCGGCCCGTGGAGCCCAGCAGAACGCCGCGGCGGCACATGCCATTCACCACCCGCGTCGTCTCGGCGGCACCGCCCAGTCCGCTCGCCGCGTTCACGCCGAACTCAACCCCGATGAAGAGGCCGGCGCCGCGAACCTCGCGAATCACGGGGTGACTTTCCGCGAGTGAGCGCAGGCCACGCACGAGGTACTCGCCGGTGCGGCGCGCGTTCTCGACAAGACCTTCGCTGCGGATCACGTGCAGTACGGCGAGCGCCGCCGCGCAGGACACGGTGTTGCCGCCGTAGGTGTTGAAATAGTGCCGGCGCTGGGCGAAGGCGGCAAAGACCTCGGGCCGCGCCGCCACGGCGGCGACCGGGTGCCCGTTGCCCATGGGTTTGCCCATCGTCACGAGATCCGGAACGATGCCGTGACGCTGGAACCCCCACATCGCCTCCCCGAGCCGCCCGAACCCCGGCTGCACCTCATCGGCAATGAAGAGACCGCCGGCCGCGTGCACGTGACGCACCGCCGCGGCGAGGAATCCCGGCGGGTCGCGCAAACACGCCGTCGCTCGAGAAGATCGTGTCGGCGATGAGCGCCGCGAGCTTGACGCCGTCGGCGCGCATGCGCTCGATGCACGCCCGCACGCTCCTCGCCGAACGCAGCAGCACCGCCGGGGGCCGCCGGGCGAGGCAACGGCGTATACACGCCGGGCCCGAGCGGGCCGCCGTCCTCCGGTGACATGCCGGAGAGGACATCCGTGACACCGTGGTAGGCGAACTCCGTGATGATGAATCCGCGTGCCACCACGTCACCGCCTTACTGACCCGAACGGCGAAGTCGTTGGCTTCGCTGCCGGTGCAGGTGAAGACTGCGCTGGCCGAGCTCCTGCGGCATGCGTCGCCAGCAGCTCTTCCGCGAGCTGCAGCGGCTGCTCGGCGAGGTAGCGCGTGTGCGTGTTGAGCGTGCGCGCCTGGCGCGTCAGTGCATCGACCACGTAGCGGGTGGCAGTGACCCACGACCGGCACGTTGTTGTAAGCATCCAGGTACGCGCGCCCGTGCTCGTCGTACATCCACACGCCCTCGGCGCGCACGATCTGCAGCGGCTCGTCGTAGAAGAGCCGATACGTGGGCGCGAGGAGCCGCGCGCGGCGCGCGAGGATCCCCGCAGTGGTCGGCAGGTGGTGCGGTCGTCACAGCTTCATTTCCTCGGGCAGCAACCGGTCGGCGATCGCGAGCCGCGCGCGCATGTGGTCCGCATCGAGCGGCGCGAAGTGGCCGCTCGAAGGGTTCCTGTGGACGTGCCATTCGTGGATTACCACGTTCATCAGCAGGCGCGCCGCCACGAGCGCGCCGAGAAGGGCGAGCTCCTCGGGCAGCAGCGGAGCGCGTGCGTGATAGGCGCGCGCGACATCGAGCACGCAGTCGCGCGCGAGGGCGGGATCGGTGCATATCCAGCGGTATCAGCTCGGCGGCACTCACCGCCACATCCGCGATCAACGCCGTGTCGGTCATATCGCCGAAGTCGATGATACCGGTCACGCGTGCCTCGTCTGTGGGGTCCACCAGTATGTTGAGGGGATTGAGGTCGTTGTGCACGACCTGGTGGCGCTGTCGCGGCAGCTGCGATTCGATGCGGGGCAGAAGGTTCGTGAGCAGCCCGCAAGCGGCGCTCCGGAAGGGGAAGTCGGGCATCTGTGCGAGAAGGTGGCGCATCTGTCCGGTGTAGCGCAGATCCCAGACGACGGCCCGGCTCGCGGCGGGGTGCGAGAAGCCGCGTAGCGCGAGAGTGAGCCGCGCGCCCATGTCACCACAGGCCGCCCGCTGCCGTTGCGTTCGCGCGGCCTGGCCCAGGAGCCGGCCCGGCAGATAGGTCACGACACGCGCCGAACGCTCGAAGCCCGCCTCGTCCTCGAAACGCACGTGAGTGCCCCCTTCGCGGTCCCGCACGACACGCGGGATGGGAAGCTCGGGATCGCATTTCTCGATGTGCAGCAACGCTGCCGTCTGCAGATCGGTTTCGGCGGGATCCTCGGCCGGGTTCGCAATCTTGAGAACGTATTGCGCGCTGCCGCCCTCGGTCAGCCGGAAGTTCTCGTCGCGCTCGCCCGTCAGTCGTGCCGCGCACGGTTCGAAACCGTACCGGTCCCGGACGAGGGCCACCGCGCGCTCGATCGGCACGCGCCGCGAGGGGGCCACCATGGTGGCCATGAAGGCATCGACGGCGGCGGTGGTCATGAGTACCGAGACTATATCTCGTCACCGTCCGGCGTGCGGAAGCTGCCAGGAGCAGTCTTGGGGCTGCGCGAATTCGCCGCCGAGAAGGGTGAGGCGGCGCGGTCGATTTTGCAGAAACAGCCGGGTAGTCAGTCCTCGACGGACCCGAGCGACCCGGATGATTCGGCGAAATCGGCTAACCGCTCGTAATAAGCGGCGAGTAAATAGAGCTCGGTGAAGAGCTCGTCATCCTGTAGGGTCGGAAGGCGAGCACGGATAGCCGTTGCCCGAGCGCGATAATAGCGGGGCTGCGCGGAACGTTTGGAGGGCCCTGACGCTGGGTCCGTCATCATGGGGTGCCTCCTTGTGCCGTGCGTTGGCAAACGACAATGATAGGACGGCAGCGCACATCTGGCAGTCAGGGTCTTTACCCCGCCGTCCGTGCGGGATTTCCTGCTTCCGGGCCGGGGCGCCCAAGCTTGCACTGAGGCGCGACGGGCGAGTTTTCGAGGCCTACGTGTAAGGCGACGACTGCGGCGAACGCGACGCCCCGTCAGCGATCATCATAAGCGGCGAATCGCTACTCATAGCGCAGCGCCTCCACGGGTTTGGCGCGCGCGATAACTAGCGCGTATCCAGCTACGGTTACGAGTGCAATAACGAGCGCGAGAGCCCCGGCGCCGACAAATATCAGCGGGCTCAAGACGACGTGATCCGCGAAGCCCTCGAGCCAGCGCATGAGCAAGAGTGCGCTCACTGGCCACGCGAGCAGATTGGCCCACAGAATGGGCTTGCTGAACTGCCACAGCAGCATGCGCATGATGTCCTTGGTACCGGCGCCCAGTGCTTTGCGGATGCCGACCTCCCGGGTCCGTCTTTCCGCGGCTGCTCCGGCAAGTCCGAGTAGGCCCAGGCAGGCCAGGACGACTCCGACTGCAGCAAAGACAGCGAGAGCCTGCGCCTCCCTGAGGACCGAGATATACAAGTGCTGGATGTACTGGTTGACGAAAAAGCGGTCGAGCGGGGCCTCGACGCCGGCAGCGGCGCCGAGTCGATCGATTGCCGCCAGTGTCTCCGGGATCTCCCGCCCGCTGAGCTTGACGTGGATGAGTCGGTAGTCGGTAGGCACTCCCACGTACAACGTGGGGCGTATCCTCTGCATGCCCACGTCAAACGCGAAATCCGGGACCACGGCGACGATCTCGAGATCGGCGAGCTCCTTTGGAGCATCGGTGAACGGCAGCAGTTTTCCGATGGCGGCAGAGGCTGATGTGAAACCCAGTCGTCGCACTGCCGCCTCATTGATCACGACTTCTGAGGGATTCTGCGCAGGACCGGCACCTTCCGGATCCTGTGTCGGGAGCCTTCCGGCCGCAGGCTTGACCCCATAGAGCCCAAAGGCCCCGTAATCCAACGACGTGACGTCAATGGCGAGGGGAGTACCGTCCCTCAATCGAAGGTTCTCGAAGGCCGCCCGATCGAGCAGCGCTTCTGAGGAGCAATAGGCTCCGCGGACCCCGTGCAACGCACGCAACTCATTCAGGAGTGCCGCCTTGCAACTGGCGCGAATGAGCAACACCTGGTCAGTGTCCACGCGCAAAGCGTCTCGGGTTACGTAGACGCATTGTCGGTAGATCACAGTGGAAGCGACAATCAGCCCTATCAGAATGGCGAACTGCAGAACCACCAGCGCTTGCCGGGCGAAGGCTCCGCCCGATCGCAGCACCGATCCTTTGAGGACCGTACTCGGCCGGAACGCCGACAGCACGAAGGCGGGGTAGGCCCCGGCGAGCACGCCGACTGCGACTACGCCGACGATCGTCGCCGCGAGCAGCATAGGGTCGTGCCAAAAACCCAGGTTGCCGCCGGAGTTGAGAAAAGCATTCACTGAGGGCAGCAGGAGAGCGGACAGCGCCAGCCCCAGGCAGGTCGAGAACGCCACGCAGATCACTGACTCGCCGAGAAACTGCAGGATGAGCTCCGCCCGAGTTGCGCCACAGGCTTTCCTGATTCCGACCTCCAAGGCGCGCCGTACCGACCTCGCAGTCGTCAGGTTGACGAATACAACACACGAGGCGAAGAGGATGATCAGCGCTACTGCCCCAAAGACAATTAACCGGCTCTGCGCACCCGGATTCAACCCGTCGAAGAGGTGCACCCGATCGATCCGAATGAGGTGCACCGTCATGCTCATCCCCGGAAACTTCGGATAGACCCGCGGCAGGAAGGAGTCGATCGTCTTCTGCAGAGCGTCTGCATCCGATTGCGGTGCGACTTGCAAATATGTTCGGCCGCACAGCATCACGCCACCCTTGGCGGCGATGCCAGGCGCCTCCCGGTCGCACTTGCTCAGAGTGGAGTATTCCGCGAGGCCACTTGCAAATATGCCCGACTCGAGGGTGCTGCCGTTGCCCGGCAGGTCATCGAGAACCGCGGTTACGGTCATCGGGTGAACGTCGTCCAGCAGGATCCTCCGACCAAGTGGAGCGTCCCGACCGAAGTATTTTTCGGCGATCGAGCGTGTCAGGACGATTCCGTCAGGACGCCGCAGCGCTTGCCCGAGGTCGCCTGCCAAGACCGGAAGGGGCAGCAGCTCGAACGCATTCGGGTCCGCCCAATAGATTGTCTCCTTTGCCTCGGTCTGATCGTGCCGTAGACGGACCTCTTCAGGCGCGATGCGCGTGACCGCGCGAATCTGCGGGAAATTCAGCTTCAGCAATGCGGCGACAAACGAGGGACTGGTCGGGGCGTAAAGGGGGGCGTGCCCCGTCGGCACAGCCACACCGACTGCGAGATACGTGCGCCCATACCCGGGAATGAAGTGCTCGTACGTGAGCTCATTTCTCAGGGTCACTCCGGCCAGCGTGGCGGCGCACAAACCCACTGCGAGCCCCACAAGACTGAAGGCCGAGTTCAGCGGATTGCGTGCGAGATTACGCAACGCGACGACGATGTAATTGCGCAGCATGCCGAGTCTGCAGGCGAGCTGAATGGCTTACTCGTAGCGCAGCGCCATCACGGGTTTGGCACCTGCGACGCGTAGCGCGTGTCCGACCACTGTTGCGAGAGCGATGATCAGGGCGAGTACACCGGCTGCCAGAAAGGTTAGCGGGCTGATGTCGACGTGATACGCAAAGCCTTCGAGCCAACGCTGCAGGAAGAAGTATGCGCACGGCCAGGCAACCAAGTTGGCCCAGAGCACCGGGCGAGCGAACTGCCAGCCCAGGAAGCGCAGAATATCCAAACGCCTCGCACCCATGACCTTGCGCAGAGCGACCTCTTTCGTCCGCCGCTCCACCGTGAACATCGCAAGGCCCAGGAGCCCGAGCGCAGTGATTACCACGGCGACACTCGAGAACGCTGAGAACAGTTCACCCTGTCGCGTGATATCGGAATATAGGTCCTGAAGATACTGGCTTAGAAACATTCCCTCGAATGGGGCTTGTTGCGCCTGCCGCACCCAAAGCTCCTTGATGGCGCGAAGAGTCTCCGGGATTACACGCCCATCCAGTTTCAGGATCAGAGCGTAAGAGGCAAGCACGGGATCGACGTAGTAAGCGGTTGGCTCGATCGCGTCCCGGACGGAGCCGATGGAAAAGTCAGGGACGACGCCGACAATCTGTGAGGCCAAGGGGCATCCGTCATCCTCCCCTTACCGTCGACGATCGCGGGCCTGGTCCAGCGAACATACTGCCCAACGGCAGCCTGCGCCGACTTGAATCCCAGGGCCCTGAAGCCAGATTCATTCAGGACGATAGAAGGATTCTCGGCGACACTATCGCCGCCATGCAGGACATCGTCGTTGCCGTGATCCTGGGACAGGAGCCTGCCGGCGATCGGCTTGATCCCGAACAAATCGAAGTACGCGTAGTCGACCATCGCGCTTTCAATCGATGTGGGATTGCCACCGCGCGGTGGGGAGACAACCGCTCCCCAGTGCGACTGGGCGGTGGCTTCGGATGACGCACAGCTGACCGCAAGCACGCCGGATACCTGCGCGACCGCATCGGCGAAGCCCCGCGGACAGCCTCCGAGGCGCAAATAGATCTGATCGCTCGGTAGCCGGAGCCTCTCTTCCAGGGCATACTGTGTCTGGCGGTCGATGGTCATCGTCACGATGATGAGCGCGACGAGAGTCGCGAATTGGAAGACGACCAGGGCCTGGCGCAAACGTCCGGATCCACCGGGAAGTCCGCCGGTCCCCTTGAGAACCAGGGTGGGACGGATTCTGGCGAGCACGAGTGACGGGTATGCACCCGCGGCAAGTCCCACCACAACCGCGAGGGCCAGCAGACCGGCAGCGAGAGCGGGGTCATGGAAATAGTCGAGTGCGATATTTCGCTGCAGGAAGCTGGCCAGTGCAGGCATGACCACATGGACCGCCGACACTGCGAGCGCCAGTGCCACGATCGCGTACAGCAGACACTCACCCAGGAACTGCACGATGATCTGGCGACCCGTGGCGCCGACTGACTTGCGGACCCCAACCTCCACCGCACGTTGGAATGCCCGCGCTGTCATCATGCTGACAAAGTTGCTTGCGGCGACGAACAGGATCAGGAGTGCGACGCCAATCATGACATGCAGCGTTCGCGGATCTCCCTGCGGTTTCAGGGCATCGATCTGCCTCGGCTGACGGTGAGCATCGGTCACCGGTGACAGCGTGATTTTGATGGCCCCCGACAGCGGGACACCCTCGAGTTCATCCGTGAAGTGCCGGGCGACAAAACCAGGCAGGGCAGCGTTGATTAGGTTTACGTTTGCTCCTGGCTGAAGGCGTACATACGTGTAGACACTGAAGCTCTTTATCTCGCCGCTGCCGCGCTTTACGGCATCCTGGAGGCTCAATTCAGAGAAGCTCGCGATTCCCGGGAGAAATACGTCGCCGACAAGGTGTGTATTCGAGGGCAGATCCTCGATCACCGCGGTCACGCGCATGATGTGCTCGCGGTTCAGTTCGACCGTCTCGCCCACTACGTTTTCACGACCGAAGAAGCGTCTTGCGACCGATCGCGTGAGAACGATTCCTTCCGGTCGGCTCAAAGCGTCGGCGAGGCTGCCGGCGACGGTCCTCATGGGAAAGTGCTGGAAAAAATTGGGGTCCACCCAATCTGCCGGATAAACGGAGCCGTCAATGTCGCCGTGGCGAAGAGTGACGGCCGTCCGCGCGAGCCTTGTGGTCGCGTCGATCTGCGGGAAGTCCGACTTCAACATCTGAGCCATGTCGGATACGGTCTGGCTTCCATTGATTGGGGGGCGACCGGGGAACGTTAGGATCCCGTCCACTTTGAAGATGCGCCGATAGTCGGGAAAGAACCGGTCGTAGCTGTACTCATCGCGCACGTACAGAGCGATGAGAGTGGCCGCAGCAAAACCAACCACCAGGCCGATAACATTGATTGCGGCATAGGCGCGATTGCGCCAGAGGTTACGAAGCGCGGCTACGAAGTAATTGCGCAGCACGCCGGCTAATCCGCTCTCGGGTCAACCAGGTGACCGTCGAGCATCTGGACGACCCGGTGGGCGCGCCTCGCGTACTCCTGCGAGTGTGTCACCATGACGATCGTCGTCCCGCCGTTGAGTATGCCCGCGAGCATTTCCATGACCGCATCACCGTTGGCGGTATCGAGGTTTCCGGTCGGTTCGTCGGCGAGAATCAGCTTGGGATGCGCCACTAGCGCCCGCGCAATGGCAACTCGCTGCTGCTGGCCGCCCGAGAGTTGCCGCGGCATGTGACGGGCACGATGGGCCAGGTCGACTCGCCCAAGAGCTGCGGCCACCCTTTGACGGCGCTCGGCGCCAGACATTCCCAGGTAAAGGAGTGCGACCTCGACATTTTCAGATACATTGAGATCGTCGATGAGATTGAAGTTTTGGAAGACGAAGCCGACGCGCGCGCGGCGACGCCGGGTGAGCTCTTTCTCCGAGCAGTTGGCGACATTCTCCCCCTGAAACCAATACGCACCCGAGGTCGGACTGTCGATGAGGCCCAGGATATTGAGCAGCGTCGATTTGCCGCAGCCCGATGGGCCCATGATGGCGACGAACTCGCCCCGTATTGATCTCGAGCGATAGATCATCGAGCGCAGCCGTTTCGACTTCGGTCGTGCGATAGACCTTGGAGACGCGTTCGAGCTTCAGCATTTCGAGCCTCTCTAAGGCGCAAGGACTATGCGGTCCATCCTGTCCAAGCCGGTGTAGTCCGAGGTGATTACGCGTTCGCCAACGGCAAGGCCGCTCACAATCTCGAGCTGCTCGTTTGTGCGTCGGCCCACCTTGATTTGCCTCCGCTCGGCCGACCGACCATCGGCAGCGACCACGAACGCCCAGTCTCCGCCGGTACGCTCCAGGAAGGGTCCCGAGGGCAGAATTAGCGCTTGGCTGTCTCCTCCAAGCTGGACACTTCCTTGAGCGGTCTCGCCCTCGACGAGCGCGGGCGGGCTAGCCGAATCAAAATCAAGCTCGACGCGGAATTGGCCGTTGAGTACCTGAGGAAAGACCCGCCGTACGGAAAGGTTCGTCGGCTTTCCCTCAAGGTTGACGGTCGCGGTTTGCCCGACGCGAACGCGAGCCAGATAGAATTCATCGATGTCTGCGATGAGCTTCATACCGGTCTGCGGAGTCACCTCCGCGAGGCGCTGACCGGCAGCCCGAGTCTCGCCCACCTTGAGGTCGATAGCAGTGACTTTGCCAGACACCGGCGCGCGCACAACGAGGCTGTCGAGCTTATCGTGCACAACTACCAGGTTTCCCCGCAGAATCTTGAGTTGTTGATGAATGTCCGGCAGCAGGCGATCTCGAAGGTCAGTCTGCCGTTGGTCGCTTTCCACCTGTATCGGCCGTAGCTGTTTGTAGTACGCAAGTTCGTCAGCCACGCGGTCGCGATCCTCTGCGGACACGAGCCCCTTCGCCGCCAGGCCTTCGCGGCGAGTCGTGGCGCGGCTCAGACGCACAATGTTGTAGTCGATATCGGCCCGGGCACGGGCATTCGAGAGCTGTTCCTGCTCCAGCGTGATTTCATTTTGCTGAAGCTGCGAAATGGCCTGATTAACCTGGGATTCCTGCTGAATAACCTGCAGCGCCAGGTTTGTATTGCTCAGCTCGATCATCGGCTGACCTTCCTGGACCATATCGCCGGGCTCGACGAGCACACGATCCACGCGTCCCCCATCGATGGCGTCGACATACACCGTTTCGCGGGGTACGACGCTCGCATGCAGCGGGATGAGATCGTGGAACACGCCTTGCTCGACCGTGGCAAGGGTCACCTGTTGTAAGGGTACGCGAAGCGTTCGCACTCCCGCCCCCACGACTAACCGCAAGGCCACCATGAGTACGACTGCGATTATCGCGACAGCTATCCCGATCCTTGCCGACGGGGGCCAGCCCGCAGGGTCCCAAGCGGGCCGGCGGACCGGTCGATCCATGCTGCCGATTACCGGCTCGCCGGCTGGCCTGAAGGCGGGTGAAACCAAGGCAGGCATTCCCGAGTCTCACCGCGGCTTTCGCTTCAGCCTTCCGGCGAGCACCGCAAGCTGATTCGCATCGGCGAACCCAGAGTCGACAAGTGCCAGCAACACCCGCTCGAGTGAGCCGCCGCAGAAGCGCTCGACGATGCCCTGGACGGCGCTCGCCGCAGTGGTTTCAGCCGACTCCCTGGCGCGATACAGGAACGTGCCGCGTACCACCGAGTGCGTTACGTAGCCCTTTTCCTCCAAGCGACGCAACACCGTGCGGATCGTAGGGTCCTTCAGCTTCCGGGCGACGTGCCTGCGCACCGCAGTCGCAGTCATTTCTCCGTGCTTCCACAGAATCGTGAGGAGCTCGTGTTCGAGGTCACCTAGAGGTGCTCTGGGGCTCGACATGCTGTGACTTTCAGTAACATGTTACTGTGTGTAACACATCTGGCGACAGATGGCAACCTGGAAGGGACGACGGATACACCCAGTGCACGAGGGACCGATCTGGAATCGTGGGCGGCCGTTCTACTTTCGATTTTCGGGAAAGCAGCCGTTGCGCACTGGCTTGGCGGGGTTGCTCGGTAGGGAGCGGCCGTTGCCCGCTTAGGATAGGCTGTAGGGAAATCAACGAAAGAGCCTGCGAATGGCCGACCGCGGCGACCCCGAAATGCCTCCGGAACCCCCCGATGGCCCGCAGGCTGCGTCGCTTCCCGACGCGGAACCAGTTCCTACCCCGGAGATCTCAGCGCCTATGTTAGATGTCCACGCTCTCCACTCCACAGTCCACACGTGGAGGGACTTCCTCATCCATATCGCGACTATCACGATCGGCCTTCTAATTGCGATCGCGCTAGAACAGTGCGTCGAGTACCTGGATCACATACACCAGCGCCACCAGCTGCAGTACGATCTGCTCGAGGAGGCGAAGCGCAATCGGGACATCCTGACGGCGGATCTTGGACTCGAATCGCAGGCAGTGTGGTTTCGAACTGCGCTTGCGGCTACCAAGCCAATCCCGGCCAATGGTCAAAGCGCGATCACCTTGCCATCAACGCCATGCATCCCCGGAACGATTGGTGCAAACGGCACGGACGCGGCCGTACGAACAAAGTACTTTTCGCCTTCAGACGCGGTTTGGGCAACTGCGAGGGATGCTGGGCTGATAATCCGCCTGCCGGTTGCGGAAGCGCGGATGTATACCCGTCTGGCTCATAACTACGCCCTACAGGCAGGAGCAAGGGATCGCTTTGCTTTCGCGTGCGAGCGAATTGACGCACTGCGTACTCGCTACGCGTCAACGACCCAGGACAAGGCGGGGGACACTTGGGTAATGAACCGGGAGCAGGCCAATGAGGTTGCAGACGCTGCGGCGGCGGCGGACACAGCGCTGCGAGCGCTCATGTGGCGCAGTCGATGGAATCTAAAGTTCGAGGAAGGCATCGTGCGCGGGGCGAAAAACTACGACCAGGTACTGATGACTCTCGCGGGCCAGGATCAGTGACAGGGTCTGCCCAGGAATAGGTGCCGTCATCATGCGCGGATTGGACGATCAGCTCGTCAGTGGAACAACCGCGGGGCAAATTCGTTGAGGTCGCGCCGCCCGGCCTGCCACTCGTGGGCGGTTCCCTGTGACTGAAGGTAGGTGAGCCGCACGCCGGATCGTTGAACCGGCGGGATCCCGACTGGACGGGCCGGGTTTCGATTCCGGTATGATGCGCCCGCACTGCAACGAGGGGACCCTCCATGCCGAATCCGTCACGATGCATTCGCGTAGCTCCCGCGCTCTTCTTTGCGCTGCTCCTCGCGAGCACCGCACTCGCCGCCTCGTCCGATGAGCAGCGCATCGAGCGGATCCTCGCGCAGACCCCGCTCATCGACGGCCACAATGACCTGCCGTGGGAGATCCGCACGCGCTTCGGGAGCGATCTGTCGAAGGTTGACCTCAGCAAGTCCACGCTCGCTCTGCCGGCGCCCGAGGGCAGCCCGCCCCTGATGACCGACATTCCGCGCCTGCGCGCCGGTCACGTCGGCGGACAGTTCTGGTCGGTCTACATCCCGGCCGAAGTGACCGGCCCTGCGGCGGTGCAGATGACGATCGAGCAGATCGATCTCGTGAAACAGATGTGCGCCCGCTGGCCGGACGATCTCGCCATGGCCTACACCGCAGCCGATGTCGTGCGGCTGCACAAGCAGCGCAAGATTGCTTCTCTCATCGGCGTCGAGGGCGGTCACCAGATCAATAACTCACTCGCGGTGCTGCGCGCGTACTACGACCTGGGCGCGCGCTACATGACGCTCACGCATGCCGTGAACACCGCGTGGGCGGACTCCGCGACCGACGTGCCTGCACACCATGGGCTCACGCCCTTCGGCAAGGAGGTGGTGCGCGAGATGAACCGCATCGGCATGCTGGTCGACCTCTCGCATGTGTCGGCTGATACGATGCGCGCGGCGCTCGCCGTGAGCGAAGCGCCGGTGATCTTCTCGCATTCCTCCGCGCGCGGGATCGTGGACCATCCGCGCGATGTGCCCGATGACGTACTGCATCTGGTGGCCGCCAACGGCGGAGTGGTCATGGTCAATTTCTACCCGGGCTATGTATCGGAGGCGCGGCGCCGCTGGGAGGCCGACCGCGCGGCTGAGCAGGCGCGCTATAACAGCCCGCCGTTCGGCGGGCTCTACATCGGCCAGCCCGAGCGCGCCAAGGCGGCGCTCGCCGAATGGGACCGCAGCCACCCGAAGCCTCCGGTGACCATCAAGGATGTGGCGGATCACATCGACTACATCCGCAAAGTCGCCGGAGTCGATCACGTGGGCCTCGGGTCTGACTTCGACGGCATCCCGGAAGCGCCGACGGGGCTTGATGGCGTCGACAAGTACCCGGCACTGCTCGAGGAGCTCGCACACCGCGGCTGGAGCGATGCGGATCTCGCCAAGGTCGCCGGTGGCAACGTGCTGCGCGCACTCGCCAAGGCCGAAGAGGTGAGCGCGCGGCTACGCGCGACACGGCTGCCCTCGACCGCAACGCTTGCGCAGCTGGACGGAGCGCCGACCACCGCAGCGGCGCATTAGGCGGCGGCGATGGCGCGCACCACGCGCGCGAACTAGGCCGTGTCGCGCCGCGCCTTGGCGAGGACCACCGTGTCGAAGAGCTCGTAGCTCTCGATTCGGCGTGTGGTCCGCGCCGGGCGCGTGGTAGTAGCGCAGGGTGATCGTGGTCTCGGCGTTCGCCGCACCCGGATCGAGATCGAACACCGCGATGCCATAGCCGGTTGTCGGATCGCGCCGCGCGGACCAGATGGCATCTTCCAGGGCATCCGCACCGTGCTTCACGAACACCCCGTCCGTGGGTCCCGGCACGGGCCGGTTGGCCTTCGTGATGACCTTCGCCTGCGGCACACCGCTTTTTTCGTTCACTGCGTACACATCGACCGGCAGGCGTGTGCCGCCGCCGCCGAGGATCAGATGAATCGTGCCGTGGCGGGTGTCGAAGCGGCCGCCGGCGGGCTCGGCGGTCACCACCGGTTGGGGACGCCAGGTGTCTACCGTCTCGCCCGTCGCGGCATCGCGCCCCACATGGTGCCTGCAGCCGCGCACCGGCCAGCTGCGCTCGTAGTCATGATCGTGACCGCAGAGGACGAGGTCCACCGCGTAACGGTCAAAGAGCGGCAGCCAGGTCTCGCGGATCCCCTTGTCCGAGCCGTTGCCGGTCCTGGAGGAGCTCAGCGCGTCCTGGTGCATCTGCACGATGATCCAGTCGATACCGGTGTCCTTGCGCGCGCTGTCGAGCGTCTCCTCGAGCCAGCGCGTCTGCGCACCGCGGCTGTAGCCGTGGACGTAGAGCGAGGTACCGGACTCGATCGGCGCATTCCCCGTGCTTGGCGCCGGCGTAAGCGGCGCGGGACCTGCGTGGAAGGCGCCGCTGTCCTGGTAGATGACATCATCGGCGGCGAGGGATATGAAGAGCGCCGAGCCCATCCGGAAGCAGTACCAGCGGCCCGCGAAACGGGGTGCCGTTCTCGGGCAGCGAATAGCGGGTGAGGTAGGACGTCAGCCCCTGCTCGCCATTGCAGAACTCGATCTCATGATTCCCGGGGCAGGGCATCCACGGCCGGTACGCGGCCGAGCGCTGCACGTTGTTGCCGAAGTCGGCCCACACGGCGGGCTGAGATCCCGGGTTCAGGTTCGCATAGCACAGATCTCCGTTCAGCAGATGAAACAGCGGCTTGAACTGCTCGACCGCGCTCACCGCATGACGGCTCTGCGGCGATGAGAGCGCCCACTGGGTGTCGGGGGTTGCGAGATCGCCGTAGCTCGTAAAGCGGAACGGGAAGCGTCCGCGGGCGGCCGTGCGGAACGTCGCTCCGAAAGGGGCGCCATGATGGCGGTCGTTGTCCGCGGTCACGCTGTACTTGTACGACGCGTGCGGTTCGAGCCCGTCGAGCTTCGCGTGATAGGTGAAGACGGTCTCACCGTTGAGCCCGTCGGTGTAGGTGCGCTGCAGAGCGTGAATGACGGACGTCGCGCCGCCTGCGTGCTCGAGGAGCACGCGAGCGTTCACCGCCTGCGCAGGCGTCGCCCAGGAGACGCAAACGGTGCGCGACGGATCGGCGCCAAAGGTGAGGTGCACCTGCTCGGGCGTCCCATCTGCAGGCCTCCCGGTGCTCGTGTCCGCGGCTGCTCCCGGCAGTGCCGCGGCCAGGCCCGCGCCCTTCAGGAACGCGCGGCGTGAGATCGGGTGCTTGCCGGTCTCGGCGGTCAGGTCCCTGGGGAGGTCCGGGGAGAGCTCATCGTGGTCCAGGACGGTGCGGATGGGTCGGCGGATGGTACCGGAGATGTCCGCAGTGATCCTCTTGGCAGCGCACGCCCGCCTGGGCTCTAATCCCCCAAGCCCATGCGAATCCCCGTGCCCCCCGTGAGGCGAGTCGTTGCCTGCGCGCTGCTCGCGCTGGGCGTCGCGTGGCCCTGGGCCCCGCTCTCTGCCGCGGAGTTTCCGGTGCGGCACCGCGAGGGAACCACGCACGGGTTCATCGTGCTGCGCCCCCCCGGTGGCGAGATCCTCGCGACCGGTGAGCTCATCCAGACGGTGGCCGGCGAGCACGTGACGAGCGAGCTCGAGCTTCACTTCAAGGACGGCTCGACGCACGAGGAGACCACCGAGTATCTCCAGGGCACACACTTCCGGCTGCTCTCGGATCGTCTGCGGCAGGTCGGGCCGTCATTTCCCAACCCGGAGGAGGTGCGGATCGATGCGGTGCGGGGAACCGTCACGATCCATTCACTGAAGGACTCGAAGGAGAAACCCGAGGAAAAGCGCGTCGCGATGCCGGCCGACATCGCGAACGGCCTGATCGTGACGCTGCTCAAGAACCTGGCGCCGTCGCAGACCGAGGCGAGCGCGACGCTCCTCGTCGCCTCATCGAGACCGCGGGTGGTCAAGCTCGAGATGCACGCCGCCGGGCAGCAGCGCTTCACGGCCGACGGGCTGCCCGTCATGGCGAACCACTACCTCGTGCACGTCAACATCGGCGGGATCGCGGGTAAGGTTGTCTCCATCATGGGCAAGCAGCCCCCGGACATGGATTTCTGGGTGACGGGCGGCAAGGCTCCGGCCTTCCTCAAGTTCACCGGCCCCCTATGCGAGGACGGACCGGTGTGGAGCATCGAGCTGGCCGCACCGAGGGAGGAGGGGAAGGGCTCGACGCGGTAGAGTGGCGCGCACGAGAATTCCAAACTTGGGCAGGGGGTGTCGCATGACTCGCAGCGATCGGGCGGTGAGCGCTTGAGCGAGCCATCGCGCGCCGTCTTCCTGAGCTACGCATCCCAGGATGCCGAGCCCGCACTCAGTATCTGTGAGGCGCTGCGCGCCGCCGGCATCGAAGTCTGGTTCGACCAGAGTGAGCTCAGAGGCGGTGATGTCTGGGATCAGAAGATCCGGGCGGCAGATCCGCGACTGTGGCCTCTTCGTTCCGATCATCTCCCGTAACTCCCAGTCGCGGGTAGAAGGGTACTTTCGCCTCGAGTGGCACCTGGCCGATCAGCGCACCCACCTGATGGGTCGCAGCCGGGCGTTCGTCGTGCCGGTGTGCGTCGATTCGACCCCGGAGGCCGACGCCGACGCTCCGGAATCCTTTCTCGCCGCGCAGTGGACCCGGCTGACAGGGGGCGAGGTGACGCCGGCCTTCATCGCGCGGGTCACGGCGGTGCTCTCGGGGGATGTGGGTGCGGGGCCAGCCGCGCCAGTCGCGCCGGCGGTGGGCCCTCAGGCCCCGAGCAGAGTTCCTGTTACCGGTACGCGGGTGGTGCTGACCGGACCACGGGCCGGCGCCCTGCGGCGCATCCGGCTCGCGCTCGTCCTTCCTGGGCGGGCTCGTGGCGCTCTGCATCGCGGGCACGCTGGTCTATCGCGGTGTCCGTCACGGCTCGGCATCCGGTGCGCCCCCCACGTCCGCGGCCCCGACCGAGCGCTCGATCGCGGTGCTCCCCTTCGCGGACCTCTCCGAGAAGCACGACCAGGAATACTTCGGCGACGGCATGGCGGAGGAGATCCTGAACGTCCTGGTGCGGGTGCCGGGCCTGAAGGTCATCGGACGTGCATCCGCGTTCCAGTACCGCGGGAGCACACAGGATCCCGGGAAGATCGGCGCGGCGCTCGGCGTCGCTTATCTCGTCGAAGGGAGCGTGCGGCGCTCGTGATCCGAGACCATTCCCACGATATCGAAGGTCCAGGTTGTCGATCCGTTGGTCTGAACAGTGCTCGTAGTGAGGGGAATTTTATCCCCGATGTGCCATCCGTATTTCTTGCCGATATCTGATGTGATCAACACGCCGGTTCGAATTTTGCGAAGGGCCTCAAGGTCCCTGGACTGAACACTGAAGATCTCCGGCGCGGCCGTGCGGAAAAAATCGGTCGGCGGAATAAAAAGCACGTAAACGGACTCGGTCGGCTTCTGGTACGTCGCAAGCATTCCGTCGTTGAACGATACGGCCTTCACGCCAGGAACCGATTGAAGACGCTTCAGCTCAACGATTGGGAGGCGCGCTCCGCCGACCACGGCGGGGCCGACGTAGAGTACGTCAGCGCGAGCACTGGCGATGGCCCGGTCCATCCCGGTCTTCATGCCCTGCAGAACGCCGAACAGCGCGAAGGCAACGCAGACCTGAAGAAAAATCAGCGTCGTGCGCACGGGCCTGCGCCAGATGCCGGACCAGACGAGGGGCAGATACTTCATGGGAGTTTCATTTTGCCTGCCACGAAGCCGCCCGTCACGAATGGCCGACAGCGTCAAAATCAGCCACTCGTCACAGTTCAGTTCGCTGCCGAAAAGCAGTGCGCCATGAATGGGATTGCGCAAGTGGTCAGGTTACTCGTCACCTGCTACGTTGTCCGGCATGAGCCGCACTGTTAAGGCAAATGACTCCCAACACGGAGCACCATGGACGATAAGCCTCGGTACTGGTTCGGAGCTAAAATTGGTTTCGGCTATCGGCCGCCGCTGGGCTGGCGAGGTTGGGCGGCCCTCGCAGTCTGGATGACAGTGTGGCTCGCCGCCACACCGTTCATCAATTCGCACGAACATCCGTTTAAGAGCCTTGGGTTCTTTTTCGGTTGGATTGCAGTGCTGCTCGCAATGGAGAAGTGGAAAGGCGAGCCTTGACGCTGCTGCTGCTAAGCAGGACTTATCTGATACGTGGAGCGGTGCCTTTGGCGTCCAGCCCTTGCGCGATTCCATGCGGAAGGACATCCCATATTTGGGAAGGGGGTACGAGCGCGCCAATGCTATTGCGGGTGATACTTCTTGTACGCCGGCAGATCCCTGAAGAGCTCGCCCGGCGGCGGCCCGGCAGGAGCCTGGCACACCGTGCGCGTCCCGAGCGAGCGCGCGAACACGTCCGGCATACCGAGTGGCGGCGGCTCGGAGACGATGTAGCAACGGTCACTCACCCAGACGATCGATTCGCCGGTCTCCAGCCGATACTGTTCGCCTGCCTGGTGCGTCGGGGCGGAGTGCGAGGATCCTAGCCAGGAGGGCGCCTGCGGTATCTTGCCGAATGACCGCGTGTGCGGCGCCGCGATCGCCGCCTCCGCGGCTCTGCCCGCCTCGGCAAACCAGTCGATCGATGTATCCGCACCGGTTGGAAAGTCGATCTGCGGTGGCGGTATGTTAAGTTGTTCGATTGGCGCCAATGGGGCGATCTCGTTGGCAACCGGCGAACGTCGCTTGACAGATGCGGCTGGAGGCACTGGCGCCGACAGAAATGTCAACGTACTGGCGAAGTTGCTCTGAGATGACGACCGAGTTGGAGTCCGGAGCGCGAGCGTCAAGGTGATCACGAGGCCTACGTGTAACGCGACGACTGCGGCGAACGCGACGCCCCGTCGTAGGCTCCAGGTCCCCGACCCTCCCATACCCGGTCTGCGCTCTCCCGAGGGCCGATACCCCCCGACAATGGACCGCTGCCTCGGGATAATCGTTCCCGTGGGAAAGGTCGCACTGGGGTTGGCAGGTCATCCCTACCCGAACTGTCTTGGCGCGCTTCCCGAAACCGGACGGTGGCGACCGGCTGCAGCGGTCAGGACCGGCCCTAAGCAGCGAATCCTCGATCATCTACTCCCAACCGCAGCAGCCGGGCCAGAAGCGGAAGCGGGTCGGGTGATTTAGTATCCCAGACAGCAGATAAGAGAGATAAACGGTCGAGGAGGCATCATGAGGTTCGGAACATTGACATTCTTTACCGCGGTAATCTCATGTGCTGCCCTGTCGATCCCAGTGCACCTCGCCGCACAGAACGCGAGCTCCGTAATTTTCGACTTCCATGCCGCAACTTCAGGCGACGGGACCTTTCCTGAGAGCATCAACAACGCGGGGGCTGTCACGGGGCACTACACTGACCGGGAGGGTTTGTACCACGGTTTCCTGCGCAGTCCCGTGGGCGAGTTCATCAAGTTCGATGCTCTCGGCGCGGGCATGAGGGCAGATTCGGGATGCGGGACCTTTCCTTAGAGCCTCAGCGAGGGAGTCCAATCCGCGAAGTACACGTCACTCTGTCAGCTGGCGGCCCAACTGCAGACAGACGCCACTCAGAATTGAATGCCCCAGAATCTAGACTATCGAGAATACGTGATAGTGAAAGGTTAGAACCGCTAACAATATCAACGACGTGACAAGTACCGCGTGAAAGCAGACGTGCAGGGTATCGGGCCTGATACCGTTGCGAATCGGCAGGAACGCATGCGTGTGTGCGAACCTCTCCTGGTAGCGGGTGGCCCGTGCACGGTCTTCGATCAACAGATACGGCACCCACCACGCGCGGAGCATGCCGTACACACCCGTGGCGTAGCTGATCCATAACCACCACATCAGCCACATCGGCAAGCCCGCGGCAGCGTAGTGCGCACTCGCCGCAAATCCGACGGCAAACGGTAGTGCGCTAATCCCCGTAACGAGGAGCAGTCTTCCCCTGGTATCCGCTGCGCGTATCCCCGGCAGATGGGTCAGCTTACCCAGCGGAATCCAATCATGCAGCGCGATGAACAGGACCACGAAGAGTTGGCATCCCAGAAAAGCTGCAAGGACAAGATTCATGCTCACGTCCTTTCTGCGCACGCGCCTGTAACGTGCGCGCGATCGAGGATAGCGTAGAGCGCAATCCTGGCGTTAGTTCGTTCGCCAGCAGCGAGCGCCCATCCAGGTGGATATCCGCGCTACCGGGCTACGGCAGAATCGAGCGGACGAGGAGTCCCACGGCGAGGGATACCGCGAGGAACAGCGCTGTTGAGATGATGTAGGCGTACGAGAAGGCCTTAGGAGCAGAGTCTTGGCTGACTGGATCAAGTCCGACGCGAATTTTTCCAGTGCGAAGCGGGTACCCAACGACCACAACGGCAACGAGCAGCCACACGCCGACTAAGAGGTAAATAATTGCTCTGGGAATCATGACCCGATCCTAGCAGGAGTGGCGTCGCGGTACGCCTGATTGCTCCTCCCGATACCTGACGCTCACCACCCTTTTGGCTGGCGCTCGCGAGTCACTATAAACTGTCGACGCTGTGACGCCATTTCACCGCAAGCAATTGGGGGGAATCGCCGGCGCGCTGCCAGACATTGTGGACGGCCGCTTGGTCGTCGCGTCACTTCGGCAGACTCGTCATTTGTCGGAAAACGACTCGCTGAAGATGTCGTACTTGCCCGAGTACGCCTTGCTGTGCATGGAGAATGCGCCCATCACGGTGTGAAATATGTCCCGCTGGCTATGAACCCGCTGTGATTCGAGCCGGCCGCTCTGCACGTCCGGTGCGATTGAGTACGGTATTCCGTGAAGGTACATGCCGTGCTCCCCCAGGGATTCGCCATGGTCGGACACATAGATCAACAACGTCGCTGTATCGTGGAGTTTCCGGAGTACGCCAATGACGCAAAAAAGGAAATAGTCCTCATAGAGAATCGTGTTGTCGTAGGCATTGACCAGTTCGTCGTGGGTGCACTTGCCCAATTCAACCGACTTGCAGACCGGCTTGAAGTATTCGAATCGCGGCGGATATTTTGCGTAATAGGCCGGCCCGTGACTGCCAGACCGGTGAAGAACGACGAAAGCCCTTTGGCTCGATGAGGCCTTGATTCGCTCCTCGAGTCCGGACAGGAGGACCTCATCGTAAGCGCACCGCGCGCCTGCGCACTCTGCCGAGAGGTCGCTCGCTTTCTGGTACGTCTGAACCGTGAGCGGCGGTTCGCCCCAGTTCCGAGTTCGCCAGATGACGTCAACGCCGTTTCGTTGCACGCATGCGGATCTGGATAAGTTCAGGGCCAAGACTCGTGCGCTCGTAGCGGAATACTCAGCCTACGCACCGGTACCCGGTTACCCCGTCAACGGCGAACTGACACTCGGCGAGAACATCGCCGATAACGCGGGGCTGGCCGTAGCATATAAGGCCTATAGACTGTCGCTCGCGGGCAAAGAGGCCGCGGTGATCGACGGCCTGAGCGGCGATCAGCGCTTTTTCATGGCCTTCGCGCAGGCATTTCGTGGCAAGACGCGCGAAAACGAAGCGATCATGCGGATCAAGTTGGATCCGCACTCGCCCGAAGAGGTCCGCGGCACCGTACCGGAAATGAACTTAACAGCGTTTTACCGCGCGTTCGGCGTGAAGGATGGAGACAAGATGTACCTTCCCCCGGATAGACGCGTCACTATTTGGTGACGAGGCTCGCCAATCGCGGGTGAGATTAGGCATGGGGCTTCAGTGCAGCGACTGAGCCGCCGCGCCTAGGATCGGTCCCTCGCCTCGCGACTGCACCAGCACCGCAACGTCGGTCGCATCCGAGGGCAACGAGGACACACTCACCTTGTAGTTCTCGGTCGCGCCCTTCCACTCACCCAGTGTGCGGATGCTGCGCACGATGTTGAACTCCTCGAGCGTCTTGCCGGCGTTCTCGCCGCGGCCGATGTCGGACACCGCATGGCGCAGGAACGTCACCAGCAGGACGTCACTCGGACGCTCGCTCTGTTTCTCGCCGACGTCGACCACAACCTGACCCTCGCGCACCGCGAGCGTCACGGGCACGGCATCGCGGGGCTCCTGCAAGGCCTGCACGATGCTGGCCGTGTCCATCGCGCTCTTGCGCCCGTCGATGACGAACTGCGGCGTAAAGGCGGAAGGTAGGTGGAAGTTGCGCACGTATACGTTCTGGCGCTCGACGCCCTGACGAAGCTCAAAGCGGTCGCGCCATCCGGAGTCTGTCCCAGTAGTCCATATGGAACGCCAGGGCCAGAACGTCCGGCCGCTTGCTGAGCTCGCCGAGATAGGCGTCCGCCGGAGGGCAGGAGCTGCATCCCTGCGCGGTGAAGAGCTCGATGACCAGCGGCCGCGACGGAACGTCAGCCTGCGCCGCCGTCCACGCCAGCGCCGCACCGGCTATCAGGCATACCCGAGTCCAGAATTTCATTGGCAAACCCTCCGCGACAGCCGCCGCGGAGCGCCGCCGCCCTCAGGAGTTTAACCCAGAACGGAACGGGGCGGCGGAGCCGAGGTTGAAGACCGGGTCGAGGACTGTGGCATGATTTATACGGGCAGCGGGTATGTGCACCGCTGTTGGGTGTCACGCTCATCCAAGGGAGCACGCATGAGTTCCGTAGAGCGCGTGGTTGCAACGTCGAACGAGCTGGTTTCGGCCACCCCGAACGGCACGATTCGCAACAGATCCCGGGTGGTGATTCCCCTGCTGCTTGGCGCGAGCGTGACCGTCGCGGCTGCCGCCCAGCGCTTGCCTGCTCAGGACTGGCCCGCGTTTGGCGGCAACGTGCAAAGCACCAGCGCCAATCCCGGAGCCTAGCGGCATCACGGCGGCCAACGTCGCCCAGCCTCGTGCGCCGGCAGATAAAGCTGGATGGCATCGTAGATGCCAGCGCCATTTACCTGCACGGCGTCACCGTCCACGGCGCGCTCCACGATGCCATCTTCGTGACCACCACCTACGGCAAGACGCTCGCGCTCGATGCAAATGGCGGCGGCGTCTTGTGGGAGTACACCCCCCCGAGCTATCAGGCGCTGGCGGGCACGCGGCAGTTCACCAACTCCACGCCCGTCGCCGATCCCGATCGACGATTCATCTATGCGGCCTCGCCCGATGGCTATATCCAGAAGCTCGCCGTCGGCGATGGCCAGGTCGCCTGGCGCACCTCCATCACCAGGCTGCCGCAGCGAGAGAAGATGGACTCGCCGCTGAAGTTCTTTCAAGGCCACGTGATCGCCGTGACGGCGGGCTACATCGGCGACCGGCCGCCCTATCAGGGCCATGTCGCCATTCTCGACGGCAGCCTCCGGCAAGCTCCTGCAAGTGTGGAACTCGCTGTGCAGCAACCGCGCCGGGCTGCTCGAGCCCGACTCCTGCCCGCAAACCCAATCCGCCATCTGGGGGCGCGCGGGCGCCGTGATCGATCCCGACGACGGTCGAGATTTTCATCGCCACGGGTAACGGCGACTGGAACGGCACGACCAACTGGGGCGATGCGCTCATTGCGCTCGACGCCAGCGCCACGGACATGCTGGGCAACTACACCCCGGCGAATACCGCGGAACTGAATGAGCGCGATCTCGATCTGGGCTCGACCTCGCCCGTGCTGCTGGGCGGCGACCTGATCGCCCAAGGCGGCAAGGACGGCAAGATCCGCCTGCTCAGCCGCAAGGCCATCGCCGGGGCGGCGCCTCACCAGGGCCAGGAACTGCAAATCCTCGCCACTCCCAGCGGCACCGATCTGTTCACCCAGCCGGCGGTATGGAAGCACGACGGCCAAACCTGGATGTTCGCGGCCGACAATGGCGGTACCGCGGCCTGGAAGCTGGACCATGGCAAGCTCCAGGAAGAATGGAGAAACCGCACCGGCGGCACCAGTCCGTTCGAAGCCGACGGGCTGCTGTTCGTCTACGCGCGCGAGGGCGGACTGAACGTGTATGAAGCGGCGTCGGGTAAACACATCGCCACGCTGCCGTGTGGGCCCGGGCACTGGAACAGCCCCATCGTGCTGGAGGGCGAGATCATCCTTCCCGAAGGCAACGCCAACGAGCACGCGCGCAGCGGTGTGCTGGATATCTGGAGCCTGCCGAGCGGACGTCAGGGGCAATAGCCGCGCAGCGGGCCGCGGCCATCCGGCGAGGAAAAATCACCTGGCGTGTCGATCTCACCCGGGCTCGTTCGTCGTGTACCGACAAACCCGAGGAGGAGCCATGAAATACCTGACCTTCATTCGCCATGCCGAGTCCTATCGCCAGGCCGGGCCGCCGGCGGCACTGATGGAGGCGATGGGCAAGTTCGTAGAGAAGTCGCTCAAGGACGGGAGCCTGGTTGATACCGGGGGTCTGCTGCCGAGCAAGGACGGCGTTCGCGTGCGGCTCACCAAAGGCAAGATCACCGTGACGGACGGGCCCTTCGCCGAGAGCAAGGAAGTGATCGGTGGCTGGGCGATCCTGAAGACGGACTCGAAGGCGGACGCGGTCCGAATTGCAACCGAGTTCATGGAGTTGCATCGAAAGCACTGGCCGGAATTCGACGGCGAGTCGGAGCTGCGGCCGATGTTCGAGCCCGGCGAGGGGCCGTAGCGCCCGCAGTAGGGCGCTACGGCGCCAGTCTCTTGACGACTTCCGTCAGGTACGCGATGTGCAACGCTGCAACGTCGATGCACTTTTTCGCGGCGGCGGCACTGGCCGTCAGCACGCCCCGATGCGCTATGTCATGGCGCTGTCTGCGGCTCCACAGCCAGTCTGCCCACCAGGATTGACGATCAGGGTTCTCGTCCGTCAGATCATGGAACGCGTCTCGCACGCGGTCTGCCTCAAAGGACCAGGTAATCAGCAATCTCTCTGACATGTCTACGAGGTCGCGGACGCTCTTACTGTGGTCCTTCGCCGCATCCATCAGTCTCTCGAGCACAAATTCCGTGGCCCATTCTCCGGCCGCGGCCGCGATGATGATGGCAATTGCGTGTTGCCCGGCCGATGAGAGCGAGCGGGCTTCGGCGAGTAACTGGTCCCACTTCGGCGCCAACAGCGCGAGGGGTGTGTTCTGGTAGACGTTCACGGTCGTGTCCTGCCAGTGCGGCGGCATCGCGCCGCTTACAAAGGTGCCGAGGAGGGAGCCCGGCGCTAGCGGGTTCACTCTCGCCGACTTCTTTCTGCGCCTCCCGGCCATGGGTGGTGGAGTCTACAAGTGGACGGTCGGACGCGCAGCAGCGGTAATTTTGCGCCTCGTGGACAGTGAGGCACGCATGGCCGGATAATTAAACTTCAAGACGCCGAAAAGCACTCGAATGAGCGTCTGTCCTGCAACGCGGAGCTACGAATGAAAAAGTCAGTGATGGCGCTCTTGGGGCTGTGCCCTTTGATGCTCACGGCTGCGACCTGGTCGGCAGAGTCGACGGGCGCGGCGGCGTCGTCCGCTGGCGAAAAGGGCAAAGAAGAGGTGCCCAAGATAGAGACCTTCAAGCCCGAGCAACAGCCGAGCAAGGGAACCGTCACGTTCTCGGGCAAGCGCCTGGACTATGACGCCTACGCTGGAACGCTGGTCGTTCATTTGAAGGATTGGGACGACGTTCCCCAGAATGTCAATAAGGAGGACAAGGTTGGCCCTGCGGAAGCCTCGATGTTCTATGTCGCTTACTTCAAGAGCGGGGTGCCGGGCGCGGCAAGACCGGTCACCTTCTTCTTCAATGGCGGCCCCGGTTCGTCCACGGTCTGGCTGCATATGGGAGCGTTTGGCCCGAAGCGCGTCGTCACGGCTGACGACACCCACACGCCGGCCGCGCCCTATCGAGTAGTGAATAACGAGTACAGCCTGCTCGATGTCAGTGACCTGGTGTTCATCGATGCGCCCGGAACCGGGTTCAGCCGCGTGGCCGGCAAGGATCACGACAAGGCGTTCTACGGCGTGGATCCGGATGCCCAGGCATTTGCGGACTTCATCCAGCAATTTCTCTCCAAGTACGGGCGCTGGAATTCGCCCAAATACCTGTTCGGCGAGAGCTATGGCACGACGCGATCGGCGGTGCTGGTCAACCTGCTGGAAACCGACCATGACGTGGATTTCAACGGGGTGATACTGCTCTCCCAGATACTTTCCTTCGACAACAGTGCCGATGCGCCCCAGTTCAACCCGGGCACCGACCTGGCTTACGAGCTGGCGCTGCCCACCTACGCGGCCACGGCCTGGTACCACCACAAGCTGCCGGATGCGCCCAAGGAACTCCCGGCGCTGCTGACCGAGGTGGAGCAGTTTGCATTGAATGACTATGCGCTGGCGCTGCAGGCCGGCGCGTCGCTGGATTCGACGAGGCGCGAAGCCATCGTCAACAAGCTTCATCAATATACCGGGCTACCTGACAGCTACCTTGAGAAAGCGGACCTGCGGGTCAACGTTGGCGAATTCGAGAAGACTCTTCAGGATGACACCGACACGACCACTGGTCGGCTGGACACGCGCTTTTCGGGACCGACCATGGATCCGCTCAGCAAGGAGGCTGAGTACGACCCGCAAGCGGCGGCCATCAGTTCCGCCTACGTATCGGCCTTCAACGATTACGTGCGCAGGGATCTGAAGTTTGGCGAGGCTCGGACCTTCCGGCCGGAAGTTGACCTGGAGCACTGGAATTTCATGCATCAGCCGCCGGGGGTTCATGAACCGCTGCAGCAGTCGACCAACGTGATGCCGGATCTGGCGTCGGCACTCAAGTACAACCCTGGTCTGAAGGTGCTGCTGAACGCGGGTTATTTCGATCTGGCGACGCCTTTCTTCGAGGGCGTCTACGAAATGCAGCACCTGCAGATTCCGGCCCGGCTGCAGAGCAATATCGAGTTCAGGTTCTACCAGTCAGGCCACATGGTGTACGCGCACGAAGCCGCCTTGAAGGCGCTGCACGACAACGTCGCCGATTTCGTCACGCGCACCGCCAATCTGGCGCACTGACCGTTGAGGCGAGCCAATGCGCCTGGTACTCGTTGTTCTGTTCCTGGCGGCGCTCGGTATGCTCGTCACGGTGGAGGCGATCAGCAGCGATCAGCTCTATTCGGTTCCGGTCGTCGACGCGCACGGCCGCACGCTTCAGCTGCGCGCTCGCGTTTGCCGTCCGGCGGGCGAGGCGCCTGCACGCCTGGTGCTGATCAATCACGGCTCCCCGCCCAACCCCGCAGATCGCCCGCGTATGCAACTCGGTCGCTGCGAGACGGAGGCGGCGCAGTGGTTCCTGGCCCGCGGCTATGTGGTGGCATTTGCCCTTCGCCGCGGCTACGGCGCATCGGGGGGCGAGTGGGCCGAGAACTACGGTGGTTGTGAGCGGGCCGAATACGCGCGAGCGGGCATTGAGACGGCGCGAGACATTGACGCCGTCGTCAACGAGTTAACGACGCTGCCATTCGTAAAGCCCGCCGGTGTCATCGTGGTCGGACAGTCCGCGGGCGGGTGGGGCACGATTGCCTATGACAGCGTGCCTCATCCCAAGGTGAGCGCCCTGGTGGTGATGGCTGGAGGCAGAGGCGGACACGAGCACAATACGCCGAACAGCAATTGTCATCCGGACCGACTTGCGCAAGCCGCCGGACTGTATGGAAAGACTGCCTCGACTCCGATGCTGTGGATCTACGCGAAGAACGACACGTTCTTCAATCCGTCGATCGCCGAGGCCTTGTGGCACGCCTTTACCTCCTCGGGTGGGAAGGCGGATCTCGAGCAGCCGGCGCTTTTCGATGCGGATGGCCATCACCTGTTCTTCGGCCCGGGGGGCTCCGGGGTGTGGGGGCCGCTCGTGGAACACTACCTCGCCGCCCAGGGTGCAGCCGGGAACTGAGTCATTGCCGCTGCCGCCGGACCGGTTCTCTCGCTGATCTAGGTGTGGAGCGTCGCGGACGCCGTCGCCGTGCAGCCTCAGCCGCGCCGGCTCTTCTTCGCAGGCGCCGGCGCCTTGCGTGCCTCTCCCGCCCGCGGGCGGCCCGCGGTCGCGGCGATGAGCTGCTTCTCGGGAGCGGTGCAGATCGATAGCACCAAGCAGCGACCCGCGCCTGCGGCGATGTAGGCGTGTCCCATCCCCGAGTCGAAGTAGATCGAGTCGCCGGCTTTCAGGTGCACGGGCGCGTACAGGCTGGTGTAGAGATCGACCTCGCCCTCGAGCACGTAGGCGTACTCCTCGCCGGGGTGGCGGATCAGCTCGCCGAATTCCTCGAGCGTGCGCGCATGCAGCTCGGCGACGATCGGGATGATGCTCTTGCTGAGCAGATCCCACGCCGGGTAGAGGTGCGAGTAGTTCTTCGTCTCGATCGCCTTGCCTTCACCGGCGAGGGTCACGCTGCGGCGCCCGCTGGCGCGGATCTCCCCGTCCATGCCCGCCTCGCCGTTGAAGAGGGCTGAGATGTCCACCCGGAGCGAGGCGGACAGCCGCGCCAGCTTGTCGAAGGTGAGCGACATCTTGTCGTTCTCGATCTTGGACAGGGTGGAGGTCGGAAGGCCGGTACGGCGGCTGACCTCGGCGAGGGTCCAGCCGTGCTTGCGGCGCAGGGCCTTCAATGCGGCGCCCGGTCTTGCGACTGACCTGGGCGGCTCAGGCTGATCCGTCATCGTCCTCTCATCCTACCTGCCGGCGGCCAAAGTTTGAAATAATTTGCTAGTTCAGAAAAAATGTTGTCACATTAGACAAAGAAATGCGATTTCGGCCACTCGGGGGAAGGGTCATGCACAGGTCATCGCTCGTTTCAGCGTCCACGCTGCTCGCGCTCGCATCCGCAGGTCTTGCCGCGGCGCCCGCCGCGCGGGCCGCCGATGCCGAGGCCAGCCAGCCCTCGGCGGCGGCCCTGCAGGAGGTCGTCGTCACGGCGCAGAAGCGCCAGGAGAAGCTGCACGACGTGCCGATGGGGGTGACCGCGATCACCTCGGAGGAGCTGCAGAAGCAGCAGCTCGTCAGTCTCGAGGACCTCGCAGCCAAAGTGCCAGGCTTATCGCTGACCGACATTCAACCCGGCATCACACGGCTTACGCTGCGCGGCCAGAACGTGGGCGGCGTCGGCTCGACGGTGACCACCTACATCGACGATACGCCCTTTGGCTCGAGCAACGCGCTCGCCAACGGCTTTGGTTTCAGCGGTGATTTCGACACCTGGGACCTGCAGCGTGTCGAGGTGCTGCGCGGGCCCCAGGGAACCTTGTACGGCGCCGGCAGCGAGGGCGGTCTGCTCAAGTACGTGACCAATCCGCCCGACCCGACGAAGTTTGCCGCGGCAGTCGAGGCTGGCGGCGAGGATGTCGCGCACGGTGAGAGCGTGGGGTCCGGGAAGGGCATGATCAACCTGCCGATCGGTGATCGCGCCGCATTTCGCCTCAGCGGCTACTACGAGGGGTTACCCGGTTAGATCGATGATCCGTCGCTCGGCGAGAAGGACATCAATCGTGGCTATCGCGACGGCGTGCGTGCAGCGCTGCTGGTCAACTTTACCGACAACCTTTCAATTCGACTGAACGCCTTCGGGCAGGACCTGCACACCGACGGGACGCCCGACACCGATGTGGTCGGAGCAGGAAACCTCGAGCTCACGCCGCCCGCCAATCAGCTCGAGCCGCAGAACGGCAACTTCAACCAGCAACGCTTCATCAACGAGCCGAACACCTTCGATTACCGTATCTACAGTGGCACGCTCAACTGGAATATCGGCTGGGGAACCTTCACCTCGATCACCAGCTACGGGACCACGGACGAAAACGGGCTTTCTGACGTAAGTTCGAGCCCGGCCGCGCCGGGGACCGGGCCAACGGGTACGTTCGGCGATATCGCGACGAGCCTTCTCGGACTCGTCGCCCCACCCCCTCCCGGCGCGACCGCCGTCGCCGGCCTCGCCGAGACCGAAGCGATCAACATCAAGAAGTGGACCCAGGAGTTTCGTCTCGCCTCCTCGGCCGGGCAGACTCTCGAGTGGCAGGTGGGTGCCTTCTACACGCACGAGTCCTCGACGCTCGCCCAGACGCTGCCGCTCTTCTACATCCCGACGCTGGTGTACGTCCCTCTGCCAGCAGCCTTCGGGGGGCCGTCGCTCGAGAACGCATCGCTGGACGCCCTGTATCGCGAATGGGCCGGCTTTGCCGAGGTGACCTACCACTTCAGCCCGCAATTTGATGTCGGCCTCGGCGGCCGCTGGTCCGAGAACAAGCAGTCCGCCAACGAGGTCACCAGCGGCGCGGAGCTCACTCTCACGGGCCAGCCTTCCCCGCAGGTGGTTACCGGTGACTCGACCGACACCGACTTCACCTACTCGATTGCGCCACGCTGGCACGTGAGCGAGGACACCATGGTGTACGGGCGGATCGCGACCGGCTATCGGCCGGGCGGCCCGAACGACCTGCCTCCGACCGCACCACCCAGTATCCAGCGACAGTACCAGGCCGATCAGACGACGAACTACGAGGTCGGCGTACGCTCGGACCTGCTCGACAAGCGTCTGTCCGTCGATGTCGCCGCGTTCCTGGTCGACTGGAAGAAGATTCAGCTGTTCGAAGAGGTCTTTGTGGCGGGGCAACCGCCGTTCGGTATCAACGCCAACGGCGGCACCGCACGCAGCAAGGGCCTGGAGTGGACGCTGGCAGCGACGCCAGTCACCGGCCTGACTTTCACGCTCACGGGTGCGTACGTCGACGCTTATCTGACTTCGCCGGCGCCCGACGCCGGCGGCATCGAAGGCGACCCGTTGCCGTACGTGCCGAAATGGAGTACGTCGCTGGACGGGGCCTACACGTGGCGTGTGTCCGGCGACTACAGCGCGTTCGCCGGGGCAACCTGGAGCTATATCGGGTCGCGCTTCAACGATTTCTCTGCCCTTCCCGGTGCCACGTTCGTGCCGGAACCGCGCCCCGACCTGTCGAGCTACAACTCGGTTGACCTGCGCGCCGGGTTCGGGAACGCTCGCTGGACGTTCGAGCTGTACGGCAAGAACGTCGGCGATACCCGCGGCATCGCGTACTACGTCAGCTCGGGCACCCCGAATTACGGGGGCGCGCTTGGCTACGTTCAGCCGCGCACGCTCGGCGCGTTGGTGACCGCCCGATTCTGACGCACGGGCGCGTGATCGTGGTGGAAAGCGCCTCGGGCCCGATGCGGGACGGTGTCGCTGCCGATGCGGCGCGGCTGCCCTACCCATACCTGTTGTTCCTCGGCGATGCGACCGAGCCAGCGTTTGCCAAGACCGCGTTTGGCCTGCGCGACTGGATCCCGGAGCGTTGTGTCGGTGAGTGGGGGTGCGTTGAAGGCACGGTATCGACCGGGCTCGCGCGCCTCACGCCGAAAGAGGCGCGCGCCCGCGGGGCGCGCGGACTGGTCATCGGGGTCGCGAACGTGGGCGGCGTGATCGGCGAGCGCTGGGTGCCACTGCTCGTCGAGGCGCTCGAGTCGGGCCTGGATCTCGTCAGCGGCCTGCACGCCAAGCTCGCGGACGTCCCGCGGCTCGCCGCCGCCGCCGCGCGCTGCGCTCGCCGGCTCATCGACGTGCGTGTACCTCCGCCCGGGATTCCTGTCGCCACGGGGCGCAAGCGCTGCGGCAGAAGGCTGCTCACGGTCGGGACCGACTGCGCGCTCGGGAAGAAGTACACCGCGCTCGCCCTCACCCGGGCATTCGCGGCGCGCGCTCTGGCGGTCGATTTCCGCGCCACGGGACAGACGGGGATCCTGATCGCCGGCGGCGGCATGCCGATGGATGCCGTGATCTCGGATTTCGAGGCGGGCGCGGCCGAGATGCTGAGCCCCGATGCTGCACCCGAGCACTGGGACGTGATCGAAGGGCAGGGCGCGCTGTCTCATCCGGCGTACGCCGCCGTGTCGCTCGGGCTGCTGCACGGCAGTCAGCCGGACGTGTTCGTCGTGTGTCACCATCCGGGGCGCGAACGCATCCTCGGATACCCCGACTACCCACTGCCGAGCATCACCGAGACGATGGAGCTCACCGTTCTCATGGGACGGCGCACGAACCCGGCGATCCGCTGCGCGGGCGTGTCACTCAACACATCGCACCTGGATCCCATCGAAGCGCGCGAGCTCCTCGCCCGCGAGAGCCACCGCCTGGGGCTGCCGGTGGCGGACCCCATGCGCCCGGGGCGCGAATTCGAACGACTGGTCGACTCATGCCTGGCATAAGGCAGGCAGAAGGAAAGCAATCGTGAAAATGAAGCAGCTGTGGGCGGCGTTGGCCGCCGCCGTGTTGACTGTTGCCATCGCGCAGGCGCAGGGACCCGCCCCGGCCCCGACGCAGAAGAGCTTACCGCAGCAACTCGCGGCGCCGCAGGCGAGCGCGCAGGAGCGCGCGCCCACCGCGGCCGCACCCCATGAGCTCACGGCCGAGGATGCCAACGCCTGGCTCGACGGCTATATGCCGTACGCGCTCAAGACCGGCGATATCGCGGGCGCGGTGGTCGCGATCGTGAAGGATGGCTCGGTGGTGACCGAGCGCGGCTACGGCTTCTCGGACGAGAACAAGCGCACGCCGGTGGATCCGAAGCTGACGCTGTTCCGCCCCGGATCGGTCTCCAAGCTCATCACCTGGACCGCGGTCATGCAGCAGGTCGAGGCGGGCAAGATCGATCTGGATGCCGACATCAACAAGTACCTGGACTTCAACGTCCCCGGCCTTGACGGCAAGCCGATCACGATGCGCAACCTGATGCAGCACACGGCCGGGTTCGAGGAGCACGCCCGGGGCATCATCTCGGCGAAGAACGACCTGCCGAGCTTCGAGACGCTGCTCAAGGCGGCGGTCCCCGAGCGCATCTTCCTACCTGGCTCAACGCCGGCTTATTCCAACTACGGCGCCTCGCTCGCCGGCTACATCGTCGAGCGCGTCTCGGGGGAGCCCTTCGATGCCTACGTCGAGAAGCACATCTTCGAGCCGCTCGACATGAAGCACTCGAGCTTCCGCCAGCCGCTGCCGGCGGCGCTCGAGCCGCTCATGTCCAAGGGCTACCGCGAGGCCTCTGATGAGGCGCAGCCCTACGAGTACATCGGTCCGCGCCCGGCGGGCTCGATGGCCGCTTCCGGCGATGACATGGCGCACTTCATGATCGCGCACCTGCAGGACGGCGAGTATCACGGCAACCGGATCCTCTCGGCCGCGATCGCCGAGAAGATGCACAACAGCCCGCTCACCGTACTGCCGCGGCTCGATCGCATGGAGCTCGGCTTCTTCGAGACCAACATCAACGGCCGCGAGGTGATCGCGCACCTGGGCGACACCGACTGGTTCCACACGTCGCTCCACCTGTTCCTCAAGGACAACACCGGCCTCTACATGTCCTTCAACAGCCTGGGGAAGGACGGGGCCGCGGGAACGCTGCGCAACGTACTCTTCCAGGACTTCGCCGACCGCTACTTCCCGGCTGCCGTGCCGCATCCGGTGACCGCACAGGTCGACGCCAAGACGCAGTCGGCGGACTCGGCGCTCATGAGCGGGTCGTGGCAGGTCTCCCGGCGCTCGGACTCGAACTTCCTGAAGGCGCTCGGGTTCATCGGCCAGACGAAGGCGGGAGCCAACAAGAAAGGCGAGCTCGTGCTCCCGTTCCCGGGGCCGAACGGCAAACCCCGGCACTGGGTCGAGATCGCGCCCTTCGTATGGCAGGACGTGGAAGGACACGACCTGGCCTCCGCCGTCGTGGTCGATGGCAAGCCGGTGCGCTTCAGCTTCAACGAGCTGTCGCCCTTCATGGTGTTCGATCGCGTGCCCTGGTATGCGAACAGCGGCTGGCTGAAGCCGTTGCTGCTGGTGAGCTTCGTGGCGTTGCTGCTCACCGCGCTGCTGTGGCCGGTGACGGCGATCGTGCGCCGCCGCTACCACGCGCCTCTCGCGCTCGATCCAGGCTCGCTCAGCGCTTATCGCTGGAGCCGTATCGGCTCGGTCGCGATCGTCGCGGCGCTCGCGCTGTGGGGCCTGTTCGTGGTCCTGATCCTGAAGGACACCGGGACCCTCGGCGGACGGCTCGATCCGCTGCTCATCCTGGCTCAGCTCCTGTCCGCGGTGGCCTTCTGGGGCGGCCTCGCGGTGATGCTGTGGAACCTCGCGACGGTGTGGGGCGGTCAGCGCCGCTGGCCGGCCAGGGCGTGGAGCATCGTGCTGGTGATCGCGGCGCTCACGACCCTGTGGGTGGGACTTACGTTCAAGCTGCTGCACTTCGGGACCAACTACTGATGCCGGCGCTGCGGATGACGGTGACGGCCGAGAAGCTCGAGTTCTCGGCCCCGTTCCGGATCGCGGGCTTCGTGTTCGAGCACCAGGACGCGGTCATCGTCACCCTCGATGACGGCGAGTGTCGCGGCCGCGGCGAGGCCTCGGGGGTGTTCTTTCTCGGTGAGCGGCTCGAGCGCATGGTGGACACGATCGAGGGGCAGCGCGGTGCGATCGAGCGTGGCGTCGATCGGGCGGGTCTGCAGCAGCTGTTACCGCCCGGCGGGGCGCGCAATGCCATCGACTGTGCGCTCTGGGAGCTCGACGCGCAGCGCGAGGGACGCCCGGTCTGGGCGCTCGCCGGGATCGGCAAGCCCCGCTCCCTCACCACCACCTTCACCCTCGGGGCGGATACGCCGCAAGTCATGGCTGCGGGGGCGCGCCGCTACGACACGGCGCGGGCGCTGAAAGTGAAGCTGACCGGAGACCTGGAACTCGACGGCACGCGCGTCAGGGAGGTGAGAAGAGCCCGCCCGGACGTGTGGCTCGGGGTGGATGCGAATCAGGGTTACAGCATCGAGAAGCTCGCGCCTCTCGTTGACATCCTGATCGACCAGCGGGTCGAGCTGCTGGAGCAGCCCGTGGCCCGCGGGCTCGAGGCGGGTCTCGAGGACTTCGACTGTCCGATCCCGATTGCGGCGGATGAGAGCGCGCTCGCGCTCGCCGATATCGCGGGGCTCGTCGGGCGCTTCGACGTGGTGAACATCAAGCTCGACAAGTGCGGCGGGCTCACCGAGGGACTCGCCATGGCGCACGAGGCGAGGCGCCTGGGACTCAAAGTCATGGTCGGTAACATGATGGGCACGAGCCTCGCCATGGCGCCCGCGTTCCTCGTCGGGCAGCTGTGCGACGTCGTCGATCTCGACGGCCCGACCTTCCTCGCGCAGGATCGCACGCCCGCCGTGAGCTATACCGCCGGCTTGATCTGGTGCGACGAGGCCGTGTGGGGTTGTCCGGGCGGGCGCGCGGCCTGAAGCGCGAAGGCTCTAAGGCCATGTCCTCGCGATTCCAGCGCTATCTGCTCCCGGGACTGGCCTTCAAGGCGGTGGTGATCGGCGGCGGCTACGCGACCGGGCGTGAGCTCGCAGAGTTCTTCCTGCCGAGCGGTCCCTGGGGTGGCATCGCCGCGATGGCCCTCGCGACCCTCATCTGGAGCGGCGTGTGCGTCACGACCTTCGTGTTCGCGCGCTCGCGCGGTGCGCTCGACTACCTCACCTTCGTGCGCGCGCTCCTTGGGCCCGGTTGGATCGCGTTCGAAGCGGCGTACGTTCTCTTCGTGGTGCTGATCCTCGCGGTGTTCGGCGCCGCGGCCGGGGCGATCGGGGCTGCGACGCTCAACGCCCCGACGATCGCAGGCACGCTCGCGCTCATGGCGGCGATCGCGCTCGTGACCGCCTACGGCACCCCTTCCGTGGAGCGGCTGTTCACCTACGTGTCGTTCCTCCTCTACGGGGTGTACGTGCTCTTCGTGCTGCTGTCGCTCACGCACTTCGGCGCGCGCATCGTGCGCGGCTTCGGGACCCCCGCGCCGATGGACGGCTGGGTGACGGGGGGCCTAACCTACGCGAGCTACAACGTCGTGGGGGCGGTCGTCATCCTGCCGGTGCTCAGGCATCTGACGAGCCGGCGGGATGCCGTGATCGCGGGCCTCATCGCCGGCCCGCTCGCCATGCTGCCGGCGCTGATGTTCTTCTCCTGCATGATCGCGTACTACCCCGAGATCGCCAACGCCACGCTGCCCTCGGATTTCCTCCTGCAGCGGCTTGATTTCCCGGCGTTCCGCGTGCTCTTCCAGGTCATGATCTTTGCTGCGCTGCTCGAGAGCGGCACGGGCGCCGTGCACGCTATCAACGAGCGCATCGCCAAGGTGTGGCGCCAGCGCCGCCATGCCGAGCTCGGCAAGGGGGCGCGACTTACGATCGCGCTCGGGATACTCACCGGCTGCATGCTGCTCGCCGAGCACTTCGGGCTCGTCACGCTGATCGCCAAGGGCTACCGGTTGCTCGCGGGTGTCATTCTGCTGGTCTACGTGCTGCCGCTCTTCACCGTCGGGCTCTACCGGCTGGGGCAGGGGCGTGCCGCTCAGGAGGGGGTCACGTGAAGGTCATTGCTCTGACGATCGTCTCGTCCGTCGTCGCCGGCGTCGCACTCGCAGCGCCGCCCAAGGGCTTCGAGCAACGGGTGGAGGCGGCGCGCACCGCGATCGGCGTGCCCGGCATGGCGATCGCCATCGTCGAGAACGACCGGGTGACCTTCGCCAAGGGCTTCGGCGTGCGCGCCATCGGCAAGCCGGAGCGCGTGGACGCCGACACGATCTTTCCGACCGGCTCCACGGGTAAGGCGTTCACCGTGGCAGCGCTCGGGATCCTGGTCGATGAGGGCAAGATCGGCTGGGACGACAAGGTGATCGATCACCTGCCGGGCTTTCAGATGTACGACCCGTGGGTCACGCGCGAGATGACGATCCGCGATCTGCTGGTCCACAGAAGCGGCCTGGGCCTGGGCGAGGGGGATCTGCTGTTCGTCCCGCGCGCAAGTTTGAGCCGCGCCGAGTCGGTGCGCCGGCTGCGTTACATGAAGCCCGCGACGAGCTTTCGCAGCGGCTTCGCCTACGACAACGTGCTCTACATGGTGGCAGGCCAGCTCATCGAGTCGGTGACCGGGGAGACCTGGGAGAAGTACGTCGCCGAGCACGTACTCAAGCCCGCCGGCATGCTGCACTCGACCACCGAGGAGGCGGACCGCTTCGCGGACCCCGACCGGGCGCAGCCCCACGCGCGCATGGACGGGGGCCTGCGCGGCGCGGGCAGGCAGCAGATGCTCGACGAGCGCGATGAGCTCGGCCGCAACGCCGCCCCTGCGGGCGGGCTTGCGGTGAGCGCCAACGACATGTCGCGCTGGCTGCGCATCCAGCTGGATAACGGCGAGCTCCCCGATCACGCGGGGCGGCTGTTCTCGGCGGCGGCGCATGAGCAGATGTGGAAGCCGGTGGTGCTGCAGCCGATTGCGAAGCTTCCCCCCTCGCTCGAGTCCACCCAGCCGATGTTCGACACCTACGCGCTCGGCTGGGATGTGCGCGACTACGGCGGCGCGAAGATCGTCTGGCACGGCGGCGCGGTGTTCGGCTTCCTGACCGCGGTCGTGCTCATTCCCGAGAAGCACGTCGGCTTCTCCATCGAGATCAACAGCGAAGACGGGGAGATCATCCGCGGTTTCATGTACGAGCTGCTGGATCACTACCTTGGCCGGCCGCGCGTCGACTGGGTGGCGCGCATTCGGGCGGAGAAAGAGAAGAAGGTCGCCGAGGCCCTCGCGGCGCTCAAGACCAAGAGCGCCGCACCGGCCCAGGTCGGACCGTCCCTCCCCATGGCAGGCTACGCGGGGACTTACTCCGATCCCTGGTACGGCAACATCGAAGTCACCGCCGCGAGCGGGAAGCTGCGCATCGACTTCAAGTCGACGCCCAACATGGGCGGCGCGCTCGAGCACTGGCAGTACGACACGTTCGTCACGCACTTCGACGACAAGAACATCGAGCCGGCGTACGTCACTTTCAACCTGGACAGCGATGGCAAGATCGACCGCATCACCATGAAACCGGTGTCGCCGCTCGCGGACTTCAGCTACGACTATCGCGACCTCCACTTCACGCCGGCGAAGGCGGAGAAGTGAGTCACATGAACGAGGGACCAGCCATGCTCCAGGAACCCGTGTCGCATCCTGCGAGGTGCTTGCGTTTCGGCGCCGCGTGCCTCGTCGCGGCCACGCTGGCTGTCGGCAGCGCCGCGGCCGCCGCGCCAGGTCCGCAGCTCCACGACGTCGTGATCCGCCACGCCATGATCTACGACGGCTCGGGCGGCGCACCTTACGCGGGCGAGCTGGCCATCGACGGCGATCGCATCGCCTATGTCGGGGCGGGACGGGTTGACAAGGGGCGACTGGAGATCGACGCGCACGGTGAGGCGGTCTCACCGGGATTCATCGACATGATGGGCCACTCGGAGGAGTCGCTGCTCATCGACGGCCGGGCGGTGAGCGGCCTGAAGCAGGGCGTCACGGCGGACATCTTCACCGAGGTGTCGATGGGGCCGATGAACGCGCAGATGAAGCACGGACGCGGTCAAGCGCCAGGGAGATCTCAAGTACGACGTGACCTGGTCGACCCTCGGTGAGTATCTTGATCACCTGCAGCAGCGCGGCATCGCGCCCAACGTGGCGAGCTTCGTCGGCGAGGGCGAGGTGCGCGTCAACGTCCTGGGCGAAGGGGACGTGCAGCCGACCCCTGCGCAGCTCGCGAAGATGCGCGCACTCGTGCATCAGGCGATGGAGGAGGGGGCTCTCGGGCTCACCACGGCGCTCATCTACGCACCCATGAACTACGCGAAGACCCCGGAGCTCATCGACCTCGCGAGCGAGTCGGCGCGCTGCGGCGGCATGTACACCGCGCACATGAGGAGTGAAGGCGATCACATCGAGGATGCCGTCCAGGAGACGATCGACATCGCCAGGGCGAGCGGCGCGCCGGCCGAGATCCATCACTTCAAGTTCATCGGGCGCGACAACTGGGGCAAGCGCGATGCGGTCGTGGCGATGATCGAGAAGGCGCGCGCCTCCGGCATCCGTATCACCGCCGACATGTACACCTATACCGCCGGGGGCACCGCGCTCGATGCCTCGCTCCCGCCCTGGGTGCACGCGGGCGGACCCGAGGCCATGGTCAAGCGCCTGAAGGACCCGGCGGTGCGCGCCAGGGTGATCGCGGCGATGAAGGAGCCGCACCCGAAGGACTGGGAGAACCTGTATCAGCAGACCGGCGCGAACGGGATGCTGGTACTCGCTGCCAAGACGCCCGAGGTGAAGAAGCTCATCGGCCGCACCATCGCCGAGCTCGCGAAGGAGCGCGGTGTCAGCCCTGCGGATGAGATCGTCGATCTCGTGATCCAGGACGACGCCGGGGTCGGTGCCGCCTACACCATCATCAGCGAGCAGAACATCGAGAAGCAGATCGTGCTGCCGTGGGTGAGCTCGGGGTCGGATGCGGAATCGAGCGCGCCCGAGGGGGTGTTTCTCCTGTCATCGACTCACCCGCGCGCCTACGGCAACTTCGCGCGCCTGTTCGCCAGGTACGTGCGCGAGGATCATCTCCTGAGCGTGCAGGAAGCGGTCCGCAAGCTCACCTCGCTCCCGGCGGATGTGCTGTCGCTCAAGGACCGCGGACGGCTCAAGGTCGGCGGCTTCGCCGACGTCGTCATCTTCGATCCGGCGACGTTCCAGGATCACTCGACCTATGCGAAGCCGATGCAGTACGCGACCGGCGTGACGGATGTCTTCATCAACGGCAAGGAGGCGCTCAAGGACGGCGAGCCGACCGGAGCACTGCCGGGGCGGATCCTGCGCGGCCGCGCCTGGACCGGTGCGCCCGGCGGCGGCTGTCGACCCTCCAGCAAGGACTGGGCGTATTGATAAATACAGTGCCTCTACTGCGGTAGATTCATCTTGCGCAGGAACCCCTGGTAGCGCGGATCGCCATGCAAGGCGCGAAAGGCGGGTTCGGATTTCACGTCGGTCAGCAACTTCGCCTGCACACTAAAGGCCCGATTCAACCACTCGAGCGCGAGCGCGGAGTTACCGGAAAACCCGTACGCCTTGGCGATGAAGTAGCAGGCACGCCGCGGGTGATGCTCGATGAGGTCGGCGAGGATGGCCCGCGAACGCTCGTCATGCCCGAGCGCATGTTCCGCCGCGGCGAGACACGCGCGTGCAGTGTCGTCAGGGTGCGGTTCGCACTCGCGCTTCGCGGCCGCAGCCTGACCGTCCGCAAGATAGGAGAATCCCACGTTGCCCGACAGCCCCTCGAATTTAGGGCTGAATACATGCACTTTCGCGAATGTTCGCCGCGCTTCGGCTCCCTGATCCGCGAAGTAGTAAGACATGCCCAATATCTCCACGGAACTCATGTCCAGCGGATCGAGGTCCACTACATGGCGCTGGGCGGCCAACGCCGCGTTTACGTTGCCGAGTGACAGCTGCAGCAACACCATGCGACGATTTGCCGTGACATGACTGGGATCGAGCGCGAGCGCCTTTTGAAGATCGGCCTGAGCACCGGCCCAGTCGTATTGCGAGTGTCGCAGAAACGCGCGATCCGAGTATGCTTCTGCCAGCGACGGGGCAAGAGCCACGGCATGGTCGGCATGGTCCAGCGCCTGGCGGATAACATCCGGCTGGTCCGTGTCTGAGAAGTCCTTGACGGTCAAGTACTCGACCATCGCCAGACCGGCAAACGCCGGCCCAAAGTTGGGGTCGAGCTCGATTGTCCGCCGATAGGCGTCGCCGGCAGCCAGGAGGCCGGCGTAGTCGCCGAGTTGGAATAAATACTTACCGCGAAGATACTCATCATAGGCGTCGGGATTGGTGGTGCGCCGTTCGGTGAGTTGCGGACCCGGTGAACTCAGCCGCAATTTGAGGGCAGCGACCACGGCGGCGGAGATTTCGTCCTGTACCATGAAAATATCGCGGACGTTGCGCTGGTAGGTTTGTGCCCAGACCTGGTAGCCGCTTGCGGCGCGAACCAGCTGTACGCTGACACGGACGGTGTCACCGGCTTTGCGCACGCCGCCCTCGAGCACGTAGGCGACGCCGAGGTCGCGGCCGACGTTGCCCACCCGCACGGAGCTGCCCTTGAAGTAGAACGAGGATGATCGCGCCGGCACTTTGAGATCCGGCACCTGCGCCAGAAGATCCAGCAGCTCTTCCGCGAGCCCATCGGCGAAGTATTCCTGGTCCTTCTTCTCGCTCATGTCGACGAACGGCAGCACTGCGATGGATTTGTCGGTTATGGCTGCGACCGAAGCAGGCTGCGGGCCGCCGTGTTTCGACGTCCAGAAGAGAATGCCTAACGCAACAGCCACGCCTACCGCGATGACAGCGAGCGCCGCGACACCTGCCCGTTTCACCCCGCCCCAAGGGCGTCCAGGGGCCATTGCCTGCGACGAAGTGCCCGACCGCTGAGCGACCGCCTCCCTGAGCTTGGCCAGCGCCGCGGGCATCCCCACTTTGAGCACTTCGATCCACTGCGAATTCGACAGGAAATACTCAAGCTCTGGACTTAAAGGTGCGCCATCGATTCGAAAAGCGATGATCTGCTTGCGCTTCGACGCCGCCCGCTCAACTTCCCTGCCCACATGCGATGACTCCATCGCATGAGTTGAAAGCACCAGCACAATCGCCGTTGCTTCATTGATCGCCCGGACAATCGCATCCGCGTAGACTGTGCCCGGGCGCACGTCGCGCGGTGCCATCCAGCATGAGATGCCGTGTCGCTCCAGCGCTTCGACCAAGGGGGCTGCAACGGCCGCGTCCTGCGAGGCATAGGAAATGAAGACGGAAGGCGTACTACCTCTCGCCTTTTCGTCGCCGCCGAGTTCGGCAATTTCCGGCGCCCCCGTCACTTGTGCGGCATCGTGGCGGATGCCCTACCGGTTGGCAACCAGCCTGGATCAAGGGGTCGCACAATGATGGCCTTGCGGCTGCGCGATGCGGACCGTTATGTGCTGCGCTTTGGGGCCTGCGAATTGGGCCATGGGTGCTCGGACTTCCTGTTGAAGATCGCCTCCGCCTCGGCGCGCTTGAGAGTCCAGTCGCCGTTTCCGATCTCGGCCTGAAGCTGACCCGGGCCCCAGCTGGCGTGGCCGACGAAGATCCGCAGACCCTGCATGGGCTTGTCACGGCCGAGCAGATGGAGCAGGAGCTCGCGGTCTGCGCTCAGGTAGACGCCGGCACAGGCCTGGATCGCGTGCTCAGACGGCGCGGTGGCGCGAAACAGGAACCACACGGACCCGAATTCGACGGGTCCGCCGAAGTACACCTTGTCGGGCACCTGCGCGAGGCGCTTGAGATCCGGAAACAGACGCGCGACGGGAATATCCATTGGCCTGTTGATGATGATGCCGACCGGGCCCGGACCGAGGTTGTTCATCACCAGCACAACCGCGTGCGCGAAACTCGAGTCGGTCAGGTCCTCTCCCGCAACAAGGAGGATTGCGCTCAACGGCTTGGTGTCGGCGGCGGATATGGGCCGCAACGACCCGGAAAGCAGCAGCAGAGCGCAGAGCGCTCCTGTGAGGCAGCGCTTCATGGGCCGTGCCGAAACCCCATCGCCATAAACTACTGCGTAGCAGGGACGCGCGTTGAATGCACGAAACGCGCACGCCATTGCGCGTTGGCGTATTCGAGTATGACGGACTCCAGCCAAGTCACGTCCCGATGGCCGGCAGTGTCTTCGATGGATCCGCGGTTGACATACGTGACCCATGCGATATTGCAGGCGATATGAACTTCGGGATCCGTGACGTTCCATTCGTAGTGCGTGCCGGCGGCATGCAGTTTCCTGATGAGTTCCATGAGCGTTTGCGCCGTGAAACGCTTGCCGCCGTCGTAGGCGTAAAAATCGGGTGTCGTGACAGCGAGCAGCGCCGGCAGATCATCCGTACGGGCCGCGACAAACATCTGCTTGATGGTGGCGACGACTGCGCCTGGGGCAGTCGACGCCGGCGCGCATTGCTCTCTTGGGGCCGCAGCGTTTGCGAGGCAGGCGTTTAAGCTGCAAAGGGCGATACAGACGGCCAAGTGGCAGGCAGATCTAAATTGCATCGGTGTTCCGTATCTGTGATGGCACGCTGTGTTCCTGTGCTTGTGGCTGTGGGATCCAAAGACCCGATATTACAGGTGTCAGACAGAACGCAGCTGCTCTTGGGACGAAGTCTCGCGGGTGGCCGCTTTGGAGCCGCGAATTTGGATGGTTCGGCGACGGGTCCTGGCGGGACAGCGACCCAGAGGCGGCCGCTGTCCGGCCCTCGATTACACTTCTGTATGCTCGGGCCTGCCGGTCGCGAGAGTCCGGTCTCGGGCATTGATTACGCGACAGAAACAGGAGCCCATCCCATGGCCAAGGTCAAAGTCAGCTTCTCCATCTCCATCGACGGATTCGGTGCCGCTTCGCAGCAGAGCCTCGAGAATCCGATGGGCCTCGGCGGGGAGGCGCTGGGCGAGTGGGCATTCGCCACACGGACGTGGCAGCGCATGCACGCCAAGGACTGGACGTTCCAGCACATTCACGGCAAGGACGGAGGAACGACCGGGATCGACGACGACTTCTTCGCTCGGAGCTTCCTGAACGTGGGCGCCTTTATCTTCGGCAGAAACATGTTCGGACCCGTTCGAGGACCATGGCCGGATGAAAACTGGAAGGGTTGGTGGGGCGATGAGCCGCCGTTTCACACTCCTGTCTACGTGCTGACCCACTACCCGCGCGAATCGATCCCGATGCAGGATGGAACGACGTTCCATTTCATGACGGCTGGAATCGACCACGCGCTCGAGAGAGCCACAGCGGCCGCGAATGGGAAAGACGTTTGTATCGGAGGCGGCGTCGCCACCGTTCAGCATTATCTTCGCGCCGGACTCATCGATGAGCTGAATCTGGCGATATCCCCAGTGCTCCTTGGCTCGGGCGAACGCTTCTTTGGCGATATTGATCTCGTCAAGCTCGGATACACCTGTACGGAGCACCTCGCGGGCGAGCGTGCGACGCATGTTGTTCTAGGGCGTCACGCAACCTATTGAAAAAAACGCGCGTTACAAGGGTCGCGGACGCTAACGGGCGGGCAACCTGGAGAGGCGAACTTCCGCTACTCGCCGCCAGCGGAAATTGGCAGGCGAAAGGAAGCTCCAATCCGTCGATAATTGTCGCGAGCTGCACGCTGTTCGCTAGCTTGCGCCGAGTGGCCCGGGAAACGCTGCCTCCAGGGTCAGAAGGTCTTCGGGCGTCAGCGCCAGCGAAAGTGCCACCGCGTTTTCCTTCACATGCGCCGCGGAGCCGGACTCGGGAATTGCGATAACGTTTCCGTTGCGGATGACCCACGCCAGCGCAACCGCGGCGGCCGAGCAATCATGGGCAGCGCCGACCTGCGCCAGCGTGCGGTCGCGTACCAGGAGGCTGTTGTCGCCGCCGAGCGGGGAATACGCCATCAGCGGCATACTGTGCTCGTTGCACCATGACAGAAGGCCACGCTCAACGCGACGGTCTTTGAGGCTGTAAGGGACCTGATTGGTTGCGCAACGCTGGCCATCCGGCACATGGAACAGATCTTCCATCTGCCCAACGTTGAAATTGGAAACACCCCAGGCGCGAATCTTGGCCGCCGCGCGTAGTTGTTCGAATCCCGCCACGACGCCGGAGAACTGGGCGCTGGGAACCGGGGCATGCAGCAAATAGAGATCGAGGTGGTCGGTGCGAAGACGAGCGAGGCTCGCCCTGCAGGCACGCGCGATGCCATCTCCGGAGACCTGATCGGTCTCTACCTTGGAGACCAGGAATATTCGGTCACGCTCGCCGGCAATCGCGCGACCAATCAATTCCTCGGAGCGGCCAGCTCCATAATTTCCTGATGTATCGATCAACGTCATGCCGAGCGAAACACCTGTGCGCAGTGCCTCTTCCTCAGCAGTTGGCGAATGTCTTCCCTGTCCGAGATGCCAGGAGCCTTGACCGAGCGCCGGCACCGTCGTGCCGTCTGGAAACGTTACGGCGCGCACCGCAGGCTTCGATGTCCGGCCGGCTCCCGGAACCTGTTCGTTTGCTTGCACTGCAAGCATCCCGAAGGCCGCACAGCGGGCGCCAAATTGACGTCGGGTAAGCAAATGCTTGCTCATGGCTTGGTTTCCTTCCGATCGGCCACCGCACCTCACGGGGCGAGGTCGTGCAGCATCCTGTCGGTATTACCGAGCGCTGGGTGATCAGATCCAAAGACGTATGGTAGACGGCCTTGAGAAAGGCCTCATCCCACGCGCTGAGACCCGCCGGCGGTTGTTCACCTGAATGGCGCGCTTCAAACAGATGCAGGATGGCGGGTGCATTTCCCAGGGTTGCTCAGGTTGGATCTACCGGTCAGCAGGTCTGATCAGGCGGGGCTCGTCGAACTCCAGGTGATTCACGTAGGGCGCAACCGGGTGACAGACCATCCGACTTTGCGGATACGGCCGCAACAGCTCGCTCGCTTGACCCACGCTGGATGAGAGCCACGCGTTGTAATCTTCCGAGCGCAGTATCGCAGGCATCTGCCCTGTCGCGGGGTCAAGTTCAGTCAGCAACGGGTTGGCATCGACGGTGATAAGCGCACAGCTTTCGATGACTTCTTCATTGGCTTCCACACGCTCCCAGAGCGCTGCGACACCAAAGACCGGTCGGTTCACCAAACGCACGTAGTAGGGCTGACCGTGCCCAGCTGGCGCGCGTTGCCAGAGATAAAAGCCCGCAAGGGGCACGATACCGCGCTGGCCACATAACCACATTCTGGACAGGTCCTGCGAAGACTTCAGCGTATCGCTGCGGACTGAGCTGCAGTTGGTGAAATCGATGGTGCCGTGTGCGGTCTTGTGCGCGAGGCCCCAGCGCATCATCACGCCTTCGGATTCGCGTTCGTGCATCCGCGCGACTGGAATGCTCTGCGAGATGGCAACGTTAAAGCGCACCGAAAATTGCCACCAGGGCCGCGCGACCGACAGCTCAGCGTCGACTTCCTCTCGACTTGGGATCACGAGTCGTTGCGCCATTCCGAAAGCCTACGGCTCGTAAGGCGATAAGAGAATCTGTCCGTCCTGTGCGACAGAGAGCATCTCGGGAGGTTCGTGCGCGATTGAGCGAATACTCGACCCTGTCCCGAGGCTGTCGGACAATAGAATCAATTGCCCAGCGCCTGAACGGAGTCCTTCGATGCTAACCACCCTCAAGCGCTCATGGTCCAGCTTCCATGGACGAGGCGCCATGCCCTTGTCGCGCTGGGAGAGGTTACTGCTTGTTGCTGTCATTGTGGGCGTTGCGGCTGCCGCTCTCGCTCCTGAGGCTGGTCTCCTATTGTCGGCCGTGGACGCGATAGGCCTGGACGCCGTGACGATACTGGTCGCTTTCGAGCTGAGGCACTACATCTCGACTTCCGCTCGGCTGGCCGCTGCTCCTCTCGGTCGAGTGGTCTCGTGCGGAAGTCCCCTGCCCGTATTTGCGCCCTACGTTGGCTTGATTAGGACTTGCCCCGCGAGGAGATCCCACGTTGTCTTTTGGCCGCTGCTCTTTTCGGCACTGGCCATGACTTGGTTGATCATAGTGGTGAAGCGCGTCTTCGGGTCCGCGGCCGAATGGCAATAGCACTCCACCCGGCCGGACCCGCGCCCCAGGAGGCTTACCTCCGATCGTCGCGACCAAGGAAAAAATGGGGCTGCGGGGCCGATATCGAGTCGATTCGCCACGCGGTGGAGCGTTGGCCGGCGACGGCGAGCCGCAGGCAGCCGCTGCGCCTCTGCTTTAGACTGCACGCCCAGCGCACCTAAAGCAGATGGAGGGATTCATGCTTCGACCCGCCGCGGCACTGTGCTGCACCGTGCTCCTGCTGTCTGCAGCCGATGCAGCATTCGCATCCACCGAGCCCGTGACTCTCTCGTTCACGCCCTGTGGCGGCATGATCTGCATCCCCGTCACGCTCGCCGATGGCAAGAGTCACCTGCTGCTGCTCGACACCGGCAACGTCAACAGCTGGCTGAGTGCCGACACGGCCAAGGGTCTGAACATAAAGCTCGAGCCGATCGAGCAGGACGGCAAGGCCCTTCCGGGGCTCTTTCGGCTCGGCGCGCAGACCGTCACGCTGCAAGGGCGTGCGTTCTCGGGCCGCTTCCTGGGACTCGCTCCCGAGCAGACGGGTGAGCTGCCACCCAACGTCGAGGGTGGACTGGCCTATACGCTCTTCAAGGATCAGGTATTGCAGATCGACTATCCGCACCTGACGGTACGGATTCTCGAGTCGCAGCCGAAGGGCCTTGCTGCCAACTCCAGCGCATTGAAGCTCATCACCTTCGGCAAGGACGGCCCGCCGATCGTGGTCGGCAGCGGATTCAGTGTCAACGGCAAGGCCGTCAACGCGCAGATCGACACCTGCTACACGGGGACGCTGCTCGTCTACGACCAGGCCATCGATGGCCTGGGACTCAAGGGCGCAGCGGCGAGGAAGGGACAGCCGAAGTACTTCCCCTATACCGACGGGGGCGTCAACATGAACGAGGCCGCGGCGGACAGCGTCGCCTTCGGTCCATACGCGCTGTCCCGGGCGCCGGCGACAATTTATTTCTCGGGGACCGGCAGGAATCCGGTGCACCAACCCGACGGCCTCTTCGAAGCGACCGTGGGCAATGCGCTGTTCGTGCACAGTGTCCTGACGCTCGACTTCCACGCCATGAAGGTCAGCGTGCAGCCGGGCTGAGCGGTGCGATCCCCAGCGAACGCCTGCGCGGCCTGCGTGATCAAGGTGCGCCCGCAGGCTGCCCGCCGTAGGCGGCCGCCGACAAGAGCAGCACGGCGCTCAGTACGATGGGGGTTGGCCGCCGATACGCCTTGCCCGCCGGAACTCGGAACATGGCTTCTCCAGCGCATGGGGTCGCGTAGCCCGGTTACCATGCGTACCGGCACGCGCAGGTCAACCGCGGGCGAGTCGCCCGCGTTGACGCTTCAGGGAGAGGCGCGGCGGGGGCGATGCTTGTACGCAATCCGTTAGCCACATCGCGGGATTGCGCCGTCCACTGGAAAACGCCCGCCGCACTGGTTATCTGTCGCCATGCGACCGGCAATCTCACCGACCGGAGGGAAAATCCTCTGCGCCGGATGAGACTCGCGCGCCGCTGCGTACAGGTAGCAAAGGGCAGGACGACTGAGATTGAGGATGAGGATGACTACGCGACCCGGACCCGATTCGACCGCCGGACCAACACGCACCCCAGGGGCGCAGGTCCCGGTGCTCTCGGCCGCAGCTCCCGAGTACACGGATCGACATCTCGTGTTGCTAGCGGCAGGACTCGGCGCGCGCGGCGCAAGGGTTGCTGCGCCATGCGGCGGGCCTGCGCGTAGCACTCTGCTCGGACTTCGATGAGCGAAGTCCGCGCACCGGACTCCTCCCGGGGGAAGCGCTCCTTCTCGAGCGCGTCGGTGCGGCGATCGTGCACGGCGATCCGGACCAGGTGCGCTCGCTGGCACGTTCGGCGCAGGCGATCCACGCGGGCCCGCGGCCGCTTCTCCTGCAGCGTGAGCGCCGCGTCCGCGCCAGCGGTGTGGTTGAGCCGCTGACGGACACGACGCGCGCGACCTGGGGACTGCGGGCGACCGGAATTCTCTCCTCGCATTACTCCGGCCGCGGGGTTCGCATCGCGATTCTCGACACCGGACTCGACCGCGAGCACCCGGACTTCGCTTTGCGCAGTGTCGTAGCCCGGTCGTTCGTCGCCGGGCGAACTGCCCATGACGGCAACGGTCACGGCACCTTCTGCGCCGGAGTCGCGTGCGGGCCGGAGCACCCGGGCGGCGGCCCGCGCTACGGCGTCGCCCCCGCTGCCGATCTCTACATCGCGAAGATTCTCGATGATGACGCCGGCGGCACCGATGGCGGGGTGCTCGAGGGCATCGACTGGGCGCTGCGCAATCACTGCGCCGTCATCTCGATGTCGCTCGGCTCTCCGGTGTGCGTCGGTGACTCCTACCCGCCGGTATACGAGCAGGTCGCAGCGCGCGCGCTGGCCGCGGGGTGTCTTCTGATTGCGCCCGCCGGCAATGAGAGTCAGCGGCCCGATGCGATCGCGCCCGTGGAGCATCCGGCCAACTGCCCCTCGGTCGTTGCGGTCGGCGCGGTCGACCAGGAGCTCGACGTCGCGCCCTTCTCCAATGGCGGGCTCAACGCGGGCGGCGGCGAAGTCGATCTGGTAGCGCCCGGAATCGCGATCGTCTCGGCGGCGCCCCGCCCGGACCTCTACCAGAGTGGCAGTGGCACCAGCATGGCCGCGCCCTGCGTCGCCGGCATTGCAGCGCTGCTCGCGGAGGCGAACCGCGAAGCGCGCGGCGCCGCACTCCGCGAGCTGCTGCTCAGGACCACGCTTGCGCTGTCCGCGCCGGCCCGCGACGTGGGCGCGGGGCTCGCACGGGCCCCTCAGTAACGGTTCATACAGTCGCACGCAGAATTGCAAAGTTTGTCGTTCAAGAGCCATGGATCAAGGAGGTTTCCGGTGAACAGAGTCAATGTGGCGGTCGCGGTTGCAGAGGACGCATGCGACCGGATCTACGAGGTCGCGGCCGTATGCCGTGCGCTCGGTCTCGCACATCGGATGACGCTCACGGACGTGGGAGTGCTGCTCGGTTCAGCGGACTACGAAGATCTGCCGCGACTGCGCGCGGTGCCCGGCGTGATCGCCGTGGAGCTCGAGCGCGCCGTGCAGATGAGCTGACGCCTACCGCAGCGGGGTCGCGCCCCCCGGGCGCAGATTGAACGAGTAGCTCTGCGCCGCGCCGAAGCCTGCCGCGTCGGACTCGAGGCGTAGCGAATACCGGCCGGCCACGAGGCGCGCCGCATCCGCGTATGAGTGCACGTAGCCGTCCGCGCTCAGGGTGAGCCCGGCGACGGTGCCAACGGGCGTGAGGGTGCCGCCGGAATCCTCGCGCGCGAGCGTCACACGGTAGTGCGCTTCGGGGATGCGCGGCGCGGGGGCTGCGCGGAACTCGATCGCGCCGCTCGACGGCAGCGTCAGATCGGGCGCGGTGCCACCTCGCATCGCGACGAAAGTGAAGGTCGCCGCGGCCGGGGACCGTGTGCTGCCCGCGGAATGTGACCCGAGCGATGCGCGCAACGCGGGACCTGCGCCTTGCGGCGACTGGATCCACAGGAAGAGCGCCACGCCGGCGAGCGCCGCCGCGGCGAGCGCCGGGATCCACAGCGGCGAGCGCCCGGGACGCGTCCGCTGCAGCGGCAGGCCTCGCGGGTCCACCGCCCAGCGTGCATCGTTCGCGGAGAACTGCCCCTGGGCTTTGAGCTGCTCCATGCCTTCGCGCAAGCGCAGCTGCTGCTCGAACTCTTGCACCAGCTCGGGGTCCTTGAGCAAGCGGTCCTCGAACGCGCGCTGCTCCTCCTCGGATAGTCCGCCGGCAGCGTAGTCGCGCATGCGCTCAAGATCGCGGCCGACGTCGATCACGTCGAATCCCCCGGGACCGAGGCAGGTGCTGCCAGGGTCGCTGCAGCGGGTGGATTCCCCAAACGATGCACCGCGCCCAGGTGTCCGCCGGGACCGGCCGAGAGCAGCATTCCGATCGTAACGATCCCCAGCAGGTCGGCCTTGCCGATGCCGCGCTGCTCGAGCAGCTCCCGGAAGCGAACGCGCGCGCGAAAGATGACGCGGTTGAAGTGCTGGTGCGTCAGCTGCAGCTCACGGCAGATCAGATCCTTCGCCTCGTCGTGGAGGTAGAACCGTACCAGCACCTCACGGTCGCGCTCGGCCCCCATTTCCTGCAGCATCCCGCGTGCCGCACGGGCCCATTGATCGCGCCCGATGGCCTGCCATTCGGGATCGTCGACGTTCTCGTGGATCTCATCCAGGTCATCCGAGCTCGAAACTCCCGAGCGGTCCCGCCGGCGGTGGTTGCGCAGGTGATTGATGGCCACGCGGAAGAGGTACCCCCCGATGTTTTCCGGGTGCGCGATCTCACCACTGCGCAGCTTCTCGAGCGTCGTCACCGCGGCGTCCTGGAGGATGTCCGCGGCGATCTCCGGATCGCGCACACGGCGCAGGATCAGGGCCCGAAGACCCGGATAATCGCGGTAAACTGCGGACAGGCGGGAGAGGGGGTCGGAGACGGGCGCAGAGACGTCCGATTGCGCGGGCATCGCCGCGGGTGCTGTTTGGTCATCAACACCGATCATAAGCTGAGTATAAGCCGCAACTACGACACGCTGCAGCCGCAGCTCAAGGTGGGCATCCGCGGCGCGCTCTGGTTGGCGGCCCTCGCGCTCGCCGGGGGGGTGTCAAGCGCCTGGGGTACGGAAAAAGCCACCTGCGCCGCGGCATTAGGCGCGCCACTGGTCCGGCAAGGGCCTCTGAGGACCGTTGGGACGACCCCCGCTGCAGTCGACATTGCCGTCCTGCCGGGTCACACCTACCTGATTGAGGTGAGCGAGCGCGACAACGACGCTCTGGTCGAGGTGCTCGACTCCGGCAAGAGCCTTGCGAGCGCCGAGCACCCTGAACGGCGCACCGGAACCCGCCGTGCGGTGGTCCGCGCGCCTGAGTCCGGGGCCCTCACGGTACGCGTGACTGGGGAGGAGCACGCGAAAGCGGCCGGCGTTGCGACGGTGCGCGTCTACGATGTGAGGTCCCTGGAGCTGCGACCCGATTGCCTGGGGGTTTTCAGGACCTTGGCGCAGGCGGATGGCGACTACGCCGCGGGCGAGGAAGTCTCGCGGGGCCATGCGGCCTCCCAGGGTGGCAATCCGCACGATGCCTTCGTCAGGGCCGCCACAGGGTACGCTGCGGCCGCACGCGCGCTCGCGGCGACGGGAGATCAACAGCTCGAAGGGGAGACAGAGCTGGCCCTCGCGGGCATCGAATACCTCGGCCTCCACGACTGGGCGAGGGCGGCGGATGAGGCGAAGAGCGCCGCGGACACTTTCGGGACGAACGACCCCTACCGGCGTGCGCGTGCTCAGGCTCTCCTCGCGGAGAGCTGGATCGAGATCGGCAGGGTCGCGCCGGCGGGCAACGCCCGCACCACTCAGTCGGGCGCCGATCTTCTCGGCAGTGCAGTCAGCCTGCTGCGGCGACTGACTCGTTTTCATCTCGCGCGCGGGGAGACCTACGACGCCGGGTTGCAGCTCAACTACACCGCCGTCGCTCTGACCTACCAGAGCCGCTACACGCAGTGCATCGCGGCCTCGGCCGCCTCGGCCCGCCTGTTCGAGTCGATCAGCGAGACTCTGCACCTGGCCCAGTCGTGGCAGGACCAGGCGATGTGTCTCTGGGGGCTCGGGCGCATACCGGAGGCGCGCCGTTGGTTCGAGCGGGCACGCGGCGCGGTCGCCCCCGAGAGCTATCCGAGCCTGTACCTTGGAGTGACGAACAACACCGCATTACTTGACTATGCGCTGGGTGATTTGGACGCCGCTCTCGAGCTCTTCGATCGCGCCTTGAGCTTCGAGAAGCAAACCGGGGCGCTACGCGATGAGGCGCAGAGTCTCTACGGGATCGGTGTGACCTACTATGCGCTGGGTGACCCTGATCGGGCACGCGAGTTTCTCGATAGTTCACTCTCCACCCGCACGGCGGCGCTCGACCGGCGCGGACGCATGAACACGCTGCGGGCGCTCGCCACCATCGATGCCGAGCAGGGCCGAGCGGAGGAGGCCATTCGCTTCGATCGTGAGGCGCTCGGTCTTGCGGTCGCGCCGACCTCCATCGAGCGCATCACGATTCAGCTGGCGGCGCACACCGCCGCTGCAGGCCGGCTCGAGGACGCGAAGGCGCAGCTGGATGCGTTTCTCTCCAGAGGCCAGGCGGTGGATCCCGCAAGCCGCGCGGAATCGCTGCTGCAGCGCGCGGTCGTGCTGCGTGAGTTGGGCCGGCCTGCGCGAGGCGCTCGTCGACCTCGTTTCAGCCGGGCCGCACCTGCACGCACTCGAGAATGTGAGCGAGGAGTTCGCGGCGGACCTTGAGATGGCCCGATCGCAGCGCTCGCTCGGCGAGACGAAGGCGGCGCTCGCATCGGTCGATCGTGCCCTCGCGATGGCCGACTCCATCCGCACGCAGACGGCGAATCCGGAACTGCGCGCGCAGCTGCAGACGCCGCTCCGAGCGGCCTATGACCTCAAGATCGAGCTGCTGCGGGCGCGCTACGAGGACGCGGTGGCGGCCGGACGGAAGGAGGAAGGTGTCGCACTCGCTGCCGCTGCGTTCGCGACCGCGGACGCGTCCGCGTGCGCGGTCCCTGTCCGATGTTTCGGCCGAGGAGTACTCCCCGGCGCTGCGGAGCGCGCTGGCGCCCGAGCTGCGGCGGCGGGAGGCGCTGTACGAGGAGCTCGCCGGCCGTCGCTACGCGCTCGAGTCGCGGATCGATAGCGCGGGGTCGGGCGACCCGCGTGCGCAGGCACCTGATGGGCGACATCGCCGAGCTCGAACGCCAGGTGGATACGGTCAACACTCAGATCGCAACGCGCGCCGCTCCCAAAGACCGCTCAGCCGTCCGGGCTGGCGCCGCCGTGGGTCTGCCGGCCGTCCCGCCTGGTACAGCGCTTGTCTCCTACTGGCTCGGGTCCGAGTCCGCATACGCCTGGGTCCTGCTGCCGAAAGAGCTGCACTGGGTGCGCTTGCCGCCCCCGGCGGAGATAAACGAGGGCGCCGAGGCGCTGCGTCGCTCGCTGACGCGGCTCGTCGATACGCCCGTCGCGCAGCGACTCGACGACGCTCGTGCGCTCTACGAACGAGCCCTGCGTCCTATCGCTGCCTGGGTCACCGGCGTTCGACAATGGGTGGTGATTCCGGACGGTGCGCTCGACTACGTACCGTTCGCAGCCCTACGCGGTACCGACTGGCGATACGTCGGCCTTCGTCGTACTGCAACATGACGTGGCCTACACACCCGCAGGCTGGATGCTCGACACGCATGGGTGGCGAAGGACGCCGCACAATCGCGCGCTGCTGCTCGTTGCGGATCCCGTGTACCAGGCCGACGACAGACGGCTTGTCGGACTCGTAGACGCGGCTGCGATTACGCCTACCTCCAATCGCGGCAGCGCGGTCGATTCGGCTCACGGCGACTATCAGCGGCTGGCCTTCACCGCCGAGGAGGCCGCCGGAATCACGGCGCAGTTTCCGCGTGCCGACGTCGATCAGCTCGTCGGCCTCGACGCGACGCGCGAGCGAGTGCTGGCGCTCGACTGGTCGAAGTATCGCTTCATCCACTTTGCGACGCACGCAGTGGTGGACGCGCAGGTCCCCGAGCTCTCGGCGCTCGTCCTCGGCTCCTACGACGCGACTGGAACGCCGGGTCGACGGCGCCCTTCGGATCGCCGATTTGTCCGCTGCGGACGCTGCACGCGGACGTCGCGGTATTCAGCGCTTGCGACACGGCGTTCGGCAAGGACGTACCGAGCGAGGGCCTGGTCGGCATCAGCTCGATCGTGCTCGCGCGCGGCGCACGTGCGGTGGTCGCCTCCCTGTGGCCGGTCTCAGATGAGATCAGCGCGCATCTCATGACAGAGTTCTACCGACACCTGCTGCACGACTCGATGGATCCCCCGGCGGCGCTCGGCGCTGCGATGAGATCGGTCGTGTCGCGCGACGGAACGTCGGATCCAGCGCTTTGGGCTGGGTTCCAGGTCTCGGTGGTTGCAGTCGGTCCAGGCCTGCCGACGCGCAATGCCGCGACGCCCGAGGCTGCTACCACCATCAGGCCCTGAGGAGATCCTGTGAAGCACTGGAGCAATAAGAGAGTCAGGTTGAACGACAGCTGGGGCGCCGGGCGCCGCCCATACCCTCACCACGCCCGTGGGCCAGCAACCCGAATTCTCTCTGCACCCCCGACATCTGCGTGATCCCCAGGGCAACCGGCATCTGGCTCACTTCACCATCGACTTCCCGTCGGGCTATCTGTCGGACGGGTGGCAAGGCGTTAATTTCGTGCCCACTCGGCTCGATCGCCGTCGCCGGCATCTCCGGCCTTCCAACCTGGGATCCCTCGCAGCGGGACGCCTATCGCAAGATGATCGACGCCGCATCGGTGAGCCTCGGCGACTCGCGCACGCTGCGGCTCGAAGCAGTCGTCCCCTACTTTGCCCAGGGTGGCGTGGGTTACAACTGGGTGAAGCTGTTCTACATCTTCAACGCGGTGCAGGGCCCAATCAAGGACCTCGTGGTCGTCAAGATTGCGACGCACTAGCGCGGTGCCGGGACCGTGCAGGCGCAGCAGGACGGCTCAGGTCAAGGACCACCTGACTCAGCCGTAGAAGTCGATCTGTTGACGCCCGACTTTCGCGCAGCCCATCATGATTGATGGGTAGTAGTCGAGTTTCGCTTCTCGGAGTCCCTCACGACGGGAATTCCTCCTACATGAGAGGTCCCGCGGAGGCGCCGCCGCTCATCCGCCGCGAGTTCGGCTCGGATGCCTATACCAACTGCAGCGAGACGGGCGTCGACCTCGCGGTTCCCGGCCGGGTCATGGATCTTGGCGACGTTCAGTTCGACGGCGCATCGGACGATCCCTGGGATCTCATCGAGCGGGGCGTCGGACGCGCCATGGAGTCGGGCGATCCGCTGATCTGCCTGGGGGGCGATCATGCGATCACACACCCGATCCTGCGCGCGGTGCGTCGAGGGCACCCGAAACTCACCATCCTGCACATCGACGCTCACCCCGACATTTACCACGCGTACCAGAACAATCCACGCTCCCACGCCTCGCCGTTCGCGCGCATCATGGAAGAGCGGCTTGCCGACCGCCTGATCCAGGTCGGACTGCGCGCCATCACCGATGAACATCGGCAACAGTTCAAGCGCTTTGGGGTGGAGGCCATCGAGGCGGGCCGCTGCAGCGGGCCGCTGCGGTTCGAGCTGACGACGCCGGTGTACTTATCGCTCGACATCGACGCTCTGGATCCGGCCTTCGCACCCGGCGTGTCGCATCGCGAGCCGGGCGGCCTCTCGAGCCGCCAGGTGATCGATCTGATCCACTCGATCGATCAACCGCTCGTGGCCGCCGACATCGTCGAGTTCAATCCGCGCTGCGACATCTCCAATCAGACCGCGCTCGTGGCAGCGAAGCTCCTCAAGGAGATTGCCGGAATGATGCTGACATCCCGGTGACCGAGCCGATCACGGCCGCCGCTGTCGGAAGTAGTCGATCGCGTGTTGTCGCGTGTGGATCTGACCCAGCGTCGCGGCGGGGTCTTGCCCGTCGCGCCGGGCGGTGCCGCTGACCAGGCTTCTCTGTAGCGGGTTCGGCGCCGCAGACGTCGGGGTCGCGGCGATGCCCGCAGGCGGCGCGGGGAGGGTCGGCACGTCGGTTCGCGGCGTCGCGAGCGTCACCAGCTGACCCAGAGTGGGAGCTGCGGCGATTCGCGCGCTCGGCAGCATGGGAATTGCGAGCCAGTCGCGCAGCGTCGCAAGGATCGAGGTGTGATCGTAGGGGACGGGCTGGTCCGAGCGGAACACCGTACCCGCCGCGATCCAGGGTGAGACGACCACGGTCGGCACGCGCACCCCGAAGCGATCGAAGCCGAAACCCTGATCCCCCGGCGTGCTGGCCCTATCCGGCGGTGTCGCGCCGAAGGGCGGCAGCACGTGGTCGTAGCAGCCGCCGTGCTCATCGAACGTGATGACGAGGAGGCTCTTCGCGAAGGCGGGCGATGTGCTCAGCGCCGTCCACGTGTCGTAAAGGAACGCTTCGCCGGCGTTCACGTCATGGGGCGGGTGGTCATCGTTCGGGTCAATCAGGAAGCTCGGCTCGAGAAACGCATACTGCGGCAGGCGGTCGTTCGCGCAGTCATCCACGAAGTCCTCGAACGGCTTGAAGTTGCCATCGAGCGACGGCGGCCACAGCTGCGGAAACTGCGTGCGGGCGAGTGCCGGCACGACTTCGGTGTCGTGGTAGACCGCCCAGCTCTTACCGAGCCTGGTCAACAGATTGAATATCGTCGTGACGTCCCACAGCAGCGGATCCGGCACCGTGCCGTTATCCACGTGGCCGTTGGAAGTGCCGGCGTGGACGAAGGCGCGGTTCGCCCAGGTCTGCGAGGGGACCGAGCTGAACCACGCGTCCGAGACCGCATAGCTGCGGGCGAGAGACACCAGGATCGGGACCTGCCCGGTGGCATGACACTGCATGATCTGCGCCGCATTACTGCTGCCGGTCTGCTGATAGTTGATGAGGAAGCCTTGCATCGGCCAGCGCGGATTCGGGCTCGGGGCGCCGGGCCCGAAGAGCTGATAGCTCACGTTCGAGAAGGTCTCCTCCGGATCCGGGTTGGGGACCGTCGAGGACTTTACCGCGGCCGCGACCGCGACGCTCTCAGGCGGCGCGCCGGTGAAATAGCCGGCGTTGGAGGGGTTCGCGAGGCCTGGTGCGAGGCCGTCGAACAGGGGCGAGCTACCCGCAGGGAGTACCACCGAAGGCCGGGAGCCGTCCGCGTGCAGCGTGCCCAGCATGCTGTCGAGCGAGCGGTTCTCGAGCATCACGACGATGAGGTGATCGATACCGGCGAGGATCTGCGGCATCCCGGTCTCCCTGTGCGACCAGAGTGTAAATCACCTCGAAGGCAGGAGTCCGCCAAACGGGGACGCGGGCGCCCTCGATCGCTAGAATCGAGGCCTGATCAGGGTTTGAGGGAAACGCTATGAGAGTGTCCCTGCTGTTCGTGCTGATGGCGATCGGATTCGCAGCCGGCGCGTCCGCACAGGCGCCCGCGACTGCCTCTCCCGGTGCCGCACCGCGCCCACCGGGCCTCGCGCCGCTGCCGCACGTCACTTCGCCGCGTTTGTACGTCATCGATTGCGGCACGCTGACCTACAACCGTCCCGAGGACTACGCCCTGACGCGCGAAGAGGTAGCGGATACCAACATGTCGGTGTCCTGCTTCCTCGTTATCCACCCGAAGGGAATTCTCCTCTTCGACACCGGACTCTCCGATCGTCTCGTCGGACGCCCGCTCTGGGAGAACGTCGACGGCGGCTATGGGCAGATCCGTTTCACTACCCTGCAAGGCGCGCTCGCCGACATCGGGGTGGCGCCCGTCCGACATCACCTATCTCGCCCTTTCGCACTCGCACTGGGACCACGTCGGCAACGCCAACGACTATGCGGGCTCGATCTGGCTCACGCAGAAGGCCGAGCTCGACTTCATGTTCGGCGCCAGGGCGGATCGCGCCTACGTGCCGCTTTACTGTGCGCTCGCCCATGCCCGCAAGGTGGTGTTCGAGGGCGACCACGACGTGTTCGGCGACGGCACGGTGGTGCTGCTGTTCACGCCCGGTCACACCCCGGGGCACCAGTCGCTCTACGTGAAGCTCGCGAAGACCGGCGGCGTGGTGCTCTCCGGTGATCTCTATCACTACGCCGAAGAGCGCACCTTGCACCGCATGCCGCCCGAGGAGAAGCCGCTCGGCACCCCCGCCTCGCGTGACCCGATCGAGGCGTTCCTCAAGGCGAAGCACGCGCAGCTGTGGATCGGCCACAGCACCGCGTTCATGAAGAACGCGATCAAGTCGCCGGGCTGGTACGACTAGTCGGTCTGATACAGCGCCGTCGTCACCGTCTTGTAGATCCGCGCCGCCTCGTACACCGGCGTCGAGCAGGTGTTCTGCGTGCACGCGAAGGCCGCGGCGCGCTTGAGCACCGGATAGCGAATTTCCGGATTCGGCAGCGGACCCTCGGAGCGGTCCCACCAGTCAACCTGCAGGTAGCTCGCCGGGAATTGCAGCGCCGCGGCGTGCAGCGAGCGCGCCGCCGGGTCCGCCTTGCCACCCACCACCGTGATGTGGATCGGCGCGCCGGCGAGCTCACGATCGGCGAGCAGCACGTCCGGGTGCAGCTCATCGAAGCCCCCCGCCGCGGCGGCCAGGTACTTCATCGCATGCAACGCCGCGTCCCGGTACTGCGCATCGCCCGTATAGCGGTTGAGCAGGTTCGCGAAGCGCGCCACGGCCGCGTTCTCTTCGATCGTACGCGCCGGGTCGCGGAACACGCCGGTCGCATTCGCAGGGGCAGGAGCTGCAATGAACCCGCCGCGCGCGTCGCGGAACGTGAGCACGATGTAGTCCATCGCGGCCCGCGCTTGCCTAAGCCATTGGCGATCGCCCGTCGAGCGGTAGAGCGCGAGGAACGCCTGCCCCATGGCAAGAGTGTCATCGAGATACGGGCCACCCGCATCCCGGGCGTCATGCCGGAAGCCGCCCTTCGGGAGGGTGCGGTTCGCAAGTACCCATTGAGCCGCACGCTGTGCGTCCGCGAGCGCTTGCGTCTGGCCGGTGACCTCGTACACCCGGGCGAGTCCGCGGATCGCCCAGCCGTTCTCGCGCGCATACTCGTGCCTGTCGACGCGCGGGATCCCGAGGCGCCGCCGCGCGGCCTCATCGTGCGCGTAATAGGCGTGACCTGGGACACGCGCCGAGAGGTCCGCGTCCTGGCTCACGTAGAAGGCCCCCTCGGAGGACTTGAGGAAGGCCGTCATGTAGCGCTCGAGCGCTAGCGCGGCCTTGAGATACCTCGGGTCGTTCCAGCGCGCGTACGCCTCGCTGTAGAGGCGCATGTCGTCCGCCTGAAAGGCGAGCAGTTTCTCGTAGTGGGGTTTGGACCAGTCGATCGTTTCCGAGTACTGGGATACCCCGCCCCAGACCGGATCGATGAGCTTAAGGTTCGCATCGAGCGTTTGCCGCGCACGCCGTTCTGCCTTCGAGTCGCGCTCGTCGAGCACCAGCGCCAGCGTGTATTCCATCGTCGGGGCGTCGATGAACTTCTGACCGCTTCCCCAGCCGCCATACTTCGCGTCGTAGGCTTCCTCGTAGGTCTTGCGGAACGAGGCGCGCTGCGCCGCAGTGATCAGTCCCGGCCCGCTCGCCACGATGGGCGCCTCCGGGCGCCCCACGGAAGGGCCGGGCGTCGGATCGTCGATGATCGCCTGCAGGAGCGAGGCCATCTGGGCGGGCGGTATGAAGCCGCGCCGCTTCACGATCTCCGTGCCGTCCGGCGCCAGCACGATGGTCGCGGGCCACCCCCAGTCGCCGTAACGGCTGGTGAGAGCCGGGTCAGAGTCGGCATCGACGCTGACCGCGACATACCGCTTGCCGATGAGGGCGATCACCGCGCGGTCGGCGTAGGTCTGATCATCCATGACGTGACACCAGTGGCACCATACGGCGTGCAGGTCGAGGAGCACGAAGCGATGCTCGCGCGCGGCTTGTGCAAAGAGCGCCTGATTCCACTGCCGGTGCCACTCGATCTGCGACGCGGCACCGGGCGGCGAGGGCTGTGAGCCGAACGACCCCGCCGGGGCGTTCCAGGCGGCATATATAAGGAGCGGCAGCAGGGCGCAGCGCAGTCGATTGGGCATAACGAACGCCGACGGGTGTTTAGGGGTGGAATCTTTACACCATCCTATACGTCAAACCCGGCAAGCCGGATGCGCGCCTGCGGGCAATGGCCCGGATGCGCTAGGATTCGGCATCGCAACGCAGGTCGCGTCGCTTGCCCGCTGCGTCTGCGGCCACGTCAGTCAGGAAATACATGAGCGAGCTGGACACAGCCGTCCTGCCAGTACGCGCCGTCGGGGTCGACGACGAGGTCGCGCGGATGACCCGGCGCGAGCTCATCAAGCGCATCATCGCTTCGGGCGCCGTCGCCTCCGGCGCGCTGTATCTGTACGGGGGTCTCGCGGGCTGCGCGCGCGGGCCCGGCCGGGCCGCCGGCGCGGTCGAACGGCTGCATCTCCCTCAACGTCAATGGCGCAGCTCCGGCGCGTCGATGTGCTGCCGCAGGAAACGCTCGCCATGACGCTGCGCTACAAGCTCGGGCTGACCGGCACCAAGCTCGGCTGCGACCGGGGCGAATGCGGTGCCTGCACCGTCATGCTCGATGACATCACCCACAATTCCTGCTCGGTGCTGACGCATAGCGTCCGCGGCCGCAAGGTGCCACCGTCGAGGGTGTGCGCGGCCCCAATGGCGACGTTGCATCCGGTGCAGCAGGCCTTCATCGATGAGCTGTCGCCGCAGTGCGGTTTCTGCACGCCCGGCCAGGTGGTCTCGGCCGTGGCGCTGCTGAAGCGCAATCCGCACCCAACGCGCGACGAGGCGCGCGCCGCCATGGCCGGCAACCTGTGCCGCTGCGGCGCCTACGACAACTATCTGAACGGCATCATGCGCGCCTCGGGGCAGGTACCTCCCGGGAGGAGGCATCCGCATGAGCTACAAGCTGCTGGGCAAGGACTTCACCCCACCGGACGTGTTCGCCAAGGTCACCGGTGAAGCCCGCTACGCCGAGGACTTCCGCGCCGACGGCATGGTGTTCTGCCGCCTGCTCACCAGCCCGATGCCGCACGCGCGGGTGCGCGGCATCGACGTGTCGGCGGCGCTGAGCGTGCCGGGCGTGGTCGGGCGTGCTGCTGCCGCAGCGATGTGACGCCGGTCCACGGCGACCGAGTCCGCCGATCCTCTCGGCCGAGCCGCAGTACGTCGGGGCGCCCATCCTGGCGCTCGCCGCGGAGGATGAGACCACGGCGCAGGATGCGATCGAGCAGATCAAGCTCGATCTCGAACCGCTGCCCTTTACCGTCGATCCGCTGCAGAGCCTGCATCCCGGACGGGCCGAACGCGCGCGCCGACGGCAACAACGTCGGCGCGCAGGGTGAAGCTGCAGTCGCTGAAATGGACGCGGGAGGATTTCGCGCAGGCCGGGGCGGGGCAAGCTGCCACTGGGCAAGGCCGCCGAGGACTGGTCTTACGGGGACGTCGAGGCGGGCTTTGCCGCAAGTCCAAGGTCGTCTACGACGACTCGCTTCGTCACCGCGAGCAATCTCGCACCACAGCATGGAGCCGCGCACCTCTTCGCCTACTGGCAGAACGGCAAGTGCTTCGTGCATGGCTCGACCCAGAGCCAGTCGTTCGTCGTGCCGGGGCTCGCGCAGTACATCGGCATCAAGCCCGACGAACCTGGTCTACATCGCCGAGTTCTGCGGCGGCGGCTTCGGCTCCAAGGGCTCGGCCTTTCCCAGCATGGCCATGCCGGCGCTGATGTCGAAGAAGCTCAAGCGGCCGGTGATGATGCGGATCAGCCGCGCCGAGGAGTACTACATCGGCCATGCGCGCAACGGCTTTCAGGGTCGGGTCAAGCTCGGCTTCGGCGCGGACGGCCGGCTCCTGGCCGCCGACCTGTACATCGTGCAGGAAAGCGGCGCGTACAACGGCTTCTGGGATTTCCGCAACGCGGCGGATGCGCTGTCGGTCGTGTACCAGCCCGAGTCCATGCGCTGGCGCGGCATCCCGGTCTACACCAACTCGCCCACGCGCTCGGCGCAGCGCGGCCCCGGGGAGAATCAGATTGCCTGCATCTTGGAGCCGCTGATGGACCGCGCGGCGCGCGACCTGAAGATCGACCGGCTGCAGATCCGCAAGCATCAATGCACCGCAGACCGGCTCGAACGTCGGCGCGAACCGCCGGCCACGTCACGAGCGCTTACCTGCGCGAGGCGCTGCGCAGGGCGCGAAGCGCTTCAGCTGGGAGGAGCGCGCGGCACGCAGCGGCCAGCGGCGCGGCTCGAAGGTGACGCGGCTCGGCATCGGCCAGGCCTATCACCCCGCCGGCTTCAACGGCTTCGACGGCCTGGTGCGCATCACGCCCGACGGGCAAGCTGCACATCCACACCGGGGTCGGCAATCTGGGCACGTTCTCCCATTCCGGCACGGCGCGCATCGCCGCCGAGGTACTGCAAGTACGACTGGGACGACTGCGTCGTCGAGCGCGGCGACACGCGCAGCCATCTGCCCTGGAACATCGGCCAGTTCGGCAGCAACACCTCCTTCACCATGGCGCGCACCAACTACGTTGCCGCCATGGATGCGCTCGAGAAGATGCAGGCGATCGCGGCCCAGGATCTGGGCGGCAAGCCCGGCGACTACGAGGTCGACGGCAAGAAGATCTTCGCCAGTGCACAACCCGCGCGCCACCTGACTTACGCGCAGCTGGCGCAGCGCGCCATCGCACTCGGCGGCAAGTTCTGCGGTCACGAGCTGCCGGACGACATCAACCCCATGACGCGGGCGTCCGCTGCCGCGCTTGCGGGTTCGGGCCTGATCGGCGTGGCCAAGGACACTCTTCCGGTGGCAGGCGAGACCGCCGCCTTCGCCTGCGCGTTCGTCGAGATCGAGCTCGACCTCGAGACCGGCCAGCACCGCGTCTCGAGGTCCTGAATGTCGGCGACTGCGGCACGGTGATCCACCCGATGGGGCTCGAGACGCAGCTCAAGGGCGGCACCGTGCAGGGCATGAGCTTCTCGACGCTCGAGCACATCATTTTCGATCCGCAGAACGGCCTGCCGGGCCACGTCGGACTGTACCAGGCGCGCCCCGCGACGTATCTGGATATGCCGCGGCACCTGTCTGCCGAATGCGGTCAACATGCCCGACCCCACCAGCCCGATGGGCACCAAGGGAATCGGCGAACCGCCGCTGGGCGCGGCCGGTTCGGCGCTGCTCTCTGCGCTCTCGGATGCCCTGGGCGGCCATGTCTTCAACCGCACGCCGGTGAAGCCCGACATGGTGCTGAACGCCGCCCTGAAGCGGCCGGTGGCGCATACCCCGCTGCAGGTCAACACCCAGTAGGAGCGCGCGCATGATCCACCGCGACATGATGCCGCACTTCGAGCTCTACCAGCCCGACACGGTTGAGGGCGCGCTCGATCTGGCGCAGCGCGCTTAGGTGCAGGTGCGTGGTTCCTCGCCGGCGGCAACGACAGCCTCGACTGGTTCAAGGATCGCAACAAGCGCCCGCGCGCCGTGATCGACCTGTCGGGCATCCAGAGTCTCTACGGCATTCGTGAGACGCCCGACGGCCTGGAGATCGGCGCGCTGACCAAGCTCGCCGACATCGAGAACTCGCCGCTGGTGCGCGAGCACTACGGACTCCTGGCCACCGCCGCGGGCGCGTCGCGAGTCCGCAGATCCGCAACTCCGGCACTCTCGGCGGCAATCTCTGCCAGGACGCGCGCTGCTGGTACTACCGCTACGGTGTCAGCTGCTACCGCGCCGGCGGCAATACCTGCTACGCCGACACGCCCGGGCGGACAGAACCGCGAGCACTGCATCTTCGGCGCGAGCCGCTGCGTCGCCGTCTCGCCATCGCGACACCGCTACCGCGTGCGTGGCGCTGGATGCCCGCATGGTGATCCGCGGTCCGCGCGGGCGAGCGCGTCGTGCCGGCCGAAGAGTTCTTCGTCGGACCGGTCCGTCAACATCACGCGCATGAACATCCTCGAGCCCGGGGAGCTCCTCACCGCGGTGCGCATGCCAAAGGAGTGGTCCGGCGGCACGCTTCTACTTCGAGAAGGTTGCCGACCGGCGGTCCTGGGACTTTGCGCTGGTGAGCGTCGCCGCGGCGATGTTCATCGAGGACGGCTGTATCCGCCGCGTGCGCCTCGTGTGCGGGGGCGTGGCGGCGTGCCGCATCGGCTGCGGGAGGTGGAGGAGATCATCGCCGGCCAGCGGCAGGATCCGAACATCGCCGAGCTCGCCGGTCGCTCCGCCATCCACGGCGCGCAGCCCGTCGCGCTCAATGCCTTCAAGGTGCCGCTCATGGAGAGCCTGGTGCGCCGCGCGGTGCGCGAGGCGTGAGGTAGAGCATGGAAATCTTCCGCACCGGTCATGACATGTGGGGCCGCACGCTCATCCAGGGAGTCTCCTGGGATCTTATCTGGGTCGCGGTCCTCGTGGGCGCGGCGGTCATCCTCTGCCATGCGCTCTACCGGCTCGTGCGCCGCGACCGCAGACCGGGAGCCTAGGACATGGCCGTCGCCGCCGAGCGCGTCGCCGATCTCGCCCCTCCCGCCGAAGGCGTGGTGCGCCACGCCGGCATCGACCGGGCGTTTCACTGGTTGACGGCGGCGTCCGTTCTCACCCTCATGGCGACCGGGCTCCTGCCGCACGTGGGCGTGCGCTTCAACTGGCTGCCGACCCACTGGGTGGTAGGCCTGGTGCTCGTCGCACTCGTCGTCTTTCACATCCTGAGAGCGCTCATCTGGCAGCGCCTGCGCACCATGTGGTTTGGCATGCCGGGGCGGGGTGCGCACCGGCCCGAGAAATACCTCCTCGCGCAGAAACTCATGCACGCCGCCATGGGCCTCATGGTGCTCGGAGCGGTCATTACGGGCCTTCTGATGCTGAAGAAGATCCGCACGCCGTTCCTGGTGCGCGATCCATACTTCCTCTCCGCGCACAACTGGGGCCTGGTCTATTTCTTCCATGGGCTGGCCGCGGTGTGCGCGGTGACGCTGGTGATGATTCACGTGTATTTTGCGCTGCGTCCGGAGAATCGCGGGTACCTCAGAGCCATGATCGTCGGCTGGATGACTCCCGAAGAAGAGCGTGCGCACGCGCGTGAGAGCGCAGGCGTAGCGAGTCGTGCAAGCCGCGCAGAAAGGGCGCGTCCCTGATGGCCAGCACCGCGGAGCTCGCGCTCGCCGTCGCGACCCTCGAGCGTGGTTACGAATATCTACTCGCCTACGCCGCGCAGGGCCGCAACGACGACGCCGGTACCGACGTGCGCCACACCCTCACCACCATGCACGCCGCGCTCGAGGGCTTCGGCCCGCTGGTCACTTCCGTGGTGGGGGCGGAATCGACCGAGGCCGCGCGCACTGCCACGGATTTCCTCACGGCGGTGACCGATGATGCGCGCAAGGCGCGCGGGGCGATCGCGCTGGTCCTCTCCCGCCCGTCCATCTCGTCTTTGCTGGTCGACAATCTCAACGCCACGATCCACCTGCGCGCGCTCCTCACCGACATCTTCCTCACCGACCAGGTGCTGCGGCAGCGCTGAGGGGCTGTCGGGCCGGACAGGGCTGGCTGCCGGCAGCGATCGGATTCGCCGGGTGAGTGTATGGGCTTACGCTTCGGAAACCGCGTGGGTCACATTCGGCTACGGATCGGTGCTCAATGCGACCTTGGCCGGCGACGGAATGCGGCTAACCCAACCAGGCTCAGGCCGAGAAGGGTGATCGTCGCAGGCTCGGGGACGGGAGCGGATTGTACGTTGGCGGTTCCAATTAAGGACGTACAGCTATCGCAAAGTCGCTCGTACGCTATCGCTTCAGCTCCAAAAAACTGCGATATCTCGCTGTCTCCGATAAACCAGAGTGCGTTTGCAGGGTCGTTGCCCTGCACGAAGCCGATGTCGCCTTGATCATCGGCCAGGCCCCAGATCAGGGTCTGCGTTCCACCAAGGTCGTCCGTAAACAGCGCAGACTCAAGCGGGTCCGAGTCGACGTCGTTGGAGTTACCTTCATAGACGGACCCCTCGAATGACAGGTCATAGGATACGATGTTCGATGCGTCCAGGATTCCGAGGGTTCCATCTGTTGTAATCGTGCCGGTAAGGTCGATCCCTGCGCCCATCAGGTACTGGCGTGGTATGTCTATCGTGTAGGTGGTGTTGGCGAGCGCAGGCGCGGCAGGCTTAGGGCGCTCGCCGCCAATAAAACTGCGTACCCGGCACTGCGGACGAGCGTCATTGCCGGGCCGTCGTGTCCCGTGCCTTTCTTCGGTCGATTGTTCGATCTGGTTGTATTCATGGAGAAAGCTCCCTTTTAGGTCTTGTTTGAGTGGGACCGAGCCACTGGGCCTCACCGCTGATATCGAAAACGGTGACCGAAACACGACGTGGGAACGCTCCGCTACGTCGCTGCCGCCTCCTCCAGCAGCACCAGCGAGCGCCCCTGCAGCGGATACCTCTTCCCCGGCGTCAGTCGCCTGCTGTGGAACGGCGCATCGTCCTGCGCCGTATCCAACACCGAAACCCACGTCTTGGCGGCCAGCGCCTGCGGGATGCGGAACGGGATTGCCTCGTGGTGCGCATTCAACAGCAGCAGGAAGTCGCAGTCCTTGATCGGCCCGGCCGCGGCGGCCGATGCGGCGATGGCGCCGCCGGCGAGGTACACGCCGAGGCAGCGCGCGAACTCCTGGTCCCAGTCGCCTTCGGTCATCTCGCGCCCGTCGGGCGTGAGCCAGAGAATCTCCTTCAGGCCCTCCGGGGTCAGCGGATCGGCGCTCACGTAGCGGCGGCGGCTGAACACCGGGTGCTCGCCGGCGCAGCTGGATGATGCGGGCGACGAAGTCCAGGAACTGCTCGCTGCCCTCGTCCAGGTTCCAGTCGAGCCAGGAGATCTCGTTGTCCTGGCAGTAGGCATTGTTGTTGCCGCGCTGGGTGCGGCCGAGCTCATCGCCCCCCAGGATCATCGGCACGCCCTGGGAGAGCAGCAGCGAGGCGAGCATGTTCGCTCTTCTGGCGCGCGCGCAGCATGGAGGATCGCCGGATCGTCGGTCGGGCCTTCCAGCGCCGCAGTTCCAGGAGCGGTTGTCGTTGCTGGCCGTCGCGGTTCTCCTCGCCGTTGGCCTCGTTGTGCTTGTCGTTGTAGCTGACCAGGTCCTCGAGCGTGAAGCCGTCGTGCGCGGTGACGAAGTTGATGCTGGCGTGGGCTTGCGTCCGCTCGCCTCGTAGAGGTCGGCGGACCCGGTCAAGCGCCGGGCGAAGTCCGGCAATGAGGCCGCCGTCGCCCTTCCAGTAGCCGCGCAGCGTGTCGCGGTACTTGTCGTTCCACTCGTTCCAGCCGGGCGGGAAGTTGCCCACCTGGTAGCCGCCCATGCCGATGTCCCAGGGCTCGGCGATGAGCTTCACCTGCGAGAGCACCGGGTCCTGGCCGATGGTGTCGAAGAAGGAGCCGAGCCGGTCGACCTCGTGCAGCTCGCGCGCCAGCGCGGAGGCCAGGTCGAAGCGGAAGCCGTCGACGTGCATCTCCGTCACCCAGTAGCGCAGGCTGTCCATGAGCAGCTGCAGCACGCGCGGGTGCTGCATGTTGAGCGTGTTGCCCGTGCCGGTGAAGTCCATGTAGTAGCGCGGGTTCTCGGGCGATCAGGCGGTAGTAGGAGGCGTTGTCGATGCCGCGGAAAGACAGCGTCGGCCCGAGCTGGTTGCCTTCGGCGGTGTGGTTGTAGACCACGTCCAGGATCACCTCGATGCCGGCCGAGTGCAGCACCTTCACCATGGTCTTGAACTCGCTGATGCGGCCGGTCAGGCCGAGTAGCGCAGCTCCGGGGCGAAGAAGCCCGAGGGTGTTGTAGCCCCAGTAGTTGCGCAGGCCCTTCTCGAGCAGGTGCCGGTCGTCGACGAAGGCGTGCACCGGCATCAGCTCGACGGCGGTGACGCCGAGACGCACCAGGTGATCGATGATCGGCGCGGTGGCGAGTCCCGCGTAGGTGCCGCGCAGGCTGCGGGGGCACCTCCGGGATGGCGCATGGTGAGTCCCGCGCACGTGCGCTTCGTAGATGACCGTGTCGTGCCAGGGGGTGCGCGGCGGCGGTCGTCACCCCAGGTGAAGGCCGGGATCGATCACCCGGCACTTGGGCGTGCCCGGCGCGCTGTCGCGCCGGTCGAAGGACAGGTCCTCCTTCGGATGTCCCAGTGCGGTAGCCGAAGTGCGCATCGCTCCACACCAGCGGCCCCTGCAGGTGCTTGGCGTAGGGCTCGATCAGGAGCTTGTGCGGATTGAAGCGGTGGCCGCGCTCGGGATCGTAAGGGCCGTAGACGCGGTAGCCGTACAGCAGGCCGGGCCGCGCCTCCGGCAGGTAGCAGTGCCAGTTGTCGTCGGTGCGCTCGCGGACGCTCGATGCGCTGCACCTCGTGCCGGCCGGTGGCATCGAACAGGCACAGCTCGACCTTGTCGCTGTTGGCGGAGAACAGCGAGAAGTTCACGCCCTCGCCGTCCCAGGTGGCGCCGCGCGGATACGGTCGCCGGGCCATACCGCGGTGATCAGACGCACGTCCGGACCAGCGCTGGCCGCCTTCGCGGGCAAAGGGTGTCTCACGGCGAACCTCCTTGTCGCCCCCCCGACCCATACTATCAGAGCAACCGGATCGGTCGGCGGTTCTGTTCCAGCCACATTCCCAGAAGGGGCACGGCTGCGACCAGGGCACCGAGCAACATCGCGATGTAGGGGCCGTACTGACGCGAAATATCCACGACATCACCGCCAGGATGCGGCCAAGCCGTGACGACGCCAACCACCAGCAAGAGTGCGACCCCCAGCGTGTCGAGCGTCAGCAGGCGCAGCGTCGAGCGACGCCGGATCTGCAGCTCACAGATCGCTCCCTGATGACGTGCCCGTTCCTGCTGCCGTGCGCGCGCGGCCCGCTCGGTCGCGTCCATCTGCGATTCGGCTCGCACACGTGCCATGAGCCGGGCGTCAAAGCCAGCCCCCGCGTCGAGGCCGCCGAAGAGCGCCCGCAGGTGCTTGTCGAGTTCAAGATCAGGTGTGCTCATGCGATCGCACCCGTTGTGTCGGCGGCAGTGATCAGTCGGGCGCGCGCGCGATGTAACAGCGTTTTAACGGTTCCAACGGGCATCGCCAGCATGTTCGCTACCTCCTCGTGGGATTGCTCCTCCATGTAGAAGAGCATGATGACCTGCCGTTGCTTGGTGGGGAGCTGATCGACGAGCCGCAGGAGCGCGGCCCGGTCGACCACGGCATCGGCTGATGGAGCAGGATTGATCGCCTCCACCGCGTCCAGCACCTCCGGATCGCTGAGGGAGGACTGCGGGCGTCGCGCACGGAGCGCTGACAAGCTCGTGTTCCGGGCAATCGTATAAATCCAGGTAGACATTGAGGCGCGCCCGTCAAACCCGGGCAGCGCCCGCCAGACCTTGATGAATACGTCCTGAGTGACATCTTCTGCGGCGTCGCGGTCGCGAAGAAAACTGTACGCCAACCCAAAAACCCTGCGTCGGAAGGCGGGCAGTACAAGAGCGATCGCCTCATCGCGACGCTCTGCCCGCACGAGCTCCAGGACTCTGGCATCGGTCAACACGGCGCCGCATTGCCCGTTTCGTCCGACTGCGATGTGCCCGCCTCCTTATTTGGATCAGGACGTTTGATCGCTGCCGGACGCGGGTGCATCGTGCTTCGCAACCGCCGTCTTGCGCCCCTCCACGAAATAGAAGATGAGATAGGCGACGCCGACGGCGACTGCGATCCAGCCCGATCCCCCCATCGGACCCTGCAGCCAGTCGCGCCCGCCAAATGTGATGGCGACTCCGACACCGAGCCACATCAGACCGCGCAGCAGATAGCGCGACCGCGGCGCCACCGGCGCAGGTTGTGGAAATGACTCCGGCGGCAGCTCCAGGCCCTTCTCGATGGCCGCCATCCGCTCCTTGTGACGGCATTCGATCTCGTGGTTCCTGCGCCGGTGCCACGCCATGATCCAGACGATCAGTGCAATCAGACTCACCGTGATGGAGAGCAAGGGAATCAGCATGGCCGCAAGAGCAGGTAGGTCATTGTGTGACATGGTCACAACCTCTTTTTCAGCTGAGCAGTGTGTGCAGGATCCATTCGATCTCGGGGAAGTGCCGCGCGACGAGATAGCCGGCCATCGCGCCGATCAGGGCGGCTGACAGAACATCGTTCATCGCTCGCGTCTACCGCAGCCATTCTCGCGTGTCACAGAGTTTATACGCCCAGGCGGCTCGCCGAGTTTCAGGCTTGAGGCCTTTTTCTGGCGCGCTGCTGAAACCCCGCAGCTCGCAAGCGCGTATCAATCGCGTGACTGCGTCCGGGCGCCGTCCGCCGGACAACTCGCCAGGAGCTGGTGTTCCCGCGCCGGGATGCCCGTCGATGACCCAAATGTGCAGATACTCAACGGAGGTTGACATATGAATACCCAGTCCATCCTGTCGGGCCGTCTTGGTGCCAGGTGCACTGCACCGGGAGCCGCCATCCTGGTGGCGTTGTGCGCAACTGTGCCCGTTGGCGCGATTGCGGATCAGGACACCACGACATCGACTGCCAGCAGGGTTGCAGACGTATCGCTCTCTGACCTCAATCTCTCTGCGCCGGACGGTATGCGCGTGGCACGCGATCGTCTGTACACCGTTGCAGAACGCCTTTGCGCGGACCGCGCCGACCGCGGCGAGCCGTCCGCGCAGCGGGCTGTCAGCGTGTGCGTGGACAGTACGGTAAATAACGCACTTCGGCAGATCGGTGCGCTCAGACAGGCCGATACGACGGTGCGCAATTCGGTGACGCTCGGGGCGAACGTGTCGCTCGCCGATCTGGATCTGGCGACGCTGGAAGGAGCGCACGTCGCGCGCGAGCGGCTCGAGGCGATGGCCCGGCGCCTTTGCGGCGAGCTTGCCAGACGGCCAAATCTTTCGTATCAGCTGAACTACGCTGCCTGCGTACACGACAGTCTGGCAGGGGCATTGGTCCAGGCTGATGCCCTCGCGGCAGCCGGAGTCACGCGTGTGGCACGGCGCGGCGCGCCCTGATAGGCCCGCGCGCGTGAAGGGGCGGATTTCGCTGACCCCCCTCAACCCCCGGGGCGCCGGGATGGTAGAGTCCGGGCCGTGCCAGCAGCCGCGGACCCCGTCCGACCGATCGAGCTCGCCGAAATCGAGGCGGCGCGGCGTCGCATCGCCGGTACCATCGTGCGCACGCCGCTGGTACGGCTCGAGCTCGGTTCAGACTTCCCCGATATCCGCCTGAAACTGGAAAACCTGCAACCCATCAACGCCTACAAGCTCCGCGGCGCCGCCAACGCGGTCGCGATGCTCGCCGAGGCGGAGCGCCGGCGGGGCGTGTGGACGATCAGTGCGGGTAACGCCGGGCAGGGCGTCGCCTACGCGGCGCGCCAGGCGGGCGTGCCCTGCACGGTGGTCGCCATCGAGACCGCACCTGCTTCGAAGCTGCAGCGCATGCGCGACCTGGGTGCGCGCCTCGTGCTGGTGCCCTATGCCATCGCCTGGAAGGCGCTCGAGGAGCGCGCCGTGGACGGCGTCGAAGGCACTTTCGTCCATCCTTTCGATGATCACAATTTCATCGCCGGCCACGGCACCATGGGGCTCGAGATCCTGGAGGACGCGCCCGACACGCAGGCGATCATTACCGGCATCGGCGGAGGTGGACTGATCACCGGCGTCGGCAGCGCCGTCAAGGCGCTGAAGCCCACGGTCAAAGTCTGGGGCGCGGAGCCGGAGACCGCAGCGCCTGCCGCGAAGTCCTTCGCTGCGGGCTCGGCGCAGGAGTTTCCCGAGTGGCAGGCGTCGTTCGTCGACGGCGCGGGCGGCAAGAGCGTGTTCCCGCGGATGTGGCAGCGCATGCGACCGATCGCCGAGGGCAGCATCGTGGTCACGCTCGATCAGACGCGCCGCGCGCTGCGCCTGCTCGCCGAGAAGACGCGCGTCATCGCCGAAGGCGCCGGCGCGCTCGCGCTCGCCGCCGCGCTCACCGGCCGGGCGGGCCGGGGCCCCATCGTCGCGGTCGTCTCGGGTGGCAACATCGACATGAGCACGTTCTGCGAGATCATGGCTACCACCGCGCGCTAGGTCACCAGCATGTCCCAGGAGCTCACCTTTGCCTTGCTGGCGCTCGGCGCCGTCCTCGTCGTCGTGGGGCTCGCCGGAGGCAAGCTCCTCGGCTCGATGGCCGCCGGCACCCGCACCGCCGTGCGCGCCGTGATCGGCGTCGCCGGACTCGTCGTGATCGGTGGTGCGTTCGTGGTCGGCATACTGCCGACACTGCAGACTCCGGCCACCCAGCCCGCCGCGAAGGCATCGCCGGGTGCGCAGGGCGCTGCGTCGCCGCCGGCTTCCGCGGCCGCAGTCGCCGCACCGGTGGAATCCGGCCCGCCGCTTACGATGGACGTCGTCGCGGCCGCGAGCAATGCGCTCACCTCCTGTACCGTGCCCACCGCCCCACCGATCCCCGACGGCACCAAGGCGACACTTGCGCAGATGGGGAGCGCACACCGCGATTTCGAGGCGTACGACGCGGCTACCAACGACTACACCAAGTGCGTCGATGAGATGGTCGCGCGGGTTGTCCAGCAGGCCGGCAACAGCGCTTCCCCCGCGGACATCGCGCGGCTCAAGGAATTCGGTGCGCGCGCCCACAATGTCGCGGTCGAGAAAGAGCAGACGGACGCCGACGAGTTCAACGCGCAGATCCGCGCCTACAAGGCGAAGCATCCCGGCTGAAGATGCGCGCGCGAGGTGCGGGCGCTACTTGCGCCGCGCCGGGAGCGACACCACCGTTGGCATCTCGATGTTGGGAGCCGCCTCACCGAGCGCGCTGAACTGATTCGGGTTCAGGAACATCGCCGAGCATCCGGAGCAGGCGTAGAACGAAGTCGTATAGAGCGCACCGTTCCTGCGTCTCACGCTGACGATGTGCCAACGCTCGAATCCGCAGACGCGGCAGCGCCATTGTCCCGTCGTTCTCCCCATCGCCGCAGAGGGTAGCGAGCGCACGGCGTCCGGGTAAATCCAGTACCTCGCGCCCGGCAATGCTGGATGGGCAGCCCGGCCGGCGTATAGTGACACGCTCCGAGCGGGTGAAGGTGAAGGACCATGCGTACTCAGCACGTGCCGAACGGCTGGCGTTTGCTCTTATTCCTGCCATCCCTGGTGCTCGCCGCCTCGCCCGCCTGGCTGACGGGCTCGCGGCCTCCCGCGACCGCGGCGCAGGCTTCCCCCTCGGCCGCTTCACCCGGCACCTCCGCCCCCGCATCATCCTCACCCGCGGTATCGGCCCCCACGATGTCCTCGCCGCTGCGCTCGGCCCCTGGTGGCCCGGCAGCGCCTGCGGCGCCCGATCCCGCGCAGTCCGGGACGTCCTGTCCCGATACTTCCGCGGGGCTCATCCTGCCGCCCGGCTTCTGCGCCACGGTGTTCGCCGACAACTTGGGGCGTGCGCGCCACCTGGTGGTGGCACCGAGCGGAGTGCTCTACGTCAACACGTGGAGCGGCCGCTATTACGGCAACCGTCCGCCGCCGCCGGCTGGATTCCTGGTCGCGCTCGAGGACACGAAGGGCGGCGGCAAGGCGGACGTCGTCGAGCGCTTCGGTGCATCGCCGGCCACCGGCGGCCATGGCGGCACTGGCATCGGTTTCTACAAGAACGCGATCTACGCCGAGGAGTCCGACCGCATCGAGCGCTACACGCTGTCGCCGGGCTCCATCGTGCCGAGGGGCAAGGCTGAGGTGGTCGTCTCGGGGTTGCCGCTCGGCGGGGACCACCCGATGCATCCCTTCGCTATCGACGCCGACGGTGAGCTGTACATCGACGTCGCCACCGCGACGAACGCCTGCCAGCCGCGCAACCGCGTGCCGCATTCCAGGGGACTTACGCCCTGCACGGAGCTTCAGACGCGCGGCGGGATCTGGCGCTACGACGCCAACAAGCGCGACCAGAAGTTCTCCAGGGCCGAACGCTACGCGACCGGGATCCGCAACGCCGACGGCATCACCGTCGATGCCAGCGGGCACGGCGTCTATGCGACCCAGCACGGGCGCGACCAGTTGCACCAGAACTGGCCGGAGCTCTACGCGCCCGAGGAAGAGGCCACGCAGCCTGCGGAGGAGCTGCTGCGGGTGCGCGCAGGGTGCCGACTACGGCTGGCCCGAGTGCTACTTCGATGAAGTGCAGGGGAAGCTGGTGCTCGCCCCGGAGTACGGCGGCGACGGCGGTAAGGCGGTGGGCGTGTGCGCCACCAAGAAGGCGCCGGTCGCGTCTTTTCCGGCTCACTGGGCGCCCAACGACGTGACGATCTACTCAGGTCACAGCTTCCCGGCGCGCTACTGGAACGGCGCCTTCATCGCTTTCCACGGCTCCTGGGATCGCGCCCCCTATCCCCAGGGCGGCTACAACATCGTCTACCAGGTGTTGGGCGCCGACGGAGATCGCGGCCAGTGCGAGGTGTTTGCGGATGGCTTCGCCGGCGCCGACGAGGAGCCCGCCAAGGCCGAGCATCGTCCCTCGGGCGTGGCGGTCGCGCCCGACGGCGCACTGTTCGTGTCCGACGATCAGCGGGGACGGATCTACCGCATCACCTACACCGGCGCCCAGGCAACGGATGGGCGGGTGAGGTTCACGCCGTGCCCGCCGCCGAATGCGCCCGCGGGCCCCATCGGCGGCGCGAGCGAGAAGCCGCCCGAGGGAGTTCATCGCACCGCGGGTGAAGCTGCTGCGCAGCCGAAGCTGCTGGTACCCCCGGGCTCATCCGAGCGCATGGTTGCCCTCGGCGATGAGGTCTATCACGGCAAGGTGGGCGGGGCGACCTGCACCGCGTGTCACGGCTCGGACGGCTCGGGCTCACCCGTCGGTCCGCCGCTGAACACGGCCTTCTGGCTCTGGGGTGACGGCAGCTACGACTCGATCAAGCGCACGGTCACCAACGGCGTGCCGATCCCGAAGCGCTTCCGCAGTCCCATGCCGCCGATGGGCGGCGCGCAGCTGAATCAGGAGCAGGTCGATGCGGTGTCAGCGTACGTATGGGCGCTGAGCCACCACTGATCTCGAGCGCTGCAACAGGAGTACCGTCATGGCACGAGCCCACGTGCGAGCCCAGGGGCAGACCTCAGTCAGGGGCGGCGTTGCATCGTCGCCCTCTGGCATCGCTCCTCAGCGTCAGGTCAACGTCGTCGAGCCGCTCACTGCCGCGGGCGCGATCCTCGCGGCACCCGAAGCGCTCAACAACGTGCTGGAAGCAGCCGAGCGCATCTACAAGTATTTCAACAAGGAAGACCCCTTCCTCTGCCAGGTCCTGGATAGCCATGCCGAGGGTGATCAGTACGTGGTATCGCTCAATCTCTCGAACCACACACTGCACGGGGTCTACCTGGAGCGCGTTGATCTGTTCAAGCCGGACGTGACAACACTCACGCTCGAGCCGCCGCAAACTGCGACGAAGAAGTCCGGCGGCGGGGGCCTGTCTTTCGCGAGCAGCTCGCAGCCCGCGGCGCCGGTCGCGCCACCAAAGCCGATCCCGCCCTACCGCCGCACGCTCATCGGGCCCGGTCAGTCGCTCGGTTTCAACGTCCGCTTCAGCATGCCGCCCGACGCGAAGCCGGTCGAATCGGGGCGATTGACACTCACGCTCTCGCGGCTCAACGAGAGCAAGTCCAGGCCGCGGGACCTCATCTTCCGAATCCTGCTACCCGATTGAGCGCGCGGCTTCGGCATGCTCACGACTTCGGCTTGCGGAATTTGTAGATGAACTGATCGGTGTGCCTCGCACCGATTTATCGAGCACGCTCGCCGTATGCGGGTCCGCGGGGTTGGCCAGGATGGTGCTCTCCCCTGCAAACTCAAACCCGGCCGCCTCCACCTCCCGCCGCACCCTCGAGGGGAGAGGCGAAGATCACGCTGACGTTGGATCGGGAACCGCCGCGCCCGGATCGGCGTCCAAAATGTCACAAACCGGGGTCCTCAAACGTCTTTACCAGTAGGAGTGGCTTTAAAAGGAGACCGAGATGGAGGCAAGAATGACTCAACCGGCACTGCTGATTCCCGAGGCGATGCAGGCGATGCTCGCCCTGGGCGAGGCTGCCCTCAAGGGTACGGTGCCGCTCAGGACGCACGGACTGGTGCACCTTCGGGCGAGCCAGCTCAACGGCTGTGGCTTCTGCGTCGACATGCACGCCAGGGAGCTCAAGGAAGCGGGCGAGAGCGACGAGCGGATCTTCGCCGTTTCCGCCTGGCACGATGCTCCGTATTTCAGCGCGGCCGAACGCGCGGCGCTTGCACTGACCGAGGCGGTCACCCGGCTGAGCGATCGGGCTGATCCGGTACCCGATGCGATCTGGGACGAGGCCGCTCGACACTACGATAAGCGAGCTCTGGCATCGCTGTTAGTCTCAATCGCGACCATCAACGCGTGGAACCGGCTCAACGTCGCCACACGGCAGGTGGCGGGCTCGCGGCGCCCGGTGTCGCATGCCTCAGCCTCGGCGGCGACGGCCGCGAAGGCGTAGCTGCTCGGCATGGCTGGGCACTCCTCGAGAAGTAGCGCACGCGGTGGCTCGCTCGCCACGCCCGTATCCTGCAACGAAAGGACATGCAGATGAACGACCCAGAGGGGCAGTCGCGTACGCGCACGAGAGTCAGGGCAATGATTACCGTGCACAGTTCCGAGGCCGAGCTCTACGACCAGATCCGTCTGCGCGAAACGTTCAGCGGTGATCTCGAGGGCGAATCGCCCGTGCGGGCGTTACAGGTCCTGCGCGAGGACAAATCCGCCTGCCTCGTCAGCATGCAACGATTCAGCGGAAAACTGGGCGGACGCCAGGGTACCTTCGTGCTGCAAGGTTCGGAAATCGTCGAGAACGGCGCGATCAAGGCGACCTGGTTCGTAGTTCCCGGATCGGGAACAGGGGACCTTTCCGGGCTGCGCGGGGAGGGCGGCTTTGCAGGCCACTTCGGCAAAGGATCCGAGGGCACGCTGGATTATTGGTTCGAATGAGCATCAGTCGGAGCGGCAGCGCGCCGCTTCATGTGATATTCCGACTGTAACCTCCAGGTCTTGCCGCCGTCGTCGGAGGCGTGATCGCGAAAGACAAAAGAGTCGGGGCGTATATCGTTGAACGACCACCGGGTATCCGCGTCGCCCAGATCCGGGGTGTCGAGCACGATCCGATCATCTCCCGCCGGGCCGCCGGTGAATCTGGCGACTGAAGCATGCTCCGGGTCAAAGAAAGTCGCGGGCCAGGTTCGGGACTTGGGGTCGAAATAGCGCAGGTCCGCGTAGACCTCCCGCTCCTTGTGAGTCCCCCACGGATTCACAATCCACAGGTCCTGTATGGCCCGCCCGTCCATGACCCACCCAACGAGCAACTCGCCCGAGCGATGCGTCACCTTCCCGGCCTTCGAATAATCCGTGTACTCGACATCCCAGGTTCCGACCAGGCGGCCAAACACCTTCGCCTGATCGCCGAGTGAGGGATGCGGGCCCAGAGCCTCGAGTGCCGTAACCATGTCCAGGCGCGGGTCCGTCGCAGGGGTACTGCCAGCCCAGGCGGTTGCCGAGAAAAGAATCGCGGCCAGCACCCATGCCGCAGACCGCTGCGTGAAAATGTCTTTCTTCATGTCTTACCTGCCTTGATTCCGGCCGCTCAGGTTGTCGAAAATATCGGAGTCTCAGTGTAAGCACGGTGAGCGGGCCGACCCAGACCGCTTACTGCACCGGGCTGGCGACTCGCTGCATGACGAGGGGCTCGCGAGTCGGTCAGAAGTCAGCCGTCAGGTAAGCGAAAAAGGCGCGCGGCTGGTATTGGGAGAATGTGGGGCTGTTGAAGCTCAGGTTCCAGAAATAGACGTTAGTCAGATTCTGCACCTGCACGCGCAGCGTCGTCGGAGCTCCCAACAGGGTGAATCGGTATCGACCACCCAAGGCAATCACCGTCCCCGGCGCACCTTGCGCCACGTCGTCGATGCTGGCCGGATACGCTCCAAAGTGCAGGACGTTGATGTCGGCGGAAAGGGCCGGTAGTAGCGCAAACCTGTAGCTGGCGTTGATCGTTGCCGTGAGGCGGGCCTGGTTCAAGGCCTCGGAACCGATGCCTTCAGCCGCGAGATTCGACCCCTCGACCTTCACGTCGCCCCACAGCATGGCCGCCGTGACCTTGAGATTCCTGATCACCTCGCCCGATAGGGACAATTCGAGTCCGGTGGCCCGTTGTCGTCCGAGCTCCCGATCGACGTCGCTGGTATCGAGGTTGAAATAAGGCTTCTCTATCTCGAACACGCCCGCGATGAGTTTCACATGGGGACTGAGCAGATATCTGATGCCGGCATCCGTTTGCCAGGTGCGGGCGTCGGGAAGTATCGCGCCGCGATTCTCGGCGCTGCTCGCGGCGACGCCGGAATCCTCGAGACCCTGCGTGTAGCCTGCGTAGGCTGTCGCCCGGTCGGTGAGCGCCAGGGCGAACGGTTCCGTAGGCGCGCAGCGGGTGATCCGTCAGGTGCTCCTCCGGCAGATCAGGAGAGATCACCTCCTTGTCGTAGCTTTCCTGCTGGACTCCGAATGCAAAGTCCCCGCGTCCCTGCCACTGCGCCCGATAGGCCATTCCCGTGCTCCACAGCTCGGTGCGGTCATGCGTTCGCGCGGAGTAGGTGAAGGTCGGCTCCGGTACCTGCACCCCCTGATCGATCAAGGCGGGGCCGAGGTCAACGACGTCGGACCCTCCGTAGAGCGCGAGCGTGTCCCGGCCGCGGGCCAGAAAGATGACGTCCTGGCGCCACGCACCGGTGCCGAAGTGTCCGGTGAGACGGGCTTCGCCGGAGGTCGATGAGGTCATCTGGTCCGGGTTGCCGACCATGTATTGCTCGGCGGAGCCGTCCGGCAGCGTGTTGAGGTACAGGTCGGTGTAACTGAGCGGATTGTCCGCGACGGAGCGAAAGATGCCGGCCGCGAGCGACCAGTCCCGGGTCAGCCGGGCAGTGACGATGCCGCCGTAGTTTTCCGCAAGACTCCTTCCCTCGGCCCAGTTCTGCCCGTAGTACCCGCGCGGGGTTTGCGGGGGTTGGTAGTCGCCGCCCGTGAGGATGATGGGCAAGGTCCTGGCGTTGGTGGTCTGCGTCCAGTCGAAGATTCCACGGAAGGTCAACCGATCGTTCGGCGTCCACTCGGGCGTCGCGCCGAAGTTCGCGATCGTTGACGTGTAGCCGGGATTCGCACCACTGAACGTTTGCGTGCTGATCTGATAGCTCGCGCCTACTGGCAATTGCAGGTGAGCGGAGATCACGGGCAGGTTGCCATCGACGCTGAGGCCGCGGGCCTCGAAGGGGCCTGCACTGGCGACCACCGTTGCAGCTCGGCGTGCCATTACCCGTGTGTCTCAAGTCATAGTCGACGATGCCGGTCGGCGCCGGGAATGCGTAACCGACTTCGCTGATGCCGATTCGAATTGTCGAGCCTTCGACCACACGATTGGAGAGAGCTCCCTGCTGGTCGAAGTACAGCCCATCGATGCGCACATTGCCCGCCGTCTGGGGATTGAAACCGCGGACAAAGCCCGGCCCGTACAGGCCGATACTTTCCAGTCCGAGAGTCAATCCAAACGCGTCGCTGGCCGAAGCCACCGGATCGTCGGACGCATGCTGAGCCCGAACCGTGCCGACGCTCGAGAACGTCAGCAGCAGCACGCAGCCGATCGCTCTTGCTGCTGCGGAGACCGGAGAGTTGGGCCAGCCAGGTCCCACGGTCGGCCTGCGCGCAACGACGATCACCGTGCGGGCGCCGACGCGCCTCGCCGCTTCAGGTGATCTTCTTCGCGCAACCGCCAGGTCTTGCCGCCGTCGCTCGAGGCCTCATCGCGAAACACCCAGGAATCGGGGCGTATATCGAGGAACGACCAGCGGCTTACCTTGCCGTCTGTATTCTGGCTCAGAAGCACGATGCGATCGTCCCCGACGGCGCCGCCCGTCAGTGTCTCGACCGCAGCATTCTCCGGGTCGATGAAGGTCACGCTCCAGGTTTGAGACTTGGGATCGAAACAGCGCAGAGTGCTGCCCATGTACCGCTCGCTGCGCTGCGCCGATGGATGGATCACAAAGAGGTCCTGTATGGCACGCCCGTCCATGACCCAGCCGAAGATCCATTCACCCGAGGAGCGAGTTACCCCACCGTCCTTCGAATACTCGGTGTATTCGCCATCCCAGGTGCCCACGAAGCGGCCGAATACCTGCGCCTGATCGCCCAGTGAGGGGTGAGGTCCCATGGCCTTTAGTGCCATCACCATGTCGAGGCGTGCGTCGGTTGTAGCCACGACGGCGGTGGCTTTCCCCGTCGCGGCCGCGTCGCTTGTCCGCAGGCTCGTCCACACCAGAAAGACCGAGGCCAGCAACCACACTGCGTAGTGCTCTTTCACGTCCTGCCCCTTTTTTCCACCAACACGAGGAGGTGGCGCAGTGTAGGAGCCAGATACTGCGCGGACCGAGACCGCTTACTGCAGCAGGCTGTGGATTCGCTGCATCCATGGGCCAATGCGTCGATGCCTTGGCGTAAAGTGGCGGACATGACCGAGACCCGCACTGAGGTGCGTTCGAAGCGCTGGCTCTGGATTGCCGCGATCTGGTTCGTGATCGGGCTGTGCGACGCAAGTCAAACCGTGCTCTTTATGCACGCGCTGGGCAAGCATCACGCGTGGCTGCCGATGTTCGCCACCGAGCTGGCGTCATGGCTGCCATGGGCGCTCGCTACTCCACTCATCAGCGACCTGGCACGCAGCCACGCAATAACCCGCGCCACCAGCGTGGCAACGGTTGCGGTACACCTGCTCGCTCTCACCGCCGTCAGCCTGGTGGCGGAGGCATGGTTTGCACTGCTGCAGACGCTCTTCAACCCCTGGGACTATCCGCAGCGCCCGACATTCAGCGACGCCTGGCGCACGTCTCTTCCCTACCAGGTTATGACGTTTCTGATCGTGTACGGGTTGATAGTGACGATCATCTACGTTCTGGACTCACGAGAGAACATGGCCCGCCAGCGAGCCGAGACCGCGCGATTGAGTGAGGAGCTCTCCAGGGCGCAGCTCGCGGCGTTGCGCCGGCAGATGGAGCCGCACTTCATGTTCAATGCGCTCCACGCCATCGCCGGCCTGGTGCGCGAGCACAGCAATGAAGCCGCGGTAAGCATGATCGTCGGGCTCAGTGAGTTTCTGCGTCGTGCCACGGAGGATTCCCACCGACCGCAGGTGACGCTCGCGGAGGAGGTTGAGTATCTGCAACGCTACCTCGAGATCCAGAAGGTTCGCTTTGGCGAACGCCTTGAGGTGAGCGTGGATATCCCGGCCGAGCTGCTGCGGGCGCAGGTTCCCAACCTTCTGCTGCAACCGCTGGTGGAGAACGCCATTAAGCACGGTATCGCCAAGCGTGCTGCCGGAGGGACCGTCCGTATTTCCGGTTCGCGCCACGAGGGGAGCCTGCGCCTGAGCGTCTACAACGACGGGCCGAGCGACCCGACGGACTGGCAGGCGACACGCACCGGCGTCGGTCTCGGCAACCTGCGCACACGTCTGCAGATCCTGCACGGGGAGCAATCCGGGTTGGAACTGAGGCGTGCCGACCCGGGCGGCGCGGAAGTGGTGGTGACGCTGCCCCTCAAGGAGGCGTGAGTGGCGCCCCCCGAGAAGCGATCGGCACCCGTACGGGCCCTGGTGGTTGACGATGAAGTATTGGCGCGACGCAACCTGACCGTGCTGCTGCGGCGTGATCCGGACATTGCATCCGTAACCGAATGTGGGTCCGGGGCGCAAGCGATCGAGGAAATCCGAAAATCCAAGCCCGACCTGGTGTTTCTCGACGTACAGATGCCCGAGTGCGGGGGCTTTGACGTGCTCGAATTGCTGGGCAGCGATCTGCCGCCGACCGTCATCTTCGTGACGGCGCATGACGAATACGCGCTGCGTGCCTTCGAGGCGGGGGCTCTCGATTACCTCTTGAAGCCCTTCGACGACGCGCGCTTCAGTCGCGCGTTGAGCCGCGCCAAGGACAAACTCGCGCACTACGTGCCCGTGCAACCGCAGCCGGCGCGGCGACTCGTAGTCAAGAGCCGGGGCCAGGTACTGTTCCTGCATGCGGCGGAGATCGACTGGATCGAGGCCGCGGGCTATTACGCCTGCCTGCACGTAGGCGGTGAAACGCACATCATGCGGCGGACGCTCTCGGAGCTCGAGAGGGACCTGGGCGAGGAAAAGTTCATCCGTATCCACCGCTCGATCATCGTGAATCTCGAGCGGATTCGTGGCCTGGAACTGCAGAACGGCGGGGAGTACGAAGTCGTCATGAAATCCAAGGTTCGATTGCAGCTGAGCCGGCGCTTTCGCAAACGACTTCAGGAGCGCATGGGCGCGATGTCGGGGCGCGAGGTGTAACGCTCATGTCGTCTTCTGCTGCCGGACTCGCTGCGGGGAACGCGTTGCTGGGCACATGGAAGTTGAAGTCCCACGTTGGGAGGACAGCGGCGGGCGCGAGGTCAGCTCTGTACGGGGAGTGCCCAAGCGGTTACCTCAGCTATTCAGCGGATGGACGGATGCAGGTGATCGGAATCGCGGATGAACGCGTCGCCCCACGGGGAGCCGAGCTGACGGACGAAGAACAGCTGAGCCTCTACAAGAGCATGTTTGCCTACGCAGGCACCTACACGGTCGAGGCCGGAAAGGTGATCCATCACGTCGATATTTCGTGGAATGAGGCCTGGACGGGGACCGACCAAGTTCGATTCTATGAGCTCAAAGGCAACACCCTGGTCATCACCTCGAGCGTGACGAACCCGGAGGGCACGCAGACTCACTATGTTGTGGTGTGGGAGAGGCTGGGAGGTCCGAGTTGACACGATCGGCAGCGCAGGCCTCACGGCTCGCGCGCATGCCAGCCGTGGGCAATGACGCCCCGCCACAGCGGATGTTCGCCCGGGCCGACGGTCAGGGTGATGACGACGTCGCGCCGCTCGAGCTGCGCCGTTTCCCAATCGCGCCCATCGATCGTGGTGAAGCTCATTTCCGGACGGTGATCGACCGCGGGCATATTCAGCGTCCAGATCGCGAGGCCGGCCGCAGGATTCCGGTAGGTGAGCGCGAACTCGTGTACGCCGTCACGGTCGACGGTGCGCAGGAACGCCGTTTGGTCCGCATGGGCGCCGGTCACGAGCAGGCCGGTTTCCTGCCTGGCGGGAAGCTCAGCAAAAGCGGGGTAGTCATCGACGCGATGCCCGAGGATGAACGAGTCGCCGTTGTCCGGGTTCGTGAAGCACGCATCGGCCGCGTACGTTATCGTGTCGTGATACGGGCGGAACACCGGCGCTCCGGGCTTGGACTTCTCGCGCACGTATGCCGAGAATTCCCCCCGCCAGGTGCCCAGGTACGATTGGTACTCACCGCGGCACGGCACTCGCGTGCAATGCGCATGCTTGCTGCCGTAGGCTCCCGAGCAGTCGCTCTCGGGCTCCGAGGCAGCAGCCGGCGGCGCGCCGGAGTGCGCCGGCTGGGAACTCACCCTGGCGGCGGGGACACTCACGGTAAGGAGCGCCGCGCACGCGCCGCCGACGACCATCGACACGGAAGGAATTCTCATGGCATTGCCTCTACTGCGCCCAAACCACCACCTCAATGATGAGTCTGGCCGGCATCGCGGGCGAGTACGCAACGTCAGCGGAAGGCCATGACAAATGTCAGTGGCCGCGCTCGCGGCGACACGCTGTATATACCAAGGTGTTGTCCCAACTCCCATGACCTACGAACTTTATTACTGGCCCGGCATCCAGGGCCGCGCTGAGTTCATCCGTCTCGCGCTCGAAGAGGCCGGCGCCGACTACCGGGACATCGGCACGACGGCACCATCCAGGGGCGGCGGCGTTCCGGCGATCCTGAAGATGCTCGCCGCGCGCGGCATCTCGCGCCCGCCGTTCGCGGTCCCGGTTCTCAAGACCGGCCGGCAGCTCATCGCGCAGACACCGAACATTCTCTTCTTCCTCGGCGGCCCGCTGCAGCTCGCACCGAAGGACGAGGCGGGCCGGATCTGGACCCATCAGCTGCAGCTCACGATCATGGATCTCTACCAGGAGATCTTCAGCACGCACCACCCGCTGGGTGACGGCTACGCCTACGAGGAGCAGCGCGCCGCCGCACGCCGGCGCACGAAGGACTTCCTTGCCGTGCGGCTGCCGAAGTTCATGGACTACTTCGAGCGCGTTCTGCACGTCAACCATCGCCGCCGCTGGATGGTCGGGGCGCGGCTCACCTACGCGGATCTGTCGATGGCGCAGATGATCGCGGGATTAAAGTACGGCTTCCCGAAAGCAATGGCCCGGGCGCTGCGCAGGCGCCGGCGCCTCGGCGCGCTTCACGATGCAGTGTTCGAGCGGCCCCGCATCGTGCGCTACGTCGCCTCGGGGCGGCGCTTCCCCTTCAACAACGACGACCTGTTTCGGCACTATCCGGGGCTGGATCGCTAGCGCCCGTCACGCAGCCTTGGCCGCTGACTGCGGCACGAATGCCGCGAACTGCCGCTCGAGCCCCTTGGCGACACCATTGCGCCAGCCCTGGGCCAGGGACTGTGAGACCGGATCCGGGAAGATCTCCTCTTCGCCCTGCTCAAGGCCGGCGAAGATCCCCTGTGCCGCGGTCTCGGGCGAGGCCTTCGGGATGTCGAGGCCGCGCGCCATGTCGGTGTCGATGGGGCCGAGCAGGACGCCATGCACCGTGACGCCTGCGCCCGCGAGGTACGCCCGCAGCGACAGCGTCAGGCTGAGTGCGGCCGCCTTGGAGATGGAGTAGGCGGCGAGCACCGGCACGGGTGCGAGCGCTGCGACCGACAGCACGTTGACGACGGCGCCCCTCGAGTGCTTCAGCTGCTGCAGCAATGCGCGCGTCACCTTGAGCGGTCCGAGCACGTTGACCGCCAGGTGCTGCTCGATGGCGTCCGGGTTACTCAGGTCGTCGAAGAGCGCGATGCCGGCATTGTTGATGAGGAGATCGAGTGACCCGATCCTGTCGCTGACGCGCTCAATCTGCGCCCCGTCGGTCACGTCCAGCGTCACCGGCGTCACGCGCTCGTCGGCGACCTGCAGCGCGCCGCGCGTACCGGCGTAGACGCGCTGCGCTCCGCGCCGCAGCGCCTCATTGAGGAGTGCCTGGCCGATGCCGCGATTGGCACCGGTGATCAGAACGGTCTTGTTCGCGATGCTCATGAAGCTCTCCTGCAATGTCGAAAGCGGGTTACCGTCACCGGTAGAACCGGTGCCGCGGGGCAAATTCATCGGTGCCGGAAGGCGCACCCTCAGGTGTGCGCGTCGATGAAGGCGCGCAGCTGCCCCTGGCTGAGGCTTCCCACGTGCGTCGCCACGGGCTGACCGTCCTTGAACAGCATCAGGGTCGGAATTCCGCGCACGTGGTAGCGGGTTGGCGTCGCGGGGTTCTCGTCGATATTGAGTTTCGCCACGCTCACCCGGCCCGAGTATTGCGCGGCGGATTCGTCCACGATCGGCCCGAGCATCCGGCAAGGGCCACACCACGTGGCCCAGTAGTCCACCAGCACCGGCCTGGGTGACTGCAGCACTTCGGCCTTGAAGGTCGCGTCGGTAACGGTCTTGGTCATCTGGCTCATGCCGGCCACTTTATTGTTCTGATATCAGTGGATAAAGTAGCAATAGAGAAATCATTATTCATATGCGGGGATAATAGGCATGGACAAGCTCCAGGCCATGGCGCTCTTCGTACGGATCATCGACACCGGCGGCATCGCGCGCGCCGCCGAGAGCCTGCAGATTCCGAAAGCCACGGCCACGACCCTGCTGCAGAGGCTCGAGGCGTCCCTCGGCGTGAAGCTGCTGAATCGCACCACGCGGCGCGTGAGCGTTACGCCCGACGGCGCGGCCTACTACGAGCGCGCCGCCGCCATCCTCTCCGAGGTGCGTGAGGTCGAGGAAACCCTGTCGCAGCGCGTGGCTTCACCGCGCGGACGGGTGCGCGTCGATGCGCCGACCTTGATCGCGCGCTCCGTGATCGTGCCGGCGCTGCCGCGCCTGTTCGCACAGTTCCCGGACATCGAGCTGGCGCTCGCCTGCAACGAGCGGCACTTCGATCTGGTGGCGGAGGGGATCGACTGTGCGCTGTGGATCGGGGAGATCGGCGACGCGGGCCTCGTCGCGCGGCGCGTGGGCTTTATCTACTTTGCTACCTGTGCGGCGCCTGCCTACATCGCCGCGCACGGTCTGCCGGCCCACCCGCGTGAGCTCGCCCAACACCGCTGCATCAACCACTTCTCACCGCGCACGGGGGAGACGGTCGAGTGGGTGTTCTCCAAGGGCGAGGAGCGCGTGCAGGCCGTGTTCCCCGGACACCTCGCGCTCGAGGACGAGAACAGCTACGTGAGCGCCGCCGAGGCCGGGCTCGGCATCGCGCAGATGCCGGCGTTCGTGGTGAAGGAGGCGATGGAGCGCCGCGCGCTCGATCTCGTGCTCGGAGACTGGTTCCCGGAACCCGCGCCGCTGCACGTGGTGTATCCGCACAGCCGGCATCTGTCGCGCAAGGTGCGCGTGTTCGTCGACTGGCTGGTCGCGCTCATCGACGATCACGACGGCATCCAGCTGCGCTCGACGCTGCCCCACCCGCCGTGAGCGCCGGCAGCGCCCGCGGGGCTTTCGCCTTACCATGGGCACCATGACCGCCTGCACCCGCCGACGCTTCCTCGCGAACAGCGCACACTGCGGGGCCGCCGCGTTCCTCGCGCCTTTGATCCCCGGGCTCGCTCGTGCGACGCCCCTCGGCGGACCCGTCGGGCTGCAGCTGTACGCGGTGAAGGATTCTCTGCAGGCCGATCCCGCGGCGACCTTGAGACGGGTGAAGGACATCGGCTTCGGGGAGGTGGAGACGGCGGGGTTCGCGGGACTCACGGTGCAGGAGTTCAGGAGGCTCCTGGACGATGCGGGCCTCAGCTGTCCGAGCGCACACCTGGATTTCAACCTGGACGACCTGGGCGCCGCATTCGGGCAGGCGCATGCGCTCGGCACGCAGTACGCCGCGAGCGGCAGCCTCACCGCCCTGGTGCGATCGACGAGTGGTGATTCGGGCGCTGCGCACTCCGGCATGAGCCTGGAGGAGGCGCACCGCACCGCCGCGCTCGCGAATCACATTGGAGAAGAGGCCCGGCGCGCCGGGCTGCAGTACGTCTACCACAATCACGATGCCGAGTTCGCTGATCAGGGGGGCGGGGCGATCGGCTACGACGTGCTGCTGAAGGAGACCGATCCCGCGCTCGTGCAGTTCGAGATCGACTGCGGCTGGATGGTGGTCGGCGGACGCAATCCGCGCGACTACTTCGAGCGCTACCCGGGGCGATTCCCGCTGATCCACGTCAAGGACTTCCTGCCGCCGGCGGCCGAGAGTCGCGGCGCGCAGGCGCCCGCGCATCGCGGCACCGAACTCGGCCACGGCGTGATCGACTACCGCCCGATCTTCGCTGCCGCCGAGAAGGCCGGGCTCAAACACTACTTCGCCGAGCAGGAAGGACCATTCACGCGTATGAGTCAGCTCGAAGCCGCGCAGCAGGCCTACGAGTACATTCGCCGCATCCGCTGAGTTTGCAATACCCCCTTCTGCACACCTGAGCGCGCTCCGAAATCCCGCGGCGCTCTGACCCGGGCGAGGGCTGTGCCGGAGCGTGCCTGACACTACCCTTGCCTGCGTTGTCAGTTGCCCGGAGGGTGCGGCCATGCAGTTCTTTCTGACCGATGTCGGCGTGGGTCTCGCGGCGCTGCTCGGCTACTGGAGCTTCGGACGCCTGGCGCGCCATCGGGCGGTTCGGCTGCAGCGGCGCAAGCCGCCCGCCGGGAAGCGCGGCGTGCCAGCCGAATTTCTCATCGTCGATCCCCGGCGGCTCGTCCGCCTGTGGTGAGCCGTGGATTTCCTTGAGGCGCGGATGGCGCGCCTCGCGAGTGCCCGGTGAGTCAGGATCCGTGAGAATGCGCGCCGTGGCTTCGTCGTAGTCCGCCGCGCGCCGGCGGCCCCGGGTCAGCGCGCTCGCCCGGTCCCCGCATGCCCGTTCCCGGCGGTTGCCATCACCCTTGCGACCGACTATAAGTGATATACAAGTAATTACTTGTATAATAAGGGGAGCACGGTCATGTCCATCTGGCTCATCGTTCTGATCTTCGCGCTCGCCGCCGTCGTCGGCCTCACCATGGCGCTCGCGGTCTTCCAGGGGAGATTCCCGAAGGTCGGCAGCGCCATCATTCACGGGATCCTCGCGGCTACCGGGCTGGTGCTGGTGCTCATCCTCGTCCTGCAGGGCGCCCGCGGACCCACGCTCGGCGCGCTGGTGTTCTTCCTGATCGCGGCTCTGGGCGGCTTCACGCTCGCCTTCGCTTACCACGCGCGCAAGAAGAACCTGCCGCCGAACCTCGTGGTGGGGCACGCGGTGATCGCGGTGATCGGATTCTTGCTGCTGCTGTCAGCGGCGCTGCGCCTGTTCTGATAGTCGAAAGATCCCCATGCGGGCCGCGACGCTCCTGCACCCGGTTCACCCCGCGCTGGCGCACTTTCCGCTCGCGTTCTGGATCGGTTCCTCGGCGTCCGACCTGATGGCACTCAGGACCCGCGACCCCGTGTGGTGGACGGTGAGTCACCATGCGGTCGCCGCGGGCACCATCATGGGCGCGCTGCGCTCATCGCCGGGCTCGTTGAGCTGTAGCTGCGCAAGCTCCCGCCCGCGGCCATCGTGTGGGTCACGGTGCACGCGAGTTGCATGCTGACGGCGCTCCTCATCTTCATGGTGAGTCTCGCCTGGCGCAGCCAGTCCCCGCCGCCGTTCGCCGCCGCGGTCGCCTCTCGCTGGTCGGGTCTGCGAGCGGTGCTCGCGGGCGGTTTTTGCGGCGGCACGCTCGTGTATCGCTTCGGCGTGGGGGTTGCGTGCCGCGCAGACGAAACCGCTAGCGAAGGGTCCGCCGGCCGCGGGATCCAGGGTACAGCCCCACCGTCGGCGCTGCTGCAGTCACTCAAGCGCGCGCGGTCCCGCTCACCATGCGCGCGCTCGCTCGCGAGCTCGGCATCACCTACGAGGCGGTGCGCCAGCAGGTCTCAGACCTCAACGCGCGCGGGCTGGTCACCAGATGCCATTTCGGCCGGCGCTGCCTCCGGTGCTGGTCCCAGCCGGGCCTGCCTCGCGCCGCTACCGCCTGAGCGCGGCGGCCGAGCACCTGTTCCCCAAGCACTACGACGAGCTCTCCGCGGAGCTGCTGCAGCACGTCCTCGACAGCTTTGGCGGTGCAGGCGCTGGGCAGATCCTCGACCGCATGACTGATGAGCGCGTGAGGCGCTGGGCGCCGCTCGTGAAATCCATGGAGCGTGAGAGGAGAAGCTCAAGACGCTGTGCTCGCTCTACGAAGACAAGGACGCGTACATGGAGCTCGAATGGAGCGAGGATGCTCCGGCGCTCATCGAGCGCAACTGTCCGTTCCTCTACGTCGCGCAGAAGCATCCCGCCATCTGCAGTGTCTCGGTCAACACCCTGGAGCGGCTGCTGGGCTACAAGGTGGTGCGCGAGCAGCGCTTCCAGGCCGGGCACGGCCGCTGCGTATTCCGCGTCAAGCTCGACGAGCCCCGCCCGCCGGACCAGGCGTTCGCGCTCGAGCGCTAAAGAATTATTCCAAAGTTTTCAGCGGCTTAGTCGCCCCGACAAAAAAAGAAGCTCGGGCCCGTCGATAGTTCCGGCCGTGGTTCGTCTTAGCGGTATTAAGGCCCGTAACACCGGAAGGAGAGGCGACATGCGAGTCATGGTGATCGTGAAGGCCAGCAAGGAATCGGAAGCCGGGATCCTGCCGAGCGAGGAACTGCTCGCCGAGATGGGCAAGTTCAACGAGGAGCTGGTGAAGGCCGGCGTGCTGCTTGCCGCCGAAGGTCTGCATGCAAGCTCGAGGGGCGTGCGCGTCAAGTTCGGCGACGGTCAGAGCGCCGTCATCGACGGGCCCTTCACCGAGACCAAGGAGCTGATCGCCGGCTTCTGGCTGTGGCAGGTAAGCTCGATCGAGGAGGCGGTCGAGTGGATCCGCCGCTCCCCCTTCAGGAAGGGCAGCGAGGAGATCGAGATCCGCCGCGTATTCGAAGCCGAGGACTTCGGCGCGAACCTGACGCCCGAGCTGCGCGAGCAGCAGGCCAGCCGCCGCGCGCGCCTCGCCTCGACCCGCGACTGAATGACAACCGCCACCGGAGCAGTTCGATGCATACCACCGCGCCGCATCTGCAACTTCAAGGGCAACTGCCTCGAAGCCTTCAGGTTCTACGCCGACACCTTCGGCGGCAGGATCGTGTTCGCCATGACCTACGGCGAGTCGCCGGCCGCGGCGCACACCCCGCCGGACTCGCGCGACAAGATCATCCACGCCCGCCTCAACCTCGGCTCGCACTTCATTCTCGGGTGCGATGCGCCGGCGGATCGCTACCAGGCGCCGCAGGGCTTCAGCGTGATGGCCGCGGTGCAGGAGCCCGAAGAGGCCGAGCGCGTCTTCAAGCCACTCGGCCGCGGGCGGCACGGTCACCATGCCCTACGGGAGACCTTCTGGGCGCAAGGCTTCGGCATGTGCACCGACCGCTTCGGGACCCCGTGGATGGTCAACTGCGCCAAACCCATGGATGGGGCCGCGCAGCAGCGCACCAGGGCGTGAGTGGTCTTGGCTTGCGCGGTGCAACGGGCGATGGTGTCATCCGTGGCCATGAAGGTCACGGATGCCCATCGCACCATCGAGGCGGTCTGGCGGATCGAGTCCGCCAGGGCTCATCGCGGGCCTCACGCGCCTGGTGCGCGACGTGGGGCTGGCCGAGGAGCTGGCGCAGGACGCGCTGGTCACCGCGCTCGAGCAGTGGCCGCGCACCGGCATCCCGGACAACCCGGGAGCCTGGCTCATGGCGACCGCGAAGAACCGCGCCCTGGATCAGCTGCGGCGCCGCAAGCATGCTGGCGCGCAAGCACGAAGCGCTCTGCGCACGAGCTCGAGATGGAACAGCGAGTTGAGTGGCGGCAAGCTCGAGGCGAGCGCCGACGACGAGATCGGCGATGATCTGCTGCGCCTCATCTTCATCGCCTGCCATCCGCTGCTCTCCACCGAGGCGCGCACCGCGCTCACGCTGAAGCTGCTCGCCGGGCTCACCACGGAGGAGATCGCGCGCGCCTTCCTGGTGCCCGAGCCCACCATCGCGCAGCGCATCGTGCGCGCCAAGCGCACGCTCGCCGAGGCGCAGGTGCCGTTCGAGATGCCGCGCGGCGAGGAGCTGCGCAGCCGGCTGGCTTCGGTGCTGGAAGTCATCTACCTGGTGTTCAACGAGGGCTACTCCGCCACCGCGCGGCGAGGACTGGATGCGCCCGGCGCTGTGCGAGGAGGCGCTGCGCCTGGGTCGCATCCTCGCCGAGCTCGCCCCCGACGAGCCGGAGGTGCACGGGCTGGTGGCGCTCATGGAGATCCAGGCCTCGCGCCTCCGCGCGCGCACCGGGCGCCAACGGCGAGCCGGTGCTGCTGCTCGAGCAGAACCGCGCGCTGTGGGACCGGCTCCTGATCCATCGCGGTCTCATGGCGCTGGGGCGCGGCGAGACGCTGGGCGACACCCGCGGGCCCTACCTCCTGCAGGCGGCGATCGCCGCCTGTCATGCGCGCGCCCCGACCGCCGGCGACACCGACTGGGTGTACATCGCCGCGCTCTACGATGAGCTCGCGCGCCTCACCCCCTCGCCGGTCGTCGAGCTCAACCGCGCCGTGGCGGTCGCCATGGCCTACGGGCCCGCGGCGGGACTTGCGCTCGCCGACCGCCTGCAGGCCGACGGCTCGCTCAAGTCGTATCATCTGCTGCCGCAGCGTGCGCGGCGACCTGCTCGCCAAGCTCGGCCGCTACGCAGAAGCGCGCGGGGAGTTCGAGCGGGCCGCGCAGCTCACGCACAACGCGCGCGAAACCCGGCTGCTGCTCGACCGCGCGGCCGCCTGCACGCGCTCTTAGACGAGAGGAGACAGAGCCAATGTCCTACATGTTGCTGATCGTGGAGCCGCGCGGCCAGCGCCGCGAGCGCGGGCTCGAAGCCGGCAAGGGCGTGTACGCGCGGATGCTGGGTTACGCCGAGAGCCTCAAGGCCCGCGGTGTGCTGCTCGCGACCAATTCGCTGACCGAGGACGCACAGCGCCTCTCGGTGCGCAGCGGCAAGCGCACCGTGGTCGACGGCCCGTTCACCGAGAGCAAGGAGCTCGTCGGCGGCTTCTTCCTCCTCAACTGCGAGACGCGCGATGAGGCGCTGAAGCTCGCGGCCGAATGCCCGGCGGCCGAGTGGGCCGACATCGAAGTGCGCGAGATCGGACCCTGCTATACCTGAGCGCGTAAGCGGCGCGTGAGGTAGTCGCGCTCGGCGCCATTCACCGGGCACTTAAGCGCGCGCCCCAGTGCGGCGGCAGCCTCTGCCGGCCGGCCGAGCTTCGCGAGCAGATCCCCGCGTGCGGCGTGATAGAGCGCATAGCGCGAGAGCTGCCCCTCCCCGGCGAGCGCGTCGAGCTGCTCGAGGCCCGCGGCGGGGCCCTCGCGCGTAGGCGCACACGATCGCAGCGTTCAGGCGCACCACCGGCGTGGGCTTGAGCTCCACGAGCCCTTCGTAGTAGCGGGTGAGCGCATGCCAGTCGGTCTCGCTCGAAGGACGGCGTGCCCGCGTGCACTGAGGCGATCCCGGCCTCCAGGTGCAGCGCCGTGAGCGTATCGGTGGACATCGCAGCGTGCAGATGCGTAAAGCCGCGCGCGATCAGCGCCTGATCCCAGCGCCCGCGATCCTGCTCGGCGAGCAGGATGAGATCACCGCCTTCTGCAGTGCGCGCCGCGGCGCGCGCATGGTGAAAGCACATGAGGGCCGCGAGCGCCTGGGTTTCCCCGCCCGCGGTCGCCGGATGCGAGGTGAGCAGCGTCGCGAGGCGCAGCGCTTCCGCGCACAACGCCTGCGCCATCAGCGGCTCGCCTTCGGCGGCGGTGTAGCCGCCGTTGAACAGCAGGTAGATCGCGTTCAAGAGACCCGGCAGGCGCTGCGCCAGCTCATGCCCTTCCGGGATCTCGAAGCTGAGATCGAGATCGCGGATCCTGCGCTTGGCGCGCACCAGGCGCTGGGTCACCGCTTCGGGCGTCGACAGGAAGCTGCGCGCGATCTCGCGCGGATTGAAGCCGCAGACCGTCTGCAGCGTGAGCATGGTCTGCTCTTCGAGTCCCAGCGCCGGGTGGCACGCCACGAACATCAGCGCGAGGGTGTCATCGACCTTGCCGGAGTCCTCGGGATTGGAGAACCCGAGCCGCCAGGCCGCGGCTTCATCGCGCGTATCGATGGAATCGAGCCGCGCCTGCCCGCGCAGCCGGTCGAGCGCCTTGTTGCGCGCGGCGACCGCGAGCCACGCGGCCGGTCGCTCTGGGCGTCCCTGGAACGGCCACTGCGAAAGCGCGGCGCCGAAGGCGTCCTGCACCGCGTCCTCGATCAGATCGAGGCGCGCCGGACCCAGCAGCCGCGCCAGCCAGGCGCAGATCCGCCCCGACTCCTGCCGGAAGAGCGCGTCGAGGTCGGTATCCGCGCCCGGCGTGGTGCGTGCCCGGGTTTCCGCGGCTTACAGCTCCTCGACCTGGCGCACTTCGACGTAGCTGCCCCACTTCACGTGCGGGCAGCTCTCCGCGAGCCGGCAGGCCTCGGTGTAGTCGCGCGCGCTGATGATGAAGAAGCCGCCGACGATCTCCTTGCTCTCGGCGTACGGGCCGTCGGAGGTCGCGATACGACCGTTCTTGCCGGAGAGGATCTTGCCGGCATCGTTGGTCAGCTTGTTGCCGGCCTTCAGATACCCCTTCTCGCGCATTCCATCCGCCCAGGCCATGTACTCGCGCGTCACCTGGGTGAAGTCGGTGTTGGCGGGAAACTGGCGGGCGCGGTCGCTCGCGGTATGCAGCAGCAGCATGAAACTCGACATGACGAAACTCCTTAGTCCTGGCGCGGGCAGAATTGCACCGCTTGCTCCAGTGTCGATCGGCGCGAGGCCGAACCGACATCTGCGCCGCGCTACATCTGCGCTGCCCAGGACGAGCACCACCCTGCGGCACGCACCTCGTACCCCGCGAACAGCTGACAGGCGCCCTGGGCCGAGCCGGACGCGCCCTGGTAGAGCGCGCAGTTGGCACAGCTGTTGCCTTTTGTTGCGCCCTTCGCCTGGCTTGCATCCTCGACGTAGCCCACGGCCTTGGCCTGCGGATCATTCACGCTGAGAAGCGGCGCTGCCTGCGCCTGCCGGGTGATGACGGCGAGCGCGGCGAGTGGTACACCGAGCGCGAGCCGTTGCAGGAGGCGCCGGCGGGAGGGGGATTCGGGCTGTGACATGAGTGGGTCTCCTCGGGCGGAGAGGCGAGCCTATCACCGCCGACGCGTACCAGGCGCGCACGTGCCGTGCACTAAAGCCGTGCGCTCCTCGTACGGGGTGCACGCGGATCGGGCATGGCGCGGGCAGCGTGCCGGGGCCGGGCGAGGAGCCGGGCGGGCTTAAGTCTTTGACGTGCCTTGCGGTGAGTGTCGCGACCGAGGCGTGGCATACGCGTTGCATTGCCTCCTGCATCACCCGCTCGCTCCGGGGGCGGGAGTCGGAGCGGCGCATTGGGTCCCCTTTTGGTGGTGTGGCGTCCCCGCGTCCCTCGGGCTCCTGCCCCCGGCGGCACTTTTGGTATTGCAAATGATGAGTTCACACCGGGAGCTACCGCCTTTTTGAGCGGGACGCGTTTCTGCGTGCCGCCGCTGCCTTTACGGCAGAGGATTTCGTCCGCCAACGGGCCGAGCTCCGCAGCGCCCGCTGTGCGCCGGGCGGCGGCGGCTGATGCCTTCAGAGACGTCCGGGTCGCCCGTTACCAGACAATCAGAATGGGCAGAGCGGACACCCTCTCGGAGCTGCCGCAGGGTAGGCCCCAACCGCGGCTACTCCGCGATGGAAACAAACGCGTACCCGTGTTCCTGGGCGCGGTTGAGGGCGACGACGCCGGAGGCCATCAGGACACTGCCGGGGACGAGGTTGGCCTTAAGCTCTTCTTCGATGGCCCCTGCCGCGCCGTCCGCCTTCGCGAGCATCTTGGCGATTTGCGTAGTCGCCGCCCCGCACACGGCAAAGTGCGCTCCCTTGGCCGCAAGGCTGGCGAGGCTTGGGGCGTCATCTGCGCCGCCGCTGCTCTTAACCGTGGCGTTCTGCGGGCTCACCGCTGACAGCAGAGGGTTGGCGTGTGCTGCGCGGATGGCACTTTGGCCCGCGAGCTTGAGCTTCTCTGCGATCTCCGCGCCATACTTTGACCACACCTTATCGTTGTACCCGAACGGAGTTGAAAGGTGTCGCAGCACGATTACCACCCCCAGCGTCTCAGAGGCGAGGCCGTAGCCACTCTTATTGGCAGCATAGAAGGCCTCAACATATGACAAGGCCGCTTCCGCCGAAGCGGCTGTCGAGGTATCAACGACCAGTCGGTGCCGGGTGCCGGGCCTATCGAGCCACGCGTCCTGCGGCTCCATGGCCGCTCGCCAGGCCGCGTCCTCCGTCCGGGCAAATGCCGACGCCGGCCGCGCGACCGTGACAAGACCCGCAGCCAACACGCTCCCGCTGATGATTGCCCGACGGTTGTATGACTGCTCATCCATTCACTCACCCCCGACTCAATGGTGTGAACACATTTTTATATCTGGCGCTCCGTCGCTGCCCTCGCAGCTCAGCATCTTCGGCAAATTCACTTCCCAACTCGTCCCGCGGTGTGTTGAAGAAGGATCGAGAGCGCATGTGCTTCAAGGTCTTGGCCCACTAAAAAAGAAGTCCTGTCGAGTTCTCTAGAGTAATGCCAGGAACTTCTGATGCCCCATCCGCTGTCCCTTGGCTACTTCGATGATTTGCAACGCAGGTGCGTGCAATGCCGGGAGCGAGGTGGAAACGCAGTCTTCTAGGATCACCGTTCCGAACCCGTTGGAGAGTGCGCTAAGCGCCGTGCACAGCACGCAGATGTTGGTCTCCACACCCGCCACGTAAAGGGTGTCGATTTGACGGAATCGCAAGAAGCCCCGAAGTTCGGTCTCGAAGAACGCGTCAAAGGTGTGCTTTTCGACCACCTTGGCGCATCGATCCGCGGCCAGTTGCTTGATGGGGTCAACGAACTCTGAACCCCAGGTGCCTGGATGGCACGCGTAGTCTTTGCGCCCTGGCGCCGCTATAAACAGTGGCGGTCTGTAGTAGCACGCCGGGTCGTAGCCCGTTCGCACAAGAATCGTCGGCATCTGCCGGGCGAGCGCCGCCGCGACGACCTCGGCCACCCGAGTGACCAAATCTTGGTAGGCGTCTCGAATCACGCATGACGGGGGCGGGTGGCGGTGGAGCTGCGCCAGGGCGCTGATATCCGCGTGGCTTAGCTCGCCGCCCTTCGTGCCCTGTAACCTGGTAATTTCGTCGTAATAGCCCCCCTGGGCGAGGAAGTCGTTTTGCATATCCACAACGACCAACGCGGATCGCGGCGGCATCGTTCTAGTCTCCCCGCTCGATGTGCGTAGAGGTCATGATACGGCCTGCGACTGCTTTTTTGAGAATCTGCCCGATCAGACCGAAGGCCGGTTCTGGCCCGGAAACAGACCCGGCCGCTGCCCTCTGTGAGCAGGGAGCGCTGCTGCTGGCGTCGAGGTTAATTTTGCAACTGCAGCGCCGTGGCTACGGCTGCAAGTCGCTTGTCCAGCGTCCAAAAATGAAGTTTGGCCAACCTCGCTGACGCGAGCAGGTGGATGTCAACCCAGCCCAGGCCGCGCCCCATCAGACGGTGGCTCTCAAGAAACGCGAGCGCTTCGTCCTGACTCGCTATCGGCGCGTGCGGTAGTGCTGTGAGAGCGCTCAGCAACTTGTCCCGTCGCGCGAGATTTCCGCAAGCCAGCTCCCCGACCACGAAGGCATGGGTCCAGACCTGCGTCTGTTCTAGCAGCGCGACCAGTGTGGCGTTGCCTCGACGCAGGTGATCGACCCAAACGGACGTATCGACCAGCATCGGGCTGACTAGCGGGCGGTGCGCGTCCGGCGGCGAGGGATCGGTTTAAGACGCCGTTCGGTTCCACCCAGCGCTGCCAATCTGCGGGCATTTTCTCGTGCGATCAGCGCCTGCAGCCCAGCATGCAGTACGGCGGTCTTCTCCCGTAGACCGCTTAACTCTTGAGCCCTGGCTAGCAGGGTGTCATCGATGATTAGCGTAGTCCTCATATGCATTAATATGGTTGATTGATGCAGACGAGTCAATGGAGTCACTGCCGCCGAGCGGTCGAAGAGAACCTGTGATCTCTGCCGTGTGAAACGGAAGTAGGGTGCTTACGAATCAACGATATGCGAGGCCGGTTCCCAATTGCAACAAGGACTTGTTGTCACGTGATGTCACTTGTCGATCGCCTGATCAAGTCGCTCAAGGAGCTCGAGCACTGTCTCGCCAGGACGGCGGACGAGCATGGCGTAACAGATGTCTTCGTCCGCCGCGGTAGCCGCACACTCGATCGGCTTCATGCGGCCGAGCGTAATGTCACCGCCACCGGCGATCAGCCACTCGATGTTCCGGAAGCGCGGTGCGGCGGGTGTTGTAGGGTCAGGTTTACCGGTGCTGGGTTGCTTTACGCGGCGAGGCTGTATGCGGCGGGTAGGTTTGCGGCGACGTTCCACGGCAGCAACTCCTCGATGCGATTTATCGGATGGTCGGCGATGCGCTCGAGGACGTAACGCAGGTAGCCTTCCGGCTCGATGCCGTTGAGCTTAGCGGTGCCGAGAAGACTGTAGATGGCGGCGGCACGCTCGCCGCCATCATCGGAGCCGGCGAACAGCCAGTTCTTGCGACCCAGCGCCACAGCGCGCAGTGCGCGCTCGGCGGCGTTGTTGTCGATCTCGAGCCGCCCGTCATCGCGGTAGCGCGTGAGAGCGATCCAGCGCGAGAGCGCGTAGCGGATCGCCACCGCGAGCTCGCTCTTCTTCGACAACGTCGAGACGCTCGTGTGCAGCCAGGCGTGCAATGCCTCGAGCTTCGGTCCGGCGCGAGCCTGGCGCACACTGCGGCGCTCATCTGGGGGTTGCCGCGGATCTCGCTCTCGATCTCGTAGAGCCGTCCGATCCGCTCTAGCGCCTCGGCCGCGATCGGGGATTGGTGCGCGAGGTGGATCTCGTAGAACTTGCGCCGCACGTGTGCCCAGCAGGCCGCTTCCTGGATCCGCTCGCCGTAGAGGCGATCGAACCCGGCATAGGCATCCGCCTGCAGCACGCCGGTAAAGGAGGCAAGGTGTCTCTTGGGCCGCTCGCCCTTGCGATCCGGGGAGTAACGGAAGAGCACCGCAGGGCGCTCAGTGCTCCCGGCCGGCCGATCATCGCGCACGTACGTCCACAGCCGCCCCTGCTTGGTGCTGCCGCGCCCCGGGCAGAGCACCGGCACCGGGGTGTCATCGCCGTGGATCTTCTGCGCGCGCAGCACGTAGCGCCCGAGGGATGTGACGAGCGGTTCGAATAACTCGCTCGCCCCGCCCACCCAGTCGGCGAGCGTCGAGCGATCAAGCTCGAGGCCCTCTCGGGCGTAGATCTGGCTCTGGCGGTAGAGCGGCAGGTGATCGGCGTACTTCGAGACCAGCACGTGGGCGAGGAAGCCAGGACCTGCAAGGCCTCGGGCGATCGGCCGGCTCGGCGCTGGGGCCTGCACGATCTTCTGGCACGCACCGCAGGAGTACTTAGGCCGCACATGCCGGATCACCTGGTAGCGACCGGGTACGTACTCGATCATCTCGCTCACATCTTCCCCGAGCCGCCGCAGCGACCCCCCGCAGCTCGGGCAGCTGCAGGAGCTCTCGTGCACGATCTCCTGGCGCGGCAGATGCGCTGGCAGCGCACGCCGCACCGGTTTGACGGGTGGCTCCTTCGCCGGCGGCCGCATCTCCTCGGGTGTTGCGGCTAAACTCGCCTCGAGATCCTCGAGCGTGAGCTGCATCTGCAGGATCTTCGCATCGAGCTGCTCGGAGGAGCGGCCGTACTTCGCGCGCTTCAAGCATGCGATCTCAAAGCGCAGCTTCTCGAGCTCGAGTTTTTGGGAGATGACCAGTGCTTGCGCGGCTTCGAGCTTCTCGCTGTGCTCGAGCACCAGACCCTTGAGCGCTTCGATGTCATCGGGCAGATCGGCCGCTTCAGACATGCGACATTATACCGCGCGCGTTGTGCACGCGTAGCATAAAACACTATAAAAACCGGGATTTTTACACCGCGAGCTGCGGTTCGTACGTGCGCTCGATGCGCCGCCAGTCGATCCCTTCGAGCAACATCGACAGTTGCGCCGCACTGAGACTCACCGTGCCGTGAGTTGCCTGCGGCCACACGAAGCGCCCGCGCTCAAGACGCTTCGCAAAGAGGCACAGTCCATCCCCGCTCCACCACAGGATCTTCACCCGATCACCGGCTTTGCCACGAAAGACAAACAGCTGCCCGGAGAAGGGATTCTCGGCGAGCTGCGTCTGCACGAGGGCGGCGAGTCCATCGAAGCCGTTGCGCATGTCGGTGGCGCCGGCTGCGAGCCACACCTTGACGCCCGCAGGCAGCGCAATCACCGCTGCACCAACAAGTCGATCACTCGTGAGAGGGCTTCGGCATCTATCCGCCCGTGCAACACAATGCTGTGACCGTTACTGAGCTTGATCTCGATGAGCCTGGAGGATCCCTTGGGCCGACCCCGCTTACTCGGTTCTGCCGATGCGACTCGCTCGGTCGGCAGCACCGTGGGAGTACTGACCTTCACCGGCAGCATCGACGGGCTCCCCTGCGCAGCGTTCGGATCCAGCAGTCCACGCCGGTGCAGCTGTCGCCAGGCGAACACCTGGTTCGGGTTCACATCGTGGCGGCGGGCGACCGTTGCGACGGAGGCGCCCTTGACGTGCGACTCCTGCACAATCCGCAGCTTCTCTTCGATCGTGTGCTGACGGCGAGGTCCGGTACGCCGCCCCAGCGAATCGATCTCGGCCCTCTCTGCTGCGAAGGTGTCCACCTAAGTCCTACGTGGACACCTGCATGTGCCCACTTAGCACATCATCGGTATCACAAGCTCAAAGGGCTACGCGGCCATGACCGGACGCTTACTGTGAAACGGAAGTAGGGTGCTTACGAATCAACGATATGCGAGGCCGGTTCCCAATTGCAACAAGGACTTGTTGTCACGTGATGTCACTTGATATCACGCGATGTCACGATCGGACTGTCTCAAAATTGTCCCAGGGCCTGCAATCGGCACGGGCGGCTAGCGACCCGATCCGGCCCGCGGTAAACGGCCGCATTCCGGAGTCTCAATTGCGACCACGCAACTGCCGCAGCAGCCGGCGGTCGCGCTTATCCGGGCGGTCGTCGGGTCTAGGCGTGAGGCCGGCGGCCACTTTCATACGAGCAGCAAAATCCTCACGATGCGCCTTGCTCGCGGGTGTCTCCTCATAACATTGTGCCGCCTCGCTCGCCGGACCACGACGCAGCGGTACTGCTGCCACCACGCATTCGAAGACAACGGCGCTGCGGGTAAAGGTTACGTTGTCGCCGGGTTTGACCCCGTGCGAGGGCTTCACACGCTCGTCATTGAGGTGGACTCTGCCGCCACTGACCGCATTGGCCGCGGCGGAACGGGACTTGAACAATCGGACTCCGAACAGCCAGCGGTCGAGCCGCATGGCGTTCGGCCCGGTTTCTTCAGGTTCACCCCTGGCCATAGAGTGTAATTGATGGCATGAAATCAGCTCTCTTAAAACTGCGCGGTAGATTTTTGCAGGAAGACCCGCATATCACTGAGTGCTTGTGATCCGAAGTTGCCGGTGATGACCGACAGCTAGGAGAACTCGAACACGCAATTGAATAGATGGCCAAAGGCCGTCGTACTGTTTTTCGGCGTAAATGGGGTGTAGCTAACTCTACTTCTGCGCTCACCACAGTCCCAGCTCCCAATCTCGGCTTTCAAGCGCCCGAAATCAGCTTGTGAACTTCCGCTCCTGGCCGCCAGCTGCCAGATTGGCCGCTACTTCCGCCCCTGACCCGGAGCGGGCCGTCGAACCATCCGCATTGCCGCCGCTCGGAATCGAGTTAACAGACATTCGAGCGTGCGGTTTCCGCTACCCCTAACATCCACGAAAGTGCCAGCCGGGACGCGTCATCATTTCGAATGCGCACCGACCCAATCGGTGATGAGCTTGAGGGCTACCGGCGAAATCGTCTCTTCAATGTCGTTGTATTCGCTCGGGGCGCCCGTCCTCGCGTCCTGCAGCAGGTGGTTCATACCAGGTAGCTCAATGATCGTAGCATCGCGGTTCGTCTTCAAAGCGTGGCGAATGGCAGCCAGGTTTTCCTTGGGCGGCACCTGCACATCGAGGGAGCCGTTGAGTGCCAACACGGGCACTGTCAACCTACTCAGGGCGGGCGCCGGGTCGTACGCAAGGAAGTAACGTTCCCACCGCCGGCTAGCCTCGCTGGGCAAGGTCTCAGCCTCCGCTGAATCGACAATCCTGTCCGCGACGGCCTGGGCGACAAGCGTCTTGGCGCGAGCCAATGCCCGCGCGTCGGATGGCGCAGAAGTAACGGCGTCGAACAGCTTCTGGTCGAAGACCTTGCGTCTGGCAATGTAGTCATCCGGCGCACCGTAAGCCTTGGCCGTCATCGCTGACTGGAGGACGAATAGCCTGTCCCCGCGGATGCCTGGGCCGGCGATCATGACCACAAAGGACACGCTCTTGTCGCGAGCGGCAACGGCAGGGGCAATGATGCCACCCTCTGAATGGCCGAGAACACCGACGTGGAGCGGATCGACCTGTGGTTGGGCCTCGAGCCACGAGACCGCAGCACCAGCGTCCGAGGTGAAATCGGCAGTGGTCGCCGTGTCATAGTCGCCGGTAGAACCGCCGACACCGCGCTTGTCGTAACGTAACACGGCAAGACCACGCCTGCTGAGCGCGTCGGCCAGGACGAGGAACACCTTGTGGCCCCACACGTCTTCATCGCGCGTATTGTGGCCGGTACCGGAAACCAAGACGACAGCGGGAAAGGGGCCTTTCCCGTCGGGGACAGTCAGAGTCCCCGCCAACTGATTGTGGCTAGCCGCATTGTCGAACCGAACGTCCCGCTCTGTGTAAGGCAACGGACCGGTGCTAATGGCAGTCTCTTGAGGTCGTCTGTGGACCGTAGGCGCCAAGTCAGCGGCCGTAGCGCGTTTCAATGTCAGCGGATAAATCTGCTGGAACCTTAGCTTGCCGTCCCAGATCTTCTTCTCGTCGTCCCAGACGCCGTCATAGTTGAGATTGAGCTTGGCAACAGCAAACTGCAGGTGTTGTTCGTCGGAGGAGACCTGATCGAAGCTGGTTGCGTTTCCTGATGGATTGATCAGGCGACCCCTATAGCCGGTGGCGGTCTTGTCGATATGCACTCGAACCTTGAAGCCGCCTTTTAGCTCGCCAATCCAATCACCAGCCGCGTCTTCGGCGAAAGCTGGCATTCCTAACACGAACAATAGCCCAAGAATCGAGAACAAAGCCCTGTGCGCCATGGCTCTCCGCTTTGCAACCCAGGGCTGCCCACGACGTTGCCAGTGTCCGCTATCGAGGCGGCTGCCCGCAACGCGTGGAGAACCGCTTCTGGCCCATTTTCGTTGAAAAACCATTGAACAGTGCTGTGTTTTCAAGGTCTTAGTTAGTCGGAGCGGCGGAGGGAGTGCACCGGCATGATGGGAGAACACAGCGACAATCAAGATCGACTGTTTTATTCCTTCACCCTCGATGAGCACGTACCGGCTGACCACCTGCTCCGCGGCATCGATCGGTTTCTCGACCTGGCGGATCTGCGCCAACACCTCGCACCCTTCTACAGCCACACCGGGCGACCCTCAGTCGATCCGGAGCTCATGGTGCGGATGCTGCTGCTCGGTTACTGCTTTGGCATCCGCTCCGAACGTCGGCTGTGCGAGGAAGTGCATCTGAACCTAGCGTATCGCTGGTTCTGCCGACCTGTGCTCGAAGACAAGGTTCCCGATCACTCGAGCTTCTCGAAGAACCGGCACGGCCGTTTCCGCGAGAGCGATGTGTTCCGGCACGTGTTTGAAGGCGTGCTGCGCCGCTGCATGGACAACGGCGAGCTGGCGAATTCGCCGGAGCGCATTCCGACCAACATTCTTGCGGATCGCCTCAAGCGCCTGGAGGGTGCCGGGTGTGAATTCGATCACGCCCCGGAAGTCGCCGCGCCTGCGTCCGTAGTATCCGGCCGGGGGAACGCCGCTGCCATCTCACGCAGCCAGACAAGGAGCTGCTGCACTTTTGGCATGGTGACGTACAACTCCGGGCATACGAAGTAATAGGCGCGCGGACACGGCACGATGCGCGCACTGGCCTGCATGATGCGGCCGGTTGCCAGGTCCTGTGCCGCGAGCGACCAGCGCGTGAGCGCCAGGCCTTGTCCCTGTTCGGCGCCGGCCAGTACTGTCAACGAGTCGTCGTAGGCAGTCCCCCGCTCCTGCCAAGCGAGCGTGACTCCGGGGTGCAGCCAGAGCGACCATTCTTCGTCGGAGGAGTGCAGCAGGGGAAAGCGCTGCAGATCCGCAGTGTCGCGCAGCGGACCGTATTTCGCGAGCACCTCACGCGTGCACACGGGCACAAACCACTCATCCATGAGCTTCTCGCTATAGAGGCCTGCGCTCGGGCCGGTGCTCATGCGCACGGCCGCATGAAACTCGCTGCTCGCGAAGTCGACCGGCGTGCGCGAAGTGTGAATGCTCAGCTCGATCTCAGGATGGCGGTCATGAAACTGCGGCAGACGCGGCAGCAGCCATTTCTGCAGGTAGGAGGCCAGCGTGCTGATTCTGAGCGCGCCGCTCAGCCGGTCCTGACGTAGCTGCTGCATCGACTGCTGCAGCGTGCCCAATCCGCGCCGCACGCCCGGCAGCAGCAGCTCGCCCTCGGCGGTCAGGGTGACGCTGCGTCCCTTACGCCGGAAGAGCGATACGCGCAGGTATTGCTCGAGTGTGCGTATTTGCATGCTCACCGCCGCGGGCGTCACGTGCAGCGCCTCCGCCGCCTCCGTGAAGCTCAGGTGCGAGGCGACGCTTTCAAATACCCGCAAGCCGCCCAGGGGCAGCTTCTCGAACCCCGGCAATCGTTTAGCTTTTCTTAAGCGGCGCTCAGACATTACGTTTGCTGATCGGGCGCTGCGCACCGACACTGAGATCTATCAGTACGGAGGTGTTTCTCATGAAAACCAGTAACTTAGTATCTGTCATCGTAGCACTGATCATCTCAACCGGAGGATTTGAGGCAATAAATCTTCTCTTCACGCATGCCGCAAGCAGCCATGTGCGGCCGTCCGAGGCGCTGATCGTGCGCAACTAGGGAGGCTGTTATGGCAGTACGCGCTGAAATCGAATTTCTCGCCCCTGGGACCGAGCCCCCCTTCACCTATGCGCACGAGATGCCGTCCGGTGCCGAACCCGAGACCGCGCGCTTCGTAAGCCACGCGGTAGAGATCCGCGACCTGCGCGGCGGCGAGGAGCTGCGGCTCGATGAGCACGGTGGGATGCTCGGGCGTTGGCGGACGCGGGTGCGACGCTTCGATGACGACGACTACATACGCGAGCGCTACTACCCCGAGAGCGCCGAGATCATCCAGGCCGCCCTGGGCGCCAACCGCGTCGCCGTCTTCGATCACAACGTACGTCGGGGCGGATGGTCTGGTTCGCGGGCCGATGGGCACGCCGTCGGCCGGCCGGTGTACCACGCGCACACTGATTACACGCCGCGCTCGGCGCTCGATCGTCTGTGCCACGAGTTGGGGCCGCATGCCGAGGCGGGACTGTCGCGCTACCTGCAGGTTAATCTCTGGCGGCCGATCCGCGGCCCGGTGCAGGATGCGCCGCTTGCGCTGTGCGACGCTACGAGCGTGGCACCAGAGGCGCTGCGCGCAGTAGAGCTGCGCTACCCGGAGCGCAGCGGCGAGATTTACTACCTCATGCACGACCCCGAGCAGCGTTGGTACTTCGCCTCGAATATGACGGTCGAAGAGGCGTGGCTATTCAAGAACTTCGATTCGGCGCCTCCCGGACCGGGCCGCGCCACGCCGCACAGCGCGTTCACGGATCCGCGTCATCCGAACGTTCCACCCCGCGAGAGCATCGAGGTCCGCGCGCTCGCGCTCTTCCAGTGAAGAGCAGCCCGCAACGTAAACACGCCCTCTCTCATCCACTGGCGTCCGTGGGGCTACTTCCGACCGCGCGGATGCCGACGAAGAACACCACGCGCGACGGGGATGACGTCTCAGTGTTCATGATCGCAAATGTCACGTGGGACAACGTGCCGGACTCGATATTCGAGTTGCCGGCGGCGGTGCCCGCCTGGCTGAAGAACTGAACGCGCCTGCTTGGTGGGCGGTACTGGGATCGAACCAGTGGCCCCTGCCGTGTGAAACGGAAGTAGGGTGCTTACAAATCAACGATATGCGGAGGGGAGGGGTAATCGCAACAGTCACTTAGCATCACGTGGTGTCATTTGATATCACGCGACGTCACGACCGCACTGTCCCAAAATTGTCCCACCGCCCGCTGTTCGCCGGGCGGCGGCTAATGACCCCTTTGCGGGCATCCCGATCGCGCTTGAGCGGACGTTCCGTACTTTTAGAAGCGGACGTACGCCGCTCCCAGGCTCAAGCGGGATTGGTCATCCCCTGCTCGCGACGTCAAATCGCTGCGCGTCACCACGCTTTGATGTGACTCCCCCAGCAGCACCGTCAGTTAATAACTGCGAGCTGCAGCGGAACGGTTTGTGAGGTCACCGCGAATGGGCTGCCCGGAATAAGCTTCAGCGAGCCGGTGAACGGATCCCGCGTATAGGCGTAGATCCCCTGCTGACCGGAGCCAGCGCTCGCGCTTGCGTACAGGAACTGACCACTGGGGTCGATCTGCGTCGCAGTGGTAACCCCGAGGGCAGCAAGCATCTGACCGGCCGCCATCTGCAACGGAACCGGAGGGCCTACTGAGTGGAGCGCCCCAAAGCCGTCGATGGTGTAAATATACAATCCCCCGCTCGCGGTGATGTAGGCAAATTGTCCGTCCGGGGAGATCAGTAACGAAATCGCCCCCATGGGCGGAGGCATGGGCATGCCCCCAATCTCTGTTACCTCGCCGCTCGACGGGTTGATGGAGTAACCGTAGACGAAACTGCCACTGGGGCCGCTCAGGACGTAGACGAATCGCCCGAAGGGATCGACCACGGCGGGGGACGGACCGCTTTCTACAGTCGTATTCGGTGATCGCGGTACAGCGGTTAGCGCTCCCGTCGTCGGGTCAACGGTCGCTGCAACGAGCGAATACGTCCCTGCGATCACGACAATTCCGTAGTAGGCGAACTGTCCGCTCGGGTCGACCGTTGTTGGCGTGACACAGGCGTCGGACACTGCCAAGCCTGACGACTGCGGAGCCCCAGAGCTCACGGTGAATACGTAGGTGCCGCCATTGTTCGCCGCGGGGTTGGCTTCCAGGAGGTCGTAGCCGAACGTGCCGCTCGGCGCGAATGTCAAGGCGGTCGTTGAGCCAGGGCCGCCAGTGCCACTGCAAGCCGCTGGGGTGGCCGACGTTCCGTTCAGTGTGAAGAAAGGATTGCCGGCATTGGCAGTTAGTAGCCCGCTGCTGGCATCGGCGGTGTAGGCGTAGACACTGCTCACGGTATTCTGATCGGCTGCGGACGTGTCACCGATGCTCAGCACCCAAAGGTAGGGCGACTGCGGCACCCACTGCAGCGTACCCACCGCCGGTCCCGTCGGCACTACGCTCCCGGGTATAAGACTTAGCGCGCCGGAGCTCGCATCGATCGCGTATGCAGACAAGGATCCGGGCACCGAAGGCACTCCCGCCATTGATGTGATCGAGCCTTGGGTCGCAACGTAAACCCGTGTCCCAACGGCGTGCGGGCAATAGACCAACGCTGACATGACATCGGCGTCTTCTATCGGCCCGCTGCCGTTGCTGACGGTGCAGGTTTGCGCTCGGTTCGTCGGCTGCCTGACAACCGCGACGCTGTACATGGTCCCGCGGGTGGCAGTCGTAGTCAGAGTGAAGGCACCGTTGCGCGTAATCGCGACCGGCGCACCGCCGTTGTAGCTGAGCGCGAGCCCGGAGCCGCTCAGTCCCGCTGTGTAGCCTCCCACACTGTGGCAGCAAGCTGGGGGAGGTGGACCGAGACATTGGTCCGGGTTGCAACTACCACCACCGCAGGCTGCGAGCACCAGGAGTGTCAGCACTGCGGCGAGGTCGCGCGCATTGCCCGCATAGGGTCTCAATGATCTGCCTCTGCCTTTGGCTCCCAGTCTAGACCTCACGTACGCCGGACACTATTGCTTGGACAGGTCTGGACATTTGTTTCACATGCCACGAACCATGGCAAAAGATCTGCCTGTGGGCCCGCACGCAATAACGATATCACGGGATTGGTGTGGCCTGTGAGTTGCTGGACACACCAATTTCTCTTCGATATGCGGCAGAACAGCTCCTGGAAGGCGGTCACGCAGTCCCGCGGTAGGCTAATTGCGCAGGGGTGAGAGCAGACCGAATGTCAGGACAGATATCGGTGGGAGTTCCGCTGTGCATCACCAGCGGCCCATGGGAAAGCATTTCCTTCATTAAAGTCAATGCCGTGCCGTCGTGCGGGACGGTCCGGAAAAAATCCACATTGCGGCCGAGACGATGCCACGATGCAGACTACGCGTGGTGCCAACAGAGCTGGAATGCGCAAGATCTTTGACACGTCGACACGTGGCTACCTCAGCGCGCGAGCCGTTCGCTTTGAGCTGCCAGCCCGTCTCACCTTGGTCGTCCACGCGGCAGCCCTCTTGAGCGGAGTCCCTTCGGAAGTGGGAGCCTCCCGTCAGCCGAGGAGCCGGGCGCTGCCCGAATGCGCTCTAATAGTCTTTCGGCAGGTTCATCATTCGGATCCTGCGGCACCAATTCCCCGCGAAATGCCTTTGCCAGCACTGAGGGCGTAAGCTGATCAACTCTCGAAGAAGCGGCTTGATATCTGCGCTGGAGTTTTTCCGCGAGTGCTAACAACTCGTCGACCCGTCGTACGATCTCGTCTTGCTCCTCAAGTGAGGGAAGGGCAATAGGAACGCGGCGTACATCTGCAAGGTTCAGTCCGGGCATGTCGATGCCGCGGTAGCAGTCGTGAAGCCATTTTTGGGTAAGGGGCGCTTCGAGAACGCTGGCAAGGTATCTTGCGCGTACATACCTGCCCGGGCGAAACCGGGCTGTTCCCTGGGTAATGTTGGCGCCTGATAGTTCATCTGGAACAATTGCGACTTTCGTGGCTCGGATTATTCCGAGTAGCACGTCTCCGCCCTTAAGCGAGGCTCGCTCGTAGCGCTTGGCAATAGCCGGACTCGTCTTCATCAGCTGGTCGATTAGTATCTTCCCGTCTTCGACGTCCATTCCTCGAACGTAGCGCACTCCGACATTCAACTTTGGGCCGGGCTGCACGATCCCGTAAACGATGTCTGCGCCGGGTTCCACGACCTCGGCGGCCGAAACCCAACCCCAGCTCTTAGGGACATCTCGATTTGCGTCCATCGCGTCGCGCTCACGCACGCTAACCAAAGACGCCTTCACGCCGCGGGACTTGGCAGACTGTGTATTTTGGGTCGCGGTGTGGGAGACGCGTGCCAATTCGGCAAGACGTGCGCCGTCCAGACCCACAGTTGCGCCGGCGCGATCTGTTTCTGGATGTCTGGATGTCACCCAGCGCCGCAAACTCCTCGCCAACTCGAAAGGCGGAATCCGCCGGCTGGTGGAGGCGGTGATGCATACCGGGTGCCGCGCGGGCGAACTCACCAGCGCGCGCCGTTCGGCGTTCGATGCCCGCACCAAGTCCCTTAACGTGACCGGCAAGACCGGTTCACGGACGATTCCGTTGACGCCCGCTTCCGTCGCGTTGTTCGCGCAATTCGCGAAGGACAAGATGCCGACGGCGTTTCTCCTGACGCGTGATGACGGCACGCCCTGGGCTCACAGCAGTTGGGACGTACTCGTGAAAGAGCCGCGGCGCGCGCCGAGCTGCCGCCGCAAACCTGTCTCTATACGCTGGCCACAGCTTCATCACCCAGGCGCTCCTGGACGGGGTGAGCACGCTCGAGGTCACCAAGATCGTCGGCACCTCGCTTGCCATGATCGAGAAGCACTACGGCATCTGGTTGCTGACACCGCGCGAGCGCGCCTGGCGAAGGTTCAGCTGGTCTAAAGACCCGAGTCCATCCTCGGTGGTTTTATCAAGTCCGCGGCCGCAGCTTCTCAACGTCCATCGTGCCAAGAAGCACGGCTTCAATCTCTTCGACGGGTTCGGAAAGGTACTTCACGCGCATCAGACGCTCGATGGTCGATCGGTTCTTGAGAAACGCTTCGACGCGCCCGTACTTGTCGAGGCCATCGGCATCAAAGTGATCCGCGAGCGCTTCGCGGCTGACGGCGCAATGGACGGGGCTACCGAGCGCCTCACCGTCGAATACAACGACGTCCCGGTGTGAGTCATAGCGCACCGGAGGATTCCTAAAGCTCAGATCGAGTCCCGGAAGGATCTCGCGGGGCCGCTCCAGGGTCTTGAGCATGAGGTCGCGCGACTGCGGCGCGAGGCGCGTCATGCCTTCCAGGAGATGCTTGCGCCACTTGGGTCCGCGTTGGTGCGCTTCCTCCCATGCGAGCTTGAATTCGTGGGCGCGCTTGTCCGCTAGCGCCCCGATCAGCACCTCGACCTGTTGTAGATCCTTATCCCGCTTCGCGACTCCCGCGCGTCGACGCATCGAAATAATCAGCTTGTGCACCGCGTAGCGTTCGGGGGCGGGAACCCGGACATGAATGCCGGGCCCGTGCAGGACCACAGCCTGCTCCGGCTCGTGAATCAGGAAATCCAGGAAGCGCAACGGCTGCGCGTCCGTCTGCAGGGCAGGCAGCGTTTGCGGACTGTCGGTATCGGCGCCTTCGTTCGGCGTCAGAAAGTCCACGCGCAGTCCGCCTTTGGCGACGTAGCTGGACGTCAGGCGGGAGTCCGAGGTGTGGGGGATCTCGCGGAAGCTCTTATCGAGTGCCCGCAGCACCTGCAGCATGGGCGGTGTCTGATCTCCCATCGCCACGGAGACGTTCGTGAACTGGGCGATGTCGATGTCGCTGGTTTGGATTACGGCGCCGGGGAGACGCAGCCCGAGCATGCCCGCGTAGCACTGATACGCCACTGTTCCGACCAGCACGCAGCGAAGCCGGAAAATCCCGGCGCCTGCGAGCGCGGCGATGATCTCGCCGAGTTGTGGAACCGGGGAGGGCAGGCCAAATGAACGCACCAGCGTCGAAACCAGGGCGCGGCGTTCACGTTCGTCGTCCCGGCGCTCTTTGTGATGCGCGATGCGCTCAAGCAGTTCCGGGGTTTCTGGTCCGACGTAGCGTTGTGAGCGACCTTGGGCGGTTCCGGACTGGAAGTACCAGTAGCGCCGTCCGTTGATCGTCTTGGGCGTGAAGGTGCCGTCTTCGCGAAAGGCGTCCTCGAATGACGTCGCGGCGCAGCGCTCCAGGAGTTCTGCGTAAGTGGTCTGCACGACTAGGGCGGGGGCTGGCATGGCGAGGCTCTTATACGCAACTGTCGGAGTGAGTATAGCGAATTATACGCAAACCGCAATTAGAGTATAAATACCCTGAAGCCGAAGCCCGCGAGCCTTCCAGTGAGCCCAAGCCACCCGCGGTGAGCACTAGCGCAGCACTTGAGCAGCTCCGGCGTGTGCTGGAGGCCTGAGCGGGCCACCCGCCACGCATTTCTCCAGCCAACGACCCGGCGACTCATTCCCCCGGCAGCCATCACGTCCTTCATCGCCACCGCCAGCACCAACACCGCCGCCCCATCGATAAGGCGAGCGACAGGCCGCCACCGCCCCGTGCAGATGCCCCTGCAACTCGAGCCCGCCCACGCTCGGGAGTTCGGCGGCGGTTCACAGTTCGCGCCAACGTCACCCCGGCCTAAGGCTATGCCGCCCGCGGCATTTAATCTCGCTATGCCTCTTAAGTCATACATTGCATACATGCCGTTTAAGGCATATACTGCACCGCATGAAACCCTTGTGGCTCCAGACTCCCGCCCAGTTGTCGAACCACCTGCGCTCGTTCCGCAAGACGCGGGGCCTGAGCCAGGCGGCGCTCGGTGAGCTCCTCGGTCTTGACCAGACCCGCATCGCGAAAATCGAGCGTGACCCGAGGCTGATTTCCGTCGGACAGCTCCTGAAACTTCTCACCGCCTTACACGTGCGCGTGCTGCTGGAGCCAGCGAGCGGCAAGCCGCCATCCTCGGTGCGTGAGCGCCCGACAGACTGGTAGCTTCCCATGGCCTCGCTGATCGTGTGGATGAACGGTAAGCGGGTAGGGGAGTGGGGAACACTCCGCGGTGGCCGCACGCCGTTCTTTCGCTACGAGCAATCGTGGGCAATTTCCGCGCGCGGGCGGGCACTCTCGCTCTCCTTGCCGCTGACCGCGGATCGCGAGGTGCGCGGGTTCGCGGTCGACTATTACTTCGACAACCTGTTGCCTGACAGCGCCGCGATCCGCAGCCGCATCCGCACGCGCTTCAAAACACATTCCGCCGATCCGTTTGATCTGCTGAGCGCAGTTGGGCGTGATTGCGTCGGTGCGGTGCAGCTCTTGCCACCGGAGGAGGAGCCGTCCGGCTGGAACCGCATTGACGCCACGCCGCTCACGGACGCCGACGTCGAGCGCAGCTTGCGCGAGGTGACGCTGGCAACACCGCTGAGTCGCGCCGAGCAGGAGGATTTCCGCATCTCTCTCGCCGGCGCGCAGGAAAAGACCGCGCTTCTTGGGATGGCGGGAGCCTGGTTCCGGCCGCGTCATGCGACCCCGACCACCCATATCCTCAAACTCCCGCTCGGCATCATCGGCGGCTTTCGCGGTGACTTTTCCGATTCAGTCGAAAACGAATGGCTGTGCGCGCAAGTGCTGCGCGAGTTCGGGCTGCCGGTGGCGGATGCGGCGATCGCGCGCTTCGGCGATCAACGTGCACTCGTCGTGACGCGCTTTGACCGGCGGTGGATGGGCGTGGCTCCGGCGGAGGTAGAGAAGAAGCGTTTCACGCCTGGGAAGGGAATGTGGATCGCACGCCTGCCGCAGGAAGACCTCTGCCAGGCGATGGGACTCCCCCCGACGCTGCGATACGAAGCGGACGGCGGACCCTCGATGCAGGATGCACTCGCGCTGCTGGCCAGCAGCGAGCATCCCGCGAGTGACCAGACGAACTTCGCGCTCGCACAGCTCGCCTTCTGGCTACTCGCGGCGACCGACGGCCATGGCAAGAACTTCTCTTTGCACCAACAGGCCGGTGGGGCGTACGGCCTGACGCCGCTCTACGACGTACTCTCCGCCTGGCCGATCATCGGCCACGGCAAAAATCAGCTCGCAATCGAAAAGGCGAAACTCGCCATGGCGCTGCGCGGCAGGAGAGCGCACTACCGGCTGAACGAGATCATCGGCCGCCACTGGCAGGAGTTCGCCGCGCGAGCCGGAGTTACCGATTTGTGGAACCGCATGCAGTCGTTCGTCGAGTCCGCGCCCGCCGCCCTCGAGCGCGTTGAGAAACGGCTGCCGCCTGCCTTCCCGGAACGCGTCTACGCTACCGTCCGCGCTGGCGTCCGCGGGCAGGTCAAGCGCTTTGCACAGACCCTCGCAGGCTAAAGCCGGCAGCATGATTGTCGAGGGCTACATCAAGAACATCCAGGAACGCTTGAAAGACATCCTCGGAGCCGAAACATGAACTCAACAACGAAGGGCAGCCAGCAGCTTCTCCAGATCTCCGTTAATACGCGCCCGGAACTCCTTCGCAGCGCACTTCGACGTGCGGGGGCGTTTGGGCGACGAGAGCAGATTGATTGGGTTTCCCCGCTCGCGGAGGATCAGTATCGCGAGTATCGTGATGGCGGCGTTGGCCAAACTCGGAATCTTGTCCAACCTCAGAGTGCCACTGCGCTCATTTTGGCCGGCCAGGGGCCCGGTTTGGGATGCACTCGGCGTGGCAGGCGAGGGTAGACCAGTTCTGGTGGAGGCGAAGGCACACATTCCAGAGGCTGCCTCCGGTGGATCACGCGCGACTCCGGCCTCGATGAAGAAAATCACGAGCAGTGTAAACGCCGCGAGGGCTTTCTTTGCGCCTCGCAGCAGGGAGGTTTGGACCCAACGTTTCTACCAGTACGCGAATCGCCTGGCGTATCAGTTTTTCCTTACGCGCCAGAACGGGCTGCAAAGCAGTCTCGTGTTCCTCTACTTTACGAATGCTACCGACGTAGACGGGCCCTCGTCTGAGTACGAGTGGCGCGGTGCGACGAGGTTGATTCACGCCGTCCTGGGACTACCACCGGATCTGACACGGTTTGGCGTTTATCACGCATACGTCGATGCCAGGCACCTGACCGACTCGCAGCGATAAGTGTAGCGCGGCACTGGTGGCATCCGCAGTTTCCCAGCTCAACATTTCTGTGGAGCGGACAGTCGCGTGGGTATGGATGATTAAGTACTCGCTTGCGGCACGTCAGCTGGCCGGAAGCGGCCACGCACGCTTAAATTGTGTGAATAGCGCTTTCGCACGGGTTTCAATCTTGGTGGCGTCCCAAGTCTCTCCTACGTCGCGCAGGTATTGGTTCAGCCGCAGAGTGCTCGTCTGGAGGATCTCGTCCCTTTTGCCCTTGGCTTGAGATTCGGGCGGGAGATACCAAGGGCCGTTCCCGACTGCGCTGTTGAGCGGCTGAGTCAGCAGCGTCAGGTTGCCGAAGCTCTGAATGACTCGCCGCAATCGTGCAACTTCCTCGGGTGTAACCTCAGGACGAGCGTTGTACTTTCCGACCGGCCAGTGATTCAGGTCTCCGTTCTGCGGCCACAGGTGCTCGACACTCGGCATCCGCCCTTCACCGAACACGGGTCTGGCTTCTTGCCGGCTGGTATCGAGGGCCAACTCGATGCCCTCCAGGATCATTTGCGTACGACCAGCCCGTAGCGAGAGATAGGCCTCCTCGTAGAGCCATTTGGGCTCCACCTCTGCGTCTGTGGGCCAGTTTTGCGTATCACCGGTGAGCTTGAGCAGCTCTCCACGCATCACTATGCCGGTCTCCCTCGGAGCAGCCTTCACGACGGTCTGGAGGATAGATAGGAACACTCGATTGTAGGCCTTGGGTGTCAGACGACAGATTGCCCGGCGAATTAGGTACGACTCAAGGTCGGTCAGCGCTGCCTCAAAGGCTTGCGGCCCCATCGCCCCTTCGCGCTCTTTCAACAGCAGGACTAGAGGGAACACTGTCGTGGTGTCAAGGACGCGCAGACGGTGGGCGAATAGCCCAAATCGCGTGCTCTGGTTTCGTTCGATCAGTTCACGAAAACTGTCTGCGGCGCGCGCCAGTTGCTCCAGCTCGTCGGCGATATCGCGCTCAGGACCCTTCTCCCACCAATCACGAAATACTTGATAGAGATGGGTGAACTTGAATTCGCTCTGACGCCTCAATACTAGATAATGGAACAATAGTAGATCCAAGCGAACGCTAGTCAGGCGGCCTTGGCGTTCTTCCATGCGCCAAAAACGGGTCTCTGGATGCTTCTTTGTCCGCACGGCTGCGGCGTCGATCGCATCGTCAAAGTGCTTCCAGTGAGCCTGATAGAGGGGCTCTGGCGGGATGCCGCGACGCGCTGCCTGTAGGAACACGAAGTTACGAACGAGGTCGCCCGCCTTCAACGGCGCACCACGAGCATTCAGGGTCTCGAAGATGATCTGGGCGTCGTCTTGCGACTCCAGTCGCAACTCGATGAGCTGCAGGTGGTTGGTCACGACGTCGATTAGCAGTTCTGCTCTGGATAGATCGATCGGCGGGGATGTGGCCGCCACAGGAACGGTGTTTTGTTGCAGCTGGAGGATCAGGTCGTCCAGGACGTCTACATCGCCGCTCTCAATTGGCTCGACGTAGTCCTCGCCCCGTAGGTACTTGCCAATCACTTCCGAGAAGAACAGGTACGCCTGCACCAGCAGCGGGCGGGTAAATGCACGCGAACGCCCAATCCCCGTCGTGTCCGTTGTCAGGAAGAATCGGATCGTTGAAGAAAATCTTCAGACCATCGAAATCCGCCCGGAGGCGATCCAGCACGATGATGTTCGGAGCGATCACTAGAAAGTTTCGGGCGAGGCGCGACTCAGGCTCATAGACCTTGTGGAAGTAGCTCCAGGCGATGAGTAGGGACAGCACTTTGGTTTTGCCGGCGCCGGTCGCCATCTTGACCACATAGCGCGGCCACTCTTCCTCGAACATGCCGACTGACACGGCGCCTGACGCGTCGAAGCGAATGAGGTCGAACTTGTCGCGAACCTTCCGGACGTCATGGAGCCAGATAACGGTCTCAACGGCCTCGCGCTGCGCAAAGTAGTAGCGAAAGGGCACAAGCGTGCCATCTGCGTGCTCCGACAAATGTTCGGTCTCAAACCACCAGTGCAGCAGCGCTTTCGACGTCGGTGACGCCCCCGCGTATCCGCTGGCCCGCCAGTTGAAGACCTCTGTCCGGATGTTCGCAACGAGGGGCGGAAGCAGCTTCTCGTACGCGGTGTCGCGCAACTCCTCGGCCGCCGGGAACCAGCGCTGTTCGGGATCGAGCACCTCGTAAGGCGACGTGGGGAACTCAGGGTGTAAAGCCATCAGTGCCTCTTAGGTCGAGATTCCCCTTTTGCGTGCGGCATTCTAGCGAGTCGCTTCCCGAACAATCACGGAGCCTCCGGGATCATCCGAGGGTTTCACCGTGACAATGGCTCCTCGGTGAGAGGGCGCACGTCGCAACATCGGACAGCGCTGACCGGTTCCGGCACACGTGCAGTCAGACTTAGGGTTGCAGGCATTCAACCTCGATGCGCAGTTGCACCACGTGACGCGGCTTCCGTGCCGGCTCGCAGACTTTGCGGCGCTGGTCACACCGGCTTGAAAGTTTCCGTATTTTTTCCGTACAGCCAGGCGTGTTCGTCGCTAAGTGCTTGATTTATGGTGGGCGGTACTGGGATCGAACCAGTGGCCCCTGCCGTGTGAAGGCGAGGCTGGTCGTGCCGGTGCGGCGCCGAGGCGCTCAGCTTCCTGCCTGGGCGAAGGTCTCCATCATGAGACCGGTGCCCCCGCGCGAGACATGGGCGACCACGGCGGTGCGACGATGGAGCTTGATGATGGCGCCCAGATTGATTGCGAACGACAACACCACGTGCTGGCCCTTGCGCAGGCCCAGGTTCGAGGTCTCGATGAAGACGCCGGTGGCGCTCAGGTTCACCGCCTTGCACAGTTTGCGGCGGCCGCCGGGGATCGTGATGTAGACGATCGTCCGCGCGCGGTGTCTCGTGTGCAATCGGCGTTCCACGCGTAACCTTCAGCGATTCTCGTTATTCTCGTAGCGGCCCGCTGGCCATTATGCCTTCGCCCGGCGGGCGGCCGCGGCCGAGTGAACTTATTTTCATCCTTCTTGGGCAAGGAAGCACATCGGGTAAGTACCCATTGCACGTCCCCGGACGGGCCTAAGGGGGCTGGCGGCCACGGAGAAACCCCCCGATTTCGCGGCCGAAAGTCGCGAGGTCGATCAGGAATGCATCGTGCCCCTCGATGCAGGGGAGCGGTGCGAAGCCGGTGGCGACACCTGCGGTCCCGAGTGAGTGGGCGAGGGCCTGCTGCTCGCCGACCGAGAACAGCAGATCGCTCTGCACGCCGATCACCAGCGCGCGCTCGAGCGCCGCACGCCGGAACAGCGCCACCGACTCCCCGTGTGCGCCCAGATCGAAGCGGTCCATGGCGCGCGAGATGTACAGATAGCAGTTCGCATCGAACCCGCTCACGAAGCGCCGCGCGAGCGATTCGAGATAGCCCTGGACTGCGAACTCGGAGGCGAACGGATCCGCGCCCTGCATGTCGGCGCGGATCGGCTGGCGACCGAAGCGCTCCTGCCACTCGGCCGCGGAGCGATAGGTGACGGTGCCGAGTTTGCGTGCGATGCGCTGCCCGGTGATCGGCGGATGATCGACGGCGTAGTCGCCTCCCCGCCAGTCCGGGTCCTTGGTGATCATCTCGCGCTGGATGGAGCGCAGCGCGATCGCGAACGGTGCCGCAGCGGCCGTTCCGGAGATGCACACCAGGCGTCGCGCGGCGCGCGGGAACATCGCGGTGTAGGCCAGCACCACCATGCCGCCGAGCGAAGGTCCCATCACCGTATCGAGGCGCTCGATCCCGAGTTGGCGCACGGTCTCGAAGCCGCCGCGCGCGATATCTTCGACGGAAAGGTCGGGGAAGCTCAGCCGGTAAGGCTTGCCGGTGGCCGGATCGATGGAGGCAGGCCCGGTCGAGCCGAAGCAGCTGCCGAGGGAGTTCACGCAGATGACGAAGTAGCGCTCGGTGTCGATCGCGAGCTTCGGCCCCACCATTCCCTGCCACCAGCCATCGCTCGGGTCGCGTGCGCCGGAGGCGGCATGCGCCGGCGGCGATAGTCCGGTGAAGAGCAGCAGCGCGTTGTCGCGCGCCGCATTCAGCGTGCCCCAGGTCTCGTAGGCGACCTGCGCCCCGTGCAGCGCGCCGCCGCGCCACATCGGGAAGGGATCGGGCAACACCGTGTACTGGCGCGCATCCATGAGGCTATTAGAGCAGTCGCGCGCTCCGGTCTGAAGTGCGGCGGCGCGCGCGGGCGTCTTGTGCCTTCAGGGCTCGGGGTCCCCGCCCTCGGCGATCCCCTCGAAGAGGACCGTCGAGAGGTAGCGCTCCCCGGTGTCCGGCAGCATCGCCAGAATAGCGGAGCCCGCCGGGGCCTCCGCCGCCACTTTGAGTGCCGCGGCGAAGGTGGCGCCCGAGGAGATGCCGCAGAAAATGCCTTCGCTGCGCGCCAGCGTGCGCGCGCTCTCGACGGCCTCGGCGTCCGTCACGGTGACGATACGGTGCGGCACTTCGGTATTGAGCACCGCGGGCACGAAGTCCGGCGTCCAGCCCTGGAGCTTGTGCGGTGCCCAGGGCTTGCCGCCCAGCAGCGCCGCGCCCGCAGGCTCGCAGGCGATGATCTGCACCTCGGGGCGCGCCACCCGGATCACCTCACCCGCTCCGGTGAGCGTGCCGCCGGTTCCCCAGCCGGTGACGAAGTAGTCGAGCTGCCGGCCCGCAAAGTCGAGCAGGATCTCCGGGCCCGTGGTGCTGCGGTGATAGGCGGGGTTCGCCTCGTTCTCGAACTGGCGGGCGAGAAACCAGCCGTGCTTTTTCGCGAGCTCCTCGGCCCGCTTTACCATGCCGCTGCCGCGCTCGGCGGAGGGTGTGAGAATCACCCGGGCGCCGAGGATGCGCATGATCTTGCGGCGCTCGACCGAGAAGGTGTCGCGCCATGATCGCGACGAACGGATAGCCCTTGGAGGCGCACACCATGGCGAGCGCGATGCCGGTGTTGCCGGAAGTCGCCTCCACCACCGTCTGTCCGGGCTTGAGCAGACCGTTGCGCTCGGCATCCTCGATGATGCCGATCGCGAGGCGGTCCTTGACCGAGGAGAGCGGGTTGAAGAACTCGCACTTCACGTACATCGTGACGTGCTTCGGGGCCGCGCGCTGGATGCGTACGATCGGCGTGCGCCCGATCGTCCCCAGGATGCTGTCGTAAATCATGTGATGATCATAGGGTGAGACTGCAGAAGCTGCTCGCCTCGGCGGGGTTCGGTTCCCGTCGCTCCATCGAGGAATGGATCCGCGCCGGCCGCCTGACGGTGGCCGGGCGCATCGCCCGCCTCGGGGATCAGGGAACCCCGGACGATGACATTCGGCTGGACGGCAAGCGCCTGAAGATCGCCCCGGTCGAGCCCGCCGCCCACGAGCTACTCCTTTATTACAAGCCGCCGGGCGAGGTGACCAGCCGCAGCGATCCGGAAAGGCGACCGACGGTGTTCCAGAGCCTGCCGCCGCCGGCTCGCGGACGCTGGGTGAACATCGGGCGGCTCGACACCAACACCGTGGGGCTGCTGCTTTTCACGACCGACGGCAAGCTCGCCCATCGCCTCATGCACCCCTCGGGCGAGATCGAGCGCGAGTACCTGGTGCGCGTGCGCGGGCGGCCCGGCCAGCAGGCTCTGGGCCAGCTGCTCCTCGGGGTCGCGCTCGAGGACGGGCCGGCGCGCTTCGACCGGATCGAGGAGGGCTCGTGGCGAGAGCCCGCCGGCAGGCCCGAGCGCGGCAAGCCCGAGCGCAGCCCCAGGGCGGGCAGCCACAGCACCTTCCGGGTGGTGCTGCACGAGGGGCGCAACCGCGAGGTCCGGCGCCTGTGGGAGGCGGTCGGTTTCGAGGTAAGCCGGCTGATGCGGATCCGCTATGGCCCGATCGAGCTCCCCGGGGATATGAAGCCCGGACAGGCCCGTCTCGCTCCCGCCCAAGGTCCTCGAGCGGCTGCGCGCCGCGCTTCCGGTCCTTCCCGCTTAAGTCGAGGTCGAGTCCAAGGCGCCTCCGCCCTGATGCTAGGTCCTTGGGTCCCCAGGGTCGGCCGGGCAGCCCGGCGGCCAAGCAAATTACGGGCCAAACCTGCATTGACACCCCGACCCCCTGAAATCACAATACGCGGCTCGTTTTGCGGAGGGGTACCCAAGCGGCCAACGGGAGCAGACTGTAAATCTGCCGGCTTACGCCTTCGTAGGTTCGAATCCTTCCCCCTCCACCAGAAACGGGGGCGGGGAGGGATCTCGCATCCGCAAGGACCGGGCCGGTAGATGGGCGCCATCAGCAGCGGGTGTAGTTCAATGGTAGAACCTCAGCCTTCCAAGCTGATGGCGTGGGTTCGATTCCCATTACCCGCTCCAGCTTGCCTGCGTGTCGACATCTGAGCCGACGAGCCCACGTAGCTCAGTCGGTAGAGCACGTCCTTGGTAAGGACGAGGTCACCGGTTCGATTCCGGTCGTGGGCTCCAGTCGACCGGGCGACCGGTTGGTATGTCGTCAGAGTTTCAGAGTTTAGGAACTACTTCCATGTCCAAAGAGAAATTTGAACGCACCAAGCCGCACGTAAACGTGGGGACGATTGGTCACGTGGACCACGGGAAGACGACGCTTGACGGCGGCGCTGACGAAGGTGATGGCCGAGACGTACGGCGGGAAGTTCATGGCGTACGACCAGATTGACAAGGCGCCGGAGGAGAAGGCGCGCGGGATCACGATCTCGACCGCGCACGTGGAGTACCAGAGCAAGAACCGGCACTACGCGCACGTGGACTGTCCGGGGCATGCTGACTACGTGAAGAACATGATCACGGGAGCGGCGCAGATGGACGGGGCGATTCTGGTGGTATCGGCGGCGGATGGGCCGATGCCGCAGACGCGCGAGCACATTTTGCTGGCCCGCCAGGTGGGTGTGCCGTACATCGTGGTGTACATGAACAAGGCCGACATGGTGGACGACAAGGAGCTGCTTGGAGCTGGTGGAGATGGAGGTGCGGGAGCTGCTGACGGTGTACAAGTTTCCCGGGGACAAGACCCCGATCATCATCGGCTCGGCGCTGAAGGCGCTGGAGGGGGACAAGAGCGAGATCGGGGTGCCCTCGGTGGTGAAGCTGGTGGAGGAGATGGACAAGTACATTCCGATCCCCAAGCGCGAGATGGAGAAGCCGTTTCTGATGCCGGTGGAGGATGTGTTCTCGATCTCCGGGCGCGGCACGGTGGTGACCGGGCGCATTGAGCGCGGGATCATCAAGGTGAACGATGAGGTGGAGATCGTGGGGTTGAAGGCGACGGTGAAGACGATGTGCACGGGGGTGGAGATGTTCAGGAAGCTGCTGGATGAGGGGCAGGCGGGGGACAACGTGGGGGTGCTGCTGCGCGGCACGAAGCGCGAGGAAGTGGAGCGCGGGCAGGTGCTGGCCAAGCCCGGGAGCATCACCCCGCACACGCAGTTTGAGTGCGAGGTGTACGTGCTGACGAAGGAGGAGGGCGGGCGGCATACGCCGTTCTTCAAGGGCTATCGGCCGCAGTTTTACTTCCGCACGACCGATGTGACCGGGACGATCGAGTTGCCCGCCGGGGTGGAGATGGTCATGCCCGGGGACAACATCAAGATGGTGGTCGAGCTGATCAGCCCGATTGCGATGGAAGAGGGTCTGCGCTTTGCGATCCGCGAGGGCGGCAAGACCGTCGGCGCCGGCGTCGTGGCGAAGATCCTTAAGTAGGCGCAGCCGGCTGACTGAAGGGCTTGCCTCGCGGGCGAACTCAACGGCTTGCCCTGCGGGCGAAAGCCACGCCTTTCGCCCGCAGCTTGTTCGAAGTGGTGAGTTGGTTCTGCCGAAATCGCCGCAGGCGATTTCGGCCAATAGAGTAGGCCAGTAGCTCAATTGGCAGAGCGGCGGTCTCCAAAACCGCAGGTTGGGGGTTCGATTCCCTCCTGGCCTGCCATTGGTTGATATGACAGACGAAATCAAAGTTCAGGACGCCGGCACGGCGGACAAGGCGAAGCTCGCGTCGCGGTGCTGCTCGTGGCCGCGGGCGTCGCGGGCTACTACTGTCGCGACCCAGCCGACCTGGATGCGCTGGCTGTCGGTGGTCGGCGGCTGGTGCTGGGCGCGGTGGTGGTGGCGTTCTCGGGCTACGGCGCGGCGTTCCGCCAGTTCGTGGAGCTGGCGCGCATCGAGCTGCGCAAGATCGTCTGGCCGAACCGCCAGGAGACCGGCCTGACGACGGTGGTCGTGTTCGTGTTCGTGATCGCGTTCGGGGCGTTTTTCTGGCTGCTGGACCTGCTGCTCGCATGGGCCACGAAGACACTGACGGGGCAGGGGGGATTGAGCATGGCGTTGCGTTGGTACGTGGTGCATGCGTACTCGAATTTCGAGCACCGGGTGGCGGAGTCGCTGAAGGAGCGCATCAAGCGCGCGGGCCTGGCCGAGCGTTCGGCGAGATCCTGGTGCCGACCGAGGAAGTGGTCGAGATGCGCGACGGCCAGAAGCGCAAGAGCGAGCGCAAGTTCTACCCCGGCTACGTGCTGGTGCAGATGGAGATGGACGAGGAGACCTGGCACCTGGTGCGCGACGTGCCCAAGGTGCTCGGCTTCATCGGCGGCACCCCCGAGAAGCCGGCGGCGATCACCGACAAGGAAGCGAACCAGATCCTGCGCCGCGTCGAAGAGGGTGTCGACAAGCCGCGGCCGAAGGTGCTGTTCGAGCCGGGCGAAGTGGTGCGCGTCGTCGACGGGCCGTTCAACGACTTCAACGGCGTCGTCGAGAGCGTGAACTACGAGAAGAACCGCCTGCAGGTGGCGGTGCAGATCCTCGGACGCTCCACCCCGGTGGAGCTGGATTTCTCGCAGGTCGAGAAGGCGTAGTTATTTCCCGCGAAGTGATGTCCGCCGCAATTGCCGCAGGCAATTTCGGCCAATGGGGCGGCATGAGCCGCGTGTCTTGAACCTTGAATCCTTTTTAAGGGAGCCGCTCCCGGCGCTGGAACCGTAAGGAGAGGTAGCAATGGCGAAGAAAGTACAGGGTTACATCAAGCTGCAGGTGCCGGCGGGCTCCGCCAACCCCTCGCCCCCCATCGGGCCGGCGCTGGGCCAGCAGGGCGTGAACATCATGGAGTTCTGCAAGCAGTTCAATGCGCAGACCCAGAAGGTGGAGAAGGGCCTGCCGATCCCGGTGGTCATCACGGTGTACTACCGACCGCAGCTTCACCTTCATCATGAAGACGCCGCCCGCCTCGGTGCTGATCCGCAAGGCGATCGGCATTGAAAAAGGCAGCGGCACGCCCAATACCGCCAAAGTCGGCAAGATCACGCGCAAGCAGCTCGAGGAGATCGCCAAGATCAAGCAGCCGGACCTCACCGCCGCGGACCTGGACGCGGCGGTGCGCACCATTGCGGGCAGCGCCCGCAGCATGGGCGTCGACGTGGAGGGGGCGAATAGCCATGGCCGACAGCCAAGCGTGTTAAGGCCTGGAAGGACAAGCTCATTCCCGGCAAGCAGTACCCGGTCGAGGAAGCGCTGAAGCTCGTCAAGGAATTCGCCAAGGCCAAGTTCGCCGAGTCGGTGGATGCGGCCGTGAACCTCGGGATCGATGCCAGCAAGTCCGACCAGCAGGTGCGCGGCTCGACCGTGATGCCCCACGGCATCGGCAAGACCGTGCGCGTGGCGGTGTTCACCTCCGGCAAGAACCAGGAGGCGGCCAAGGCGGCCGGCGCCGACATCGTCGGCCTCGAGGATCTGGCCGCCAAGGTGAAGGCGGGCGAGATCAACTTCGATGGGGTGATCGCGAGCCCCGACGCCATGCGCGTCGTCGGCCAGCTGGGCCAGATCCTGGGTCCGCGCGGCCTCATGCCGAACCCCAAGGTCGGCACCGTGACGCCCGACGTCGCCGACGCGGTGAAGAACGCCAAGTCCGGCCAGGTGACGCTACCGCGTCGACAAGGCCGGCATCGTGCATTGCACGATCGGCAAGGCGAATTTCGAGCCGAACGCGCTGAAGGAAAACCTGCATGCGCTGATCGCGGACCTGCAGAAGGCGAAGCCGGCGCGCCTCGAAGGGCGTGTACCTGAAGCGCGTCACCGTGTCCTCGACCATGGGGCCGGGCGTGCGCGTGGACCAGGCGAACGATTGGCTGAAGATTTGGTGCGGGCCGGCGCGCTTGCGGCGTCCGGCCATCATCGAAGACCGCAGGCGAGGGACGCGCAGGCCTTAAGGGTCTGATCTCCGCGGCCCTCTTAATGGACCGCCTGCGCAGATGGTGAACCGCTCTTGCATCGAGGAACTCCTCGAGGCGTGAAGGTCACCGTCGCAAGGTGAAGTGGCGCTCAGGGAGCGGTGCCGCTTGGTGAAGTGATCTTCAGGCGATGAGGAGAGATGAATGGCACTGAACCTTGAAGACAAGAAAGCGCTCGTAGCGGAAGTGGCCGCGGTGGCAGCGAAAGCCCAGTCGGTCGTGGCCGCCGAGTACCGCGGGCTCACGGTCGCGCAGATGACCGAGCTGCGTGCCAAGGCGCGTGAGCACGGCGTGTACATGCGTGTGGTCAAGAACACGCTGGCTCGCAAGGCACTCGCCGGCACGTCGTTCGAGACGGTCGGACCGGAGCTCAAGGGCCCGCTGGTGCTGGCTTTTTCGAAGGACGATCCGGGCGCGGCCGCGCGCGTGGTGAAGGACTTCGCGAAGGCGCACGAGAAGCTGGTGGCGACTCTCGTGTCCCTCGGCGGGCAGGTGCTGCCCGGCAAGGACATCGAGAAGGTGGCGAGCCTGCCGACCCGTGAGCAGGCGCTGTCGATGCTGCTCGGCGTGATGAAGGCGCCGATCGAGAAGTTCGTCGGCACGCTGGCGGCCCCGGGCGAAGCTCGCCCGCACGCTCGCCGCGGTACGCGACCAGAAGCAGGCCGCGGGCGCTTGACAAGTCTGAAACTTTTTTGGAGACCCACATGGCTGTCAACAAAGACGAAATCCTCGATGCAATTTCCAAGATGACCGTGATGGAGGTCGTCGAGCTGATCTCCGACATGGAGAAGAAGTTCGGCGTCACCGCCGCCGCCCCGGTCGCGGTCGCGGCCGCTCCCGGCGCTGCCGCCGCGGCCGCTCCGGCCGAGGAGCAGACCGAGTTCACCGTGACCCTGAAGGAGTATCCGGCGGACAAGAAGGTGAGCGTGATCAAGGTGATCCGCGAGATCACCGGCCTGGGCCTGAAGGAAGCGAAGGACCTGGTCGAGGGCGCGCCCTCGACCGTCAAGGAAGCCGTCTCCAAGGCCGATTCCGAAACGATGAAGAAGAAGCTCGAAGACGCCGGCGCGAAGGTGGAGATCAAGTAAGGACCTCCGTGCGCCGCTCCCCCTCACCGCCGCGCAAGCGAAGCGCGGTCGCGAGACCGTGCCCGCCGGCGGCGAGGGGCTGTTTTTGTTCGGTATCCGGGACTTTTTAGCTGGCCGCGCGCCTGGCGTTGTTATCGCGCGACCAAACCTGAGGTGACCACTCGATGGCTTATTCCTTCACCGAGAAGAAGCGCATCCGCAAGAACTTCGGCAAGCAGGCGAGCATCCTCGATATGCCGTACCTGCTGGCCATCCAGCTCGACTCCTACCGCACGTTCCTGCAGGCCGACAAGCCCGAGGAGAAGCGCGACGGATCGGCCTGCACGCCGCGTTCCACAGCGTGTTCCCGATCTCGAGCTACTGCGGCAACGCCTCGCTCGAGTACGTGAGCTACCGGCTCGGCGAGCCGGTGTTCGACGTCAAGGAGTGCCAGCTGCGCGGGCTCACCTACGCCGCGCCGCTGCGCGTCAAGGTGCGCCTGATCGTGCTCGACAAGGAAGCCGCCGGCGCCAAGAAGCCGGTCAAGGACGTGCGCGAGCAGGAGGTGTACCTCGGCGAGCTGCCGCTCATGACCGACAACGGCACCTTCGTCATCAACGGCACCGAGCGCGTCATCGTCTCCCAGCTGCACCGCTCCCCGGGCGTGTTCTTCGATCACGACCGCGGCAAGACCCACTCCTCGGGCAAGCTCCTGTTCTCGGCGCGCATCATTCCCTATCGCGGCTCGTGGCTCGACTTCGAGTTCGACCCCAAGGACTGCGTGTTCGCGCGCATCGACCGGCGGCGCAAGCTCCCGGTGACCATCATCCTGCGCGCGCTCGGCATGAACGAGGCGGAGATCCTCGGCACCTTCTTCGAGAACAACACCTTCCACCTGACCCGCGACGAGGTCGCGCTGCAGCTGGTCCCGCAGCGCCTGCGCGGCGAGACCGCGACCTTCGAGATCCGCATCGGCGAGCAGGTGATCGTCGAGGAAGGCCGCCGCATCACGGCGCGCCACGTGCGCCAGCTGGAAGATGCCAAGGTCACGCGCCTGCGCGTGCCGCGCGAGTACGTGTACGGCAAGATCCTGGCCCACGACGTGGTCAACAACGACACCGGCGAGATCCTCGCCAAGGCCAACGAGGTGCTGACCGCGGCCTCCGTCGAGAAGCTGATCGAGGCGGGCATCGCGTAGATCAACACGCTGTACGTGAACGATCTGGACCGCGGCGCGTACATCTCCGACACGCTGCGCATCGATCCGACCAAGACGCGCCTCGAGGCGCTGGTGGAGATCTACCGCATGATGCGTCCCGGCGAGCCGCCGACCAAGGACGCGGCCGAGAACCTGTTCCCGAACCTGTTCTTCAACCCCGAGCGCTATGACCTGTCGGGCGTCGGCCGCATGAAGTTCAACCGCCGCGTCGGCCGCACGGAGATCCTGGGCCCCGGCGTGCTCACGACGTCAAGTACGCCAGCGTGCGCACCGATGAACTGTCCAAGCGCCTGGTGGCCCAGTACGGGGCGATGTCCGACATCATCGACGTGCTCAGGGTCCTGATCGACATCCGCAACGGCAACGGCCAGGTCGACGACATCGATCACCTCGGCAACCGCCGCGTGCGCAGCGTCGGCGAGATGGCGGAGAACGCCTTCCGCATCGGCCTGGTGCGCGTGGAGCGCGCGGTCAAGGAGCGCCTGACGCTCGCCGAGACCGAGGCGCTGATGCCGCAGGAGATGATCAACGCCAAGCCGGTGGCGGCGGCGGTCAAGGAGTTCTTCGGCTCCTCGCAGCTGTCGCAGTTCATGGACCAGAACAACCCGCTCTCGGAAGTCACGCACAAGCGCCGCGTCTCGGCGCTCGGCCCGGGCGGCCTGACGCGCGAGCGCGCCGGGTTCGAAGTGCGCGACGTGCACCCGACGCACTACGGGCGCGTGTGCCCGATCGAGACGCCGGAAGGTCCGAACATCGGCCTCATCAACTCGCTGGCGGTCTACGCGCGCACCAACCAGTACGGCTTCCTCGAGACGCCGTACCGGAACGTGAACGATGGCCGCGTGACTGACCAGATCGACTACCTGTCGGCGATCGAGGAAGGCCAGTACGTGATCGCGCAGGCGAACGCAGTACTCGGCCCGAAGGGCGAGCTTCACCGACGAGCTGGTGTCCTGCCGCCACGAGAATGAGTTCACGCTGATGCAGCGCGAGCGCATCAACTACATGGACGTCACGCCGAAGCAGATCGTGTCGGTGGCGGCATCGCTCATCCCGTTCCTCGAGCACGACGACGCCAACCGCGCGCTCATGGGCTCGAACATGCAGCGCCAGGCGGTGCCGACGCTGCGCTCGGAGACCCCGCTGGTGGGCACGGGCATGGAGCGCCCGGTGGCGATCGATTCGGGCGTGACCGTGATCGCGCGCCGCGGCGGCACCGTGGATTCGGTCGATGCCTCGCGCATCGTGGTGCGGGTGAACGACGAGGAGACGACTGCCGGGGAGCCGGGCGTCGACATCTACAACCTCACCAAGTACACGCGCTCGAACCAGAACACCTGCATCAACCAGCGCCCGCTGGTGAACGCCGGCGACGTGATCGCGCGCGGGGACGTGCTGGCGGACGGTCCCTCGACGCACTTGGGCGAGCTCGCGCTCGGGCAGAACCTCCTGGTCGCGTTCATGCCCTGGAACGGCTACAACTTCGAGGACTCGATCCTGATCTCCGAGCGCGTGGTGGAGGAAGACCGCTTCACGACCATCCACATCGAGGAGCTCACCTGCGTGGCGCGCGACACCAAGCTCGGACCCGAGGAGATCACCGCCGACATTCCCAACGTCGGTGACGCGGCGCTGGCGAAGCTCGATGAGGCGGGCATCGCGTTCATCGGCGCGGAGGTTCAGGCCGGGGACATCCTGGTCGGCAAGGTGACGCCCAAGGGCGAGACCCAGCTCACGCCGGAAGAGAAGCTGCTGCGCGCGATCTTCGGCGAGAAGGCCTCCGACGTGAAGGACACGGGCCTGCGCGTGCCGCCGGGCATGGACGGCACCGTGATCGACGTGCGCGTGTTCACGCGCGACGGCGTCGAGAAGGACTCGCGCGCGCTGTCCATCGAGAAGGCCGAGATCGAGCGGGTGCGCAAGGACTTCGCCGACCAGCAGCGCATCCTCGAGGATGACCTGTTCCAGCGCGTGCGCGACACGCTGCTCGGTCAGACCGCCGCGGGCGGGCCCCACAAGCTCAAGGCGGGCACCAGGATCACCCACGAGTACCTCGATGAGGTGCCGCGCGAGGAATGGTTCGAGATCCGCCTCGAGGACGAGGATGCCAACTCGCAGCTCGAGCAGTCCTCCGAACGGCTGAAGCTGCAGCACAAGGCGTTCGAGAAGCGCTCGAGGACAAGAAGGCCAAGATCACCGCGGGCGATGACCTCGCCCCGGGCGTGCTGAAGATGGTCAAGGTGTATCTCGCGGTGAAGCGCCGCGTGCAGCCGGGCGACAAGATGGCCGGCCGCCACGGGAACAAGGGCGTGATCTCGACCATCGTGCCGGTCGAGGACATGCCGTACCTCGAGGACGGCACCCCGGTCGATGTGGTGCTGAACCCGCTGGGCGTCCCTAGCCGCATGAACGTCGGCCAGGTGCTGGAGACGCACCTCGGCTGGGCGGCCAAGGGTGTGGGACTGAAGATCGGGCGGATGCTGCAGGCGCAGGCCGCGGCCGCGGAGCTGCGCGGCTTCCTCAAGCAGATCTACAACGAGACCGGCGGCCAGAACGAAGACATCGACAGCTCAACGACACGGATATGGTGCAGCTGGCGAAGAACCTCTCGAACGGCGTGCCGATGGCGACGCCGGTGTTCGACGGGGCCAGCGAGCAGGAGATCAAGCGCATGCTGAAGCTCGCGGACCTGCCGTTGAACGGCCAGACGTACCTCTACGACGGGCGCACCGGCGAGAGCTTCGACCGCCAGATGACGGTCGGCTACATGTACATGCTGAAGCTCAACCACCTGGTCGACGACAAGATGCATGCACGCTCGACCGGGCCGTACAGCCTGGTCACGCAGCAGCCGCTCGGTGGCAAGGCGCAGTTCGGCGGACAGCGTTTCGGCGAGATGGAAGTGTGGGCGCTCGAAGCCTACGGCGCTTCCTACACGCTGCAGGAGATGCTGACCGTCAAATCCGACGACGTGAACGGCCGCACCAAGATGTACAAGACCATCGTCGACGGCAACCACCAGATGGATGCGGGGATGCCGGAGTCCTTCAACGTACTGGTGAAGGAGATCCGCTCGCTCGGCATCAACATGGAACTGGAGCAGGACTAATACATGAAAGACCTACTCAAGCTTTTCAGGCAGCACGCTCCGCTCGAGCACTTCGATTCGATCAAGATCGGGCTGGCATCGCCGGAGATGATCCGGGCGTGGTCGTACGGCGAGGTGAAGAAGCCCGAAACCATCAACTACCGCACCTTCAAGCCCGAGCGCGACGGACTGTTCTGCGCCAAGATCTTCGGTCCGGTGAAGGACTACGAGTGCCTGTGCGGCAAGTACAAGCGGCTCAAGCACCGCGGCGTGGTGTGCGAGAAGTGCGGCGTCGAGGTGACGCAGGCCAAGGTGCGCCGCGAGCGCATGGGCCACATCGAGCTCGCGAGCCCGACGGCGCACATCTGGTTCCTGAAGTCGCTGCCGTCGCGCATCGGCCTGATGCTCGACATGACGCTGCGCGAGATCGAGCGCGTGCTGTACTTCGAGGCCTTCGTGGTCATCGATCCGGGCATGACGCCCATGCAGCGCGGCCAGCTGCTGACGGACGAGATGTACCTCGAGGCGATCGAGGAGCACGGCGATGAGTTCGACGCGCGCATGGGCGCGGAGGCCGTGTTCGAGCTGCTGCGCACGATCGATCTCACCGCCGAGACCGCCAAGGTCCGCGAGGAGATGGCCGGCACTTCCTCCGAGACCAAGCTGAAGCGGCTGTCCAAGCGCCTGAAGCTCATCGAGTCGTTCGTCGAGTCGGGCAACAAGCCCGAGTGGATGGTGATGACGGTGCTGCCGGTGCTGCCGCCGGACCTGCGGCCGCTGGTGCCGCTCGACGGCGGGCGCTTTGCGACCTCGGACCTGAACGATCTCTACCGCCGCGTCATCAACCGCAACAACCGTCTGCGGCGGCTGCTCGAGCTCAACGCGCCCGACATCATCGTGCGCAACGAGAAGCGCATGCTGCAGGAGGCGGTCGATGCGCTGCTCGACAACGGGAGGCGCGGCCGCGCCATTACCGGCACCAACAAGCGCCCGCTGAAGTCGCTCGCGGACATGATCAAGGGCAAGCAGGGGCGTTTCCGCCAGAACCTGCTCGGCAAGCGCGTCGACTACTCGGGGCGCTCGGTCATCGTGGTCGGCCCGCAGCTGCGCCTGCACCAGTGCGGACTGCCGAAGAAGATGGCGCTCGAGCTCTTCAAGCCGTTCATCTTCCAGAAGCTGCAGCTGCGCGGTGAAGCATCCACCATCAAGGCCGCCAAGCGCCTGGTGGAGCGCGAGGGACCGGAGGTGTGGGACATCCTCGAAGAGGTGATCCGCGAGCACCCGGTGCTCCTGAACCGCGCGCCGACGCTGCACCGGCTCGGCATCCAGGCGTTCGAGCCGCTGCTGGTCGAGGGCAAGGCGATCCAGCTGCATCCGCTGGTGTGCACGGCGTTCAACGCCGACTTCGACGGCGACCAGATGGCGGTGCACGTGCCGCTGTCGCTCGAGGCGCAGCTGGAAGCGCGCGCGCTGATGATGTCGTCCAACAACATCCTGTCCCCTGCCAATGGTGATCCGATCATCGTGCCCTCGCAGGACGTGGTGCTCGGGCTCTACTACATGACTCGCGAGCGCATCGGCGCCCGCGGCGAGGGCATGTTCTTCTCCGACGTCGCCGAGGTGCACCGCGCCTATGAGAGCCGCGGTGTGGACCTGCAGGCCAAGGTGCACGTGCGGTTGCGCGAGCATCTGCGCGGCGAGGGCGGAACCCTCACCGAGAACCGGCGCGTCGCCGCGACGACGGTCGGCCGGGCGCTGCTGTTCGAGATCCTGCCCAAGGGTCTGTCCTTCGATCTCATCAACCAGGACATGACCAAGAAGGCGATCTCCGCGACCATCAATGCCTGCTACCGGGCGTTGGGTCTCAAGGAGACCGTGGTGTTCGCCGACCAGCTCATGTACACGGGCTTCCACTACGCGACCCGCGCCGGGGTCTCCTTCGGCATCGACGACATCGTCATTCCGGAGCAGAAGACCCGCATCGTCACCTCCGCCGACCGCGAGGTGAAGGAGATCCAGGACCAGTACGCGTCCGGTCTCGTCACCAACGGCGAGCGCTACAACAAGGTGGTCGACATCTGGTCGCGGGCAAATGACCAGGTGGCCAAGGCCATGATGGAGAAGCTCGGCTCGGAGGAGGCGACCGATCGCAAGGGCGCGCAGCACAAGCAGAAGTCCTTCAACTCCATCTTCATGATGGCCGACTCCGGCGCGCGCGGCTCGGCGGCGCAGATCCGCCAGCTCGCCGGCATGCGCGGCCTCATGGCCAAGCCCGACGGCTCGATCATCGAGACGCCGATCACGGCGAATTTCCGCGAGGGCCTGAACGTTCTGCAGTACTTCATCTCCACGCACGGCGCGCGCAAGGGACTTGCGGATACGGCGCTGAAGACCGCGAACTCGGGCTACCTGACGCGCCGCCTGGTCGACGTGGCGCAGGACCTGGTCGTGACCGAGATCGATTGCGGCACCAAGAACGGACTCGCCATGGCGCCGCTCGTCGAGGGCGGCGATGTCGTCGAGGCGCTCGGCGAGCGCGTGCTGGGACGCGTGCTGGCGGAGGATATCGCCAAGCCCGGGAGCGACGACGTGCTCATCGAGACCGGAACGCTGCTCGATGAGAAGCTGGTGCGCCTGCTCGAGCAGGAGGGCGTGGACCAGATCACGGTGCGCTCGCCGATCACCTGCGTGACGCGGTACGGGGTGTGCTCGCACTGCTACGGGCGCGATCTTGCGCGCGGCCGGCCGATCTCGATCGGCGAGGCGGTGGGCGTGATCGCCGCGCAGTCGATCGGCGAGCCGGGCACGCAGCTCACCATGCGCACCTTCCACATCGGCGGGGCGGCCTCGCGGGCCGCGGCCGCAAGCTCGGTCGAGGTGCGCAACAAGGGCGTGATCCGTTTCCACCACGTGAAGACGGTGCAGCACGAGAAGGGGCACCTGGTGGCGGTGTCGCGCTCGGGCGAGCTCGGCGTGGTCGATGACTTCGGCCGCGAGCGCGAGCGCTACAAGATCCCCTACGGCGCGATGATCAACGTCAAGGAAGGCGCCACCGCGGGCGCGGGGCAGGTGGTGGCCACCTGGGATCCGCATACCCACCCGGTGGTCACCGAGGTCGCGGGCTTCGTGAAGTTCCAGGACTTCGTCGACGGCCTCACCGTGACCTCGCAGGTGGACGAGGTCACCGGCCTCTCCTCGACCGTGGTGCTCGATACCAAGCAGCGCGGCGGCAAGGACCTGAGGGCGACCATGAAGCTGGTGAACGGCAAGGGCAAGGAAGTGACCTTCGCCAACACCGAGATCCCGGCGGTTTATACGCTGCCGCCGGGCGCGCTCGTGTCCCTCGTGGACGGCGCACGCGTGTCGGTGGGCGATGTCATCGCACGCATCCCGCAGGAGTCCTCCAAGACCCGCGACATCACCGGCGGTCTGCCGCGCGTCGCGGACCTGTTCGAGGCGCGCAAGCCCAAGGACCCGGCGATCCTCGCCGAGAAGTCGGGCACCGTCAGCTTCGGCAAGGAAACCAAGGGCAAGCGGCGCCTGATCATCACCTCCGACGACGGGGAGAAGTACGAGGAGCTGATTCCGAAGTGGCGTCAGCTGAATGTGTTCGAGGGCGAGACGGTCGAGCGTGGCGAAGTGATTGCCGACGGCGAGCCGAATCCGCACGACATCCTGCGTCTGCAGGGCGTCGAGGCGCTCGCCAACTACCTGGTGCGCGAGATCCAGGACGTGTATCGCCTGCAGGGTGTGAAGATCAACGACAAGCACATCGAGGTGATCATTCGCCAGATGCTGCGCAAGACCGAGGTGCAGGAGGCCGGCGAGACGGCACTGCTGCGCGGTGAGCAGCTCGATCGCGCACGGGCGCTGGACGTGAACGACCGCGCCGAGCAGGACGGCAAGAAGGCCGCGCGGCTGCAGCCGGTGCTGCTCGGCATCACCAAGGCATCCCTTGCCACCGAGTCGTTCATCTCCGCGGCCTCCTTCCAGGAGACTACCCGGGTGCTGACCGAGGCCGCGGTGCGCGGACTGAAGGACGACCTGCGCGGGCTCAAGGAGAACGTCATCGTCGGGCGCCTGATACCGGCCGGCACGGGCTTTGCGGCCCATGCCTCACGCCGCAGGAAGCTCGAGGGGACCGAGCGCCGCAGCTTCATGGACGTGGGCGGCGGGCTCCCCGAGACCGAAGAAGCGACCGCGGGCGAAGAGTCGGAGAGCACCGCGACCTAGGAGTGCGGCGCACGCACTGCACGCCACCTGGCGCACGGTGCGAACAGGCTCGAGGGCCGGCGAGAGATCGCCGGCCTTTTTCTTTGGGTATCATGGCGCCGTGAAGCCCGAAGCGACCGCTCTGGCAGGAACCCATGTGCGTCTCGAGCCGCTGTCGCACGAGCACATCCCAGGCCTCGTGGCGGCATCCGCCGAGGACGTCGGCCTCTACGAGTGGAGTCCGGTACCGCAGGGCGCGGCGCAAATGACCGCGTACGTGAACACCGCCCGCGCCTGGCAGGAGGCCGGCACGGCGCTGCCGTTTGCCACCGTGTGCAGCAGTGACGGCCGGGTGCTCGGCTCGACCCGCTTCTTTCTCATCGAGCGCTGGACCTGGCCCGCGCTGCATCCGAACTCGCAGCGCACCGGGCCCGACGGTTGCGAGATCGGCTACACCTGGCTCGCCCGCTCCGCGATCCGCACCCCGGCCAACACCGAGGCGAAACTGCTGATGCTCGCGCATGCGTTCGAGGTGTGGCAGGTGCACCGCGTGTGCTTCCACACCGACATGCGCAACGAGCGCTCGCGCAACGCGCTGCTGCGGCTGGGCTGCAAGTTCGAGGGCACGCTGCGCGCTCATCGACTGGCGGCGGATCTGATCCCGCGCGACTCGGCACGCTATTCGATCGTCGCCTCCGAGTGGCCCTGGATCAAGCAGCGCCTGACGAGTCGGGAGAAGCGGCCTTAGCCCGTGCGCTGCGGCGCTACTTTCCCTGCCAGATCCTGAGCATGTCGGGCGAACCCTGCGCCCGCACGCCGTTGTCGGTCAGGATCTCGTCCGTCGCGGCCAGCAGCTTCGCCCGCGGGAACACCAGCCCCTCCCCGCTGCGGTTGTCGAACTCGATGGTGACGAACTCGTCCTTCAGGTCGCGCAGCAGCGCCACCAGCTGCGCGAGGCTCCTGACCGGCGTGCCGTTGATCGACTGCACGATCTCGCCGGCCGGATCCGAGTAGCCCTGGGAGAGCTCATGCGGGAAGAGTGGCGCCGTTACGATGACCAGCTCGTCGCGCTCGGGCGTGGGCGGCTCCCCGAGGCGGGCGATCAGCGGGCTGCCGAGGAAAGTCAGGGGATTGTCGGCGCGCGGGCGCGCGAGCTGCAGCGACTCGAGCGTCGCGCGCGAGAACACCAGGGGCCCGTAGATGAAATACGACGGGTACTCGCCCCGCAGGTAGCCGACCAGGAGGCGGCGGTTGGTCGGGACCGGCAGCTCCACGTGCAGCGTCTTGCCGGCGCGCACCACCGTGAGCGGCACCCTGCCGTTGTGCGCGACCTTCTGGATCAGGTAACGAAAGCTCAGCCGCAGGTTGTCGCCCACCTGGATCATGCCTTCGTCGTCGATCGCGGCGCTGGCGATGTGGGTGATGACGTCCCATTCCTTCAACGGGTAGGGCGGGCTCGGGTCGTAGGGGCGGTGCACCACCATGCCGGTCACCGACTTGTCGAGCTTCAGGAAGCCGCGGATCGCCGGGTTCTCGAGCGTCTGCAGCTCATCGTACATCCCGGGTTTGCCCTCGTAGTGGCCGCCGGCGATTCCCTTCAGGAACAGCTCGATCTCCTCGTTCGGCATGATGTAGCCGATGTTCTCGGAGTTGCGCAGGTGGCTGAAGGCGAGCCCGATCATCTTGCCGTTGGCGACCGCCGGGCCGCCACTGTTGCCCGGGTTGATGGCGGCGTCGATCTGGATGCGCAGGCCCGAGACGTCGTAGGAGTAGGGCACGAACTCGATGCGCGAGACGATGCCGCGGGTGATCGACAGCGTCGTGCCGCCGGTCGGGAAGCCGTACGTCAGCACCGGGTCCTTGATCTGCGGGATGGTATCGGCGCGCGGTAGCGGCGCACGGGTGTCGAAGAAGGACTCGTCGTCGAGCTTCAGCAGCGCCAGGTCGACCCCGGGGTCGAATGCCACCACGGTCGCGGAGATCTTGTCGCCCGCCTGGTTGGCCTGCACCTGCACCTGGCTCGCGTAGGCCACCACGTGCGCATTGGTGAGGATGCGCTTGCCCTCGATCACCACCCCGGACCCGCTGGCTTCGACCGGCGCGTTCTTGGCCCAGGGGCGCGCCATGTCCGGCAGGCGCATGGTGGAGAACACCTTGACCACCGAGTTCTCGGCGGCGTGCGAGATCGGCGTGTCGGTGGCCGCCGCCGCCTCCGCGCAGGTGAGGGCGAGCGATGCCACGAGGCCTGAGAGGACCGAGAGGGCGGCGCGGGTCATGGGTGCTCCAGCTGAGGGCGGGGCGGATTCTGACACAGACGCACAGGGATCGCCCCGGATAGTTGACTGAGGCAACTATATGCCCGAGACTGCCTGGCCGATGGCCATTCCGAACGAGCAGGTCGCCCAGGTACGCGCCTTCAACCGCGACTACGTGCGCCGCATCGGCGTGCTGGCGCGCGGGCTCCTCGACAGCCCCTGGTCGCTGACCGAGGCGCGGGTCATGTACGAGATCGCGCACCGGCCCGGCGTGACGGCGGCGGAGCTGGCTGACGAGCTTGGAATCGATCGCGGCTACCTGAGCCGCATTCTCAAGGGCTTTGCCGGGCGGCGCCTGCTGGCGCGCGCCGCCGCGCGCGAGGACGGCCGGCGCCGGCACCTGCTGCTGACGGCGGCCGGACGGCGCGAGCTCGCCCCGCTCGAGCGCCGTTCCCAGGCCCAGGTGCGCTCGATGCTCTCGCCCCTCGATGACTCCCGGCGCCACGCGGTGCTCAACGCGATGAGCGTCATCCAGGGGGCGTTCGCACAGACTGCCGTGCGCCCCGAGGTGTTGCTGCGCCCGCATCGGCCCGGGGACATGGGCTGGGTCGTGGAGCGGCACGGCACGCTGTATTTCCTGGAGCACGGCTGGAACGAGGAGTTCGAGGCCGTGGTCGCGGGCATCACGGCCGCCTTCATCCAGAACCTGGACCCGGTGCACGAGCGGTGCTGGATCGCCGAGAGCGGCGGCCGGCGCCTCGCGTGCGTGTTCCTCGTGAGGCAGGATGCCCGCACCGCAAAACTGCGCATGCTGCTGGTCGAGCCGGAGGCACGCGGCCTCGGACTTGGCCGTAAGCTGGTCGGTGAATGCCTCGCCTTCGCCCGCAGCGCCGGTTACAGGCGGATCGTGCTGTGGACGCACGCGAACCTCACGGCCGCACGGCACCTCTACGAGGAAGCGGGCTTTCGCTGCACGGCGCGCGAGCCGCGCCACAGCTTCGGTCACGCTGTGATCTCCGAGACCTGGGAGCTGCGGCTCGACGGCCCCGCGGCCGCGACACGGCGCCCGCGGGGCACGCCAGAACGATAGTGGCGCGGCCGGGCGCGCCTGCTAAAGTGGCGCGCCCTCGAGAGCAACAATCCTTAAAGGAGGCAATCCATGGAACGCGCAGCGATTCTCGCCGCCGCGGCACTCTTGACCCTGAGCATGGCCAGCGGCGCGGACGCCGCAGCACGCGGCGCCAAGGTGCCGAAGTACATCAGCGATGCGGTGGCCGACACCGCCCGGCCGTCGACGGATACCGAGCACGACGCGAACCGCAAGCCGGCCGAGACGCTGGCCTTCGCGGGCGTCAAACCGGGCGACCAGGTGATCGAGCTCGCGCCAGGCCGGGGCTACTACACGCGCCTGCTGAGCGCCGTCGTGGGTGCGCAAGGCAAGGTCTACACCGTCTCATCGCAGCCCAAGCCAGGCAGCCCGCCGCCCCCGGTGCAGGCGATCGCCGCCGATCCGCACTACAGCAACGTAAGTCCCACCTTTCAGAAGTATTCGGAAGCGAAGCTGCCGGCCGACAGCGATGTCGTGTGGACGACGCAGAACTACCATGACTTCCACAACATCCCGGACATGCAGATCGATACCCTCAACCACGCGGTGTTCGACGCGCTGAAGCCGGGCGGCATCTACTTCATCCTCGATCACGCTGCCGCGGCCGGTTCCGGCACCCGCGACACCAACACGCTGCACCGGATCGACGAGGAGACGGTGAAGAAGGAAGTGACCGCGGCGGGGTTCAAGCTCGTGGGCGAGAGCAAGATCCTGCGCAACAAGGACGATCCGCACACCGGCAAGGTGTTCGAGCCCCCGATACAGGGGCACACGGATCAGTTCATCCTGAAGTTCCAGAAGCCGAAGTAAGCAGCTTCAGGGTCAGTGGATCGGGCTCGGCCCGAGCGAACAGCGTGACACACGAGCGAAACTTGAGGTCGTCGGGATAGCCGAAGATCTCGGCGGCGGTGCGTCGCTCCAGCCCAAGCACCAGGTGCGTGCATTCGCGCAGTCGCGCGCCTCGGCGAGGCAGGCGAGGCCATAGCGCTCGGCCATCGCGCTGGATCCGAGCCCGCGCAGCTGGGGGAAAACGAACCACATCCAGTGGCTCCTCTTCCGCCCGGCCTCGAGCTCGGCGCGTACCCGTGCAAAGCACGGCTCCTGAGCCTCGACATAACGCCCGAGATGGTAGGGGTCATTCATGGATGGCTGCCCGGGCGGCACTCGACTATTCTAGGCGCGGGGGGCATGAACGGGCCCATCCGAGAAGAACGACCCAGGCACTGGGCACCTCAGGGAGGGGTATGAAGAGCTCACACGCGCTTCTGGTTGCGCTGCTGCTGGCGGCCGCCGCTCGTCCGTGCAGCGCGGTATCGCTCACACCCGAGCTGGCGAAAAAGGTGCAGGCCGCCACTTTCGAGGTAGTGATCAAGAAGCCGGACAAGGACGGCGTCACCTACGAGAAACCGCTGCCGCTCGAGCTGCTGCCATTTGCCGAGCGCACCGATGCCTACTGGCCGATCGGTACGGCCTTTGCGATCGCCCCCAATACCTTCGTGACCGCGGGCCACGTGATGCTCGCGGGAGTGAGTGGTCAGTTCGGCCTGCCCGCCATCCGCGCGCCCGACGGCAAGGTGTACCCGCTCGACCAGGTGGTGAAGTTCGCGCTGCGCGAGGACTACGCCGCCTTCACAGTGAGCGGCGCGCCGGCGGTGACGCCGTTCGGCACCAACACGGCCCCCGCAGTGGACGACCCGATTTTTGCGGTCGGCAATGCGCTTGGCGAAGGCATCGTGATCCGCGACGGCCTGCTGACCTCGCGCACTCCCGAGGCGCAGGACGGCAGCTGGAAGTGGCTGCGCTTTTCCGCGGCGGCATCTCCCGGAAACAGCGGCGGCCCGCTGCTCGATGCCGAGGGGCGGGTCGTCGGTATCGTCATCGCCAAATCGCCCAATGAGAACCTCAACTACGCATCGCCCATCGAGCTGCTGCTGAACGGCTCGGACAAGCTAGCCGTGCTCGCCCGCCGCGACTCCTTCGGTATTCCGCCGATCCTGCAGGGCACGACGGTCGGGGAATTCAAGGCGTCGTTCCCCCTGCCGGCGCCCTACGAGAAGTTCTCCCGGGAGTTCCGCGCGGCATTGCAGAAGTACTACAAGGACAGTGAGGCGAAGCTGCTCGCGGCCCAGGCGCAGCAGCTGTTCCCGCACGGGGATTCGGCGAAGCTTCTGGCGACGCTGTACGACTCCTCGGAGCCCACCCTCATCGAGCAGCAGGAGGACAGCTCCTGGGACGTGCACAGCTGTGCCGATCCCGTCGTTACTGCCTTAAGCGGGGACGGGCGTGTGTGGTATTGCCCCAAGGACGGCTTGTTCCGGCTGCAATACGCCGCGGGTACCGTGGATGCACGCCGATATGCGGCCTCGAAGGAGTTTCTGGACCTGCTCCTGAAGGGCATCAAGGTGCCGCGGATGGTCGGGGCGCAGGCCGTGCGGGTGACCTCGCTCGGGCCGGCGCAGCAGGACACGCAGCTGCGCGATCGCTTCGGCCGGGTATGGCAACTGCGCACCTGGCCGTTCGGCTTTGCCGATCTCTACCTGCAGACCGCAGCGCTGCCGACGCCCGACGGGTATGTCGGGCTGTACAGCGTCGTGCCGGGCTCGCTGCGCGACACCATGACCGAAGCACTGCACTTCTGCGTTGACTACATATATTTTTCGTACAACGGCTCGCTGCCACAGTGGCGCGACTTTCTCGACCGGCGTGAGCTGCGTCCCGCGCTGTTCGATCACATCCGGCTGCAGTACCAGGAGGGTCAGGGACTGACCTTCGATTCCCCGCGCGTTCAGCTCGACAGCAGCGGAGTGCTGAATGTCGGCGCGCAGAGCTCGCTCGAGCTGCGCATGGCCTACATGTTGGATCACGGCACGCTGGCCTGGGACGTCGGCGGCGTCGTGGTCAATCAGGACCGTGACGGCAAGACCTACCTTGCCGCCTACCGCCAGCCCAAACCCGCTGATGACGCCGGCCGCGCAGCGCTCACGCGCTGGGAGCAGATGAGCGCCCGGCGGGGCGATTACAACGGCACGCCGGGTCACGACGACCAGTACAAGACGTTCTGGATCCGCACCGTGGCGGCCGGCGCGTCGCTGGGGGGCGATGCGGCGGCGCGACCGCTCTACGAGGTCGTCTACAACACGAACAGCTCGCTCCTGCCGCGGCAGATGGAGGACATCCAGGCCAAGCTCCCCAAGGACCTGCGGGTCACGGAGTAGCCCCGTGCCGAGGGAGCGGGGCTGCGGTAAAGTCACGGCGGCTGGCGGGGTCGCGAGCCTGACGGCACTCGTGTTCGCCTCGAGCGCGGCTCTTGCGGCGCCCGCCGGTTCCCGGTCGCCGCCGCTTGGGCCGCCGATGGCGCCCGTGTCTCCCGCCCTCACCATGCCGAGCGGGCCGCGGCCGGTGTTCTCGATGGCGGCGCTGCCGCCGCGGCTCCAGACCGTGCAGCAGCTGGACGAGGCGATCGAGGGCCTCCGCCAGGCGAGCTGGCAGCTGCATTCGACGCTTGGCACGTTCAAGGACACGCGCGGGCGCACGGCCGCGCAGGATGTGGATGAGTGGCTCCTCACCCCCGATCACGAAGCGAACCTCGAAGCGCTGCGCGCCACCGCAGCGAGCCAGGCCGGGAGCGGTGACAAGAAGGGGCTCGCCCGGACACTCCAGGCCGCCACCGCGCTCGTGGAGCAGGAGACCTACCTCGCGGGCGTGCTCACGACCTACTGGTCGGTACAGGATCTGGCGCTCCGCCACGGTGCGAAGCTGAGGGAGGTCACGACGCGCCTGTCCGTGAAGCCCTCCGCCATCAAGGCCCCGGCCGTCAACATGATCGCTGCGCGGCTCGGCTCGGACCTGACCCAGGCGATGGGGGCGAGCTCACCCGGCGATGAGTTCACGGACCTGGCGCGCCTGGAGAACGGGCGCCGGGATCTGCTCCATGCTTTCAACGAGGTGCGTGCCAACTATGCGGCGCAGCTGAGCGAGCAGGACAGGGCGCAGGGCAAGGAGCAGGCGGTTGCGCGCGATACACCCTGTCCGGAGCCCGTCACCCGAACCTCCGGTGTGGACAAGCCTGGTCTCGCGGAGGACAACCAGGCCCCCGATTCCTTTTATCCGGATGCGAGCCGGCAAGCCGAGTTCGAGGGCAGCGTCACGATCCAGGCCTGGATCGCCGCGAGCGGCTGCATGCAGAAGGCCGAGGTGTATACCTCTTCCGGTGTGCCGGACCTGGACGATGCGGCGATGCGCTGGGCGCAGCAGGCGAAGTTCACCCCGGCCGAGCGTGACCAGCAGCCGGTCGATGGCGTTCTGCTCTTCGTCGTCAAGTTCGAGATGCGCGACTAGCTAAGCTAATCGGGCGGGTTGTGCTCGCGCAGGAACGCGACCGAGGTCTTGAGCATCTCCAGGCGCGTCTCGCTGCGCGACAGCCAGTGATCCTCGCCCGCGAGCGGCAGCAATTGCACGTCCTTGTGCGCGCCCTTGAGCGCGTCGTACATCAGCTGGCTCTGCTCGAACGGCACGACCGTGTCGTCCTTGCCATGGACCAGGAGCACCGGCACCGTGATCGCATCCACATGCCTGAGTGGAGAGATGGCATCCGCCGACGCGTCATCCGGGCCGCTCGCCCCGATGAAACGCTCCCAGTAGCGTTGCGCCGCGGTGTCCCGCCCGTAATTCTGGTGGTTTACCCACTGCAGCCAGCCGTGCAGATCGGAGATTCCCGCCACCGAGACCGCGCAGCGGTAGACGCCGGGATCGAGCGACACGCCGGCAAGCGCCGCGTAGCCGCCGTAGCTGGTGCCGACGATGCAGACACGCGTCGGATCGATCACTCCTTCGTGCGCGAGATAGCGCACGCCGTCCGACAGGTCGGTCTGCATCCTGCGCCCCCACTCGCCGAAGCCCCGCTCGAGGAACGCCCGGTTGAGATCGGAACCGCGGTAGTTGGGCTGCAGCACGGCGTAGCCCTGATCGGCGAGCGCCTGCGACCACCAGTCGAAGTCCGCGGTGTTGCGGCCTGCCGGGTTCTCGTGCGGGAGCACGATGAGCGGTAGCTTCGAGGCGGGCGCGGCGCGCGGCAGCGTGAGGTAGGCCGGGATCTGCAAGCCGTCCGCGGCGGTGTAGGTGATGCGGCGCACCTCGAACGGCTTACCGATCCCTTCGTACACGTCCCCCAGCGGCTCGGCATGGTGGGTGGTGAGGTCGATGAGCTCGAAGCAGAAGCCGTCGCGCTCGCCCTCGACACGCACGATCACTTTCCTGAAGCCCGCGGCGACCGACTCCAGCCGCACGCGCTCGTTGGGGAAAGCCCGCACGGTGGCCTGCCACGACTGCTGTGTGGACGGATCGAAGAACACATACTCTTCGCTGTCGCCAACGTGTACGCCACCCATCATGCGGAACGTCAGGGGATCCTCGATCGGCTGATCGAGCGTCAGCTTGTCGGCCATGGGGGCGCCGATGGAGCCATCCCTGAGCGACAGCAGCCGCCACACCGCATCGCCGTCCTCGACGCGCTGCAGGAGCAGCGTGTCAGCGACCGGGCCCGGGCCGAGTACGCGGGGAACGTCGATCGCCTCGTCGCCCGCGGCGACTTCCTGCAGGCGTCCGGCGCGGCTGGCGAGGATGCTCCAGTGGTGGTTCCTCTGATCGTAGGTCTCATCTGCCGCAACCTCTCCCGCGTCGTCGATGGTCCAGGACTCGACCAGGTCGCGACCGGCGGTGCGCACGATACGCAGGCTGTCTGACTCGAGGTCCACGCGCAGGAGCACCGGGACCGCCTGGCGCCCGAGGCCGTGCGCCATGGGGCGGCCGGTGATCTGCAGGCCCCCGAGGAACAGTACCGTGCGACCCTGGATGCGCCTGGCGGTTACCGTGCCGATCGTGTTCAGCAGGTCCATGGTGCCTGGCGGGTTCGGCTGGGGGACCATGTAGTTCCTGCCGCTCTTCAGGTCCCAGATCCGCAGCTGGCGCCACTCCCTCTCGCGCCAGACGAACGTGAGCGGCGCCGTCGTGACGGAGGTAAAGATCATCAGTCGATCGTTGTCCGCCCAGCGGATGCCCCGCAGCTTCTGATCGCCGGCGTGCAGCTGGCCGAGCCTCTTGCCACTGGCCAGGTCCACCACCACCACGGTGCGCGCGTTCTCGTCGGTGCGGATGAATGCGACGCGCGAGCCGTCGGGTGACAGCACGACGTTCTCGTAACGCGGCAGGCGTCCGTAGACCTCGAGCGGCACCGCCGCGCGGATGTCCGGCGCAGCGCCGAGCGCGCCGAGCGCGCAGCAGGCGATCAGACCCAGGGTCGCCGTTCGGGTGCCGAGCGCAGCCATGGTCCCCCTTTGCGGTGGGCGGCGCGATTCTAGCGCCGACGGAACACCATGACGAAGCGGTCGGTCTTGCCGACCATCGGCCCTTCATACGTGATCAGCTCGCGCGGGTCGTCGGGCCGGCGCAGCACATCGCTCGAGGAAACGTACTCGAAGCCGTGCTTCTCGAAGTCGGCACGCGCAAATTGCTCGTCGATGCGGTGCAGCCGGCCGGCATCTGCGCTGCCGGTGCCGGCCTTGGCGGAATGATCCACCAGGAGCAGCACGCCGCCGGGCTTGGTCACGCGCGCGATCTCGCTCATCACCCGCTGGGGGTCCATCTTCCACAGGGAGTTGGGCCGATTATCCGTCCAGTAGAAGTCGTGGTAGACCTTGACGAGGAGCAACGCATCGAGCGAGTGGTCCGGCAGGTCGAGGTGCTCGAAGTCGACGGTGCGATGCTCCACGTTCGGCAGGCGGCCATTCGCGAGCCGCTTCGCCCAGGCGTTCTCGCTCCAGTGATCCCAGGCGGCGTTGTTCAGAAGCAGGACGTGACCCCCGGGGCCGACGATGTAGCTCACCAGCTCGCTGTAATAGCCGTCCGCCCCACCGATGTCGCCCACCTTCATGCCTGGCTTGATCCCGGCGAGGCGCAGCACATCGGCCGGGTGGTCGATCGGGTCGCGCTTGAGATCATCGGCGCTGCGGCCGGAGTGCTCGACCGCGGCGGTATAGATGTCCGCGTGCGGGTTCGCACCCGCGAGCGCGACGACACCGAGCAGCCCGAGGAACGCAAGCGCGGCGCGCGCCGTGCAGGTCAGGTGAGCCATGGCGGTACTCCCCTCCGGGATGTTGTTTGGCGGCGAGTATGATCCAGCAGCGGGCCCGCGCGCCGGCTTTGTCGATGAGACGAGCGATCCGGACGGCGCCCCGTGCTCAGCGCACACCCCCCGTGCCCGAGCTCAGCACCTTGTCCAGGAGCGCGTAGCCCTCGCGCGCCTCGTAGCCGCGATGCGCGTAAAACGCTCGCGCCGCCTCGTTGGTGACGCCGAGCTGCAGCTGCAGGTGCACGCAGCCGCGGGCGGCGAGTGCCCCTTCGGCCAAAGCCAGCAGCTGCGCGCCGACACCCTGCGAGCGCACCTCGGGCAGCACGAAGAACTCATCGATCTCGGCTGTCAGCCCGCGGTGCTCGATGCTGAGCACCAGTACGGCGATGAGATAGGCGACGAGGCGCCCGCCGGACTCCGCGACCCAGGCCGCGCCGAGATGCGGCTCGGCCAGAAGCTGTGACAGCAGGGGCTCGATGCGCACCGCCGCGAAGCCCTCGATACCCTCGAAGGCCCAATAGCGGCGGATGAGGGGCAGGATCTGCGGGATATCGCGCCGCGCCGCGGCGCGCAAGCTCAGGTTGGCCATGGGATAGCCGCTCAGGCGGCGAGCGCGGTCGCGAGCTGCACCTGGTTGCGGCCGGAGCGCTTGGCGGCGTACTGCGCGGCATCCGCAAGCGCGATGAGGTGCTGGCCCCACACCCCGAGCGCGTCGCTCGCCGCGACGCCGATGCTGCAGGTGAGCCGGATCGGTGCGCCGAAGCCTTCGATGCTCACCGCGGCTACGCGCTTGCAGATGCGCTCGGCTACCGGGGCGGCTGCGGCCGAGTCGGCGCTACTGAGTACGACGACGAACTCCTCACCGCCATAGCGGCCGATGAGGTCCGACTGGCGCAGCTCGGTCTGGATCGGCGCGATCACCGCTGCGAGACAGGCATCGCCGGCCGCATGACCGTAGGAATCGTTGATCTGCTTGAAATGATCGAGGTCGATGAAGAGCACCGAGATCGGCAATCCCCGGCCCTTGGCGCGCATGCAGGCGAGATCCAGCCGCTCGATGAGCGAGCGGCGGTTCCACACGCCGGTGAGCGGGTCCGTCTGGGCACGCAGTTCCGCCTCGGTGAGCGCCGCGCGCTGGGCCCGCATGCGGTCGGAGACCCCGAGCGCGATCAGCACCGCGGCCGCCACCATCGAGGGCGCGAGCCCGTAATAGAAGAGTCCCTCGGCGTTGTCCGCCCGGCCGTAGAGCAGCCACACGCCCGTCGCGATCTGGAAAGTGCACAGCAGCCCCCAGGCGAAGAGGAACCAGCCGGCGGCGCGGTTGCCGCGCCGCCAGGCGAGGTAGCAGACCTGGACCGTGAAGACCGCACTGCCCACGAACATGAGATTTCCGATGTCGGCGATCAGCCCCGCGAGCCCGAACACCCGCAGCAGGTTCGAGCAGGCGAGCACGACGAACGCCCCGGCGAGCCAGCCGAAGGCGCGGTACACCCGCGCCGAGAACAGGCGCAGGTTGGCGAACTCGCGCACGAAGAGCGCGGCGGCCGCCGCGGAAATCGCCACCGGCACGTTCCACGCATAGTTGGACAGCGGCCGCGCGACCGAGAGCCCCGGCCAGTTGAAGCCTTCGCCCGAGAAGTACGCCACGTAGAGCGCCTGCAGCGAGAAGAGGATTCCGTACAGCGGGTAGAGCATGTCCGTCAGCACGAAGCGCATCAGGAGCGCCGACACGGCCATGGCCATGAGCGCGCCGAAGACGAGCGCGATCATGCGTGCGTGGGCGGTGGCGCGGTCGAGGGCCACATTGAGCGCCGTAAGGAAGAAATGCAGGTCGGTGGTGGCTCCGCCCTGCCGCGAGACCCGTGCATAGAGCGGGCTGCCGGGATCCAGATCCTCGGGGAGCGAGAACACCGTGTCCTGCGCGCCCCCGAGCTTCGGCAGCCGGGCGCTCGCCTTCACGGGTTGGACCGCCCCGGCGCGCCGGGCATAGAGCTCTACGGGCTGGTCCATCCCGGAGCGCGCCACGAGCACCGCGGTTCCCCCGCCCGGGGGCTGCGCGGGGGCAGGGATCCGGAACCACTGGGTCCCGTTGAGCAGGTGCGAGCCGCGCGGGCTGAAGGGCTTGAAGTGCTCATCGAGCGAGCCTGCGGTCACCTGGTCCGGGGTCGGGTTTGCGACCCCAGGGTCGAGCACCCGGGCGGGCAGCGCGTGCATGAGGGTCTGCGGGCGGGTCGCCTCGGGGTCGGCAAGGACCCCCGGGGGCGTCTCCGCCGCCAGCGCACTCGGCAGGCACGCGGCGATGGCGAGAAGCCAGCGCCCGAACCTGCCACATCCTGTATCCCTGCCGCCTCGACCGAGGCCTGAAATCAGCATTGGTAGGGCTCGCGCATGGAGGCGCCCTGGGCCCGTTTGCACCTATCGTAATAGCCTCAAGCGACAAATCAATCGCAGAGCAGCACGGGCGGGCTGCCTTAGGTTGACACCCTCAGGCCGCCTACCTAGAATCGCCGGCCTTTGTCGGGCCGGCCCTACTGCACGCCGGTACCGAAAACAGCGACTTACGAATACCGGGCCGCCTCCTGCAGGCGGCCCGGTCTTTCTACGGCATGTATTGGAGAGAAGGTAACGATGGCGACCACCGGTCAGCTCATCCGGCAACCGCGCCGGGTGGGGGCGGAGAAAACCAAGGTTCCGGCGCTGGGGGCCTCCCCCAGAAGCGCGGGGTCTGCACGCGCGTCTACACGACGACACCCAAGAAGCCCAATTCGGCACTGCGCAAGGTCTGCCGCGTGCGCCTCACCAACGGCTACGAAGTGACGAGCTACATCGGCGGCGAAGGCCACAACCTGCAGGAGCACTCGGTGGTGCTGATCCGCGGCGGCCGCGTCAAGGACCTGCCCGGGGTGCGCTACCACACCGTGCGCGGCACGCTCGATTGTGCCGGCGTCGGCGAGCGCAAGCAAAGTCGCTCCAAGTACGGCGCCAAGCGCCCGAAGAAGTAAGGGGTAGGTAAGTTATGTCCCGTCGTGCCCAGGCGCCGGTCCGCACCATCCTTCCGGACCCGAAGTTCAACAACGAGATGCTGGCCAAGTTCATGAACGTGGTCATGAAGAACGGCAAGAAGTCCGCCGCCGAGCGCATCATCTATGGTGCCCTCGACCGTATCGCCGAGAAGACCGGCAAGCAGGGGCATGACGCGATCGAGATCCTGTCCACCGCGCTCGACAACGTGAAGCCGGTGGTCGAAGTGAAATCGCGCCGCGTCGGCGGTGCCACCTACCAGGTTCCGGTTGAAGTGCGGGCCACGCGCCGCCAGACGCTGGCGATGCGCTGGGTCATCGAGGCCGCGCGCGATCGCAGCGAGAAGTCCATGGCGTTCCGCCTGGCGCACGAGCTGATGGAGGCGTCCGAGAATCGCGGCGCCGCGGTGAGAAAGCGCGAGGACACGCATCGCATGGCGGAGGCCAACAAGGCCTTCGCACACTACCGCTGGTAACGCCCAAAGGAACCGATCGTGTCACGCGCGACGCCCATCGAGCGCTATCGGAATATCGGCATCTCCGCGCACATCGACGCGGGGAAGACGACCACCACCGAGCGCATCCTTTTCTATACCGGCGTCTCGCACAAGATCGGTGAAGTTCATGACGGCGCGGCCGTGATGGACTACATGGAGCAGGAACAGGAGCGCGGTATCACCATCACCGCGGCCGCGACCACCTGCTTCTGGAAGGGGATGGACAACAAGTTCCCCGAGCACCGCATCAACATCCTCGACACGCCGGGGCACGTCGACTTCACCATCGAGGTGGAACGCTCCTTGCGCGTGCTGGATTCCGCCGTCGCGCTGTTCGACTCGGTCGCCGGCGTGCAGCCGCAGTCCGAGACGGTATGGCGGCAGATGAACAAGTACCGGGTGCCGCGCATCGCCTTCGTCAACAAGATGGACCGCGCCGGCGCCAACTTCCTGCGCGTGATCGACATGATCCGCGCGCGGCTGCGCGCCAACCCGCTCGCGATCCAGCTGCCGATCGGAGCCGAGGACGCCTTCGAGGGCGTGGTCGACCTCATCCGCATGAAGGCCATCTACTGGGACATGGAAACCCAGGGGATGAAGTTCGAGTACCGGGACATCCCGGAGAACCTGAAAGAGCAGGCCGCGGAATACCGCGCCAAGATGATCGAGGCGGCGGCGGAGGCGAACGACACGCTGATGCACAAGTACCTCGAGCACGAGCAGCTCTCGGAGGAGGAGATCCGCCACGGCCTGCGCGAGCGCTCGATCAGGAACGAGATCGTGCTGTGCATGTGCGGCTCGGCCTTCAAGAACAAGGGCGTGCAGGCGCTGCTGGATGCCATCATCGAGTTCATGCCTTCGCCGATCGACATGCCGGACGTCAAGGGGATCGACGAGCGCGGCGAGCCCGACACGCGCAAGGCGAGCGACGAGGAGCCGTTCTCGGCGCTCGCCTTCAAGATCCTGAACGACCCCTTTGTCGGCAATCTCACCTTCTTTCGCGTCTACTCGGGCGTCCTGAACTCCGGCGACACCGTGTTCGTGCCGACCAAGAGCAGGAAGGAGCGCATCGGGCGCCTGCTGCAGATGCACGCCAGCGATCGCACCGAGATCAAGGAAGTGCTCGCCGGCGACATCGCCGCGGCGGTGGGGCTCAAGGACGTCATCACCGGTGACACGCTGTGCGATCTCGACAAGGTCATCACGCTCGAGAAGATGGAGTTCCCCGCGCCGGTCATCTCGGTGGCGGTGGAGCCGAAGACCAAGGCCGACCAGGAAAAGATGGGCCTCGCGCTGCAGCGCCTCGCCAAGGAAGACCCCTCGTTCCGCGTGCACACCGACCAGGAGTCGGGGCAGACCATCATCTCCGGCATGGGCGAGCTGCACCTCGAGATCATCGTCGACCGCATGAAGCGCGAGTTCAAGGTCGAGGCGAACGTCGGCAAGCCGCAGGTCGCGTATCGCGAGACCATCCGCGGCAAGGTCGAGAGCGAGGGCAAGTTCATCCGCCAGTCGGGCGGGCGTGGCCAGTACGGCCACGTGTGGCTGAAGCTCGAGCCCAACGAGCAGGGCAAGGGCTACGAGTTCATCAACGGCGTCGTCGGCGGCGCCGTGCCGCGCGAGTACGTGCCGGCGGTGGACAAGGGCATCAAGGAAGCGGTCGAGACCGGCGTCATCGCCGGCTACCCGGTGGTGGACGTGAAGGTGACGCTGTTCGACGGCTCCTACCACGATGTCGACTCGAACGAGATGGCCTTCAAGATCGCCGGCTCCATGGGCTTCAAGGAGGGCTTCCGGCGCGCGCAGCCCGGTGCTGCTCGAGCCGATCATGAAGGTCGAAGTGGTGACGCCCGAGGAATACTCCGGGCGACGTCATCGGCGACCTGAACCGCCGGCGCGGACAGATCACCGGCATGGACGAGACCCCGGCCGGCAAGGCCATCACGGCCGACGTGCCGCTGTCGGAGATGTTCGGCTACGCCACGACCGTGCGCTCCATGAGCCAGGGCCGCGCGACCTTCACCATGGAGTTCTCCAAGTACGTTGAAGTGCCGCCCAACATTGCCGACGGCATCATCAAAGACGAACGAGTAAGGAACTCAAGCCATGTCCAAAGAGAAATTTGAACGCAGCAAGCCGCACGTAAACGTGGGGACGATTGGTCACGTGGACCATGGCAAGACGACGCTTGACGGCGGCGCTGACGAAGGTGATGGCCGAGACGTACGGCGGGACGTTCATGGCGTACGACCAGATTGACAAGGCACCTGAGGAGAAGGCGCGCGGGATCACGATCTCCACGGCGCACGTGGAGTACCAGAGCAAGAACCGGCACTACGCGCACGTGGACTGTCCGGGGCATGCTGACTACGTGAAGAACATGATCACGGGAGCGGCGCAGATGGACGGGGCGATTCTGGTGGTATCGGCGGCGGATGGGCCGATGCCGCAGACGCGCGAGCACATTCTGCTGGCCCGCCAGGTGGGCGTGCCGTACATCGTGGTGTACATGAACAAGGCCGACATGGTGGACGACAAGGAGCTGCTTGGAGCTGGTGGAGATGGAGGTTCGGGAGCTGTTGTCGGTGTACAAGTTTCCCGGGGACAAGACCCCGATCATCATCGGCTCGGCGCTGAAGGCGCTGGAGGGGGACAAGAGCGAGATTGGGGTGCCCTCGGTGGTGAAGCTGGTGGAGGAGATGGACAAGTACATCCCGATCCCCAAGCGCGAGATCGAGAAGCCGTTTCTGATGCCGGTGGAGGACGTGTTCTCGATCTCCGGGCGCGGCACGGTGGTGACCGGGCGCATTGAGCGCGGGATCATCAAGGTGAACGATGAGGTGGAGATCGTTGGGCTGAAGGCGACGGTGAAGACGGTGTGCACCGGGGTGGAGATGTTCAGGAAGCTGCTGGATGAGGGGCAGGCGGGGGACAACGTGGGGGTGCTGCTGCGCGGCACGAAGCGCGAGGAAGTCGAGCGCGGGCAGGTGCTGGCCAAGCCCGGGAGCATCACTCCGCACACGCACTTTGAGTGCGAGGTGTACGTGCTGACGAAGGAGGAGGGTGGGCGGCACACGCCGTTCTTCAAGGGCTATCGGCCGCAGTTTTACTTCCGCACGACCGATGTGACCGGGACGATCGAGCTGCCCGCCGGGGTGGAGATGGTCATGCCCGGGGACAACATCAAGATGGTGATCGAGCTGATCAGCCCGATTGCGATGGAAGAGGGGCTGCGCTTTGCGATCCGCGAGGGCGGCAAGACCGTCGGCGCAGGCGTCGTAGCGAAGATTTTGAAGTAAGGACGACATGGCTAATCAGAACATCCGCATCCGCCTGAAGGCGTTCGACCATCGCCTGATCGACAGCTCGGCGCGAGAGATCGTCGAGACCGCCAAGCGCACCGGCGCGACCGTCAAGGGCCCGGTGCCGCTGCCGACCAAGATGGAGCGCTTCACGGTGCTGGTCTCCCCGCACGCCGACAAGGACGCGCGCGACCAGTTCGAGCTGCGCACCCACAAGCGCCTCATGGACATCATGAACCCCACCGACAAGACGGTGGACGCGCTCATGAAGCTCGAGCTGCCCGCGGGCGTCGACGTTCAGATCAAGCTGAACTGATTGATTGGCGGCAAACGGGCCGGACGGGCCTGCTTGCCGCAGGCCCACCGCGCAGCGCCGACGGCTCGCGGGCAAAAAGGCGTGGTTTTTGCCCGCGCACAACGGGCCGTTGCGACGCACGGCGGGCGGTTCCGGCGCACAGCGGGCGCTCAAGCCCCGGCATTCAGTTGCCTGAAGCCACGGGCGCGCCTATACTGCGCGCCCTTTTGACCCCCCGGACACGGGGGGTTTAGTCGCACAAGCGGCATCGGGCGAGGTTGGAGCAGAACCCTGATCTCCAAGACCACTCGAGACTAGCGCGGGCTGCGCCTGCGCGAATCTCCTGTCGTGTCCATGACTTAGCCTGATTGCCGTGGCCTTTCGAGAGGATGGCAGATGGCAATCGGACTGGTCGGCCGCAAGGCCGGCATGACGCGCGTGTTCACGGACGCCGGCGAGACAGTGCCGGTCACCGTGATCGAGGTTCTGCCGAACCGCGTCACGCAGGTGAAGTCGCAGGAGAAGGACGGCTACACGGCCGTGCAGGTCACCTACGGCTCGCGCCGCCCGCAGCTGTATTCCAAGGCCCTGAACGGCCACTTCGCCCGCGCGAGCGTCGCGCCGGGCCGGGCGCTGGTGGAGTTCCGGCTCACCGGCACCGACAAGACCGAGCTCACTGCGGGCAGCGAAATCAAGGCCGACCTCTTCAAGGAAGGCGAGGCGGTGGACGTCACCGGCACCACCATGGGCAAGGGGTTTGCCGGCGTGATCAAGCGCCACAACTTCGCCGGCGGCATGGCGACTCACGGTAATTCGCTCTCGCATCGTGCGCCGGGCTCGATCGGCCAGCGCCAGACCCCGGGGCGCGTGTTCAAGGGCCGTCGCATGTCCGGTCATATGGGCGTCATGCGTCGCACGACCGAGAACCTGCGCGTCGTGCAGATCGATCTGGAGAGAAACCTGCTGCTGATCCGCGGCGCGGTGCCGGGGTGGAGGGCGGCCAGGTGATCGTGCGCCCGTCGCTGAAAGCGGCGCGCCGCGCGAAGCGCAAGACCCTGATGCCGACCAAGGCCGGTGCCGCCGCGTCGAAGGACCCGGCCAAGCAGGGAAAGAAGTAAGCCATGCAACTGAAGCTCGTGAATGGCTCCGGTCAGGTGCAGGTGTCTGAAGCGGCCTTCGGCCACAAGTTCAACGAAGCCCTGGTGCACCAGGTGCTGACCGCGTACCGCAACGCGGCCCGCTCGGGCACCAAGGCGCAAAAGTCGCGCGCTGAAGTATCCGGCGGCGGCAGGAAGCCGTACGCGCAGAAAGGCACCGGTCAGGCGCGCGCCGGCTCGAACCGCTCGCCCATCTGGGTCGGCGGGGGCAGGACCTTCGCCGCCAAGCCGCGCGACTTCGCCCAGAAGGTGAACCGCAAGATGTACCGCGGGGCGATCCGCTCGATGCTCTCGGAGCTGGCGCGCACCGAGCGGTTGCTGGTCACCGATGCGATCGCGCTCGAGGCGCCCAGAACCAAGCTGCTCGCCGAACAGTTGAAGGCCTGGTCGCTGGCCTCGGTGCTGATCGTCGTGGAGGCGAGCGATGAGAAGCTCTCGCTCGCCGCGCGCAACCTGCCGCACGTGGAAGTCATCGAGGTGCCGGCGCTGAATCCGCTGTCGCTCGCCGCGTACGACAAGGTGCTGATGACGGTGGGCGCGGTGAAGCTGATCGAGGAGCGCCTCCAATGAACCGTGAGCAGTTAATGGGCGTGCTGATCGCTCCGCATGTCACCGAAAAGACCTCGCTCGCCATGCAGAACCACAACCAGTACACCTTCCGCGTGCGCCGCGAGGCGAGCAAGGTCGACATCCGCAAGGCCGTCGAACTGATGTTCGACGTCAAGGTCGCGGGCGTGCAGGTGGTCAACGAGCCGGGCAAGGCACGCCGCTTCGGCCGCATCGCCGGGCGCACGCAGGAGTGGAAGAAGGCCTACGTGAGCCTCGCGTCCGGGCAGACGATCGACTACGAAGCCCGCGCCAAGACCTGACAGGATCCATCGCCATGGCTCTCATCAAGTACAAGCCGAGAACCCCGGGGCAGCGCGCGGTGGTCAAGGTCGACCGCTCGCACCTGCACAAGGGCGGCCCGCACATGGCGCTCACCGCGCACCAGAGCAAGACCGGCGGGCGCAACCACTTCGGCCGCATCACCACGCGCCACCACGGCGGCGGGTCGGGGCAGAAGTACCGCGTGATCGATTTCAAGCGCGACAAGGACGGCATCACCGGGCTGGTCGAACGGCTCGAATACGACCCGAACCGGACCGGCCACATCGCGCTCATCAAGTACCCCGACGGCGAGTGGCGTTACATCCTCGCGCCCAAGGGCGTGAAGCCCGGTGACGAAGTGCGCTCGGGGGCGGATGCGCCTATCAAGGCGGGCAACGCCATGTCGCTGCGCCACGTGCCGGTCGGCTCGATCATCCACAACGTGGAATTGAAGCCCGGCCGCGGCGGTCAGCTCGCGCGCAGCGCCGGCAGCGCCGTGTCCTTCACGGCGCGCGAGGGGATCTACGCGTATCTACGACTGAAGTCGGGCGAGACGCGCAAGGTGCACATCGACTGCCGCGCCACCATCGGCGAGGTCGGCAACGATGAGCACAACCTGCGCAGCTACGGCAAAGCCGGCGCCAAGCGCTGGAAAGGCATTCGCCCCACGGTGCGCGGACTCGCGATGAACCCGGTCGATCACCCGCACGGCGGCGGCGAGGGCAAGTCCGGACAGGGCAACCCGCACCCGGTATCGCCGTGGGGCTGGAACACCAAGGGATTGAAGACCCGTCACAACAAGCGCACGGACAACATGATCGTCCAGCGCCGCAAGAACCGCATCCGCTGACCGGAGCCGCCTGACACATGCCACGCTCATTGAAGAAGGGCCCGTTCGTCGATCTGCATCTCGCGAAGAAGGTGCAGGTGGCGTCCGCGCGCAACGACCGCAAGCCGATCAAGACCTGGTCGCGCCGCTCGATGGTCATTCCCGAGATGGTCGGGCTCACGATCGCGGTGCACAACGGGCGCCAGCACGTGCCGGTGCTCATCACCGAGAACATGGTCGGTCACAAGCTGGGCGAATTCGCCCCGACGCGCACCTTCAAGGCGCATTCGGGCGATCGCAAGGTGGAGGCCGCGCCGGCGGCCAGCAGCTAAAGGCGCGAAAGCAACACCATGCAAGTCACCTCCAGACTCCGCTACGCGCGCATCTCCCCGCAGAAATGCCGGCTGGTCGCCGATGTAGTGCGCGGCAAGCCGGTCGGCAATGCGATCTCGACGCTCAAGTTCCTGCCCAAGAAGGGTGCGGAGCTGGTGCGCAAGGTGCTCGAGTCCGCGGTCGCCAACGCCGAGCACAACCACGGCGCCGACATCGACGAGCTGAAGGTGTCGCTCATCCACGTGGATGCGGCGCCGGTTCTCAAGCGCTCCGGGTCGCGCGCCAAGGGGCGCGGCACCCAGATCATCAAGCGCAACAGTCACATCACCGTCGCGGTGAGCGACGGCAAGAAGGATTAGCCATGGGTCAGAAGGTCAATCCGATTGGGATACGCCTCGGGATCACCCGCGACTGGACCAGCCGCTGGTACGCCGGGAAGCGGCAGTTCCCGGTGCACGTGCACACCGACTTCAGGGTGCGCGAGTTCCTGCACCACAAGCTCGCCGAGGCCTCGGTGAGCCGCATCCAGATCGAGCGCGCCGCCAAGAAGGTGAACATCACCATCCAGACCGCGCGCCCGGGCATCGTGATCGGCAAGAAGGGCGAGGACATCGAGAAGCTGCGCCAGGAGACCGCGCAGCTGCTCGGCATGGCGATCATCGACGTGCGCCTCAACATCGCCGAGATCAGAAAGCCCGAGCTCGACTCGAAGCTGGTCGCCGACTCGATCGCGCAGCAGATCGAGAAGCGCGTGATGTTCCGCCGCGCCATGAAGCGCGCGGTGATGAGCACCATGCGCTCGGGCGCGCTCGGGGTGAAGGTGCGGGTCTCGGGGCGCCTCAACGGCTCGGAAATCGCCCGCACCGAGTGGTACCGCGAGGGACGCGTTCCGCTGCACACCTTCCGCGCCGACATCGACTATGGCCTGTCGGAAGCGCACACCACCTACGGCGTGATCGGCGTCAAGGTGTGGATCTTCAAGGGCGAGGTGTTCGACAAGGCGCAGCTGGCGCAGGCCGAAGGCACCGAGGCCGAGGCCGCACCGGCTGCCGCGGCACCGAATGCCGTGCCCGCAGCTCCCGCGCCTGCGGTGGCGCCGGCGGCCGCGCCCGAGCCGGCGCCGATACCGGCTTAGAGTAAAGGCGTAACCCGATGTCGATGCTCCAGCCCAAACGCACCAAGTACCGCAAGCAGTTCAAGGGCCGCAACGGCGGCTTCGCGCACCGCGGCGCCAACGTGTCCTTCGGCGAATTCGGCCTGAAGGCCACCAGCCGCGCGCGCATGACGGCGCGCGAGATCGAGGCGGCGCGTCGCGCCATGGCGCGCTACGTGAAGCGCGGCGGCCAGATCTGGATCCGCGTGTTCCCCGACGTGCCGATCTCCAAGAAGCCGCTCGAGGTTCGCATGGGCTCGGGCAAGGGCAACATCGAGTACTACGTGGCGCGCGTACAGCCCGGCAAGGTGTTGTTCGAGATGGAGGGCGTGGACGAGCCGACGGCGCGCGAGGCGTTTCGCCTGGCGGGCTCGAAGCTGTCCGTGTCCACCACGTTCGTGAAACGGCAGGTTCGCTAGATGGACGCGAAGGAGCTGCGCACCAAGAGTGCTGCCGAGCTCGCCGACGAGCTCCTGAAGCTGCGCAAGGAACAGTTCGCGCTGCGCATGCAGCGCGCCACCGGTCAGGCGCCCAAGCCCGACCAGTTCGGCAAGGTGCGCCGCAATATCGCGCGCCTGAAGACCGTGCTGCGCCAGACGCGCACGGCAAGTGAGCGGAGGTCCAGCAAGTGAGTCCGGAGAAGGCCAAGGCGAAGGCGAAAGCCAAAGCGAAGTCGAGCCCGAAGGCGCGCGCCGCGAGCGCTCCCGTGGAGCAGCCGGTTGCGCCGGCGGATGCGCCGGCGCCGGCCGCACCCGCCGCACGGGTCGAGGGTGGCCCGGAAGTGCGCGGCGCCCGCACCCTGACCGGGCGCGTGGTGAGCAACAAGATGCAGAAGACCATCGCGGTCGAGATCGAGCGGCTCGTGAAGCACCCGGCCTACGGCAAGTACATCCGCCGCACGACCAAGCTCCTGGCGCACGACGAGAACGGCACCTCCCGCGAAGGGGATCTGGTGAAGATCACTCCGTGCCGGCCGATGTCGCGCCACAAGTCGTGGCGGCTGCTGGAAGTCCTGGAGAAGGCCGCGGGGCGCTAAAGGACCAACCATGATCCAACTGCGCACAATGCTGAATGCCGCCGACAACAGCGGCGCGCGCACCCTGATGTGCATCAAGGTGCTGGGCGGCACGCGGCGCCGCTATGCATCGGTGGGCGATGTCATCAAGGTGAGCGTCAAGGACGCCATTCCGCGCGGCAAGGTCAAGAAGGGCGAGGTGTACGACGCGGTGGTGGTGCGTACCACGCACGGCGTGCGTCGCCCCGACGGCTCACTGATCCGCTTCGACGGCAACGCCGCGGTGCTGCTGACCAACAAGCTCGAGCCGATCGGCACGCGCATCTTCGGGCCGGTGACGCGTGAGCTGCGCAACGTGCAGTTCATGAAGATCATCTCGCTCGCCCCGGAGGTCCTGTAGTCATGAACAAGATCCGCAAGGGCGACCAGGTGACGGTGCTCTCCGGGCGCGACAAGGGCCGCAAGGGCGCGGTGCTGCAGGTGCTCGCGGGCGGGCGCGTGCTGGTCGAGGGCGTGAACCGGGTGAAGAAGCACCAGAAGCCCAACCCGCAGGCGAACCGCCAGGGCGGGATCATCGAGAAGGAGATGCCGCTGCAGGCCTCCAAGGTGGCGATCTGGAATCCGACCGCCAAGAAGGGCGATCGCGTCGGCATCAAGTCGCTGGCCGACGGCAAGAAGGTGCGCTTCTTCAAGTCCAACGGAGAGATGCTCGATGTCTGAGGTGACTGCAGGCAAAGAAGCCGGCAAGCAGGCCGGCAAGCAGGCCGGCAAGCAGCCCGGCAAGCAGAAGCAGGGCAAGCGCCCCGAGCAGCAGGCGGACAGCGCCAAGGAAGCGAAGCAGGCCGAGCGCGGCCCGCCGCCGCCGCCCTCCGGTCCCGCGCGGCTGCATCAGCTCTACCGTGAGCAGGTCGTGCCGCGCCTGAGGTCCGATCTGAAGATCGGCAACGTGATGCAGGTGCCGCGCATCAGCAAGATCACGATCAACATGGGCGTCGGCGAAGCGGTCGCCGACAAGAAGATGATGGACGCCGCGGTCGCCGATCTCACCCAGATCACCGGCCAGAAGCCGCTCATCACCAAGTCGCGCAAGGCGATCGCCTCCTTCAAGCTGCGCGCCGGACTTGCCGTGGGCGCCAAGGTGACGCTGCGCGGACGGCGCATGTACGAGTTCCTCGACCGCCTGATCAACATTGCGATGCCGCGCATCCGCGATTTCCGCGGCGTCTCGCCGCGCTCCTTCGACGGCCAGGGCAACTACTCCCTCGGCGTGAAGGAACAGATCATCTTCCCCGAGATCCAGTACGACCAGATCGACCAGATCCGGGGCATGGACATCACGATCACTACGACGGCGCTAGACGACCGTCACGGCCGAGCGCTGCTCGAGGCATTCAACTTCCCGTTCCGGAAAACCGGCAACGCATAGGAACCGTAAAGTCTATGGCGAAGACGAGCATGGTCGAGCGCGAGAAGCGTCGCGCCGGGATCGTGAAAAAGTACGCGGTCAGGCGCGCGAAGTTGAAGGAGCTGATCCGCAGCCCCAAGACCTCGCCCGAGGCGCGCGCCGCAGCGCAGGTCGAGCTGCAGTCGCAGCCGCGCGATGCCAGCAAGTCGCGGCAGCGCAACCGCTGCGCCATCACCGGGCGCTCGCGCGGCGTGTACCGCAAGTTCGGCCTATCAAGGGTGAAGATCCGCGAGGTCGCGAGCCGCGGCGAGATTCCGGGCCTGGCCAAGGCGAGCTGGTGAGGGGCGCCGCATGAGCATGACCGATCCTGTTGCCGATCTCTTGACCCGCATCCGCAACGGCCAGGGCGCGAAGCAAGAGCGAGGTGCAGCTCGCCTCATCGCGTCTGAAGACCGCCATCGTCAAGGTGCTGAAGGAAGAAGGCTACATCGCCGACTTCCGCCTGGACGCGGACGGCGGCAAGCCGCGGCTCACCATTGGCCTGAAGTACTTCGAGGGCCGCCCGGTCATCGACCGCCTGGAGCGCGTCAGCCGTCCGGGGCTGCGCATCTACCGCGGCAAGGACGAGTTGCCGAAGGTCCTGGGAGGCATGGGCACGGTGATCGTGTCGACCCCCAAGGGTGTGATGACCGACAAGCAGGCGCGCTCGATCGGACAGGGCGGCGAAGTCCTGTGCATCGTCGCCTGAGAGAGCATCGAGTCAGAGAGCCATCATGTCGAGAATTGCCAAAGCTCCGGTCGACTTACCAACGGGTGTGACCGCGACCATCGTCGCGGCCGGCGTGACCATCAAGGGTGCCAAGGGCTCGCTCAGCCTGCCGCTCAGCACCGGTGTTTCGGTGGTGCAGGAGGAGAAGAAGCTGCAGGTGAGCTTCGCGGAGCCGGGCCTTGCGCGTACCAAGGCGGGCGCCACCCGCGCGCACCTCGCCAACATGGTGCGCGGCGTCACCCGGGGCTACGAGAAGAAGCTCGAGCTCGTGGGCGTCGGCTTTCGCGCGCAGATGCAGGGCAAGACGCTGAACCTCACGCTCGGGTTCTCGCATCCGGTGACCTTCCCGATCCCGGAAGGCATCAGCATCGAGACCCCGAGCCAGACCGAGATCCTCGTCAAGGGCATCGACCGGCAGAAGGTCGGGCAGGTGGCCGCGGAGATCCGGGCCGTGCGCCCGCCCGAGCCCTACAAGGGCAAGGGCGTGCGCTACAGCGGCGAGAAGATCACCCTGAAAGAGGGGAAGAAGAAGTGACCGACACCAAGAAGGCGCGGCGCCTGCGCCGCGCCGTGAAGACCCGGGCGCACATCCGCGACCTCGACGTCGCGCGCCTCAGCGTGCACCGCACCCCGCGCCACATCTACGCGCAGGTGACGACCGGAGCGGGCGCCAAGGTGCTCGCCGCGGCCTCCACCGTGCAGGAGTCGGTGCGGCAGGGCCTGAAGGGTACCGGCAACGTCGAGGCCGCCAAGGCGGTCGGCAAGGCGATTGCCGAGAAGGCCAGGGCGGCCGGGGTGAGCAAGGTGGCGTTCGATCGCGCCGGGTTCCAGTTCCACGGGCGCGTCAAGGCGCTCGCCGATGCGGCCCGCGAAGCGGGTCTTGAGTTCTAGGCAGGAAACACACATATGGCGAGAACGGAAAAAGGCCAGTCGGCGGACGAGTTCGTCGAGAAGCTCGTCGCGGTCAATCGGACCGCCAAGGTCGTCAAGGGCGGCCGGCAGTTCGGTTTCACGGCCCTGACCGTGGTCGGCGATACCGCCGGGCGCGTCGGCTACGGCTTCGGCAAGGCGCGCGAGGTGCCGGTGGCGATCTCCAAGGCCATGACCCAGGCGCGCAAGAACCTGGTCAACGTCGCGTTGCGGAACGATACCCTGCACTACGCGATCACAGGAGCACACGGGGCGACGCGCGTGTACATGCAGCCGGCCTCCGATGGTACCGGCGTCATCGCCGGCGGCGGCATGCGCGCGGTGCTCGAGTGCGCCGGCGTGCGCAACGTGCTCGCCAAGAGCTACGGTTCGCGCAACCCGATCAACGTGGTGCGCGCGACCATCAACGCGCTCGCCAAGGTGCGCTCGCCGGAGGAGATCGCGGCGAAGCGTGGCAAGACGCTGGAAGAGATCACGGGCTGAAGACGCATGGCGGACAAGCAACTGACAGTGACGCTGATGAGGAGCCTGCACGGGCAGCTGAAGAACATCGCAGCTTCCGCGCGCGGCCTGGGCCTGCGGCGCATCCGCCAGAGCGTCACCGTGGCGGATACGCCGCGAGAACCGCGGCATGATCCAGGCCGCGGTGCACCTGCTGAAGGTCGAGCACGGCGGCACAGCCAAGGGCGCGGCCGGAAAGGGCGTTTGACTATGCGACTCAATACACTGAAACCCGCCCCCGGGAGCCGCCGTGCGCGGCTGCGCGTCGGGCGCGGCGCCTCCGCCGGCCAGGGCAAGACCTGCGGCCGCGGCACCAAGGGCCAGCGCGCCAGCAAGGGCGGCTACCACAAGGTCGGCTTCGAAGGCGGCCAGATGCCGCTGCAGCGGCGGCTGCCCAAGGTCGGCTTCCGCTCCGCCATGAAGAAGAGCCGCGCCGAGGTGCGGCTGCACGAGCTCGCCAAGGTCGAGGCCGAGGTGGTCGACCTCGCAGGCTCTCACCAAGGCGGGCGTGGTGCCCGAGGGGACCGAGCGCGCCAAGGTGGTGCTGTCGGGCGAGATCAAGAAGGCGGTGACGCTCAAGGGCGTGGCCGCAACCAAGGGTGCGCGCGCGGCGATCGAGGCCGCGGGCGGCAAGATCGAGGCGTAAGAGAGCCACCAGGACCGGTATGGCGACCACCTTCAGCAATCCAGCGGCTTCGCTCGGCGATGCCGCGCGCTACGGGGAGATTCGCACCCGCATCTTCTTCCTGATCGGTGCGCTGGTCGTGTATCGCATCGGCACCTTCATCCCGGTGCCGGGCATCAACCCGAGCGAGGTGGCGCGCTTCTTCGGCGACCGCTCCAACACCATCTTCGGCATCGTCAACATGTTCTCGGGAGGCGCGCTGTCGCGCCTGTCGATCTTCGCCATGGGCGTGATGCCCTATATCTCCGCCTCGATCATCATCCAGATGATGTCGATGGTGGTGCCGTCCCTCATGGAGCTGCGCAAGGAGGGCGAGGCGGGGCGCCGCAAGATCACCGAGTACACGCGCTACGGCACCGTGTTCCTCGCCGCGTTCCAGTCGTTCGCCGCCGCCGGTGCGCTGGAGAAGGGCGGCATGACGCTGATCACCGGCTGGCCGTTCCTCATGACCGCCACCATCACCATGACCACCGGGACCTTGTTCCTCATGTGGCTGGGCGAGCAGATCACCGAGCGCGGCATCGGCAACGGCATCTCGATGCTCATTCTGTCCGGCATCGTCGCCGGCTTCCCCGGCGCGGTGGGCAACACCATCGACCAGGTGAGCAGCGGCGAAATGCAGGGCCCCGTGGCCCTGCCCTGATCTTCCTCGTGGTCGGCGTCACGGCGTTCGTGCGTGTTCATGGAACGCGCCCAGCGGCGCATTCCGGTCGACTACGCCAAGCGCCAGGTCGGGCGGCGCATGTACGCCGGGCAGAGCAGCCACCTGCCGTTCAAGATCAACATGTCGGGCGTGATTCCGCCGATCTTCGCCTCCAGCCTGCTGCTGTTCCCGGCGACCATCGCCGAGCTTCTTCGGCAGCAACGCCCAGGGGCCGGTGTCGAACTTCATGCAGGACATCGCCGCGGCGCTCGGCTACGGGCAGCCGCTGCACCTGGTGATCTACGCGGTGCTGATCATCTTCTTCTGCTTCTTCTACACCGCGCTGGTGTTCAACGCGCGCGACACCGCCGACAACCTGAAGAAGTCCGGCGCCTTCGTGCGTGGCATCCGCCCGGGACAGCAGACCGCGGACTACATCGACCAGGTGCTCACGCGGCTCACGCTGTGGGGCGCGCTGTACGTGACCGCGGTGTGTCTGGTGCCGGAGATCCTCATTTCCTGGTACGGCGTGCCGTTCCGTTTCGGCGGCACGTCGCTCCTGATCGTGGTGGTGGTGGTGATGGACTTCATGGCGCAGCTCAACGCCCACATGATGTCGCACCACTATCCGGGCCTTCTCAAGAAGGCGAACCTGCTCGGCTACGGCCGCGGCGGCGGGCAGGGCGGCTAAAGGTAAAGAGGCATGAAAGTACGTCCGTCGGTCAAGAAGATCTGCAAGAACTGCAAGATCGTGCGCCGCCGGCGCGTGGTCTACGTCATCTGCTCGGACCCGCGCCACAAGCAGCGCCAGGGTTGAGGTAAGGCACACATGGCACGCATTGCCGGCATCAACATTCCGATGAACAAGCACGTGTGGGTCGGGCTCACGCACATCTACGGCGTAGGCCGCGCACGTGCGCGCAGCGCCTGCGAGGGCGCGGGAGTGAATCCCTCCACCAAGGTCAAGGACCTCACCGAGACCGAGGTGAACGCGATCCGCTCGCAGATCGCCAAGTTCGCGGTCGAGGGCGACCTGCGCCGCGAGGTGTCGATGAACATCAAGCGGCTGATGGACCTGGGCAGCTGGCGCGGCATCCGTCATCGCCGCGGGCTGCCGGTGCGCGGGCAGCGCACGCGCACCAACGCACGCACCCGCAAGGGTCCGCGCAAACAGGCGGTCAAGCTGAACGCACCGCCCGGAAAGGCATAAGACATGGCTGAACAGAAACCTCCACAGCAGGGCGCCGCGGCGCCGGCGGCCCCCGCAGCGGCGGCACCTGCCGCAGCTCCCAAGAAGGCCAAGAAGGCGCGCAAGAACGTGCTCGATGCGATCGCGCACGTGCATGCGTCCTTCAACAACACGATCATCACGATCACCGATCGACAGGGCAACACGCTGTCGTGGGCAACTTCCGGCGGCTGCGGCTTCCGCGGCTCGCGCAAGTCGACACCGTTCGCGGCGCAGGTGGCGGCCGAGAAGGCCGGCGTCGCGGCCCAGGAGCATGGCGTGAAGAACGTCGAAGTGCGCGTCGGCGGGCCCGGACCGGGACGCGAGTCCGCGGTGCGTGCACTCAACAACTGCGGGTTGAAGATCAGCAGCATCTCGGACGTGACGCCCATTCCGCACAACGGATGCCGTCCGCCGAAGAAGCGCAGGGTCTAGAGGTAACGAGGAAAATATGGCGCGTTACACCGGTCCCAAATGCAAGCTCGCGCGTCGCGAGGGCACCGACCTGTTTCTGAAATCGGGCGTCAAGCCGCTCGAGAACAAGTGCAAGTTGAGCGTGCCGCCGGGCGGCATCAAGGGCGAGCGCCGCGCACGCGGCTGTCCGACTACGGCCTGCAGCTGCGCGAGAAGCAGAAGCTGCGGCGCATGTACGGCGTGCTCGAGCGGCAGTTCGGCAACTACTACCAGGCGGCGGCCAGGAAGACCGGCGCCACCGGTGAGAACCTGCTGCGGCTGCTCGAGTGCCGGCTCGACAACGTGGTGTACCGCATGGGCTTCGCCGCCACGCGCGCCGAGGCCCGTCAGCTGGTGAGCCACAAGTCGATCACCGTCAACGAGCAGCCGGTGACCATCGCCTCCTACCAGGTGAAGGCCGGCGACATCGTCCAGGTGCGCGAGAAGTCGCGCAAGCAGCTGCGCATCCAGAGCGCGCTCAACGTCGCGCAGCAGGTGGGCCTGCCCGACTGGGTCGAGGTGAACGCGGAGGGATTCCGCGGGCTGTTCAAGTCGGCGCCGGGCCGGGAAGACATCCTGCCCGACATCAACGAGAACCTGGTCGTCGAGCTGTATTCGAAGTAATCGATCCGCTTGAAATGCGGGCTATCGCCCCCACTTTAGCGGGTCCGCCTGAAGTTTCTATGGCGCCGGCCTCCGAGCCGGCAAGGTGAGACTGCAATGCAGGGTTCTGTAAGCGAGTTTCTGCGACCCCGTGTGGTTAAGGTGCAGCCGGTCGCTCCGCGCCAGGCGCGCGTGGTGATCGAGCCGTTCGAGCGCGGCTTCGGTCATACGCTCGGCAACGCGCTGCGTCGCGTACTGTTGTCTTCCATGCCGGGCAGCGCCATCACCGAGGCCGAGATCGACGGCGTGCTGCACGAGTACACCAGCATCGAGGGTGTGCAGGAGGACGTGGTCGACATCCTGCTGAATCTGAAGTCCGTGGCGCTGCGCATGCACGCGCGCGAGTCCGCGGAGCTGCGCCTGCACAAGAAAGGTCCGGGCCCGGTCACCGCCGGCGACATCCAGACCGATCACGACGTCGAAGTCGTGAACCCGGAGCTGGTGATCGCGAATCTCACCAAGGCGGGCGAGCTGTCGATGACGCTGCGCGTCGAGCGCGGCCGCGGCTACCGCCCGGCGGCATCGCGCGTCGCCTTCGAGGAGCAGACGCGCCCGATCGGGCGCCTGCAGCTGGATGCGTCCTTCTCCCCGGTTCGCCGCGTGACTTACTCGGTTGATGCGGCGCGCGTCGAGCAGCGCACCGACCTCGACAAGCTGGTCATCGACATCGAGACCAACGGCACCATCGACGCCGAGGAGGCGATCCGTCGCGCCGGCGCGATCCTCAAGGACCAGCTGTCGGTGTTCATCGACCTGCAGGGCGAGGAGGAGGCTGCGACCAAGGTCTCCGAAATGCAGTTCGACCCGATCCTGCATGCGTCCCGTGGACGAGCTCGAGCTCACCGTGCGCAGCGCCAACTGCCTGAAGGCCGAGAACATCCACTATATCGGCGATCTGGTGCAGCGTACCGAGGTGGAGCTGCTGCGCACGCCCAACCTCGGCAAGAAGTCGCTCACCGAGATCAAGGAAGTGCTGCAGAGCCACGGGCTCATGCTCGGCATGCGCCTCGAGGGCTGGCCGCCCGCGGGCCTGAAGCACGAAGAAGGGCGCGACGTCATTTAGCTGAAAGGCCCGCAGGCGCTTTCAGCCAATAGGTAAAGAAAATATGCGTCACCATCTCTCCGGCCGGCAGCTGTCGCGTAACAGCCCGCACCGCCATGCGTTGATGCGCAACATGTCGGTCTCGCTGCTGCGGCACGAGACCATCCGCACGACGCTGCCGAAAGCGAAGGAGCTGCGCCGCGTGGTCGAGCCGCTCATCACGCTCGCCAAGACCGATGCCGAGGCCAACCGCCGCCTCGCCTTCGCGCGCTTGCGCGACACGGAGGTCGTCGAGAAGCTGTTCGCGGACTTAGGTCCGCGTTTCAAGGCGCGCCCGGGCGGTTACACGCGCATCCTGCGCATGGGGCCGCGGCCGGGTGACTCCGCTCCCATGGCATTGATGCAGCTCGTCGACGGGCCGCAGCCTGCGGTGGCGCAGAAGCCGACCGGGGAGGCGAAGAAGAGCGCGCGCGCCAAGGCTAAGTCGAAGGTCAAGGCCGAGGCAAAGGCCGAGGCTGCGACCGAAGAAGCGCCGAAGAAGCGCACGCGCAGGAAGAAGGTCGCGGCCTAAAGAGGCCCGTTCGCCCCCTGCCGGGGGTAGTGGTAGGGTGCCGGCTCAGCCGGCGGTCGACCGGTACATGAGGGGAGGGGACGCATCATGAGTCTTGCTTCTGAATTCAAAGAATTTGCCATGAAGGGCAGCGTCATCGATCTCGCCGTCGGCGTGGTGATCGGGGCCGCCTTCGGCAAGATCGTCGCATCGCTCGTGGGGGATGTGATCATGCCGGCGCTGTCGCCGGTCCTGGGCAGCGTTAACTTCAGCGACCTGGCGGTGCAGATCGCCACGAACGCGGCCGGGAAGCCGGTCCTGCTGAAATACGGCTCTTTCCTGCAGACGATCTTCGAGTTCATCGTGATCGCGCTGTCGATCTTCGTCGTCATCAAGGGCATCAATAAGCTGAAGCGCCCGCCTGCGCCGCCCGTCGACGCGCCGCCCCCGCCGCCTAGCAGGACGGAGCTATTGTTGCAGGATATAAAGGATCTTCTGGCAAGGCGCTAGGGTTTGTCTCGTCAATGATACAGTCTCCGCGGCTGTTCAGGCCGCGGCGACTGCCCTGAAGGCGTCCCGCGTGAGGTTCTCGCACCCGTCCCGGGTCACCGCGAGATTGTCCTCGATGCGGATGCCGCCGAACTTCGACAACGCCGCTACCCGCGACCAGTTGATGTGCCGTGCACGCTCGTCGGAGCGGGCAGCCTCCAGCAGCTGCGGAATGAAGTAGATCCCGGGCTCCATGGTCACGACGAAGCCCGGCTCCAGCACCCTCGTGAGCCGCAGGTACGGATGACCCTGCGGCCGCGGGATGCTGCCTTCGCCGGGGGCCTTCATGAAGCCCCCGACGTCATGCACCTCGAGCCCGAGCAGATGCCCGATGCCGTGCGGGAGAAAGGTGCGCGTCACCCCGCTCGCGACCGCCTCGGACGCTTTGCAGCGGATGAGATCGGCCTCATGCAGCAGCTCCCCGGTGAGCGTGTGGGCGGCGAGATGGATCTCGCGCCAGTCCACCCCGGCGCGCACCTGCGCGCACAGGCGCTGCTGCATGGCGTCCATGCGTTGAATGAGAGCCCGGAACCCGGCGTCGTCGCCTGCGTGGGTGCGGGTGATGTCGCTCGCATAGCCGCCGAACTCTGCCCCGGCGTCGATGAGCAGCGAGTGGCGCTCGTGCGGGGGCTTCTTGTTCAGCACCTGGTAGTGCAGCACCGCCCCGCCTTCGTTCAGCGCGATGATCGGGTTGTAAGGCAGCTCCTGCTCGCGCAGTCCGCAGGCGGCGAGAAAGGCGAGTTCGATCTCGAACTCCGCTCCGCCCGCCTCGAAGGCGCGTACCGCGGCGAGGTGTCCGCGCGCGCCGAGGCGATTCGCCGCCCGCAGGCACACGAGCTCGTAGGGCGTCTTGGCCGCGCGCGCGAAATCCAGCCGCTCCATGAGCTCACGTGGGTTGACCGCGGCCGGTCCCCATGTGGTGAGCTCGGGGAAGCCATCGCCGAGATAGGCGACGCGGGACAGATCGGCCGGCAGTGCGGCGCGCGCTGCAGCAAGGTCGGCCGTGATGCGCAGGTCGAAGTGCCGCACCCAGTAGCCTTCGGGGGTGTCGGCGGGCTTGTACCAGTAATCCCTGGGCTGGTGGAGGATCAGCCGGGGAGGCGAACCCGGCTCGAACCAGACGAAGGAGTCGGGGGCATCCGCGAGCGGTACCCAGACCTTGAAAGGAGCATGGGCCTCGAACGGGTACGTCCGGTCGTCCTCGAACACCATGAGGGGCGTGCCCGAGTGCACCAGGAGCGCCGAGTAGCCACTCGCCTGAAGAGCCCGGGCGGTGCGCTCGGCGAGCGCCGCGAGGTGCGGGCCGAAGGAGTCTTCCAGCTCGGAGGCGAGCTTTGGGGTTAGTTCAATGCCGCTCATTACAATCTCTCACCTATGTCGCCCGGTAACGACAATAGCGTTTTTGAAAGCTCCGGGCAGTTTCCAATCGTACCGGGACTTCTATAGAATTTGGCCCCTCCGGCGCTCATGAACCGGGCATCGGAACGGCAACGAAAGGCCGTAATCTCATCAACACAACTGCTTCCTTCGGGGTACCGATCGATGAACACCAAACTCGTCCTTAGCACAATCGTCGCGGCGCTGATGCTGACCGCCTGCGCGAAGCAGGAAAGCGCAGGCACTGACACCGCTGCAACTCCGCCTGCTCCGGCCGCGGCGCCCGCCGCTCCGGCCGATCAGTCCACGCCGCCGGCCAACGGCTCGGCTGCGCCTGCTGATTCGGGCGCCGCGGCGCCGGCCGCACCGGCCGATCAGTCCAAGCCTCCTGAGGGCTCTGCCCCGCCTGCGACGCCGCCGGCTGAGCAGCCGCCGCCGAAGCAGTAGCCTTCCGGCTTCACGGCTGAAAAACCGGCCCGGACGGATCGCCAGCGCGACCTGTCCGGGCCGTTTTTTTCTTGGGCTCGCGCCATGACTGTCATCACCGTCAGCGTGCGCGATGCGCGCGCTGCTCCGACCGATCGGCTCTGGATCCAGAGCGTGTATCGCGACTACCTCGACGATCTGAACCCGGGGACGGGACTGTTTCCCGCGCTGGGTGAGATCGGGCACCGCGAGCCCGACCAGATTGCGCACTGGTTCGGGGATCCGAATACCTACCCGCTGGTGATCGTCAAAGGCAACGAGCCGGTGGGCTTTGCACGCGTGCTGCGCGCGAGCAATGCGCCCACGCCCAAGCCGCGGGCGGACTATCGAATGGCGGAATTCTTCGTGACCCGCACCCGACGGCGACTCGGCGTCGGACGCAGTGCGGTGGAGCTCATCCTCAACCGGTTCGCCGGGCGTTGGGAGATCAGCGAGTACCTGCGCAACGCCGAGGCGGTGAACTTCTGGCGGCGCGTGGTCTCAGGCTACACGCGCGGCAGGTACCAGGAGCGCATCGTCAACGGCGAAGTACACCAGGTGTTCGATTCCGGGATGCCGCGGCCGGCGTAGCGCCCCCCGCGGCGCAACCATCGCAGCCCCCGGCGAGCCGGGCGAGCGTGCGCTGCCGCAGGCGCGCCGACCAGGGCGTCACGAGCGCGCGCGGCAGCTTCTCCAGCGCATCGAGCGCACGCAGACGCAGACGCGGCGACATGAGGCGCCAGGCGCTGTAGAGGGCGCAGCCGAGCACCGCGAGTCCCACCGCAAGGCTCTGCAGCGCAAGGCTCATGCGGCCACCACTCCCCCGCCGAAGTAGAGCGCCACGCGGTAGGTCACGAACGCGCCGAGGTAGGCGAGCGCGAATAGATAGGCCGCCATCGCCAGCGGATAACGCCAGGAGTTGGTCTCGCGCTTCACCACCGCGAGCGTCGAGAGGCACTGCGGCGCGAACACGTACCAGGCGAGCAGCGATAAGCCCGTGGCGATCGACCAGGTGTGCGCGATGATCGGCGAGAGCGCACCGGCGACGTCCGCGGAGCCGGACATCGCGTACACCGTGCCGAGTGCGCTCACCGCCACCTCGCGCGCCGCGAGCCCGGGGACGAGCGCGATCGAGATCTGCCAGTTGAGGCCGATCGGCGCGAACAGGTACCCGAGGCCGCGGCCGAGGAGCCCGGCGAGGCTGTACTGGATGGCAGGCCCGGTAGCACCGGCGGGCGGCGCGGGGAAGCTCGCCAGAAACCACAGCACCACCATGAGCGTGAGGATGATGGTGCCGACGCGGGTGAGGAAGATGCGGGTGCGCTCCCACAGCCCGAGCGCGAGGTTCGACAGGTGTGGCCAGCGATACTCGGGCAGCTCGAGCAGGAGCGGCCGGTACTCGCCGCGCATCATGGTGCGCTTGAGAACGAAGGCGACGCCGAGTGCGCTCACGACGCCGGCGATGTAGAGGGCGAACAGCACCAGTCCGCGCAGATCGAAGACGCCGACCGAGCGCTGCGGAATGAAGGCGCCGATCAGCAGCGCATACACCGGCAGGCGCGCCGAGCAGGTCATGAGCGGGGCGATCATGATGGTCGCGAGGCGATCGCGCGCAGACGGAATGGTGCGCGCCGCCATGATGCCCGGGATGGCGCACGCAAAGCTCGACAGCAGCGGGATGAACGCGCGGCCCGAGAGTCCCACGCGGCCCATCAGCCGATCGAGCATGAAGGCGGCGCGCGGCAGATAGCCCGAGTCCTCGAGTGCGAGGATGAAGAGGAACAGGATCAGTATCTGCGGCAGAAAGACCAGCACGCTCCCGGTGCCGGCGATGACGCCATCGAGCAGCAGCCCGCGCACGGGCCCGGCCGGCAGGGCGCCCGCGAGAGCACCGCTCAGGGACTGGATACCCGCGTTGATGAGGTTCTGCGGCGCCTTCGCCCAGCTGAACACCGCCTGGAACATCAGGAACAGGACCACCGCGAGCAGCAGCGGGCCCGCGATCGGGTTGAGCACCACGGCATCAACGCGCCGCAGGAGCGCAGCGCGCGCCGGCACACGATAGCCGGCCTCATCGAGCACCCGCCGCACCTCGCGCTGCGTGGCCTCGATGTCGGCGGCGGTCGCGGCAGGCGGCGCCTCGATGCGCGCCGCAGCGCGCGCGCGCCCCGCGAAGCCATAGGTATCGATCGCGGCCACCAGCTCGCGCTCCCCGCCCGAGCGCACCGCCACGGTGGGCACCACCGGCACACCCAAGGCGCGCTCGAGGGCCGCGCGGTCGAGGCGATAGCCGCGCTGCTCGGCGACGTCGCTCATGTTGAGCGCGACGATCATCGGGCGGCCGAGACGCTTCAGCTCCAGCACCAGGCGCAGGTTCAGGCGCAGGTTGGTGGCGTCCACCACGCACACCAAGAGATCCGGCGCGGGCTCGCTCGCGTGCCGGCCGAGGACGACATCGCGCGCGATCGCCTCATCGAGCGTCGCGGGCTCGAGGCTATACGCACCCGGCAGATCGACCACGCGGTAGATGCGGCCGGTGTGCGGGCCCGCGAGCCGGCCTTCCTTGCGCTCGACGGTGACGCCGGGGTAGTTGGCGACCTTCTGGCGGCTGCCGGTGAGTCGGTTGAACAGTGCGGTCTTGCCGCAGTTCGGAACGCCGATGAGCGAGAGACTGAGCTGCGGCGCGGCGACGGCCGCAGCCGCCGGAGCGTTCATGGCGTCAGCGGCGCCAGTACGGGCGACACGGGTGCGTGGACCCGCGAGCGGTGGAGCTCGATCCAGACGCTCTGCGCCTCCTGGCGCCGCAGCGCCAGCGTCGTATTGCCGACCCGCACGACGAAGGGATCCCGGCCGGGGCGGGCCTCGGTGAGGACCTCGACGTGCTCCCCATTCACGAAGCCGAATTCGAGCAACCGGCGCTCCAGAGGCGACAACTGCGCGGTTGCCGAGCCCACGCTGACCACGCGACCGGACGTACCCGGCGGCAGCGCTGCGAGGCTGACGAAGCCCGGGTCGAGCGCCAGGCCCGAGGGGGTTGCGACGGCATCCATGGGAGAGGATTATGGATGAGAACAGTTCGCATTTGCAATCGCATCTGGATAGGTCCCCTGAATGAGTCAAATCAGTGTGTTACACCGGGAATGGGTAGACTAGGGCGATGGCCAAAGCCTATTGGATATCGATGTATCGCTCGATACACGACGAAAAGGCGCTCGCCGCGTACGCAAAGCTCGCCGGGCCTGCACTCGTGGCCGGCGGCGGGCGGTTCCTCGCGCGCGGGGTTCCGGCGCGCGCCTACGAAGGCGGGCTCGAGGAGCGCGCCGTCGTCATCGAGTTCGACAGCGTCGCGCAGGCGATCGCGGCCCATGACAGCCCCGCGTACCAGCAGGCGCTGCGCGCACTGGGGAAAGGCGCCGATCGGGATATGCGCATCGTCGAGGGCGTCAAATAACCCCGACGCCGGGGCAGCTCAGCCACCCGCTACGGCCCGAAGGTCCTGGCGCTCGAGCAGCCGGCGCAAGTACCGGCCGGTGTGCGAGCGCTCGCTCGCGGCGATGGTCTCGGGCGTGCCGCTGGCGATGATCTGGCCGCCCGCTTCGCCCCCATCCGGTCCGAGGTCGAGCACCCAGTCCGCGGTCTTGATGACGTCGAGGTTGTGCTCGATGACCACGATGGTGTTGCCCTCGTCGCGCAGGCGATGCAGCACGTGCAGCAGCTGCTCGACGTCGTGGAAGTGCAGACCGGTGGTGGGCTCGTCGAGGATATAGAGCGTGCGCCCGGTGGCGCGCTTGGCGAGCTCGCGTGACAGCTTGACGCGCTGCGCCTCCCCGCCCGAGAGCGTGGTGGCATTCTGGCCGATGCGCACGTAGGAGAGCCCCACGTCGGTGAGCGTCTGGAGCTTGCCGGCCACCGCGGGCACGTTCTGGAAGAAGCGCAGCGCCTCCTCGACCGTCATCTCCAGCGTTTCGTGGATGTTCTTGCCGCGATAGCGGATCTCGAGCGTCTCGCGGTTGTAGCGCGCACCCCGGCACAGGTCGCACGGCACGTACACGTCGGGCAGAAAGTGCATTTCCACGCGGATGACGCCGTCTCCCTGGCACGCCTCGCAGCGCCCGCCCTTGACGTTGAAGCTGAAGCGCCCGGCGTCGTAACCGCGGGCGCGCGCTTCGGGCACCGCCGCGAACAGCTCGCGCAGCGGCGCGAACAGTCCCGTGTAGGTCGCGGGGTTGGAGCGCGGCGTGCGCCCGATCGGGCTCTGGTCGATGTCGATGACGCGATCAATCTCCGCCAGACCCTCGATGCGCTCGCACGGTGCCGCCTCGAGGCGCGCGCCGTTCAGCCGCGCGGCGGCGTGGCCGAACAGCGTGTCGACGATGAGCGTGGACTTGCCCGAGCCCGAGACGCCCGTCACGCAGGTGAGGAGCCCCAGCGGGATCTCGGCATCGACGTTGCGCAGGTTGTTGCCGTGCGCCCCGATGATGCGGATGAGGCGCTCCGGCTGGGGGCGGGTGCGCATTCCCGGCACCGCGATGCGGCGCTTGCCCGAGAGGTACTGGCCGGTGATCGAGGCGGCGTTCGACTCGATGTCGCGCGGCGTGCCCTGGGCTACGAGGTTGCCGCCGTGCGCGCCGGCGCCGGGGCCCAGATCGATGACGTGATCGGCCTCACGGATCGCCTCCTCGTCGTGCTCCACCACGATCACGGTGTTGCCCAGATCGCGAAGCTGCTTGAGCGTCGCCAGCAGGCGCTTGTTGTCGCGCTGGTGCAGCCCGATCGAGGGCTCATCGAGGATGTACATGACGCCGGTGAGTCCCGAGCCGACCTGGCTCGCGAGCCGGATGCGCTGCGATTCCCCGCCCGAGAGTGTCTGGGCGCTGCGATCGAGGGTCAGGTACTCGAGGCCGACGTCGGCGAGGAATGCCAGGCGCTCCACGATGCCTTTCACGATCTTCGCGGCGACTTCCCCGCGCCAGCCGGCGAGGCTGAGCCCGCGCAGGAACTCGAGCGCGCGAGCGACGGTGAGATGCGCGATCTGCGGCAGGCTCTTGTCGGCGACGAACACGAAGCGGGCGGCGCGGTTCAGGCGCGTACCCAGACATTCATTGCACGGGCGCAGGCTCAGGTACCGGGCGAGCTCCTCGCGCACCATGGGGGACTCGGTCTCGCGGTAGCGCCGCGTGAGGTTCGGCAGGATCCCTTCGAAGGCATGGCGGCGGCGCGAGCGGCGCCCGGCGCCCTCGCGGTAGCTGAACTCGATCACCTCCTCGCCGCTGCCGTTGAGCAGCACGTCGCGCACCTGCCCGGCAAGCTCGTTCCACGGCATCTCGATGTCGAAGCCGTAGTGCCTGGCCAGCGACTGGATCATGTTGAAGTAGTGATCGTTGCGGCGGTCCCAGCCGCGCACCGCGCCGCTCGCGAGCGACAGCTCCGGGTGCAGCACCACGCGGTGCGGATCGAAGAACTCCTGCACGCCGAGTCCGTCGCAGCTCGGACAGGCACCCGAGGGGTTATTGAACGAGAACAGTTTCGGCTCGAGTGTCGGCACACTGTAACCGCACACCGGGCAGGCATGACGGCTGGAGAACACGAGCGGCGCGCGCCGCGGCTCATCGAGGAAGATGAGCTGCGCGAGGCCGCCCGAGAGGCGCAGCGCCGTCTCGAAGGACTCCGCCAGGCGCTGCGCGGCATCCGCGCGCACGCGCATGCGATCCACCACCGCCTCGACGGTGTGCTTGCGGCGCGGGTCGAGCGCCGGCAGGGCGTCGAGCTCGTGCAGCCGACCGTCGATGCGCACGCGCACGAACCCCTGCGCCCCCAAGTCCTCGAGCAACTCGCGATGCTCACCCTTGCGTTCGCTGACCACCGGTGCGAGCAGCGCCACGGCGAGTCCTTCGGGAAGCTTCAGCACCTGATCGACCATCTGGCTCACACTCTGTGCGGTGAGATCGATGCCGTGCTCGGGACAGCGCGGGGTGCCGGCGCGCGCGTACAGCAGCCGCAGGTAGTCGTAGATCTCGGTGACGGTGGCCACCGTCGAGCGCGGATTGTGCGAGCTCGCCTTCTGCTCGATCGCGATCGCCGGGGACAGGCCCTCGATGCTGTCGACGTCGGGCTTGTCCATGGTCGAGAGGAACTGCCGTGCGTACGCCGACAGCGACTCGACGTAGCGTCGCTGTCCTTCCGCGTACAGCGTGTCGAAGGTGAGCGAGGATTTGCCCGAACCGGACAGACCCGTGACCACGATCAGCCGCTCGCGCGGCAGGTCGAGGTTGATACCCTTCAGATTGTGAGTGCGCGCCCCGCGCACGCGGATGTATTGCATCGAACCGGGAATAGTACGTGGCCGGACCACTCAGACCAAAGCCGTGGAGGAGTCGGGAGCAGGGTAGACCATCGGGGCTCTTGATTGCCTTTCAATATATCGTAAGATATATCTATCAACAGAGAGGTCTCCGTCATGCACTACCCTCTTCACCGCCGCGCCTTCCGTGGCTGCGGCCAGGACTTCAGCGACGCGCTCTACGCCGGTGGCCGGCAGCGGGGGCGGGGTTTCTTCGCCGCGGGCTTCATGGGGGGCGGAGGGATGGGCCCGGCGTGGTTCAGCGCCGGCCGCAAGCTCGGCTCGGGAGATCTGCAGCTCGTGCTGCTGGCGCTGCTTGCCGAGCGGCCGAGCCATGGGTATGAGCTGATCAAGGCCCTCGAAGAGCGGTCCGGGGGCTTCTACAGCCCAAGCCCCGGCATGGTCTATCCCGCGCTCACCTGGCTCGAGGAGGTTGGCTACGCGAGTGTGACGGCCGAGGGCGCCAAGAAGCTCTACAGCATCACCGCGACCGGCCGCACCCATCTCAACGAGAACCGCGAAGCCGCCGAGGCAATGCTCGATCAGCTCGAGCACATCGGCCGCAAGATGGGCCGGGTGCGCGAGATCTTCGGCGGCTTCGAGCGCGAGGACGTTGCGGGCTTTGAGGAAATCGATGCGGCGCGTCACGAGTTGCGGCAGGTGCTGCGGCAGGCGCTGCGGGATGCGCGCCACGCCTCCGCCGGGGAGAAGAGTCGCATCGCCGGGATCCTCAAGCAGGCGGCGGCGCAGATCCGCGGCAAGGGCTGAGGGCGGCGCACGAAGGTGCGACGTTTGCACGAAGAATGAGCCCGGTGGCGCCATTGCGCACCACCGGGTTGCTCTCTATTCTCCCCGGCTCGCCTTAGCAAACAGGACCCTCACCATGGCGCGCGGAGTCAACAAGGTCATCATCATCGGCAACCTCGGTGCCGACCCCGAAACCCGCGCCATGCCCTCGGGCACGACGGTCGCGAACCTGCGCGTGGCGACGAGCGAGAGTTGGCGCGACAAGCAGACCGGGGAGCAGCAGGAGCGCACCGAGTGGCATCGCGTGGCGCTCTTCGGACGCCTCGCCGAGGTCGCCGGCGAGTACTTGCGCAAGGGCTCGCAGGTCTACATCGAAGGCAGCCTGCGCACGCGCAAGTGGCAGGACAAGCAGGGCAATGAGCGCTACTCCACCGAGATCGTCGGCAACGACCTGCAGATGCTCGGCAGCCGCGGGGGTGGCGCCGGTGCGGGCGCAGGAGCCGCGCCGGGCGGCGCGGGTGCGGAGAGCCGCGGCGGCGGCGCAGCACCGGCCTACACCGAGGAATCCCCGGGCGGCGGTGGCGCAGCGGCGCGCGGCTCGAGCGAGGAATTCGACGACGACATTCCGTTCTAGCGAGCCCGGGTCAGAACGACCAGCCAAGTCCGGCGAGCACCACATCGGTATCGCGGCCGTTGGTGGTGAGCGTGCGGTCCCAATAGGCGCGCAGGTGCATCATGCGGGTGAGGCGCCAGGTCATGGTCATGCTGAGTAACCCCAGCACCTGAGTCCGGGTTGCAAGTCCCACCAGCGTATTCGACGGGGTGATGTAGTCCTGATCGCGCGCGAGATAGAAGCCGCCCGCGATGCCGACATCGGCGTGGTGGTTGAGGAATTCGCGCACCAGTCCCAGCTGCCCGGCCACGCCCTTGCGCTTGACCACGTGCGTGTCGCCCTCGTCGAGATACGTGCCGATGGCGTCAATATAAGGGGTGAGCCGTTCGCGGAATTCCGCCCCCCAGGCGACGCCGTGCGGGGACTGGAAATTGTTCTGCACGCTGTTACCGGCCATCAGCGTTACTTCGGCGCGCGGGGTGCTGAGATCGTAGTGCGACGGTGGTACGGGCCCCGCGGCGGCGGCGCTCTCGAACTGGTACCCGAAGCCGAGCAGCAGCGTGTTGGTCGAGATGCTCGTCGTGGTGCGGATATAGTCGTAGCGCAACTGCAGCACCCAGGGCGCGCGGAAATACCACTGCGCCGCGGCGCTGAACAGCGCACCCCAGTCATGCGCATCGGTGAACCTGCCGGTGGAAGTGAGGTAGGTCGTGTCGTAATAGCGATACGGCCCGACGCCCGCCGACAACAGGAACGTACGCGAGCTGCTCGGCCAGCGCAGCCACAGCTGCGGACTGTAGCCGTCCCGGTGGTGGTCGGTGACGTGCCCTTCGTTCAGCCAGGTGAAGCTGGCGTAGGCGTAATCGCCGAGGTTGTGCGCGTACTCGATGGCATACGAGTAAGTGGTCTCTTTGAGGCTCTGGGTATATTGCGCACCCGCCAGCGCATAGAGCTCCTGCGCCCCGGCGGGCGCGGCGCATCCTGCCGCCAGCAACGCCGGCAGCGCGAGCCAGCGCAGTCGGCCCATCACACCTGTCATGACCTCCTCCTTGAGTCAGCGGACGGATCCATTCGCCGAGCTGATGCTTTCATGGAACGCCCACAGGCGCCAGACTCGCCGCTGTAGGTGCACGGCGAACGATGCGGCCAGCGGGCACCCACACGTACGGCGGCGCAGCACGCGAGGCGCCGCAGCGCCGGCGGACAACGCCTGAAAACAGCCTCTACAGGTGCTGTTTCAGGAAGCTCTCGAGCTCCTTCAACAGCTGCGTGCGGGTCTCGGCGCGCGACAGCCAGTGATCCTCGTCGGGGAGCTTGACGAGCGTGACCGCCTTGCCTGCTTTGGTCATCGCATCCGCCATGCGCAGCGACTGCTCGTTCGGCACCACGCCATCGCCGGTTCCGTAGGCGATCATTACCGGTATGGTGATCGCGGCGACCGAGTTGATCGGTGAGCGGGTGACGAGCTTGCGGTCGCCCGGGGCGCCGATGTGCTCTCTCCAGTACGAGTCCGCGGAGGACACCACCCGCAGATACCGGCTCCTGCCCTCCAGGGGATTCTGCGAGGCCAGCAGGGTCGGCAAGTCCGATACGCCGTTGACGCTGACGGCGCACGAGTACAGCGTGGGAGTGAAGGCGGCGCCGGCGAGCGCCGCGAAGCCGCCATAGGACATGCCGACGATGCAGACATGGTGTGGGTCGGCGATCCCCTGCGCGATCATGGCCTGCACCCCGTCGGTGACGTCATCCTGCATCAGGCCGCCCCACTGCCGGTACCCCGCCTCGAGGAAGGCCTGGCCGAACCCGGTCGAACCGCGGAACTGCGGCTGCAGCACCGCGTAGCCTCGCGAGGCGAGGAACTGCACCAGCCAGTCGAATTGCTCGTAGTCGCGCGCGTGGGGCCCGCCGTGTGGCAGAACGATCAGGGGTCCCGCAGATGCGGTCCTGCCGGCTGGCAGGGTGAGGTAGGCGGGGATCGTCGTGCCGTCGCGGGCCTTGTAAGAGATCTCCCTGAGCTCTCCGAGCCGCGCGCCCTCGAGCGCCGGATACTCTTCCGCGGCGATGTCCGCGCGATGCGTCGTGAAATCGATGAGGTAGTAGACCGGGGGGGATGATGGCGATTCCACCCTGGCGAGAGTCTTGGTGCCGTCCGCGGTCCATCCGGTGATCTCGACCTCACGATTCGGAAAGGCGCGCTGCAGCGCCTCGTCGCGGCGCGCGGCCGCCGGGTCGAGCCACCGTACAGTGGTCTTGGTGCCGCTGACGTACACGCCGATGACCCCTTCCGTGTACGGGTCGACGTACGTGTCGGTAATGTCCACACCGGGGTCTTCCGCCAGCAGCTTCATCGGCGAGCCGTCGACGGGCAGCGCCCAGGCTGCCTGGTTGGGATGCCCGTTGGCCGCGAGCACCACCAGCGCCGAATCATCCGGCAGGAGACCCACGACCTGCGGCGGCGCGCTGTCGTCGGTGCGCAGGATCTCCTTCAGGTTGTCCCCGGAAAGTGCGTACAGGCGATACGCGCGCTTGATCCAGTCCCAGTCCTCGCGCGCGACCGGTGTGCCGTTGCGGTCGACCGCCCAGCCGACCGTGTGTTCGTTGCCGTACTTGATGGGGACGGAGCCGCCGGTGGTGGTATCGACATCGAGCAGGACGTTGTTGCTCCACATGACGACGGTGTGCGGCTTGCTGGTCCGGTAGCGAATGAGCCGCGCGAACATCGGGTCCGGCGCGCCGCGCCCATGGGACTGGGGCGCGGGCAGCATCAGCCCATCCCCGCCGTGCACGCCGAAGGCGGTGTTGATGAAGGGCTCCAGGGCCGCCCCCGACAACGTCTTGATCTGGAGCGTCTCGCTGACGGTGACGATCAGGGTCTCGTTGTCGTTCCACACGAGGCTGCGCAGCCTGGCGCGCTCGGGCAGGGCGAGAATGCGCTGCGGCTTGCGGGCCTGCAGGTCGAACATCACGACGTGGGGCTTGACGGCGGTCTGATCCATCCACGCGAGCCAGTGCCCGTCGGGGCTCAGCACGACATCGCTCTGTGCCGGCAGCGCGCCGAACGCCTCCGGGGGCAGAACAGCCCCGGTGCCGTCGGCCCGCGCCGCGGCGGCCCACGATCCAAGACTCGCGATCAGTACAGCTGCAAGCCAGGCGCGCGCCTGCAGGCGGCGGGGCACGGTGGTGGTGTTCTTGTTCATGAGACCCCCTGACCAGGCCCAGTATGCTTCGGCCGGGCGCCCGGCGTCGTGCCGCGGCGCCACGTGGCGGCGATTGCGGTACCGCCGGGGCCGTGCACTCAACTCAAGTCATTGAAACTAATGAATTATCCACATTTATTCGCTGGTCGTGCGGCCTCAACGCCAAGGCCGTAAACTTGCCCGGATCAAGGTCTATGCCCCGCCGCTACTTCATCAAAACCTTCGGCTGCCAGATGAACGAGTACGACTCCGCGCGTATGGCGGACGTACTGCACGCCGGTGGGGAGCTCACCGCCGCCGAGGATCCTAGCCAGGCGGACGTGCTGCTCATGAACACCTGCTCGGTGCGCGAGAAGGCGCAGGAGAAAGTGTTCTCGCTGCTCGGGGAGTGGCGCCAGCTCAAGAGCCGCCGTCCCGAGACCATCATCGGCGTTGGCGGCTGCGTCGCGAGCCAGGAGGGCGAGGCGATCATCGAGCGCGCGCCGTTCGTTGACCTCGTGTTCGGCCCGCAGACGCTGCACCGCCTGCCGCAGATGATCGCGCAGCTGCGCCGCACCGGCCGCCCGGTGGTCGACGTCAGCTTCCCGGAGATCGAGAAGTTCGATCACCTGCCGGCACCGCGTGCGGAGGGTGCCACGGCCTTCGTCTCCATCATGGAGGGCTGCAGCAAGTACTGCAGCTTCTGCATCGTGCCGTACACGCGCGGCGAGGAGGTCAGCCGCGGCTTTGACTCGGTGCTCGCGGAAGTGCGCCAGCTCGCCGCCCAGGGCGTCGCCGAGGTGACGCTCCTCGGGCAGAACGTCAACGCCTACCTCGCGCCCGTGGCCGACGGTGCGCGGATGGATCTCGCGACGCTCATCCATCACGTCGCGCGCGTGCCGGGCATCGAGCGCATCCGCTTCACCACCTCGCACCCCCTCGAGTTCAACGACAGCCTGATCGAGGCGTTCGCTCACGTGCCGCAGCTCGCCAACCACCTGCACCTGCCGGTGCAGAGCGGCTCGGATCGGGTGCTGGCGCTCATGAAGCGCGGCTACACGACGCTCGAATTCAAGGACAAGGTGCGCCGCTTGCGAGCGGTCCGCCCGGACATCTCGATCTCCTCGGACTTCATCGTCGGCTTCCCGGGCGAGGACGAGCGTGATTTCGAGGCGACGCTGAGGCTCGCGAGGGAGGTCGGCTTCGACCAGTCATTCAGCTTCCTCTACAGCCGGCGCCCCGGGACCCCGGCGGCCTCGCTTCCCGATGAGGTGCCGCACGAGGTGAAGCAGCAGCGCCTCGCGCGGCTGCAGGCGCAGCTCGAGGAGCAGGCACGCGCCATCAGCGTCTCGATGGTAGGCACGAGGCAGCGCGTGCTCATCGAGCGGCCGGCGAAGAAGGACGCGCGCGAGCTCGCGGGCCGCACCGCCAACAACCGCTGGGTGAATTTCCCCGGCCCCGCCTCGCTCATCGATCGCTTCGCCGACGTCGAGGTGACGGCGGCGCTCGCCCACAGCCTGCGCGGCCGCCTGACGCCGTGCGCGCCCGAGCGCGTCCAGGTCGCCTGAATGGCCGCCGCCACCCCAGCCCCGCGCGAGCAACGGGAATTCGACCTCGGCGGCGCCGACAACACGCGCCTCGCGAGCCTGTGCGGTTCCCTCGATGAGAACCTCAGGCTCCTGGAGGAGCGCCTCGACGTGCGCATTCGGCGTCGCGGTGCGAGCTTTCGCGTGAGCGGCGCGCAGGCGGCGAGTGCCGAGGAGACGCTGCGCGAGCTCTTCGAGCTCACCAAGAGCGAGGAGGTGACGCCCGAGCGGGTGCACCTCGCGCTGCGCGAACGCGAGGCCGGCGCGCCGCCCGCGGACGCGGACCGGCACGAGCACGGCGTGCGCGTACCGCGCGTCGGCATTCGCGCCCGCGGCACGCACCAGCGCGACTACCTGGCGTACATCCGCGGCGGCGACCTGACTTTCGGCATCGGACCTGCGGGCACCGGCAAGACCTATCTCGCGGTCGCCTGCGCCGTCGAGTCGCTGCAGGCCGATCGCGTGCGGCGCATCGTCCTGGTGCGTCCCGCGGTCGAGGCGGGCGAGCGGCTCGGCTTCCTGCCCGGGGACCTGGTGCAGAAGGTCGACCCGTACCTGCGTCCGATGTATGACGCGCTCTACGAGATGATGGGCTTTGACCGCGTGGCGCGCTTCATCGAGCGCAACGTCATCGAGGTGGCACCGCTCGCCTTCATGCGCGGCCGCTCGCTCAACGATTCCTTCATCATTCTCGATGAGGCGCAGAACACCACCATCGAGCAGATGAAGATGTTCCTGACGCGTATCGGCTTCGGCTCGCGCGCGGTGGTGACCGGAGACGTCACGCAGACGGATCTGCCCGCCGGCAGGCAGTCGGGCCTGTCGCACGTGGTGGACGTGCTGCGCAACGTGCCGGGAGTCGCCTTCACGTTCTTCGACGCGCAGGACGTGGTGCGTCACCCGCTGGTGCAGCGGATCGTACAGGCCTACGAATCGCGCGGGGGCTCCTCGTGAGCGCGGGCGTGCCGGTGACACTCGAGGTGCAGCGCCGGGTGCGCGCCTGGTCGCCGCCGCGCGCGGAGCTGGCACGCTGGGCGAGCGCCGCGCTCGGCCGCCGCGCTGGCGGCGCGCAGCTCGGCGTGCGGGTGGTGGGCGCCGCCGAGAGCCGGCGGCTGAACGTGCGCTATCGCGGTCGCAACCACCCGACCAACGTCCTGTCGTTTCCGGCGGTGCCGCTGCCGGCCCGCGCCCGGACCGCGCAGCGCGCGCTCGGGGACCTGGTGATCTGCCCGCGGGTACTGCACGGCGAGGCGCGCGCGCAGGAGAAGACGCTGCGCGCTCACTGGGCGCACCTGGTGGTGCACGGCACGCTGCACCTGATCGGCTACGACCATGAGCGTGCCGCGGACGCGCGGCGCATGGAGCGTCGCGAGGTCGCGGTGCTGCGCCATCTCGGGTTTCCCAACCCCTACCGGAGTGCCTGAGCGGCGATGTCCAAGGATCTCAACAGCACCGGGCGCTGGCTGCGCCGCCTCACCCAGGGGCTCGCAGTCGAGCCGCAGGACCGCTCGCAGCTGCTCACCGTGCTGCGCGAGGCGAGCGAGCGCGGCATTGTCGATACCGACGCGCTCACCATGCTCGAGGGCGTGCTCGAGGTCTCGGACCTGCAGGTGCGCGACATCATGGTGCCGCGCGCGCAGATGGTGTTCGTGCGGCGCGAGCAGGGCGCGGCGCGCATCCTGCCGGTGGTGGTCGAGTCCGGCCACTCGCGCTTTCCGGTCATGGACGAGGATCGTGACGACATCGTCGGGATCCTGCTCGCCAAGGACCTGCTGCGGCTCACCACCGCGCACGCGCGCGAGCGCTTCGACATCCGCGAGTACATGCGGCCGGCGGTGTTCGTGCCGGAGTCCAAGCGTCTGAACGTGCTCCTCAAGGAGTTCCGCCGCAGCCGCAACCACATGGCGCTCGTGGTCGACGAGTACGGCGGCGTGTCGGGACTCGTGACGATCGAGGACGTCATCGAGCAGATCGTCGGGGAGATCGACGACGAGTTCGATGTGGAGGACGATCAGAACATCCGCCGCGACGCCGAGCGGCAATTCACGGTGCGCGGTGTGACCCGCATCGGGGAGTTCAACGAGTACTTCGGCGCGCGGCTCTCGGAGGCCGAGGGCTTCGATACCGTAGCCGGACTCCTCATGAAGCAACTCGGGCGGCTGCCGCGGCGCGGCGAGACTGCCACCATCGACGGCTTCGAGTTCCGCGTGCTGCGCGCCGACCGCCGGCGCATCGAGGCGCTGCGGGTGCTCGCGCCGCGCGACGTCCTGCCTCCCGAAGAGCGCGCCGCGGGCGGCGGACCCTAACTCGCATGAGCCAGCCAGTGCTCCCCGCCGCCACGACGCCGGCGGAAGCTCGCTACGCCCTGTCACGCCCGTCCTCACCGCTCCTGCGGGCGCTGCTCGCCGCTCGTCAGCGGGGCGCTCCTCGCGCTCGCCTTCGCCCCCTATGAGCTGTGGCCGCTGGCGCTCCTGTGCCCCGCGGTGCTCATGTGGCTGTGGCAGGACGCCGCCCCGCGCGAGGCCGCGCGCCTCGGGTTCCGCTTCAACGCGGCACCTTCGCCGCCGGCACCTGGTGGCTGTACGTCAGCATCCACATCAACGGCGAGGCTCCGGTCTGGCTCGCGTTGGTGCTGATGGCGGGGCTGGTCGGCATCATGGGGCTCTACCACGCGGGGCTCGGCTACGCCGTGGCGCGCTGGCTCCGCGCCGCGGCGCCGCCTGCGCTGGCTCGTGGCGGTGCCGGCGGCCTGGCTGCTCGTGGAGTGGTGGCGCGGCTGGTTTCTTTCGGGCTTCTCGTGGCTGTCGCTCGGCTACTCCCAGACCGACACGTGGCTCGCGGGCTGGCGCCGGTGGTGGGGGTGTACGGCATCAGCGCAGCGCTGCTGCTCGGCGCCGGCGCGCTCACGGCGCTCGCCTGCGGCACGCGGCGGGTGCGGATCGCGGCCCTCGCCGTGCTGGTCCTTCCCTGGGTTGCCGGGGCGGCGCTGCGCCCGCTCTCCTGGACCCGGCCGTCCGGGCGCCCGGTGTCGGTCGCGGTCATCCAGGGCGCCATCCCCCAGGATCAGAAGTGGCTCGACGAGCAATCACGACACGACGCTCGCGCTCTACAAGAGCCTCACCGAGCGCGCGCTCGGCACGCAGCTCATCGTCTGGCCGGAGTCCGCCACCGCCGACACCGCCAACGACATCGTTTCCTATATCACGCGCTGTACCGCGAAGCGCACGCTCACGGCTCCGCACTGGTGATGGGGGTGCTGCGCGCGGAGGCTGGCGCGACGGATGCCGATGAGCCGCGCTACTACAACTCGGTGCTGGCGCTCGATGACCAGGTGAGCTGGTACGACAAGTACCACCTGGTGCCGTTCGCGGAATTCTTCCCGGTGCCGCACTTCGTGCGTTCCTGGCTGCGCCTGATGACCCTGCCGTACTCGGACTTCACCCGCGGGGCCGCCTACCAGCCACCGCTCCCGGCGGCGCACCTCGAGCTCGGTACCACGGTGTGCTACGAGGACGCGTACGGCAGCTCGATGCTTCGGGTGCTGAACACGGCCGACGCCCTGGTGAACGTCACCAACGATGCCTGGTTCGGGCACTCGAGCGCCCGCTATCAGCACTTCCAGATCGCCCGCATGCGGGCCATCGAGGCCGGCCGTTACCTGATCCGGGCCGCCAACGACGGCGTCTCGGCGGTCATCGGGCCGCACGGCGAGGTCGTAGCCCGCGCCCCGGAATTCCGGCCCTTCGTGCTGGTCTCAAGGGTGACCCCGCGCATCGGGCTGCCGCCCTACGCCCATGTTGGAAACTGGCTGATCGTGCTGCTGGCCGCGGCAGCGCTGGCATGCGGGCTCGCGGTGCGGAATGATAGGCAGGTCTGAAAATGGAAGCAGCTGACATGAACGTGATAGCCGAATCGAACCTCAACCTGCCGGCGCGGCGCGCGCTGGCGGTGCTCGCGCTCGCCGTGGCGCTCGCGGCCTGCTCGCGCGAGAGCAGTGCCCAGTCGACCCATGCCCGGAGCGCCCCGCCGGCGGCCACCGCCGGCGCCGCGAGTGTGCCCGCCGGGGCTCCCGGCGTGGCGCAGTCCAGCGAGCCCGCCGGCTCGTCCGAGCCGATCGTGCGTTCCCTGCCCGACTTCTCCACGCTGGTCGAGAAGTACGGACCGGCGGTGGTGAACGTCGAGGTGGTGGAGAAAGCACAGCCGGGCCCGGGTATCCAGGGCCTCTCGCCCAACGATCCTTTCTACGATTTCTTCAAGCGCTTCGGCATTCCGGCCCCCGAGCAGGGCCCGCGCGGCAGCGCACCGCCGGTGAAGGGCGCGGGATCGGGCTTCATCGTCAGCTCCGACGGCTACATCCTCACCAACACCCACGTGGTAGCGGACGCCGAGACCGTCACCGTGCGGCTCACCGACCGGCGCGAGTTCCAGGCGAAGGTGATCGGCGCCGATGAGCGCACCGACGTCGCGGTGATCAAGATCAACGCGGGCAATCTCCCGACCGTGAAGCTCGGCGATCCCTCGCGCATCAAGCCCGGTCAGTGGGTGCTCGCCATCGGCTCGCCGTTCGGCTTCGACAACAGCGCCACCGCGGGCATCATCAGCGCCACCTCGCGCGCGGTGCCGGGGGAGAATTACGTGCCGTTCATCCAGACGGATGCGGCCGTCAACCCGGGCAACTCCGGCGGCCCGCTCTTCAACATGGCGGGCGAGGTGATCGGCATCAACTCGCAGATCTTCAGCCGCACCGGGGGCTTCATGGGGCTCTCGTTCGCCATCCCCATCGACGTGGCGCGCAACGTCGAGGAGCAGCTCATCAAGACCGGCCGCGTGGTGCGCGGCCGCATCGGGGTCACGATCCAGGACCTGAATGCGCAGCTCGCCGAGTCCTTCGGCCTCGACCGCCCGCGCGGCGCGCTCGTGTCCTCGGTCGAGAAGGACGGACCGGCGGCGCGCGCCGGCATGCAGCCGGGGGATGTGATCCTCGGCGTCGGCGGGCGCCCGATCGAGCACTACGGGGAGCTCTCGGGCGCGATCGCCGCGATGAGACCCGGCAGCGCGACGACGCTCACGGTGTGGCGCAACGGCAAGCAGCAGAACGTCGAGGTGCAGGTCGCCGAGCTCAAGGAGCAGCAGCAGGTCGCCGCGGGCAACCACGGTCGGCCCGCGGGCGGCGGCACCAACCAACCGAGCGCCTTCGGCCTGACCGTGCGCCCGCTCACCGCCCAGGAGAAGCAGCAGGCGAGCACCCAGGGGAGTCTCGTGGTGGAGGAGGTCACGGGACCTGCAGCGGCGGCGGAGGTGGAGCCCGGGGACGTGATCCTCGGCGTCAACGGCAAGCGAGTGCACACGGTGAAGGATCTCGATGAGGCGGCCAAGACGGCCGGCAAGAACGTGGCGTTGCTCATCCAGCGCGAGGACGCGCAGATCTTCGTGCCGCTGCGCCTGCCGTAAGGCGTGACTTGCGCCGGCTGCGCCGGTGGGAAACATGATGCACGAGACTTACGATCCCGCGGCCGTCGAGCGCGCCGCGCAGGAGTATTGGGCGCGGGAGCGTGCCTTCGAGGCGCGCGAGGACGGCGCGCGCAAGAAGTTCTACTGCCTCTCGATGCTGCCCTACCCCTCGGGCCGGCTGCACATGGGGCACGTGCGCAACTACACCATCGGGGACGTGCTGGCGCGCTACCTGCGCATGCAGGGCTACAACGTACTGCAGCCGATGGGCTGGGACGCGTTCGGCCTGCCGGCGGAGAACGCGGCCATCAGCAACGGCGTGCCGCCGGCGCAGTGGACGCGCCAGAACATCGCGCACATGCGTGCGCAGCTCAAATCCCTCGGCTTTGCCATCGACTGGCGGCGCGAGATCGCCAGCTGCGACCCCGGGTACTACCGCTGGAACCAGTGGCTGTTCCTGCGCATGCGCGAGCGGGGCATCGCCTACCGCAAGTCCGGCGTCGTGAACTGGGATCCGGTCGATCAGACCGTGCTGGCCAACGAGCAGGTGATCGACGGCCGCGGCTGGCGCACCGGAGCGCCGGTCGAGAAGCGCGAGATCCCGATGTACTACCTGGCGATCACCCGTTACGCGGACGAGCTCCTCGGGGCCCTGGATCAGCTGCCCGGCTGGCCCGAGCGAGTGCGCGTCATGCAGGCGAACTGGATCGGCCGCAGCGTGGGCTGCGACATCAGCTTCCCCTACGCCCAGGATGCCGTGGCGGCCACCGGGGTCGCGGGCACGCTCAAGGTGTTCACCACGCGCGCCGACACCCTGTTCGGTGCGACCTTCGTGGCGATCGCGGCGGAGCACCCGCTTGCCGCTGCCGCCGCGCGCGGCGATGCGGCGCTCGGCGCGTTCCTCGAGGAGTGCCGGCACGGGACGGTGACCGAGGCGCAACTCGCCACGCAGGAAAAGAAAGGCAGGCCGACCGGGCTGCACGTGCTGCATCCCTTCACCGGCAAGCCCCTCGCCGTCTGGGTCGCGAACTACGTGCTCATGGGCTACGGCGAAGGCGCGGTCATGGGCGTGCCGGCGCACGACGAGCGCGACTTCGAGTTCGCACAGCGCAACCGGCTGCCCGTCGTCATGGTCGTGCGCTCGGCGCGCGGCGCCTACGAGGAGGTACACCCGCCCTGGGTGCCGGCCTACGCCGAGTACGGCGTGACGGTGAACTCCGGGGAATTCGACGGGCTCACCTTCCAGGCGGCGGTCGAGACAATCGCCGCGGCGCTCGAGAAGCGCGGGCTGGGCAGGAAGCGCGTGCAGTTCCGCCTGCGCGACTGGGGTATCTCGCGGCAGCGTTACTGGGGCTGTCCGATCCCGATCGTCCACTGCGGGGCCTGCGGTGAGGTACCGGTGCCCGATGAAGAGCTGCCGGTGGTGCTGCCCGAGGACCTGGTGCCGGACGGCAGCGGTAACCCGCTCACCAAATCGCCGGCCTTCTACGAGTGCCGCTGTCCCAGGTGCGGCAAGCCCGCGCGCCGCGAGACCGACACCATGGACACCTTCGTCGACTCGTCCTGGTATTTCATGCGCTACGCCTGCCCGGACCAGACGGGCTCCATGGTGGACCAACGCGTCGACTACTGGCTGCCGGTCGATCAGTACATCGGCGGCATCGAGCATGCGATCCTGCATCTGCTGTATGCGCGCTTCTGGACGCGGGTGATGCGCGACTTAGGCCTGGTGAAATTCGCCGAGCCGTTCACCAACCTCCTCACCCAGGGCATGGTGCTGAACCACGTTTACTCCTGCCAGCCGGCGGGCGGCCGCAAGCGCTACTTCAACCCGGCCGACGTCGACACGCGCCGCACGGCCGACGGCGCCCTGGTGCACGAGGTGCTCGCCGAGGGCGGGCGGATCGAGGTGGTGCACGAGGGCCTCGGCAAGATGTCCAAGTCCGAGGGCAACGGCGTCGACCCGGAAGGGCTCATCGAGCGCTTCGGCGCCGACACCGCACGCATGTTCGTCATGTCCGCATCCCCACCCGAGCAGACGCTCGAGTGGTCGGACGAGGGCGTGCTGGGCGCTTCGCGCTTCCTGCGCCGCCTCTGGAATACGGTTTACGAGCATGTCGCGGCCGGTCCGGCGCCGGCGCTCGACACGGCTGCCCTTACTCTCGCGCAACGCGAGCTGCGGCGCATCGCGCACCACACGCTCGTCAAGACCGCGGACGACATCAGCCGGCGGCGCAGCTTCAACACCGCCATCGCCGCGGTGATCGAGCTCGTGAACGCCTTGCGCGGCTCGGGGGACGCAAGCCCGCAGGGTCGCGCGGTCCGCCAGGAGGCACTCGGCATCGCGGTGCTCGTGCTGTCGCCGATCACGCCGCACGTGTGCCACGTGCTGTGGCAGGCCCTGGGTCACGCCACCGCGCTCGTCGATGAGCGCTGGCCGCTGCCCGACCCGCAAGCCCTCACCCAGGACACGCACCAGCTGGTGGTGCAGGTGAACGGCAAGCTGCGCGCACACATCGTCGTACCGTTGCACGCCGACGAGGCGGCGGTGCGCGCCGCGGCGCTCGCCGACGCCCACGTGCAGAGATTCGTGGCCGACAAGCCCGTGCGGCGCGTGATCGTCGTGCCCGGCAAGCTGGTCAACGTGGTGGTGTGATGGGGCGCGCAGCGGCCGTGCGCGCGACCGCAGCCGCTGCGTTGCTGGCGCTCGGTGCCTGCGGCTTTCACCTCGAAGGACACACACCGCTCCCCGACGCGGTGCGCACCCCGTACGTGGAGGCGCAGGACCTGCAGAGCGACTTCGTGCAGAGTCTGCGGCGCGCGCTGCTTTCCAACGGCGCGCACCTCGCGCCACAGAAGGACAAGGCCTCCGCCGTGGTCGCCATCCTCAAGGACGACGTCAAGCGACGCGTGCTCTCGGTGTCCAACCTCAACCAGCCCAACGAGTACGAGGTCACCTACACGGTGAGCTTCTCGGTCACCGCGGGCGGCAAGGAGCTGCTCGCGCCGCAGGAGATCTCCGCCACCCGCACCTACAGCTTCGACGAGCGGCTGCTGCTCGCCAAGGGACACGAGGATGACATCCTGAGAGGGGCCATGGCGCAGGACCTGGCGGACATGGTCATCCGGCGCCTGTCGCGGCTGTCGCGCGCGCCATGAGCGCTTCGGCCGCCGCCCCGGCATCGGCCACGCCCGCGGCGCGCGCCGTGACGGGCGTGCTGCTGCTGAACGGCATCGACCGCGTGGGACTCGCGCTGCTGCTCAAGCGCTTTGGAGTGGACCTCACGCTCATCGCGCACGGCGAGAGCATCCCGGGATCCTACTGGGGCGACAGCGAGGCGGGGCTGAAGGCCGAGCGCCTGTACGCGCGCTTCGACACCCCGGTGCACTCGGTGCTGCACGAGGCGAGCCACTACATCTGCATGAGCCCGGAGCGCCGCGCCGGGCTCGATCGCGACGCGGGCGGTGATGACCTCGAGGAGGCGGCGGTGTGCTACCTGCAGGTGCTGCTCGCCGGGCAGCTCCCGGGAGTCGGCCGCGCCCGGCTCATCGCCGACATGGACGCGTGGGGTTACAGCTTCCGGCTCGGCAGCACGCGCGCCTGGTTCGAGGCCGATGCCGCGGATGCGCGCGAGTGGCTCGTCGGCCACGCAATCATCGACGCCGGCGACCGCATCACGGGGCAGATGCGGGTGAGCTAAACTCGCCCGCCAACATGCCCGAGACACCCGCACCCGCCGCACCCGCGCAGGCGAGCTTCGTCCAGGGGGTCTGGGAGCGCATCAAACAGCACAAGGTCGTGCAGTGGACGCTCGCCTACCTGGCGCTCGCCTACACGCTGCTGCACGGCGCGGAGCTCCTGCAGAGCTCCCTCGGCTGGCCGCACACGGTGGTGCGCGTGACCGCGCTGCTCTTGATCATCGGCGTGCCGGTGGTCCTCATCGTCGCCTGGTACCACGGGGCCCGCGGGCAGCGCCACGTGAGCGGTACCGAGATCATGATCATCGCGATCCTCCTGGCGCTCGGCGGTGCGTTCGTATGGCGCGACAGCCAGACCCACCATGCGGGAACCGGCGCCGCCGAGGGCGCGCCGGCCGCCGAGCAGGCGGGGGCGGCACCGTCGGCGGCCTCGATCGCCGTGCTGCCCTTCAGCGATCTTTCCCCCGATGGCAACCAGGGCTACTTCTCCGACGGCATGGCGGAGGAGATCCTCAACGTGCTGGCGCACGTCAGCGGCCTCAAGGTGGCCTCGCGTACTTCCTCGTTCCAGTTCCGCAAGTCCGAGCTCGGCGTGCCGGAGATCGCCCGCAAGCTCGGCGTGCGCAATATCCTCGAGGGGAGCGTGCGCAAGGCCGGCGACACGGTGCGGGTCACCGCGCAGCTGGTCGATGCGCTAACCGACCGGCATCTGTGGTCGCAGGACTTCGACCGGCCGCTCACCACCGCCAATCTTTTCGGCATCCAGGACGAGATCGCCGCCGACATCGTCGAGCGCCTCGCCGCCACCATCGGCCCGGATGCGAAGGTCGGCAAACCCGCCTTGCCGCAAGCCGACACGGCGAGCGTCGACGTGTACGACCTGTATCTTAAGGGGCATGCACTGTTCCTCGCCCGCACCAGGCCAAACCTGAGTGAGGCCGCGCGGCTGCTGAAGGCCGCGGTGGCGAAGGACCCGAAGTTCGCGCGCGCCTGGGCGTCGCTCGCCGCCACGTATGTGATCTCCACCGCCTGGGGACTGAAAGAGCAAGCCGACTACCAGCAGGCGGCGATCCAGGCGGCCGATCGCGCCCTCGAGCTCGACCCGACTCTGGCGCTCCCCTACGCGGTACGCGGGGAGGCGCAGAGCAACCGCATCGCGCTCGGCGAAGGGGGCAGCTGGGACGAATCACTCACCAGCCTCGCAGAGGCCATCCGGCGCGACCCCAAGAACCCCACCGCCTACCTGTGGCGCGGTGGCAATCTCGAAACCCTCGGCTATCTCGACCGGGCGAGTGAGGATTTCGCGCGTTGCCTGGAAATCGATCCGGCCTACGAGACCTGCCGCCGCAACTTCGCGCTGCTGCGACTCTGGGACGGGCACACCGAGGAGGCCCTGCGTCTCTACGAGGTCGGTCTCGCGCAGGCCTACGTGAACGACGACGTGTATTTTGCGCACGCCGTCGCCGCCCGCGGCGATCGCATCGGTGCGCTCGGCGTGCTGCTCCAGCAGTTTCGCTCGCAGCCGCAGCTGCTGCAGGCGCTGTTGCGCGCGATCACCGATCCGGCGTTCAGCGCGGGCGACCGCAAGGACGCGCTCGCGCTGATCGACAAGGCGAGCGATGACCAGGAAGCCGCCCGCGGTGCGCTCTGGATCCTCAAGGGCTACGACCGGATGGACGAATTCTTCACCGACAACCCGGCCAATCTGTGGGCACGCAGCGACCCGGACTGGCTCAAGTCCCCGGCGCGCAAGCGCATGATGCAGCGCTGGCAGCTGCCGGAGTACTGGCGCGCGCGCGGCTTTCCGCCGCAGTGCAAGCCGCTCGGAAGCAACGACTTCGTGTGTCCGTAGACCCGGCTGATCGCCGGGGGCTCGCATGCCGCACACCTATGACGTTTGTCACCCTCATGTCCTGACGACGGAGACTTCCGGCACCCGGCCGCCCGCCCCTAACCTGTGCGCCACACAGGAGGACCGTGCATGCCCAACACGATGCCGCCGGCAGCCGCCGCCGCGAGTCTCACGCAGGTTGTCAAACGCTACGGCGAGAAGATCGCGCTCGCGGGCGTTTCGCTCGCGATCGAGCCGGGACAGGTGACCGCGCTCTTAGGTCCGAACGGCGCCGGCAAGACCACCGCCATCTCGCTGCTGCTCGGGCTCATCGCCCCCGAGGCGGGCCGGGTGCAGGTGCTGGGCGGCACACCGCAGGATCTCGCGGTGCGGCGCCGGGTAGGGATGATGCTGCAGAGCGCGGCACTGCCCGACACCCTCAGGGTCGGGGAGCTGCTGCGCCTCGTGTCGGGCTACTACCCGAATCCGCGCCCGCTGAAGTCCGTCGCCGAGCTCGCCGGGATCGGCGAGCTGCTGCGCACGCCCTACGGCAAGCTGTCCGGCGGCCAGCAGCGGCGCGTGCAGTTCGCGCTCGCGGTATGCGGCAACCCGGAGTTGGTATTCCTCGACGAGCCGACCACCGGGCTCGACATCGAGGCGCGCGAGACCGTGTGGGGCGTGGTGCGCGAGCTCACCGCTTCGGGGCTGCGCGATCCTCCTGACGACGCACTACCTCGAGGAAGCCGACGCGCTCGCGCAGCGTGTCGCGGTGCTGGTGCGCGGCCGGGTCGTGAGCGAGGGCACGGTGGAGGAGATGCGCGCACGCGGCGTGCGCCGCCGCATCCGCTGCGTCAGCGCGCTGCCGGTCGAGCAGGTGCGCGTCTGGCCGGGCGTCAGCGGCGCGACCCGCCAGGAGCGCTGGCTCGACATCGAGAGCCCGGCCGCCGAGCCCATCGTGCGCCGGCTGCTCGCCGCCGACCCCGCCTTGAGCGAGCTCGAGGTGCGCAATACGGGGCTCGCCGAAGCATTCGTCCGCATCACCAGGGAGGCTGCGTAAATGAACTCTCTCGCCCATGCACCACGCCGGCTGCCGGCCGCGGCGCGCCCGATATCCTTACTCGCGATCTTCATGCTCGAGTCGCGCACCGAGTTCCTGCGCCTGCTGCGCGCGCCCTCGTTCGCTGTGCCGACCATTGCCTTCCCGCTCATGTTCTACGTGCTGTTCGGCGTGCTGCTCGCGCCCGCTCGCGCGCACCCGGAAGTTGCCCGTCGTCGTGCTCGCGAGCTTCATGGTGCTCGGCACCATGGCGCCGGGACTGTTTGCCCTCGGCGTGACGCTCGCCACCGACCGCGAGCGCGGATTACTGGAGCTCAAGCGCGCGCTCCCCATGCCGCGCGGCATCTACCTCGCCGCCAAGCTCGCGATGTCGATGCTGTTCGCCGGCACGGTGTCGATCCTGCTCATGGTCCTGGCGGCCGCCGCGGGTGGCGTGACCTGGCGCCGGTTCAGTGGGGCGGTCTGTTCGCTGCTCGCGGTGCTCGGCGTGCTGCCGTTCTGCGCCATCGGGCTCCTCGTCGGCTCCCTCGCCAGGGCATCCGCCGCGCCGGCGGTGCTCAACCTCATCTACCTGCCCATGTCGTTCCTGTCGGGCCTGTGGGTGCCGCTGTCCTTCCTGCCGCACGGCATCGCGCAGTTGGCGCCGCTGTGGCCGTCGTGGCACCTGGCTCAGATCGCCCAGCTCGCCGCGGGCGTCGATGCCGGTACCGGGCGTCGGCGCACACCTGCTGGTGCTCGCGGGCGTCACGGGCGCGTGCGTCGCGCTGGCGCGGCGCGCGCTGGCGCGCGCCGGGCGCTGAAGGGCGCGCGCCCGTCGGGTTCGGCTAAGCTGCCGACATGTTCGAGTGGTTCCGCCGAGTTGCGCCGCTCGCAGTGGACCGATCAGCGACGGGCCGGGCTGGCCGCCGTTCCTGTGGCTGTTCTACCTCGGGTTCCTGTTCTTGCCCGGCACCTGGCACCAGCCCGGGTGGACCTGGCTGTGGACGACGCTCATCACGCTGCCGGTGTTTCGTGGCGCTCTACCTGCGCCATCTCGCCAGCGCTTGCCAGCCGACGCTGACCCTGGTGCTCGCCGTCGCGCTGCTGTGCTATGCGCTGCAGCCCTTCAATCCGTTTGCCAACACCTACCTGACCTATGCCGCGGCGTTCGCGCCGCTGGCGCTGCCGGGGTTCGTGCGCCCGTTGATCGCTCACCTTCGCGATGCTCGCGGCGCTGGCGATCGAGGTACTGCTGCTCGATCAGCCACCGCTGATCATCGCCATCAGCGTGCTGGTGTGCACCGCGTGCTGCCTCGGCAACGGCTTCGCGCGCGACAGTCGCCACAGGAATTACGCGCTCCGGCTGACACAGGAAGACGTGCGCCGGCTTGCGGCGATCGCCGAGCGCGAGCGCATCGGCCGCGACCTGCATGATCTGCTCGGGCATACGCTCTCGCTCATCGCCATCAAGGGTGAGCTCGCCGGCAAGCTCGTGGAGCGCGACCCGGCGGCGGCGGTGCGCGAGATCGGCGATGTCACCGCGATCGCGCGCGAGGCGCTGCGCCAGGTGCGCACCGCGGTCACCGGCATGCGCTCGGCGGCGCTCGCCGGGGAGCTCGCCTCGGCGCGCACCTTGCTCGAGTCCTGCGGCGTCGAGCTCAGCTGCGAGCAGCGAGGCCCCCCCGCTGCCGCCCGGAATCGAGACCGCGCTCGCGATGATCGTGCGCGAAGCCGCCACCAACATCCAGCGCCATGCCCACGCAACGCAAGCGACGGTCGAGATCCGCACCAGCGCCGATGCTGCGCGCGGCGGCTCGGTCGCGCTGCGCGTGAGCGACAACGGCCGCGGCGGCGTCCGCGATGCGCGGCAACGGGCTCGCCGGCATCAGCGAGCGCGTGCGCACGCTCGGCGGCACGCTCGAGATCATCTCCCCGCCGGGAGCGGGCACCGAGCTGCGCGCCCGGCTGCCGCTGCCCTCATGATCCGCGTACTGCTCGCCGAGGACCAGGCGATGGTGCGCGGCGCACTGGCCGCGCTCCTGGGCTCGAGCCCGACATCGAGGTGCTGGGCAGCTGTCGCGGACGGCGCGAGCGCGTGGAGCGAAGCGCAGCGGCTGCGGCCCGACGTGATCGTGTCCGACATCGAGATGCCCGGGCTCACCGGCCTGGAGCTCGCGGTGCGGGTGCGCGAGCGCGGACTGCCGAGCCGCATCCTCATCGTGACCACTTTCGCGCGCGCCGGTTACCTGCGCCGCGCGCTCGATGCCGGCGTGTCGGGCTACCTGCTGAAGGACGCGCCGGCCGCGCAGCTCGCGGACGCGGTGCGCAAGGTGCACGCGCGGCGGGCGCGTCGTCGATCCGCAGCTCGCGGTCGAGGCGTGGACCGAGGGCGATCCGCTCAACGAGCGCGAGCGCCAGGTGCTGCGGCTCGCGGGCGAGGGCATGCCGTCGGCCGACATCGCGACCCAGCTCAGCCTGTCGCACGGCACGGTGCGCAACTACCTCTCCGAGGCGATCGGCAAGCTCAACGCCGCCAACCGCATCGAGGCCTACCGGCTCGCGCGGCAGAAGGGCTGGCTGTGAGGCGATCCGTGCCGCAGTTGGCATTTTCGGCCGGCCGCCCCGGTCCTGCGGCGTGCCGTGCGCTGCCGCGGCTGGCGGATGCGGTATCTGCGGGTTAGACTCCCCCGCTCACTGTTGGACCTTGTTGTAGCCATGCGTCGATTGCCGGTCTCGTGGGTTCTGTCGCTGCTGCTGGTGTTTGCCCAGACCGGCGCGGTGCTGCACGAGATCGGCCACCTGACTTCCAGCCAGCACGCGGGCGCGACGCTGCGCGCACAGCCGCTCAACGACAACGCCACGTGCCCGACCTGCGAGTCGTTCGCGCAGGTGGCCACCCCGGCGAGCGGCGCTGCGCCCAGCCTCGCCGCTTCTCCTGCCGGGCTCCTGCCGACTCCCGATCTCCAGTACGTCATTGTCGCGGCCGACGTACCCACTCCCCGCAGCCGCGGGCCTCCGCAAGTCTAGAGCTCAAGTCTCGCTTCCCGCAGGCAGCAGCCTCGAGCGATCGGGCTGGCTCCTTCCTTGGCTCATTGCGGAGTTCTTCCATGGTCAATTCCCGATATCGGGCCGCCACGTCTGGCGTGGTCGTGCCCCTGTTGCTTCTTGCTGCGCTCCTGATCACACCACCGATCCTGGCCGCCGACGGTAACGCGGGCGGCAGCGCGGTCGACCACCCCTTCCGACACGGCATCGGCGCCCGACCAGAGCAGCCAGCTGACCACCGTCCTGGTCACCGCCAAGCGACTCAATGAGGCGCGCTCGCGAGATCGAGACGCAGACCGGCGCGTCGACCTACGTCATCGACAGCGAGCGCGATTGCCGCGACTCCCGGCGGCGAGAACGTGCAGCTCAACCAGGTCCTGCTGCAGGCGCCCGACGTGGTGCAGGACTCCTTCGGGCAGCTGCACGTGCGCGGCGATCACAACGACCTGCAGTACCGGCTGAACGGCATCATCCTGCCCGAGGGCATCAGCGTCTTCGGCCAGACGCTCGAGCCCGCGCGCTGATCTCCTCGATGAACCTCATCACCGGCGCGCTGCCGGCTGAATACGGCCTGCGCACCGCCGGCATCATCGATCTCACCACCAACAGCGGCCTGCTGCAGCCCGGCGGCGCGGTGTCGGTCTACGGCGGCAGCCACGGGACCTTCGAGCCGAGCGGCCGAGTACGGCGGCAGCTCGGGCAATTTCAGCTACTTCGTGACCGGCGACTACTAGCGCAACGATCTGGGCATCGAGTCGCCGGACGGCAGCTCCAATCCCCTGCACGATCACTACCACGCAGTATCACGGCTTCGGCTATTTCGAGGACATCCTCGATCCGAGACAACCGCCTGTCGCTGATCCTCGGCACTTCCGACGATGCAATTCCAGATTCCGAACCAGCGCGGCCTGCAGCCGACGCTCGGGCCTGGACGTCAACGGCCAGACCGACTTCCTCAGCGACGATCTGAACGAGAACCAGCACGAGGTCGACGCAGTACGCGATCCTCAGCTGGCAGCACTCGCAAGGAGCGCTCAACTGGCAGAGCTCGCTGTCCGGCCGCTATACCAGCCTGCACTTCGACGCCCGACTGGACCGGCGATCTGCTCTACAACGGCATCGCGCAGAACGCCTTCAAGGACGACACCGCGTTCGCCTGGCAGACCGACGGCTCGTACCAGCTGAGCGACGCCCATACGCTGCGCGCCGGCTTCTACCTGCAGCACGACAGTGCCCAGAGCAACACCACCTCGCAGGTGCTGCCGATCGACGCCACCGGCGCGCAGACCAGCGACATCCCGCAGACCGATCGCTCGACAACGGCACGCAGTCGCAGTCGATCGAGAGCGTCTATCTGCAGGACGAATGGCAGGCGCTGTCAGCCGCTCACGATCAACTACGGCCTGCGCTTCGACCACTACAGCGCCTACTCCAGCGGCAGCCAGTTGAGCCCGCGCGTCAACTTCGTCTGGAAGCTCGACTGCCGGCACCACCGTGCACGGCGGCTACTCGCGCTACTTCACGCCGCCGCCGTTCGAGCTGATCGCCAGCGAGACCTTCACGCAAGTTCGCCAGCACGACGGCGCTGCCCGCCCGGCTCGGACACGCTGGACACGCGCCGATCGCCGAGCGCGCCAACTACTACGACTTCGGCATGCAGCAGAAGCTGCTCGACAACGCGCTGACGCTCGGCGCCGACAGCTACTACGAGCAGTCGCAGCACCTGATCGACGAAGGGCAATTCGGCGCGCCGATCATTCTCACGCCGTTCAACTATCGCTACGGCCTGATCGGCGGCGTGGAGTTCACCGGCAACTACTCCGTCGAGAACTTCTCCGCCTACGGCAACCTGTCCTTCCAGGCCGCGCACGGCAAGGACGTCGAGTCCTCGCAGTTCAACTTCGCCGCAGACGATCTGGCCTATATCGCCAACAACTACATCCACCTCGATCACGAGGAGCGCGTGTCCGCCTCGGGCGGGCGTCGCTATCTGTGGGCCGGGACGCGCTTCAGCAGCGACTTGCTCTTCGGCACCGGCTTGCGTGATGATCTGTTCCTCGCCGACGGCTACGGTCATTCCCAATGGCGATCACACCCCGAGCTACACGCAGGTCAATCTGGGCCTGAGTCACGCGTTCCACCTCGCCGGCTCGGGCCCGCTGACCGCGCGGCTTCGATGTCATCAACGTGCTCGACAAGGCCTACGAGATCCGCAGCGGCACCGGCATCGGCGTCTTCGCGCCGCAGTGGGGGGCGCGCCGCGGGCTGTTTGCCGGGCTGGAGTGGCAGTTTTGAGCACGAACGTCCTATCCTCGTGGCGCGATGCCCGCTCACGCCGCCGTACACGCCGCTTCCTCCGGCCGCAGGCGCGCCGTCCTCGCGGTGCCGGCTGCTCTTTTGCTGCTGGCACGCGTGCCCGCCTGCCTCGCCGGCGGGGGTCCCTTCGGGATCGATCACGAGTGGGGTTACGACGACAGCGGGATCTGGAAGCGCAGCAACCAGCTGATTCACTCGAGTACGGCCTCATCGGCGGTGAGCTCGTGGGGGCCCTGTGGGAAGGCGGTGAGACGCGCTTCGGGCCGCACACTGTGGCAGTCGGTGGATGCCTCGGCCGCCTCAGGAGTAGTGGCGTTCGCCATGAAATACGCCTTCTCGCGGGTGCGGCCGGATGACGGCAACGGCGACCCGAACCTCTGGTTCAAGGGTCACGGCAACGAGAGCTTCCCGAGCGGTGAGGTGACGGTGGTGAGCTCGATCGTCTCGCCGTTCGTGTTCGAGTACGCCCACGATCATCCCTGGACGTACGCGCTCGAGCTGCTGCCGGTCTACGATGGAATCGCCCGCATGAAGGTGCAGGCGCACTGGCAGTCGGACGTCATCGCCGGCTTCGCGCTCGGCACCGGGGCCGCCTGGCTCATGCACCGCAATGCGAACACCCCCTACATCCTGAGCGTCATGCCGCATGGGATCTATGTAGGGCTCGGCAAGCGCTGGTGAGGGATCGCCCGACTGACCCGCGGCTCCCGATGGTTGATAATGGGCGGGTGACTGGTCCAGTTGCCCGATGAAGCTCGGTTTCGACTCCCTCGCGACGCACTTGCGCGAGCGCCTGCTGCCGGTCTACCTCGTCTCGGGCGATGAGCCGCTGCTCACCGGCGAAGCGGCCGATGCGATACGCACCCGCGCCCGCGCTGCGGGTATCACCGAGCGCGAGGTGCACTTCATCGAGCGCTCGTCCGACTGGGAGGAAGTGCGCGGCTCGGCGCGCTCGCTGTCGCTGTTCGGCGCACGGCGCGTGCTCGAGATCCGCCTGCCGGGCGGCAAGGCCGGCGAGGGCGGCGCGGCCGCGCTCCTCTCCATGATCGAAACGCAGGATCCGGATACGCTGCTGCTCATCCTGAGCAGCCGGCTCGACAGCCGCGCGCAGGGCGCGGACTGGGTGCGCGCGGTCGAAGCGCACGGCGCCTGGCTACCTGTCTGGCCGGTCGATCCCTCGCGGCTCGTCGGGTGGCTGCGCGGACGCTGCCGGCAACTCGGGATCGCCATGGAAGATGCCGCGCTCGAGCTCCTCGCCGAGCGCACCGAAGGCAACCTCCTGGCCGCGCACCAGGAGCTCGGCAAGCTGGCACTGCTCGCGGGCGGCAGCCCGGTGACGCCCGAGACCGTGCTGGCGAGTGTCGCCGACAGCGCGCGCTTCGATGTGTTCCAGCTCTCCGAGGCGGTGCTCGCCGGCGCATCGGCCCGCGCACTGCGCATACTCGCGGGCCTGCGCGCCGAGGGCACCGAGCCGGTGCTCGTGCTGTGGGGTCTCACCAAGGCGCTGCACGATGCATGGAACACGCTGCATGAGAACGGCGGCGAGCGGCGCGGCTGGCAGCGCCACGGAGCCGCGCTCGAGCAGGCGAAGCGGCGCGCACCGCGGATGAGATTCGCCGAGCTCACGGCACGCGCTGCACGCATCGACCGCATGATCAAGGGCCAGATCCGCGATGCCGGGGATGCCTGGGACGAGCTCGCGCTGCTCGCCAGGGCGCTGAGCGTCTAAGACGCACACCATGCAGCCCACCGGCCTTTTTGGCGGCACCTTCGACCCGATCCACTGCGGGCATCTGCGTACTGCCTACGAGCTGTGGCAGGAGCTGCAGCTCGACGAGGTGCGCTTTCTGCCGACGGGAAGCCCCCCGCATCGCGAGCAGCCGTCCGCGAGCGCCGCGATGCGCCTGAAGATGGTGCAGGCCGCGGTGGCGGATCAGCCGCGCTTCGTGGTCGATGACCGCGAGGTGCGCCGCTCGGGAGTGTCGTACTCGGTGGACACGCTGACGGAGCTGCGCCAGGAATACCCGCAGCGCTCGCTGTGCCTGCTGCTCGGCATGGATGCGTTTCTCGGGTTACCTAACTGGCACCGCTGGCGAGAGCTCCTGCCGCTCGCCCACATCGTGGTGGCGCATCGCCCCGGCTGGAAGGCACCGTCCCGCGGTCCGCTCGGGGAGCTGATGGTCGATCACGGCACCGGCTCCATCCGCGAACTGCATGAGCGCCCGGCCGGCTGCGTCTACGTGCATGCCGTCACCCAGCTCGAAATCTCCTCGACCGAACTGCGAGCTCTCATCATCGCCGGACGCGACCCGCGCTATCTCGTTCCCGATCAAGTGCGGCAGATCATCCTCGAAACGAGGTGCTATGCTGCAGGGCAAGAGAGCCGGTGACCGACCCACCAGGAGAACCCGCTTAAGCACATGACCACCCGTACACGTCTGCGCCCCACCGGGGAGCGCGCCTCGCCGCTGCAACGCGCCGTGACGACCGCGCTCGATGACATGAAGGCTGTGAATGTCGTGGTGCTGGATGTACGGAATCTGACCGACATCGCGGACACCATGGTCATCGCCTCCGGCAATTCCGATCGTCACGTGCGCTCGATCGCCGAGCGCGTGGTGGAGAAGGCCAAGGCCGCGGGCTTCCGCCCGCTCGGGACCGAGGGGGCGCGCGACGGGGAATGGGTGCTCGTGGATCTGCAGGACCTGATCGTGCACGTGATGCTGCCGCGAGTGCGCGAGTTCTACGGCCTGGAGCGTCTGTGGGAGGGTGACGAGGGCGCCGCGCTCGCCGCCCCTGCACTCGCCCGTACCGCCGCCCGCCGCCGGCAGCCCGCGTCCTAAGCTCCCATAGCCCATGCGCGTGCGGCTGATCGCCGTTGGCGCAAGGCCACCCGGCTGGGTGCGCGACGCGTGCGAAGATTACATAACGCGGCTCGGCTCGCGCCTGCCGGTCTGCCTGGTCGAGATCGGCGCCGGACCACGCAGCCCGGGCGCGCCCGCCGCCCGCGCGATCGCGGCAGAAGGGGAGCGGATCCTGGCGGGCCTGCGCCCGCAGGAGTTCCTGGTGGCACTCGATGAGCGCGGCACGCAGTTCACCACCCGCGACTTCGCCGCCTGGCTCAAGGCACGCATGCAGGAGGGAGACGATCTGGTGTTCGTGATCGGCGGCCCGGACGGGCTCGCGCCCGAAGTGCTCGCGCGCAGCAAGCTGCGCTGGTCGCTGTCGCAGCTCACGCTGCCACACCAGCTGGTGCGCGTGCTGCTCGCCGAGCAGCTCTATCGGGCGGTCAGCCTGCTCGCCAACCACCCCTATCACCGGGACTGACAATGGCGCCCGATGCCCCGCCGATATGCCTCGCCTCGGCCTCCCCGCGGCGCCACGAGCTGCTCGATCAGATCGGCGTTGCGCACGTGTTGGGGGCGGCCGGGATCGATGAGGCGGCGCGCGCGGGCGAGCGTGCCGCCGACTACGTGGTGCGGCTCGCGTGCGCGAAGGCGCGCGCGGTGTTCGGCCGTAGCGCGGCGCTGCCGGTGCTGGCGGCCGACACTACCGTCGTGATCGACGAGGTCATCTGCGGCAAGCCGCAGGACCGCGCCGACGGCATCGCCATGCTGACGCGCCTGTCGGGACGCACCCACCAGGTGCTCACCGCGGTGGCGCTGGCCACCTCCGCGGGCGTCGCCTCGCGTCTGAGCGAGAGCGAGGTGCGTCTGCGCCCTCTCACCGCCGCGGAGTGCTGCGCCTACTGGGACAGCGGTGAGCCGCACGACAAGGCCGGGGGCTATGCGATCCAGGGACGGGGCGCGCTGTTCATCGAGCACCTGAGCGGCAGTTACTCCGGGGTCATGGGGCTGCCGCTCTACGAGACGGCGCAGCTGCTGCGCGCGGCCGGGATCCCGCTCCCGGGGCTCGTGCCGTGAGCATCGAGATCCTGGTGAACGTGGCGCCGAGCGAGACGCGTGCGGCGCTGCTCGATAACGGCGTGGCGCAGGAGATTCACATCGAGCGCACCAGCCGCAAGGGGCTGGTGAGCAACCTCTACAAGGGGCGCGTGTCGCGGGTGCTGCCCGGCATGCAGGCGGCGTTCGTGGAAATCGGCCTCGAGCGTACCGCATTCCTGCATGCCGCCGACATCGCGCGGGCCCCGAGCGACGATACGATAGCCGGGGCGACGCCGCCGCCGGTCGAGGACATCCGGCGCCTGTTGAATCCGGGCGATGACATCCTGGTACAGGTCATCAAGGACCCGATCGGCACCAAGGGAGCGCGCCTCACCACCTTCGTCGCGCTGCCGTCGCGGTTTCTCGTGTACCTGCCGCGCGGCGCTGCAGTGGGCGTATCGGCGCGCATCGAGGACGAGGCCGAGCGGGTACGCCTGAAGAGCGAGATCGCGGCGCTGGTGAGTCCCGCGGCCGGCGGCGGCTACATCGTGCGCACCGCCGCCCAGGGCGCGAGCCCCGAGAGTCTGCGTGAGGACATGACTTACCTCGCGCGGCTCTGGGAGCACGTGTGCGCGCGCGCCGCGCAGGTCGCGGCGGGGGCGGTGGTGCACGAGGATCTGCCGCTCGAGCTGCGCGTGCTGCGCGATGAGCTTGGGCGCGGCGTGAGCCGCGTGCTGGTCGACTCACCGCGCGCCCACGCCGCCATGCAGCAGTTCGCCGCCGCGTTCGTGCCGGGCGCGGCCCCGGCGATCGAGCTGTATGCGCGGCCCGCGGCCGATCTTCGACCTGAACGGTATCGAGGAGGAGATCAACCGCGCCCTCGACCGCAAGGTGCCGCTGAAGTCCGGTGGTCACCTGGTGATCGACCAGACCGAGTCGATGACCACGATCGACGTCAACACCGGTGCCTACGTCGGCCACCGCAATCTCGAGGAGACCATCTTCCGCACCAACCTCGAGGCGGCGGTCAGCATCGCGCGGCAGCTGCGGCTGCGCAACCTCGGCGGCATCATCATCATCGACTTCATCGACATGCGCGACGAGCCGCACCGGCGCGCGGTGCTCGCGGCGCTCGAGCGCGCGCTCGCCGGCGACCGCGCCCAGACGCACATCGTGAGCTTATCGCCCCTCGGGCTCGTGGAGATGACCCGCAAGCGCACCCGCGAGAGCCTGGAACACCTGATGTGTGAGCCGTGTCCAAGCTGCGCCGGACGCGGCTTCGTTCGCACGCCCGAGTCGGTGTGCAACGAGATTTTTCGGGAGATTGTGCGACAGAGCCGGCAGTTCGCCAGCCGGGAGCTGCTGATACTGGCGCATCAGGACGTCGTAGACCGGCTGCTGGACGATGAGTCCGCCACGCTGGCGGAGCTCGAGGCGCAGGTCGGCCGCCCGATTCGCCTGCAGGTCGAAGCACTCTACGGCGTGGATCAGTACGACGTCGTACTCGTCTGAAGCCTCAAGGATCGCATGCACGGGATGCGGGTTGCGCTCTTCGCCGCCGGCGGGGCTGTAACGCTCGCCGCCGTGGTCCTGTTCGCCTACGCGCTCGCCGTGGCGCGCGTGCCGCAGCACCGCGCGGCCCTTGAAGAGCTGCTGCGCGCCGAGACCGGTCTCGACGTGCGCTTCGGGGAGCTCGGGTTGCGCTGGGGATGGTACGGCCCGGAGGCCGTCTTTCACCGCGTCGAGCTCGGCGAGCCGCAGCGCGCCGGTACGCTCCTCCGCGCCCGCGAGCTCGTCGTGGGCTTCGATCTGTGGCGTATGCTGCGCAGCGGCCAGCCGGAGGCCGGCCGCATCACACTGCGTGATCCGGACATCGAGCTGGCGCAGGCACCGCTCGCCGCGAGTCCACAGCGCGGTACGCCCGCGGAGCCCTCCGGGCCGGGGGCGGCGCTGCGCACCGCCGCCCGGGTGCTCGCGCACTGGCGGGGCACGCGCCTGGACATCGAGGGCGGCACGGTGCGCGCCCCGGATCCAGCGGGGGCAGAGGCGACGCTTGCGATCGGCATTCAGCGCATCGCCTTGCGGCGTGTGGGTGCGGGCTGGAGCGGTGAGGCAGAGCTCTTGCTGCCGCAGCGGCTCGGCGGCGCCGCGCACCTCGCGCTCACTCTGGAGGGCGATCACGGGCAGGCCGCGGACCTCTCCGGCGCGCTGCGCGTCGAGGGTGAGCACCTGCGGCTTGCCGGCTGGAAGACGCTGCTGGCGCGGCAGCCGGGGGCCGCGTGGCTGCCGCGCGCCGGCGCGGGAGCCGTGACGCTGCAGCTGCATTTTGCGCACGATGTCCTCACGCAGGCCGAAGGGAGCCTGCAGGCGGATGCATTGCAATGGCCGCAAGCCCTGGGCAGCGCGCCGGGCGGTGCACTCGGGCAGCTGCGCGGCGCCTGGCATCTCACCCGCCGCGGCGCGCTCTGGCACCTGGAGGTGGAGCACCTCGAGCTGGGGACGGATGCCGCGCGAGTCGCAATGGCGGTCGACGCCGACGCGCGAGGGACCTGGGCGCGCGGGCGGATCGAGCGCCTGCCGGTGGCGGCGCTCGCCGCCGTGGTGCGCGGCGTTGCTCCGGAGCTGCGCCTCACCGCGCTCGAGTTCGGCGGGCGCGCGCGAGCGCTGACTTTCGACTGGGATCGGGGGCGGACACCCGGTGAGCGGTTGCACGCCGCAGCCGATCTCGAGGCCGTCACGATTGCACCACAGGGCGGCGCGATCGTGCTCGCCGGGGTCGACGCACACCTCCTCGCCGACGGACGCCGGGCGAGCGTGGTGCTGAACGCCGAGGATGCGCGGGTGTCACTCGCACGGCAGCCGGGCAGCGCACTCGAGGGCCTCGTGCTCGGCGCGCGCCTGACGCTCGAGGAGGGCGCGCAGGGCTGGCGTCTGGCTACCCGTGACCTCGAGATCCGCCACCACGATGCGCATCTCACGTGCAGTGGCGCGCTGACGGTTCCTGCCGGGAGCACCCCACCCTGGGTCGACGCGCAGGTGAGACTTACAGGGGCGGATGTCGCCCTGCTGCACCAGCTCCTTCCCGAGTCGACGCTGCGCTCGCTGGGCCTCGCCGGGGAGCTCACCGCCGGCCACATCGACGCGGCGCAACTCTCTGCCCGCGGCCGGCCCGATGAGGGACTGCCGTGGACCGCCCCTGGCGAGCACCTCTCGGGGTCGCTGTCGCTCAGCGCCGCGCGTCTCGCGGGCGGGGAGGACTGGCCGGAGGTGCACGACATCGATGCGCGCGTCGTGTTCGGCGCCGCCCGGGTGCAGGCGCACATCGCACGCGCTGCGGCCGGTACGTTCCAGCTCACGGCGGCGAGCGGCGAATGGGACGCGCGCGCGGCACGGCTCGTACACCTTTCCGGACGCGTGAGCGGGGACGCCCAGGAAGGGCTCGCCTGGCTGCGCGATCACCCGCAGCTGCAACGCTATGCACCGCTCGCGCAGACCATCGACTTGCGCGGCGAGACACTCCTCGACTTCGACCTGCACGAGGCGGGCGGGGCTGCCACGAAGGGACAGCCGCGGCGTCTACACTCGCGCCTCACCGCCTTGCTGGACGGCGTACGCCTGCGGCCGATGGCGGGGCTGCCCGCGATCGATGCGCTGCGTGGCACGCTCGCCTTCGCGGACGGACACCTGCAGCGCTCCACGCTGAGCGGTACATGGCTCGGGGGGCCGATCAGCCTCGGTGTCGGCGAGCGCCGCGAGCGTGGTGCGACGGCGCTGGTGATCTCCGGGCGCGGGCTGCTCTCGGTGCGCCAGGCGCTGCTCGCATCAACCGGCGTGAGCGATGCGGCGAATGCGCTGCAGGGCAATGCCGATTGGAGTGCAGAGCTCAAGTTCGTGGCGGGCGCGGACCGCGAGCGAACCGCGTGGCGCGTGCGCGCCGACTCGGGCCTGCTCGGTGTGACGAGCCGTCTGCCCGAGCCGTTCGCGAAACCCGCCGGCACCGCGCTGGCGCTGCATCTGGAGTTCGCGGGCCAGGGCGATGAGGGGCAGCTGCGCCTCGCGCTCGGTGATCGGCTGCGGGGCATCGCGGCGCTCGAGCGCCGCGGCGAGCTGTGGCAGATCGAGCGCGGGGCGGTGAGTCTCGCCGCGACCGCGCCGCTCTTACCGCGCGAGCCGGTGGTCCTGGTGCAGGGCGCCGTCGGCCGGCTGGATCTGCCGGCCTACGCGTTTCTGTGGCGCCAGCTGACTCACAACGCCGCCTGGCCTGCGCTGCGCGCGCGGCTTACCGCGGCGCAGCTGCTCGCTGCCGGGCGTACCTATCCTGAGGTCACCGTGTCGGCGGATTCCGGTCCCGGCCTGGATGTGCTGCGCCTCGAGTCGGCAGCGCTCACGGCTGAGGTTCGTTGGCCGCAGGGTACGGGGGGACGCGCCTACGCGAGCGCTCACTTCTCGCGGCTCGACCTGCCGACCCTCGATGACCCGGCGGCCGGCCTCCTGCTCGCCGCTCTTGGACCTGCGACCCAGCTCTCGGTCGAGGACCTCGAGCTCGGCGGACGCCCGCTCGGGGCGCTCACGACCACGATCATGACGCACGGCAGTACGCTGGACGCGGGCGATGTCTCTCTGCAGGGGACGAGCACCGCAGCACACGCCGCGGTCCATTGCCAGGATGGGCTATGTCATGCCCGGTTCACCCTCGACAGCCGCGATGCCGCCGCGACGCTTGCGAGCCTGGGACTGCGCCCAGACCTCCGCGCGAGCCGCGCGCAGGCGAGCGGGGAGCTGCAATGGTCGCCGGCGGCGGACCGCCCGGCGCTTGCAACCCTCGATGGGCACCTGCATATAGAGTTCGAGGACGGGGTGGCGAAGAGCGATGCGGCACCTGAGGCTGTGCCGGCGGGTCAGCCGCTCGGCCTGCTCGCGGTACCCGCGCTGATCGCGGCCACGGGCTCACCGCAGCTGCGTTTCACGCGCCTGGCGGCGGGTTTCCAGCTGCACGAAGGCCAGGCGGTGACCTCGGACCTGCATTTCGACGGCGACGCGGAGATCCTGCTGCGCGGGCGAATCGGTTTGCTGGCGCAGGACTACGATGCCCAGGTGTGGGTGCTGCGCGGCGAGCAGCGCTTGCCCGCCGCGGTCCGCGGCTTCGGTCCTACGCCGCGCATGGCGGCGCTGTGGCTGTCGCTGCGCGAGTTCTTTGGCGGGTCGCAGTCGGAGCGCAGGGACGGTGCGCTGCACTTGCACGGCAGCTGGGATGACCCGGTGGTCTCGGCCGCGGACTAACGAGCGAGCGCGATACAGTATGAAGGTTGCCGCCATACAGATGACCTCGGGGCCGGACGTCGCGGCCAACCTCGCCCAGGCGCAGGTGCTCCTCAAGCAGGCGGCTGCGCGCGGTGCGCAGCTCGCGGCGCTGCCGGAGAACTTCTGCTTCCTGGGCCTTAAGGATGCCGACAAGCGTGCGGTCGCGGAGAAGGACGGCGAGGGCCCGGTGCAGGAATTTCTCGCGCGCACCGCACGGGGCTTAAACCTGTGGATCGTCGCCGGCACCATCCCGCTCGCTGTCTCGGGCGACGGCCGGGTGGCAGCCGCAAGTCTCGTGTATAACGGCGACGGCGCGCGCGTGGCGCGCTACGACAAGATCCACCTGTTCGATGTCGACATACCCGGACGCACCGAGAGTTACCGTGAGTCGGCGCACGTCGCCCCCGGGACGGACGCGACCGTGCTCGACACGCCGGTGGGGCGGCTCGGACTGTCGGTGTGCTACGACGTGAGATTTCCCGAGTTGTACCGGCAGCTGAGCGCGCAGGGAGCGCAGCTGCTGGCGGTGCCGTCCGCGTTCACCGGGCCGACCGGGCGGGCGCACTGGGAGACGCTGCTGCGCGCGCGCGCCATCGAGAACCTGTGTTACGTCATTGCACCGGCGCAGTCGGGTATACATCCGAGCGGACGCGAGACTTACGGTGACAGCATGATCATCGATTACTGGGGACGCATCCTGCAGCGCGTGCCGCGCGGGCGCGGCTGCGTCGTGGCCGAGGTGGAGCTCGCGCGCCAGGGCGCCGTGCGCGACAGCTTCCCGGCCCTGAAGCACCGCACGCCGGTGGCGGAGGGTGCACGATGAGCGTGCCCGGGCGGGACGATCCGTTGCAGCTCGCGCGCGAGCTGATCCTGCGGCCGGGCGGCCTGGACGATGGGCGCCTGGAACGGGTGTTCGGCGAGGTACTGACGCATTCGGTGGACTTCGCCGATCTGTATTTCCAGCTCGCGCACCAGGAGTCCTGGTCGCTCGAGGACGGCATCGTCAAGGACGGCAGCGCCAGCATCGAGCAGGGCGTGGGCGTGCGTGCGCTCGCCGGCGAGAAGACCGGGTTCGCGTACTCCGACGAGATCGTGCTGCCGGCGCTCACCGAGGCCTCGCGTGCCGCACGTGCCATCGCAGTGCACGGCGGCGCGCGGCCCGTCGCGGCGTGGCGGGCCCGCAGCGGGCATCGGCTATACCTGCCGGACGACCCTATGGACTCCCTCGCCACCGCCGACAAGGTCGCCTGGCTCGAGCGCGTGGACCGTGAGGCGCGGCGCCTCGATCCGCGCATCGTGCACGTGAACGCGAGCCTCGTGGCCGTGCACGAAGTGATACTGATCGCGACCAGCGAGGGCGAGCTGGCCGCTGACGTGCGCCCGCTGGTGCGCTTCAACGTGTCGGTGCTGGTGGAGCAGGACGGGCGGCGCGAACAGGGCTACGCCGGAGCCGGCGGACGCTACTCGCTCGCAGAGCTGGTGGCCAGCGATCGGCCGCTGGCGCTGGCGCGCGAGGCGGTGCGCCAGGCGCTGGTGAATCTGGACGCGATCCCCGCACCTGCCGGCACCATGACCGTGGTGCTGGGGCCGGGCTGGCCCGGGATCCTGCTGCACGAGGCGATCGGGCACGGCCTGGAGGGTGATTTCAACCGCAAGGGGACCTCCGCCTTCGCCGGCCGCATCGGCGAGAAGGTGGCGGCACCGGAGTGCACCGTGGTCGACGACGGCACGCTCGCTGCGCGCCGTGGCTCGCTCAACATCGACGACGAGGGAACCGCGACGCAGTGCACCACGCTGATCGAGAACGGCGTGCTGTGCGGTTACATGCAGGATCGCCTCAATGCCCGCCTCATGGGCCAGGCGCCCACCGGCAACGGGCGGCGCGAGTCCTTCGCGCACACGACGCTGCCGCGCATGACCAACACCTACATGCGCGCCGGTCCCCACGATCCCGAGGAGATCATCCGCTCGGTCCGCCGCGGTATCTATGCCGTCAACTTCGGTGGCGGGCAGGTGGACATCACCTCCGGCAAGTTCGTCTTCTCGGCGAGCGAGGCGTACGCGATCGAGAACGGCCGCGTCGGCGCCGCGCTCAAGGGCGCCACACTGATCGGCAACGGACCGGACGTGCTGACACGCGTGGCGATGGTCGGCAACGACCTGAAGCTCGATGACGGCGTCGGCACCTGCGGCAAGGAAGGGCAGAGCGTTCCGGTGGGTGTCGGGCAGCCCACTCTGAAGATCGAGGGGCTGACCGTCGGTGGCACGGCCTGAAGAGGCCTCCCGCGGTGCGGCAAGCGCACCGCCGCAACGGCATTTCTCGATTAACTGCCCTGCAATCCTGCCTTGGCCTCGTGTGTCGAATCCGCGACGCTTACCTGTACGGGCGGGGTACGGTTGCCCCCGCGTGCGCACCGGATGCGCAGCCCGACCTCACATAATCCTTCCTGCTCGCCGGTTTGTGATTTCCCACACGCCGGCCCGGGACGCGACTTTGTAGCGTGCCCGTCGCTGCTTCGACCCCAAGGAAGTTAACGATGCAAGCCGAACACCAGATGGCCGACACCGCGACTCTGAAGCTTCCCGTGGAGCTGCTCGCCGAGCTCAAACGCCAGGGACCGAAGCCGCAGTCCGACTTCCGTGTCGAGGGTTGGAAGCCGTCGCTCCTCGAGCGGCTGCTGGGGTTGTTCGGCCTGAGGTAACACCGCCTCGCTTGCGAGGTATCCGCGGCCCCGCCGGCAAGTTAGGATGGCCGGCATGGAACGCCACGGCCGCCATTTCTCCCGACCGGTCTACGAAGGGCTGCCGTGGCTCTACATGGCCTGCGGCCTCACCGCCCTTGGCGCCAGCTACCTGCTCGCCGCCCACGGACGGGTCAGTCTGACGGTGGGACTGCTGGGACTTTTGGTGTTGCTCGGCGGGATCGTGGTGCTCTTGCGGCGCCGCGACTACCGCGAGCTGCGCTCGCAGTATGCCAACCCTGACTCACTCGAGGGCAAGGACGAGGTCTAGGACGCGGACTGCCCGCCCTGGGCTTTGCCGCCCGCCTCACTCTCGGGGGCTTCGCGCAACTCGGGCACCTCTTCCGGTACCGGCTGCAGCTTCGGTACCGTATCGGTGAAGGGGTTGCGGCGCCCGGCGCGCTCGTCGATGTAGATGAGCTCGTGCTTGCCGATCAGCACCACGTCGCCGTCGTTCAGGTAGTGGCGGCGCACGCGGTTCGACTTCACGTAGATGCCGTTGGTGCTGTTCAGGTCCTCGATCACACACGAGTTGAGCGTGGTGACCACCTGGCAGTGGTGGCGGCTCACGAAGCGGCTGTCGATCTGCACGTCGTTCTCGGTGGTGCGCCCGACGATGATGCGGCCCAGGCGCAGCGTCACTTCCTGTACCGTGCGGCCCTCGGTCGCGACCAGCAGCCTCCCCATGGTCGGCGCCGTATCGGCTCCGGCGTCGCCCGCGCCCGGCGCGGCCGCGGCCGCGGCCGCCGCGTTCGCCTGGGCGCGCGCCGAATATTCCGGCCAGCGCAGCTCCGCCACGGCGCTCGCGACGTCCGCCGGCTGCACGGTGTCGCGGTCGTCGGCGTAGGCCGCCACCATCGCGGTATCGCACAGCGTGTTGATCAGGCGCGGCACTCCGCCGGTATAGCGGTAGATCGCCTCGAAGGTGTCGGCGACGAAGATCTCGCGGTCACCGCCGCCGGCTACTTCCAGCCGGTGCTGGATGTAGGCGCGCGTCTCGCTCTCCGACAGCGTCTGCAGGTGAAAGCGCAGGCGCACGCGTTGGGTCAGCTGCACCAGTCGCGGCGCATCCAGCTTTTCGTTGAGCTCGGGTTGCCCGGCGAGGATGATGCGCAGCACCTTGTCCTTGGTGGTCTCCACGCCCGACAGCAGGCGGATCTCCTCCAGCACGCGCATCGACAGGTTCTGCGCCTCGTCCACGATCAGCAGCACCTTGCGCCCGGCGGCGTGCTGCTCGATGAGGAAGTTGTTGAGCGTCGTGATGAGCTCGGCCTTGCGCATCTTGAAGGGCGAGAAGCCGAACTGCACCAGCACCGCCTGCAGGAAATCCAGCGCCGTCACCTGCGTCTGATTGATCTGCGCGACCACGACGTCGGCCGGCACCTCGCGCAGGAACGACTCGATCAGGGTGGTCTTGCCCGCGCCGATCTCCCCGGTGATCACCACGAAGCCGTCGGTGAACCAGATCGTCGACTCCATGTACGCCTTGGCGCGGGCGTGTTGTTTCGACAGGTACAGGAACTGCGGGTCCGGGCTGAGCCGGAACGGCAATTCCTTGAGTTTGAAAGGCTCGAGATACATGGGTGCGTGGCTCGCACCCGATGTTACGGGAAGCGTACCCCAGCGGCCAATTCCGTCAGCAACCGGCGCGCGCGCGCGTCCCGCCGGGCGGCGCGTCGACTCGACAATGGTGCAATGTCCCGACTTTGCGGCCCGGGCGCGGCTGCTTGCCGTAGTCGTGAAGGTGCAGGCCCGGCAGCGCCAGCAGGCGCGCGCGCGGTGGAATGCGTCCGATGAGGTTGATCATGGCGCTGTGGCCGAGCGCGTGCGTGGCCCCTAGCGGCAGCCCGAGGATGGCGCGCAGGTGATTCTCGAACTGGCTGGTCGCGGCGCCCTCGATGGTCCAGTGCCCGGAGTTGTGCACCCGGGGCGCCATCTCGTTGGCGATCAACCGCCCGCGGCGCACGAAGAACTCCAGCGTCAGGATGCCGCGGTAGTTGAAATGTCCGAGCACGCGCTTAGATAGCGCGCCGCGAGGCGCTGCCAGGCGGGAGGTCCGAAGGGCGCGCGCGTGCAGCGCAGGATCCCCGCGCCGTGCACGTTGCCGCACAGCGGGTAAACGGCCATTTGCCCGCGCGCGCCGCGCGCCCCGATCACGACCACCTCGCAGTCGAAGGGGACCCACTCCTCGTAGAGGAGCGGCGCGGCCCCGAGCCGCTCCCAGGCGCGGGCCGCCTGCGCCGCGTTGTGCACCAGCGCCTGGCCCTTGCCGTCGTATCCCAGGCGGCGCGTCTTCAGCACCCCGGGAACACCCACCGCACCGAGCGCCTGCGTGAGTTGCGCGCGGGAGTCGACCGCACGCCAGCGCGTGGTCGGGATGCCGAGCCGGGCGAACAGGCGCTTCTCGCTCACGCGGTCCTGCCCGCAGGCGAGCGCCGCCGGCGGCGGGCAGATGCGCGCGGCATGCGCACTCCTGCGCACCGCCTCGAGGCTCGTGACCGGCACGTTCTCCCAGTCGAAGGTCACGACCTCGCAGCGCCGCGCGAGCTCACCGAGGAGCCGACGGTCGGTGAACGCGCCGGTGAGGAGCGGTGCGACCTGGCCCGCGGGCGCATCGTGCGCGGGATCGAGACACAGGAAGTCGAGCCCCAGAGGATAGCCCGCCAATGCGAGCATGCGGCCGAGTTGGCCGGCACCCACGATGCCGACGGTCATGTGCCGCTGGTCGTGCGCGGATCGGGACTGCCGAGAACCCCCGCGGTCTGCTGCCGGCGGAAGGCCTCGAGCGCGCTGAGCACGGTGGGGTGACGGTTGGCGAGGATCGCGGCGGCGCACAGTGCGGCGTTGGCCGCGCCCGCGGTGCCGATTGCGAAGGTGGCGACCGGCACGCCGGCGGGCATCTGCACGATCGACAGCAGCGAGTCGAGCCCGCCTAAGGACTTCGACTGCACCGGGACGCCGAGCACCGGCAGTGTGGTCTTCGCGGCCGTCATCCCGGGCAGATGCGCCGCACCGCCGGCGCCGGCGATCAGCACCTCGAGGCCGCGGGCGCGCGCCCCGCCGGCGTACTCGAACAGGAGATCGGGAGTTCGGTGCGCCGAGACCACGCGCACCTCGTAGGCTATCCCCAAGCGGTCGAGCATGTCGGCCGCGGCCTGCATGGTTTCCCAGTCAGAGGAGGAACCCATGATGATGCCGACCAGCGCCTGCATCACGGCATTGTATCCAACAATGCCCGCAGAGCGCGAAACAACGCGCGTCCGGCGCGGTGCGCGCCCGGGGTGCGCTCGCGCTCGGTCCGGGCGGCGGACACCCGCCGCTCCCACAGCGCGGCATCCTCCTCGGGGTGCGCGGCGAGCAGCTCCGCGAGTGCCGCGCCGCCGCCGAGCAGCCGCTCGCGCCACTGCTCGATGCGCCGGAAGCGCTGCGCCTCCAGAGCGCTGACGGCACCGCGGGCCGCGAGCGCCGCGCGCAGGGGCTCAAGATCGAGCTCGCGCATCAGCCTGCCGATGTACTGGCGCTGGCGTGCGCCGCCCGCGCGGCTGGTGATGCGGCGCGCCTCGCGCACCGCATCGAGCAGCTGTGCCGGGATGTCGAGGGCCGCGAGCTCGGCCTCGGGGAGCCCGATGAGCGCCTCGCCGAGGTCCTGGGCGGCGTGCGCGGCGCGCTTGCGCGCGCTCTTGCTGGGCCGGTCGTCGGTCACTGCTACAATCTACACGATGCAACCGACCTCGGAGCTCGCCTCCGCCGAGCAACTCTCCGAGCTGGTGAGCTTCGCGCTCGAGGAGGCGCGCCGCCAGGGCGGCTCGCAGTGCGAGGCCGACGCCTCGGTGAGCCGTGGACTGTCGGTGAGCGTGCGCCTGGGCGAGGTCGACACCGTGGAGTACCAGCGCGACCGGGGGCTGTCGCTGACGGTCTACTTCGGCAAGCGCAAAGGCTCGGCGAGTACCGCCGATCTCAGCCGCGGCGCGGTGCTCGAGACGGTTGCCAAGGCCTGCGCCATCGCCCACTACACCGCCGAGGACCCGTACGCCGGTCTGATCGAGCCGCAGGCCCTGGCACGCGATATTCCCGATCTGGATCTCGACCACGAATGGAACCTGCCGCCGGAGCGCGCCATCGAGCTGGCGCGCGAGTGCGAAGCGGCGGGGCTCGCGGTCGACCCGCGCGTCAGCAATTCCGAGGGCGGAGCGGTCGGCACTCAGCGCCACACCGGGGTGTATGGCAACTCCCACGGCTTTCTGGCCGGCTACTCGAGCACCAGCCACTCCATCAGCTGTTCGCTCATCGCCGAGTCGGGCGAGGACATGCAGCGTGATCACTGGTACAGCGTGGCGCGCGACCCCGCCGACCTCGAGGACCCCGCCGGCATCGGCCGCCTCGCCGGCCAGCGCGCGCTGGCGCGCCTCGGCGCGCGCCGGCTCACCACCCGCAAGGTCCCGGTCGCTTTCACACCCGACGTGGCGCGCGGGCTGTTCGGGCACTTCATCGGTGCGATCCGCGGCACCAGCCAGTACCGCAAGGCCTCGTTCCTGCTCAACGCCTCCGGCGAGCAGGTGTTTCCGGCGTTCCTTGAGATGCACGAGCGCCCGCACCTGCCCAAGGGGCTCGCCAGCAGCCCGTTCGACCAGGAGGGGGCCGCGACGCACGATCGCGAGCTGGTGGCGGCCGGGGTGCTCGGCGGCTACGTGCTCGGCAGCTACTCCGCGCGGCGGCTGGGACTTACGACCACGGGCAACGCCGGCGGCATCCACAACCTGATCGTCGGCAGCAGCGACGGAGGGTTGGACAGCGAGGCGTTCCTCAAGCGCCTCGGGACCGGCCTGCTCGTGACCGATCTCATGGGACAGGGCGTCAACGGCGTGACCGGCGACTACTCGCGCGGCGCGAGCGGCTTCTGGGTGGAGAACGGCGCGATCGTGCACGCGGTGCACGAGGTGACGATCGCCGGCAACCTGAAGAACATGTATCGCGAGATCGCAGCGCTGGGGGCCGATACGGACGTGCGCGGCAGCATCCGCACGGGCTCCGTGCTGGTGAGCGAGATGACCGTCGCCGGGGAGTAGCCCGCCGCGGGCGCCTTCAGCGCGCTGAGGGCGCGCGGTGCGCGAGCTGCAGCGCCGGGCGCGGCGCTTCCTCCACGAGCTCCCCGAGCGTGAGCTCGCTTAAGGTCCGGCGGCGCGCCTCGTCCAGTCCCGCGAGTACCCGGTCGACCGGCGTAACCGCCACGTTGCGCGGCACCACGTGACCGCTGCGCTGATTGCGGGCGAGTTCGAGGATCTCGTGCACGCCGATACGCCCGACATCACGTCCCGGCAGCAGTTCGTCGAACTCGGTCACGACGAGGAGCCCGGCGCGCTCGAGCGTGCTCGCCATCTGCGCCACCGCAATGCCGGGGAGCCCCAGCTCGTTCGCCAGGCGGTTGACCGTCCAGCGCCGCCCGCCGCTCACGTGACTGCGCCCGACGAAGTACATCACTTTCAGCGCCAGATCCTCGAGCTCGACGCAGGAGAGCCGCAGCTGCTGCAGCCCGAGGCGCAGATAGCTCGGGTTCTGCACGTAGAAGGAGAGCTGCGCCCCGGCGAGCAGGATCAGCCAGCCGAAATAGGTCCACAAGAGCGCGGCAATCACGAACGCGGACCCGGCGTACACCACCGTCAGCCGTGTCGAATAGACCACGAAGGCGGTGAACAGCTTGCCGATCGCGGCCCACAGCACCCCGCCCACGAGCGCGCCGCTCAAGGCCGCGCGCCACTGCACCCGGGTGTTGGGCACCATCATGTAGAGTGCGGTGAAGAAGGCGCTGACCATGGCGTACGGGGCGAGGAAGATGGCGGTGCCGCGCAGCCACTGCAGCAGCGGCAGCCGCACCACCTCCTGGACCGGGGCGCTGGCGAGGGCGTGGTGCGACAGGCCGATGAAGCCGACCAGGACGACGGGGCCGGTGATGAGGAGCGAGGTGTACTCGGCAACACGGCGCGCGAAGCTGCGCGGCTGTTCCACGTGCCACAGGAAGTTGAAGCTGTCCTCGACCTTCTTGATGGTGCCGATGAGTGTCCAGGCCAGAAGCGCCAGACCCACCGAGCCGACCACGCCGCTGCTCACGCGGTTGGCGAACTGCACCACCTTGTTGGTGAGCTCGGCGGCGGCGGGATCGCCGACCGGGCGGAAGAACTCGTAGACGATCGGCACCAGGTCGTGGTGCCCGCCGAACAGCTTCAGGATCGCAAAGCTGAAAGCAAGCAGCGGGATGAGCGACAGGAGCGTCGTGTACACCAGGCTCATGGCGCGCAGGTTGATCTGCCCGCGCGCCAGGTCCCGCGACACGGCGTAGGGATAGCGCAGCACGCGCAGCCCGGCGGGCATCAGCCCGGTGCGGTGTGAGACCGGACCAAAGAAACACCAGTCGAGGAACGACCAGATGCGCTGCGACATGCCTCGAGGATACAGTGCCTGCCCCCGTGCCGGTGTGAGATGACTGCGATTTCAGGGTACCCGCAACGGATCGTCTGCCTCACCGAGGAGACGACCGAGACGCTCTACCTGCTCGGGGAGGAGCGGCGCATCGTCGGCATCTCGGGCTTCACCGTGCGCCCGCCGCGCGCCCGGCGCGAGAAGCCGCGGGTGTCGGCGTTCACCAGCGCGAAGATCGAGCGCATCCTCGAGCTTGGAACCCGACCTGGTGCTGGGGTTCTCCGACCTGCAGGCCGACATCGCCGCCGAGCTGGTGCGCGCCGGACTCGACGGTGCACGTCTTCAACCAGCGCAGCATCGCCGGGATCCTCGCGCATGATCCGCACGCTCGGCGGCATGATCGGCTGCGAGGCGAAGACGCGCGGCGCTCGTCGCGACGCCTCGAGGCGGGACTCGAGGAGGTGCGCGCACGGGCGGCGCGCGCCTGCCGCGCCGCCCGCGGGTGTACTTCGAGGAGTGGGATGAGCCGCTGATCAGCGGCATCCGCTGGGTGTCGGAGCTGATCGAGCTCGCCGGCGGCGAGGACTGTTTCCCGGAGCTCGCGCGCGCAGCCGCTGGGACGCGATCGCATCATCGCCGACCCCGCGGAGGTACCGCGCCGCGCCCCCGACATCGTGCTCGGCTCCTGGTGCGGCAAGAAATTCCGCCCCGAGCAGGTGGCCGCGCGGCCGGGCTGGGAGGCGATCCCGGCGGTGCGCACGCGGCTACCTGCGCGAGATCAAGTCCTCGATCATCCTGCAGCCCGGGCCGGCGGCGCTCACCGACGGAGTGCGCGCCATTCAGGCGATCATCGAAGAGTGGGCTACTGCATCCCGCGCCGGGCGCGAATCAACTCGTAGGCCTCGATGATCTGCTGAGTGCGCTGCTTGGCGTGCGCCATCATCGATTCGGGCAGCCCGTTCGCTTTCAGCTTGTCGGGATGGTGGCGATGCAGCTGGCGCCGGTACGCCTTGACGACCTCCTCGTCGCTCGCGCGCGGCTCGGTCTCGAGCACCCGGTAGGCCTGCTGCAGCGCGTCCGCGCCGGCGGCGCGGGAGGGGCCGGCGCGTGGCGGCTCGCGGAACTCCGCCGCGCTGAATGCGCAGCACCGCCTCGATCTGCGCGAGCTCCAGCCCCGAGATGCGCAACGCCACCGCGAGGCGGCTCATCAGCGGCCGCACGGGGCCCTCCATGTTGTTGCCGGCGAGCGCGGCGCGCACCTGGATCTCGAGGAATACCCGCAGGATCTGCGGCCGTCCACGGCAGGCATGACGCAGGCCCTGCAGCTCGCTCAGCGGATCGAAGCCCGGCTGCTTGCCTTCCGTGAACAGCTCGATTGCCTCGCGCACCTGGGCCGCCGACAGGCGCAGCTCCGCCATCACCGCGCGCGCCGCAAGGATCTCCTGCTCGGAGACCCGCCCGTCGGCCTTGGCAACGTAGCCCATGACGCGGTAGGTGGCGCGGAAGAAGCGCTCGCCGATCGCGGCGACGTCCTCGGGTGAGCCCCGGGGCTCGGCCCGCTCCTCCTGCTCGTCCAACTGGTGTCCGAGCAGCACCCCGAGCGCCGCCCCGACCGGCCCGAGGGTCAAGAGGCCGAGCAGCCCCCCAGCCACCTTGCCGATCCATTTCATGCCGCATTCGCCATGTCAACGTATAGTAGCAAGGGCATGCCGGCGCCCACCGTCTACCGCACCAACCTGCGCGGGCCTCAAGCGCATCCACGAGGGCAAGGTGCGCGACATCTACGCGATGGATGCCGAACGCATGCTGATCGTCACCACCGATCGCCTGTCGGCCTTCGATGTGGTGTTGCCGGACCCGATTCCCGGCAAGGGGCGCGTGCTGAACGCGCATCTCGCACTTCTGGTTCGAGCGCACGCGCGCACATCATGCCCAACCATCTCACCGGCCGCGCGCTCGCGCGAGCGTCGTCCAGCGACCCGGCCGAGCGGGCGCTGCTCGAGGGCCGCGCCATGATCGTGCGGCGCCTGCAGGCCCTGCCGATCGAGGCGGTGGTGCGCGGCTATCTCATCGGCTCGGGCTGGAAGGACTACCAGACCACGGGCCCGTGTGCGGCATCGCGCTGCCGCAGGGCTTGCCGCAGGCGGAGCAGCTGCCGCAGCCGTTCTTCACGCCGGCCACCAAGGCGCAAGTCGGCGAGCACGATGAGAACATCCCCTTCGAGGCAGACGGCGCGGCTCATCGGCGCGCCGCTCGCGCGCACGCGTGCGCGACACGGCGCTCGCGCTGTATGCGTTCGCCGCCGAGCACGCCCGCGAGCGCGGCATCATCATCGCCGACACCAAGTTCGAGTTCGGCGTGGACGAGGCCGGCACGCTCACGCTCATCGACGAAGTGCTGACGCCGGACTCCTCGCGCTTCTGGCCGGCGGACACCTATAGCCCGGGGCATCAGTCCGCCGAGCTTCGACAAGCAGTTCGTGCGCGATTATCTCGAGACCCTCGACTGGAACAAGAAGGCGCCGGCGCCGAAGCTGCCGCCGGAAGTCATCGCCGCTACCTCCGACAAGTACCGCGAGGCGCTCGCACGGCTGACGAGGCCCATGGGTTAGACTCCCCGCCATGTCGTCCGCGTGGATTGCGCCCTCGATCCTGTCCGCCGATTTCGCGCGGCTGGGCGAGGAGGTCGAGGCAGTGCTCGCCGCCGGCGCGGACCTCATCCATTTCGACGTGATGGACAATCACTACGTGCCCAACCTCACCATCGGGCCGATGGTGTGCGAGGCGCTGCGCAAGCGCGGTGTGAGCGCGCCGATCGACGTGCACCTGATGGTGCGCCCGGTCGATCGCATCGTGCCGGACTTCGCCGCCGCGGGCGCCAGCTACATCACCTTCCATCCCGAGGCCACCGAGCACATCGACCGCACGATCGCGCTCATCCGCGAGCACGGCTGCCGCCCGGGGCTGGTGTTCAACCCCGCGACCCCGCTCGACTACCTCGACTACACGCTGGACATGCTCGACCTGGTGCTCATCATGTCGGTGAACCCGGGGTTCGGCGGCCAGACGTTCATCCCGACGACCCTGCGCAAGCTCGGCGATGCGCGCCGGCGCATCGAGCCGTGCGGGCGCGAGGTGCGCCTGGAGATAGACGGCGGAATCAAGACCGACAACATCCGCGCGGCCGCACAGGCCGGCGCCGATACCTTCGTGGCGGGCTCGGCGATCTTCGGCAGCGGCGATTACGCGCGGACCATCGGCGACATGCGTCGCGAAATCCTCGGCGGGGTCAGCCGGGAGGCTCCCGGCAGGAGGGATTCCCGGGCACGGCCGGCGCGCCGGCCGCGACGCGGCTAGTCTTCGTCCTCGTCGTCGTCCTCATCGTCATCGTCGCATGTCGACCTGGCCGGTCACTTTGCCGAGGCCGGTCGGGCTTGGCCGGGACGATCACGGGGCGGGTCTTCATCTTCGGGCGCGCGTTGAATACCACGATGGTCTTGCCCGTGGCGCGCAGCAGGCCTTGCTCCTCCAGCACCTTCAGCACGCGCCCGGCCATCTCGCGTGAGCAGCCGACCAGGCGCGACAGCTCCTGGCGGCTCACCTTGATCTGCATGCCCTCCGGGTGGGTCATGGCGTCGGGCTCCCCGCACAGGTCCATGATGGCGTGCGCCACGCGTCCGGTAACGTCGACGAAGGCGAGATCGCCGAGCTTGCGGTTGGTGCGGTCCAGGCGCGTCGCGAGCTGGGTCGCGAGCTCGAACACCAGTCCCGGGCTCTCGGCGGCGATCTGGCGGAAGCGCGGGTAGGTCATTTCCGCCAGCTCGCACTGGTTGCGGGTGCGCACCCAGGCGCTGCGGGTGGGCTGCTCGTAGAACAGGCCCATCTCACCGAAGAACTGTCCCCGGTTGAGGTAGGCGAGCACCATCTCGTTGCCTTCCTCGTCCTCGATCATCACTTCCACCGAGCCGCTGATGATGTAGTAGAGGACGTCCGGCAGGTCACCGGCGTGGATGACCACGGTCTTGGAGGGCACCGCGCGGATGCGGCAATAACTCAGGAACCGGTTGATCGCCGGAATCTCGCTCAGCGGCTTGATGCTTTCTTCCATACCGGCTCCCCCCAGGAATACTTTCTAATATACAGTCTTCGTCAAACCCAATAGGCGGTTCCCGTCATGACGCGGGCCGTGTGGCGCATGAGGTCCGCCACCGGCTGCGGCAGGCGTTGCCCGCCGGCTGCTGCGGCGCTCGCGCCGTGCGCGATCTCCTCCGCCCTCATGGTTTCAAGTATGGCACGGCTGCGGGTGTCGCTAACCGGGAGTCTGCCGAGGTGCTCGCCCAGGTGCCCTTCCACCTGGCGCTCGGTCTCGACCACGAACCCGAGGCTGGTTCGATCACCCGCCAGCGCGGCGAGTGCACCGATGGCGAACGAGCCCGCGTACCACAGTGGATTGAGCAGGCTCGGCCGCGCACCGAGTTCCTGAAGTCGCGACTCGCACCAGGCGAGGTGATCGGTCTCGGCACGCGCCGCATCGAGCAGCATGGTGCGCGTGGCCTGGGAGCGGGCGACGAGCGCCTGGCCGTGGTAGAGCGCCTGCGCGGCGACTTCACCCGAATGATTGACCCGCATGAGCGCCGCGCTCGTACGCCGGTCGGCTTCGGGCAGCGCGGTCCCCGGCTGTGGATCCCCGGGGACCGGCCGGGAGGAACTGGCCGGCGCGAGCATCGACCGCAGGGCACGGTCAACGGCAGCGATTGCGGCATCGAGTGGGCGGCCGGACTGCATATCCAGGTCCTTATTATAGGGGGGCAAGTCCCGCCTTTGCATTGGGGCACCTGCTTGGATAAACTTGCCCGCCTTTTTTTGGCCCCGGCTCAAGGGCTTTGCCCTAAGGCCAGCGGCCCCTTGCCACGAGTGACCTATGAAGACCGTATTTGCCAAGCCCGGCACCGTCCGCGGGGACTGGTTCGTCGTCGATGCCTGCGACCAGACCCTGGGCAGGCTCGCCTCACGGATTGCCCATCGCCTCAAGGGCAAGCACAAGGCCGACTACAGCCCCCACGTGGACATGGGTGACCACATCGTGGTGGTGAATGCCGGCAAGATACGCGTCACCGGGCGCAAGCTCACCGACAAGATCTACTACCACCACACCGGCCACATCGGCGGCATCAAGTCGATCGCGCTCGAGAAGCTCCTCAACGAGCATCCGGAGCGGGCGATCGAGTTCGCGGTGAAGGGCATGCTGCCGAAGAATCCGCTCGGCCGGCGCATGTTCAAAAAGCTCCATGTGTTCGCCGGCGGCGAGCATCCGCACCAGGCGCAGCAGCCAAAGCCGCTCAAGCTTCAATAGGACCGTATCCCATGCCAGCGAACCCGAACCATTACGGCACCGGACGGCGCAAGACCGCCACGGCGCGCGTCTACCTCAAGCCCGGCAGCGGGCGCATCACGGTCAACGAGCGCTCGCTCGATGAGTTCTTCGGCCGCGAGACCGGCCGCATGATCGTGCGCCAGCCACTCGATGTACTGAAGCTGCACACCCAGTTCGACATCGCCGTCAAGGTCGACGGCGGCGGTATCACCGGGCAGGCGGGCGCGATCCGTCACGGCATCACGCGCGCGCTGATCAAGTACGATGAGGCCCTGCGCAAGCCCCTGCGCGACGCCGGCTTCGTGACGCGTGACGCGCGCGAGGTGGAGCGCAAGAAGGTCGGGCGCCGCAAGGCCCGCCGCGGTCCGCAGTACTCGAAGCGCTAGAACAGGCGAGCGGCGCGGCACTCATGCGCGCCGTCGCACCGTTGGCTTAAGCTATCCCGCCATTACCGGGCCGGTGCGAAATCGAGCCTCTTGGTTGACGGCGCAAGTCGTTTAGGCATGATAAAGCTCGATTTTGCAGGTGGTCTTTTGGGGGATCGTCTAGTGGTAGGACAACGGACTCTGACTCCGTTTACCTAGGTTCGAATCCTAGTCCCCCAGCCAAATCGGCAGGCCCGTCTTCATGACGGGCCTTTCTCGTCTCGGGGCAGGAATCAGATCTGGGGGCACTTCAGCTGCCGGGGCTTGTCCAAACAGCTGCGCCGTCGGCTCCTCAGGATGGCGCGCCGTGTATCCAAGGAGGTTCAAATCATGGCGACGGTCCAGTCTTCGATCGTTCTTCCCCCGCTACCGTACGAGCTGCAGGCGCTCGAGCCGCACATGTCGCGCGAGACCCTCGAGTATCACTACGGCAAGCACCACAAGGCCTACGTCGACAAGGTCAACGCGCTGCTCGAGAGCTCCGATCACGATTACGAGAACGTCTCGCTCGATGAGCTGGTGAAGACCGCCACCGGAGCGCTGTTCGACAATGCCGCCCAGGTGTGGAACCACAGTTTCTTCTGGAACTGCCTGTCACCGCGGCGCCAGGAGCCGGGCGCGGCCGTCAGCGCGGCGCTGAAGAGCCTCGGCGGCATCGAGGCGTTGCAGTCCCAGTTCACCAAGGCGGCGGTGGGTGTGTTCGGCTCGGGCTGGGCCTGGCTGGTGCGCGATCGCAGCGGCGCGCTGCGCATCCTCACTACCGCCAACGCGAACACCCCGCTGCGCGACGGGCACACGCCGCTTCTGACGTGCGACGTGTGGGAGCACGCCTACTACGTTGATCACCACAACGACCGGGGCGCCTACCTCAAGAGCTTCTGGCAGCTGGTGAACTGGAATTTCGTCGCGGCGAATCTCAAGGCCGCCAGCTAAAGAGGGCTAGCGGGTCTCGACGCCTTGCGCCGTGCCGATCAGCAGCACATCGGCCGGCCGCACCGCGAACAGACCCACGGTGACCACGCCGGCGATCTGGTTGAGCTCACGCTCGAGCGCCGGCGGGTCCGAGATCCTCAGGCCGTGGACGTCGAGGATGTGGTTGCCGTTGTCGGTGACGAAGCCCTGACGCCACAGCGGTCGGCAGCCGCGTGCGGTGAGCTCCCGGGCGACGAGTGAACGGGCCATGGGAATCACCTCGATCGGCAGCGGGAACCGGCCCAGCACGTCGACCAGCTTGGTCTCATCGACGATGCACACGAAGCGCCGCGGCGGCCGCGGCGATGATCTTCTCGCGAGTGAGGGCGCCGCCGCCGCCCTTGACCAGCTGGCGCGCGGCGTTGGCCTCGTCGGCGCCGTCGATGTAGAGAGCGAGCTCGGCCACCTGGTTCAGGTCGAGCACCGTGATGCCGGCGGCCCGCAGGCGTGCGCTGCTCGCCTCCGAGCTCGACACCGCGCGCGTGACCCGGCCGCGGGCAGCCGCGAGCGCTTCGATGAAGAGGTTCACGGTGGAGCCGGTGCCGACGCCGATGAGTGCGTTGCCCGATACCAGATCGAGCGCCGCCAGCGCTGCGCGCCGCTTCATCTCCTGCGCCGATCATCGAGCGTCTTCCGGCCAGATGACGACTGTGCCCGCTTCAGCGGCGGGCACAGTCCTCGAATTCGACTCGACGCGGTCACTCGCGCGACCGCCGAGTTGAAGGCCTATTTCTTCTTAGCAGCTTTCTTCTTGGCCTTCTTCTTTGCTTTCGCCATGTTGGATCTCCAATTTGACGGGTTAGTCCGGGGTCCGAGTATATACACGCGAATCGAAATTACAAGCAAGTGCCACGAGGATGTGCTAGGCGAGGAGCGCTGCGCGCGCCGCGCGTAGTGCGCACACCATCGCGCTCGGTGCTCACTCAAGCGGTGGCGCGCGACTCCGAGCGAGAGAATGAACTTCCAGTGCGCGCTCTCGACGGGCGTGATCGACAGGCGATTGCCCGGGCGCAGCAGCACCATTCCCTTGAGCTCCTTGCGTGGCGTGCGCGCGCAGCTCGGCGAGCGAGACAGTACGCGCCAGGCGGCGCATGAGCTGCACGTCGACCATGAACCAGCGGGGATTCTTCGGGTCGCTGTCCGGATCGTAGTGATGATTCTTGCGATCGAAGGCGGTGGGATCCGGATAGCCCTCCCGGACGATCTCCACGATGGCGACCACGCCCGGCACCTCGCAGCTCGAGTGAGTAGAGAAACGCCTGGTCGCCCCGCTTCATCTGGTCGCGCAGCATATTGCGCGCCTGGTAATTGCGTACGCCGTCCCACGCGCTCGTACGCCGCGGGGCCGCCTCGAGGTGCTGCACGCCGAAGGTGCCGGGCTCGGTCTTCATCAGCCAGTATTGCATCGGATGATCCCCTGCTCGGTCACCACCGCGTCCATGGGTACGTCGTGGGGTGCCGCGTCGATGTGGCCGAGCTGCTGAAACGCATATCCCAGTCCCACCAGGCGCGGCACACGCCAGGCGTGGCGCAGCCGCCGGAAGGCGAAAGCGCGATCGTAGAAGCCGCCCCCGGTGCCAAGACGCACGCCGCGCGCATCGAAACCTACCAGCGGCAGGAATGCCATATCCAGCCAGCGCGCGCCGATCGTAGCGGCGGCCTCGGGCTCGTCGATCCCGAGGCGGTTGCGGCGCAGGGCCCCGCGCATCTCGACGAAGCGCATCTCGCGCGAGCTGCGGCGGCGGTCGATGCGCGGCAGATAGATGCGGCAGCCGCGGCTGCGGGCGAGATCCAGGAGCGGTGCGGTGTCGAGCTCGGAGGGGAGGGCGGCATAGAGCGCAATGCGCCAGCCTGGGCGGCGAGGCGCAGCGCGGTATCGGCGTGCCGGGCGACCAGCTGCGCCGCCGCAGCGCGTTCGGCAGCGCTCACGGCCCGCCGCCGCGCGCCGAGCGCCGCCGCGCAATGTGCTGCGGGCGGTGCCACCAGATGAATCAGAGAGCGCCACCCGCCTGTGCCGGTGCGGACCGTTGCTCTCGAACCAGAGCAACAAGTGGGACGAGCTGCGGCAGGTAAGGCTTTCCGCTCCGAGGCGGACTTGCACAATGCTGCCGCAAAGCTTTTTGTCCCGAGGGTGTTTCAATTAGGGTCCGAGGTAACCCGGTCCACTTGTCGAACACCGCAGGCGACGCCGATGGGAACTCTACACCATGCATGCGTGGCGCGCTTGAGACACCGGTCGCATCACAGATCGAGCTGCTGGCCTTTTCCGAGGGCACCCTCGACGCGTTCACGCAGCGCCCGCACCCGCTGACCGGCGCCGGTGTCGAGCTTGGTCTCGCGGTCGCGCTCCTTGAGGAACTCGTGCGCGAGATTCAGCGCGGCCATGACCGCGATGCGGTCCATCCCCACTACCTTGCCGGTGTCGCGGATCTCGCGCATACGGACGTTGAGGAATTCGGCGGCATCCAGCAGCGCCGAGCGTTCCTCGTAGGGGCAGGCCACGACGTATTCCTTCTCCATGATCCGCACGCTGACGCGCGCCTGGTCCTGGTGGCTCATGCGCCGTGCTCCAGAGTCTTCAGGCGCCCGATCATCGCTTCGACCCGCGTGCGCACCTGCTCATTCTTGTGCATCAGCGTGGCGCGCTCGCCGGCCAGGGACTCATGGCGCGTGCGCAAAGCGCGATTCTCCTCGCGCAGGTGCTCGAGCGTGCCCAGGAGTTCCTCGATGCGCTTGGCGAGTCGGGTGAGTTCCAGTTCGAGCTGTGTTTTTGTAGTGTCGCTCATGACGTCCGGACTATAGAGCGGGGCTCTTCATGCGGTCAATTATTGCAGTCAACTGTCAACTATAATGGCGCGGTTCGCATGAACCAGCCCGACTACGCGCACATCCAGCAGCTGCTCGGCGAGCAGCGTTCACTCACCGACGCCGCCGAGGCGCACGGCACGCTCACCGGCTGCCTGTGCGCCGTCACCGACTACGGCTTCGAGGACTGGCTGCGGGAGATCCTGCCGGAAGGGCGGGCGGATGCGGCCGCCGCCGACAGCCTGCACGACCTGTACAGCGGGACCAACGCCGCGCTCGAGCAAACCGACATGCAGTTCGAGCCGCTGCTGCCGAACGATGCGCAACCCATCGATGAGCGCACCGTGGCGCTCGCGCAGTGGTGCCAGGGCTTCCTCTACGGCCTGGGGTGCGGGGCGATCCCGGACGCGAGCGAGCTGCCCGGCGACGTCGGCGAGGTGGTGCGCGATCTGACCGAGATCACGCGCGCGGGAGTCGATCCGGGTCAAGGCGAGGAGTCGAACGAGAGCGCCTACGCAGAGCTGGTCGAGTTCGTACGCGTGGGGGTGCAGCTGCTGTACGAGGAGCTCGCGCCCGCGCGGCATGCGCCGCTCCCGGCCGCCGACCCGCTGCACTGAAGGGGCACGGCGCGCGCATGGCGAGAGACGAGTTCGCACGCCGCCGCCGCCAGCTGATGCGTCTCATGGGCCGCGACTCGATCGCGGTGCTGCCCGCCGCACCCGTTCGGCACCGCAACAACGACGTCGAGTACGCCTACCGCCAGGACAGCGATTTCCAGTACCTCACCGGGTTCGGCGAGCCGGAGGCGGTCGCGGTGCTGGTGCCGGGGCGCGAGCAGGCGGAATACATCCTGTTCGTGCGCGAGCGCGACCCCGCGCGCGAGACCTGGGACGGCCGGCGCGCGGGACCGGCCGGGGCCGCGCGCGACTACGGCGCCGACGATGCCTTTCCGATCGCCGACATCGATGAGATCCTCCCCGGGCTGCTCGAGAACCGGGCTCGCGTCTATTACACGATGGGGGCCTACGCCGACTTCGACCAGAGGGTCGTGGGGTGGGTGAACAGTCTGCGCACCCAGGCGAAGAACGGCCGGCATCCGCCGCAGGAGTTCGCCGCGCTCGACCACGTGCTGCACGACATGCGGCTCTACAAATCGCGCCACGAGCTGGAGCTGATGCGCACGGCGGCGCGAATCGTCGGTACGGGCCCACCAGCGCGTGATGCGCTTCTGCCGCCCGGGAGCTACCGAGTACCAGGTGATGGCAGAGCTGTTGCACGAGTTCCGCCGTCACAACGCCGACATCGCCTATCATCCGATCGTGGGGGGCGGCGCCAACAGCTGCATCCTGCACTACCGCGAGAACGACCGGCCACTCGCCGACGGTGAGCTGCTGCTGGTGGACGCCGGTGCCGAGTTCGAGTGCTATGCGTCCGACATCACCCGCACCTTTCCGGTCAACGGCCGCTTCACCCCCGAGCAGCGCGCGGTGTACGAGGTGGTGCTGGAAGCGAACCGCGCGGCCATCGCATGCGTGCGTCCCGGCAATCACTGGAACGAGCCGCACGAGGCGGCGGTGCGGGCCGTGACCTCCGGGTTGGTGAAACTCGGGCTGCTGAAGGGCCGGGTCGCCGCGCTGATCCGCAGCGGCGCCTACCGGCGGTTCTTCATGCACCGTACCGGGCATTGGCTCGGCCTCGACGTACACGATGTGGGCGACTACAAGGTCGGCGACGAGTGGCGAGTGCTGGAACCGGGCATGACGCTCACCGTGGAGCCGGGGATCTACCTGCCGGCGAACCTGCGCGGGGTGCCCAAGCGGTTCCGCAACATCGGCATCCGCATCGAGGACGACGTGCTGGTGACCCGGCGCGGAGCCGAAGTGCTCAGCGCGCGGGCGCCCAAGGATGCCGACCAGATCGAAGCGCTCATGGCGCGCGGGTGAGAGCCGTGCCTCGCGAGCCAACCCCGGTGGATGTCGCCATCGTCGGCGGCGGCATGGTGGGTGCGAGCCTCGCCGCGGCTTTGAGCGGGGTGGGGCTGCGCCTCATGCTCATCGAGAGCGTGCCCTTCGGCGTTGCTGCCCAGCCGAGCTTCGATGAGCGCACCACCGCGCTCGGCAACGCCAGCCGCCGCATCTTCGAGAGTCTCGGTGTGTGGCCCGCGCTCGCCCCCGAGGCCTCTGCCATCCGCGCCATCCATGTTTCCGACGCCGGGCGTTTCGGCTTTGCGCGCCTCACGGCCGAGGAGCAGGAGGTCGATGCCCTCGGCTACGTCGTGCCGAACCGCACGATCGGCGCGGCGCTGTGGGCCCGGCTCTCGGCCGCCACCGACCTTGCCCTGCACGTCCCGGGGCGCGTGGAAGATGTCGCGATGCGCACCGATGACGTGTGCTTCACCACGGTCGATGCGTCCGGGCAGCGCACCAGCGTGACGGCGAAGCTCATCGTGGCCGCCGACGGTGCCCAGTCGCGGGTGCGCGCCGCAGCGGGCATCCCTGCGACGGTCGAGGACTATGCAGAGGTCGCGGTGGTCGCCAATGTCGCGACCGACAGCGCGCCTCGGGGCATCGCCTACGAGCGCTTCACGCGGGCGGGCCCGCTCGCCGTGCTGCCGCTCGCCGACGGCTCCCTCACCGTCGTGTGGGCGTGCCGGAGTGAGGAAGCTCCCTCGGTACTGGCACTCGATGACGCGGCGTGGCTCGTGCGCCTGCAGGAACAGTTCGGCTGGCGCGCCGGGCGCTTCCTGCGCGCCGGTCGGCGCGCCTCCTATCCGCTCGCACTGACGCGGGCCGCGGCGCCGGTTGGGGTGCGCACCGCGCTGATCGGCAACGCGGCGCAGGCGCTGCACCCGGTCGCCGGCCAGGGATTCAACCTCGGGCTGCGCGATGCCGCGATGCTCGCGGAAGTGATCGCCAACTCACCGACGGATCCCGGCGCGCCGCAGCTGCTGGCACGCTTTGCCGACTGGCGTTTACGCGATCGCCGCGGGGTCGTGCGCTTCACCGACTCACTGGTGAAGCTGTTTGGCGACTCCCGTCCGGGCGTGGGAGTGCTGCGCGACCTGGGTCTGCTCGCGTTCGATCTCAGCCCAGCGGCGAAGAGCGCGCTCGCCCGCGTCAGCGCGGGCTTCGGCGGGCCGACACCGCGGCTCGCCCGCGGCCTTAGAGTGCGCCAGGAATCGCGCTCCGATGGCTGAGGAGGCCGGGTTCGACGTCGCGGTGGTGGGCGGGGGTCCGGTGGGGGCCTGTGCGGCGGCGCTGCTCGCGGCACACACCGGCGCGCGGCCGCTGCGTGTCGCGCTCATCGAGCCGCGCATCCCCACGGCTCCCGCCGCAGGCACGCCGAGCGATGCGCGCGTGGTGGCGATCTCGCGCGCCAGCGAGCGGCTGCTCATCCGCGCCGCCGCCTGGGCGGGCCTCTCGGGTGCCCGGATCTGTGCTTACGAGCGCATGCGCATCTGGCACGAGAGCGCGGCGCCCGGGAGCGCGGGTGCGCTGATATTCGATGCGGCCGATGTGGGCGAGCCGAACCTCGGCTACATCCTCGAGAACCGACTGCTGCAGACGGCGCTGATCGAGGCGTTCGAGCGCGCCGGCGGACACCTACAAGCCGCACAGTTCCGCGCGCTGACCATCAGCGACGACATCGTGACCATCGAGACCAGCCGCGGAGCGCTCACCGCCCGGCTGGTCGTAGGAGCCGACGGCGCGCAGTCCGCGCTGCGCGCCGCCGCGGGACTCACCGTTGAAGAGAGCAGCTACCGTCAGACGGCGATCGTTGCCACCGTGGCGACCGAGCGAGCGCACGAGCGCACCGCGTGGCAGCGCTTCATGAAGGACGGCACGCTGGCATTCCTGCCGCTCTTCGACGGCACGAGCTCGATCGTCTGGTCGGCGGATGATGCCCTGGCGCTGGCCCTCACCGCCTGCGACGCGGATGCCTTCGCTCGCGAGCTCGACCGCGCCTCGGACCTGGCTCTCGGGGCGACACGGCTCGTGAGCGAGCGCAGCGCCTTTCCCCTGCGGCGGCTCGCCGCGCCGCGCTACGTTGCGCGCCGTGTGGCGCTCATCGGCGATGCGGCGCACGTGGTGCATCCGCTCGCAGGCCAGGGCGTGAACCTGGGGCTGCTGGATGCCGCCGCGCTCGCGCAGCAGGTCGCGGCGGCCGTGAAAGAGGGCGAAGACCCGGGGGCGCTGCGCGTGCTGCGTGCCTACGAGCGCTGGCGCAAGAGCGAAGTCGCCGCCATGGCTACCGCGATCGACGCGTTCGATCGATTCCTCGCCCACGGCTCCGGACCCGTGTCGCGTCTCGCCCAGCGGGGACTGTCCTGGGTGAACCGCAGCGAGGAGCTGCGACGGTTCTTCATTCGCAGGGCGCTGGGCACGAGCGGGGAGCTGCCGCGCGCGGCGCGCTAGGTTTACTGGAAAAATTGCCCGCGGCAATTTTGCGGACTTCAGCTTCGTTACCCTGGGCAGTCGTGGTTCTGGTCGCGAGATACACGCCCAGGGCCGCGACCGCTATGCCGGACACCTTGAGCACGCTGAGCGAGTCGCCCAGTACGAAGTAGTCGGTCACGGCGGTCACCGGAGGCATGAGGAAGAACAGGGTGGCTACCTGGCTTACCGCGCCGCGCCTGAGCAGCACGAAGAACAGTGCGAAAGCGGACAGGGAATTGACGCCGGTCAACCACGCAAGGCTCGCGCCGAAGGCGGCGGTGGTGTCGAAGTGAAAGCCCTCGATGGCGGCGAACGGCAGCAGCACGGCGGTGGCCGCGAGGTGCTGCAGGGCAAGCCCGCTCCGCGGGTCGATGTCCGACCCGTGACGTTTCTGGTAGAGCGTGCCGAGGCTGAGCGCGAACAGTCCGACGAGTACCGCGAGGTACTCGAGCGCACCGCCCCCGCCGCCCGCGCCGATGCCCTCACCGACCGCGAGCGCGACCCCGCCGAACCCGAATGCGAATCCGAGCCATTGCAGCGCACGGACCGGCTCGCGGAAGAAGGCGCGTCCCAGGAGCGCGGTAACGATCGGCATCGTGCCGATCACGAGCGCGATGAGGCCGACGTTCACCCCGCGGGCGGCAGCCCAGTACAAGGTGCCAAACTGCAGCGCGAGCGACAGCACGCCGACGAGGGCGCTGTGCAGCGCCGCGCGACCGCGCGGCCAGGGGACCCGACCCAGGCGCGCGAGCAGGGCGAAGATCAGCCCCGCCCCGCCGAAGCGCAGCACCAGGAGTGTGAACGGCGCGGCGTGATCCAGCGCAACCCGGGCGGCCGGATAGCCGGTGCTCCACAGCAGCACGAACGCGCTGCCGAGAACCCCCGCCGGCAAGCCGACCGCGGCGGCGGCGCGGGCGCCGACTGGGCTCGCAGACTCGGACTGGCTGTTCATGGCGTACTCCTCCATGTGTGGAGCACACCATATGGCAGTGCCGGTGCCGCGATAAACGGGCTAATATGCAAATGAAAATTGCTGAACCTGCAATAATCGCATGGACCGTCTCGAGCAGCTGAGCGCCTTCGTCGAGGTCGCACGCTGGCAGAGCTTCGCCCAGGCCGCGCGGCACCTGGAGCGGCATGTTTCCGCGGTCAGCCGTGCGGTCGCGGCTCTCGAGAACCGGCTCGGGGTGCGCCTCCTGCAGCGCACCACGCGCCGGGTGACCCTGAGCGATGCCGGGCGCGACTATTTCAAGCGCTGCGAGACGCTGCTTGCCGAACTCGACGGTGCGGATGCCGAAGTGCGCGATTCGGCCGCCTCGCTGCGCGGCTCACTGCGCGTGAGCGCCGCGACCGGTGCCGGCCAGACCCTCATCGCGCCGATCATGCCGCTGTTCCTCACGGCGCATCCGCTGCTGCGTATCGACCTGCAGCTCTCCAACCGCTACGTCGATCTCATCGAGGAGGGTTACGATCTGGCGCTGCGGGTCGGCACGCTGCCGGCGGACTCGCGCCTGGTGGTGCGGCGCCTCGCCCCCACGCGACGTGTGTTGCTCGCGAGCCCCGCTTACCTCGAGCACCGCGGCAGCCCGCGTACCGTCCAGCAGCTCACCGAGCACGCCTGCCTGGTGCTGGACGCCGGACCACGCCCGCGGCGCTGGGAGCTGCAGCGCGGGCACCTGCAGCTCGCGGTCGACGTCACGGGCCCCCTGCACTCGAACAATTCGTTCGTGCTGCTCACCGCCTGCAAGAGCGGCGCGGGCATCGGGCTGCTGCCGGCATCGGTCGCCACCGCCGACGTGCGCCGCGGCGAGCTGACGCGCGTCCTGCCGGCGTGGGCGAGCACCGAGCAGGGCATCTACGCGGTCTATCCCAGTGCGCGCTTCATTCCGGCGAAGGTGCGCGCCTTCGTGGAGTTCGTCGCCGCGCAGCTGCGCGGCTCCGGAGAGAACTGAGCAAGCGGGCTGGCCTGCTGCGAGCGCCGTAGGCGCTCGCAGCCAATCAACTCAAAGGGATGAGGTCGAGCTTCGCGGCGCACACGAAGTCGTTCTCGGACAGTCCCCGCACCGCGTGCGTCGTGAAGACGACGCGGCAGTAGTTGTAGCCCACCTCGAGATCCGGGTGGTGATCCTCGATGTTGGCGACGTGTGCCAGCGCGTTGACGAAGCTCATCGTGCGGTAGAAGTCCCGGAACGAGAACTCGCGGCGGATCGCGCGGGCATCGTCGGTCAGCACCCAGGCGGTGGAGATCTGTGTGAGCAGCTCGCCGGCTTCCGGTGCGCTGAGCGGCGGCGTGCCGCCCTCGCAGGGCTTACATTTGCGTGCGGCAAGGTCGGTCATGGGTCACGTCCTAATGCGCGTGTAACGCCGCGCCACGTAGCGTTCGACGATCTGCTGGAATTCTTCGGCGATGCGCTCGCCCTTCAAAGTGACGGTCTTCTCCCCGTCCTCGTACACCGGCGCCACGGCTCGCTCGCCGGTGCCGGGCAGACTGATGCCGAGGTTGGCGTGCTTGCTCTCCCCCGGACCGTTCACCACGCACCCCATGACCGCGACCGTCATCTCTTCCACCCCGGCGTACTGGCGCCGCCACTGCGGCATACGCGTGCGGATATGCGACTGGATCTGCTGGGCGAGCTCCTGGAAGAAGGTGCTGGTGGTGCGCCCGCAGCCCGGGCACGCCACGACCAGTGGCGCGAAGGCGCGCAGACCCATGGTCTGCAGGATCTCCTGCGCGACGATGACCTCCTGGGTGCGATCGCCGCCCGGCTGGGGTGTGAGCGAGACGCGAATGGTGTCACCGATCCCCTCCTGCAGCAGCACCGCAATGCCGGCGGTCGAGGCGACGATGCCCTTGGAGCCCATGCCCGCCTCGGTCAGCCCCAGATGCAGCGGATAGTCGCAGCGCGCGGCCAGGTCGCGATAGATCGCGATCAGGTCCTGCACCCCGCTCACCTTGGCCGAGAGGATGATGCGCTCGTGCGCAAGTCCCAGCTCCTCGGCGCGCTCGGCGCTCGACAGCGCCGACAGCACCACCGCCGCGCGCGTCACCGCCTGCGCATCGAGCGGCTCGGGGCGCGCGGAGTTCTCGTCCATCAGGCGCGTCAGCAGCTCCGGTCGAGGCTGCCCCAGTTGACCCCGATGCGCACCGGCTTGTCGTGGCGGCAGGCGATCTCGATCATCTCGGCGAACTGCGGGTCGCGCTTGCTGCCGCGGCCGACGTTCCCGGGGTTGATGCGGTACTTGGCGAGTGCCACCGCGCAGCCGGGATGCTCGCGCAGCAGCTTGTGGCCGTTGAAGTGGAAGTCCCCGATCAGCGGCACCTCCACGCCGTCGCGGTCGAGGCGCTCGCGGATCGGCGCGACCGCGGCCGCCGCCTCGCTGGTGTTGACCGTGATGCGCACCAGCTCGGAGCCGGCGCGCGCGAGTGCCGCAACCTGCCGCACCGTTCCCTCGACGTCGGCGGTGTCGGTATTGGTCATCGACTGGACCACGATCGGGGCACCGCCACCGACCTGGACCTTACCGATGAACACGTGTGCGGACTTGCGGCGCTCGAGACTCATGCATGTAACACTTGGAAACTGGATGGATTCTACCGTTTGGGCCGCTCTCCCGCGGGCTGGTATCATGCCCGCGCCCATTGGGTCTGTCCGGAGAGAGTCCGGCCACGAGCCCGGAACGCCGAAGGCGCAAATTCCGCCCGGAAACGCTCAGGCACACGAACGGACAGACGACGGAACTTTCAGTTCCGCTCAGGCTTCTGGAGAGCGGCGGACGAGGTCCGCCCACCGAAGGGGAGCGGCGCCGCGGGGTGCCTGATCTCTCAGGTCACAAGGACAGAAGGGCGGCAGGCGCCTCGCCATGAGGCGGTCTGCCGCCTTTTTTATTGCCGGAGGCATGAGTGGGAAGACAGACACCGCTCTTCAGGCTGCACCAGGAGCTGGGCGCCCGGATGGTCGACTTCGGCGGCTGGGACATGCCGGTGCAGTACAGCTCGCAGATCGGCGAGCACCACGCGGTGCGCCGTGCCGCTGGCGTGTTCGACGTCTCGCACATGTGCGTCGTGGACCTCAGGGGCGCGCGCGTGCGCGAGTTCCTGCGCTACCTGCTGGCGAACGACGTCGCGCGGCTCAAATCTCCCGGCAAGGCGCTCTATGGCTGCATGCTGAACGAGCGCGGCGGGGTGATCGACGATCTCATCGTCTACTTCCTCACCGAATCCTGGTTCCGCGCCGTCGTGAATGCCGGCACGCGCGACAAGGACCTCGCCTGGATGCGCGGCCACGCGCAGCGCTTTGGGGTCGAGGTGATCGAGCGCAGCGATCTCGCGATGCTCGCGGTCCAGGGTCCGGAGGCGCGCGACAAGGCGGCGCAGCTGCTGCCGGCAGCGGATGCCGGCGCGGCCCTCGGGCTCGGCACCTTCGTCGGACGCGAGCTCGGTCCCTGGTTCGTGGCACGCACCGGTTACACCGGCGAGGACGGCTTCGAGCTCATGGTGCCCGCGGCGGATGCCGTGCCGGCGTGGCGCAAGCTCAATTCCCTCGGCGTCGCTTCCTGCGGCCTGGGGGCGCGCGACACGCTGCGGCTCGAGGCCGGCATGAATCTCTACGGCAACGACATGGACGAGAGCACCGACCCGTTCGAGTCAGGGCTCGCCTGGACGGTGGCGATGGAGCCCCGGGAGCGCGAGTTCCTCGGGCGTGAGGCGCTCGAGGCGATCCGCGCGCGCGGCCCGGGGCGCAAGCTCGTGGGTCTGCTGCTCGAGGACCGCGGCGTGCTGCGCAGCCACCAGAAGGTGATCGCTTCGGCGGGCGAGGGCGAGATCACCAGCGGCACCTTCTCCCCGACGCTCGAGCGCTCGATCGCGCTCGCCCGCGTGCCGGCGGCGAGCCCCGAGAAGGTGCAGGTGGACATTCGCGGCAAGCTGCTCAACGCCCGGGTCGTGAAGCCGCCGTTCGTGCGTTTCGGCAAATCCCTCCTTACCTGACCGGAGAAAAGGTCCTTCCATGAGCAACCTTCCCGCGGATCTCAAGTACACCAAGTCGCACGAATGGGTGCGCACGCTCGCCGACGGCACGGTCGAGATCGGTATCACCGATCACGCCCAGCACGCGCTCGGCGACCTGGTGTTCGTCGAGGTGCCGGAGGCGGGCCGCAGCGTGCAGGCGGGCGAGGCCTGCGCGGTGGTCGAGTCGGTGAAAGCCGCGTCCGATGTCTACGCGCCGCTCGCCGGAGACATCACCGACGGCAACCCGAAGCTTGCGGCCGAGCCCGAGACGGTGAACACCGATGCCTATGGCGAGGGCTGGCTGATGCGCCTGAAACCCAAGTCCGGGGCACTCGCCGCCGCGGGCCTCATGTCGGCGGGTGACTACCAGAAGCTTCTGGACGCGGAGGGCGGCTGATGGCCTTCATCCCCCACACCCAGGCCGACCTCGAGGCGATGCTGCGGGTGATCGGCGTGCAGCGTCTCGAGGACCTGTTCGATGAGATTCCCAAGAGCCTGCGCGTGCAGTCGCTCGCGGGCGTGCCGGAGCAGCTCAACGAAATGCAGGTCGGGCGGCTGATGAGCGAGCGCGCGGCCCTGGACGGCACGCCGCTCAGCTTCATCGGCGCGGGAGCCTACGAGCACCATATTCCATCCGCGGTGTGGGCCATCACGACGCGCGGGGAGTTCTACAGCGCCTACACGCCCTACCAGGCCGAGGCGAGCCAGGGCACGCTGCAGCTGCTCTACGAGTTCCAGACCATGATCGCTCGCCTGACCGGCATGGAGGTGGCGAACGCCTCGCTCTACGACGGCGCCTCGGCGATGGCGGAAGCGGCGCTCATGGCGGTGCGCGCCAACCGCAAATCGAAATCCGCCCGGGTCCTGGTGCCGGCCACCGTGCATCCGCACTATCGCCGCGTGGCGCTGGCGATGGCGAGCAACCAGGGCCTGAAGTTCGAGGAACTGCCGTACTGCACCGCGGAAGGCGTGACGCTGCCCGCCTCGCTCGCGAAGTACGAGGGCGAGGATCTGGCCGCGCTCGTCATCCAGCAGCCGAACTTTTTCGGCCGGCTGGAGGACGTCGATGCGCTCACCGACTGGGCGCACGCGCGCGCGATCCTGGTGATCGCGGTGGTGAACCCCACCTCGCTCGCGTTGCTCAAGCCCCCGGGGCAATGGGGCACGCGCGGCGCGGACATTGCGGTGGGGGAGGGTCAGCCGCTCGGCGTGCCACTGTCTTCCGGCGGCCCTTACTTCGGCTTCATGACCACGCGCATGGAGTACGTGCGGCAGATGCCCGGGCGCATCGTCGGGCGCACGCTCGATACCACCGGCCGCGAAGGCTTCACCCTGACGCTGCAGGCGCGCGAGCAGCACATCCGCCGCGCCAAGGCGACTTCCAACATCTGCACCAACCAGGGCCTGGCGGTGACCGCGGCCACCATATATCTCTCGCTGATGGGTCCCCAGGGACTCGAGCGCACCGCCGCGGCCGCGCACGCCCGGGCGCGCGAGCTCGTCGCGGGACTCGGCCGCCTGCCTGGCGTGCGGCTCGCCTTCGACGGCCCGTACTTCCACGAGGCGGTGCTGCTCTTCGACCGGCCGGTGGCGCCGCTCCTGAGGTCGCTCGCCGCGCGCGGCATCTTCGGCGGCCTCGATCTTGCACCCTACTTCCCGGAGCTCGGTCACGCGCTCCTGGTGTGCGCCACCGAGACCAAGACGGCGGCGGACATCGAGCGCTACCGCGCCTCACTCGCCGAGGCGATGCAGACCATGCGCGCCGCCTAGAGGCCGCGCCCCACCCCGTAGGGACTTCCCGCATGCCCATCCGTGAAAAACTCATCTTCGAGCACTCGCAACCGGGACGCGGCGCGAGCGACCAGTGGCCGCAGCAGACCAACGCCGACGCGCTCGCGGATCTGCCGGCGAAGCTGCGCCGCGCCAAGGCGCCCGAGCTTCCCGAGGTGGGCGAGCTCGGGGTGGTACGGCACTTCACCCGCCTGTCGCAGCTCAACTTCTCCATCGATACGCACTTCTATCCGCTCGGCTCGTGCACGATGAAGTACAACCCCAAGGCGTGTAACCAGTACGCCATGCTGCCGCCGTTCCTCGCGCGCCATCCGCTCGCGCCCGAGTCGCACGGCCAGGGATTTCTCGCCTGCATGTACGAGCTGCAGGAGATGCTGAAGGAAGTGACCGGCATGCAGGGTGTGGCGCTCTCGCCCATGGCCGGCGCGCACGGCGAGTTCGCCGGGGTCGCCATGATCCGTGCCTACCACCGCGCGCGCGGGGACCTCGGGCGCAACGAGATCATCGTGCCCGAGGCCGCGCACGGCACCAACCCCGCGACCGCCACCATGTGCGGTTACGTGGTGCGCGAGATCCCGGTGAACGCCCAGGGTGACGTCGACCTCGAAGCGCTCAAGGCGGCCGTCGGACCCAATACCGCCGGCATCATGCTCACCAACCCTTCCACGCTCGGCGTCTTCGAGCGCGGCATCGAGGAGGTGGCACGCATCGTTCACGACGCGGGCGGGCTCCTGTACTACGACGGCGCGAACCTCAATGCCATTCTCGGCAAGGTCCGCCCCGGGGACATGGGCTTCGACGTGATGCACATGAACCTGCACAAGACGTTCTCCACGCCGCACGGCGGCGGCGGTCCGGGCGCCGGCGCCGTCGGGGTGGGCGCACGGCTGCTGCCGTTCCTGCCGATCCCCATCGTCGGCAAGGAGGGGGAGCACTTGCGCTGGCTGACCGAGGCGCGATCTGCCGCACTCGATCGGGCGGCTGTCGGCCTTCATGGGCAACGCCGGCGTGCTGCTGCGCGCCTACATCTATATGCGCATGCTGGGGCGCGACGGCATGCGCGGGGTGGGCGAGTACGCGACGCTCAACGCCAACTACCTGTTGCAGCGCCTGCGCGATGCCGGCTTCGATGCGGCTTACCCTGAGCGGCGCGCCAGCCACGAGTTCATCGTGACCTTGAAGCGCCAGGCGCGCGAACTGAACGTGACCGCCATGGACTTCGCCAAGCGCCTGCTCGATCTACGGCTTTCACGCGCCGACCACCTACTTCCCGCTGCTGGTGCCGGAGTGCCTGCTGATCGAGCCGACCGAGACCGAGAGCAAGGACGCGCTCGACGCATTCGTGGGCGCCATGTCACAGATCCAGAAGGAGGCCGAGGAGGAACCCGAGCGCGTTCGCACGGCACCGCATACCATGCCGGTGCGCCGCCTCGACGACGTGCGGGCGGCCCGACAACTGGATCTCACATGGAAGCCGGCGGCACAGCCGTAGATCGTTACAAGCCGCGGGGGTTGACCCGCCTGCTGCGTGCGCTCGGCGCCACCTGGCTCGGGCTCGCGGGCGCCTTTCGCGAGGAGGCGGCGTTTCGCCAGGAACTCGCCTTCGCGGTCCTCGTCATACCTCTGGGTGGATGGCTCGGACACTCGGGCGTGGAGCGCGCACTGCTCATCGCGCCCATGCTGCTCATTCTCATCGTGGAACTGATCAACAGCGCCATCGAAGCGACCGTCGACCGCATCGGCTTCGAGCGACACGCACTCGCGGGACTCGCCAAGGACATAGGCTCGGCGGCGGTCTTCATGTCGTTCGTACTGCTCACCACGGTGTGGCTGCTGGTGCTGCTCGGTCGCTAGGAACGCGTGCGGATGCAATCCCTGCGACCGCTGTTGCCGTGCATCCTCGCATGCTGCGTGGTCCTGCGGGCGGCCGCCGACCCGCACGCACCCCCGGCCACGCCCACCTCGGCGGTGCCGCAGCCGCCGGAAACCTCCGGCGCGCCCGCGACGCCCGCACCGACGCCGACCCCGGCGAACCCCGCACCGCCACCGGCCGAGCCGCTGCCCGCACCGGGCAACCACGCGCCGCAGATCGCGCAGCAGGCGGCGGCGGTCGAGGCCAACCCGGACTGGGCCGTCACGCTCGAGCGCATCGCGAGCAGCGTGGTGTCGATCGACGTCGACATGACGCGCGCCTTCGACACCGAGTGGAACGCCACCGCGCAGGCGACCGGGTTCGTGGTCGATGCCGAGCGCGGACTCATCCTCACCAACCGTCACGTGGTGACGCCGGGCCCGGTCACCGCCGAGGCGACCTTCCTCAACCGCGAGGAGGTGCAGCTGTACCCGGTGTACCGCGACCCGGTGCACGACTTCGGCTTCTACCGCTACGACCCGCACAAGCTGCGCTTCATCAAGCCCAAGGCGCTGCCGCTATATCCCGAAGGAGCGCAGATCGGGCGCGAGATCCGCGTCGTCGGCAACAACGCCGGCGAGCAGCTGTCGATCCTCGCCGGTACGCTGGCGCGCCTCGACCGCGATGCGCCCGACTACGGCCTCGCCAAGTACAACGACTTCAACACCTTCTACCTGCAGGCGGCGTCGGGCACCTCGGGCGGCTCCTCCGGCTCGCCGGTGATCGACATCCGCGGGCGCGTGATCGCCTTGAATGCCGGCGGCGCGAGCGGCGCGGCGTCGAGCTTCTACCTGCCCTTGAGCCGCGTCCGGCGCGCGCTCACCCTGATCCAGCAGGGCAAGCCCGTGCCGCGCGGCACGCTCTACACGGTATTCAACTACACCCCCTACGATGAGCTCGATCGGCTGGGACTCGACCCGCGTACCGAGGCGGAAGTGCGCAAGGCCTTTCCACGCTATACCGGCATGCTGGTCGTGACCGAGGTGCTGCCCGGCTCGCCGAGTGAGAACGTGCTGCAGACCGGGGACATCCTGGTGCGCCTGAACGGACACTACGTTACCCAGTTCGAGCCCCTCGAGGAGGTGCTCGACGACTCGGTCGGACAGGAGGTGGAGGTCGAGCTCGAGCGCGGTGGCAAGCCGGTGTCGGCACGGCTGCCGGTCGGCGATCTGAACGCCATCACCCCGAGCTCGTACGCCGAGTTCGGCGATGCGGTAGTGAACAAGCTCTCCTATCAGCTGGCACGCGCCTTCAACGTGCCGACGCGAGGGGTTTACGTCGCCAACCCGGGCTACGTGTTCAGCGCGGCCGGCATTCCGCGCGGCGCGGTGATCACGACGCTCAACGGCAAGCGGACCGATACCCTGGAGGACTTCGAAGCCGGGATCGCGCAGCTCGGCAACGGCGATTACGCCACGGTCCGCTACATCACCATCGACGATCCCAACGGCAGCCAGCTGCGCGTCATCCGCATGGACCGTCTGTGGTATCCGGCGCACCATTGCGAGCGCGACGACGCCAAGGGACTATGGGATTGCCGCGACCTGGCGCCGGGCCCGCAGCCCAAGCCGGTGGCCGTGAGCTCGACCGCATTCCCCGCGTACAACGACCCGCGCCTCACGGACCTGGCGCCCTCGCTGGTCATGGTGACCTTCGACATGCCGTACTCGGTGTCGGGCATCACCGAGCGCAACTATCACGGCACCGGCCTCGTCGTGGACGCCGCGCGCGGGCTGGTGGTCGTCGATCGCAACACGGTCCCGGTCGCGGTCGGCGACGTGACGGTGACCTTCGCCGGCACCGTGCAGGTGCCGGGACGCGTGGTGTATGTGCACCCGCTGCATAACTACGCGGTGGTGGCCTACGACCCGAAGCTGATCGGCTCGACGCCGGTGAAATCCGCGAAACTCACCCCGCGGGAGCTGTCGCCCGGGGAGCCGGTGTGGGTGGTAGGCCTCGGCCCCGACAGCCAGATCCATTCGCGCAATACCGAGATCGCCAGCATCGATCCGCTCGATCTACCGCTGTCGCGCACCATGCGCTTCCGCGACAGCAACCTCGAGACCGTGCAGCTGGTGAACCCGCCGCTGGACTACGACGGCGTGCTGGCGGACAAGTCCGGCGACGTGCTCGGCACCTGGTCGAGCTTTGCCTACGAGAACGGCCGCGAGCTGGCGCAGGACACCCGCGGGGTTCCGATCGACGTCGTGGCCGACATGCTCGACCGGGTGCGCAGCGACCGCCCGCTGCACTCGCTGGAAGTGGAGCTCTCCGTGCTGCCGCTCGCCAATGCGCGCGAGATCGGCCTGTCGGACGCCTGGACACAGCGCCTCGCCGCGCATACTCCGACGCGCCGCCAGGTGCTCACCGTGGTACGCCTGGTCGGCGGCTCGGCGGCCGCCAAAGTGTTACAGCAGGGCGATCTGCTGCTCGCCATCGACGGACAGGTCGTGACCCGCTTCCGCGAAGTCGAGAAGGCCGCCGCCGACAAGGATCACGTCGCGGTCACCGTGTGGCGCGGCTCCGGGGAGCAGACCTTCGATGTACCGACCGCCGTGCTGCCGGGCTCCGACGTCGAGCGCCTCGTGCAGTGGGCCGGTGCGACGCTGCAGGCGCCGCATCGTGCCATGAGCGCGCAACGCGGCATTCCGCCGGTCGGGGTGTACGTCGCGTACTTTGCCTACGGCTCGCCCGCCACCCGCTACGGGCTCTTCCCGGGGCGACGCATCGTCGAGGTGGACGGCCTGCCTACCCCGGATCTCGACACGTTCCTCAAGGTCGTCACCGGACGGCCGGACCGCTCCTCGGTGCGGCTGAAGACCATCACCTGGAACAACGCCCCCGAAGTGATCACACTCAAACTCGACAAACACTACTGGCCGGCGTACGAGCTGACGCACACCAGCGCCGGCTGGGTGCGACACGCCCTGGAGTAGTCAAGCCCCGGATTCGACAGGAAGTTGTAGCAGACTGATGCTTTGCTGCAACAGCCGGCTCCGGCGCCCGCGGCTTGCTAGAATTCGTCACCCCTATGGTCCGCGTCGTCAGAGCAACCCAGGTCGAGATCGAGACCGCCGTGCAGGCGCTGCGCGACGGCGAGCTGGTGTCGTTTCCGACCGAGACCGTCTACGGGCTCGGGGCCAACGCGCAGAACCCGGCCGCGGTGCGCAAGATCTTCGCCGCCAAGGGTCGTCCCGAGACCCACCCGGTGATCGTGCACCTCGACAGCCCGCGGTTTCTGCATCGCTGGGTGCGCGAGGTTCCGCAGGGCGCGACGCGCCTCGCCGAGACCTTCTGGCCCGGGCCTCTCACCATGGTGATGCCGCGGGCGCTGAACGTGCACGACGTGGTGACCGGCGGCCAGGACACGATCGCCATCAGGGTGCCGGCGCATCCGATGGCGCAGCAGCTGCTCACGGCCTTCGGCGGCGGCATCGCTGCTCCGTCGGCCAACCGCTACGGCCGGCTCTCGCCGACGCGCGCCGAGCACGTACGCGAGGAGCTCGGCGATGCAGTACGGGTGATACTCGACGGCGGCGAGTGTCAGATCGGGCTCGAGTCCACCATCGTCTCCTTCGAGGGCCCGAACGTGCGGCTGCTGCGGCCGGGGAGCGTCACCGCGGCGCAGCTGCGCGAGGTGGTGGGCGAGGTGCTGGTCGGTCCGACACCGCAGTCCCCGCGTGTCCCCGGCAGTACGCCGATGCACTACGCACCAGTGACGCCCATGACCATCGTGCCGGCGGGTGAGGTGGATGGGCAGGCGGATGCGGCTTCCACCGGCGGCAAGCGCATCGCCGTGCTCGCGCAGCGCCTGCCGCTGCGCTCGCACAAGTACGTCACCTGGATCAACGCCGGCCGCCGCCCGGAGATTTACGGCCACGACCTCTATACCAACCTGCGTACGCTCGACAAGGCGGGCTGCCAGCGCATCCTGGTGCAGGCGGTGCCCGATGGCGATCGCTGGGATGCGATCCGCGACCGACTGGTGCGCGCCGCCACCAGCGTGGTGGAGAGCGACGACGGTACCGGCACCATGGCCGTGCTGCCTTAAACTCCCGCGGTGCCCCGAGCGCGATTCATCGATCCGTTCCGCCCTGCGGAGGTACGCCGCCTGGTGCGCGAGTTCGGCTCGCCACTCCTGATCCTCGACTGCGAGCGCGTACGAGCGCAGTTCAGAAAGCTGCGCAGGGCGCTGCCGCACGTCGACCTGCATTACGCCCTGAAGCCGCTGCCGCACCCGGCGGTGGTTCGCACGGTGATCGAAGAGGGAGGATTCCTCGACCTGGCGACCAGCGGCGAGGTGCAGCTGGCCGAGCGCTTAGGGGTAGCACCCGAGCGTTGCATCCACACCCATCCCATCAAGCGCGCCGCCGACATCGCCAATGCGCTGGAGTTCGGGGTGCGCACCTTCGTCGCCGACAACCCCGATGAGGTGAGGAAGTTCGCGCGCCACGCGCGCGAGGTGCAGCTCCTGCTGCGGGTGTCGTTCCGCTCACCCGGTGCGGTGTGCGACCTGTCGCGCAAGTTCGGCTGCGACCCGGAAGGGCTGCTTGCGCTGGCGCGCTGTGCGGCCGAGCTCGGCGTCGGCGTACGGGGACTGTCGTTCCACGTGGGCTCCCAGACTCCCGACGCCACCAAGCACGTCGAGGCGGTGCAGGCCTGCGCGCGGCTGATGGCAGCCGCACGCCGCGAGAAGCTCGGCGCGTTCGATACCCTCGACATCGGCGGCGGTTTCCCCATCGACTACGCCCAGCCGGTGCAGGACATCGGCCGCTTCTGTGCACCGCTGCGCGCGGCCCTGGCGAGCCTGCCGAAGCGGGTGCGGGTGATCGCCGAGCCTGGCCGCTACATCGTCGGTCCCGCGGCGATCGGGGTGGCCTCGGTCATCGGCCGCGCGCAGCGCGAGGGACACTGGTGGTACTACCTCGACGACGGGCTGTACGGCTCGTACAGCGGGCAGCTGTTCGACCACGCCCGCTACCCGGTGGAGCCATTGCGCGACGCGGGCGTGCGCCTGCCCGCGGTGCTCGCCGGGCCCACCTGCGACAGCATCGACGTGATCGCCGAGAACCTGATGCTGCCGGCGCTCAAGGCCGGCGACCTGATCATCGGGCGCTCGATGGGAGCCTATACGCGTGCCAGCGCCACGGAGTTCAACTTCTTTCCGCGGGCCACCGTGGTTGCGGTCAACGTGCGGCCCGGGGATGCCGGCAGCGTCGACCCGCTCGCCCTGTGATCCGCAACGTCGTGTTCGACATCGGCTGGGTGTTCGTGCGCCTCAACTACCAGTCGTTTCTCGATTTCCTCAACTCGCGCGGCGCCGGGATGGCCGACCTCGCAGCGGTGCTGGCGCGCATCACGCTCGACGCGCACGAGTGCGGGCGGCTGCCCGGCCGCGGGCTCCTCGAGCAGCTGGCCGCGCTGACGCGCGAGCCGGTGACGCTCGAGGAGACGCACGCACACTGGGTCGGCATGTTCGAGCTCGACCCGCAGATGCTCGAGCTGGCACACCGCCTGAGCGCGAGCTATCGCGTCTACCTGCTGTCCAACATCGGCGACCTGCACTGGGCGTACCTGTCGCGCGAATACCGCATGCACCGCGTCGGGCACGGTGCGCTGCCGTCCTATCTCGCCGGGGTCATGAAGCCGCACGCCGGCATCTACGCCGAGGCCGAGCGCCGTTTCGCGCTCGACCCCGCCGAGACGGTATTCATCGACGACCGGGCGGACAACATCGACACCGCGCGCTCGCGCGGCTGGCACGGGATCGTGCACGGTGGCTACGGCAGCACGCTCGGCGCGCTGCGCGCCCTCGAAGTCGCCTGCTGAGCGCGCCGCTCATGAACCCGATAGTCGCCGCGACGCTGCTGCTCATGGCGTCCAACGTATTCATGACCTTCGCCTGGTACGCGCACCTGAAGAACCTGGCCGACCGGCCGTGGTACGTGGCCGCGCTCGTGAGCTGGGGAATCGCCTTCTTCGAGTACCTGCTGCAGGTACCCGGCAACCGTATCGGCTACACGCGCCTGAGTCTCCCGCAGCTCAAGATCCTGCAGGAAGTCGTGACGCTCACGGTATTCGTGCCGTTCGCGGTGCTCTACATGGGCAAGCCGCTGAAGCTCGACTATGTGTGGGCCGGTTTGTGTATTCTGGGGGCGGTGTATTTCGTGTTCCGCTCGCACGGCAGCGCATGAAGAACGATAACCTGGCCGAGCCCGTCACCGCGATCCACAACCAGGTGAGCGCCGCGCGCGCCGGTAGCGAGCCGCGCGTTATTGCGCGGCTGTTCTCCGGCTGGGCGTTGTTCGGCGAGCGGCAGTTCGTGCGCGGCTACGCGCTGCTGCTGCCCGATCCGGTAGTGCCCAATCTGAATGCGCTCGGCGCCCGCGAGCGCATCGCTTTTCTCACCGACATGACGCGGCTCGGCGATGCGTTGCTCAAGGTGACCGGCGCGCTGCGCATCAACTACGCGATGTTCGGCAACGAGGAGCCGGCGCTGCACGCGCACGTCATACCGCGCTACCTCGACGAGCCCGAAGCACTGCGCACCTGCCAGCCGTGGGCCTACGACTGGAAGGCGGCGCCGCTGTTCGAGCGCGCGCGCTACCAGGAGCTCGCCGGCGAGCTGCTGCGCGAGCTGACGCGCCTCGGTGTCACCAAGCCGATGCGCTTCGAGCCCGGCGCCAACGCCGGGACCTGAAGGAAGTCAGCGCAAGCTACTTCGGCTGCGCCGGTGCGGGCGGCGGAGTCTGTCCGGCCGGCGGTGGCGCCGGGGGTGATTTCACGCTGATCAGCTCCACGTCGAACATGAGGAGCGATCCGGGCGGGATCGGCGGCCGCGGCCGCATGTCGTAGGCGAGCTGCGGCGGAACGAACAGCTTGTACTTGGCGCCCGGCTTCATCAGCTGCAGCGCCTCGGTCCACCCCGGGATCACGCGGTTCACCTGGAAGGTCGCCGGCTCGTTGCGTTTGTAGGAGCTGTCGAATTCGGTGCCGTCGAGCAGCGTGCCGCGATAGTTCACGGTGACCTCGTCGGTCGCCTTCGGGGATGCGCCGCTCCCCGCGGAGATCACCTGGTATTGCAGGCCGCTCGCCGTCGTGACGATGCCGGGCTTCTTGCCGTTCCCGGCCAGGAACGCCGCCGCCTTGTGGTGGTTGGACTCGCCCACGGAGCTGATCAGCGCGCGGATCTTCTCCTGGTGCTCCGGTCCCATCTCCGCCTTGCCGTTCAGCGCATCGTGTACGCCCTGGGCGAGCCGCTCGCCGCTCACCTCTGCGGACGTGAGGCCCAGCTGCTTGAGCTCCGCGCCCATCGACACGCCGAGACTGTAGCTTGCATCGCCCTTGGCGGCGGCCGCCTTGGACTTCTTGGCAGCCGGGGCCGCGCTGGGCGCGCTCGCCTGCGCCCCGCTCGACTGCTGGGCGTGGGCCGACATCAGGCCGGCGCCCATCGCCGCGAGGACCGTCGCGGTCACGGTCAGAACGTTGAAGCCGCGGCGTCGCACTGTCATGGGATACCTTTCCTTTAGCATGTGGGGCGAGAGTTTCGCCGATCCGACCCTGCGGTGCCAAATCGGCGATGTTTCTACAATGTAGCCTTAGGATCAGGACGGGGCGGAACGTGCTCATCATCCGGCAATTGCGGCGCAGTTTTCGCGAAGGCGGGCGCGAGCATCGCGTGCTCGACGGGGTCGATGTGCAGGTCGGCGACGGCGAACGCATCGCCGTCATGGGTCGCAGCGGCTCGGGCAAGTCCACGCTCCTGAATCTCATCAGCGGCATTGACCGGGCGGACGGCGGTACGGTGCACATCGACGGCACCGAGGTGAGCGCTTTGGGCGAGCCGGCGCTCACCCGCTTCCGTCGCGCGCACATCGGCTTCGTCTACCAGTTCTTCAACTTGATCCCGACCCTCGACGTGGCCGAGAACGTGCGCCTGGTGCTCGAGTTGAACGGCGTGCGCGGCGCCGCAGCCCGTACCCGCACGCGCGCCGCGCTCGAGGCGGTGGGCCTCACCGAGCGCGCCGCGAGCGCGGTCGACCGGCTCTCCGGCGGCGAACAGCAACGGGTGGCGATCGCCCGCGCGCTGGTGCATGCGCCGGCCCTGCTGCTGGCGGACGAGCCGACCGGCAATCTCGACGACGAGACCGCGCGCGAGGTGCTGCCGGCGCTGCTGTCGCTCAGCCGCGAGCGTGGTGCGACGCTCGTGATGGTCACCCACGACGAGGCGCTCGCGCACGCCGCGGACCGGGTACTGGAGCTGCGCGAGGGCCGGCTGCAGGAGCGGCACGCGCCGGGCCGGCGGGCATGAGTGCGCTGCACGCGGCGTGCCTGCGGCACCTGTGGCGCCACCCGGCGCAGCTGGCGCTGGCGTTCGTGGGCCTCACGCTCGGGGTGGGCACGATCGTAGCGGTCGACGTCGCAACCGCGAGCGCGCGGCGCGCCTTCGAGCTCTCCCTCCAGGCGGTCAACGGAGCGGCCACCGAGCAGATCGTCGGCGGCCCGCGCGGCATCGACGAGCAGCTGTACGCGCGGCTGCGCGTGCGCCCACCCGCACCCGGCATGCGGCTCGCGCCCGTGGTGGCCGGCTACGCCACGGTGGGCACCCGGGTGCTGCAGCTCGTCGGACTCGACCCGTTTGCGAGCGCCGACCTCGATGCGAACGCGAGGCGCGGCCCCGGGGAGCTGCGCGCCTGGTTCACCGCGCCAGGCGCGGTCGTTCTCGGCGCACGCACCGCGCGCGAGCTGGGCATCCCGGCGGACGGGCGCTTCGAGCTCGCGATCGGCGGGCAGCGGCATCCCGCGCGGCTGATCGCCACCCTCGCGGACTCAGCTCCGGGCTTCGACGACCTGATCCTCACCGACATCGCACAGGCGCAGGAATGGCTCGGAACGGTCGGCAGAGTGTCGCGCATCGACGTGCGTGCCGACGGAGCCACGCGCGTGGCGGCGCTCGCGCGGCTTGCGGCGACGCTTCCGGCGGGGCTCGCACTGCAGGACACGCGCGCCGAGGCGCGCGACACCTATGCCATGACGGACGCGTTCACGACCAACCTGAAGGCGATGAGCCTGCTCGCACTGCTGGTGGGGACGCTGCTCATCTACGGTGCGGTGAGCTTCGCGGTGCTGCAGCGGCGCACGATCATCGGTGTGCTGCGCGCGCTTGGGGCGACGCGCGGCGAGGTGCTCGCGATTCTGCTCGGCGAGGCGGCGGTGCTGGGGGTCGCGGGAGCGCTGTGCGGTGCTCTGCTCGGGCTGCTGATCGGCCGCGGCCTGATCGGGCTCGTGTCGCAGACCATCAACGATCTGTATTTCGCGGTTGCCGTGAACGAAGTGAGCATTCCGGTGAGCACGCTGGCCGAGGCGCTCGGCGCGGGACTCGTCACCGCGCTCGCTGCGGCATTGCTGCCGGCGCTCGAGGTGGCCGGCAGCGCGCCCCAGCTGGGCCTCGCGCGCTCGGTGCTCGAGGGGCGTGCGGTGCACCTGGCGCGGCGGCTCGTGGTGGCAGGCCTGCTGCTGGCCCTCGGTGCCGCGATCCTGGTCGCGATCCCGGGGCGCAGCCTTCTCGCGGGCTTCGCCGCGCTCTTCATGCTGCTGTGCGCCGCGGCCGCGATCACGCCTGCGGCGCTGCGTGCTGCGGCGCAGGCGGCCGCGCGCCTCATCGCACCCGTGAGTCCCGCGGCGCGGCTCGCGTGCGCCGACATCGCCGCGTCGCTCTCCCGCACCGGGGTCGCGCTCGCGGGGCTCGGCATGGCGCTCACGGCCATGATCGGCGTTGCGATCATGGTGCAGAGCTTCCGCGAGTCGCTGCGCGAGTGGCTGCGGGAGACCATGCGCGCTGACGTCTACGTGAGCGCGCCCGGAGTGGCTGACAGCCTCGAGCGGCGGCTCGATCCCGAGGTGGTGCGCGCGCTGCTCGCCGTGCCCGGGGTGCGCGCCCACAGCGCGGGCCGGCGCACGACGGTGGCCTCCGCGCATGGACCGGTGGAGCTCAACGCCGTGAGTCTGATCCCCGAGAGCCGCCCGGGCTTCAGGTTCACACAGGGAGATCCGGCGCGCGCCTGGCCGCAGTTCGCCGCCGGCGCCATCCTGATCTCCGAGCCTCTTGCCTGGCGGCTGTCCCTCGCGCCGGGCGAGACGCTCACGCTCACCACCGCCTCAGGTCCGCGTCCGTTCCGCGTGGTGGGCGTGTATCGCGAGTACGGCAATGACCGCGGCGAGGTACTCATGGACTTCGGGGTGTACCGGCGTCTGTGGGAGGACGACGGGATCGCGGGGCTCGGGCTGTATCTCGCACCCGGCGTGGGGGCGTCCGAGGTGGTGCACGAGCTGCGCGCGGCAGCGGCCGGCCGGCAGGCGCTCCTCATCCGCTCCAACGCCGACATCCGTGAGCTCTCGATGCGCATCTTCGAGCGCACCTTCATCATCACCCGGGTGCTCTACTGGCTCGCGGCGGGCGTGGCGGCGGTGGGCCTCATCAGCGCGCTGCTCGCCTGGGAGCTGGAGCGGGCACGCGAGCTCGCGCTGCTGCGTACGCTCGGGCTCACGCCGGGGGGGACTGCGCTGCTCATCGTTGCCCAGACCTCTTTCATGGGGCTCGCGGCGTTCCTCGCGGCAATTCCCGCGGGATTGCTGACCGCGCTGGTGCTCACCGACGTCATCAACCGCCGCGCCTTCGGCTGGCAGATCGATCTGCACCTGAGCGCCGCGCAGTTCGTGAACGCGCTGTGGCTGGCACTCGCCGCGGCGCTGGCCGCGGGGCTCTACCCGGCCTGGCGCAGCGCGCGCGCGCCGCTCGCGAGCGGCCTGCGCGAGGAATGATGCGTTACCGCGCGCTGTTCGCCTTGGCGCCCGCCGCGCTGCTGTGCGCCGCGGCACGGAGTGCGGCTCCGCTGCCGCCCCTGGCAGCAGCGCCGGGCGCGCCCGGCGGCTTCGCACAGGCGCTGGCGCCGCGGGCGTTCGAATTCCCGCGTGACCACGGCCCGCATGCCGAGTTCCGCCAGGAGTGGTGGTACGTCACGGGCAACCTCGACGGTCCGTCGGGCGAGCGCTTCGGGTTCGAGCTGACGTTCTTTCGCTTCGCGCTCGCGCCGCCGGCGGCCCCGGCGCCATCCTCCGCGGGCGCCGAGCCCCGGAGCGCGTGGCGCACGCGCGAGATCTACATGGCGCATTTCGCCGTCACGGATCCTGCGGCGGGGCGCTTCCGCTTCGCGCAGAAGCTCTCGCGCGCTGCCTTGGGGCTCGCTGGTGCGCAGGGCGCGCCACTGAAGGTCTGGATCGATGACTGGTCGCTCACCGGAGGTGAGCCCTGGCGGCTGCGCGCCGCGCAGCCCGGCTACGAGCTCGAGCTCGAGCTCACCGCGCTCACGCCGCCGGTGCTCAACGGGGACGCGGGACTGAGCGTGAAGGCGCAGGACCCGGGAGCTGCGAGCTACTACTACTCGATCCCGCGGCTGGCGGTGCGTGGGCGGCTGCGGCGTGGCGGCGCGGTGATCCCGGTGCACGGGCTCGCCTGGTTCGACCGCGAGTGGGGGAGCGGCGCTCTTGGCGCGAACGAGGCGGGTTGGGACTGGTTCGCGCTGCAGCTGTCCGATGGCAGCGCGCTCATGTTCTACCAACTCCGCGACCGCGATGGTGCACGCGATCCGCACAGCGCGGGAACCTTTATCGCAGCCGGGGGTGTAACTCAGCCGCTCGCCGAGCGAAAGGTCAGCATCGAGGTCCTGGACCACTGGAGCGACGCGCAGGGCGTGCGCTACCCCTCGGCGTGGCGGGTGCGCGTGCCCGATCTGTCGCTCGATCTCACGGTGCGTCCGGTGCTTTCCGATCAGGAGCTTAAGACGCAGCCGCGTTACTGGGAGGGCGCGGTGGACGTGACCGGTACGGGCGCTACGGGCCCGACGCGCGGCCGTGGCTACGTCGAGCTGGTCGGCTATGCCAGGAACGGCGAATGACGTGCCGTACTGGCGCGCACGCCCGCGTTGGCCGATGATGCGGACCCCGTTCAGCACTCGAGCCCTCTACAGGAGACGACCATGCGACGTCCGATTCTCGCGGCCCTGACGAGCCTCGCGATTGCCCTTCCGGTCTATGCCGCCTTGCCGGACGGGACCAAGGCGCCGGACTTCACCACCCAGGCGACGCTCGCGGGCAAGGAGTTCAAGTTCTCACTGGCCGATGCGCTGAAGAAGGGGCCGGTGGTCCTGTATTTCTACCCGGCGGCCTTCACGCCCGGCTGTACCAAGGAGGCGCACCTGTTCGCGGAAGCGACCGCGCAGTTCAATTCGCTCGGCGCAACGGTCATCGGCGTGTCGCACGATCCGATCGAGAAGCTCGACAGGTTCTCCGTGAGCGAGTGCCGCAACAAGTTCGCGGTCGCCTCGGACGCCGACGGCGGCATCATGAAGTCCTACGACTCGGTGCTGGCGGCGCACCCCGAGTATGCCAACCGCACCTCGTACGTGATCGCGCCCACCGGTGAGATCATCTATTCCTACACCGCGATGAATCCCGACCAGCACGTCGAGAACACCATGGCTGCCGTCAAGAAGTGGCAGGACGCGCACAAGAAGGGATGACCGGCCCGGCCGGCCCTAACGCGGCATAGCGGGGCGGGGATACCCGCCCCGCCTACTTGATCAGGCGAACTCCGCCAGCGCTGCGGGCACGTGGCGGCGCAGCAGCCTGTTCCTCACGTCCCACTGCTGCTGCGTCGGCAGCTCGGAGAGGAAACTCACCTCGCCGCCCGACAGGATCGCGAGCGGCACCCCGTCGCTATAGAGCACGCGATTGCCGGCGAGCGCAGGCAGTCGTGCGCCCGGGGTGAGAATGCCCACCAGGTTCAGGGGATCGGCGCCGCAAAGCGCTACGTAGTGATTCTCGCGCGGCTTGCGCCGCGCCTCGCGCAGCAGGGCGATCGCCTCTGGCGCCGCATACTGCTCCCCGGTGAAGCCGGCGATGAAGCGCCCGCCGCGGATCTCACCGCGCGCCTCGAGGCGCCGGCAGCACATGAGGAGGTCACGCCACGGCGGCAGCCAGTCCGCCTCACGCGCCAGCAGCCGCCAGAACACGACACCCCAGCGCCGCAGGAGCGTGCGCACCACGTGCTCGATCACTTCCTCCCCCGGTGGCACGGGCGTCTGGCGCGCAAGCTGCGCCCAGCGTCCCGCGGCATCCATGCCGAAGAGCGCGATGCGACGCCGCCGGCGGCCCCCGAGAGCGGGCCTGCGCCGCTCGGCCGGCACCAGCAGCGCGCGCAATCCCGCGAAGCTGTCGGAGTTGACGAGCCCGAGCGCCACGAGCTCGGCCAGCGCGGCTTCGGCCTGAGAGGGCAGCAGCCCGGTGCCGGCGGGGAGCTCATCGAAGAACGAGGCGCCGTGTGCCGAGAGGTAGTCGGCGACGCGCTCACCGCCCGCCGACAGGTGCGCAGCGTCGCCGGTCCCGGTGAGGCTCGACCACAGGCGCAAGTTGCGCCGCGCGAGCAGCACGATCGGGGTCGCGCGCACCGGCGCCGCGCGGCGCTCCGGGTCGCTGCGGCGCGAGGCGAGCCGCGTCCATACGAAGCGGCCCGCGAGGCACTGCTCATCGAGCCACGCCGGCTCGTATTCGCTGATGCGCTCGGGAAGGATCTCGGTCTCCCAGGCACTCGCCGCGGCCTCGAAGCCTTCGAGCTGCGCGAGGATCGCGCCGACGGCGTCCGGTCCCTCCATGCGCGCGACCGGCAGGACGCGCTGCCACTCGAACAGGAACCGCAGGAAGTCGCGCGCCTCGATCGGCTCGATCTCGGCGCGCAGCCGCTTGACCGTGTAGCGGTGGATGCGCGCCAGCAGGCGCCGCTCGCACCACTCGACCGCTGCACCCGCCGCCTCGGCGGTGAAGGCGCCGCGCATGGCGAACCCTTCCGCCTGCAGTGTCGCGAGCGCCGCCTCGATGGGTGCCGGCGGTAGTCCCGCAGCTTGCGCGAGCGCCGCGGCGGTCGTGGGACCTGAGCCCTCGAGCCGCCCGCGCACTACTTCCACGAGTGCCGCGTCGGCGGCGATGCTGCGCGCGCGCGCGGCAGGGGTCGTCACGAGAGGCTCACAGCGCGCGCCCGGGTAGAGCGCGAGGAGCAGTGGCAGCTGCTCGGCCGCGACCCACAGCGTCGTGGCACCGCCGGTGAGCCGCGTGACGCGGCGCTCAGCGGCGAGCGTGGCGCACAGCCGCGCCCAGCCGTCCTGGCGCTCGACCTCGGCAGCGGTAAGGAACGTCAGCCACATCAGGGCGTCGTGCAGCTCGTCGGCATTCACCGCATCGGGCCAGGCCTCCTCGCGCACCCGCGCGATCGCCTCCGGGTCGAGCTTGCCGATGTCCGCGGCACTTTGCGGATCGAGCCAGCGCCGGCTCATGACCGCCTGGGTGCGGCGCTCCTCGAGCGGCGCATCGTCCAGGAACGCATACGGCCGCGCCGACAGCACCTCCAGTGCGAGCGGCGAGGGCTCGGTCAGATCGCGGGCGAGTGCGCGGATGCGGCCGGATTCGAGGCCGCGCAGCAGCCGCTCGAGTCCCTCGATATCCATGGCGTCGGTGAGGCAGTCGTGGATCGCCTGGCGCACCAGCGGATGGTCGGGGATCTCCAGCTCCCCGTGCAGGTTCTCGGCGCAGGCGAGCTGGTCGGGGAACACCGCGGTCAGGAGGTCCTCGGCCGCCATGCGCGCGAGCGGTGCGGGGACTTTCTTGCCGCCGCGAAAGCGCGGCAGGGCGAGCGCGATCGTGGCACTCCAGCGCCAGCGCACCGGGAACATCGGCGCCGCGCACAGCGCCTGCACCAGCAGCGGCCGTACGCTGTTGGAGTGCAGGTAGCGGGCGACGTCCGCGAGTTCGAAGCTGTGCGCCGTGGTGAGCGACAGCACGATGGTGTCCTCGGTGGCGGCCGCCTGCAGCTCGAAGTTGAACGAGCGGCAGAAGCGCTTGCGCAGCGCGAGTCCCCAGGCGCGGTTGATGCGGCTGCCGAAGGGCGAATGGATGACGAGCTGCATGCCGCCCGCTTCATCGAAGAAGCGCTCGAAGATCACCGTCTCCTGCGTCGGCAGCTCACCGAGCGCGGCGCGCGCCGCGGCGAGGTAGCTCGCGAGCTGTGCCGCGGCGGGAGCGGTGATGCCGCACTCGGCTTCGAGCCAGCGCGTGGCGGGCTCCTGGCCCGCTTCGAGGTGTGGCGCGAGCTGCGCGCGCAACCGCGACACGCTCCCCGACAGCTCATCGGTGCGTCCCGGGGCCTCGCCGATCCAGAACGGGATCGTCGGCGGCTCCCCGTGCGCGTCCTCGACGCGGATGCGCCCCTGCTCGACGCGCAGGATGCGGTACGAGACGTTGCCTAGCTGGAAGATGTCGCCCTGCAGGCTCTCGATGGCGAAGTCCTCGTTCACCGTGCCGACGAACTGTGCCTGCGGCTCGAGCAGCACCTGGTAGTCGGCGCTGTCGGGAATGGTGCCGCCGGAGGTGAGCGCGGTGAGCCGTGCGTTGCGCCTTCCCTTGATGAGGTGGTTGACGCCGTCATGATGCAGCAGCGCTCCGTGGCGGCCGCGGCGCGTGCTGTAGCCCTCCGCCAGCATGCGCACCAGCTCGTCGAACTCGGCGCGCGCCAGATCGCGATAGGGATGCGCGCGCCTGACGAGTGCATACAGCTCTTCCTCGGAGCACTCGCGCGCCGCGCTCTCCGCGACGATCTGCTGAGCGAGCACGTCGAGGGGCTTGCCGGGTATCGCCAGCCGGTCGAGCTCGCCGCGGCGCACGGCCGCGAGCAGCGCCGCGCACTCCACCAGGTCATCGCGCGACAGCGGGAAGAGTCGCGCCTTGGGCGTGCCGCCCACCGAGTGGCCGGAGCGCCCGGCGCGCTGCAGGAAGGCCGCGATCGAGCGCGGGGAGGCGAGCTGGCACACGAGGTCCACTTCGCCGATGTCGATCCCGAGCTCGAGCGAGGCGGTTGCCACGAGCGCGCGCAGCTCGCCGCGCTTCAGACGCGCCTCGGCGTCCAGGCGCGATTCCTTCGCCATGCTGCCGTGGTGGGCGGTGACGTGCTCCTTGCCGATGCGCTCGGAGAGGTGGCGCGCGAGGCGCTCTGCCTGGCGGCGTGTGTTGACGAACACCAGCGTCGTGCGGTGCTCGCTCGCGAGCGTAGCGAGGCGGTCGTAGACCTGGGTCCAGACCTCGCCCGACATCACCGCCTCGAGCGGCGCCGGCGGGATTTCCAGCTGCAGGTCGCGCTCACGCGTGTGGCCTGAGTCGACGATGACGCAGTCGGCCGAGCCGTCGGGACGCAGGTTCCCCTCGCCGACGAGGAAGCGGGCCACGTCCCCGATCGGCTTCTGCGTGGCCGACAGCCCGACGCGGGTGAGCTTGTGCCCCGCGAGCGCCTCGAGCCGCTCGAGCGAGAGCGCCAGGTGCACGCCGCGCTTGCTCGCCGCCATGGCATGGATCTCATCCACGATCACGGTGCGGGTGGTGGAGAGCATCTGCCGGCCGGACTGCGAGCCGAGGAGAATGTAGAGCGACTCGGGCGTCGTCACCACGATGTGCGGCGGGCGCTTGACGCTCGCGGCACGCTCACGCTGCGGCGTGTCGCCGGTGCGCACGAAGGTGCGGATGTCGGGCGCCGGGAGGCCGAGCGCGAGGAGCTCGGCGCGGATGCCGGCGAGCGGGGCTTCGAGGTTGCGGTGGATATCGTTCGAGAGCGCCTTGAGGGGCGACACGTACACCACCTGGGTCTCGTCGGCGAGAGCGCCGGCCGCCACGCCGGTCTTGACCAGCTCGTCGACCACGGCGAGAAACGCGGCGAGTGTCTTGCCGGAGCCCGTGGGTGCTGCGATCAGCACGTGGCGCCGCGCCAGGATCGCGGGCCACGCCTCGCGCTGCGCCGGCGTCGCGGCATCGAAGGTGCGCGCGAACCAGTTGGCGACCGCGGGATGGAACTCGCCCATGGAGAGAATTGAACCACACCCCGCCGGGCGCGAGGAGCCGGGGAGCGGCAAATTCACGCGGCGTACAGCGCCGGTCGCTGCGCGCACCTGTACGGATTCTTCAGGGTTGCGCGGGCGGTGTCACCGGGCCTGCCCTGAAACTCAAAGGAGAGTAAAGTCTGCAGTGGACGGGCGGTTGGAAGGACGCCGGGCAATGTGGGAAGAAGAGACTGCGGATCCATTGCGACGCAAACTCCTGTGGTGGGTCGCAGGACTGGTGATCGCCGCTGCCATCGGCTTCGGCCTCTGGTACAAATTCCTCGCCCATTCACCGGCGCCCGAGGCGACGCCGGTCATGCATCCGATCGCGCCGCCCCCGCCCGCAAGCGCCGAGACCCCGATCTCCCACCCGATCCCGACCGAGAGCGGCGGCGGCAACACCGCTCTCCCGGCGCTGAATGACAGCGACCAGGTGGTCCAGGATTCACTCGCCGGCGTGATCGGGCACAGCCCGGTCGAGGCCTTTCTCGTGCCGCAGAACATCGTGCGGCACATCGTGGTGACGATCGACAACCTGCCGCGCAAGAAGCTCGCAGTGGACCTGCGGCCGCTGAAGCCGACGCCGGGCCAGACCGTGACCTCGACCCAGGGCGACCTCACGGTGCTGAGCGAGGCGAACTTCGAGCGCTACACACCGTTGGTGCGCGTCGTGCAGGCGACCGACACCAGGGCGCTCGCGGCGACCTACGAGCGGCTCTACCCGCTCTTTCAGCAGGCGTACGAGGACCTGGGCTACCCCGGCAAGTACTTCAACGACCGGCTGGTCGAGGTCATCGACAACATGCTCGAGACGCCCGAGATCCAGGGGCCGATCCAGCTGACTCAGCCCAAGGTGTTCTATCAATTCGCGGACCCGGCCCTCGAGGGCCGCTCGGCCGGCCAGAAGCTGCTGCTGCGCATGGGGCCCGCCAACGCGCGCGCCATCAAGGCCAAGCTGCGCGAGTTCCGCGACGCGATCGCGAAGAAGAAATAGCTGCCCCGAAGGGTTCGCGACATGAGCTACTCGCCCGAGGCGAATGAGACGGGGCTGGAAACGGCCCTCGGTCACCTGCGCTCGGTGTTGATTGCCGGCGAGACTCTCGAGGCCTGGGCCGATCCAGCGCCGGCTGTTCGCGCTCGCTCACCGGCGGATGCTTCTGGGTGCGACCAGCGGGCGGCTGATCCTCATCACGCGCCACCTGCTCGGCGGCTTCGACGTCGCGGCCATACGCTGGCAGGATCTGGAGGAGGTCACGCTGCGGGTGGGGGTCCTCGGGGCGGATCTCGGGATCCGCGCCGGGAAGGCGACCGACCTGGCGTCCCTCGGTGCGCAGGGCGCGCAGCAGGTGCGAATTCCAGGGGCTGCGCAAGGATCAGGCGCAGGCGGTCTACCGCATCTGCCAGGCGCAGGACCAGGCGTGGCGCGAGAAGCGCCGGGTACGCGAGCTCGAGGAGCTGCGGGCCCGCTCGGGCGGTTCATCCAGGTGGGGGCGGCCGCCGGCGCCGGCGATGATGCAGTGCGGCGGCTGCAGGAGGCCAAGCAGCTGCTCGACGCCAAGCTCATCACCGACGCCGAGTACGAAGCGATCAAGGCAAAGATCGTTTCTTCATAGCCTGTACACAAGTAATCCACAGGCGATCCACAGGGCAGGTACGCTAGGCTCCCCCCATGGTGGCCATCCGCATACGGCGGCGTAAGCCGGCCGGGAAGAACGAAGTACTGGGGACCTACAGCTTTCCCAGCCGCACGGTGCAGGTGCTCAGGACCCAGGACGACCGGATTCTCTGGACCTGCGACTGCGAGAAGTTTCGCCGTCAGGAAGGTCAGCGCGAGCCCCTGTGGTGCAAGCACATCGCCAAGGCGGCCGCACGTCGCTCGCTCGAGCGGCTGACGCGGCGCGTGGCGGTGGGGCGCGGACCGGAGCGCTGAGCTAACGGCGCGGTAACACCCGGATGAGCGCCTCGCGCTCCTGCTCGTGGCGACGCATCGTGGCACGCACCCGCAACAGGTCGCGCCGCGCGACCAGCCCCACGAGGGCACCCGTGCCGCGCGCGAGGATCGGCACTCGCCCGGTGTCGGTCGCGCTCATGCGATCGGCCAGGTGTCCCACCAGCTCGTCCGCGTAACCGATCATCAGTTCCTGACCGGCGAGCTGCTCGGCCAGCGTGCGCTCGGGCGCGGTTTCCCCGAGCATCCAGCGCAGCGTGTCCGCGCGCGACACCATGCCGATCACCCGGCCCTGCGGGTCCGTCACCGGATAGCTCTTGTGGCGGCGCGGCGCATTGGGGGCGGTGAAGTAGGTAACGACGTCGCGCACCGTCCAGCTCCCCGGCAGCGCCTCGGCCGGGCTCGCCATGATGTCCGCCACACGCATGGTCTCGAATGGGTCGACGGCGTACTCGCGCACGATGTGATGGCCGCGGCGCGCGATCTTCTCGGTGAGGATCGAGCGCTTCAGCAGCAGTACCGTGGTGGTGTGCGCGGCCGCGCAGCCGATCACCAGCGGCAGCATGGCGTTGATGTCGTGCGTGACCTCGAGCCCGAACATCATCGCGGTGAGCGGCGCGCGCATGGTGCCGCCCATCATGGCGGCCATGCCCACCAGCGCCCAGATGCCGGTGTCGGCCGGGGCGACGGCCGTGCCGAACAGCGACCCGATGACCCCGCCGATGATGAGCAGCGGCGCCAGCACCCCTCCGGACGTGCCCGAGCCGAGCGCCACCGACCAGATGATCGCCTTGACGATCAGGAGTCGCAGTGCGGGCCCCGAGCTGAAGTCGCCCTGCAGCAGCCGCGCGATGTTCTCGTAGCCCACGCCGAGTGCGTGCGGCTCGATGAGGCCGCCGATGCCGACCACCAGTCCGCCGATCAGCGGCCACCACATCCAGTGAATCGGCAGCCGCTCGAACAGGTCCTCCGAGCCATACACCATCGCCGTGAGTGCCCCGGAGGCGAGGCCGGCGAGGATCCCGAGCGCCAGGCACAAGCAGCAGCCCCGTACCGGGCAGCGCGTGCGCGCCCGCGAGCGGAAACAGCGGATCGTTTCCCAACGCCCAGAACCGCCACGCGGCGGCCACGACCGAGGCGACCGTTACCGGCACGAAGCTGCGCGGCTTCCACTCGAAGAGCAGCAGCTCCACCGCGAGCAGAATCGCCGCGACCGGCGTGCCGAACGTGGCGCTCATGCCGGCGGCCGCGCCCGCCACCAGGAGCGTCTTGCGCTCGGCGTTGCTCAGGTGAAAGAGCTGCGCGAACAGCGAGCCGATCGCCCCGCCCGTCATGATGATCGGACCCTCGGCGCCGAACGGGCCGCCGGTGCCGATCGAAATCGCCGACGCCAGGGGCTTCAGGATCGCGACCCGCGCCTGCATGCGGCTGCGCCCGATGAGGATCGCCTCGATGGCTTCCGGGATACCGTGGCCGCGAATCTTCTCCGAGGCGAAGCGCGCCATCAGGCCGATGATCGAGACACCCGGCGACCGGCACCAGCACCGACCAGGCGCCGAGCTCGTTGCCGGCGATCGACACCGGGGCCGCGCTCAGGCGGTCGAAGTAGACGAGCTGGGTAACGAGGTTGATGAGGCGCGACAGCGCCCACGCCGCGCCGGCGCCTCCGGTGCCCACCACGATCGCCATCGCCGCCAGCACCAGCAGCCGGCGGGCCGGAGCTGAAATCGCCCAACTGCGCCTCGGCGGCGTGCGGGGTAGGGCGGGCATCGGAATCTGGTCCCGGATCAAAAGCGGGTGGTGAGTGGCGAGGCGGCATGAGAGAGTGTGGACGGCAACGGGCCGGCAAATATACCTTATATGTCCTCTGGTTATATCGCAGTGCGAGGGAGTGAGGTGGGCCCGTGACCCGCGCGGCCGCGGCGCGCACCACCGGTGTGCTCGCCAAGTCCGACTATGAAACCCTGGCCGGGTTTCGCTACCTGCTGCGCGAATTCGCGACCTTCAGCGAGCAGGCGGCGCGGCACACCGGTCTTACCGCCCAGCAGCACCAGGCGCTGCTCGCCGTCAAGGGCTTCCCCGGCCGCGAGCGGGTCGCGATCGGCGAGCTGGCGCAGCGCCTGGGACTGCGCGATCACAGCGTCACCGGGCTCGTCGACCGGCTGGTGGCGCGGGGGCTGCTGCGCCGCCGCTTGGACCGGCACGATCGCCGGCGGGTGCTGGTGGAAGTGACACCGCGCGCACAGGCACTCCTCGCGAGACTCTCGCGCGCGCATCGCGACGAGCTCGCGCGCGTCGCACCGCTGCTGCGTGCGCTGCTCGGCCGCATCGGCCGCGGCCAGGCATCCGGCAAGCGACGCCGCCCTTGAAGCTCGAAGACTACGCGCTGCTGGGTGACTGCGAGACCGCCGCGCTCGTGTCGCGCCGCGGCTCGGTCGACTGGCTGTGCTGGCCGCGCTTCGACAGCGGGGCGTGCTTCGCGGCGCTGCTCGGCGACCCGGGGCATGGGCGCTGGCTCCTGACTGCGGCGGATCCGGCCGCGCGTGTCACGCGCGCCTACCGCCGCGATACGCTCATCCTCGAGACCGAGTTCACGACCGCACACGGCGCCGTGACGCTCGTCGACTTCATGCCGCCACGCGAGTCGGGCGCGCACCTGGTGCGCCTGCTGATCGGCCGGCGCGGACGGGTGGTGATGCGCACCGAGCTGCTGCTGCGCTTCGACTACGGGGCGCTCGTTCCCTGGGTCACGCGCCGTGACGCTCGCACGCTCACCTTCGTCGGCGGGGCGGGCAGCGTGGTACTGCGCACGCCCGTGAAGCTGCACGGTGAGCAGCTGACCACGGTCGGGGAGTTCGCGGTCGCGGCCGGTGAGCGCGTGCCGTTCGTGCTGAGCTACGCGCCCTCCTACCAGGGGCTGCCGCGCGCCCTCGAGGCGCGCAGCGCGCTCGCGCGCACCGAGCGTTTCTGGCGTCGGTGGGTGGGACGCTCGCGCGGGGAGGGTGAGTATTCGGACGCCGTGCGCCGCTCGCTCATCACGCTCAAGGCGCTCACCTACCGCCCCACCGGCGGCATCGTGGCCGCGCCCACGACCTCGCTCCCCGAACGGCTCGGCGGCACGCGCAACTGGGACTACCGCTACTGCTGGCTGCGCGATGCAACCTTCACGCTGCAGGCGATGATGAACGCCGGTCACTACCGCGAAGCCGAGGAGTGGCGCGCCTGGCTGCTGCGCGCCGCGGCGGGCGACCCGGCGCGCATGCAGATCATGTACGGCATCGGCGGGGAGCGGCTGCTGCCGGAGTGGGAGCTCGACTGGCTGCCGGGCTACGAGGGGTCGCGCCCGGTGCGCATCGGTAATGCGGCCGCGAGCCAGCAGCAGCTGGACGTCTACGGCGAGACTATGGACGTGCTGCACCACGCGCGCCGTGGGCGCCTCGCGTCCGGCAAAGCCGCCTGGGCGTTGCAGACCGCGCTCCTCGAGCACGTCGCAGAGATCTGGCGGCAGCCCGATCGCGGCATGTGGGAAGTACGCGGCGCGCCGCAGCACTTTACCTACTCCAAGGTGATGGCCTGGGTCGCGTTCGATCGCGCGATCCGCGGCGCCGTGCAGTTCCGGCTCCCGGGGCCGCTCAAGCGCTGGCGGCAGCTGCGCGCGCGCATTCACGCCGACGTCTGCCGCCACGGCTTCGATCGCCGCAGCGGCGCGTTCGTGGGCGCCTACCGCTCCCGGCAGCTCGATGCCAGCGTCCTGTTGCTGCCGCTCGTCGGGTTCGTGTCGCCGCGCGATCCGCGCGTGCGCTCTACCGTGCGGGCGATCGAGCGGCACCTGATGGTGGACGGCCTGGTGCGCCGTTACGACACCGGCGCGGTGGCGGACGGGCTGCCCGCGGGCGAGGGCGCGTTCCTCGCCTGCAGCTTCTGGCTGGCGGACAACCTGGTGCTGCTCGGGCGCAGGCGCGATGCGCGCCAGCTGTTCGAGCGGCTGCTCAGCCTGCGCAACGACGTGGGGCTGCTTGCCGAGCAATACGATCCGCGCGCCGCCCGGCTGATCGGCAACTTCCCGCAGTCCTTCTCGCACGTGGCGCTGGTCAATACCGCGCACAACCTCACGCGCGCCACCGGTCCTGCGCAGCAGCGCAGCCGCGGCCGTTAGCGGCGAAACACCAGGAAACCGATCGCAAGTCCCGCGAGCGCCGCCGCACCGATCACCTCCCAGGGCTGATCGTGGACGAAGGTATCCCCGGCCACCAGCACGTCGCGCGCCTGGCGCTGCAACCCCGCAGCCCGGTCGAACATCGCCCGCCGGGTGCGCGCGATCGCTTCCGTCACGCGCCCGCGCACGCGCGCGACTTCCGGGTCGGCCGACTCGCTGATGCGCTCGATCAGCTCCTCGACCTCGAGGAGCAGTTTCTGCACCTCCTGATTGCCCGCGGCGCGCGCCTTGCGCGCCGCCTCGCGTACCGCTTCCTTGACGCCGCGCTCGTCGCGACCCTTGCCGATCGCACCGTTGTCTTCTGCTAAGCCTTCCATCGAAAACCCTCCTGGGATGCTTGGGGCACTGTGCGCTGCCGCAGCGCGCACCGTCGATCGGACCGGCGGTGCACGCCCTGTAGGACGGAGGTTACAGGCGTTGGGTCGCACGTCCGACCGACGCAGCCGGCACCGGGCGCCATAGTCACCGTGTCGAGGGAGGCACGGAGATGGGTTTGCGATCATCGCAATCGCGCGACTCGTTGTCGTCGGAGGGCGACGGCCTCACCCCGGCAGGCCCGCGGGTGGTGCCGCATCCGGCCGGCGCGCGACACCGTGCGCGCTCGGGCCGCACGCTCGCCAGGCCGTTGTGGATCCTGGCGCTGTGCGCTGGCGTCGCGGCGCTGCGCCTGGGGCGCGATCTGCTTCTGCCGCTGGTGCTCGGGGTGCTGCTCGCGCTGATGCTCTCCGGCATCGTGGAAGCACTGCGCCGGTTCCGCATCCCGCGCGGCGTGAGCGCGCTGGTGCTGCTGGTGATCCTCGGGGCAGCCGCGGGCGGCATGCTCGATGCGCTGGCGGCTCCGGCCCAGGAGTGGATGGCGAGTGCGCCGCGCGTGCTGCGCACTCTCGAACGCCGCATGCGGCCCGCGCAGTCGATACTGCGCCGCGTCGATGCAATCGCCGAGCGTGCCCGCGCACTCGCCGGCTCCGGAGGGGAGGCCGCCGCGCCGGCCACGCCGGCTGCTCCATCGGTCACCGCGGTCGGCGTGCTCGCGGGGACGGGCTCCATCGCCGGCGGGCTCCTCATGGGTGTCGCCCTCACGGTGCTGCTGCTGTCGGCGGGACCTGCGACGCTGGCGCGCATGACGGCAACGCTCGCGTCCGACTGGCAGGCCGTTCACGTGCTGCGCATCATCGATGCGATCCGGGTGGAGGTCGGGCGCTACTACCGCACGCTGGCCGTCATCAACCTGTGTTTCGGTGCGGCCACTGCGCTCATCATGTGGCTGCTGGGAATGCCGAACCCGATGCTGTGGGGCGCGGTTGCCGGTGTCCTCAACTTCGTTCCGTACCTGGGATGCGCGACCACCGCGACCATCCTGACCCTGGTCGCGCTCGTCTCCTTCGACCACGTCAGTCACGCGGCGCTGGTCGCCGCGAGCTTCCTGGTACTGGCGGCCGTTGAAGGCCACATCATCGAGCCGGTGTTCGTCGGCCGGCGCCTGGACCTGAATCCCATCGCGGTGCTGGTGGCGTTATGGCTGGCCGGCTGGATGTGGGGAATCCCCGGTGTGGTGTTCGCCCTGCCCGTACTGGTGGCCACCAAGGTGGCAGCCGCACACAGTGCCAACGGCAGCGCCGTGGTGCGCTTCCTCAGTCCCCGCAACAGCCGGCTGCAAAGAGCCCTCGCCGCCGGCGGCGCCGTGTATCGCCAGCCGGACAGCTGATCCCGATCCGCCTGCGTGGGAACGCGCCTACAGTCGCGCGGGGTGAGCCTGCGCCTTACGGGCGGCAGTTTCCGCCCCGCGCGGTGCCGGCCGACAGCCACTGCCCCGCGCGGCCTACAGCCTGCGGCGGCGCTACTGCGCTAGCGTATTGCGACAGTCGACGGGGAGAAATAAGGACGACAACATGGCGCGCATTTCAGGCACAGGCAGCTTCATCGGCGTCGCGGCGCTGCTGCTCGCAGCAGCGCCCGCGCCCGCCCACGAGTCCTACTCGCGGGGGCGCGACATCGCCCGACCCGCGGTGCGCTTCTGCGACCTGAGCGAGCTCACGCCCCGCAACGTGCACGGATTGCTCGAGCTATCCTCGGCCGCGCCGCGCCTCGGGCGCACCCCCCGGTTGCCGGGCACGCAGGCACGCGGGTCGCGCGCCGTCGAGCCCTCCGTCGAGTCCCTGGTAGCGATCGATGCACGCCACGCGCGCGAGCTGAGCGGGACGGTCAGCTATCTCGTGAGCGCGCGCGACTACGGGAGCGAGCTCATCGCCTGGGATCCGGCCGCGCGCCGCGCGCTGTGGACCGTGCGCGAACACCTGCCGATCGTCTCCCCGACGCTCGTGACTGCGGGCGGCCTGCTCTTCTACGGGACCGCGGACGGGTGGCTGAAGGCGGTCGACGCCCGCAGCGGGGAGCTCTTGTGGCAGCACCAGGTACAGCCGGGCCCGCTCGCGGGACTTAGCAGCTATCTCGGGCCCGACGGCCACCAGTACCTCTCGATCGGCTCCGGGGCCGATGAGCCATCCGGACGTCACACGTTCTCCCTGCCGCGCTAGCCGACCGGACATAATGCGTCGGGCGCGCCTTTGCGGCGTCCCCCATATTTCGGTATCGTGAGCCTCCACTGATAGTTAAGGAGAACGATATGCGCTGGGAAACCCCGCGGGCGATCGACTTGCGTTTTGGCATGGAGATCACCCTGTACATCGCCAGGCGATAACACCGCGAACTGCAATGCATTGTGAAGATACGGGTGCTGGGGTCTGCTGCCGGCGGCGGCTTTCCTCAGTGGAACTGTAACTGCCATAACTGCTCAGGCGTCCGCAACGGCACCCTGCGGGCCGTGCCAAGAACCCAGTCCTCGATCGCCGTCAGCGGCCGCGCCGCCGCCTCCTGGGCGCTGATCAACGCATCCCCGGATATCCTCGCGCAGCTCAAGACGTACCCGGACCTGCAGCCGGCGCGCGCCGCGCGCGACACCGCCATCGGCGCGATCGTGCTGATCGACGCCCAGGTCGATCACACCGCGGGGCTGCTGATGCTGCGCGAGTCGACGCGTCCGCTCGCGATCTGGTGCAGCGACGCCGCGTACGCCGATCTCAGCGGCGCCAACCCGATCCTCCGTGTGCTGGCGCACTACTGCGGAATCGAGCGTCGGCCAATCGATCTGACCGGCCGGGAGTTCGAAGTCGAGGCCGTCCCGGGTGTGCGGTGGCGCGCGCTTACCGTGGCAGGCAAGCCCGCACCCTATTCACCCAACCGCGAGTCCCCGCTGCCGGGTGACAACGTGGCGCTCGTCCTGCGGGACGCCGCGAGCGGCCGCAGCGCCGTCTATGCGCCGGGCCTCGCCCGCATCGAGGAGCCGCTGTGGCAGGCGATGCGCGGGGCGGACTGCGTGCTGGTGGATGGCACCTTCTGGAGCGACGAGGAGATGCTCGCGCGGGGCCTGTCGCGCAAGCGCGCGCGCGACATGGGTCATTTGCCGCAAAGCGGCGCGGGCGGCATGCTCGAGTGGCTCGGGCAGCTGCCGGCCGCCACGCGCCGCATCCTCATCCACGTGAACAACACCAATCCGATCCTCGACGAAGATTCCGCCGAGCGCGCCGAGCTCGCCCGCTCAGCGGTCGAGGTGGCCTGGGACGGCATGGAGATCGAGCTGTGAGCGATGCGGCCTGGTCGTGTGCGGAGTTCGAGCAGCGCCTGCGCGAGCGCGGCCGGGCCTATCACATCCACCATCCCTTCAACGTCATGCTGAACGGCGGTGCGGCGACGCGCGAGCAGATCCGCGGCTGGGTGGCGAATCGCTTCTATTACCAGATCAACATTCCGATCAAGGACGCCGCCATTCTCGCCAACTGCCCCGAGCGCGCGGTACGCCGCAACTGGGTGCAGCGCATCCTCGATCACGACGGGCACGCCGACGACCCGGGCGGGATCGAGTCGTGGCTGCGGCTCGCCGAGGCCGTGGGTCTCGATCGCGCGCGGGTACGAGCGGCTCGAGGGGCTGCTGCCCGGGGTACGCTTCGCGGTGGATGCGTACGTCAACTTCGCACGCCGCGCGCCCTGGCAGGAGGCGGTGTGCGCCTCGCTCACCGAGCTCTTCGCTCCCGAGATCCACCGCCAGCGCCTCGCGGGCTGGCCCGAGCACTATCCGTGGATCGAACGCGGCGGCCTCGAGTACTTCCAGAACCGCGTGAGCCAGGCACGGCGTGACGTCGAGTTCGCACTGGCCGTGACGCTCGAGCGCTTCACGAGCCGCGCTGCCCAGGAGCGCGCGCTCGCCGTGCTGCAGTTCAAGCTCGACATCCTCTGGCAGATGAATGACGCCATGGCCCTCGCCTACGGGGTGAGGAACTGATGTCTGCGCCGCGCGAGGTGAGCCCGGGTGCTGAGCCTGCGATCACGCCGCGGCATGCGCCTGCAATGGGAGCCCGCGCAGGAGGCGCACGTGCTGCTCTATCCGGAGGGCATGGTGAAGCTCAACGGCAGCGCCGGTGCGATCCTGAGCCGCTGCGACGGGGTGCGCAGCGTGGCGGACATCGTCGCGGACCTCGAGCGCACCTATGGCAGCGAGCGGCCTCGCCGAGGATGTCGCGCGCGTTCGTGGCGCTCGCGCTGGACGAAGCAGTGGCTGGAGCTGCGCGAGTGAGCGCCGCCCGCCGCGCTGGACCGCCGCTGTGGCTGCTGCTCGAGCTCACCTACCGCTGCCCGCTGCACTGCGTGTTCTGCTACAACCCGACCGAGTTCGCAGCGACGGGCCCGGAGCTGCGCACCGCGGACTGGATCCGCGTGCTGCGCGAGGCGCGCGCGCTCGGCGCGGTGCAGCTCGGGTTGTCGGGCGGGGAGCCGCTGGTGCGCGAGGACCTCGAGGCGATCGTCGCCGAAGCGCACGCGCCTCGGCTTCTACATCAACCTCATCACCTCGGGCGTCGGCCTGACCGAGGAGCGCATCGCGGCGCTGAAGGCGGCGGGCCTCGATCACATCCAGCTCTCCTTCCAGGACAGCACCCGCGAGCTGAACGATTTCCTGAGCAGCACGCGCACCTTCGAGCTCAAGTCGCGGGTGGCGGCGCTGATCCGGCAGCACGACTATCCGATGGTGCTGAACGTGGTGCTGCACCGGCTCAACATCGACCACGTCGGGGAGATCCTCGCCATGGCCGAGAGCATGGGCGCGCAGTACGTCGAGCTCGCCAACACGCAGTACTACGGCTGGGCGTGGCTCAACCGCGCGCAGCTGCTGCCGAGCCGCGCCCAGCTCGAGCGCGCGGAACAGGCCACGCGGCGCTTTCGCGAGCACGGAGCGCCATGCAGATCTACTTCGTCGTGCCCGACTACTTCGAGACGCGCCCCAAGGCCTGCATGAACGGGCTGGGGAGCGTCTTTCTCGCCATCACGCCCGACGGCACGGCGCTCCCCTGCCACGCGGCGCGCATGCTGCCGGGGCTCGACTTTCCCAACGTGCGCGCGCACGACGTGGGCAGCATCTGGTACGACTCGGCAGCCTTCAATCACTTCCGCGGCGATGAGTGGATGAAGGAGCCCTGCCGCAGCTGCCCCGAGAAGCATCGCGACTTCGGCGGCTGCCGCTGCCAGGCCTACCTTCTCACCGGCGATGCGGCGAACGCCGACCCGGTGTGCGATCTCTCGCCGCACCACGGGCTGGTCACGGACGCGGTGGCACACGCCGAACGCAACGCCGGGAGCACGCCGGGCGGGCAGGGCGGCGCCGCCCTGGTGTTTCGCGATCACCGCATCTCGATTGCGGTCGAGTCCGGCACCGCAGTGCCTGGCCGCGCAAGCCCCACGGCATGAGCGTCCGCAGAGTGCTGCGCATGGGTGAGCCCCTGTTGCGCGAGGTGGCGGCGCCGGTCACGCGCTTCGACGCGGAGCTGGCATCGCTCGTCACCGACATGGATGACACGATGCGCAGCTTGCACGGCGCGGGACTTGCCGCGCCGCAGGTCGGGGTGAGCCTGCGCGTGGTGATCTTCGAGCTCAAGGACAACCCGCGCTATCCGCACCTCGCACCGATTCCGTACACGGTGCTGGTGAACCCGGTGCTGACGGTGCTCGATCCGGCGCAGGACGAGGGTTGGGAGGGGTGCCTGTCGGTGCCCGGCATGCGCGGGCTCGTGCCGCGCTTCCGGCAGCTGCGCTACCACGGCTGCGATGCCGGCGGCGCGCCGATCGACCGGGTCGTCGAGGGGTTTCACGCACGCGTCGTGCAGCACGAAGTCGATCATCTCGACGGTGTGCTGTTTCCACAGCGCGTGCGTGACCTGCGCAACTTCGGCTTCGAGGAGGCGCTCGCGGGCCAGATGACGCCCATGCCCGACTGAGGCTCGACTACACTGTGGCCCATGAGCACCCGCGCCGGACGTACCACCCACCGTGAACGCAGCTCGGGCGGCGAGGAGGAACCCATGACACAGCGCGTCAACGGACCGTTCGACGTCAAGGTCACCCCCCAGAAGCCGGACACGCAGATCGCCCGCACCGCGAACCTCGGCCGGCTCACCATCGACAAGCAGTTCCACGGGGACCTGGAGGCGAGCGGCAAGGGCGAGATGCTCGCGACGCAGACCGAGGTGAAGGGCTCGGCCGGCTACGTCGCGCTGGAGCGCGTCACGGGGAAGCTGCAGGGCCGCGTGGGGAGCTTCGTGCTGCAGCACAGCGCCACGATGACGCGCGGGGAGCCCGCCTCGAGCGTCACGGTGGTACCTGATTCTGGTACCGGGGAGCTACGCGGCCTCAGCGGAAAGATGAACCTGATCGTGGGCCCGGACGGCGCGCACAGCTACGAGTTCGAGTTCAGGTTCGAACCGCCATCCTCCGGGTAGCTGGCGCGCTGGCGCGCGCGCACGTCGCGCACCATGCGGATCGCCGCCTCGATACCCTGGTAGTAACCCGGCACCTCTCCGAGCTCACGGTAGCCGAGCACGCGGTAGAAGGAACGCGCGCCCTCGTTCTGCGCGCGCAGCTCGAGTCCGACGATAAAGGTGCCGGCGGTGAGGGCCGTCTCCTCCAGCCAGGTCAAGAGGCGCCGCCCGATGCCACGGCGGCGATGTCCGGGGTCCACCGCCAGGAGATTCAGGTGAGCGAGATCCTCGGCATAGCGCATGATGGCGAAGCCGGCGATCCCGCGATCGGTCCGCGCCGTGAGCACCACGCTCTCCGCGTGACGCACGTGCCAGCCGATGCGCGCGGCGCCCCACGCCGGCCGCAGCCCCGACTCGACGAGCTCCTGCGACATGGCCGCAAGCCGCGCCGAGTCAGCGACGCGGGCCGGTTCGAGGCGATAGTCCTGCACGGTGGCGAAAGCATAGCGCGGCCGGTTCGCCCCGTCCCGCGCAGGTGAGTCTCAGACGAGCGTGTGGAACACCTGCTGGACGTCGTCGTCCTGCTCCAGCCGATCGATCAGGGCGAGGACTTCCGTGGCCTGACCCTCGGGCAGCTCGGTCGGCACCGTACAGAGGTACTCGTGCTCGGCCGACAGCGGTGTCGATGCCGCGTGCCTCGAGTGCCTCCTGCAGCTTGCCGAAGTCGGCGAACGCGCAGCGGATCACCAGCTGCGGCTCGCCCTTCTCTCCGGAGACTCTCCCCATCTCATCGAGCCCATGGTCGATGAGGTAGAGCTCGAGCTCGTCCTGGTCGATCCCGGCGGGATCGAGTCGGAACACGCCCATCTTGCGGAACAGGAAGCTCACGCTGCCGTTGGTGGCGAGATTCCCGCCACCCTTGGTGATGATGTTGCGCACCGCCGCGACCGTGCGCGTCGGGTTGTCGGTCGCGGTCTCGACCAGGAGCGCCACGCCGTGCGGGGCGTAGCCCTCGTACAGCACCTGCTGGTAGTTGGCGGCGTCGCGCCCCGAGGCGCGCCTGATTGCCGAGTCGATCCGGTCCTTGGGCATGTTGACGGCGCGCGCGTTCTGGATGGTCCGGCGCAGCACCGGATTGGAGGAGGGCTCCGGGCCGCCTGCCTTGACCGCCATGGTGATGTCCTTCGCGATGCGGGCGAACTGCTTCGCCATGCGGTTCCAGCGCGCGAACATCGTGTGCTTTTCTGACTTCGAAGATGCGGCCCATGCGCGGTCGCATGGTGCGGACGAACAGCCCCGGGCCTGCAGGCTGGAAAGGGCTGTGCGGACGCGCCGCCGGTGGAAGCGGCCTTCGCTTCAAGCCAGTTCGGCGTGCAGCATGCGCAGCCGGCGCCGCTGCCGGCTGCAGACGCTCGCTCGATCTCGCGCAGGCGCGTCTGGAAACTTGCCTGCTCCCAATGCTCGATGACCGCGCGCTTCTTCTCTTCCAGCCACTGTTCCTTGACGCGGGTCCAGTCGGCGACCGCGGCCAGGGCCTCGTACTCCTGCGCGACCTCGTGGCGCAGCTGCTCGATGTGCGTCGGGCGGGCGGTGCGCTCGGGCATCTTGGCCAGCATCTGCTGCGCGCGCTTGAACTGCATGGCCAGCAGCGCGCGCTGGATCTGGAAGGCCGGCGTGCGCTTCAGGCGCCGCGTGAGACCTACCCACTGCAGGCCCGCGATCAGCCACTTGGTCGGATCCCACTGCCACCAGCGCACGCCGTTGCGGTAGTCGTGCGCGAAGATGTGGTGGAAGTTGTGATAGCCCTCGCCGTAGGTCACCAGCGCCAGCACCGCGTTGTCGCGGGCGGTGTTTTCCTCGGTAGTACGGACGCTGCCCCACATGTGCGCCAGCGAGTTGATGAAGAAGGTGACGTGATGGCTCAACACCAGCCGCAGCAACGCCGGCCAGCAGCAGCGTTCCCCACATGTCACCGAACGCCCAGCCCACCAGGAGCGGCAGCCCGAAATTGGCCGCAGGCGAGCGGCACATAGTAGCGGTGCTGGAACGCCAGCAGTGGGTCGCGCTTCAGGTCCGGGATGTTGGCGAAGTCCACTTCGCCGCGCTCGGGTAGTCGCGCAGCATCCAGCCGATGTGCGAGAACCAGAAGCCGCGCCGGCGGAGTACGGATCGCGCTCCACGTCGTCGACGTGCAGGTGGTGGCGGCGATGGCCGCTGCACCAGACGAACGCGCTGTTCTGCAGCGCCATGGTGCCGAACACCAGGTAAAAGAGCTCAGACGCCAGTGCGCATCGTAGGTGCGGTGCGCCCACAGCCGGTGATACCCGCCGGTGATCGCCATGCCGTTGGCGAGCAGGAAGAACACGAATACCCCCCAGTCGGCCGTCGAGAAGCCGTGGGTCAGTCCGTACCACGGCACCAGCACCGCCGCTGCGGCAAAGGTGAGGGCGAACATGAGCACGTTCGCCCAGACGAGCGGCGGCTGCGGTGCGTGCGGGGAAAGCTCGGCCATTGGGTGCCTAAGGGGTCGGAAAGAGTGGAGCGGCGGGATAACTTATCACGGCCGGCCTGGGGAGGTGGGACTTGCGTCCAAAAGGTATGCTTGGCGCATGAAATCCCAGTATTTCTACCTATTCCTGTGCGTTCTGGGCCTCGCACCTGCGGCTGAAGCCGGGCGGGCCTACGTGTCCAACGAGGACGACGGCACCGTCTCGGTGATCGACACGGAGCGCGGCGCGGTGATCGCGACCGTGGCCGCCGGCAGGCGTCCGCGGGGACTCGCGCTGAGCCCGGACGGTGCGCTCCTGTACGTTGCGGTCAGCGGCCTGCCGAAATGTCCGCCGCCGATCCCGGATGCCGAGTGCGCCAAACTCCCACGCGATCCGGGGGCCGATGGCGTGGCGGTCATAGATACGCGCAGGCTCGTGCGCACGCGGGTGCTGACCGGAGTCTCGGACCCCGAGCGCGTCGCGGCGAGCCGCGACGGCCGGCGCCTGTACCTCTCGGAAGAAGACGCCGGGCGGCTCGCCGTGCTGGATGCGGTGCGCGGCACGGTACTGGCGAGTGTTGCGGTGGGGCGCGAGCCGGAAGGTGTACGCGTATCGCCCGACGGCCGCTGGGTGCTGGTCACGAGCGAGAGCGACGACAGGGTGACCATCGTGAATGCCAGGAGCGGCGCAGTCGTCGGCAGGGCGCAGGTCGGCAAGCGCCCGCGCGATCTGGCCGTGACGCCCGACAGCCGCTTCGCGTACGTATCCGGAGAGTCGGATGCATCCCTGTACCGCATCAGCCTGCCCTCTGGCGAACCCGCAGAACGCCTCCTCGAGTTGCGCAGGGAGGCACGGCCGATGGGACTGGCGCTCGATCCCGGGCGCGGGCGCCTGTACGTGAGCACCGGCCACGGCGGCACCGTGGCGGTCGTGACGCTCGAGGCACCCAGGGTGCTCGCCGAGATTGCGGTCGGCGCGCGTCCCTGGGGAATCGCGCTCGGGGGGCACGGCGAGCGGCTCTACAGTGCCAACGGCCCTTCGGGCGATGTCAGCATCGTGGACACCGCCACTCTTACAGTGATCGGCAAGGTCGCCGTGGGGCACGGGCCGTGGGCGGTGGTGGTTGCGCCATAGGTGAGGGCGGCATGCTACCGTTGCGGCCCGAAGCGGTGCGCTAAGGAGCGGACAGTGATCTCAGCTCTTGCGATGTCGGTACTTGCGCCCCTCGCCCTGGCCGCGGTTCCCCCGGTGCCTGCGGCCGTGGAGCAGGCCGGGCAGACCTACATCACGCGGGCGGCGCTCGAGGCGCCGATCCGCTTTCTGTCTTCCGACCTGCTCGAGGGCCGCGGGCCCGCGACCCGCGGCGATGAGCTGGCGCGCCTTTACCTGCAGACCCGGCTCGAAGGCCTGGGCTACCAGCCGGCGTTCGACGGCAAGTGGCAACAGCCGTTCGACATCGTCGGCATCAAGTCGCAGTTTCCAAAGACCTGGGCCTTCCAGGGCAAGAACCGCCGTGTCGATCTCGCCTGGCGCGACGACTACATCGCCGCGAGCGGGCTGCAGAAAGACAGCGTTTCGGTCGATGACGCGGAGCTGGTGTTCGTCGGCTACGGCATCCAGGCGCCGGAGTTTCACTGGGACGACTTCAAGGGCATGGATCTCACCGGCAAGATCCTGGTGATGATGAACAACGATCCGGACTGGGATCCGAAGCTGTTCGCCGGCAAGCGCCGCCTGTACTACGGGCGCTGGGACTACAAGTACGAAAGTGCGGCGCGCCAGGGTGCCGCCGGCGCCATCATCATCCATACCACGCCCTCGGCCGGCTATCCGTGGCAGGTGGTGCAGAGCTCCTGGGGCGGCGAGCAGTTCGCGCTGCCCGAGAGCGCCGAGCCGCACCTGCACATCAAGGCCTGGGCCACCGAGGATGCGACGCGGCGCCTGCTGAAGTCGGGCGGCTTCGACCTGGACAAGCTCCTCGCCGCGGCACGCTCGCGCAGCTTCAAGCCCGTGCCGCTCGGCATCCGTACCTCACTCTCCTTCACCAACAAGCTCTCGCGCGTGCAGACCGCCAACGTGGGAGGACTCCTCACCGGGAGCGATCCGAAGCTCGCGGGCGAGGTGCTGATCCTCTCCGCACACCACGATCACTTCGGCATCGGCGAGCCGGACGCGAGCGGGGACCGCATCTATCACGGCGCGGTGGACAATGCCTCGGGCTGCGCACAGGTGCTGGCGATGGCGCGCGCTTACGCGGCGCTTCCCGCGCGGCCGCGCCGCTCGGTGCTGGCGCTGTTCGTCGCGGGCGAGGAGCGCGGACTGCTCGGCTCGGGCTACTACGCGCAGCACCCCTCTTTCCCCGCCGGCCGCATCGCCGCCAACATCAACATCGATGGGGGCAACATCTTCGGCCGCACGCGCGACGTCACGCTCATCAGCCTGGGCAAGTCCTCGCTCGATGAGATCGCCGAGGCCGTGGCCAGGAGCCAAGGGCGGGTGGTCAAGCCCGACCAGTTCCCGGACCGCGGCTACTACTACCGCTCCGACCAGTTCTCGTTCGCCAAGATCGGCGTGCCCGCGCTGTTCTTCAGCGACGGGACGGATTTCGTCGGTCGGCCCGAGGGCTGGGGCCGACAGCAGATCGAGGAATGGGAGCTGAAGAAATACCACCAGCCGTCCGACCGGCTCGACGGCAGCTGGACCTTCGACGGCATGATCGAGGACGCGCAGCTGGACTTCATCGCCGGCTGGCTCATCACGCAGGAGGACGCCATGCCGACCTGGAGAGCGGGTGATGAATTCGAGGCGGCGCGCAAGCGAGCGCTGATCGGCGCCGCGGGCAAGTAGCCATGTTCGAACGGCTGGAGCTCATCAAGGCGGATTCCATTCTCGGGCTGATGGCGGAGTTTCGCGCCGACCCGGACCCGCGCAAGATCGATCTCGGCGTCGGGGTGTATCGCAACGAGCAGGGGGAAACCCCCGTCCCGGAGGCGGTGCGCCGGGCGCAGAGCGCCCTCGACGCGCGCGAGACCACCAAGGCCTACGTGGGCCCTGCCGGTAATCCCGGCTTCAACCAGGAGATGGAACGGCTGGTACTGGGCGCGGATCATGCCGCGCTCGCCGCCGGCCGCGTATGCAGCATCCAGACGCCGGGGGGGTGCGGTGCGCTGCGGCTCGGCGCCGAGCTCATCCGCCACGCCTCCCCGGGCTCGGCTGTTCACGTCAGCGCACCGACCTGGGCGAACCACAAGCCGCTGTTGTCCGGGGCGGGCCTCACGCTCGAGCCCTACCCGTACCTGGATCCGGCGACGGGTGGGGTGCAGTTCTCCGCCATGATGGCGGCGCTCGAGCGGCTGGCGCCGCGCGCGGTGGTGCTGCTGCATGCCTCCTGCCACAACCCCACCGGGGCCGACCTGTCAGCGGACCAGTGGCGCGAAGTGCTCCCGGTGTTCAAGCGGCGGCAGTTGCTGCCGTTCATCGACATGGCCTACCAGGGCCTGGGCGATGGACTGGAGGCCGACGCGTTTGCGCTGCGGCTGTTCAGCGCCGAGCTTCCCGAGGTGCTGTTCGCGGTGTCGTGCTCGAAGAACTTCGGCCTGTACCGCGAGCGCACCGGGTCGCTGCACGTGGTGAGCGATTCGCGCACCGCGGCCGCGGCCACCATGAGCCAGCTGGTGAAACTGGCGCGCGGCAACTGGTCGATGCCGCCCGACCACGGCGCCGCCATCGTGCACGGCGTGCTGTCGGATGCGGCGTTGCGCAAGCTCTGGCTGGGCGAGGTCGACGTGATGCGGCAACGCATCCAGGGGCTGCGCCACGAGGTCGTGAAGGAGCTGGCGCGCTGCTGTCCGCAGCGTGATTTCGGCTTCATCGCGCGCCAGCGCGGCATGTTCTCCTTCTTCGGCATCGACACCGGGCAGGTACGCGAGCTGCGCACCCGGCATCACATCTACATGACCGACGACAGCCGCATGAACGTCGCGGGATTGCGGCGCGAGAACCTGGAGTACTTCGCGCGCTCGGTGGCGCAGGTGCTGGGTCAGGGCTGAGCGCTAAGGTCCTGCGCATGAGTCTCGAGGTGCTGCGCGAGCGGCTGCGGGCGGCCACGCTGCGAGCGGAGGCGGGCGCCTCGGAGGAAATGCTCGCCGACCTCGGCGACGCGCACGCGGCGCTGAGCGCAGCCCAGACGCGAGCGGCACGCTGGGTGGAGCTCGCCCGCGCCGACAAGCGCGCCCGGCCGCTGGTCGATCGCATGCTCGAGCAGTTCCCGCTCGACAGTGCGCAGGGCAAAGGGCTCATGAGCCTCGCGGAAGCGCTGCTGCGCACGCCCGATCCGAAGCGTGCCGACCAGTTGATCGCCGAGCGGCTCGCCTCGCTGCGCAGCGCCGGCGTGCCGGGTGATACCGACGCACTGCTGCGCACCGGGTTTGCGCTGCTGGGCGCGGCGGGGCGTCTGCTGCCGGAGGTGTCGGCGGAGCTCGCCGGGGAGTTCTCCGCCGCGAGCATCACCAAGCCCCTGATCGCGCCGATCGTGCGCGCGGCGCTGCGTCAGTCGATGCAGCTGCTCGGACACGCCTTCATCGTCGGGGAGACGATCGACGCGGCGCTGGCACGGGGTCGCTCGGAGCCCGAGCTTGCGTTGTGCTCGTTCGACGTACTGGGCGAGGGTGCGCGCACCGAGGCGGACGCGCAGCGCTACTGCGACTCTTACGCGCACGCCATCGCGGCGCTTGCCGCACAGGCGCCCGGGTCGGTGCACGCGCGCTCGGGAATCTCGGTGAAGCTCTCGGCGCTCGAGCCACGCTACACGCAGCTGCAGAGCGCGCGGGTCGCGAGCGAGCTCGGGCCGCGGATGCTCGATCTCGCGCGGCGCGCTGCCGCCGCCGGCATCGGTCTCACCGTGGATGCCGAGGAGGCCGACCGCCTCGACCTGTCGCTCGATATCGTGGAGACGCTGGCACGCGATGCCACGACGCGCGGCTGGGAAGGGCTCGGACTCGCGGTGCAGGCCTATGGCCGCCGTGCGCCGCTGGTGCTCGAGTGGGTCGGGGGGCTGGCTCGCGACAGCGGACGGCGCATGACCGTGCGCCTCGTCAAGGGCGCCTACTGGGACAGCGAGATCAAGCGCGCTCAGGAGCGCGGGCTCGCCAGCTTCCCGGTGTATACCTCCAAGGCCGCCACCGATGCCAGCTACCTCGAGTGCGCCCGCGTGTTGTTCGCCGCGGGCGAAGTCATCTATCCGCAGTTCGCTACCCATAACGCCTACACGGTGGCCGCCATGCTGGCGCTGGCTCCCGCGGGGGCGCGCTTCGAGTACCAGCGCCTGCACGGCATGGGCGAGGCGCTATACGCGGCAGCGCGCGCCGAGGTAGCGACGCTGCCCCCGGTGCGGGTGTACGCGCCGGTGGGCACGCACGAGGACCTGCTGCCGTACCTGGTGCGCCGGCTGCTCGAGAACGGGGCCAACAGCTCGTTCGTCCATCAGTTCATGAACCCACAGATTCCCGTGGAGCAAGTCGTGCGCGATCCCATTTCCTCCCTGAACTCCTCGCGCAGCGCTGCCGGCTCCGCGCCGGCTTCTCCCCTGCGCGAGCCCGCCATGCTGTACGGCGCGGAGCGCGCCAACTCCGCGGGCGAGGACTTCGGCGACCCGGCCGCGCTCGCGCTCCTGGAAGCATCACTGCGCGCCCACGCCGCCGAGAGTTATCGCGGCGGGCCCATCCTCAGCGGTCGACTGGTCGCCGATCCCGGCGTGGCGGTCACGTCGCCCGCCAACCCGGCCGAGACCGTCGGCTTCACGCGCGATGCGACGGCCGCCGAGATCAGTGCGGCCATGACGGAGGCGGCGCGGGCGCAGCCGGCGTGGGATGCGACGCCGGCCTCGGAGCGGGCCGCCTGCCTGACGCGCGCCGCAGATCTTCTCCAGGAGCGGCGCGGGCAGTTCCTGAGCCTGCTGGTGCGCGAGGCCGGCAGGACCTTGCCGGACGCGGTGGCCGAGGTGCGCGAGGCGGTGGACTTCTGCCGCTACTACGCGGCGCGCGCCTGCGAGCTGTTCGGCGCTCCGGCAGAGCTGCGCGGGCCTACCGGCGAGCGCAACACGCTCGAACTGCACGGCCGGGGCGTGTTCGTGTGCATCAGCCCGTGGAATTTCCCGCTGGCGATCTTCACCGGGCAAATCACCGCGGCGCTCGTGGCGGGCAACTCGGTGGTCGCGAAGCCCGCGCCGGCGACGCCGCTCGTCGCCCACGCGATGACACGCGTGCTGCACGAAGCCGGTGTGCCGCCGGCGGTGCTGCAGCTCACGCCCGCCGACGGTCCGCCCTTCTCGCAGGTAGCGCTCACCCACCCGGCGCTCGCGGGGGTCGCCTTCACCGGGTCCACGGCCACCGCGACCACGATCAACCGCACGCTCGCCAGTCGCGACGGTGCGATCGTGCCGCTGATCGCCGAGACCGGCGGCGTCAACGCCATGGTGGTCGATGCCACGGCGCTCGCCGAGCAGGTGGTGGACGACGTCGTCAGCTCGGCGTTCACCAGCGCGGGCCAGCGCTGCTCGGCGCTGCGTGTGCTGTATCTGCAGGAGGAGATCGCCGAGCGGGTGATCGCCATGCTGATCGGCGCCATGCAGTGCCTCAGGATCGGCGCGCCCGGGGAGCTGTCGACGGACGTGGGGCCGGTCATCTCGGAGGCCGCGCGCGCACGCCTCGCGCGGTACGCGCAGCGCATGCGCACCGAGGCGAAGCTGCTGTACGCCTGCGAGCTGGATCCGACGCTGCCGGCCGGGCACTTCTTTCCGCCGCAGATGTTCGAGCTGCGCTCGCTCGACCAGGTCAGGAGCGAGGAGTTCGGTCCGATACTGCACGTGGCGCGCTATCGCAGTGAGCAGCTGCCGCAGGTGCTGGCGGCCATCCGCAGCACCGGCTTCGGACTCACCCTCGGGGTGCACAGCCGGCTCGAGAGCGTGGCGCAGTACGTTTACCGCTCACTGCCCGTCGGCAACACCTACGTAAACCGCAACATGATCGGCGCGGTCGTGGGGGTGCAGCCCTTCGGGGGCCAGGGTCTGTCGGGAACGGGACCCAAGGCCGGTGGCCCGCACTACCTGCCGCGGTTTGCGACCGAGCGTACGCTCACGGTCAACACCGCCGCGATCGGCGGAAACGTCGAGCTGTTGTCTTAAAGAAACGGGGACGATCATGGTCGAATACAAGACGTGTTCGCCGCCATGATCCCGGAGCTCACGTTCAAGCCATCCGTCCACGTGAACTAGCCGCGGGCCGCGACCCGCGCGCGAGCAGGTTCTCCGTGCAACGCTGAAGCGAGCGCTTCGGTGTTGCTTTTGGGGGCGCATAGAGGCCCTCTACGGGCCCTCAACGTCGATAGTGAAGTGAATGCTTCACCAAGGGGCGTTGAAGCCTTGTAATGCGGGATTGACCCTTACGCGCTTCAGGCTTTAGCTGGCGTCATGTTCGATCACCAGCTCGACCGGGCACTTCGCGCGCTCGCCAGCACCAACCGGCGGTGGATGATGGAGCGCCTCGCGGACAGCGATGTGTCGCTGTCCGAGCTCGCGGAAGTCTTTCCCATGTCGCTCACCGCGGTCATTCAGCATGTGCAGGTCCTCGAGCGCTGCAAGCTGGTGAGTACGCAGAAGGTTGGCCGCGTGCGCATCTGCCGGCTCGAGCCCGACACGCTGTTCGCCGTCGAAATCTGGCTGAGGCGCACATTGTCGGCCAGCCGTCGCGACTCCCGCCGGTCACTGCCCCAGGATTGGGCGCTGCTCGGGGCGTTCGAGCGCCCCGAGGGCCGCTGAACAGTCAGCCGGGCGGCTGCGCCCGAAGCATCTCGAGGAGCGCATCGAGGGCGGCGACCGGCTCCGTACAGGTGCTGCCGCGGCACAGGTAAGCGACCGCTGGGCCGCGCGCGGCCTTGTCCGCGAGCGCCGCCGGCAGGTTGGGTGCGTCCGCCGGGATCGCCAGCACCAGCCGCCGCGGCGCGAACTCGCGCGACAGCGCGTGGCTCCACGGTTCGATCGCCGCCGGTTCACCGCGCACGATCACGACTTCGGGCGGATGCAGCAGCTCATCCAGTGCAATGACCAGGCTGACGTGCGACTGAGGATACTTCTCCAGCGCCAGCCACGCGGCGCGCAGCGTGCGCTCCGCCGCCGCGAGATAACGCGGCTCTCCCAGCAGGTGCCCGAAGCGCTGCAGCACCAGCGCCGCGATTCCGTTGCCGGACGCGGTCGCATCGTCGCTGAAGATCTTGGTGCGGTGGATCAGCTTCTCGTGGTCGTCGGAGGTGAAGAAGAAGCCCCCGGCCGATTGGTCCGCGAAGTGCGCCAGCACCACGTCCAGGAGCTGGCAGCCGAACTGAAGCTCGTCGGCACGGAAGCGTACCTGCTGCAGCTCGAGCACGGCGTCGGCGAGATACACGTAGTCGTCAAGGTATGCGTTGAGGTGCGCGCGCCCGTCCTTGCAGGTTGCGAGCAACCGGCCGTCGCGCCACATCACCTGGCGGATGAAGTCGAGGGTACGTCCCGCGGCGTCTGCCAGGTCGGGGCGCGTCAGGGTGCGCGCCGCGATGGCGAGCCCGCGGATCATCAAGGCGTTCCACGACGTCAGGATCTTCTCGTCACGCCCCGGCCGCACGCGCCGCGAGCGCAGCTCGAACAGCCGCTCGCGCGCACTGTTGAGCAATGCCGCCACCTCCTGCGGCGAGCGCTTCAGATCGGTCGCGATCTCATCGAGCGATGCCGCTACGTACAGATGCCAGCGTCCCGCCTCGAAGTTGGGCGGCTTGTCCAGGCCGAAGCGCCGCGCGAACACCGCCAGCTCCTCGGGGCTGAGCGCGCGCCGTACGTCCTCGCGATCCCACACGTAGAAGCGCCCTTCGTGGCCTTCCGAGTCGGCATCGAGGCTCGAGTAGAAGCCACCATCCGGGGACTGCATCTCACGCAGCGCCCAGGCGGCGGTCTCGAGCGCCACCTGCGCGTAGAACACGTCGGCGCTGATCAGTGCGGGATTCGCGTAAACCGCGAGCAGTGCGGCGTTGTCGTACAACATCTTCTCGAAGTGCGGGATCGTCCACTGCTCGTCGACCGAATAGCGGGAGAAGCCACCGCCGAGCTGGTCGAAGATGCCTCCCTCACCCATGCGCCGCAGCGTCAGGCTCGCCATGTGCAGCGCCGGAAGGTCCGGCTCCGCGCCGGGGCGCTCGCGCGCCAGTCGCGCAGCAGCTGCTCGAGGGACTTCGGGTGCGGGAACTTGGGGGCGCCACCGAAGCCGCCGTAGCGCGCGATCGAAGCTGCGCGCGAGCTGCGCGCGGCAGCTCCTGATCGGCGCGTCGCTGAGCTCGGTGCCCGGCGGCGCCGGCGGCGAGTTGAGCTCGCCGAACGCCGCCATCAGCGCGTCGTTCTGCGCGCGCAGCTCCGCGGCGTGCTCGCGATAGAACTTCACCACGCGGTTCAGCAGGTCCACGAATGCCGGTAAACCGTAGCGTGCGTCCTTCGGAAAGTAAGTGCCGCCGAAGAACGGGCGCTGATCCTCGTGCGCCAGGAACATGGTGAGCGGCCAGCCGCCGCCGCGCTGCGACAACATCTGGTGCGCAACCTGATAGATCCGGTCGATGTCGGGGCGCTCCTCGCGATCGACCTTGATGTTGACGAAGTTCTCGTTGAGCAGCCGCGCTGTAGCCTCATCCTCGAAGCTTTCGTGGGCCATGACGTGGCACCAGTGGCAGGCCGCGTAGCCGATGCTCAGGTGAATCGGGCGCCCTTCGCGCCGCGCCCGCTCGAGCGCCTCGCTCCCCCACGCGTACCACTGCACCGGATTGTGCGCGTGCTGCCGCAGGTAGGGGCTGGTCTCGCTGACGAGGTGGTTGGTGTACTTCATGGTGCGATGGGAGCGGCGCCGTCGGCCTGCAGCTGCGCGTTGAGCCGCGGGAGGCTGTCCGTCTTGAACCGCGACCACCTCCCGAGCGCCGCATCGGCGAGCGCACGCTGCCGCGTGTAACCGCGCACCGCGTCGGGGGAGGGCTCCGCGTCGGCCCCGTCGACCGCCGCGCCAAGGGCCTTGAGCGCTGCGGCGACGTTGCGCAGGCCGCCCACCTGCGCCGGCGCCCGGCCGAGAGAGTCCGGTGTCGGCTTCTCGTCCGCGATGTCGCTGATCGACAGTACCTCGTGGTCGGCGCCAGAGAGCGCGGCGGCCGACGCGGCCCCGCTGCCTGCGCTCGCGCGCTGCTTCGCGATGGCGGAGTGGACGCGGCCCGCTTCGGCCAGTGCCCGGCCGACCCCGACGCGCTCGCGCTCGATGTTGCGCGCCAGCGCGAATTCGTGCAGGTAGGCGGCCGGGACAAGCCGCACGCGCGGATCGGGCGCCACTGTCAGCGGCTCGCGGTAGAGCTTGCCGCCCGTCCGCAGCTCGACCCAGTAGCGGCCGGGCGGCGCCCAGACGCCGCTCTCACCTTCCTCCGCATCCTCTGCCGCGAGTGCGGACTGCGGCGCGTAGTGCAGGTTCCACACGAAACGATGCGCTCCGGCGCCGGTCGCGGGCGGGCTGGGCGGGACCACCCAGTCGGGCGTTATGTCGATCCTGGCGAGATCCGGTGGCGGACGCGGATCGTCGCTGCTGAACGTGCGCACCACATCACCGCGCGCGTCGGTGATGGTGAGCGTCACGGGACCGCTCGTGGCGGCATCGAGCGCGTAGTCGATGTAGGCACCGGCGGGCGGGTTGGCCCCCATCGGCTCGTCCTTGGGCATCGGCGAGCCGGTGAAGCCCGTCGGTCGCACCCGGTACGCCGGTCGCCGGCGCAAACAGCCGCGTGCCGCTCGTCCGCGGTTCTGCGCCAGCGCTCGCAGCGGCGCGATGTCGTCCATGATCCAGAAGCCGCGGCCGTGGGTGGCGATCACGAGGTCGTCGCCGTGCACCTCGCAGGTCGCGCACCGAGGTGAGCGGCAGGTTCTGCTGCAGCGGCTGCCAGTGCGCCGCCGTCGTCGAGCGAAACGTACACGCCGCGCTCGGTGCCGGCAGTAGAGCAGGCCGCGGCGCACCGGGTCCTCGCGCACCACGTTGACCGAATGAGCTGCCCGCCGTCGGCGATGCCGTCGGCGATCAGCGTCCAGCTCGCGCCGCCGTCGTGGGTGCGATAGATGTAGGGCCGCGGAGTCGTCGAGCCGGTGCCGGTCGACGGCGAGGTAGGCGCTGTCGGCGTCGAAGTGCGAGGGCTCGATGACTCCGACCTTCGACCAGGCGCGACAGCGCGGCGGGCGTGACGTTCTTCCAGTGCAGCGCCGCCGTCGCGGGTGCGCCAGACCAGCCCGTCGTCGGTGCCGGCCCAGATGAGTCGCGGCGTCGAGCGGCGAGGGGCCGATCGCATACACCACGCCGCGGCGCGGCCCGACACCGTCGTGGTCCGCCGCGGTCGGCGGCATCGAGATTGGCGGGCGTACCCGGGTCTCTCGCGGCGTCAGGTCCGGGACTGATCGCGTCCCAGTGCCGGCCGCCGTCGTTGGTGCGGAATATGCGCTGGTTGCCGAAGTACAGCGCGTGACGGCTCGCGCGTGCGGAACACCAGCGGCAGCGTCCAGGTGCCGCGGTACAGTCCCGGGTACGCCAGCGTCGGATCGACGCTGCGCGTCTGCCCGGTGTGCAGGTCGAGCTTGTCCACGCGCCCGCCGAAGATGAGTTGCGGATCGTCCGGGTCGGGCGCGATGTTGTCGCTCTCGCCGCCGGCGGTGATCTCGCGGAACTGGTGATGTTGATGCCGTCGATGTTGTCGGTGCGGCTCGGCACGCCGGCCGCGCCGGAGTCCTGCTGCGCGCCGTACACCCAGTAGGGGAAGCGGTTGTCGGTGATCGACGTGGTAGAACTGGCCGGTGGGCTGGTTGAACCAGGAGCTCCAGGTCGCGCCGCCGTCGAGCGTCACGACCGCGCCCTGGTCGACGCCGAGGATCCGCCGCTGCGGATCGTGCGGATCGATCCACAGCTGGTGGTAGTCGTCGCCGCCGGGCGCGCCCTTCACCGGCACGAAGTTCTGCCCGCCGTCGCTCGAGCGATACACGGCGGTGTTGCACACGTAGACGACGTCCGCGTTCGTCGGGTCGACGGTGATGCCGCCGAAGTACCAGCCGCGCTTCCAGATGCGCGCAGTCGTGGCTCACCCGCGTCCAGTGCGCGCCGGCGTCGTCGGAGCGGTACAGGCCGCCGCTCGGCGCGCATCGACGAGCGCGTACACGCGCTGCGGCTGCGCGGCGGAGACGCCGAGGCCGATGCGCCCCGGCCTGCGCGGGCAGGCCGTGGCCGTGAGCTCGCGTCCAGGTCTGCCCGCCGTCGCTGGGACTTGTACAGCCCGCCGCCGGGGCCGTTCGAGGGCGGATACACGTTCCACGGCGGCCGGCGCGTCTGCCACAGCGCCGCGTACACCATGCCGGGTTGCCCGGGCTCGAAGGCCAGGTCGATGGCGCCGGTGTCGGCATCCTTGTAGAGCGTGCGCTGCCAGCTCCGGCCGCCGTCCGTCGAGCGGAACACGCCGCGCTCTCGTTGGCGCCGTACGGGTGCCCGAGCGCCGCGACGAACACGACGTCGGGATTGCCCGGATCGACCAGGATGCGGCCGATCTGCTGGGAGTCGGCGAGCCCGATGGCCTGCCAGGTGTGCCCGGCATCGCGCGATGCGGTACATGCCGGTCGCCCTGCGCGATGTCCGAGCGCATGTCGGCCTCGCCGGTGCCGACGTAGACAACGCTTGGGATCGGACGGCGCCACCGCCAGCGCGCCGATCGAGCCGACCGGTAGCCGATCGAAGATCGGCGACCAGGTGCGCCCGGCGTCGCGCGTCTCCCATACGCCGCCGTTCACCGCGCCGAAATAGAAGTGCTCCGGCTCGCCCGGCACGCCGCTCACGGCGAGCACGCGCCCGCCGCGAAACGGCCCGATCGAGCGCCACTTGAGACGGCTGCAGCAGCGGCGGCAGCGGTCCGCGGCGCGCCCGGCGCGCGGCCCTGCGCCGCGGCGGCGCACGACAGCAGCAGGATGAGCATCGCCACGCCGCGCATTGGCGCCACGTTCCACCTCGCCGTAAAAGCTCGATTGTATACTTGCGGGCGTGCCCGGATCTCACCGACAGCTTCGCGCGCGCGTGCTGACGCTCAGAGCGCGGCGAGGAGCGGCGCCTCGCCGCGGGCCACCCGTGGGTGTTCAGCAACGAGATCGACACCGAGCGCACGCCGCTCACGCGCGTTCACCCCCGGCGCGCTCGCCGAGCTGCGTTCGCACCGCGGCGCCTTCATGGGCCATGCCTACGTGAATCCGCACGCGCTGATCTGCGCGCGCATCCTGTCGCGCGATGCGGCGCAGCCGGTGGACCGCGCGCTGATCGAGCGGCGGCTCGCCGCGGCGCTCGCGCTGCGCCGGCGCCTGAACGCCGGCGCTCCTACTACCGCTGGGTATTCGGCGAGTCGGATGGGCTGCCGGGGCTGGTGCTGGATCGTTACGGCGAAGTGATCGTCGGCCAGATTGCCACCGCCGGCATGGAGGCGCTCAAGGAGGAGGTCGCGGCAGGCCGTGCGTGACGTGGTCGGCCCGGCGGGGCTGCTATTGGAAGAACGATGGTGCGGCGCGCGATCTCGAGCAGCTGCCGCAGGCACGCGCAGCTCGCCTTCGGCGAGGTGCCGGATGAGATCGCGGTGATCGAGGACGGCGCGAGCTACCTGGCGCCGCTCGCCCGCGGCCAGAAGACCGGCTGGTATTACGACCAGAGCGCGAACCGCGCGCGCCTGTCACGCTACGTCGCGCCCGGGGCACGGGTGCTGGACGTGTGCTGCTACGTGGGTGCCTGGGCGGTGAGCGCGTTGCGCCACGGCGCCGGCAGCGCCTGCTGCGTCGATTCCTCGCAGGCGGCGCTCGATTTCGCCCAGGCGAACGCCGCGCGCAACGCAGTCAGCATCGAGCCGCTGCGCGCCGACGCCTTCGACGCGCTGCGGCAAGCTGGGCGAGCGCGGTGAGCGCTTCGACGTCGTGATTCTCGATCCGCCCGCCTTCATCAAGCGCAAGAAGGACATTCCCCAGGGACAGGCCGCGTACCGCAAGCTGAATCAGCTGGCGCTCGGCGTGCTCGGCGAGGAGGGCCTCCTGGTCTCGTGCTCGTGCTCCTATCACCTGGCGGCGGACGAACTGGTCAACGCCATCCAGAGCGCCGCGCGTCACAGCGGGCGCTTCGTGCAGATCCTCGAGGCGGGTGGTCAGTCACCCGATCACCCGGTGCATCCGGCGATTCCCGAGACCCGCTATCTGAAGGCGTTCTTCTGCCGCGTCGACGCGCGAGGTCGGCTAAACTAACGCGAACCTCATGCTCAAGTTCCCCGGCTTCAACCCGATCGCGTTCCAGATCGGCCCGATCAGGGTGCACTGGTACGGGATCATGTACCTCCTGGGCTTCGCCTGCGCCTGGTGGCTCGCACGGCGTCGCGCGCGCCGTCCCGGCTCGACCTGGAACGCCAACGACGTCGACGACCTGATCTTCTTCTGCATGCTGGGCGTGATCCTCGGCGGGCGCATCGGCTACGTGCTGTTCTACGGGCTGAAGTTCTGGGCGGTTGACCTCTGGTACCCGGTCAAGATCTGGGAGGGCGGCATGTCCTTCCACGGCGGCCTGCTGGGCGTGGTATTGGCGATGACGTGGTTCGCGCGGCTGCGCGGGCGCAGCGTGGGCGACGTGTACGACTTCACCGCGCCGCTGCCAGCGCTCGGGCTGTTCTTCGGCCGTATCGGCAACTTCATCAACGGCGAGCTGTGGGGCAAGGTCACGACCGTGCCGTGGGGCTTTCTGGTGAACGGCCAGGTACGCCACCCCTCGCAGCTCTACGAGGCGGCGCTCGAGGGCCTGCTGCTGTTTACGCTGCTGTGGTGGTTCACGTCGCGCCCGCGACCGCGATTCGCACCCTCGGGCCTGTTCCTGGTGGTGTACGGTGCGGCGCGCTCGCTCATCGAGCTCGTGCGGGTGCCCGACGAGCAAATTGGCTACCTCGCCGGTGGCTGGCTCACCGAGGGACAGGTCCTGTCGGTGCCGATGATCCTCGTCGGCGCAGCGCTCCTCGTCTGGGCCTACACCCGGCGCACGCCGTCGGGAAACTACGCCGCTGCATGAAGCAGTACCTGGAGCTGATGCGGCGGATCCGCACCGCCGGGGTGCGCAAGGGTGACCGTACCGGCACGGGGACGCTGGCGCTCTTCGGCCATCAGCTGCGCTTTGATCTCGCGCAGGGCTTCCCGCTCGTCACCACCAAGAAGATCCACCTGCCGGCGGTGATTTTTGAGCTGCTGTGGTTCCTGCGCGGCGACACCAACATCGCCTGGCTGCACGAGCATGGCGTGACCATCTGGGACGAGTGGGCCGACGCGCACGGGGAGCTCGGGCCGGTGTACGGCAGGCAATGGCGTGCCTGGCGCGCGGCCGACGGGCGCGCGATCGACCAGATCACGCAGGCGCTCGAGCGACTGAAGAGTGATCCCGACTCGCGCCGCAACCTGGTGAGCGCCTGGAACGTTGGCGAGCTGGGCAGCATGCGGTTGCTGCCCTGCCACGCGTTCTTTCAGCTGCAGGTGGCGGCGGGGCGACTCTCGTGTCAGGTGTACCAGCGCAGCGCCGACATGTTCCTCGGAGTGCCGTTCAATCTCGCCAGCTATGCCCTGCTCACGCATATGTTCGCGCAGCAGTGCGATCTCGCGCCCGGCGAGCTCATATGGACAGGCGGCGACTGTCACCTGTACCTGAACCATCTCGAGCAGGCGGACCAGCAGCTCGCCCGCACACCGTTCGAACCGCCGCGGCTCGTGATGCGGCGGCGGCCGCCGAGCTTGTTCGAGTACTGCTACGAGGACTTCCAGTTCGTGGACTACCGCCACCACGCGGCCATCAAGGCGCCGGTGGCGGTATGAGTACGCCGCCCGCCGCGGCGGGGACCCGGGTGATCGAGCACGCGCGGGTGTTCATCGACGCGATCTTCGCCTGTCGCTGCGCAGCCGCGGCATGTCGCGGCACCATGCTGTGGCCGGCGCGCCCGCCGCGGCCGCGCCCGGCTTGCGGCCGCGGGCGGCGGCCATGAGCAGCAACGAGCGGCGTGTGCGCCTCGGCGCCGTGGTGGCGTGTACCGGGATCGTGTACGGCGATATCGGCACGAGCCCGCTGTACACCATGGAGGCGGCGCTGGATGCGGCCGGCAGCTTCAACGCCGAGGCGGTGCTCGGCGTGCTGTCGCTGATCTTCTGGAGCCTGACGATCTCCGTCACGCTCAAGTACCTGACCATCATCATGCGGGCGGACAATGAGGGGGAGGGCGGGATTCTGGCGCTGTTCGCGCTCGCACAGCGGCGGCTGATCACCGGCAGCACCTGGGCCAAGGTAGCCGTGGGACTCGCGCTGGCCGGTACCGCGTTCTTCTTCTGCGATGCGCTGATCACGCCGGCGATCTCGGTGCTCTCCGCGGTGGAGGGGCTCGAGGTGCTCGACCCCGGCTTCAAGCGCTGGGTGATTCCCGTCACGATCGCGGTCATCGCCGTGCTGTTCGCCTATCAGCACCGCGGCACCGCCAGGGTGGCGAGGCTCTTCGGCCCGATCATGGTGGTGTGGTTCCTCGTGGCCGCGGTGATCGGCGCGATCCCGCTGCTGCACAATCCGCGGGTGCTCGTCGCCTTGAATCCGCTGTACGGCATCACGCTGCTCGTACACCGTCCGCCGGTCTCCCTCGCGATCATCGGCGCGGTGTTCCTCGCTATCACCGGTGGGGAGGCGCTGTATGCCGACATGGGTCACTTCGGCAAGCGGCCGGTGCGCATCGCGTGGTTCGCGCTGGTGGCGCCGGCGCTGGTCATCAACTACTTCGGGCAGGGGGCGATGCTGCTCGAGCTCGGCAAACCCGTCGACCACCCGCTATACCACCTGGTGCCCGCGTCGGTGCTGCCGTGGCTGGTGGCGCTGGCGACCGCGGCCACCGTGATTGCATCCCAGGCGACCATCTCGGGTGCGTTCTCCATGGCGCGCCAGGCGGTGCACCTGGACCTCCTGCCGCGCCTGCGCGTGCTGCAGACCTCGGCCCTCGAGCAGGGTCAGATCTACGTGCCGATCGTCAACTGGCTGGTGTTCCCGGCGGTCATCCTGTTCGTGGTGGGCTTCGGTTCCTCGGATGCCTTGGGCGGGGCTTATGGCGCCGCCGTGGTCGGCACCATGTTCGTGACCACGATCCTGGGCGCGTTCGTCGCCGCCACGCAGTGGAGCTGGCCGACCTGGCAGGTCGCGAGCGTCTTCGGGGTGATTCTCGTCACCGACAGCGCGTTCGTCGTCGGCAACATGACCAAGGTGCCGAACGGCGGCTGGATCCCGCTCACGCTGGGCGGGTTGCTGTGCATCGTCTTCACGACCTGGCGCAGCGGGCGGCTCGAGCTGCGCCGGGCGCTCGCCAAGCTCGCCGTGCCGCGCAGCGAGCTGCCGAAGCTGATCGCCGGGGTGCACCGCGTGCCCGGCACGGGCGTGTTCCTCGCCAGCAACGCGAGCCTCGTGCCCTCGGCGCTCATCCGCAACATCGAGCACAACTGCGTGGTGCACCAGCGCGTCATCATCCTCAACGTCGAGATCGGCGACACGCCGCGCCAGGATCCTGCCGGACGGCTGCACCTCGAGGAGCCGGTGCCCGGCGTGTACTACATCACTGCGCGCTTCGGGTTCATGGAGACCCCGGACGTGGCCGAGGCGCTCAAGGCATGCCGTACGCGCGGGCTGCGCGTGTTCACCGAGGACAGCTCGTTCTATGTCGGCCGGCACGTGGTGCGGGCGCGGCCGCTGCCGGGCCTGCGCGGACTGCAGCGGCGGCTGTTCGCCCGTATGCAGCAATACAGCACGCAGGCGGCGGAGTTCTTCCGCATGCCGTTCCGCGACGTCGTCATCCTCAACACGGCGGTGGAGATCTGAGCGACGGCTTGCAATAATGCCGTCACATGAGCGCCACGCAGCCGTTGATCTCCCTCATCGTGGCGATGGCGCAGAACGGCGTAATCGGGCGCGGTAACGGCCTGCCATGGCGGCTGCCCGAGGACCTCAAGCGCTTCCGCGAATTCACCCTCGGCAAGCCCGTGCTGATGGGGCGCAAGACCTTCGAATCCATCGGCCGCCCGCTCCCCGGGCGCGCCAACCTGGTCCTGACACGCGACCGTGCCTGGTTCGCCAACGGCGTGATCAGCGTCCATTCGGTGGACGAGGCGCTGCTGCAGACGCGCACCTGCGATGAGGTAGTGGCTATCGGCGGCGCGGAGGTCTACCGCCTGCTGCTCCCCTTTGCGCGCCGCATCTATCTCACCCACGTGCTCGCCGACGTCCCGGGCGACACCTACTTTCCGGCGTTCGATGCCACGCAGTGGGAGGACGTCGAGTGCCGCCCGCACCCGGCTGATGAGCGCCATGCTTATCCGCTCACCTTCGTGACCCTGCAGCGGCGCAACGCGCCGGCCACGCCCCGGCCGCACTAACTAACGGATCGGCGCCAGTCGCGCGCCGACGAGCCGTGCGGCGAGCTGCGCATCGAACTCCCCATCACCCGGTTGCGCGCCAGGGTGCGCCGCGATGAGCTCCTCCAGCAGCTGCGCCTGTACCGCCCCGCGCCGCAGCGCTTCCGCGTAGGGGATTTGCGGGTGAAACATCACCATGGAATAGCGCGGAATGAAGCGATCGGGAAAGAGGCGCTCCAGCGCCATGGCGAGGCGCTTGCGCCGCACGAAGCCCGCATCGAGCACCGCGTCGCGCATCTCGACGTAGTTCTCGAGCGCCATCTGCGCGATCGCCTCGGCGTTCGGGCGCCGCTCGCGCTCGAATTCGGCGAATACGCGCTGCCAGTCCGGTTGGCTCTCCAGCAGCGCATCCAGGGCGGCGCAGTCCTCGAAGGCGGCGTTCATGCCCTGTCCGTGAAAGGGCACGATGGCATGTGCGGCATCGCCCAGCAGCAGGACGCGACCGCCGGCCTGCCACGGCGTGGCGTGCACCGTGCCGAGCCGGCCCTGGGGGTGCGCGGCAAACTGCGCCGTGAGATCGGGCAGCAGTGGGATGACATCCGGAAACTCGCGGCCGAAGAATTCCCCAACCGCCGCCGCCGTGTCGAGCGCGGCGAAGCTGCGCTGTCCGCTGCGAGCGAGGAACAGCGTCGCGGTGAAGCTGGCGTCGGCGTTGGGGAGTGCGATCAGCATGAACCCGCCGCGCGGCCAGATGTGCAGCGCGTGGCGCTCGAGCGTAGCGCCCGCGCTCGCCGGAATGGTCAGCTCCTTGTAGTCGTGGTCGAGCCATTCCTCGCGCGCGCTCACGAGGCCGGCGCCGGCAAGGCTCGCGCGCAGCGTCGAGCCGGCGCCGTCGGTGGCGATCGTGGGAGTGAGCGCGCTCTCGTGCACCCCGCCGCTCGCATGATCACGAAAGTGCAGGCGGTCGTGCTGCAGGTCCGCACCGAGGCACTGCTGGTTGAAGCGCACCCTTACGCTCGCATGCCGCGCCGCCTCTTCGATCAGCAGGCGGTTCAGATCCGCGCGCCCGACCGAGTAGATGACCTCGTGCTCGCGTTGCCCGTAGGGCTGCAGCGCGCACGTCCCGGAGTGCTCGTGCACCATGCGGCCGCGCATCGCGATGAGCAGCGGCCGCACGCGCTCCATCACCCCGGCGCGCTCGAGCGCGCCGATGCCGCGCGCGGCGAGGGCGAGATTGATGGAGCGTCCGCGCTCCGGCTGGGCCTGCCGCGGGTCCGGCCGGCGCTCGTACAGGGTCACGGCGAAGCCGCGCCGCGCCAGCAGCACGGCGAGCAGCGCGCCTGCCAGGCCCGCGCCGACGATGTTCACGGGTGTAGCGGCGGCGGGTTTCACGCGGGCTCGGCGAGGGCCTGTGCGAGCTGCTGCACGAAGCGCGCAGACTTCCGCGAACTGGTTGTAGAGCGGCACGGGAGCTGCGCGGATGATGTCCGGCGCGCGCCAGTCGCACACCACCCCGCGCCAGGCGCAGGTCATCGAACACACGGCGCCCGCGCTGCGCGCCGCCGTCGATGCGCAGCGACAGCTGACAGCCGCGCGCGGCGGGCTCGCGCGGCGTGATGATGCTCACTTGCGGCGCGAGCGGCCGCAGCAGCCACTCCATGAAGCCCGTCAGGGCCAGCGACTTGGCGCGCAGCCGCTCGATGCCGGCCTCGGCGAAGATCGAGAGCGAGGCGACGAGCGGTGCGGCGGAGAGGATCGGCGGGTTGCTGACCTGCCAGGCATCCGCCCCGAGCGCCGGCCAGGAACTCTGGCTCCATGCGAAAGCGCGTCGGCGCCTCGTGTCCCCACCAGCCCGCGAGCCGCGCGCCGGGCAACGCGCCGCTGTGACGGGTGCGCGCTGCGCGCTCGCGTGCCGCTCGTGCACGAAGCAGCCGCCGATCGCCCCGGGACCGCCGTTCAGATACTTGTAGCTGCACCACACGGCGAAGTCGGCCGTCGGCGTCGTGCAGCGCGAGCGGCATATTGCCGATGGAGTGCGCCAGGTCGAATCCGGCGATCGCACCCGGCGATGCGCGGCGCGCGCGATGCGCGCCAGATCGAACGCCTGGCCGGTGCGGAACTGCACGCCGGGCCACAGCACCAGCGCGATCTCCTCGCTGTGCCGCGCCAGGCATGCCTCGATCGTCGCCTCGTCGCACCAGGTCCTCGCCGGCGTGCGGCGCGAGCTCGATGAGGTCTCGTCGCGGATCAAGTCCGTGCCAGGCGATCTGCGACGCGACCGCATGCCGGTCGGAGGAGAACGCGCCGGCCTCGATCAGGATGCGGCGGCGCTGCCCTGCGGCCGGTAGAAGCTCGCCAGCATCAGGTGCAGGTTGACGGTCAGCGAGTTCATCGCGACCACTTCGCCCGCGTTGGCGCCGGCGAGCGCCGCGAGGCCGCCGGTCAGGTTCTCGTGGTAGGGGATCCACGGACGGCGCGCATGCTCGTGGCCCGACCGCCGAGCCGCGCCCATCGTCGAGCTCCTCGAGCACGCGCTCGCGCGCCGCGAGCGGCTGCAGGCCGAGGGAGTGGCCGCAGAAATACGCGAGCGGCGCGCCGCGCTCATCGAGCGGCAGCGCGAAGCGCTGCGCGAAAGCCAGCGCAGCGGGGTCGGTCGCGATCGCGCTCGCGCGCCTGCTCGAGCGTGGCGCTGTCGCGCTCATGACAGGCAGCGGATACAGGAGCGGGCGGCTCGGGACGGCGTCCCCGCGAGAGTGCCGGCATCTGCAGGGCGAGGAAGGCGGCGCCGTCGCGACCTCATCGGGTACGAACGCGAGCTCGGTCACCGTGGCGCGTGGCCGGGTGCTGTCGGCGAGCCGCACCGAGCCGGCGGGCAGGCCGAAGAAGATGCGGTGTGCCGTCAGGTGTCCCTCGTCGTGTGCGCGATCGATCGAGGGCAGATCGACGATCAGGTGCTGGATACCGCGTTCCACCAGCGAGCTCGGCCGCCTGCGCGTGACAGGAAGGCGGGCGCACTGTCCGTGTAATCGCGGGTGCGCTTGCCGGCATCGTTCGGGAGCGTGCGTACGATGAGCGCCTGCGGCGCGAACGGCAGGTCCGCCGGCCAGCGGCTCCAGCCCTGCTCGAGAGCGCGCCGGGTGATCAGCCGGTCGCCGCTGTGCGGGGCGGGCGTGCTGTCCTCGCGAGAGGCTCCGGCGGGTTCCGGCGTGACCGACAGCAGCAGCGCCGGAACGAGCCCGAGCGGGGTGACGCGGCTGCGCGTCGAGCGCGCTCGCGGGTCAGGTGCCCGACGCACTCGGTGTGAGTGCCGTTGCAGTGTGGAATGAGGCTGATCCGCTCGCAGTTGCAGCTCGCGCCGCGCTCTACTGCGCCCGGGAATCCGGGCACCTCGAAGTGCCGCGCGTTGGCGAGCGGCGCGCCGAAATGCCGGGGCTGCGCGCCGTGGAAATCCAGCTCCAGTGCCAGGCTCACCGGCTGGGAGACGTCGATGCCGACCTCGCGCCCCCCGAGTGAGATACGCGCATCGAGGCGCACGCTCACCTAAGAGCGCTCCAGGACGCGCGCCGCAGCGCGTGCAGGTGCGGCGCGCGCGATCGGCGAAGAAGCGCTCGAACACCGGCGGGAACTGCTGCTCGATGTCGGTGAGCTGGAAGAACTCCTCGTACAGGCGGTTGCCGCAGCGCTCGCAGTACCACTGGAAGCCGTCGAGCTCGCCGGGGCGACGCGCGCCGCTCGATCACCAGGCCGACGGTGTTGGCGGGCCGCTGCGGCGAGTGCGGCACGTTGGGCGGCAGCAGCAGCATCTCGCCGGCGCGGATCGGCACGTCCACCGCGCGGCCGTCCTGCATGGTCTTCAGCACCATGTCGCCCTCGAGCTGGTAGAAGAACTCCTCGCCGGGGTCAACGTGGTAGTCCTTGCGCGCATTCGGACCACCCACCACCATGATGATGAAATCGCCGTCGCGGAACACGCGCTTGTTGCCCACCGGCGGCACGAGCAGGCGCCGGTTGGCGTCGATCCACTGGCGGAAGTTGAATGCGTGCAGGGACTGCATGTGTCCTCCGTGTCTTTCGCGTATGGTACGCGCTGCGGTGAAGTGAGGAGAGTCACCTATGCACCGGAGGCCGGGCACCGCGGCACGCGCCGCGACGATGGCAGTGTTGCTACTGGCCGGCGCCTGCAGCCACCTGCCGCATTGGTCCTGGCACCGCTCGCCAGCGCCGCCGCCCCAGCCGGTGCACGAGCTCACCATCACGGGGACGCCCGGGACCTTCCCGCAGTACTGGAAGCGCAACACGCTGGTGGTAGATCTGAGCGGCGCACGCGGCGCGGGAAATATCGTGCTCGCGCCCGCCGCCGGGACCACCTGGCCGGTGCGTATCGCCCTGCGGGTGATGCCCGGCTCCTTCGGCGTGCTGGAAGTGCGTGCCGCGCAACGCATGCTGTTGCCGATCACCGCAGACGGAACTCAGCCCATCGACCTCGAGCTCACGCCGGGCGTCTACACGGCCGCCTCGCCGCAGATCGCCGTCGCGTGGGGCCCGGCGGCGCCGCCCGCCCAGTAACTGCGCCCTCACACGCCCGGCCCGGGCTGCTGATAGCCGCCGCACTTCACCGCGACCGGATCGCCGTCCGCATCCAGGTCGAGCGCGGTGAGCGCGCCGCCCCACACGCAGCCGGTGTCGAGGCCGACCACGCCGGGCTTGAGCACCAGGCCGAGCGCCGACCAGTGTCCGAAGATGATGCGAGCGTCGCGGGTGGCGCGGCCGGGGATCTCGAACCAGGGACGCAGCGGCGAGGGCGCTGCAGGCGGCTCGCCCTTCATCGCCAGATCCACGCGCCCGTCCGCCGTGCATACCCGCAGCCGGGTGAGCACGTTGATCGCGAAGCGCAGCCGCGGGATGCCGGTCAGCGCCGCATCCCAGCGGTCGGGCTCATCGCCGTACATCTGCTCGAACAGCGCCCGCGGTTCGCGGCGCAGCGCAGACTCGACCTCGCGCGGCGAGCTGCACGGTGATGCGGCACGGTCCACTGCGGCACCACCCCGGCGTGCACCATGAGGTCGCCCGCCTCGTGGTGCGCGAGCGGCCGCGTGATCAGCCACTCGAGCAGCGCGTCGCGATCGGGCGCGTCCAGCAGCTCGTCCAGCGTGTCGGAGCGTGCGCTTGCGGTGGCTGCCGTGCGCGACCGCGAGCAGGTGCAGGTCATGGTTACCGAGCACCACGACGGCGTTGTCGCCGAGCGAGCGCACCAGGCGCAATGTTGCGAGCGAGCCGCGGCCCCCGATTCACCAGGTCGCCGACGAACCACAGCCGGTCGCGGTCGGGCGAGAACCTCAGCCGCTCGAGCAGAGCTCGCAGTTCCTCGTCACAGCCTTGCACGTCCCCGATCGCATAGCGCGTCACTGAAGGATTCCCGGGCATCGCGAGCCGGAAGGGCTGGATGGGTGCGTCGAAGTGCGCGCCGTCGTCGGCCAGCATCTGGTAGCTGCCCTGCATCGCGCCTACCGGGGTTTCGAGCACCGCGCCGCTCGAGTAGCGAAATCCCTGCCCCGGCTTCAGGTACGGCTGCTCGCCCACCACACCGTCGCCGCGCACTTCCTCCACCTTGCCGTTGGCATCGGTGATGACCCAGTGGCGTGTCAGGAGGCGCGCCGGCACCTGGCCCTCGTTGCGGATCGTGATGGTGTAGGAGAAGACGAAACGGCGCTCGCGGGGATCGGATTGTTCGTCGAGGTAGCTGGTCTCGACGTCGACGCGGATCTTATGGCCCGGGACCGTCATGGCGTCCATTCTAGCAAGCCCTCAACTACGCCCCACGCGCATTGCGAGCACGTCACACGGTGCCGCGTGCAACACCGTGTCCTCGGTCATATTCACCAGGATCGAAAGTCCGTGACGCTCGCGGCTGCCGAGTATGATGAGGTCGGTGTGCCGCTCGCGCGCCACGCGCACGATCTCTGATTTGACATTGCCGCTCTCGACCCGGCAGGGCGCCCCGGCAAGGCCCAGCTCGGCGGCGAGGCCGGCCAGGCGTCCTCGTGCGCGCTCGAGCAGCTCCGCTTCGATCTGCACCGATGGCATGAGAGTCTCGCCCATCGGCTCGACCGGCACGAACTCCACTACGTGCAGCAGCTCTATCTCGGCTCCGAGCGCAGCGGCGAGTGCCTGGGCGCGGCGCCCCAGGACACGACTGTCCTCGGTCAGGTCCACGAACAGCAGGATGCGACGGTAAACCGCCATGGCGAGTCAGCCTAGCCGGAGATGCGCGCGCGGTCGAGAGCCTGCGCAAGAGTGTTGAACTGCTGCGCCGTCAGGGTCTCGGGACGGGTGCCGGGATCTACGCCGCACGCGAGGATCTCATCGGCTGACAGCAGCCGGCCGAGCGCGTTCCGCAAGGTTTTGCGGCGGTGCGAGAAGGCCGCCGCCACCACCTCGGCGTAACGCGCGCTGACCTCGAAGAGCGCAGTTGGGCGCACCGTGAACCGCGCCAGCGCCGACCACACCCGCGGAGGCGGCTGGAAGGCCCCGGGGCCGAGGTCGAAGAGACGCGCCACGCTCATCCACGGGGCGAGCATGACCGTGAGCCGGCCGTAGTCGGCGCCGCCTGGCTGCGCGGCGAGCCGCGTGACCACTTCCCGTTGCAACATAACGTGCACGTCCACGATCGCCGCGGCGTGCCCCAGCAGCCTGAACAGCAGCGGCGTGGAGATGTTGTAGGGCAGGTTGCCGACGATGCGCAGCCGGCCGCCACGCTCGAGCGACAGGCGTGTGAAGTCGAAGTCGAGCGCGTCGGCGACGTGCAGTGCACCTCCCGCGCGGCCGGCGAATGCGCCGGCGAGCTGGGCCGCCAGATCGCGGTCGATCTCGATCGCATCGAGCGTACAGTCCGCGAACCCGAGCAGCTGCCGGGTGAGTGCGCCGCGTCCCGGGCCGATCTCGACGAGGTGCTCGCCCGCTCGCGGTGCGATCGCCTGCACGATGCGCCAGATCGCCGCAGGGTCGTGGAGGAAATGTTGTCCGAAACGCTTGCGGCGCGGCGGCCGGCCGGAGGGTAGCGCGCGCGCCATCAGCGCCGGCGCGCGGCCAGCTCGATGGCGAGTTGCAGCGCCGCCGTGAGGCTCCCACTGTTGGCTTGCCCGGTGCCGGCGAGGTCGAGCGCGGTGCCGTGGTCGACCGAGGTGCGTACGAACGGCAACCCGAGTGTCACGTTGACCGCCCGGTCGAACCCCGCGTGCTTGACGACCGGCAATCCCTGGTCGTGATACATCGCGAGCACGGCATCGAAGCGCTGCAGAACCTGCGGCACGAAGACGGTGTCCGCCGGCAACGGGCCGCTGGCGCGTATCCCGTCGCGCGCATCTGCTCGACGGCAGGCCCGATCACCTTGATCTCCTCGTCGCCCAGGTGGCCGCCTTCGCCGGCGTGCGGATTGAGTCCGCACACGGCGATGCGCGGCTCGTGAATCCCCACCAGGCGCTCAAGGCGTGGGCCAGTACGGCGGCCGCTGGCACAGCAACTGCGTGCTGATGGCGGCGCTCACGGCGGCGAGCGGCAGGTGAGTAGTCGCGAGGGCGACCCGCACCGTGCCCGCCGTCAGCATCATGACCGGCGCGCGCCGTGTGGGTCCGCTGCGCGAGATACTCGGTGTGGCCCGCTGAAGGCGACCCCGGCATCGTTGATGATGCCCTTGTGCACCGGCGCGGTGACGATGGCGTCGAACTCGCCCGCCCCGGCGCCGTCGATCGCGCGGTCGATGAGTCCGAGCACGTAGGGCGAGTTGGCGCGGTCCAGCCGCCCGGGCACGCTCGGCGCTCGCAGCGGCGCATGCTCGAGGAGCAGCGTCCCGGCCTGGTGCGGGCTGCGCGCGGCATCGCGCCGCGCATGCGCCGCGTACGGGCGCAGCGCCACCTCGAGGCCCACCGCGCGGGCGCGCTCCTGCAGCAGGTCCGCGTCGCCGAGGCACACCAGCTCGCAGTCGAGCGGGTGCTGCGCGAGCGCGAGGCACAGCTCGGGGCCGACGCCCGCCGGCTCACCCGAGGTCAGGGCGATCCGGGCAATCACACGGGCGCGCTACGACTTGTATTCCACATACGCCTCGTCACGCAGGCGCCGCAGCCACAGCTCCGTCTCCTCGTCGGCCTTGCTCGCGCGGATCGCTTCCATCGCGCGCCGCCGCTTGACCTCGTCGGTGTTGTCGAACGTGCGGCGGCCGAGCACCTGAACGATGTGCCAGCCGAACTGGGTCTTGAACGGCTCGCTGATCTCGTTCACTTTGAGTGAACTGATGGCTTGCTCGAAATCGGGCGCGAAGGTGCCCGGTCCCGCCCATCCAAGGTCTCCGCCCTGCGCGGCCGAGCCCGGGTCCTCGGAGTTGGTCTGGGCGAGACCACCGAAGTCCTCTCCCTTCAGGATGCGCTCACGCAGCTGCGAGAGCTTCTGCTTCACGGTGGCATCGTCGGCAAGCGCGGTGGTCTTCATGAGGATGTGCCGCACGTGGATCTGCTCCTCCACGGCCTTCTCCTGGTCGGAGCCGCGCACGTCGTTCAGCCGCACGATGTGAAAGCCGGTCGGCGTGCGCAGCGGCTGGCTCACTTCGCCGGGCTTCAACTTCTCGACCACGTCGGTGAGGAAGGTCGGCAGCTCCGAGCCCTTGCGCCAGCCCAGTGAGCCGCCCTCGAGCGCGGTCTGGCTGTTGGAATACGCGACCGCGAGCTTGGCGAAGTCCTCGCCGCTGCTTGCCTTCTTGTACACCTCGTCGGCGTGTTGGGTCGCCGCATCCAGCTGCGCCTGGCTCGCCTCCTGGCCGACCGCGATCAGGATGTGAGAGACGTTGTACTCCTTGTTCTTGGGCTGCTTCTCCTGCTTGTCCAGGTACTGGTCGATCTCCTTGGACGTCACGCTGATGTGCTCGAGGACGTCACGCTGACGCAGCATCTGCAACGTGATCTCCTTGCGCAGCTCGTCGCGGTAGGAGGAGTACTCGATGCCCTGGGCGGCGAGCGCCTCGGGCAGCTGCGAGAGCGTCAGGTTGTTGCGCTTGGCCACGTCCTGGAGCGCGAGGTTCAGGGTGTCATCCGACACCTTGACGCCGTCGTGATTGGCGCGCTGCAGCTGGATCTCCTGGAGCACCAGGCGGTCGAGCACCTGCTGGCGCAGCACGTTCTGCGGCGGCAGCTCGAGCCGCTGCGCCTGCAGCCGCTCGGCCACCTGCTGGATCTGCGCGTCCAGGTCGCTGTTGAGCACCACCCCGTCGTTGACGATCGCGGCGATGCGATCGAGCAGCACCCCCTTGGTCTCCAGCTCACGGGTCTGCGCGAGCGCGAGACCGCATACACCAAGGATCGTCACCAGGGCCAGAATGCGCCGCATTGCCTTACCTACCTGATTCTCTGGGTATTCGCTTCCGGGGGAGTGTAGCCGCGGATCTCCTCGGTGAGCGAGGTATCCGACGCGGATCCGACACCGGCCAGTCCTGCAAGTTCCAGCTGCAGCCAGATCCCGGTGTCCCGGGAGCCGGTGAAGCTGCTCACGTAACGCCTGGCTCCCAGCCGCAGCCGCCAGCAGCACGCACGGTACTCGAAGCCGGCGAAGCGCTCCAGTTCTTCGTGATTGCGCAGGTCGTACACCTCGCGGGTGAACACATGCCAGTTGCGCCGTATGGGCCACGCGGCGGAGAAATCCACCTGGTCAAATCCCTGCGGGTCGCAGCCCGTGGCGGTTCCCGCCGGTTCGACGAGCTGTGGGTTGCAGGGCAGCTCGACCCCCTGCACGAACTCCGGCACCAGCGCGAAGCGCTCGTAGCGGTAGCCGAGGTTGATCACCGCATCCGATTCCGGGCGGTACTGCAGGTTCACCTGGGTACGCTCGCTGCGCTGGTTCTGCGGATCCCACTGCACGCCGGCATCGGCGCCCCAGTCCTGGTAGGCGGTGAGGGCGAGCTGAGCTACGAAGTCCGAGTGCTTGCCGGTGATCGGGGTTTCCCCCGGGAGCGTCACGCGCGGGGTCTCGAAGTAGTAGCTCTGGCCGAAGGTCGCCGCGAGGAACTGTCGGCCGTCCTGCGCATCCAGCAGCCGGCTGGTGACCCCCGCGCTCAGCTGGTCGGCATCGCTCACCCGGTCGGCCCCCACGTAGCGGTTGGTGCGGAACAGTTCCACCGGGTTCAGGTCGGGCAGCGCCGTGTCGAACACCGGCAGGTCGTTCTGGTTCCGGTACGGCACGTCGAGGTACAGGATGCGGGGCTCGAGCGTGAGCGTGCGCTGGTCGTGCGAGCCGGTCTGGCGCTCGAACACGAGTCCGGTGTCGACGCTGCCGCTGGGCAGGGTGCGCGAGGGCGAGCGCGGCGCCCCGGGGAGCGTGTCGCTGAGCTCGTACTGGGTCGCGCGCCAGGCGAACGCTGGCCGCAGGAAATACCCCGGGCCGGTCAGATCGAGCGACAGCGCGGGCATCAGGTCCTCGCGCCAGCCGGTCGGCAGAGGCGGCAGCCCGGGAGCGGCCGGGGCGTGCTCGAAGTTGACGATTTCCGACTCGAAGCCGTAGTGGAGGATGCCGAACAGCATGTAGTCGCTCGACACCGCGAGCCGCGGCACGCGCGCGTACGGGCGCTCGTCCGCCAGCAGCGTGGTGTCGATCGTCTGGTACTGCTGCGCCTGGCCGTCCAACGTCCAGTGCTCGTCGCGGTAGGAGAGGGTCGCGCTGCGGTCGAGGAACGCCGTGCTGGTGCCTTCCGGGGTCTGCGAGAAGTCCTGGAAGTACAGATCGTCGCTGGCGTTCTGCGCATCGAGCGTCAGGCGGAAGTTGTCGGGCAGCTGGGCCACGTCGTTGAACTGCACGCGGCTGCGGCTGCCGTGGAAGACGGTGTCGTCCGGCAGATAGTTCCACTGCAGCTCGCCGCGCTGATCCTGCGTCAGGAAACGCAGGTCACCCCCGAGATCCGCGCCGCGCTTGCTGTACACGATCGGCTGGAAGGTGAAGTCGGCATTCGGCGCGATGTTCCAGTAGTAGGGCACCGCGAGCTGCACGCCACTGGTCGAGGTATTGCCGATGCTCGGAAAGAGGAACCCGCTCTTGCGCTCGCTGCTCAGGGGGAACGACAGCCACGGCAGGTACATGATAGGGACGCCCATGAAGTCGATCTGCGCATCGCGCCCGGTGCCGAGCTTGTTGCGCGTGTCGAGGGTGATGCTGTCGGCTTTGAGCTGCCAGTCATTGCGCACCGGGCAGGTGGTGAAGGTCACCCCCTTCAGCTTGAGCACGCCCTGGGGAGTCAGTTGCATGTCCTTGGCGGCGCCGCGCGCGGCGCGCTGGCGCAGCTCGAACTGCGCGGACTTGAACTCCGCGCCGCTCGCTGCCGAGTAACTGCCGCCCGCGCCGGTGATGTGTACCAGCGGGTCGCTGTACTCGATGGCGCCATCGCTGCTCACCGACTGGTTCGGCTTGTCGAGCTGCATCCGGTTGGCGCGCAGCTCGACATCTCCCTGGCGCACCACCACGTGCCCCTTGAGCGCGCCTTTGCCGTCGAGGCCCATATCGGCGTCATCGGTGGTGATGTCGATGCTGCCGTCGGCGCGGCGCGGCGTGGCGGGCGTGCCGGTGGCGGGCGTGCCGGCGGTCGTGGCGTTCGTGGCGGCGGGCGCCGGCGGGATTTGTGACGGACAGGGGGGATCGGCGGCCCACGCACCGGGCATGATGCTGCCGAGTGCCACGATGGCAAGACAGAATTGGCTCGAACGCAGCATGAAGGGCGGCATTATAATGGGGCGCCGCAAAGACCTAACGTCCTGCATGCTGCACACCGATGCACGCCTGGCGCTGATCGATGAGTGGTTGTCGCGCGAGCTTCGCCTGCCGGTGCAACGCCTCGAGCCGGCCTCGAGCGATGCCAGCTTCCGGCGCTACTTCCGCGCCTTCTGCGATGGCACGACCTATATCGTGATGGACGCGCCGCCCGCCCGGGAGGACGTGCGGCCCTATCTCAAGGTCTCGGGCCTCCTGGAGGGCCTGGGGACCCACGTGCCGCACGTGCACGAGATCGATATCGCCCGGGGACTCCTGCTGCTCGAGGACCTGGGCAGCACGCTGTATCTGGCGCGGCTTCAGGCCGCAGAGGATCCCGAGCCGTTGTACGCGGATGCGCTCCGGGCGCTGGCGCAGATCCAGGTGCGCGGCCGGGAGGCGAGCCGTGAGCTGGCTCCCTACGACGCATCGGCACTCGCCACCGAGCTGTCTCTCATGCCGGAGTGGTTCCTCGCGCGCCACCTCGGACTCACGGTCTCGGCCGAAGAGGGCACGCTGATCGGCGATAGCTTCGCGTTTCTGATCCGCGAGGGGCTGGCACAGCCGACCGTGTTCGTGCACCGCGACTACCACTCACGAAATCTCATGGTGGCGAGCGCGCGCAACCCCGGGATCATCGACTTCCAGGACGCGCTGCGCGGGCCGACGGGCTACGACCTGGTGTCGCTCCTGAAGGATTGCTACATCGCCTGGCCGCGGGAGCGCGTGGTCGGATGGGTCAACGGTTTCCGTGCCCGGCTCGTGCGCGAAGGCGGCCCGGCGGGCGCGAGCGACACCGAGTTCCTGCGCTGGTTCGACCTGATCGGCGTGCAGCGGCACATCAAGGTGCTGGGTATTTTCTGCCGGCTCTGGTACCGGGACGGTAAGCCCGGCTATCTGCCGGACCTGCCGCGCACACTCGAGTACGTGCGCGACACCGCCGGCCGTTATCCCGAGCTCGGCGCCCTCGGGCGCTTCATCGAGGAGCGCGTGGTGGCGGCGCTGCCGCGCGCCAATGCACGGGTGGCTGCCGCCCGCGGCGCGCGCGGTGAGCGCTCATGAAGGCGATGCTGCTCGCGGCCGGACGGGGCGAGCGCATGCGGCCGCTCACCGATTCGCTTCCCAAACCGCTCGTGCCGATCGCGGGCAAGCCGCTCATCGGCTATCACCTCGCGGCACTCGCGCGCGGCGGGATCCGGGAGGTGGTGATCAACCTGTCATGGCTCGGTGAGCAGCTGCGCAGCGCGCTCGGGGATGGCGCCTGCTACGGGGTGTCGATCACCTACAGTGACGAGGGACCGGTGCCGCTGGAGACCGGCGGCGGGATCTTCCACGCGCTGCCGCTGCTCGGCCCCGGGCCGTTCCTGGTGGTGAACGCCGACATCTGGACCGACATCCACTTCGGCGCGCTGGCGCTCGAGCAGGGCGCGCTCGCGCACCTGGTGCTGGTGCCCAACCCGGCGCACAACCCGCGCGGCGACTTCGCCCTGGAGGGCGACCGCGTGGTCAACCGCGACACGGACCGCTTCACTTATTCGGGCGTCGGCGTGTACACCGCGCAGTTCTTCGACGGTTGCAACGCGGGGCGCTTTCCGCTGCTGCCGCTCCTCAACCGGGCGATCGACGCGGGCCGCGTGCGCGGGGAGCTGCATCGCGGCGCGTGGAACGACGTGGGCACTGCGCAGCGCCTGGCGGTGCTGGAGGCGCAGCTGCGTGCGTTACAATGACGCGGTGTCGCAGCTCAAAGGCATACCCGTCGTAGTCGCCGACGCCGCGGCTCCACGCAGCGGCGAGAAATACCTTACGACTCAAGGCTTTACGGCGATACGCGACGGAATCAAGGGGCGCGCCGGAGAGCGGCCCGCTTCCCCCCGCAAGCCCCCATGGCTGCGGGCCCGGGCTCCCATCGGGAGCGGGTTCCAGAGCGTGCGGGCGCTCGTCAAGGAGCACCGCCTCGCGACCGTGTGCGAGGAGGCCAAGTGTCCCAACATCGGCGAGTGCTGGAACGCCGGCACCGCCACGATCATGCTGATGGGCGCGGTGTGCACCCGCGCCTGCCGCTTCTGCTCGGTGGACACGGGCAACCCCCACGGCTGGCTGGATGCCGAGGAGCCCGCGAACGCCGCGCGTACCGTGGAGCTCATGAAGCTCAAGTACGTCGTGCTCACCTCGGTCGATCGCGACGATCTGCCCGACGGCGGGGCGGCGCACTACGCGGCCTGCGTGCGCGCCATCAAGCGGCGCAACCCGGCGACCGCGGTCGAGGCGCTGACACCGGACTTCGCCGGCGTGCTGGCCGATGTCGAGACGGTGGTGGATTCGGGCATCGAGGTGTTCGCGCAGAACATCGAGACCGTACGCCGACTGACTCACCCGGTGCGCGATCCACGCGCGGGCTACGGGCAGACGCTCGCGGTACTCGCGCACGCCAAGAAGCACCGGCCGGAGGTCCTCACCAAGAGCAGCCTGATGCTGGGCCTCGGCGAGACGGATGCGGAGGTCGGCGAGACGCTCGCCGATCTGCGCGCCGCTCGCGTCGGCCTCGTGACCCTCGGGCAGTACCTGCGTCCGACGCTCAATCATCTGCCGGTGGAGCGCTTCGTGACGCCCGCCGAGTTCGACCGCTACCGCGAGCAGGCGCTCACGCTCGGATTTCTCGAGTGCGTGTCGGGACCCCTGGTGCGATCCAGCTACCGCGCCGAGCAGGCGCTCAACCGCAACAATGCGGGCCTCGACAACGCCAGCCTGGCGCGATGATGGTGGACGTCGGCATGGCGAGTGCCTCGGCGGCCACGGAACCTGCCGCCACGAGCCCGCGCGCGCGCGCCGACGACGCGCTGGCCGCCGGCGCGCTGATGCGCCAGCTCGGCCGGGTCGAGTACCAGAGCACCTGGCTCGCCATGCAGCGCTTCACCGAGGAGCGCGGACCAGGTACCGCGGACGAGATCTGGTTCCTCGAGCACCCGCCGGTATTCACCCTCGGAATGAATGCCAGCCGTGCGCACCTGCTCGCGCCGGGGGACATCCCCGTGGTGCAGGTTGATCGCGGCGGACAGGTCACCTATCACGGGCCCGGACAGCTGGTGGTCTACCCGCTCATCGATCTGCGGCGCGCGGGTCTGGGCATCCGTGACTTCGTCGTGGCGCTCGAGCGCGCCGTGATCGCGCTCGCGGCAGGCTACGGGATCCCCGCCGAGGGCCGCCGCAATGCGCCCGGCGTGTACGTCGCGGGTCGCAAGCTCGCGAGCATCGGTGTGCGCGTGCGCCGCGGCGGGAGCTTCCACGGCCTGGCGCTCAACGTCGCGCTCGACCTCGAGCCGTTCGGGCGTATCAACCCCTGCGGCTATCAGGGACTGCAGATGACGCAGCTCGCAGACCTCGGCGGCCCCAGAACGGTGGCCGAATGCGCCGCCGCGCTCGAGCCGCACCTGCTGCGCGAGCTGGGAGTCGCCGCCGCGCGCGGCTAGTGCCGCGATGGCATTGCTGACGCGGCGGGCGGTGCTGGGCGGTGCGGGCGCCGCGGCGCTCACGGGACTTGCCGCCTGCCACGGGGAGTTCTCTTCGCACTCGAACGGGAAGCGCGCCACGCTGCTGAACGTCTCCTACGATGCCACCCGCGAGCTATACGCGGACTTCAACGTCGCCTTCGGACACCACTGGCGGACGCGCACCGGGCAGGACGTGCGTATCGACCAGTCGCACGGTGGCTCGGGGAACCAGGCGCGCGGGGTGATCGACGGGCTCGCGGCCGATGTCGTGACGCTCGCCTCCGCGGCGGACATCGACGCGATCGCCCACACCGGCACGCTGCTGCCGGTCAACTGGCAGAGCCGCCTGGCGGACAACAGTGCGCCCTACACCTCGACGATCGTGCTGCTGGTGCGCGCCGGTAACCCGAAGTCGATCCGCGACTGGGGGGATCTGGTGCAGCCCGGAGTGTCGGTCATCACGCCCAACCCGAAGACCTCGGGCGGGGCGCGCTGGAACTACCTGGCCGCCTGGTCCTGGGCACGGGCGCAGGCCGGGGGAAGCGATGCCACCGCGCGCGAGTTCTTGCGCCGGCTGTACAAGAACGTTCCGGTGCTGGACAGCGGGGCGCGCGGCGCGGCTACCACGTTCGTGACGCGCGAGCTGGGCGATGTGCTGATCGCCTGGGAGAACGAAGCGCTGCTCGCGGTGCGCGAGGTCGGCGCCGACAAGTGTGAGGTCATCGTGCCGAGCGTCAGCATACTCGCCGAGCCGCCGGTGGCGGTGCTGGATGCGGTGGCGCTGCGTCACGGCACGCGCGAGCTCGCCACGGACTACCTCGAGTATCTCTACAGCCCCGAGGGGCAGGAGATCATCGCCCGCAACGACTACCGGCCGCGCGACCCGCAAGTCGCCGCGCGCCACGCCGAGCGCTTCCCGCCGTTGCGGCTCGCGACCATCGCCGACTTCGGCGGTTGGGAGCAGGCGCAGGGCACGTACTTCAGGGACGGCGGAATCTTCGACCAGATCTACGCACCTTGATCAGGCGGCGCACCAGCAGCACCAGCGCAATGAGCACGACGAGCACCGCCGCCCCCATGGCCGCCAGTATGCGATTCTGACTCATCATCTCGAACATTCCGTCGCGCGTGTAAAAGCCGTTGAAGCGACTCACTATCGCCGGCAGCCCCTCGAGGTCGGTCTTGCTCAGCTGCAGCACGTGCTCGTTGGGGCGATAGCGCGATCCGAGTCCGATCGATTCCCCGGCGGCGTCCAGCTCGATGTGGCCGCCGAGCACGTAGCTCACCGGGCGATCGCGGATGAATTCCGCGACGCGCCGCGCGCTCGCGAGGTCGGCGTCCTTGTCGGCAATCAAGAGCCGCCCCGGCAGGAAGAAGTCGCCCGAGAAGAACAGCGCCGTGTTGCGGTCGTAGTAGGAGACCTCGGACTCGTAGTGACCGGGCGTCGGCAGGACATCCACGATGCGCCCGCCGAGGTCGAGCTGCGCGGTCCCGTTCGGCCAATTGCTGAAACCGAAGTACCGCCGCACGTGCTCTAGGTCGGTCCCGACCACCTCGACCTTCGGCAGCGCGCGCAGCTGCTCGTCGCCTTCGCGGTGATCAAGATGGCCGTGGGTATGCACGACCAGCAGCGGCAGGCGCGCCACGCCCTCGCCCGGTAACAGGCGCTGAACTTCCCTTGCCAGCGGCACCGCGGCGGGATCGTGCACGTCGCCGCTGTCGATGAGCAGCGCGCGCCTCGAGCCGAGCAGCAGGTACATGAAGGGCGCCTCGCGCGTCACGCAGGGGTTCTCCCGCAGGATGAACGTGCCGGCGTTGTAGCGGTGCACCTGCAGCGGCGGCGGCGGACTCTTCGCGCAGTCCGGGGCTCCGGGGTTCCAGTGCACGTCCATGGAGCCGGGCGCGATCTGGGCGTGGGCCACGCCGAGCAGCAGCAGCGTGACGCAGACGGTGGCGGCGAGGGTTCTCATGCGGCGGTCCTCGAGGTTTGCGGGGATTAACGGCGCAGCGCGCCGCACAGCGTGGCCACCGCCCGCGTACGATACCAGCAGTGGGGCATCCAGCGCCGCGGCCGCGCTCAGTCGAGCGCGAGCTTGTAGCCGGCCGCAGCGGTGCGCAGCAAGGCGGGCGCGGCCGGGTCCGGCTCGATCTTCTGCCGCAAGCGGTGCACCAGCTGCTTGAGCAGCTGGCGGTCGCGGTCGCTGCGGTGACCCCACACCTGCGCCAGCAGCCGCTCGGAGCTCACCGTGCGGCCGGCGTTGGTGAGCAGCAGCTGCAACAGCCGCAGTTCCAGCCGCGTGAGACGCACGGGGCTCGCGCCACCGATGCTGACCGTATGCTCTTCGAGGTCGAGGACCACTCGCCCGGCGGCGAGTGGCGCGCTGCTCTCGATGCCGGCGCGGCGCAGCAGCGCCCCGATGCGCGCCAGCAGAGTGCGTGGGCTGAAGGGCTTGGTGAGGTAGTCGTCGGCGCCGAGCTCGAGCGCGCGCACCAGGTCCTCTTCCTCGCCGCGCACCGTGAGCATGATCACCGGTACGCGCGAGCGCTGGCGGATCGCCTCGCACACCTGGAAGCCGGACAGGCCCGGCATGTTGATGTCCAGTACCACGAGGTCCGGCGACTCCTCGCCGAAGCGGCGCAGTGCAGTCGGTCCGTCGCCCGCCTTGACCACCAGGTGTCCGGCCTGTCCGAGGGTGAAGCCGATCAGCTCGCGCAGGTCCGCGTCGTCGTCCACGACCAGGGTCTTCACGCGGCCCCTTCCGCCGGCAGCTCGAGCGTGAAGCGGGTGCGGCCCTCACGGGTGCGCTGCAGTGCGACCGTGCCCGAGTGGCGCTCGACGATCGACTTGACGATGGAGAGCCCGAGCCCCAGGCCCGCGGGCTCCGGCTCGGTGCCCGCGCCGCGCCGGAAGGGGGTGAAGAGTGAGCCCTCGTCGCCCGCGGCGGGACCGGGCCCCTCGTCCTCGACCCAGGCGAAGAGGCGTCCGGCGCGCGCCTCGGCGCCGATACGCACCACGCTGTCCTCGGGGGCGAACTTGTTGGCGTTCGCGAGCAGGTTGACAAACACCTGCGTGAGACGCGGCTTGTCGCCCGAGATGAGCGGCAGCCCTGCGGGCAGGCTGACCGCGAGCGTCTGACGGCGCTGGGCGAGGAGCGACGCCACCAGCGCGTGAGCCTCCTGCACCACCTCGGCAAGCGCCACGCTCTGGTGGCGGATCGCGAGCTGACCGGATTCGATGCGCACGCTCTCGAGCAGGTTGTCGATCAGCTGGGTGAGGCGCAGTGTGCCGCGCTCGAGCGAGCTCACGAGCTCCTTCTGCTGCGCGGGCGGCATGTGGTCCAGGCCCCCGAGCAGCAATTCGATCGAGGCGAGCTGCGCGGCGAGCGGCGTACGGAACTCGTGTGAGATGTTCGCCAGTACCGAATCGCGGGCCCGGCGTACGGCCTCGAGCTCGGTCTCATCGCGCATCACCTGCACCTGCAGCCCGTCGGCCATCGCCGCGCTGGTGATCACCGTGGTGCGCGGGCCGCCGGGCGCGGCGCCCAGATGCTCGACGGCCTTGGCGCTGCCCTCGGCGCGCGCCTGCACGATCGGACAGCGGAACTCGCACGGCCGGCGGCCGTCCTCGTTGCGCGGCTGCAGCACGTCGCCGCAGAAGCGGCCGGTGGCCTGCTCCGGCGTCACGCCCAAGAGGCGCGCGGCCTGCGGGTTCAGGTAGCGGATCAGTCGGTTCTTGTCGACCGCGTACACGCCCTCGACGATGCCGCTGAGCACCGCGTGCGCTTCGGCCTCGCGCCGCCGCAGGGTGCTGGTGAGTTCGACGAGGTTGCGGCGCATGTCCTCCATGGTTCGCGCCAGGGCGCCGACCTCGGCGGCGCCACCCGGCGGTATGGAGACCGAGAAGTCGCCCGCACCGATGCGCGTGGCCGCGGCGGTGAGCGCCCGCACGGGACCTGCGACCAGCTCGCTCAGCACCACGCCGGCGAACACCGCAAGACCTGCGAGGATCAGCGCGGTCACGAGGAGCTTGCGGATCAGGTGGTGCGTGGCGGTGTCCACGGCACTCGTGGGCAGCAGCGCCTCGATGAGCGCGATCGCCTCGCCGCTGGAGGCGAACACCGGCACGGTGGCCGCGTACACCTCCTGGGAGCTGATGCGCTGCACCGCCGAATGCCCGTCGGCGAGCGCCGCGGAATACAGCGGCGTGAAGGCGGTCACGGGGCCGGCGGTGTAGAGACGGTAGTCGAGGAGCTTCACCTGCGCGCCGACCTGGCTCGAGAGAGCTGCGGCCAGCCGGTCATCCAGGCGGCGCACGACGTAGATGCGCACCTGGGCGCTGCCGCCGAGCGGCGCCCACGCGCCCTGCACCGGCAGGCGCTCGAGCGCCGGCAGCGCCATGAAGGTGGGGCCCTGCTCGCCGCTCGCGGTGATGATCTGCTGCCAGTCGACCGCGGGTCCGGACAGCGCCAGCACGTCCTTGCCGGAGATCACCGCGCAGGCGTCGACCCCGGCGACCTCGCACGAGCGACGCAGGAAGGGCGGCAGGGCGTCGCTCTGGCCTTCCGCGAGCAGCCGCTGCAGCGTCGGCCGGTCTGCCAGGTCGCGCGCCTGCGCGAGCAGGTTCTCGGCGAGGCGCCGCAACTCCTCGCGCGCGGTGGTGGCCGCGAGCAGCACGCGCGCCTTGCCCTGATCGTCCGCCAGGTCGTGCAGCACGCCGCTCGCCGACCAGCTGATGCCGCCGCCGACCAGTAGCACGATCATCACGTGGATGGCGATGAGCCACCACACGAGGCTGGTGCGCGCCGGGTCGGGCCAGGAGTTCCACAGCCGCGTAAGGCGCTCGAGCATGTCAGCGCCGTCGGTAGCCGGTGCGCTCGACGAGCGTCTTTACGATCAGGGTGAGCGCGGCGAGCAGTGTCAGGAGCGAGGCGACGGCGAAGGCCCCCACGGAATTGTATTCGTTGTAGAGGATCTCGATGTCGAGCGGCATGGTGTTGGTGAGACCGCGGATGTGACCCGAGACGACCGACACTGCGCCGAACTCGCCCATGGCGCGTGCGTTGCACAGGATCACCCCGTACAGCAGGCCCCAGCGGATCTTGGGGAGCGTCACCCGGAAGAAGGTCATCCAGCCCCCGGAACCGAGGGTGATGGCGGCCTCCTCCTCGTCGTTGCCAAGCTGCTGCATGAGCGGGATCAGCTCGCGCGCCACGTACGGAAAGGTGACGAACATCGTGGCGAGCAGGATACCGGGGAGTGCGAAGACGATGCTGACATCGTGATCCTGCAACCAGTGACCGAACCAGCCGTTGAGCCCGAACAGCAGTACGAAGATCATGCCGGAAATCACCGGCGAGATCGCCAGCGGCAGGTCGATCAGCGTGATGAGCACGCTCTTGCCGCGGAATTCGAACTTGGCGATCGCCCAGGCGGCCGACAGGCCGAACAGCGTATTGACCGGCACCACCACCGCGGCTGTGATCAGGGTGAGGCGGATGGCCGCCGCGGTGTCAGGGTCCGACAGGCTCGTGAGGTAGGTCTGCACCCCCTTGGCGAAGGCCATCGCGAATACCGTGGCGAGCGGCGCGAGCAGCAGCGCCGCGAGGAAGGTGAGCGAGACGGTGATGAACAGCCACCGCACGATGGAGCTGGCCCAGGTTTCGGCGCCGGGCCGCGCCGCGGGCGACGCGGCGGCGGTGGGCGCGGAGCTCAGGGGGGAGGCCGCCATCATTGCGACCCGCGGGCGTAACGCCGCCGGCTCCAGGCCTGCAGCAGGTTGATGGTGAGCAGCACCGCAGAGGAGATCACCAGCATCACCACGCCGAGCGCCGCGGCGCCGCGGTAATCGAACTCCTCGAGGTGGATCACGATCAGGAGCGGCGTGATCTCGGTCTTCATCGGCAGGTTGCCGGCGATGAAAATCACCGAGCCGTACTCGCCCACCGCGCGCGCGAACGACAGCGTAAAACCGGTGAGCATCGCCGGCAGCACCGCCGGCAGGATGATGCGGCGGAAGGCGTAGAAGCGCCCCGCGCCGAGCGTCTCGGCGGCGTCCTCCAGGTCGCGCTGCACCTCGAGCAGCGCCGGCTGCACCGAGCGCACCGCGAACGGCATGCTGATGAGCGTCAGCGCCACGGTCACGCCCAGCCAGGTGTAGGCGACACGGATGCCGAGTGGCTCGAGGTAGCGGCCGATCCAGCCGTGCTCGGCGAACACCGTGGTGAGCGCGATGCCCGACACCGCGGTGGGCAGTGCGAACGGCATGTCGATGAGCGCGTCGATCAGCTTGCGGCCGGGAAACTCATAGCGCACCAGGGTCCAGGCGATCACGAAGCCGAACACCATGTTGATGCAGGCGGCGAGCAGGGATGCGCCGAAGGACAGGCGGTAGGAGCCGAGCGCACGCGCGCTCAGGACCGTGTGCGTGAAGTCGCTCCAGTGCATCGAGGCCGCGGCCAGCACCAGGGCGGCGAGCGGCAGCAGCACGATCACGCTCAGGAAGAAGGTTGTGAAGCCGAAAGTGAGCCCGAAGCCGGGCAGCACGCTGGGCTCGCGGAAGCTCATGGCGGCGCGCGATACACGATCAGCACCGGCCACTGCCCGCCGTCGAGCAGCATGCAGAACCGCTCAGCGAATCGCGCGACCTCGGTCACTCCGAGGATGAGCATCTGGCCAGGCGCCTCAGCCAGGCGCCGTGCCAGCTCGTGCGCGGCCTCGCCGAAGCGCAGCTCGGTACGCATCTCGAGCCCGTGCACCGCCTGAGCCTCGGAACGCGCATCGAGCAGCGTGCGCATGCCCTGCGGCCGGCGCGCCGCGCGGGTGTCTTCGGGAAGGATGCTGATGTAGACGGCCTCCGCCGGCACGTGGCGCAGGACGCTCGCCGACACGGCAAGCGTCGCGCTGCGCACGGCCTCGCCGAGCCAGTGGATCAGCACCCGTTGCGGTGCGACCGCGTTGGCGGGCAGCACCAGCACTTCGTTGGCGCCGCGGCGCAGTAGCCACTCGGTGCGCTCGGCGCTTTCGCTGTGCGAGCCGATCACGGTGGTGCCGACGAACGGCGCGTCGCCTCCGGCCGCAGCCTGCGTCTCGCCGAGCCCGGTCTCGGCACGCATCATGATGCGGGTCTTCATGCGGGCGGCGAGCTCGGTGAGCAACGGCTGCCGGCCCACCGCCTCCGCCAGCGGCGTGCTCGGGGCGCAGGCGGTGAAGCTCGACAACGGAGTCGGCAGCACGTGCAGGCCGCGCACGCCGATCGCCACGCTCTGCCCGGGACGCACCTCGAAGGCGCGCTGCTCGTGCTGGGTGCGGGTCACCTGCAAAAACGGCACGGCCTCCCCATCGGTCGAGGCGATGAGCGGTGCGCCGGTGTTGTCCTCGAGCCGCACCCGCATGCGCTCCAGGGCGCCGGTAAAGACCACCTCGTCCACCACACCGCGCGCCACGTAGCCGCTCGAGAGCCCGGCGCGCTCCGGCGCCACCTCGACTTCCTCCGGTCGCACTACCGCGACCACCTCGTGCTCGCGCGCCGGCGCGCGCTGCTCGCCGGAGGCGACGGTCGCGGCCCCGACCTGGATGCCGTCGGGAGTGCTGCGTGCGAGGATGAGGTTCGCGGCGCCGAGGAACGTGGCGACGAAACGCGTCGCCGGCCGCGAATACAGCTCGTTCGGCGCTCCCATCTCCAGCAGCCGTCCGAGATTCATGATCCCGATGCGGTCCGCCATGGCGAACGCCTCCTCCTGGTCGTGGGTGACCAGCACGGTCGTGATCCCGAGCTCGCGCTGCACCTGGCGGATGGTACGGCGCAGCTCCTCACGGATCTTGGCATCGAGCGCACCGAAGGGCTCATCGAGCAGCAGGACTTCCGGCTTGTGCGCCAGCGCGCGCGCCACCGCGACGCGCTGCTGCTGGCCGCCGGACAGCTGGGCCGGCAGGCGGTCGTCCATGCCCTCGAGCGACACCAGGCGCAGCAGCTCCTGGCGCCGCTCGCGGCGCCGCCGGGCGCGCATGTGCCGCACGCGCAGTGCGAACTCGATGTTGTCGGCGACCGTCATGTGGCGGAACAGCGCGTAGTTCTGGAACACGAGGCCCACGCCGCGCTTGCGTGCCGCCACGTGGGTGACGTCGCGGCCGTGCAGCGCGATCCGACCGTGGTCCACCCCGGAGAGGCCGGCGATGGCGCGCAGCAGGGTGCTCTTGCCGCTGCCGCTGGGACCGAGCAGCACGAAGAATTCGCCGTCGCCGATGTCCAGTGAGACGTCGTTGACGACCGGGACGCCCGCGTAGTGCTTGGTGACCTGGTCGAGCGTGATGGACATGGGAGGATGCTACCGGGCCGGCGCCCGCAGCGTCAGTGCCTCCTGGTCCGGCCGCGGTGACAAACAGGTTATAAAACCTCGACTTGAGAGCCAGGGCGCCAAAGCCACGCCTTTGGCGCCCGGCAACGAAGCTGATGTCCGAAGAATCGCCGCAGGCGATTCTTCCAATAAACCTAGAGCAGCATCAGTACGCCTTCGCAGGCATGCAGCTCCCCGACCAGCGCCTCGATCTGGGCGCGGCTCTCGGCGCGCACCCGGTAGGAGATGGAGAGAAAATTGCCGTTGGCGCTCAGGCGCTCGCTCACTTGCCCGGCGTCGGTCCCGGGCAGGTGGCGCAGCACGATCGCGTGCACCCGTGCGCGGAAGGCATCGTCCGGACGCCCCAGCACCTTGAGCGGGTAGTCGGTCGGAAAGACGAGCGGGCTTTGCGCCTCTACCACGGGGTCGGTGCCAGTTCGCGCTTGTAGAGCTGCAGCTCCTCGTAGACGCGCCGCCAGTAGGGCCCAGGCTTGCCGCCGCCGACCGACCGACCGTCGAGCCGCGTCACCGGCTGCACCTCGCGCGTGGCCGCCGATATCCAGATCTCGTCCGCCGCGCGCAGCTGCGCCTCGCTGACACTCGCGGCACGCGCGGGCAGCGCGATGCGCGCGGCGAGCTCCTCGACCACGCCACGGGTAGTGCCGGGAAGAATGCGGCGCGAGTTCGGCGGCGTGAGCAGCTCCTTGCCGATGAGGACGTGCACGGCGGAAGCGGACGCCTCGGTGAGCTCCGCGTCACGCAACAGGATGGTCTCCGCGGCGCCGGCGTCCACCGACTCCTGCCGCAGCAGCACGTTGGCGAGCAGCGACACCGATTTCACGTCGCAGCGCGCCCAGCGGGTATCGGCGCTGGTGACGCAGGCGACTCCGCGCTCGGCGAGATCCGTGGGCGGGGTGGGGAGCGGGGCGCAGAATGCGAACACCGTGCGCGGGATCTGCGGCAGCGGTGCGTGGCTGCGCCCGTTCGGCGCGCCGCGCGTCACCTGCCAGTAGATGTACTGGTCACCGCCGCCGTTGCGGGCGATGAGCGTACCGAGCAGCTCGCGCCACTCGCTGCGGCTGTGCGGATCCTCCATGCGCAGCGCGCTGAGACTGCGCACCAGGCGCTCCGCGTGCGCGCTGAAGCGGAACGGGCGGCCGCCGTACACCGGCATGAGCTCGTAGACGCCGTCCGAGTACAGGAAGCCGCGATCGAGCGGCGAGATGCGCGCCTCCGCGAGCGGCAGGTAGGTGCCATTGAGATAACACAGGGGCAGCGGGTCGGCCATGAGGCGCCTCGTGGGTGAATGACGGCGGCGGCGCGCGACGGGCGCGCTCGTCTCAACGCAGCCACAGCCTGATGGTGTCCATCGCGCGTGTCCACAGACCGCCCGCCGGCACGGGAGCGAGCGGCACGAGCGGTGCCCGGGCGATCAGCGTGCCGGCGGCATCGCTCACGGTCAGCTCGCCCACCGGCTGACCGGCGGCGAGCGGTGCGATCAGCGGCTCGTGCGTCAGGTGCGCCTCGGTCCTGAGCGAGCCGCTCTGGCCGCGCGCGACGGTCGCGTAGAGGTCGCTCGGTACGCCCACCGCGGCGTACTCGACCGCCGACTTGTACACCCGGGGCTTGAGCACCGTGGTACGCGCCGCCTTGACCTGGATGGTCTCGTAGAAGCTGTAGCCATAATTGAGCAGCGCCGCGCTCGCGTCCTCGCGCCCCTTGACGCTCGGCGCCCCCATCACCACCGACACCAGGCGCATGCCGTTGCGGTTGGCGGAGGTGACCAGGCAGTAGCCGGCCTCGTCGGTGTGCCCGGTCTTCAGCCCGTCGACCGACGGGTCCTTGCCGAGCAGCGTGTTGCGGTTGCCCTGGCGGATGTTGTTCCACAGGAACTCGCGCAGGCTGAAGAGCGGGTAGTACTGCGGAAACTCGCGGATCAGCGCGCTCGCCAGCGTCGCCATGTCGCGCGCGCTGCTGTAGTGGCCGGGAGCGGGCAGTCCGTCGCTGTTGACGAAGTGGCTCTCCTTCATGCCGAGCCGCTGCGCGTACTCGTTCATCATCTGCGCGAACGCATCCTCGGTGCCGCCGACCTTCTCTGCGAGCGCCACCGTGGCGTCGTTCCCCGACTGTACGATCATGCCCTTGATGAGGATGTCCACCGGCACCTGCGAGCCCACCTTGATGAAGCTGCGCGAGCCGCCGGTGCGCCAGGCCCGCTCGCTTACGGTGACCTCGTCGGTGAGCTTCAGGCGGTTCTCGGCGAGCGCCTTGAACACCACGTACGCCGTCATGAGCTTGGTGAGGCTCGCCGGGTCCTCGTGATCATCGGCGTGCTGCGCGGCCAGCACCCGTCCGGTGTGGTGATCGACGAGGATCCAGGCGCGCGCGTTGACCATGGGCGGCGGCGGAAGCGGCGCTGCGGCGCGCGCGGCCGCGGCGAGCGCGGCAGGGACGAGCGACAGCAGCAGCAGGGCGGGATGCAGGCGGGCGGAGAGTATCACTGCAGCGGATTCCTTCCGGTGATGCGGCAAATCGCCAAGTTTAACTCAAGCGCCGCGCTGCCTCGAACCCGTATGCGCAACGGGTGCCTGCCTTTAGTCGGTGACCAGGCGCGCGTCCGCGATGCCGAGCGCGGCGAGGCGCGCGGCGAGCTGGTCGAATTCGGCGACGCTGTTCACCGGACCGACGCGCACGCGGTACAGGTGCGTGCCGGTGTCCAGCGGCGGCACCACGAACGCATTGCCGAGCCCGGCGGCCTTGAGCTGCGCGAGCTCGCGCTGCGCATTACCCGAATCGGCGAACGCGCCCGCCTGCACGTACAGCACCGGCGGCGGGGACTGCGCGCTGCGCGTCAGCGCATCCGGGATGCCTGGCGTCAGTGCGCGCACTTCCACCACTGCCGTGCCGTCGCGCAGCATGTCGAGCCTGGCCGCGGCGGTGTACGACAGATCGATGATGCGGTTGGCGACGAACGGGCCGCGGTCGTTGATGCGCACCACGACGCTCCTGCCGTTGCGCAGGTTGGTGACGCGGGCGTAGGTCGGCAGCGGCAGCGTCTTGTGGGCGGCGGTCATGCCGTACATGTCGTAGAGCTCGCCGCTGGAGGTGTTGCCGCCGTGAAAAGTCGGGCCGTACCACGAGGCGACACCGCGCTCGAGGTAGCCGTCGGCGCTGGCGAGCACGAAATAGCGGTGCCCGTCGACGTCGTAGAAGGGCGGATTGCCGTGTGCGCTGCGTGGCTCCGCCCGTGGCACGGCGTCAGGGATGCTGCCGAGGTCGGCGGGCGGCGGCGGCGGCGGTGCGGGCGCGGGCGCCGGAAGACCCGTCGGGGCGTTGCGGCGGATCGGGGCGCCGACGCAGGCGGCGAGCGCGAGCGCGACGAGGGCGACAGCCAGCGTGCGCGGCGAGCGGCACCAGGTGCGGCCGCGGCGCTTCAGGGCTGCGCTCCCTGCACGCGCGCCGCGACAGCCTGCGCGAGATCGTGTACCGCCATGGCGTAACGGGCGCTGTGGTCGTAGCGCGTGATCACATAGAAGTTATGGAAACCGACCCGGTAAGCCGGGCCGTCGCGTTGCTCGGCGGACAGCAGCACGGCCGGAGTGTCCGGCGGTACGGCGAGCTCGACGCGCACGCCGTGCTCGCCGAGCCCGGCGACGGTCTCATTCAGCTCGAGGTTGTGCGGCTCGATCTGGAAGTTCGGATCCGGATCGAGCGAGGTCTCGGCGAGCACTGGCCCGCCGGGCTCCCAGCCGTACTCGCGCAGGTAGTTGCCAACGCTCGCGAGGATGTCGTCCCAGTCTTTCCACAGGTCGCGCGGGTGGTCGAGGTCCGCAGCCACCGCGTAGCGGCGGTAGGCGGAGGGCATGAACTGCGGCACGCCCATGGCTCCGGCGTACGAGCCGCGCACCTCGAGCGGGTCGAGCCGGTTCTCGCGTGTCAGCAGCAGGAACTGCTCGAGCTCGCTCTTGAAGTAGGCGGCGCGCGGCGGGTAGTCGAAGCCCAGCGTGCACAAGGCATCCAGCACACGGTAGGAGCCCGTCAGGCGTCCGTACTTCGTCTCGACACCGATGATCGCGACCAGGTATTCCGGCGGAACCTGGTACTGCGCGGCGATGCGCTCGAGCACCAGCCGGTGATCGAACCAGAACTGTGCGCCCTGGGCGATGCGCTCGGGCGTCACGAAGCGATCGCGGTACTCCCACCAGGGCGCGATGCGCTCCAGCGGCCGCGTCATGATCTCGAGGATCTTCGCCTGCGGCTGCGCTTTGCGCAGCAGCGCGAGGACTTCCCTGCGCTCGAGGCCGTCGCGTGCGACCACTTCGTCGACGAACTGCGCAATCTGCGGGCGCTGCGTGTCGAAGGGCTCGGCCGGGAACAGCGTATCGAGCGCCGGTGTCGCCGCGGCGGGCGCCGGCTGTGCGCGCAGCGGCGTGCCTGCGAGTGTGGCGCAGGCGAGCACGGCGGTCAGGATCTGTCGGCTATTCAATGACGGTTTCACGAGCCGACCAGCTTGCGCCGTGAGTACAGCGCCATGAGAATACCGAAGCCGGCGAGGAGCGTCACGACCGAGCTGCCGCCGTAACTCACCAGCGGCAGCGGCACGCCGACTACCGGAAGGAGACCGGTCACCATGCCGGCGTTGATGAACACGTAGACGAAGAAGGTGAGCGCGATGCTGCCGGCCAGCAGCCGCGCGAACGTGTCCTGGGTCTGCGTCGCGAGATAGACCGAGCGAGCGACCACGAACAGGTACAGGAGCAGGAGCAGCATGAGGCCGAGCAGTCCGAACTCCTCGCCGATCACCGCGAAGATGAAGTCGGTGGAGCGCTCGGGGAGGAACTCGAGCTGTGCCTGGCTGCCGTTCATCCAGCCCTTGCCGAACACCCCGCCCGAGCCGATCGCGATCTGCGACTGGATGATGTGGTAGCCGGCGCCGAGCGGATCGGTCTGCGGGTTGAGGAAGGTGAGTACCCGGCGGCGCTGGTAGTCGTGCATGAAGCTCCAGCCGAACCAGGCGCATAGCGCGGCGAGTCCCAGCATCACCAGCATCACGCGTACCCGCAGTCCTGCCAGCACGATCACCAGCGCCCCGGCCACCGCAATCAGCGCCGCGGTGCCGAGGTCGGGCTCGATCGCCACCAACCCCACCGGCAGCAGGATCATCGCGCCCATCGTGCCGAGTGACAGCCAGCCCGGGGGCAGCGGGCGCTCGTGCATGTACCAGGCGCACATCATCGGCACCGCGAGTTTCATCAGCTCGGAGGGCTGGAAGCGGAACAGCCCGAGGTTCAGCCAGCGCTGCGCGCCCAGGCCCACGTGCCCGATCGCCGCGACGATCACCAGCAGCACCACACCCGCGACGTACAGCCAGGGCGTCGAGCGGCGCAGGAAATTGGGGTTCACGCGCGCCAGGAGCAGCATTGCCACCGTCCCGAGCAGCAGCCGCAGCACGGTGCGCAGCACGGTGCCGATGCTCTGACCGGAGGCGCTGTAGAGCACCACGAGCCCGAACACGGCGATCAGCGCCAGACCCACGACCAGCGGGCCGTCGATCTTCAGCGCCAGCAACACGCGCGCCGCCCCGGTGAGCGTGCGGCGCGTGCGTGAGCCGTAGGGCAGTTCCTCGTGAATCATGTGGCGGCCGAGACGGCGGTGGTGCGCAGGGGTGCCGCGGGTGCCGGGACGTGCGGGGCGCTGCCGCCAGGAGGGTTGTCGGGGGCTGCCCCCTCGCCGGGCTCGCTGCCGGCGGGCGCCGCGGCCGGTTGCGCCGGGGCGGCCTTGAGCTTGCCGTCCGGCCCCAGCAGATACGCGTCGAGCACCTTACGGGCGATGGGGGCTGCCGCGCTGGCACCGGCACCGCCGTTCTCCTCGATCACCGCGAGCGCGATGCGCGGCGCATCCGCCGGCGCGAAGGCGATGAACCAGGAATGATCGCGCAGCCGCTCATTGATGGTCTTGGCGTTGTAGCGCTCGTTGCGCGCCACGGTGAACACCTGCGCGGTGCCGGTCTTGCCGCCGAAGACATAGGGGGCGTGCGCGCCGATCGCGGCTGCCGTGCCGCGCTGGGTGACCCCCACCATGTCGCGCACGACGCGCTCCCAGTCGGCCGGCGCGATGCCGCGCACCTCGCCTTCGGAGACCGGCGGCACGCGCCGCACCACGCCGCTGCGCGGGTCGCGCACGCCGGTGACCAGGCGCGGTTTCCAGATCCTGCCGCGCGCCGCGATGATGCTGGCGTAGTGCGCCAGCTCGAGCGGCGTCACGGTGAGGTACCCCTGGCCGATGCCGAGGCTCACGGTCTCGCCCGGGAACCACACGCGATCGGCGGGGCGTGCGAAGGCGCGCTCTTTCCATTCGCGCGAGGGCAGGATGCCGGCTTTCTCCCCGCCGATGTCGATGCCGGTGAGCGAGCCGAAGCCGAACGGCGCCATGAAGGCCGAGATGCGGTCGATGCCGAGCGTGTCCGCGAGCGCGTAGAAGTACACGTCGCACGACACCACCACGGCGTCGTCGAGATCGACCGCGCCGTGGTGCTCGTTGTGGTACTCGCGGTAGATGAAGGAGCTGCCGGGCAGGTGGAAGGAGCCGGCGCAGTAGCGGTGCGCATCCGGGTCGACGGCGTGATAGGTGAGCGCCGCGAGCGCCAGCAGCGGCTTCACGGTCGAGCCCGGCGGGTAGGTGCCGCGCAGCACGCGGTTGAACAGCGGGCGGTCGATGTCGTTGGCGAGCGCGCCGTATTCGGACGGCGTGATGCCGCGCGCGAACAGGTTGGGATCGAAGCCCGGCAGACTCACCAGCGCCAGCACGTCGCCGTTGTTGGGATCGAGCGCGATCACCGCGCCGCGATGCCCGGCGAGTGCCTCCTCCGCGGTCCGCTGCACCTTCAGATCGATCGACAGCAGCAGATCGTCGCCGGCGATCGGCGCGCGCGTGCGCAGGTTGGGCACGAACGCACCCTGCCGCTCGACCGAGCGGCCCTGTGCGTTCACCAGCACCTCGCGGAAACCGTTGCTGCCGTGGAGCTTGTGTTCGTACGTGCTCTCCACGCCGAGCTTGCCGATGAGCGCCGTGCCGGCGTAGGCGGCACGATCGATGTGCTTCAGGTCCTGTTCGCTGATGGCGCCCACGTAGCCGAGCGCGTGCACGGCGAGCCCGGTGTTCGGGTACCAGCGTGTCTGGCGCGTCTTGATGTCGATGCCGGGGAACTCGAAACGGCGCACCGCGAAGCGCGCCACGTCGTCGTCCGACATGCGCAGCCGAATCGGCACGCTGTCGAAGCTGCGGCTGGAGGCGATCGTGCGTGTCAGCTCGTCGAGTTCCTCGCGTCGCAGCAGCCCGAGCTCTACCAGCCGGACGAGCGTGTCCTTCAGATTGGGCACTTCCTCGGGGATCAGCTCCAGCTGGTAGGCAGGCTGGTTGGACGCGATCACCTCGCCGTGGCGGTCGAGGATCAGGCCGCGCGCCGCCGGGATCGGCTCGTTGCGCACGCGGTTACCCTGCGAGAGCTGCGCGTAGTAGTCGTGGCGCACCACCTGCAGCAGGTACAGGCGCGCGATGAGCCCCGCCGTGGCGAGCGCCATCAGCGTGGCGCAGAACAGTGCGCGCCGGTCGAACAGGCGCTGCTCGCGCCACTGATCCTTGATGCGCACGGCCGGCCCGCCGCTCATTGGCGCCGGCCTTCGCTGTAGGACAGGATGGCCGCCGCTGGCGGCCATACGGCGGCTCCGGTGAGGGTGTGCACCCAGCGCAGCGGGCTGACGAGCGGATGCCCGGTCCACCCGTCGATGGCGAACAGCACGAACTCGTACACCACGAGCACCGCCAGCACGATCAGCGACTGCTGGAAGGCGGGCTTGGAGCGGATGCGCTGATGCTCGCGTGCCGTGACGTAGGTGACGATCGAGAGCGCCAGCGCGTGCTCGCCGAGGACCGGGCCCTGGAACACGTCCAGCATCAGCCCGCAGAGGAACCCGAGCGCAATACCGCCGGCCCGCGGGGCGTTGATCGACCAGTAGAGCACGGTGAGCACCAGGAACGCCGGCCGCACGACGTCCAGCCACTTCGGCAGCGGCAGTACGGTGAGCACCAGCGCGAGCAGCGCCGTGAGCAGTATCCGCAGGCGATAGCTGGCGAGTGTCATGGGCGCCCTGGCGCGTGCGGTGGGGCGGCGGCGGCCCCCTGCGGCGGAGCGGCTTGCGGCGGCGCCGATCGGGCTGCGGGGTGGCCGGCTGCGGTGCGATGTCGGCGGCGGGGTCGTGTCCCGGGATTGCGGCGCCGGTGCGGCCGCGGGCGGCGTGACGCTCGCACGCGGGGGTGCCGGTATCGGCTGCATCGCCGGGTTGCCGTGCTTGAGATCGACGCCGAGGGGGGCGGCGGGCTCCGGGGCTGCCGGGTGGTCGGTGCGGAACCACACGAGCATGACCTCGGTATCGAGTATCGATGTGCGAGAGCGGGGCCGCCCTCACCTGGGCGAGCGGTTGGACCGCGTCCCGATGTACTTCCGTGACGCGCGCGACCGGATAGCCTTCGGAAACACCCCGCCCAGTCCCGAGGTCACGAGCAGGTCGCCGGTCCTGATGTCGGCGTTCGCCGGCAGGTAAGGCAGGGCGAGCGAGCTTGCATCACCCGCCCCGACCGCGATGGTGCGCAGTCCGGTGCGCTCGACGCGTACCGGCACCGCGTGCTCCGGATCGGTGATCAGGATCACCTCGGCGCTCCAGGGCCCACGTGCACGGTCTGGCCGATCAGGCCCTTGTCATCGAGCACCGCCTGACCCTTGAAGACCCCGTTGGATGCGCCGCGGTTGAGCAGCAGCCGCTGCCGGAGGCTGCTGAGCTGGATGTTGACGATCTCGGCGGCCAGCCAGCGGTCGGCCACCGAGGGAAGCGCGGCACGCAAACCGCGCAGCTCGGCGTTCTCGTGGGCGAGCGCCTGGTAGCGCATGGTGCGCAGCTCGAGGTCGCGCTGCCGTGCGCGCAGCCGCCCGTTCTCGGCCTGCAATTCTTCGCGGCTCTGGAAGCTCTCCTGCAGCCAGCGCCAGGCGGTGGGCGGCGAATTGACCGCCAGCTGGATCGGATAGACGGCCGCCTGCAGCACATAGCGCACGCCTCGAGCTAGTGCTGGCGCTGGTCGAGGTACATGACCACGACCGAGAGCACTGCGTACAGCGTGAAGCGGAAGCCGGGGGAGCCGCCCCGCCCCTGCAGGGGTCTGCCGGCTCCTGTGCCGAAGGCCGCCACCTTAGATTCGCGCGCTCCTTGCGCTACTCGAGACCGAAGTGTCCCGGACCCAACTCGTCCATCAGCTCGAGAATGCGTCCGCCGCCGCGCGCGACGCAGGTGAGCGGGTCGTCCGCCACGACGACCGGCAAGCCGGTCTCCTCGGTGAGGAGCTTGTCGATGTCGCGCAGCAACGCGCCGCCGCCGGTGAGCACGATGCCGCGCTCGGCGACGTCCGCGCCCAGCTCGGGGGGCGTCTGCTCGAGCGCCTGCTTGACCGCGCTGACGATGCTCTGCAGCGGCTCCTGCAGCGCTTCCAGGATCTCGTTGCTGTTCAGCGTGAAGCTGCGCGGCACGCCCTCGGAGAGATTGCGCCCCTTCACCGACAGTTCACGCACCTGCTGGCCCGGGTAGGCCGAGCCGATCTCGATCTTGATGCGCTCGGCGGTCGCCTCGCCGATCAGGATGCCGTAGTTGCGCCTCACGTAGTTCATGATCGCCTCGTCGAAGCGATCGCCGCCGATGCGCGCCGAGTTCGCGTACACGACGCCATTCAGCGACAGTACCGCGACCTCGGAGGTTCCGCCGCCGACGTCCAGCACCATCGAGCCGCGCGCCTCGTGCACCGGCAGCCCCGCGCCGACCGCGGCCGCCATCGGCTCGCTCACGATCGCCACGTTGCGCGCACCGGCCCCTTCGGCCGACTCGCGGATCGCGCGCCGTTCCACCTGGGTCGAGCCGAACGGCACGCACACCAGCACGCGCGGCGAGGGCTTGAGCATGCGGTTGCCGTGCACTTTGTTGATGAAGAACTGCAGCATCTTCTCGGTGTAGGTGAAGTCGGCGATGACCCCGTCCTTCATGGGGCGCACGGCGGTGATGTGCCCGGGTGTGCGGCCCAGCATGCCCTTCGCCTCGGTGCCGACCGCCACGATCACCTTGCCGCCGCGTCGCCGGCTCGTCCTGCACCGCGACCACGGAGGGCTCGTTGAGCACGATGCCCTTGTCGCGCACGTAGATCAGCGTGTTCGCGGTGCCCAGGTCGATCGACAGGTCGCTGGAAAAATATCCGCGCAGGCGTTTGAGCATGAAGGGACCGGAGAGTGAACGGCGGGAGACCCCAAAAGTGGCGCGTAATCTAGCAACCGACAGGACATTGGGCAAGGCAACATGTATGATTTTGCGCTGATTTTCTCACTTCTCCGCCGCTGATTTCCCATGACCCTCACACGCGAGCAGATCGAGAGCATCGCTGCCCTGGCGCGCCTGTCGCTCACCGGCGCCGAGATTCCCGTCTACCAGGACACGCTGTCGCGGATTCTCGACTTCGTCGGGGCGCTCGAGCGCGTCGACACGGCGAGCGTCGCGCCCATGGCGCACCCGCTCCCGGGCCTCTCGCAGCGGCTACGGGCCGATGCGGTGACCGAACAGGACCGGCGTGCCGAGTACCAGGCGAACGCGCCGCGGGTGGCCGCCGGGCTGTACCTGGTGCCCAAGGTCATCGAGTGAGGCGCGGGTGAAAGAGCTCCACCGACACACGCTCAGCGAGCTCGCCGCGGGGCTGCGTGCGCGCGAGTTCTCCAGCCTCGAGCTCACGCGCGCGTTCCTTGAGCGCATCGAGGCGAGCCAGGGTGCGCTCAACGCCTTCATCTCGGTGACCTCCGAGCAGGCGCTCGCCGCTGCCGCCGAGGCCGACCGCCAGCTCGCCGCGGGAGCGGGCGGGGCGCTCACCGGCGTGCCGATCGCGCACAAGGACCTGTTCTGCACGCGCGGCGTGCGCACGACCTGCGGCTCGCGCATGCTCGAGAACTTCGTCTCGCCCTACGATGCGACCGTGGTCGCGAAGCTGAAGGCTGCGGGCGCGGTGGTGCTCGGCAAGACCAACATGGACGAGTTCGCCATGGGCTCTTCCAACGAGACCAGCTACTACGGGCCGGTGCGCAATCCCTGGGATACGCGCCTCGTGCCCGGAGGCTCCTCGGGCGGCTCGGCGGCGGCGGTGGCGGCGCGGCTGGTGCCGGGGGCCACGGCAACCGACACCGGCGGCTCGATCCGCCAGCCCGCCGCGCTGTGCGGCATCACGGGACTGAAGCCCACTTACGGGCGGGTGTCGCGCTTCGGGATGGTGGCCTTCGCCTCGAGCCTCGACCAGGGTGGCACGTTGACCGCGCAGCGCCGCGGACGCCGCGCTCATGCTGCGCGAGATGGCCGGCTTCGACGCGAACGACTCGACCAGTGTCGACACGCCGGTGCCGGACTACGTGGCCGCACTCGGGCAGCCGATGACCGGCCTGCGGATCGGATTGCTCAAGGAGTTCTTCGACAAGGGGCTCGACGCCGAGAACGAGCGACGCGTGCGCGAGGCGCTCGGGGTCTTCGAGAGCCTCGGCGCGAAGCTCGCCGAGGTGAGCCTGCCGAACCTGCCGCTGTCGGTGCCGGTGTATTACGTGGTGGCCCCGGCGGAGTGCTCTTCGAACCTGGCACGCTTCGACGGGGTGCGCTTCGGGCACCGCTGCGCAGAGCCGCGCGACCTCATGGACCTGTACCGCCGTTCGCGTGGCGAGGGGTTCGGCGCGGAGGTCAAGCGGCGCGTCATGACCGGCACCTACGTGCTGTCGGCCGGCTATTACGACGCCTACTATCTGAAGGCGCAGCGGGTCCGGCAGCTGATCAGCGCGGACTTCAGGCGCGCCTTCGAGAGCGTGGACGTGCTCATGGGTCCCACCACGCCGACGCCGGCGTTCGCGATCGGCGCCAAGACCTCGGACCCGATCACCATGTACCTGAACGACATCTACACCATCGGCGCGAATCTCGCGGGGCTGCCGGGGATATCGGTCCCGTGCGGCTTCGTCGGCGCACTCCCGGTGGGACTGCAGATCGTCGGCCCGCACTTCGGTGAGGCGCGCCTGCTGGCCGCGGCGCATGCGTTCCAGCGCGCCACCGACTGGCACACGCGTGTGCCGGAGGGCTACGCATGAGCCCCTGGGAGACGGTCATCGGGCTGGAGATCCACGCCCAGCTCGCCACCCGCTCGAAGATCTTCTCGGGCTCCGCGACCGCATACGGCGCGCCCCCCAACGTGCAGGCGAACCTGGTGGACCTCGGCTACCCCGGCGTGCTGCCGGTGCTCAACGCCGAAGCGGTGCGCATGGCGGTGAAGCTGGGACTGGCGATCAACGCCCGCATCGCGAGCACCTCGGTGTTCGCGCGCAAGAACTACTTCTACCCGGATCTTCCCAAGGGCTACCAGATCAGCCAGTACGAGCTGCCGATCGTCGCGCAGGGCGCAATCGACATCGTGCTGGAGGACGGCGCGGTGAAGCGCGTCGGGATCACCCGCGCGCACCTCGAGGAGGACGCGGGCAAGTCGCTGCACGAGGGGCTGCCGGGGGTGACCGGCATCGACCTGAACCGCGCCGGCACGCCGCTGGTGGAGATCGTCTCCGAACCGGAGCTGCGCTCGGCCCGGGAAGCGGTCACCTACATGAAGAAGGTCCACACCCTGGTGCGGTACCTCGAGATCTGCGACGGCAACATGCAGGAGGGCTCGTTCCGCTGCGATGCGAATGTCTCGGTGCGCCGCGCCGGCACGGACAAGTTCGGCACGCGCGCCGAGATCAAGAACCTCAACTCCTTCCGCTTCGTCGAGCGCGCGATCAACTACGAGGTCGCCCGCCAGGTGGAGCTGCTCGAGTCCGGCGGCAAGGTCGTGCAGGAGACGCGCCTCTACGACCCGGACAAGGGCGAGACGCGTTCCATGCGCTCCAAGGAAGAAGCCAACGATTACCGGTACTTTCCCGATCCCGACCTGCTGCCCGTGGTGCTCGAGCCCTCGTTCATCGAGTCCGTGCGCGCAACCCTGCCGGAGCTGCCGGATCAGAAGGCGGCGCGGTTCGCCTCCGCGTACGGGCTGTCGGCCTACGATGCCGGGGTCCTCACCGCGAGCCGCGAGCTGGCGGACTATTACGAGGCCGTGGCGCGCGCGGTGCCCCAGGAGCCCAAGCTCGCCGCCAACTGGGTGATGGGCGAGCTCGCCGCCAGCCTCAACAAGGAGAATCTGGAGGTCGGCGGCAGCCGCATGCCGCCCGAGCGCCTCGCAGCGCTCCTCGCGCGCATCGCCGATCAGACGATCTCGGGCAAGATCGCCAAGGAGGTGTTCGAGGCCATGTGGTCCGGTGGTGCGAGCGCGGATGAGGTCATCGAAGCCAAGGGTCTGCGCCAGATCACCGACAGCTCGGCGATCGAGCGCGTGATCGACGAGGTGATGGCGAAGAATCCGGGCCAGCTCGCGCAGTTCCGCTCCGGCAAGGACAAGCTCTTCGGGTTCTTCGTCGGCCAGGTGATGAAGTCGACCGGCGGCAAGGCGAACCCGGCGCAGCTCAACGAGCTGTTGCGCAGGAAACTCAAGGGCTGAGAATCGGAGCGCGGATGACTCACCCGGGGGGCATCGCCAGCGATCGCGTGCGGCGCTTCATCTTCGAGAAACGGCTGGTGCGCGGCCACTGGGTGCGCCTCGAGGGGGCCTGGCGTGCGCTGCGCGCGCACACCGCCTATCCGCGGGCGGTCACGGCGCTCCTCGGTGAGGCGGTGGCTGCATCGGTGCTGCTGGCGGCGACCCTCAAGTTCCGCGGCACGCTCACCTTCCAGTTACAGGGGGACGGGGCGGTCAGGCTCCTGGTCGCCCAATGCACGCACGACTTCCGGCTACGGGCGGTGGCGCGGTTCGATGGCGCGGCCGTGCTGGCGCGCGTCGAAGACCGGCAAGCCGAAGCGGCCTTTCGCCCCCTGGTGGGGAGCGACGGGCGGGTGACGGTCACCATCGAGGCCGATCAGAGGAACCTGCGTTACCAGGGGGTGGTGCCCCTTCAGGGAGCCTCGCTCAGCGAGTCGCTGGAAACGTACTTCGCCTCCTCGGAGCAGCTGCCGACGCGGGTGCTGCTCGCCGCCGACGAGGCGTGCGGGGCCGGGATGCTGGTGCAGAAGCTGCCCGCAGAGGTGTTCGCCGATGAGGAAGAGGTGAGCGCGGCCTGGGAGGGCGCACAGCGCGGCATCGAACGCCTGAGCGCCGCGGAGCTGCTGGCGCATCCGGTCGAGGAGCTGTTGGCACGCGGCTTCGCCGGTCACGATCTGCGGCTGTTTCGCGGCTCCCCGGTGCAGTTCGAGTGCCGCTGCCACCCGGGGCGGGTCGCGGGCTTACTGCGCGCGCTCGGGGAGGGCGAGGTGCGTGACGTGCTGCGCGAGCAGGGCTCGGTCACGGTGACGTGCGAGTTCTGCCAGCGGCCCTATCGCTTCGATGCTCTCGACGTCGAGGCCCTGTTTGTCCCGGGGCCGCCCGGCGGGGAGTCCGTGGCGATTCACTAGCGAACAGAGGAGTCGGGGGAGTGCTCGTGGTATACTATTAAGTATATGTACAATAGCCAAATAACTCTGGCAGACTCCCGGACGCTGGTGAGCTGGCTGCGAGCAGCCGGCGAGGCCAGCCGCCTGCGCCTCCTGGCCCTGTGCGCGGATGCCGGACTGAGTGTGTCCGAGCTTGCGCAGGCCGTTCGCCAGAGCGAGCCGCGGGTCTCACGGCACCTGAAGATCCTGCGCGAGGCCGGACTCGTCGTGCGGGTGCGCCGCGGCCAGTGGGTGCACTACCGGGCGTCCGAAGAGGCCGCAGTCGCGATCTTTCTGCGGGGCCTGCTCGGGCAGCTCGACCGGCGCGACCCGCTGCTGCTGCGCGATCGCGCCGAGGCGCGTGCCGCCGCCGTGGCCGAGCCGTACGCCGTGCACTCGCGCCCGCAGCCGCGTCTGGAGAGGGCGCTCAGCGGATTCATGGAGTCGAGTGGATTCGCGCCGGGCCTGCGCTCGGTGCTGGTGGTCGGCGTGGCCCACCTGGAGCTCCTCGCGAGCGCCGCCGCCGCGGCGCGCCGCTGCACGGCCATCGCCCATTCACGGCGCGCGGCCCAGGGGGCGCGTGCGTTCGCCGAGCAGCGCGGCTTTGTCTGCCGGGTATTGCTGGATGCGATGCCCGGCTCCGTCGCCGACGCGGATCTGGCGCCCGCCGGGGAATCCTTCGATGCGGTGCTGCTCGATCGCCTCGCGGGTGTCGAGGACCAGGCGGCACAGCTGCTCGTGCGGGCACGACGGGCGCTCGCCCCCGGCGGCCGCCTGTGGCTCTTGCAGCGTTACGAGTCGCTCGAGAGTACGCAGGCGCGCGTCGTGGAGCACCCGCTGGCGCGGCTGCGGCGGCTGCTGCTCGATGCGGGACTGGTTTGCGATCGCCTGAGTCCGATCGAGGCCGACGGGGAGCATGTACTGGCGGCCGCGGCCCGGCTGGCGAGCGAGGCCGGCGGGGCGCAACAGAGCGCGGTGCGGGGCGGACCGTGAGCGGCGCCGCGCCTGCCTGGGATGCGCCCATCCGGGTGTCGTTCGAATTCTTTCCGCCAGGCGATGCCGCGATGGAGGCTACGCTGTGGGCGTCGATCCAGCGCCTGGGGCCGCTCGGGCCGCGCTTTGTCTCGGTGACCTATGGTGCCGACGGCTCCACGCGCGAGCGCACTCACAACGTCGTGACGCGCATACAGCACGAGACCGCGCTCACCGGTGCCCCGCATCTCACCTGCATCGGGGCTTCGCGCGAAGAGATCCTCGGGATCGCGCGCCGCTACTGGGACCAGGGGATCCGCCACCTGGTCGCGCTGCGCGGTGACCCGCCGCACGGGGGCGGACCCTACCGGGCGCACGCGGCGGGCTTCTCCTGCGCGGCGGACCTGGTCGCGGGACTGGCGGGGCTCGCGCCCTTCGATATCTCGGTGGCGGCGTATCCGGAAGTGCACCCGGAGGCGCGCTCGGCGCAGGCCGACCTCGACCATCTCAAGCGCAAGATCGACGCGGGCGCGTGCCGCGCGATCACCCAGTTCTTCTACGACATCGGGGTGTTCCTGCGCTTTCGCGACCGCTGCGCCGCGGCGGGCATCGCGGTGCCGATCGTGCCCGGGATCCTGCCGATCACGCGCTTTGCGCAGGTGCTGCGCTTCGCCGCCCGCTGCGGCACGAGCGTCCCGCCCTGGCTGCATGAGCGTTTTGCCGGCCTCGAGGAGGACGAAGAGACGCGGCGCCTGATCGCCGCCAGCGTCGCGATCGAGCAGGTGCAGGAGCTCGGCCGCCACGGGGTGCGTGACTTTCACTTCTACACGCTGAACCGCGCCGAGCTCACCTACGCGATCTGTCACGCGCTCGGGCTGCGGCCGCGAGCGGCGGCGGCCAACGCCGGGGCGCACCGTCCGGTGCACGCATGAGCGGCTGCGGACACAGCGCGCTGCCGAGCGCTGCCGCGGCGGGCGGCGCTCTCCGCGCCGACCGCGAGCGCGGCGTCCCGGCGGGGAGTGCGGCGGCCGCTGTGCCGTTCGCGGTGGAGCCGACCGATGCGACCGAGCGCGCGACGCGGGTCGAGCGGCTCAAGCGCCTGCTGGAAGAGCGCATCGTGGTACTGGACGGCGCCATGGGCACGATGATCCAGCAGCACCGGCTCGATGAGCGCGGCTTTCGCGGCGAGCGGCTGCGCGGGCACGGTCACGACCTGCGCGGCAACAACGACATTCTGACGCTCACGCGTCCGGAGATCGTCAGCGGCATACACCGCGCCTATCTTGCCGCCGGCGCCGACATCATCGAGACCAACACCTTCAACTCCAATGCGGTCTCGCAGGCGGACTACGCTACCGCGGCGCTGGTCCCGGAGCTCAACTACCGCGCCGCGCGCTTAGGCCGCGCCGCCGCCGACGAGTATGCGCGCGAGCACGGCGAGGCGCGCTTCGTGGCAGGCGCCCTCGGCCCGACCACGCGCATGACCTCGCTGTCACCCGACGTGAACGACCCCGGCCACCGCAGCGTCAGCTTCGATGAGCTGGTCGCCACCTACCTGGACGCGGCACGCGCGCTGGCGCTTGGCGGTGCCGATCTGCTGTTGATAGAGACCGTGATCGACACGTTGAACGCCAAGGCCGCCATTTACGCGGCGCTGACGCTGTTCGATGAGACCGGGGTGACGCTGCCGCTGGCGATCTCGGGAACCATCACCGACGCCTCCGGCAGGCTGCTCTCGGGCCAGACGCCCGAGGCGTTCTGGAATTCGATCCGCCACGCGCAGCCGCTGTGCGTCGGCCTCAACTGCGCGCTCGGTGGCGCGGCGCTGCGCCCGCACGTCGCCGAGCTCGCGCGGGTCGCCGACACCTACGTGTGCGCCTATCCGAACGCCGGGCTGCCGAATGCCTTCGGCGAATACGACGAGACGCCGGCCGAGACCGCGGAAATCCTGCGCGAGTTCGGCGAGTCGGGGCTGGTGAACATCGTCGGCGGCTGCTGCGGCACGACCCCCGAGCACATCCGGCTGGTGCACGCGGGACTTGCGGGCCGCGCCCCGCGGCGCGTGACGCCGCAGCCGGTCAAGTGCCGCCTGTCGGGACTGGAGCCACTCAACATCGACGAGGACAGCCTGTTCGTCAACGTCGGCGAGCGCACCAACGTCACCGGCTCCGCCAAGTTCCGCAAGCTGATCGAGGCCGGCGACTACGGCGCCGCGCTTGACATCGCCCGCCAGCAGGTTACGAGCGGCGCCCAGGTGATCGACGTCAACATGGACGAGGGCATGCTGGACTCGGAAGCTGCCATGACGCGCCTGCTGCATCTGGTGGCCTCCGAGCCCGACATCGCGCGCGTGCCGGTGATGATCGACTCCTCCAAGTGGACGGTGATCGAGGCGGGGCTGAAGTGCGTGCAGGGCAAGCCGATCGTCAACTCGATCAGCCTCAAGGAGGGCGAAGAGGTATTCATCGAGCACGCCCGCAAGGTGCGCCGCTACGGCGCCGCAGCCGTGATCATGGCGTTCGACGAGCAGGGCCAGGCCGACACGCTCGAGCGCCGGTTGGCGATCTGCGCAGCGCGCCCACCGCATCCTGACGCAGCAGGTCGGCTTTCCCGCCGAGGACATCATCTTCGATCCCAACATCTTCGCGATCGCCACCGGCATCGAGGAACACAACGGCTACGGGCTGGCCTTCATCGAGGCGACGCGCCGCATCAAGCAGCAGCTGCCGCACGCCCTGGTGTCGGGCGGGGTGAGCAACGTGTCGTTCTCGTTCCGCGGCAACGACCTGGTGCGCGAGGCGATGCACTCGGTATTTCTGTACCACGCGATTGCGGCCGGCATGGACATGGGCATCGTGAACGCCGGGCAGCTGGGCGTTTACGAGCAGATCGCGCCGGAGCTGCGCGCCGCCTGCGAGGACGTGGTGCTGAACCGCCGCGCCGATGCCACCGAGCGGCTGCTGGAGATCGCGGCGCGCTTCAAGGGCGAGGGCGGCGCGCGCCGCAAGGAGGACCTGGAGTGGCGCAAGCTTCCGGTGGGCAAGCGCCTCGAGCACGCCCTCGTCAAGGGCATCGACGACTACGTCATCGAGGACACGGAGGCGGCGCGTCAGTCCTTCGAGCGGCCGTTGCAGGTCATCGAGGGCCCGCTGATGGACGGCATGAACGTGGTCGGCGACCTGTTCGGCGCCGGCAAGATGTTCCTGCCGCAGGTGGTCAAGAGTGCGCGTGTGATGAAGCGCGCGGTGGCGTATCTGGTGCCGTTCATCGAGCAGAGCAAGGACGCCCGCGCGCGGCAGACCAACGGCCGCATCGTGGTCGCGACCGTCAAGGGGGACGTGCACGACATCGGCAAGAATATCGTCGGCGTGGTACTGCAATGTAACAACTACGAGGTTATCGACCTGGGCGTGATGGTGCCGTGCGAGAGGATCCTCGAGACCGCGCGGCGCGAGCAGGCCGACTTCATCGGGCTCTCGGGACTGATCACGCCGTCGCTGGACGAGATGGTGCACGTCGCGCGCGAGATGCAGCGCCAGAGCTTTACGGTGCCCCTCCTGATCGGCGGTGCCACGACTTCGCCAGCGCATACCGCGGTGAAGATCGCACCGCAGTACGCAAGCGGCGTGCTGTACGTGAAGGACGCCTCGCGCGCGGTCGGCGTGTGCCAGGCGCTGAGCTCGCCCGCGCAGCGCGGCGCGTACCTGGCGCGGGCGCAGGAGGAGCACGAGCGGCGCCGCGAGCAGCACGCCGCCAAGAAGGTCAAGGTGCCGGAGCTGTCGCTGGCCCGCGCGCGCGCCAACCGCGCAGCAATCGACTGGAGCGGCTACTCACCGGTCACACCGCGCAGCGCGGGCGTGCGCAGCTTCCGCGACTATCCGCTCAGCGAGCTGCTCGGCTACATCGACTGGATGCCGTTCTTCAATGCCTGGGAGTTCGCCGGCAAGTTCCCGGACATCCTCACCGACCCGGTGGTGGGCGAGGCGGCCAGCAATCTGTACGCCGACGCGCGCCGCATGCTGAAGGAGCTGCTGGCGGGACGCTGGCTCGCCGCCAACGCGGTGGTGGGACTGTTCCCCGCCAATGCCGTCGGCGACGACGTCGAGATCTACGCGAGCGAAGCGCGCGAGGAGGTGTTGACGACCCTCAACTTCCTGCGCCAGCAGAAGGGCAAGCCCGAGGGCCAGCCGCACGAGTGCCTGGCCGACTACGTGGCGCCGAAGGACAGCGGGGTGGGCGACTACTTCGGCGCCTTCGCGGTCACCGGTGGCATCGGCATCGAGCAGCACGTGGAGCGCTTCCAGCGCGCCCACGATGACTACTCGGCGATCATGCTCAAGGCCCTCGCCGACCGCCTCGCGGAGGCCGCCGCCGAGCACTTCCACGAGCGTGTGCGGCGCGAGCTGTGGGGCTATGCGGCCGAGGAGGCGCTCACCAACGAGCAGCTGGTGCGCGAGGACTACCACGGCATCCGGCCCGCGCCCGGCTATCCCTCCTGTCCGGATCACACCGAGAAGGCGAAGCTGTGGCGGCTGCTCGAGGTCGAGGCCAACGCCGGCATCACCCTCACCGACTCGTTCGCGATGTATCCCACCGCGGCAGTGAGCGGCTGGTACATCGCCCATCCGCGCTCCCACTACTTCCCGCTCGGCAAGATCGATCGCGAGCAGGTCGAAGACTACGCACGCCGCAAGGGGCAGACGCTCGCAGAGGCGCAGCGCTGGCTGTCGGGGAGCCTCGGCTACGAGCCGTGAGGCTGCCCCGCCTGACGCCTGGGGGCTGCTCTTACTCTGTATTGCAAAGTACTTGACACCACACCGGACGCGCCGTAGCCTGCGAGGATGCGGCAGGGGAACACGGTGCCGATCGAGTCGCACGCGGTGGCGACGCTGCGCTACATCCGTGCCTCGATGGATGCGGCCGGGAGCGTCGCGGTGCCCGGCTCGGCCGGCATCGCCCTGGGCGCGGTCGGGATCGCCGCCGCCGTGCTGGCATCGACCGCGACACTGCGCCCCTACTGGCTGCCCGTGTGGCTCGCCGCCGCGTTCATCGGCGCGGGCCTCGGCGGCACCATCATGGCGCGCCAGGCGGCGCTCCACGGCTCGCTCCTCGGCGCACCGCTGCGCAAGCTGATCCTGTGTCTGCTGCCTGGGATATTCGCCGGTGCGGTGCTCACCCTGGTGCACTGGCTCGGCGGCAATCTGCACGCCATAGCCGGCACCTGGCTGTTGCTGTACGGCTGTGCGCTCATCTCCACCAGCGCTCCGACCACGCGCGTCGTGGGAATACTCGGTGCGCTGTTCGTGCTGCTCGGGCTCATCGCGTTCTGGCTTCCCGATGAGCTGCACACCGCCATTCTCGGCGCGGGCTTCGGCGGGCTGCACCTGCTGTTCGGCGTGCTGATCGGGCGCAAGGATCATGGCCGCCAAGGCTAACGCGCGTGCGCGTGCCGAACCCGCCGCGCCCAAGCGCCCGCAGCCGGCGGCGGTGCCCGGTGGCGGGCGCTGCGGGGACGAGGGCCGCTTCGACCGCCTGGTGTACGAACGGGTGCGCCTCGGGATCATGAGCGCACTCGCGGTGCGCGAGCAGCTCACCTTCAGCGAGCTGAAGGCACTGTTCGAGGTGAGCGACGGAAACTTGAGCGCGCACGCGCGCAAGCTCGAGGAGGCCGGCTACGTCACCTGCACCAAGTCCTTCGAGGGACGTCGCCCGAAGTCCGTCTACCGAATGACCGCCGTCGGGCGCGGCGCGCTCAATCGCTATCTCGATCACGTCGAGGCGGTCATCAAGGCGACCCGCCGCTGAGTTTTTTTGCCCACTAACTTCGCAATGCAGAGTACTTCACATGCATGTTGCAATCATCATGGACGGCAACGGGCGCTGGGCCGGCGCCCGCAACCTCAACCGCCAGTCCGGTCACCGCGCCGGCGCGCGCGCCGTGGACGCCGTGGTGCGCGCCGCAGCCCACCACCAGGTGAGCACGCTCACGCTCTACGCCTTCTCGGCGGACAACTGGCATCGGCCGCGCGTCGAGGTGGAGACGCTGTTCGGCCTGCTGCGCCGCTACCTCATGACCGAGACCGACCGCTGCCTTGGCGAGTCGATCCGCCTCAACGTGATCGGCCGGCGCGATCGGCTCAACACCGAGCTGCGCCGGCAGATCGAGCACAGTGAGCGCCTGACGGCGCACTGTGCGCGCATGCACCTGCGCATCGCGGTCGACTACTCCGCGCGACACAGCATCCTCGAAGCCGCGCGGCGGCTGCCGGCCGCGCGGCTGCGCGAGCCGGGGGAGTTTCTGCCGCTGCTCGCCGCGGCCGATCACTCCGATCCGCCGGCGAGCGACGTGGATCTGCTCATCCGCACGGGCGGGGAGCGGCGCTTGAGTGATTTCCTTCTGTGGGAGTGCGCCTACGCGGAGCTGCACTTCGTCGACTGCCTGTGGCCGGATTTCGGCGCGACCGCCTTCGCGCAGGCGCTCACGGAGTACGCCAAGCGCCAGCGCCGCTTCGGGCGCCTGCCGCCCGCCACGGGCGAGGCCGCCGCGCAGCAGCCCGCCGGTTCCGCGGTCGACCATGCGTAAGCTCGGCGCGCTGCGCCGCCGCCTGCCGCCGGTGCCCTCCGAGATGCTGCACGCGCCGCCCTTGCCGGTGCCTCCTGGCGTGCAGGCGGTCGCGCCGCGCCATGCGCTTCTCATCAATCCCTTCTACCCCAAGGATCCGCGCGCCAGCTTCGGCAAGCACGTGCTCACTCCCACGCTCGCGCTCACCAGCATCGCCGGAGCGACGCCCGCGGACTGGCAGGTACGCTACTGGGACGAGAACCTGTTACAGGGGCCGCCGCCGTGCGAGCCGCTGCCGCAGGTCGTCGGCATCACCGTGCATCTCACTTTCGCACGGCGCGCCTATGAGCTTGCTGCCTGGTACCGCGCCCAGGGGGCCGTGGTCGTGCTCGGTGGTCTGCACGTGCTGTCCTGCCCGCAGGAGGCGCTCGAGCACGCGGATGCGATCGCGATCGGCGACGGTGTGCAGCTGTGGCCGCGGATCCTCGCCGACGTCGCACGCGGAACACTGCAGCGCCGCTACAGTGCCGACTTCTCGCGCGCCTACGCGCTCGATCCGCCGGCGCGGCGCGCCATCCTGCCGCGCGCCTCGTTCCTGACCACCACCAGCGTGATCGCCACGCGCGGCTGCCACAACCGCTGCGGGTTCTGCTACCTCTCGACCGAGGGCCTGCACATGCCCTACCGCATGCGTGCGGTCGAGCAGGTGGCCGCCGAGATCGCCGCGGACCGCCAGCCCTACGCCGTGTTCGTCGACAACAACCTGGGCTCGCGGCCGGATTATCTGCGCCGCCTGTGCGCGGCGCTGCGCCCGCTCGGGATCATCTGGAGCGCCGCGGTGACGATCGACGTGACCGACGATGCGCTCCTGGTGCGCGAGATGGCCCTCGCCGGCTGCACCGGGGTGTTCGTCGGCTTCGAGTCGCTCGACGGCGCCAACCTCAGCGACGCGCGCAAGCGCACTGCGGCCCCGGGCGACTACGCGCGGCGGGTGGCGCTGCTGCACGACCACGGCATCCAGGTCAACGGCAGTTTCGTGCTCGGCTTCGACCACGATCGCCCGGACGTGTTCGAGCGCACCGTCGGCTGGATCGAGGACAACCGCCTGGAGTGCGCCACCTTCCACATCCTCACGCCCTATCCGGGGACGCCCCTCTACCGTCAGCTCGAGTCCGAGGGGCGCATCCTGCACCGCGACTGGGACCGTTACGACACCGCGCACGTCGTGTTCCGGCCCCGGCACATGAGTGCCGAGGAGCTGGACCACGGCTACGCCTGGTGCTACGACACGTTGTTCTCGCATCGCTCCATCTGGGCGCGCCGGCCGGCCGACTACCGCGCGGTGCTCCCGTACCTGGCGATGAGCTATCTCTATAAGCGCTCGAACCGCTTGTGGTGTTTTCTCATCCGGCAGCGCCTCACCGCCGCGGTGTGGCGTCCGCTGATCGAGCAGTCGCGGCGCCGGCATCTGCGCTACCGCGCGCGTCTCGAGCGTGCCCGCCCCGGGCCCGGCGCGAGCCCCTACGTCAGCCCCGGGGTATAGCGCGCGACTTCACAGCACCTCGATGCGCAGCCCGCGGAACCAGGCCTCGGTGCCGCGGTGCTGCAGCACGAGGTGGCCCTCGCGTTGCTGCCCGAAGTCGCGACAATCGCGGAAGCGGCTGCGCGCGATGCGCTCCCTGAGCTCCGCGCTCGCCAGATCGCAGCCCACCACCTGGCGCTCGTCGATCCAGTGCTCGACGAGGCTGCCACGCACGACGATGCGCGCGCCGTAGTAGGTGTTGTTGACGATGTTGCGCTGATCGCGCCACGGCGCCAGGAGCGCGAACAGCGCACCGCACGAGGTGAGTGCATCCGTGCCCTCCTGGTGATGCCCGTCCTCGAGCAGCTGCATGGCCGGGCCCGCCTGCCAGGCCGGCGTGTCCTCCGTGGCCACGCGGTACGCCACTCCGGACCTGCCGGCACGCGGCAGCCGCCAGGCGAACGACAGCGCGAAGTCGCGGAAACGCTCGCGCGTGACCAGGTCGATCTGCGGACCCGAGGCGCGCGCCCGCAGCACGTTCTCATCGACGCTCCAGGAGTCCTCGGGGAACTGCTCGCGCCCGTAGCCGCGCCAGTCCGCCGCGGTCAGCTCGCGCGCCGGCGCCGTTCCTGCGCGCTCAGACATGCGCTGCTCCGCCACTCCTTGCGCCTCTCATGGGCGGATGCTACAGCACCCGGGCTGCCGTGACATCGCCCGAAAGCAATACGCGCCGCTAGCGCGGTGCGTGCGGCCGCTCGCTTTGGAGCGCGCGCAGATACGCGGGGCCGCCCAGGTCGCGCATCTGGCCGAGGATCCAGTCGCGCCGCTCGAGCAGGTAGCGCGACGGCCGCTCGACGTGCAGCAGACGCGGGTTGGGCAGCACCGCCGCGAGCAGCGCGGCATCTGCCGAGCTCAGGAGCCGCGCGGGCTTGTGATAGAAGCGGTGCGCTGCGGCCTCGACGCCGTACAGCCCGTTGCCGAACTGTGCGACGTTCAGGTACATCTCCAGGATCCGCTCCTTGGGCCACAGCGTCTCGATGAGCACCGTGAAATACGCCTCCAGAGCCTTGCGCACGAAGCTGTGCCCGGGCCACAGGAACAGGTTCTTCGCCACCTGCTGCGAGATGGTGCTGGCGCCGCGCAGCCGCTTGCCGCGCTCGCTGGCCCGTACCGCCTCGCGGATCGAGCCGAAGTCGAAGCCCGCATGGAACGGGAACTGCTGATCCTCGGAGGCGATGACCGCGATCGCCGCGTTGGGGGAGATCTGTTCGAGGCTCGCCCAGCGAAAGTCGCTGCGGTAGCTGCGGTCGTGCTCGAGTGCGGCCTGCGCGCGCGCTTCCAGCATGAACGCGCTGGTGAGCGGATGCAGCCAGCGCAGCAGCAGCACGGGAATGGTGGTGACCAGCAGCCACAGCAGCAGCGCCAGGCCCAGCCGGCGCAGCAGGCGGCGGGCGATCGCGCCGCGCTCGCGCCGTGGCACCGCGAGGAGGGCGCGCCCGAGGCTCTGCGCTTGCGCCGGCAAGGCGGCGGCGGGCGCTAGGCAGGCTGGACGCGTCGTGCCGAGACGATAACCACGTCCTCGAGCGGCGCGTCCTGGTACCCCTTGCGGCGCCCGGTCTTCACCCCGGCGATCCGGTCGATCACGTCCATCCCGTCGGCGATGCGCCCGAACACCGCGTAGCCGTAGTCGCGCGAGCCGTGATCGAGGAAGGCGTTGTCCGCGAGGTTCACGAAGAATTGTGAGGTCGCGCTGTTGACGTCGCTGGTACGCGCCATCGACAGCGAGCCGCGGGTGTTCTTCAATCCGTTCTTCGCCTCGTTGCCGATCGGCTCGCGGGTCTTCTTGTTGGCGAAATCCGCCGTCAGCCCGCCGCCCTGGAGGACGAAGCCGGGAACGATGCGATGGAAGATCGTACCGTCGAAGAATTCCTCCTCGACGTAGCGCAGGAAATTCTCGACCGTGACGGGCGCCTGCTCGGGGAGCAGTTCCACCGTGAAGGCGCCGTGCGAAGTTTCGAACCTGATCATCGTTGCCCTTCCGTCGTGCGCTCGTGACCGGCGAGATCGCGGTGCGAGCGTACGTGAGCGAAGCCGGCCAGGACAAGCTCGGCGCGCACGTCGGCTGCCTGGGTGGCCCCGTGCTCGAGCAGCAGCCAGCCGCCAGCGAGGAGGTGGGGTGCCGCGCCGCGCACCAGGACGCGCAGGCACGCGAGCGCATCCCCCCCGGGCGTGAGTGCCAGGCGCGGCTCGTAAGCAAGCGCCGGGTCCGCGAACGCCGGGTCATCGGCGCCGACGTACGGCGGGTTACTGATCAAGAGCTCGAAGCGCTCGGTGCCGAGCGGCTCGAACCAGCTGCCGTGGCGGAACTCGACGCGCGACAGGCCGAGGGCGGCCGCGTTGGCACGCGCGACCGCCAGCGCCGCTTGCGACACGTCCGTGGCGAGCATCTGCCAGCCGGGCCGCTCGGCGGCGAGCGCGAGCGCGATGGCGCCCGAGCCGGTGCCGAGGTCGGCGGCGCGCGCGTGCCGCGCCGCACCGAGCGCCAGTGCGCGCTCGACGAGGAGCTCGCTCTCCGGGCGCGGGATCAGCACCTCGGGGGTCACGGTGAGCTCGTGCGACCAGAAGGCTCTGCGCCCGGTGAGGTAGGCGACCGGCTCGCCCGCGGCGCGCCGCCCGATGAGACAGAGGTAGCGCTCCGCGCCGGCCGCCTCCACCGCGGTTTCGGGATGGGATTTCAGGCGCACGCGCGCCACGCCCAGGACGTGAGCGAGCAAGAGCTGCGCGTCGAGGTCCGCGCCGTCGGCCGCCGGCGGCGCCGCCCCGGCGGCGTGCCGGCGCAGCCGTTCCTCGCCCTGAGCCAGCAGGCCCGCCACTGTCGCATCGGCTGTCATGCACCGAATTCCCGCAGGTGGGTAATATGCACCCATGGCGACCGGCCTGTACCCGCCCCCGCGACCACTCTCGGTCGGGGAAGTCCTCGATCTGACGTTCCGGATCTTTCGGGCCACCCTGGTGAGCTGCCTGCTGTATGCGGCGATCTCGGTGATCGTGAGTCAGCTGCCCAACATCTACAACATCATGAGCGGACATCCGACGCGGGGCTTCACGCTCGAGCGCGATCCGGTCTGGTGGGCGCTGTATGTGGTCGGCTGGCTCGCGGCGTTCGTCTTCTGGAGCGCCATCCTGCTGCGCCAGTACGCGATTGCGGACGGCCGCCGGCCGCAGACCCGCGCGGAGCTCAGGCGGGGCATGCGGCTCCTGCCCGCCACGCTGCTGATCGCGCTGCTCGTCGGGCTCGCGGTCGGCGTGTGGTTCGTTCCAGCCATGCCGTTGCTGCACGCATCGCGCGCGACCGCGGTGCTGATACTCGGGCTGCTGTCGATCCCGGCCACCTGGCTGGGAGTTGCGCTGTCGTGCGCCGGCACTGCGCTGCTGCTCACAGACCGCGGCCCACTGGCTTGCCTGGCCCACAGCTGGCGGCTGGTGTCCGGTAACTGGTGGCGCCTCGCGACGGTGTACACCGTCGGGTTGATACTGCTGTTGATGCTTGGCGTGCTCTCGGGCGTGATCGGGGTGATTTTCGCCTTGCTGATGGCGCATGGCGATGTCGCCTTGATCAGCGCCATCGCCACCGTCGTGGTGGTCATCTTGAGTTCCATCGGCACGCCACTCTACACCGCGCTCGCGCTCGCCGTGTTTGGCGACCTCTCGGTGCGCCGCGAAGGCATCGACCTGGCGCAGAGAATCGCCGCCGCCCACTGACATCATGAGCCGCGGGCTCCTGGCGCTGATGTTGATGCTCGCCGCGACGCCGGCGCTGGCGGCGCGCGACGCGCTGACCGCCATCGACGGCTGCATCGCAAAGCTCGACGCCGAGCTCGACGTCGGCTACGAGAAGATCGCCGCGCGCTGCCCCGATCTCACGCCGAGCCTCGAGCACAGCCCGTGGGCGGCCTGGCTGCCGAGCGATTGGATGAAGCCCCAGAACACGCTCTCGGCGGCCGGGCTGCGGCAGCTGCGCGTGCTGATCGTGCGCGAAGCGGCGCGTCCGGGGGCTGCGCACGGGCCGCGCACCGCGTCCCTGGCGAGGGTGCTCGCGGGGCTCAAGGCAAGCGCCGGCGGGCAGCGCAGCTGGTGGCAGCGCTTCAAGGACTGGCTGCGGGAGGCCCTGCAGCCAGGCGTGGCGCAGCCGCGCCATGGCTGGCTACGCCGCCTGATCGACTCACTCGGGCTCTCGGGCGCGCTGCTCGATGCCATTACCTGCGGTGCACTGGCGCTGGTGGGGCTGCTCGCCGGCGCGATCGTGGCGAACGAGCTGCGCGCCGCCGGGGTATGGCGAGCGCTACGGCGAGGGGGCACAGCTCGCGCGGCGGCGCTCCCCGCGCCCGCCGCGCCCGGTGACTCACCCGACCTCGGGTATTCACTCCCCGCGCAGCGCCTGCGGGGGCTGCTCGAGGCGATCGCGGCGCGGTTGATCGAGACGCAACGGTTGCCGCCGGCGCGCGCGCTGACGATGAGCGAGCTGGTGCTCGCGGCGCGCCTCAGCGACGCCACCGACCGCGCGCGCCTCGCCGAGCTCGCCGCAACCTGCGAGCGCGTGCGCTTCGCCGCCCGTCCGCCGCCGCCCGAGATGCTCGGCGCGGCACTGGCGCGCGGTGAGGAGCTGCTGGCGGGACTCGGGGCGGCGCGCGCATGAGAGAGCGGCTGATCACGCTCGGCTGCGCGCTCGGGGCGCTGCTGCTCTTCATCACGCTATTCGTGCGCGGTGCAGAGGCCGTGCGGGGCGACGTGTCGCTGCCCACGACGCTCGAGCGTGGCGACGACGGCCTGCTCGGCGCCCGGAGCTGGCTCGCCGCGGAAGAGGTTCGCACACTGGCACTACGCGAGCGCTTCGCGAGCCTGTCGTGGCGGCGCGATCTGCCGGCGCGCGGCAATCTGCTCATCGTCTCTTTACCCGTGACGACGCCGTTCGGCGTGGACGAGCTCAAGTCACTCGAGCAGTGGGTGCGGGCCGGCAACACGCTGCTGGTGCTCGCGGCTATCGCCGACAAGCCGGCCTGGGCGCAAGGCCAGGTGTTTCATACCGATCTCGCCGATCTCACCGGACTGGGCTACGACACGGTGCGCACCCGCGCGGCGAGCGCGCACAAGGCTCCCGCGGGCAGCTCGCCTCGGCTGGCGGGTGCCGCCCCCGTGGGCGCCTTGGCTTCCCGGCGCCTGCCCGAGCCGCAGCGCACCAGCCTGGTGCCGAACCGGGCGCACGCCTATCTGGAGGGCGTGCGGCAGGCGCTCGCCTGGTCGGACTATCCGTGGCGGACGTTCGACGGGCAGGCCTGGAGCGTAACGCTGCCGCGTTTCGGCTTCGCCTTGTGCCTGGCGCACCAGGCCGAGACGGGCGAGGGCGCGCTGTGGGTCCGGTCGCGCGGCGCGGGTACGGTGATCGTCAGCGGTTTCGCCTCGCTGTTCAGTAACCGCGCGCTGGCGAGTGCCGACAATGCGCGCCTGTTCGCCAACATCGTGGGCACGAGCTTAGGGGCGCGCGGCGCCGTCATCTTCGACGACGAGCACCAGGGGCTGAGCGACGCCTACGACCCCGCCCGGTTCTATGGCGATGCGCGCCTGTACGCCACGCTCGGGGTGGTGGCTGCGGTGTGGCTGGTATGGGTGCTGGGCGGCACGCGGCTGCGCGTGCCGCTGCGCGAACTGGCGGCGCCGCGCGAGGCCGAGCTGGTGCGCGCCAGCGGCGCCTTTCTCGCCCGGGTGCTGCGGCCTGCGGCGGCCGCGCGCCGCATGCTGGAGCATTTCTTCCGGCGGGTAGGTGTGCGCTCGCGCCGGGCGGCCTCGGCCGGGCCGCCGTGGGATCTGCTCGAGCACCACCCGCGTGTGGCGCGCGCCGACTACCAGCAGTTGCGCGAGTGGTACCGCGCGGCCCATTCGTCCAGGCGCGTGCCGCTCATGCGCCTGCACAACCTCCTGCTCCGCATCGAAAGGCAGCTCGACACATGAGCGTAGCGATCCAACAGCTCGAGGACCGGCTGGGGCGCGAACTCGGACGCGTCGTGATCGGCGCGCAGACCACGGCGCGGGCGCTGGCGGTCGCGCTCATCGCCCGCGGCCACGTACTGGTCCAGGGCGTGCCAGGGCTCGGCAAGACGCTGCTCGCGAAGGCGCTGGCACGCACCCTGGGAGGGGATTTCAAGCGCATCCAGGGCACCGCCGACCTGATGCCGAGCGACATCATCGGGGTGCACGTGTTCGACGCAACCCAGCGCGGCTTCGTGTTCCGCGCCGGCCCGCTGTTCGCCGACGTGGTGCTGGTCGACGAGATCAACCGGGCAGGTCCCAAGACACAGTCGGCGCTGCTCGAGGCCATGGAGGAGCGCCAGGTGAGTGTCGAGCGCGAGGTACGGCCGCTGCCGGCGGATTTCCTGGTGCTCGCGACACAGAATCCGCGCGAATTCGAGGGCACCTACCCCCTGCCTGAGTCGCAGCTCGACCGCTTCATGCTGCGCATCGAGATGGACTACCCGGCACGCGAGGCGGAAGCCGAGATCCTGACGCGCTACGGCGGGATGCTGACCGCGGCGCAGACGACCCTCGAGCAGGTGGCGCTGCTGCCGCGCTCGCTGCTCGGCGAGGCGCGCACCGAGGCCGACGCCATTCACGTGGCGGACGGTCTCACCGGCTACGTGCTCGAGCTGGCGCGCGCCTCGCGTGAGCACGCCCGGCTGTCGCTCGGCCTCTCCACTCGCGGCGCGCTGGCGCTGGTGAAGGCGGCACGCATCCTCGCGGGGCTGCGGGGAGCGGACTACGTGACGCCTGATGATGTCAAGGAGGCGGCGCCCTGGGTGATGGCGCACCGCCTGGTCCTGACACCGGAGGCCGCGCTCGAGGGCGCGACCGAGGTCGAGGTCGTGCGCAGCCTGCTCGCCGAAACTGCCGTGCCGCGCTAGGAGCTTTCATGCATCTCGCCCACCGCGCGTACGCCCTGGTACTCCTGAGCGCCGTGCTGGCCGTCGCAGGGATCTGGTCGGACGCGAGCGCCCCGCCCGCGCTGTGGCACGTGCCGCTCGCGCTGCTGCTGCTCGGTATCGCCTACGAGAGTCTGTACCTGCGTCGGGTGCAGCTCGGCGCGCAGCTTGCGACCGCGGCGCGCGCCTTTCTCGGCCGCCCGCAGCCGGCGGTGCTCGTGATCGCGAACCCGGCGCACCGGGCACTCGCGGTGGAATATGCCCCGGCGATGCCCGCGGGCTTTACGCCGCTCACCGAGGTGCGCCGCGTCACGGTACCCGCCGGCGGCAGCACGCGCGATGCGTTCGAGCTCACGCCGGTGCGGCTCGGCCCGCAGTCCTGGCCGGCGCTGCCGGCGCGGGTGCGCGGGCCGCTGGGGCTCGCGTGGTGGACGCGCGCGCTGCGCCCGGCGCAGTGCGTGGTGGTCGCGCCCGACACGCTGCGCGTCCGTGGACGCCCGCGCGGACTGCCCGGTGGCGCGCGCTCGCGACGCGTCGCCGGCGCCGGCGCCGAGCTCTACCAGCTGCGCGACTACCTGCGCGGCGATCCGCCCTCGCGCATCGACTGGAAGGCGACCGCGCGTTCCGGTGCGCTCGTCACGCGAGAGTTCAGCGAGGATCAGCACCTCGACATCCTGGTGGCGGTGGATGCCGGCCGCTTCAGCCGCGTACATGCCGGCCGCCTCGACCGTTACGGTCTGTACGCCAACCTGGCTGCGCGCTTCGCCGAGGTCGCGGTCCACAACGACGACCGGGTCGGCCTGATCGTCTACGCCGAGCGCGTGCTCGCCGCCTGCCCCCCGGCGCGCGGCCTCGCCGCGGTCGCCCGCCTGCGGCGCTCGCTCGAGGGGCTGTCGGCGCGCAACGCGGAGTCCGATCCCCTCCTCGCCGCGATCCGCATCCGTGCACTTCTGCCGCATCGCGGACTCGTGGTGCTGCTTACCGACCTCGACGACGCCAGCGTCGCCGAGCAGCTGGCGCGCGCTGTGCGGCTCCTGTCCCCGCCGCACCTCGCGCTGGTTGCCGGACTGCGCGCCGCGGAGATCACCGCACTGGTGCACGAGCCGGCTGCCACGCGATCCGACCCATGGGTGGCGCTGGCCGCCGCGGAGCACGAGGCGCGGGTCAGCGCTCAGCGCACGCTGCTGCGGCGCCTCGGCGCGCCCGTGGTGGCCGCCGGCGCGCACGCCCTCGAGTCCGCCGTGTTCGCGCAGTACGAGGCGCTGCGGCGCGCGCGCCGCGTATGACCGCGGGCCTCAGCTTGCGTTTCGCCGCCGGGGGAGGAGCCGGCCCGAGAGCAAGGCCAGCATGAGGAGCCAGTACAGGACACCGATGGTGACCCGGCTCCACAGGGGAAAGGCCGGATCGGGGGAGACGAAACCTTCGATGAATCCCGCCCCCACCAGCAGCAGCGCGCACATCACCAGGAGCTTCCCGGAGCGCAGCGCCGCGACCCGGAACGACTCCATGCGGCTCGCGTGCGAGGGGCGAATGAGTGCTTCGCCCACGGCGGCGCCCGCCGCTCCCGAGAGGCACATGACCGAGAGCTCCACGCAGCCGTGCGCCACGATGAACTCGAACAGCGGCTCGCCCAGCTGGTGTTGGACCACGAAGGCAAATACCGCGCCGAGCATCAGTCCGTTCAGACCGAGGATATAAAGAGTGCCGAGGCCGAACAGGAACCCGGCGCAATAGGCGAACAGGCTCACCACGATGTTATTGGCGAGGATCTGCACCGAGAGCACCGAGGACGGCACGATGTTGAGCAGACCCTGGGTCCACAACTGGCCGCGCTCGACGCTCGCGATGAGATCCGGAGAAGCGAACAGCGCGATGAGCTCCGGGTAGCGCCGCACCAGCGAGTAGCCCGCCAGCACCGTGAGCAGGAAGACGAGCGTCGACCACAGGATGTAGGGCCGCAGCCACTTCACCACCGCGGGGATCTCGTCGCGCAACAGGATCAGGAGCGCGCTCGCCGGGTGCCAGGCGCCGTGGTGCAGTGTTGCATGCGCGCGCGCGTACGCCGACTCCAGGTACTCGCGAGTCCGGCTGTCGGGCATCAGGATGCGCGCCCGAGCGAGATCGTGGGCCAGCAGACGATAGTCGTCCGCCATGCGCACCGCGTCTGCCGCGTCCTCGGTACGACCGTGCGCCAGGCGCCGGGCGCGCGCATCGGCTTCCTTCCACAGCGGCACGCGCCTGGTCAGGCTCGCCTCGAGCGCGCGGGCGCGGGTCGCATCTTCCCCGGGGAGCTCATGGCCGCAGCAGCCGCTCGAGCCGCTGCCTGAGTACCGCCTCGGCCGCCGCGGCGTCATCCCCACCGGGCGCGTAGCGCTCGAGCACCCGGCGCGCGAGCTGTACGCGTGCCCCGGGATCGAGCGCAGCCCAGCGTTCGAGCAACTCCTGGACGATTTCCATGCCGGCAGCATCTACCGGTCCCGCCGCGTTCGCCTGCACCGGGAGCGCCGCGGTGGCGCGCTCGTACACCAGCAGCGTTCCCGCCGCCATGTCACCCACCCGCAGGTGCTCGCGTGTCAGGATCACGGCGAGCAGCCCCACGCCATAGGCCACCGGCAGGCAGTCGATGAGGCGAAAGACGTTGCGCGTGAGTAGCGCGCCGGCGCTCGGCGCGCCGCCGTTGCGCGCCACCAGATGGACGCCCGCCATGCGCTTGCCGGGGGTGCGGCCGCGCATCGCCAGCTCCAGCGCGTAGTGATAGAGGAAATAGATGGCGGCCGCCGGGAGCAGCACCAGGCCGAACCAGCGTCCGTGCGGGCTCACCGGCGCGGTCAGGCTCAGCTGCCCGTTATAGATGAATGCCGCGGATGCATACCAGCAGAATGCCAGGATCAGGCGGATGTGCCAGTCGACCACGAACGCGTAGCAACGTGCACCGGGGCCTGCCACCGCGAACGACACGTCGATACCGGTGACGCTGTCGATGATCAGGTCGGGGGAGGCCTCACTCGTCATCTTCGTCGAGCAGCTCCGCCTGGTGCTCCTGCTGCAGCGCGCCGATCAGCTCCTCGAGCTGCCCGTCCATGATCTGCTGCAGTTTGTAGAGCGTGAGCTCGATGCGGTGATCGGTCACCCGGCCCTGCGGGAAGTTGTAAGTGCGGATCCGCTCGGAACGGTCGCCGCTGCCGACCTGCAGGCGGCGCGCCTGCGCCTGTGCGCTCTGCTGCTTGTGCTGCTCGGCGGCGAGCAGGCGTGCCTTGAGCAACGTCATGGCACGCGAGCGGTTCTTGTGCTGCGAGCGCTCGTCCTGGCATTCCACCACGATGCCGCTCGGCAGGTGGGTGATGCGCACCGCGGAGTCGGTCTTGTTGACGTGCTGGCCGCCCGCGCCGGAGGAGCGGTAGGTGTCGATGCGCAGCTCCGCGGGGTTCAACTCGATCTGCCCGATCTCGTCGAGCTCCGGCAGGATCGCGACCGTGACCGCCGAGGTGTGGATGCGTCCCTGCGCCTCGGTGGCCGGAACGCGCTGCACGCGATGCGTGCCGGACTCGAACTTCAGGAGCGAGAAGGCGCCCTTGCCGACGATGCGGCTGATGATCTCCTTGTAGCCGCCGTGCTCGCCCGGACTCTCGCTGAGCACCTCGACCGCCAGGCCCCTGGACTCGGCGTAGCGGGCGTACATGCGGAACAGCTCGCCGGCGAAGATCGCGGCCTCGTCGCCGCCCGTGCCGGCGCGCACTTCGAGGAAGATGTTCTTGTCGTCGCGCGGATCCTTCGGCAGCAGCAGCCGTCGCAGTTCCTCGTCCGCGGCGCCGACCTCGCGCTGCACGCGCGCCAGCTCTTCCTCGCCCAGCGCGCGCATCCCGGGTCGGTATCCGCGCGCAGCTCGCGCGGCGGCCGCGAGGTCGCGCTCCAGGCCGCGGTAGCCGCGATACGCCGCCGCGAGCGGCTCAAGCCGCGCGTACTCCATCGACAGCTCGCGAAACTTGCGACGAGCCGCCGGGAACTTCGTCCGTGGCGAGCAGCCGGCCGACCTCTTCAAAGCGATCGGACAGCTTTTCAAGACGCTGGCGAATGGATTGCTTCATGGGTGGACCGCAACGGGCGCGGCATTCTCCGGGATGTCTGCGGTTTGTGACAAGTTGCGCAATGCGCAGCCGCCGCGCAGGCTCTATAGTGCTGCGGATGAACGCATTCAATCGCCGAAGGACCGCTTCCCCCGCCCCGTGGGGCCTGCCGCTGGTGCTGGCACTCGCCGGCTGCACGACGCTCGCCTCCCACCAGGGGCCGCCCCCGCCGCCCGTCGACCCGAACGCGCTCACCGTGACGGCCGAGATGGCCCTCAAGCAGGGCAACTGCCGCGCGGCGGCCGAGGACTACGCGCGCGCGGCCGTCGCCTCGGTGGATGTCAAGATCGCCCGCCACGCGACCGAGGTGGGGCTCGCGTGCGAGCACCTGCCGGCGGCTTGGCAGTCGGCGGGCCGCTGGCGCGCGCTCGCCCCGCACGACCGCGAGGCGGACGCCTTGTACGCGCTGGTTGCGTTGAAGCTCTACCGCATCGCGGACGCCCGCGACGCCATCCGTGATTACTGCCGCGCCGATCTGCAGGCGCGCATTCCGTCTGCGCCACAAGCGGACAAGACGCCGCCACCGGCCGCCCGGGATCCGGGCGCGCGCAGCCTGAACGAGCTGATGGCATTGCTGCTCGAGGAGTCGGACGCCTCGGCGGTTCTGGCGGCGAGCAGCGCCGTGCCCGAGCCGATCGCGAGCGCGCCGCAGACACTGGTGCGGCTCGGCGAGCTGGCGCTCACGGCCTACGACGGCAAGCGTGCCGAGGAATACGCGCAGCGCGCACTGACGCAGGACCCGAAGGACTTTGCCGCGCTGGGCGTGCTGGCGAGCGCCCGGGTGCTACGTGGGGATGCCGCCGGCGCCATCGACACCGCGCGCGCGGCCGTGGCCGCGGACCCGGTGCGCGGCGGACTCGTGCTGGCCGAGATCTTCGCCGCGCTCGACCGCGTCGAGGAGGCACATCAGGAGCTCGACAGCCTGCGCAGCCAAGGGGTGCCGGCGGCCGAGATCGACCGGCGCCTGGCGCTCCTGGCCTTCCAGTCGGGAGACCTCAAGGAGGCGCGGATGCGCTTTGCGGGTCTGCTGAGCAGCGGCGAGGGGAACGAAGCCGCGCAGCTCTATCTGGCCGACATCGCGGCGCGCGAAGGAGACCCCGAGCGCGCCATCACCGAATACCGGCGGCTGTACGACTCCTCCGTGGCGCTGCCGGCACGCTCGCGCGCCGCGGCGCTGCTGCTCGACCGCCCCACCCACGTCGAGGCCTCGCGCACCGAGGCGCTGGCGCTGCTCGATGACTATGCGAGCGATCACCCCGAGGACGAGCTCGAGCTGACTCTGGCGAAAGCTCATCTGCTGGCTGACCACGGTGGCGCCGAACAGGCACTCGCGCTCTTGTCCTCGGCGCTCGATCGTCATCCGCAGCACCCGTCGATCGAGTACGACCGCGCAGTGATCCTCGAGCAGGCCGGCCACGTGCACGAGTCGGTCACGGCGCTCGAGCGGCTCCTCGCGCAGCGCCCCGAAGACCCGGCGCTGCAGAACGCGCTCGGCTACACGCTCGCCGACCACTCACTCGAGCTGACGCGCGCCGAAGGCCTGATCCGCCGCGCGCTCACGGCCATGCCCGACAGCCCCGCGGCGCTCGACAGCCTGGGCTGGGTGCACTTCAGGCGCGGCGACACGCGCAGCGCCGTCGGCACGCTCGAACGCGCCTACTCCATCGACCACGACGCGGAGATCGCCGCGCACTGGGGCGAGGCGCTGTGGGTCAGCGGCGAGCAGGGTGAGGCGCGCAAGGTATGGGCGGCGGCGCTGGCCCGCGAACCGGACTCAAGGCCACTCAAGGCCACGCTCGCGCGGTTCATACCGGATGCGAAATAGGCCGGCGTGGGGCGCGGCGCTGGGGGCACTCGCGGTGCTGGCCGGCTGCCGCACCGCCCCGTTGTCCGCGCCCGCGGCACCGCCGTGGGAGCAGCGCCGGCCGCAGCTGCAGGCGCGCGCGCACTACGAGTTGAAGGGCCGCGTTGCGGTCGCCGCCGGCGAGCAGGGATTCAATGCGCGGCTGCGCTGGACGCAGGACGGCGCGCACTCGCAGGTCGCGCTCGAGGGCCCGTTCGGCGCGGGCGGCGTGCAGATCAGCTCCGACGGCCACGACCTGCACATCCTCACCGCCGACGGTCAGGAGCTGCACAGCGATGCGGCGCGCAGCGAGCTTACCGCGCACCTGGGCTTCGATCCGCCGCTCGCGAGCCTGCGCTACTGGATCCTCGGTGTGCCCGACCCCGCAACTCCCGCGACGGAGACGCTCGACCAGGAGCGCCAGCGCCTCCTCGCTCTCGAGCAGGACGGCTGGCGCATCGACTACACCGGCTACGCCGCCGTGGGCGGGGAGTGGCTGCCCGCGCGCCTGACTCTGCAGCGCGCCGAAGTGCGTGTGAAGCTGCTCGTGGATGACTGGCAGTCGTGACGCCGGACGCGTGCGCTGCGGGCGCGGCGAGCCGCTGGCCCGCACCCGCCAAGCTCAATCTGTTCCTGCACGTCACCGGGCGCCGCGCGGACGGCTATCACGAGCTGCAGACGCTATTCCAGCTCATCGATCTGTGCGACAGCATCGGCGTGCAGGTGCGCGAGGACGGGGCGATCGAGCGTATCGCGGGCCCCGCCGCGGTCCCGGCCGAGACCGATCTCACCGTGCGCGCCGCCCGGGCGCTCAAGGCGGCCTGCGGGTGCCGGCTCGGGGCGACGCTCGAGGTAGTGAAGCGCATCCCGGCAGGCGGTGGACTTGGCGGTGGCAGCTCGGACGCGGCGACCGTGCTCCTGGTGCTGAACGAGCTCTGGGGGTGCGGGCTCGGCGTCCCGGAGCTCGCCGCGCTCGGGCACACGCTCGGTGCGGATGTGCCTGTTTTTATTGAAGGTTCCTCGGCCTGGGGGGAAGGGGTAGGCGAGCGCCTGACGCCCGTGGAGCTGCCCGCGCGCTGGTATGTGCTGATCCACCCCGGGGTCTGCGTGAGCACCCAGGAGGTATTCCAGAGCCCTGAATTGACACGTAATTCCCCCCTCATCACAATACGCGCCCTTTTTGACTCGGGCGGACGGAACGACTGCGAGCCGGTGGTCCGCGCGCGCTGGCCGCAGGTGGCCGAAGCGCTCGATTGGCTCGCGCGGCAGGCGCCGGCGCAGCTTGACCGGAACCGGCTCGTGCGTGTTCGCCGCCTGCGCGAGCGCCGGCGAGGCGGAACGCCTGGCGGCGCGGGTACCGGATCGCTGGACGAGCTTCGTCGCACAGGGACTCAATGTATCTCCCGTGCGCGAGCGGCTGGCGGCACGGGCGGGGAGACACCAGCGGCTGTAAGATGCGCGCCCGCCACCTTTCCGCGCGGAAGGCGGAACGAGTGCTGGGGTGTCGCCAAGTGGTAAGGCAGCGGGTTTTGATCCCGCCATTCGGAGGTTCGAATCCTTCCACCCCAGCCAGATCCGCCGCGGTGTGGCATGCACATAGATTATGAGTACCAGCGACACATTGGCGCTGTTCGCCGGCAATGCCAACCCGGTGCTCGCGCAGGACATCGCGCGCAGCCTTCAGGTGCCGCTCGGGCGCGCGTATGTCGGCCGCTTCAGCGACGGCGAGATCAACGTCGAGCTGATGGAGAACGTGCGCGGGCGCGACGTGTTCATCGTGCAGTCGACCTGTCCGCCGGCCAACGACAGCCTGATGGAGCTGCTGGTCATGGTGGACGCGGCGCGGCGCGCTTCGGCCGCGCGCATCACCGCGGTCGTGCCGTACTTCGGCTACTCGCGCCAGGATCGCCGTCCGCGGGCGACGCGCTCGGCGATCACCGCGAAGCTGGTGGCCAACATGATCTCGAGCGCCGGCGTGAATCGCCTGCTGACGATCGACCTGCACTCGGATCAGATCCAGGGATTCTTCGACATCCCGGTCGACAACGTGTATGCCTCGCCGGTGCTGCTCGGGGACGCGTGGAAGCAGGCGTACCGCAACGTGATCGTGGTGTCGCCGGACGTGGGCGGTGTGGCGCGCGCGCGCGCCTTCGCCAAGCGCCTCGACGATGCCGAGCTCGCCATCATCGACAAGCGCCGTCCGCGGCCCGAACGAGTCGAAGGTGATGAACATCATCGGCGAGGTCGAGGGCAAGACCTGCATTCTGATCGATGACATGGTCGACACCGCCGGCACGCTGTGCCAGGCGGCGCAGGCGCTGAAGGACGAGGGCGCGGCGCAGGTGGTGGCCTACATCACCCACCCGGTGCTGTCGGGCGGGGCGGTGGAGAAGATCTCGAAGTCGGCGCTCGACGAGCTGGTCGTGACCGACACGATTCCGCTGAGCGCCGAGGCCAAGGCTGGCGGGCCGCATCCGCCAGCTGTCGGTGGCGGAGCTGCTCGCGGAGACGATCCGCCGGATCCTCGACGAGGGCTCGGTGAGCTCGCTGTATGTCGATTGATTTTTCAGGTACGCCGGTTTGGTCGCGAACCGGCTGTTTTGGGTTACTACCGGAGACACTTTAATGCGTATTTCATTCACCTTCGGCGCGGACGTGCGCGAGACGCAAGGCAAAGGTGCGAGCCGCCGCCTGCGTCACGCGGGCAAGGTCCCCGCCATCCTCTACGGCGCCCACCAGGACGCCCAGCCTCTGACCCTGGATCAGCAGAATCTGCTCACCATGATCAGTGACGAGCGCTTCTACTCCTCCATCGTGCGGCTCAAGATCGGCGAGCGCACCCATGAGGCGATCATCAAGGACGTGCAGATGCACCCGGCGAAGAACCTGGTGGTGCACGTCGACCTGCAGCGCGTGGTGGACAACGAGACGATCCGCATTCGCCTGCCGATTCACTTCAAGGGCGAGTCGATCGCGCCCGGCGTCAAGAGCGAGGGCGGCGTGGTGTCGCACATGCGCACCGACGTCGAGGTGAGCTGCCTGCCCAAGGACCTGCCGGAGTTCCTGCAACTCGATCTGTCCGGAATGTCCCTGCACGCCACCAAGTTCCTGGCGGACATCCCGTTGCCCCCCGGAGTCTCGATACCGGAGCTCACCCAGCGCAATGCACCGGTGGTCTCGATCCATGCGCCGCGTGCCGAGGAGCCCGAGCCGGTGGCCGCCGAGGCAGCGGCCGCACCCGTGGAGGGCGTCGTCGCCGCGGTTCCGGGTGCACCGGGCGCTGCGGGTGCGGCACCCGGCACGGCCGGGGCTCCTCCCGCCGCCGCCGCCGCAGATGCGAAGAAGGGCGAGGACAAGAAGGAAGGGGCGCCCGGCAAGAAGGAGGGCGGCAAGAAATAGCCGCTACGACAGTGCTCCACACCGCCGGCCGCCGCGGGAGTCGCTCCTTCGGCGGCCGGTGGCTTTGCGGGGCGAGTGAAACATGCCAGGCGAGCCCTTAAGGCTGATCGTCGGGCTCGGTAACCCGGGCACCGAGTACGCGCGCACCCGGCACAACGCCGGCTTCCAGTGCGTGGACGAGCTTGCCGCACGCCACGGCGGTACCTTTCGCAGCGAGCCGCGGCACCATGCGGAGCTCGCGCGCGTGCGCTGCGCCGAGCAGGACCTGTGGCTGCTGAAGCCCATGAGCTATATGAATCTCAGCGGTGACCCGGTGCGCAGCGTTGCGAGCTTCTACAAGGTGGCGCCGGAGGCGATCCTGGTCGCCTACGACGAGCTGGATTTCCCTGCCGGCGTCGTGCGGCTGCGCCAGGGCGGGGGCGCCGCCGGTCACAACGGCATGCGCAGCGTGATCGCGCAGATGGGCGATCAGTTCTGGCGGCTGCGCATCGGCATCGGCCACCCCGGCGCCCGCGCCCAGGTGCTCGACTACGTGTTGGGACGACCGCCGGCCCAGGAGGCACTCCTGATCCACGATGCGATCCTCGCCGGCGCCGACATCCTGCCGGTGCTGCTCGCGGAGGGCGCGCAGATCGCGATGCACCGGCTGCACGGGCGCGAGACGCCCGGCACGCCGGCGGGCGCCTGAGCATGGCCATCCGCTGCGGAATCGTCGGTCTGCCCAACGTTGGCAAGTCGACCCTGTTCAACGCGCTGACGCGCGCGCAGATCGCCGCCGAGAACTATCCGTTCTGTACCATCGATCCGAACATCGGTGTGGTGCCGGTGCCCGACCCGCGGCTCGCGCAGCTCGCCGCTATCGCGCACCCGCAGAAGATCGTTCCGACCACGGTCGAGTTCGTCGACATCGCCGGACTGGTGGCCGGCGCCTCGCAGGGCGAGGGGCTCGGAAATCAGTTCCTGGCGCACATTCGCGAGGTCGACGCGATCGCCCACGTGGTGCGCTGCTTCGAGAGCGGCGACGTGGTGCACGTTGCCGGCCGGGTCGACCCGGCCTCCGACATCGAGACGATCGACACCGAGCTGGCGCTCGCTGACCTCGCTACGGTGGACAAGGGTATCGAGCGCGCCGGCAAGGCCGCCAAGAGCGGCGACAAGGACGCGGTCCGCAGGAAGGCCCTGTTCGAGCGCGTCAAGGTGCAGCTCGACGGTGCGCGCGCGGCGCGTGCGCTGCAGCTCACCGAGGAGGAGCGCCGCGACTTGAGGGAGCTGCAGCTGCTCACCGCGAAGCCGGTGATGTACGTCGCCAACGTCTCCGAGCACGGGTTGCGCGATAACCCGCTGCTCGAGGCACTGAAGCGCCGCGCCGTCGCCGAGGGCGCGGTGGTCGTGCCGGTGTGCGCGGCGATCGAAGCGGAGATCGCGCAGCTACCGGAGGCCGAGCGCGGGGAATTCCTCGCCGAGCTGGGTCTTACGGAGCCGGGGCTCGATCGCGTGATCCGCGCGGCCTATTCGCTTCTCGGGCTTCACACCTTCTTCACCGCGGGGCCGAAGGAAGTGCGCGCCTGGACCGTGCGCATCGGCGCCACCGCACCGCAGGCCGCGGGCGTGATCCACACCGACTTCGAGCGCGGCTTCATCCGTGCCGAGGTCATCGCGTTCGCCGACTACCTGGCAGGCAGGGGTGAAGCGGGGGCGCGGGATGCCGGCAAGCTGCGCCTCGAGGGCAAGGAGTACGTCGTCCAGGAGGGCGACGTCATGCACTTCCGCTTCAACGTCTGAGGCACTACTGCCCCGGCGTCGGCTGCGATTGCGGCGCCTCTTCGGGCGGCAACACGCCGGGCGCGGTCTCGGTCTTCACCGCCTCCGCCTCCGCCTCGCGCGTCATGACGATGATGCTGATGCGGCGGTTGATCGGATCGCGCGGATCCTGCTTGTCGAACAACACCGAGGACGACAGGCCGACGACGCGCGCGGTCTTCTCGCCGGTGAGCCCGGCGGCCTCCAGCGCGCGGCGCGCGGCGTTGGCACGGTCGGCCGACAGTTCCCAGTTGGTGTAGCCGCTGCCGCCGGCGTAGGGCGTGGCGTCGGTGTGCCCGGTGAGGCTCAGGCGATTGGGCACGGTGTTCAGGTACCCGGCGAGCTCGTGAGGATCGCGACCGTGTAGGGCTTGAGCCGCGCGCTGCCGATGTCGAACATCGGGCGGTTCTGCTTGTCGACGATCTGGATGCGCAGCCCCTCGGGGGTGATGTCCAGCAGCAGCTGGTCCTTGAAGGGCTCGAGCGCCTGGCTCTTGTCGATCGCCTTGCGCAGATCCTCCATCAGAGACTCGAGCTGCTTGCGCTCGGCGGCATCGACCGCGGCGCGCGCCTTGTCCAGATCATCGCCGGCCTTGGCCGGCGGCACCGGCGGCGCTGGCGGCACGATCGGCGCGCCGACACCCGGCGTCAGACTCTGCAGCACGCGCGGCGCGTCCAGGCCGCCGCGCAGGTTGATCGGGCTGGTGCTGGCGCCGCCCGGTCCCATCTGGCCCGGCGCCGGCTTGGCGACTCTTGCCCGGCTCCATGCTGGGATTCTTGAAGTAATCGAAGATCGCCGCGCGCTGGTCCCTGCGACACCGCGGTCACCAGCCACATCACCAGGAAGAACGCCATCATCGCGGTGACGAAGTCGGCGTAGGCGACTTTCCACGCGCCGCCGTGATGTCCGGAGCCGCCGCGCTTGTTGCGCTTGACGATGACGATGGAGCGTTTGTCCGGACGCGGCGGCATCGAAGCGCTACCCGTCACTTGCCCGCGGCAGCGGAAGCGGGCGGCACACTGGCCACGGACGGTTTGCCGCCCCTGGCCTTGCCCTTCAGGTGCGCCTCCAGGTCGTTGAAGGTCGGGCGCACGTCGCTGAACAGCAGCTTGCGCGCGAATTCCACCGCCACCGGCGGCGCGTAGCCGCGCACGCTCGCCACCAACGCCATCTTCACGACCTCGAAGGCCTTGCCCTCCTCCTGGGCGATGTGCTCCATGGCGGCGGCGATCGGGCCGACGAAGCCGTAGGACACCAGGATGCCGAGAAAGGTGCCGACCAGCGCCGCGCCGACCTTGTGTCCGATGGTGGCGGTGTCGGCGCCCTCGAGGGAGGCCATGGTGTTCACGATGCCGAGCACCGCCGCGACGATGCCGAACCCGGGCAGCGCGTCCGCCACCTTCTGCACGGCGTGCGCCGGCTCGGCCGCCTCCTTGTGGTGGGTCTCGAGCTCGTACTCGAGCAGGCTCTCGAGCTCCTGCGGATCGAGGTTGCCGCCGACGATCAGGCGCAGGCAGTCGGTGATGAACTCGACCATGTGCTGGTCGGTGAGCACGTGCGGGTATTTCTTGAACAGCGTGCTCTGCTGCGGCTGCTCGACGTCGCGCTCGATCGCCATGACGCCTTCCTTGCGCATCTTCACGAGAATGTCGTAGAGCAGCTGCAGAAGCGCGACGTAGTGCTCGCGCTTGTAGCGCGGCCCCTTGGGGAGCGAGAGCGCGCCGCGGAAGGCCGCCTTGACCACTTTCAGCGGGTTGCTGATGAGGAAGGCGCCGATCGCGGAACCGACGATGATGAGGATCTCGAACGGATGCCACAGGGCGAGCAGGTGCCCACCCTCGGCCGCGAAGCCGCCGAGGATGCATCCGATCACGACCAGGGAGCCGATGAGTTGCAGCATGTGACTTAATCTGGGGACGGGAGGCCTCGCGTGGCCGGCCGGTTCTCCTGCGGGTATCGACCCGCGGGCCGTGATCCTTGAGGTACCGCTGCGCAGTTTGTGCGCACGGCGTGGGGCGCCCGCTGAGCATCAGGGCGAGTCGCGAGCGGCCGGCGACCGCTTGGGTCTGATCAGTGGCGGGCTTTGCGCAGCCGCCCGCGGGTCGTGGTCTGCTCCGCCTGCGGCGTCGCGGACAGCGCCACGCGCGCCTCGCGGATGAATTCCGCCGACAGCGCCGTGGCGCCCTTCAATTCCAGGGCATCGAGCGACAGGTGGCGGGCGTATTCGAGCGTCTCGCCCGCGGTGACGCGGGTGGCCTTGAGCTCCAGATGGCCGCTGCGGCCCCCGCCCAGCAGGCGCACGGTCACCTGGTATCCGTGCGGTGCTGCGAGCAGCGCCAGTCGGTGGGTGAGATCGTTGAGCTGAGTGGTCACGCGCTGGCCGCTAGTGTGGGGGACTACGTCTGAATACTGTTGGCAGACGCGTCCGAAACTCATCCCACTTTCGAGAGAGGCGAGCGGGGAGTGTGGGTGCACAGGAGCCGGAGCGCCGGGTGAGCATGTCCCTTGCGTGCATACGTGAATCCACGACTTACTGCGGCCAGCCTCTCTCTTGACAAAGGCGTGGCCCCACGGCACTGTCCCGCGCGCTCGTGCGCCAGGATTCTAGGGGGATACAGGCGAACGACTCGCCTGGACGCAATGCGCGACGAACCAGGTTATGTAAGAACAATAGCATAGATGTCGCAAAACGGAAACACACGACGTCTTGCCAGGGTGCTCGGCTGGCTGCGCCGTGCATCCGGCGACGTCAACAAACCGGCGACGGCCGATGAGAGCGCGCGGGCGTCGCAGCCGGCCGGCTCACCGCAAGCTGCAGCGCGGGCCGCGCACGCGAGCGTTCCACTCCCCGAGTTGCACCACGGAGACACCCTGTGCGCGCAGGCCTTCGTCCACAATGCGCACGGCATTGCGATCGTCGATCCGGTGAGCGGCACGCTGCGCACCGTCAACGCCGCATTTGCGCAGCTGGTTGGCCGCGAGCCCGAGCAGCTGCGGGGGCAGCCGGCGCTGTGTGTGTACCCGGCGACCGAGCATGTAGCGCTGTCCGTGACCGAGCACTCCGCCGACCTGACCGGGACGGCAGCGGTGCAGACCTGCCAGCTCCACCGCGACGGCACCCTCATCCCGGTGGAGCTCAGCATGGTCTCGGTGCGCGAGGGCGGTAGCCAGATCAGCTGCCGCATCCACACCGTGACCGACCTGCGGGCGCGGCTGCGAGCCGAGGGCGAGATGCGTTTCGGCGAGGTTCAGCACACCGCCGCGGCACGCTTCAGGCAGCTGGCCGACTGCGCGCCCGTCGGCATCCTGCTGATGGATGCCGAGGGTGACTGTAACTTCGCCAATCCCTGCTGGCTGCAGATCACCGAGCTCGCGCTCGAGCAGGCGCGCGGCGATGGCTGGTGGGAAGCAGTTCATCCGGATGACCGCGAGCGGCTGAGCGACGCCTGGGAGCAGCTGACGCGCGGCGCGCAGCTCGACCTGGAATTCCGCTACCGCCGCGCAACCGGTGAGGTGCGCTGGGTGCACTCCCGCGCGGCGGCGCTGTGCGATGACGCCGGCACCACCGTCGGCTACATCTGCGTCGACGCCGACGTCAGCGAGCAGCTGCGCCAGCGCGCGGCCATCGACGGCTTCCACGGTCGCATCCGCGCGCTCGCGCACCGTCTGGAGCGGCTGCGCGAGGACGAGCGGGCGGATCTCGCGCGCCGGCTCCACGGCACGCTGCGCCAGGATCTGACGACGCTCAAGGGCGAGGTGGAGGCACTGCACGCACTGGGCGCCGGCCAGGCCTCCGCGGCAGCCCTCGGCGCAGTGGTGGACCTCGCCGAGCGCTGCCTCCAGGACCTGCGGCACATCGCCTTCGAGCTGCAGCCCCCGGGGGTCGAGGACCTCGGGCTGGGTGATGCGATGAAGCGCTATGCGGACGAGTGGGCGGCGCAGTCGGGCGTGGCGATCGACCTCAGTTGCACGGGGACCTTGCCCGAGCTCGGCCGGCGACGCTCGCTGGCGTTGTACCGAACGCTGCAGGAGGGCCTCACCAACGTCGCGCGCCATGCCCGTGCCAAGGAGGTGGAGGCCCACATCTGGGTTCACGACGGCGCGGTGCGCCTGCGCATCTGCGACGACGGAGTCGGTATCGGCGACAAGGACCGCAGCAAGGCCGGCTGCTTCGGCCTCCTGTCGATGTCCGAGCGCCTGGCGCAGCTTGGCGGTGCGCTGCGCGTATTCGGTGTCGCCGGGCGCGGCACGACCCTGGACGCCAGCGTTCCCTGTCATCCGAGCAAGGGGCGGCGCGACTCGATCGCGGGTTGAAGCCGCGGCCGCTTCAGGCGGCGCGGGGGTCTCCAGGGGGACGCACCTGGGCGCCGATCGCCATCCAGGCGCTGCGAATCTCTCCCAGCAGGGTCATGACCTCGGTGAGGCAGGCGACGTCGTTGCGCGCATTGGCGACCAGCAGCCGACGTGTCATGTATTCGTAGAGGTCGCGCAGGTTCTGCGCCAGCTCGCCGCCCTTCTCGAGATTGAGGCTTCCGCGCAGCTCGGCGATGAGGGTGACGGCGCTGTGCAGGAGCTTCGCCTTGCGCACCAGGTCACCCTGCTCGATGCAGCCGCGTGCCGCTGTCATGCGCTCGAGGGCACCGTCGAACAGCATCTGTACTAGCGCATGCGGGTCGCCGTTCGCGACTCCGCCGTGCACCGCTACGCTGCGGTAGGCTGCCAACTTTCGCTCGAAGCCACTCACGACACTTAGCTCCTCGCCGCCAATACTCCTGTAGCGGCCGGCGGGAGCCAAACTTAAGCACGCTCAGGCGTTCTGTTGCGACTGCACCTGGGGCAGCGTGGCGAAGGCCTGCGTCAGATAGGCGGAGGTGCTCTGCAGCGAGGACAGCAGCGCGTTCAGTGCCGAGTACTGCTGGGTGAGGCTGGCGGTGAGCGCTGCCATCTGTGTGTTGAGCTTGTTGCTCTGCTGCGTGAGCGAGTTTTCCTGGTCGGTGAGGGTCTGTCCCTCGGCGGTGATGGAGCCGTTGGCACCCAGCGCGGTGTTGATGTCCGCATGGAGCGAGGCAGCCACCCCGCTCGAGCTGCCGAACAGCTGGCTCACGGCGCCGAAGTTGGTGCCGAGCGCGCCGGCCAGCGTCGCCGAATTCAGGCTGAGCGAGCCGTCGCTGTTGGTGGTGACGCCGATGCTCGCCAGCGTGTTGTAGGTGGCCGAGCCGGTGTCGACGATGCTGTAGAGGGCCTGCTGGATCTGGTTCTGGATGCCGTTGAGTCCCGCATCCCCCATCAGCGGGCCGGCGGTGCTGGACGAGGAGTCGTAGCCGCCGAGCGAGACCAGCGTGCTCTGCAGCGTGTTGTAGGCGGTGACAAACGCCTGGATGTTGCCGGTGATGGTCGAGGTGTCGTTGCTGATCGTGAGTGTCGCGGGCGCTGCACCAGCGACGCTGGTGCCGAGCAGATTCAGCGTCACGCCGCCCATCGCGCTGGTGACGGTGTTGGTGGGGCTCGTGAAGCTGACGCCCGAGATGGTGAAGGCGGCGTCCTGCGCCGCAGCCTCCTGGGTGTAGTTGGCGGTGTTGCCGGTGCCGTAGGTGAGCGCGGCGAGGGCGCCGCCGCCGCCGCTCTCGCTCACCTGGATGGTGTTGGCGGCACCGGTCAGGGACGAGGACAGCAGCAGCTGCGCGCCGCCGCTTCCCTGCAGCACCGTCGCACCGATCCCGGGATTGCCGCCGGCCGAATTGATCGCCGCGGCAAGCCCGGCAAGCGTGTCGTCGCCGCTGGTGAGCTGGACGTTGAAGCTCGTGCCGCCGAGCGACAGGGTGAGCGTGCCGCTGCCGAGGGTAGTGGCGGTCACGGGGCCCGACAGCAGCTGCTGCGCCTGGGCGAGCGCGGATACGGACACGCTGTAGTTGCCGGCCACCGCGCCGCTGCCGGCGGTGGCGGTGAACAGTGTCTGATCGCTACTGCTGGCGCTCTCGAGCTGAAATGCGCTCGGGGTATCGAGCGTGGCGAGCGCGGACTGGAACGTCGACAGCGCGCTCTTGAGGCTGCCGAGCGCAGAGATCTGCGCGCTGACCGCAGTCGTCTGGTTGGCGATCAGCGACTGCTGCGGCGCCTCGGTCGCAGCCACCAGCTCCGAGACCAGCTGGCTCACGTTGATCATCGAGCCGCCGGCCGCACCGGCGCTGCTGCTGCTCGCGACCGACACCACCGGCTGCGTCGGGGTGACGGCACTCGTGGGCGGCGTGACGGCCGAGGTGCTGCTGGTCGGGTCGATCGTGGTGCTCATGTTCTCCTCCTCAGCCAGCGGCCGGTAAAAAGACCGGGGCGGGCGCATCCTGCGCCCGCCCCGTACTACCAGTGCTATTGACCGGTAGTGCTACCACCTTACGGCAGTTTCTGCAGGAGAGTCAGAATGTTCTGCGGGATGGTGTTGGCCTGCGCCACCATCGCCGTAGCCGCCTGCTGCAGGATCTGGGCCTTCGACAGCTGCGAAGTGGCAGCCGCGTAGTCCGTATCCTGAATGCCGCTGCGGGCGCTCTGGAGGTTGGTCGAGTCGGTGTTCAAGCCCTGGATAGCGGCCTGGAACCGGTTCTGGTACGCGCCGAGCTGCGCACCGCTCGTCGCGATCGCCTGCAGCGCCGCGTCGATCGTGCTCAGTGCCGCATTGGAGTGCGCCACTGTCAGCACGTCCGCGTTGCCGACCGTACCGGAGTTCACCGAGGCCGCGCTGGTGGCGGCGGTGAACCCGGTCGTGCCGGCGGCCACGCTGATGTCGATGGCAGCCGAGGTCGCGCTGGTGTTGGTGCTGGCGAGCGACACCTGACCCGTGGTCGTCCCGGCCGTGAGGCCCGCGACTGCGAGGGTGCTGCCAGCCACGGTGATGTTGCGTCCATCGCCCGCGGTCAGTTCCACGTCGGCGCCGTTGGCGGAGGCCGTCACACCCGTCAGGTTCGACTGGTTGTTGATCAGACCGATGACGTCGTTGAGCGTATTACCCGTGGAAACCGAGCCGGTAATGTTGATGCCGTTGACCACCAGATCCCCGGCCGCGAGTGTCGTGGCCGCCGTGACCGTGGGGGCCGCGCCACCCGTGACCGTCGTGGCATCCGCCGTCGCCGTGACGCCCTGGACGTCCGCGGAGTTGATGGCGGTGGCAACCGCGATCGCCGAGTAGTTGCTGCCGACCGTGGAAACGCCGTCGGACTGGGCCGCGCCCACCGACACGCCGTTGATCACCAGCTGGCCCGCGGTGAGGGCCGCGGTCGCACCGGCAGTGGTGCCGGCGGCGTTGGTGCCGCTCGTCACGCTGGCGCTGAAGGTCTGACCGAGCGCCGAAGTGCGCGCGCTGGCGATCTGGGACACGGTGATCGTCTGGCCGGCGTTCGCGCCGATCTGGAAGGCGAGGCCCGAGAAGCTGCCGTCGAGCAGCGTCACGCCGTTGAACGAGGCGGTCTTGGCGACCTGGTCGATGTCCTGGCTGAGCTGCTGGAACTGCTGGTTCAGGTCGGCACGGTCCTGGCCGCTGTTGGTCGCATTCAGCGACTCGACGGAGAGGTCGCGCATGGTCTGCAGGTCGTTGGTGATCTCGGTGAGAGCGCCCTGCGCGGTCTGCGTGAGCGACACGCCGTCGTTGGCGTTCTGCGAGGCCTGATCGAGGCCGTTGATCTGCGAGGTCATGCCCTGCACGATCGCGTAGCCGGCGGCGTCGTCCGCCGCGGTGTTGATGCGCAGACCCGAGGACAGCTGCTGAAGAGCGGTGGACAGCTGGCTGCTTGAAGAGCTCAAGCTGTCCTGCGCAACCAACGAACTGTAGTTCGTGTTCAGTACGAGTGACATGGTGCGAGACTCCTGATGGTTTAGTTCAGGCGCCGGACACCGGTCTGTCGCGATAGCCTTGGCGACCCGAAGGCGGACCCTGTTCAGGCCCTGTATCGGTACCACGACCGTGAACTTGAACCCCAGGAGGTTCACTGGCCGGAACTGTGGACCTGGTCACAGGCTCCTGCAGCACGCCCTCCAGCAGGGCGCGCAAGGGCGCCAACTGCGTCTCAAAGCGCTTCCAGCGCGCGACCGAGCTCGCATAGAGCGGTTGCCGCACCTGCGCGACACTCGCGGTCCTCGCCGTGCGGCGATTCTCGTGGAACCTGAGGCAGTTCTCGTGCCACGGCAGGCCGACGTAGCCGAGCAGCCGCCGCGCCTCGCCCTCGAGATCTGCGACCAGCGCCTCGTAGTTCACCTCGATGAGCCGCCCCGACGGCAGGACCGCGCCCCAGTGCTGCATCAGGCGCCGGTAGCGCAGGTACTGGCGCGCCAGCACACGCAAGTCGCTCGAGTACTCGTGGCCCTCCCTGAAAGGGGTCGCGTAACAGGACAGGCACGTGTCCAGGGGATCGCGCCGCACGCTGATGATGCGGGCTTCGGGGATCATCAGCGGGATGAGACCCAGATAGCGGTAGTTACCGGGCATCTTGTCGACCACGAAACGGCGCGCCCCGCTCAGGCGCCCCACGCGCGTCAAGTACTCCTCGCCGAGCGCGCGCAGGCGGCCGAGCCAGGCAGGGCGGTCGGCGCGGGCGGGGCTGCCGGCGTGGAGGCTCCCGGCGAGCTCACCCAGTGTGCGTAACTCGCCGGCGCCGAGAATGTCGGGGTGACTCGCGAGGACCTGCTCAACGAGCGTGGTGCCCGAGCGGGGCATGCCGACGACGAAAATCGGCACGCGCGTCTCGCTGGCCGGGGGCGCGGCGGGCGAGGCCGCCGCTTTCGCGTACAACTCGGGTGTGAATGCGCCGATCGTGCTCGCGAGCCCGCGCTCCTCGCTCGCCTCGTCGAAGGGATGCTCCGCGTAGTGCAGCCGGTTGGCTTCGGCATAGGCCGCGAAGGCTGCCGGGTACTCACCCAGCTCCTCGCGCACCTTGCCCATGGCGAAATCCAGCGCCACTGCTGTCTCGATCGGCAGGCTCCCGCGGCGTGCCCACGCGGCCGCGAGCTTGCCCGTCCAGGGGGCCCCGCGCACCGCACGGGCGATGAGGCCGCGGTCCTGATACGCCGCGCCGAGGTCCGGGTCCGCCTCGATTGCGGCGTCGAGGTACTCGAGCGCTGCCGTCAGCTCGCCGAATTCGATGGCGAGGCTCCCCTGGCTCCTGAGTGCCTCGGCAAAGCGCGGCTTGAGCTCGATGGCGCGGCCGAAGCGCTCGCGCGCCTCATCGAGCTGTCCGAGCTCCACGAGAATCCGGCCAAGATTGTAGTGTGCCCCGGCATTGGCCGGCTCGAGCGCCACCGCACGTCGCAGCAGTGTCTCGGCCTCTGCGAGCCGGCTCTGCTTCCTGAGCACGGCCGCCAGGTTGTTGAGAGCTGCCGCGTGATCGGGCGCGAGGCTGACCGCGCGCGCGAAGTAGCGCGCCGCGCCGTCGAGGTCGCACCGTCGGTAGTGGACGACCCCCAGGTTGTAGTGGGCCTCGGCATAGTCGGGGCTGCGGGCGATCGCCACTTTCCAGAACTGCTCGGCGTCCTGCGTGAGGCCGAGTGCCAGGGCCGCTCCGGCGCCGACGTTCCACAGCTCGGCATCCTCCGGATGCGAGCGCAGCGCCGCGCTCGCGATCTTCAGCGCCTCGCGGTAGCGCCCCGCACCGTAGAGGCGCGCGGCGAGCGACTTCGGATCGCTCGACCGCTCAGACGTAGTTGAAGAGCGAGAGCTTGGCGATCGAGGCATAGGATTGCTGGGCCGCCTGCAGCGCCAGCTCTTCGGTGCTGAGCTTGGTGACCGCGGCCGCGTAGTCGGTGTCGGAGAGCTGCGAGACGGACTGCTGCATCTGGGTCTGTTGAGTCTGGGCGCCCGAGGCCGCCGTGGTGACTGCATTCAGGCGCCCGCCGACGGAGGCCTGGACGTTGTCGAGATTGTTGAGCGTGTTGTCGATCTGCTGCAGCGCGCCGCCGATCTGGGTGGTGATCTGCGCGCCGGTCAGCGAGCTGGAGTTGAGCGTGCCGATGAGGCTCGAGAGCGTCGTAAACACGCTCGCCTTGCCGGCCGGGGCCACCGTGAACTCATCGCCGCTGTCCGGCGTGCCGCTCACGGTCACCTGGACGCCGTTGAACGCGATGGCGTTGCCGCTGGTATAGGCTCCGGAGGTCACGACGGTGCCGCCGCTGTTGGTGACCTGGTACTGGGTGGGGCTCGTGAACGACAGCGTGTAGGTGTCCGGCACCCACGCGGCGGCGTCGGTGAGGCTGCCGGTGTCGATCGAGGCGCTGCCACTGTTGCCTGCGCCGGCGGCGGTGGTGAAGGTGCCGTTGCCGGAGGCGATATTCATGAAGACCGAGCCGCCCGAGTCGCCCGCCGAGATGCTCTGCTGGGGGCTGATCTGCAGCTGGTTGACCTCACTGTTTCCCTGGTAGCTCACCGACACTCCGTTCTGGACAAACGGCTGCACGCCGCTCACCGTTCCGGCGAACAGATAGTTCCCCTGGGAGTCCTGGCTGTTGGCGCTGCCGAGCAGCGCCTGCTGCAGCTGCTGCAGCTGCGTGGCGATGTTCTGGCGGTCGGTGAGGCTCAGGGCCGAGTTGTTGGCCTCGACCGCCAGGTCGCGCGCGCTCTGCAGCGTGTTGGTCGCGCTGGTGAGGGCGTCCTGCTCGAGCTGCAGGCCGGAGGTCGCGGCGTTGCCGTTGCTCACGTATTGCTGCGAGGCGGAGAGCTGCTCGTTGAGCTGGTTGACCTGCGACATGGCCACCGGGTTGGCAGCGGCGTTCGGCAGCGTCGTGCCGCTCGAGAGCTGCGCCTGCGTCTGGGTGAGCGCGGTCTCGAGCGCTTCCATCTGCGCGAGCGCATTGGTCTGGAAGGTGAGTGTGGAGATGGGCATGGTTAACCGTCGGTGAAAGCCGTCATGAGGGAGGTGAACATCTGGCTCGAGGACTGGATTACCTGGGCCATCGCCTGGTAGGCCTGCTGGTACTGCAGCATCTTGGCCGCCTCCTGGTCGAGATTGACGCCGGAGACGTTGCTGCGCGCCGTGACTGCCTGCTGGTTGACGGACTGCTGCGTCGCGGCGTTGGCCTGCGCCTGCTGCGTGACGATGCCCACCTGGGTGACCAGGTTGTTGGCCGCCGCGCCGAGTGAGGTCGTGCCGCCGGCGAGGCTGCCGGCGCCGAGCGCGCCGATCATGGCAAGCACGTTGCTGTTGTCGCCGCTGTTGGCCGCCGTGCTGCTGTCGATCGAGAAGGTGTCGCCCACCGCCGGCGCGCCGTTCAGGGTCACCTGCGCTCCGAGGAAGCTGATCGGCTGCCCGCTGCTGAAGGCGCCGGAAGCGACCACGGTACCGCCGGCGTTGGTTACCTGGTACTGACCTGAGCTGGTGACGCTGAGCGTGTAGTTGCCCGCCACCCAGGCGGCGGGATTGGTGATGGTGGCGGCGGAGATGGTGCCGGTGCCGGCATTGCCTGCGCCCGCGGCCGTCTGTGCGAGCGAAGCCGCCGCGATCTGCGTGGGACTGGTGAGCTGCACCGACAGGCCCGCGGTAGCGGTCGCCGTCGGCTGGATGAGGAAGCTGTCGCCGTTGGCCGGCGCGCCGCTCACCACGAGCGAAAGTCCCGCACCCTGCAGGGGGCTGGCGACGGTGCCGGCGCCACTGAGCGCCACCGACTGCCCGCTGGTCGCGTCCTGCATCTGCCAGGCGCCGCCGCTGTAGCGCAGCGTGTAGTCGTCCGTGGTGAGCGCGCCGAGGCTCGGACGGGTCACCGTCAGCGAGGCGCCGCCGGTATTGTGGCTGCTCGGCAGGGTCTGCACGCCGCCGACGGCGAACATCGGCTGGCCCTGCGCGCCGGTCAGGTCCATGCCTGCGGCCTGCTGCTGATTCATGAGGGTGGCGAGCCCGACGCTGATCTGCCCGAGGGCGTTCTGCGCCGGTTGCAGCACCTGGCTGCGCGCGGTGAGCAGCCCGCCGAGATCCCCACCGCTGATCTCCGAGGTCACATCGGAGGTGCCACCGGCGGTCGTAAGTCCGATGTCGAGCACGGTCGGGTTGTACTGGCTCGGGATCGCCGCGAGCTGCTGGGCGGTGGTCCCGGCAACCAGCGCCTGGCCGCTGCCGATGTAGACGTCCATCGCGCCGTTGCTCTCGGTGGCGGTGTTGACGCTCACGTACTGGCTCAGCTGATCAACGAGGCTGTCACGCTGGTCGAGCAGCTGGTTAGGGGTCTGACCGGTGCCGTTCAGGGCGTTGGCGATCTGGGTGTTGAGCTGCGCGATGCTGTTCGCGATCGAGTTGATCTGCGTGACATCGCTGCCGACCTGCTGCTCGAGATTCGAGCCGTACTGCGAGATCTGACCGTCGTAGGACGTGAGCTGCTGCGCCAGCGCCTGCGCCTGGCTGAGCACCGCCTGGCGCGAGGCCGTGGACGAGGGCGAGCTCGAGAGCGTCTGCAGCGAGTTGACGAAGCTCTGCAGGCCGGCGGTGAGCCCGGTGCTCGAGTCGCTCAGCATGTCGTCTATCTGCGACGCCTGGGTCGAGAGCGCGTTGAAGCTCGAGTAGCTCGCCTGGCTCGAGCGCACCTGCTGGGCGAGCAGCTCGTCATAGGAGCGGCTGATGCCCTGGACCTCGACGCCGCCGCCGATGAAGCCCTGGGCAGTCGCCTGGCCCGGCTCGGGGGTGAGATTGATGTTCTCGACGCTGTACCCGGGGGTAGCGGAGTTCGCGATGTTGTTGCTGGTGACGTCGAGCGCCTGCTGAAAGGCAAGCAGGCCGGAGACGCTGGTGGAAAGGATGTCACCCATGACTCAACGCCTCTAGAGCGTGCCGCTCCCCGCCGGTATCGGCAGGGCGCTCGCCAACTTGAACGGCGATTCGGTCGCCGCCACCGCGCCGCGCGCCAGGGTCGCGGCCACCTGGCCGGCCACCGCGGTGACCTTGTGTGCATAGTCCGGGTCGGTCGCGTAGCCGCCCTGCTGCAGGGCGGAGGCGAACGCGCGCACGTCACCACCGGTGCCGAGCGCGGCGCTGAAACGCGGGTTGTTACGCAGCACGGCGACATAATCCTGGAAGCTCTCGGCCGGGCTCGCGTAGGAGCGGAATGCGGCGCTGGCGCTGCTCGCGCTGCCGCCCTGGAATTCCTCGGTTGGGGCCGTTACCGCGCCGCCGCTCCAGCTGTTCCCGGCCTTGATCCCGAAGAGGTTGTTGCTCGATACGCCGCTCGCATCGCGCGGCACGCTGCGCCCCCAGTTGGTCTCGAGCGCCGCCTGCGCGACGAGGCTCCCCGGGTCCACGCCGAGCTGCTGCGCGGCCTGCTGCGCCTGCGGCCACAGCCTGGCTGATGAAGCTCTGCTGCTCGGCACTGGTAGCCGGCGCGGTGCCGGGTGCGGCTGGTCGGGGCGCTCGCTCCCGGCGCCGGCGCGCCCGCGGCCGCAGGGGCGCTGGCGCGGCTGCCTGAGCCGCCACCACTGCCCGAGCCGCCACCGATGTGCTGCAGCTGGCGCACCAGCATGTCCGCCAGGCCCAGGCCCTTGCCCTTGGACAGCTGCAGCGCAAGCTGGTCGTCGTACATGCCCTGGTACATCTGCTCCTGGTCGCTGCCGAAGATCGGATCCGTGCCGACGGCATCGCGCATGCTCTTGAGCATCATGCGCGTGAACATGCTCTCGAACTGCTGCGCCACCTTGCGCATCGCCGGCGGGATCGTCGCGGCGCCGCGGCCGCGCTTCGAGCCGCTCGAGTCCGGCGAGGTCGCCGTAGCAGCGACCCGCGTTGGGATCGAGCGTGGGCTGCGTCAGATCACGATCAGCTCGGCGCGCAGCGCGCCGGCCTCCTTCAGCGCTTCGAGGATCGCCACCAGGTCGCCCGGGTGCGGCGCCCACCTGGTTCACGGCGCGCACGATCTCATCCAGATTCACGCCGGCCTGGAACACGAACATGCGGGCGTCGGCCTGCTGCACGTCGATGGCGCTGCGCGGCGTGACCGTGCCGGTCGTGCCCTGGGTGAATGGCGTTGGGCTGGCTCACGTCCTGGCGCTCGGTGATGGTCACCGACAGCGAGCCGTGCGCCACGGCCGCCGCCGTCACCCGCACGTGCGAGCTGATGACCACGGTGCCGGTGCGCGAATTGATGATGACGCGCGCCGGCGCCTCGCCGGGCTCGACCTCGATGGCCTCGAGGGTCGGCGAGGTAGGCGATGCGCTGGTTGGGATCGCTCGGGCGCAGCGACCTTGCATCGACACCGCATCGAGCGCCTCGGCGGTGCCGGCTCCGAGCAGTCTTGTTGATGCCGTCGGCAACGCGCGCCGCGGTCGTGAAGTCCGGCGTATTGAGGTTCAGCACCAGGTAGCGGCATCGCCGGCGAAATTGCGTCGGCACCTCGCGCTCCACGCTGGCGCCGTTGGGAATGCGGCCGCTGCTCGGAACGTTCAGCGAGATGCGCGAGCCGTCCTTGCCGCTGACGCCGAAGCCGCTGACGATCATGCTGCCCTGGGCGAAGGCATAGACCTCGCCGTCCAGCGCCGCGCAGCGGCGTCATCAGCAGCTGCCCGCCGCGCAGGCTCGCCGCGTTGCCGATGGAGGCCACCGTGACGTCGATGGTCTGGCCGGGCTTGGCGAACGGCGGCAGATCGGCGGTGACCGTCACCGCCGCGACGTTCTTCAGCTGCGGGTTGGTGTTCGGCGGGAATGGTCACGCCGAACTTCGCCAGCATGTTCGCGATGCTCTGGATGGTGAACGGCGCCTGGGTGGTCTGGTCGCCGGTGCCGTCGAGGCCCACGACGAGTGCCGTAGCCGACGCAGCTGGTTGCTGCGCACGCCGGCCACGGTGGCGATGTCCTTGATGCGCTCGGCGCGCGCCGGCGCCGCGCTGCACAGCAGAGCCGGCGAGCACGAGGCTCGCCAGCAGCCAGCGGCGGTGCAGGAATGCCGGCGCTGACGCCGCGTTGCGGATGTTCGAGTCGGACATCAGAACGGTGTCCACGGTGAATTGAAGAAGCGCGACAGCCAGCCCTGGCGCGTTGGCGTCGGCCAGCGCGCCCTTGCCGCCGTAGGCGATCTTGGCGTTGGCCACTTTGGAGGACGGGATCGAGTTGTCGGCGGCCAGATCGATGGGGCGGATGACCCCGGTCATGCGCACGTATTCCTTGCCCTGGTTGATGCGCGATCTACTTCTCGCCCTTCACGTACAGGTTGCCGTTGGGCAGCACCTTCAGCACCGTCACGGTGATGTAGCCCGTCAGGCTGTTGCTCTGCGCGCTGTCGCCTTCGCCGGCGAACTTGGTGGCGTCGGTGATGCTGTTGCTGAGGATCGGCGACGCCGTGCACGGTGAGCGCCTTGCCGAGCAGGGTCGATGCCCGGCAGCGTGTCGGTCGTGGCCTTGCTGGTGTTGGTGCTGGCGCTCTTCTGCGCCGCGGTCGACTCGTTGAGCACGATGGTGACGATGTCGCCGACGTGGCGCGCGGTGGGATTCTCGAACAGCGCGACCTCGCGGCCGGCCTGGTAGATGGCGCCGTTGGTGGGCTGGGCGCGGGCTCTTCCGGCCCAGCTCATGCCGTCGTCGTCCTTGGCCTTGGCGCGGCGGTCTGGCAGCCGCTCAGGCCCAGCGAGCGCAGCGCCGACACAGCAGGGCGAGTACACGGATTCGCATTGTACGTCTCCGGTTACATGTTCTGCGTGGCGTACTGCAGCATCTGGTCGGTGGTCTCGACGGCCTTGGAGTTCATCTCGTAGGCGCGCTGGGTCTCGATCATGTTGACCATCTCCTCCACGACGTTGACGTTGGAGCTCTCGACCGAGCCCTGCACGAGCGTGCCCATGCCGTTGAGGCCGGCGTTGCCGGTCGTCGGCGAGCCGCTGGCGGCCGATTCGACGGCAGATTGCCGCCGATGTCCTGCAGGCCCGCGGGATTGATGAAGTCGGCGAGCTGCAGCGTGCCGACCTGGGTCGGCGCGGTCTGGCCGGCGAGCAGCACGCTCACGACGCCGTCGGCGCCGATGGTGACGCTCTGCGCGCCGGTGGGAATGGTGATGCGCCGGCTGCACCTGGTAGCCGGTCGCGGTGACGAGCTGGCCCTGCGCATTCAGCTGGAAGCTGCCGTCGCGCGTGTAGGCGAGCGTGCCGTCGGGCTTCAGGATCTGGAAGAAGCCGCGCCCCTGGATCGCCACGATCCAGCGAGTTGCCGGTGTTGTCGAGGCTGCCCTGGGTGTAGTTCGTTCTCGGTGGCGACCACGCGCACGCCGGTGCCGAGTTGCAGGCCGGACGGCGACTGGGTGTTCTGCGAGGTGGCGGCGCCCACCTGCGTGACGTTCTGGTACAGCAGGTCGTCGAATACCGCGCGGCTTTTCTTGAAGCCGTTGGTATTGACGTTGGCGAGGTTGTTGGCCGTCACCGTCATCTGCGTCTGCTGGGCGTCGAGGCCGGTTTTAGCGGCCCAGAGTGCCGGTTCCATAGTGCGTTACCTTGCGTGCGGTGTCAGGTCGAGAGCTGCTCGACTGCAGCAGCTTCGCCGACGCTGCGCCGTTGTCTTCGGCCGCGTGCAGGGCCTTGATCTGCAGGTCGAAATGGCGGGACAGTTCGATCATGTTGACCATCGAGCCGGCGAGGTCGACGTTGCTCGCCTCGAGCACGCCGGAGGCGAGCGTGCACGGTGGCGTCCGCTTCCGCGGGCTGGCCGTCGGCTGGTGCGGAACAGGCCGTCGGCGCCGCGCGCCAGCGTTGTCGCTGGGCGGATTGACGAGCTTGATGCGCCCGACGGTGGCGATCGTGTTCGGGCGTCTGGCCCGAGCGGCACGACGGAGATCGGTGCCGTCGGCGCCGACCGTCACGGAGGTGAACGGGCGGCACGCTGATCGGGCCGTTGTCGCCCAGCACCGGCAGGCCGGCCGCCGTCAGCAGCTGGCCGGTCGGATCCACGTGCAGGTCGCCGGCGCGGGTATAGGCCTCGTTGCCGCTCGCGTCCTGGACGGCGATGAAGCCCGGGCCCTGCACCGCCACATCGAGCGGATTGCCGGTGGTGATCTGCGCGCCCGCGCTGTGTCCCAGCCGACCGTGGCATCGGTGGCGTAGACGCGCGAGGCAAAGCCCGGCCCGGTCACGCGCACGGCTCTGGAACGCACTCAGGTCCGCCTTGAAGCCGGTGGTGTTCGCGTTGGCGAGGTTGTGGTTGTTCGCCGCCTGGGCGCGCAGGGTTTCCTTCGCGCCGGACATCGCAACGTAGAGCAGCTTATCCATGATTCACCTGCGATGGTCGCTGCGACTCATCAGCCGCTGCGGATGTTGATGATGGTCTGGGTGATCTGGTCCTCGGTCTGGATCATCTGCGCGTTGGCCTGGAAGTCGCGCTGCGCGGTGATCATGTCGACCAGCGCGGTGGTGGTGTCGACGTTCGACTCTTCCAGCGAGCCGGACTGGATCGTGCCGAAGCCCGAGCCGCCGGCCACGCCGTGCACCGCCGCGCCGGAGGCGTTGGTGGCCGCCCAGCTGGCGTTGCCGAGCTGCTGCAGGCCCTGCGGGTTGGCGAAGTTCGCCATGCGCGACCTGGCCCAGGTCGACGGAGCGGCCGTTGGTGAACTGCGCCTGCACGACGCCGGTCTGAGTCGATGCTGATGCCGGTCAGCTGGCCGGTGGTGAAGCCGTTCTGCTGACGGCGGTGACGCCGAAGTTGTCGCCGTACTGCGTGGTGCTGCTGAAGTTGAACGTCATGTTCATGGCCGCGGCGCCGGTGGCCGGCGTGTAGGCCGGGAACGTGACCTGGCCGTTGGCCGGGGTGGTGAGCGCGCCGCTGCGCTGTGAATAGTCCAGCGGCTGCGGCGCGCCGACCGCGTTGCCGTCGACGTACAGCTGGGCGTTCCAGGTGTTGGCCGCCGCGCCCTTGATGAAGTACAGCGATGGCGGTGTGCGCCGCGCCCAGCGAGTCGTACACCGTGAGCGAGGTGGTGTTGTTGTAGCTGTTGGGGTCGGTCGGCGAGAACGGCGCATCCGCCGGGCTGTGCCGCATTGGCCGGGCAGGTTCGCGGTGATGGACGCCGTCGTGGTCGCCTGCGGCGCGCTCTCGCCGGTGGTGAGCTGACAGTTCGACAGGCCGCCGGTGTTGAAGCCGCCGTTGGCCAGCGGCGGGTAGACCTGCAGGTGGCGCCGCTGGCAGTTGACGACATCGCCGTCGTTGTTGACCTGGAACTCGCCGTCGCGGGTGTACTTCAGCGCGCCGTTGTTGCTCAGGGTGAAGAAGCCGTTGCCGCTGATCGGCGAGGTCCAGGTTGTTGCCGGTGGTCTCGATGTTACCCTGGGCGAACTGCTGGGCGACTTCCGAGACCGACACGCCGTTGCCGACGGCCGTGGAGCTCACGCCGGTCTGGGTGGCAGCGAACAGGTCGGCGAACTCGGCGCGCGAGCCCTTGAAGCCCGACGTGGCGACGTTGGCGAGGTTGTTGGCCGTCACCGAAGGTCCTGGTTGGCGGCGTTGAGGCCTGTGAGGGCGACATTGAATGACATGGATTGATCTCCTGAGTGCTTGCGTGAGGCGCGTTACAGAATGGTGACGACGGAGCTGAGCGGCACGGTGCCGCCGTTGGTATTCAGATCCAGCTGCTGGGTGGTCGGATCGATGGTGACGCTTTGCACCTGGCTGACGACCATCGGGGCGACCGCCTGGCGAGGCGCCGTTGACGGTGGCGTTGACGCTGACCGTGTACTGTGCCGGCCGGCGCGGTGGCGCCGGTGCTGGTGGCGCCGTTCCAGGAGAAGCGCGGTCATGCCGGAACTGGCCGGCGTGACCTGGAAGGACGTGACGGGCGTGCCGCTGGATCGGCGATCGACACCGTGAGGCTGGTCGTGCCCGCGGGCGCATTGCACCGCGCCGGCGATGGCGCCGCCGGTGGCCAGCGTCGCCGTGGTGCCCGGCGCCAGCACCGATGGCCGAGCAGGCTTGTGCCGTTCACAGCTGGTGACCTGCAGACGGCAGCACATCGCCGACTGCATGCTCTGCAGGCTCGACACCTCGCTCAGCCCTCGAGCTGCGCCGAGGAACTGGCTCGGATCGGTCGGCTGCAGCGGATCCTGGTTCTGCAGCTGCGTCGATGATCAGCTGCAGGAAGTCGGTCTCGTTGATCTGCATGTTCGCCGGGATCGCGGCTGCTGGCCGCGGCTGCCGCGGCGCATCGCCGTCGGCGCAGCGGCTGGCGATCGCATTGGGACTGGTGGACATCAGGCGCCTCTTGAGAATGTGGTTGCCATGTGGCGTGGCTATCAGTTACTGGCCGAGCTTCAGGGTCGCGAGCATGAGGTCCTTGGAGGTGTTCATGACCTCCACGTTGTCCTGGTAGGCGCGCGATGCGGAGATCATGTCGGTCATCTCTTCGATGACGTTGACGTTGGGCGCATAGACGTTGCCCTGGGCGTCGGCCAGGGGATTGCCGGGGTCGTAGCGCTCTGCGGCGGCGGCGGTGCTCTCCACGATGCCGCTGACGCGCACCGCGGCGCCGCTCTGGCTGGCCGATGCCGGTCGCAGGCGCCCAGGCAGCGTGCTGCTGCGACCGCCTGGAAGACCGGATGGCGCGCCTTGTAGACGCGTCGCCGGGATCGCCGCTGACGCTGTCGGCGTTGGCGAGGTTGCTGGCCACGGTGTTCAGGCGCACCGACTGGGCGCTCATGCCCGGAGCCGGCGATGTCGAATATCTTGAAGGAGGACATGGAGTGCTCCTTAGCTGCGGCTCACTGGCCGGTGATGGCGGTCATCAGATTGCTGAAGCGCGTCGGACAGGAAGGTCAGCGTGGCCTGGTAGTGCACCGTGTTGTCGGCGAACGCGGCCTGCTCCTGCTGCGAGTCCACGGTGTTGCCATCCAGTGAGGGCGCCAGCGGCACGCGGTACTTCAGGCCGAGCGGCACCGCGATGCCGCCGTGGGCATGCTGATGTGCTGCGGGTCGTGGTCGTGACGCGAGCTGCCGGTGCGCCGCGTGCCCGCCGCCGCCAGCGCCGTCCGGAAGTCGATGTCCGCGCCTTGTAGTTGGGCGTGTCGACGTTGGCGAGATTGTTCGCCAGCACGTCCATGCGCTGGGACTGCACCTTCAGTGCATCCTGGTGCACGCCGAGATAGGTGTCCAGATATCGCCATGTAAGGAATGTCCGTTGGCCGAACCTGAGTGGGATAGAGCAAGAGGCGTGCCAGGGGCCGGCACCGCCCGGCGGCGGCGGCGGGGGTGGCTCTTGCGCCCGGATTCGTGAACGCCGTCACAACGGGCCGGCAAACTCTTGCCGCGTGCGCGGGCTGCGCGGCGCTGCGCCTCCGGTACGGGGCTTTCGCTGGCGCGTTGTTTGCAAGTCCCCTGTCATGAACATACCCAAGGTGTCGAATTTCCGTCGCCGCAGCGGCGCTCGCGCGCGCCTGCGGGCCGCCGGCACGGCGCTGCTGTGCACCGCGCTCACCGCCCCCGCGCTGGCACTGCCCCCCGCGGATGCGCCCGCCGAGTCGCTGGCGCGGGTGCGGGCCGCGGCCGAAGATCTGATGCGCATGCAGACCCGCGACGCAGGGCAGGCCGTGCACGTGCATGCGGCCGAGCTCGATCAACGGCTGCGCCTCGCACGCTGCCCGCAGCCGCTCGCCGCCTCGTTGTCCGAGGGAGCACAGCCGAGTGCGCACATGACCGTGCGGGTGAGCTGTGGCGCTGCGCGCTCAACCTGGGCGGTCTATGTGCCGGTGATCATCGAGTCCGACATCAGCGTGCTGGTGCTGCGGCAAAGTGCCGTCCGGGGCGCACGACTCACACCCGCCCAGGTGGCTCACGAGACGCGCCGGGTCTCCGGATTTGCGGTCGGTTACATCACCGACATCGACTCGCTCGAGCACCACACACTTGCCCGCTCGCTGCCGGCGGGCGCGGCTCTTACCGCGGATGCGCTCTCCGCGGACTACATCGTCCACCAGGGCCAGGAGGTGACGCTGATCGCATCCGCCCCGGGAGTCAGCGTGCGGGCCTCCGGGCGCGCTCTCGAGGACGGGCGTGAGGGCGCCCGCGTGCGGGTACAGAATCTGGTCTCTCTCAAGGTTGTGCAGGGTGTGGTCGCACCCAGCGGCATGATCGAAGTCGCGCCCTAAAGGTTCGCGCGCCCCTGCCGCTAAAGTTAAACAGATGCCCCAGGAGGCTTCTCGTGCCCAGCAAGATCAATGACTTGACGACCAGCGTAAACGCGGGCGGTGGTTCCGGCCCCGTCGCGCCGGTGCGCGAGGTCGCCCCGGGCACCCACGTCGTGCCGCAGGCCGGCTCGGGCGAGGTTCACATCACCGACACCGCCACCCGGCTCGCAGCCGTAGAACAGACGCTGCGGGACTCCCCGGCGGTGGATTCGGCGCGCGTGGCAGTGCTGCGCAGCGCGATCGAGCAGGGGACGTACACGGTACGGCCCGAGCACGCCGCGACGCAGCTGATGCAGATGGAGCACGCGCTCGCGGGGCTCACGGAGAAGTAGCCCATGGATCCGCGGTTGTGTCGCGAGCACCTGGAGGAGTTATTGGGCGAGGAGATCGTGCTGCTGACGGAGTTGCAGCTACTGCTCGAAGAAGAGCGCGATCTCCTAGGCTCAGCCGAGCCCGAAGAACTGCAGCGCACGACCCGCGCGCGGCAGGAGCGGCTCGGGGCGCTGGCGCGCGTCGAAGAACAGCGCCGCTCACTGTGCAGCCTGCATGGTGAGGCACCCGACCGCGCCGGCCTGGAACGGCTGCGGCAGTGGTGCGATCCGAGCGGTACCCTCACCCCGCGGCTCGCCGAATGCCTCGGCCGCGCGATGCGCTGCCGTGACCTGAATGATCGCAACGGATTGACGGTCGCCGCGCGCATGAAGCGCGTGGCGGAGCTGCTGCAGGTGCTCACCGGGCGCCCGACGCGCTCGGAAACCTACGGCCCGCGGGGCCTCGGTGGACCGGTGCGCAGCGGCCGGATGCTAGGTACGGTCTAAACGCCGAGCGCCTGGCGCATGGCGGTGAGCTCTTCCTCGGATTCCTCGATCAGCGTGCGGCAGGCCGCTTCATTCAAACTCAGCCGCCTGCAGGCGGCGACGTTCTGCAGATTGAGCTCGAGAGAATCCGGCCATTCCTTAAAGATGGCCATCTGGTAGCCGGCGCACAGCACGTCGACCAGGTCGGGTGGCGCGCCGTTCCTTCGATCGTGATCCTCGTATTCGCTCACCGCGAGGATGATTTCCTCGGCCATGCCCCAGTTCTCCAGCAGCGCCTTGGCGACCGGTGCGCTCCAGTCGCGCCGATCGCCCGATAGCTCGCCTGGTCGGAGAACAGGGCCGGGGTGGTGCGAGGCACGGGTCAGGATGTAGAGCTGGCCGATGCCGTGCAGGAGCCCGGCGAGCAGCGCGAGGTCCGGGTTCACGGTGCTGCGCCGCTTGGCGAGGACGTAGGTCATCGAAGCAACCGCGGCACTGCGCCGCCAGAGCTCGTCGAGCAGCTTATCCAGCCCCTTTAAACTCTCCGCCTTCTTGAGCTGCGACATCGCGAAGGAGATCGCCGCGGTGCGCACCATGTTGAAGCCGAGACGGGTGACGGCGGTGCGCAGGTCGGTGATCTGCTTGCGCGTCACGTTCAGGGCGGCGGAGTTGGCGATGCGCAGCAGCTGCGCCGCGAGGGCCGGCTCGGCGCTGACCACGCGCACGACCTGCTCCGGGCGCACCGCATCATCGGCCAGCACCTGGCGCACGCGCAGCGCGATGTCGGGAAAGCTCGGCATGTCGACCTTGCCGCGGTTGAGCTCGCTCGCGAGGTCCTGCACGAACGCGAACGACACGTTGTCGACAGGCGCGGGCTTAGGGGCGGGGCGGGAACTCATGGCGTCTCCTTTGCCAAGTGCCCATGTTCCGGCCGCCGGCGCGCAAATTCCGGGCGCAGGTCACGCTCTGAGCGTGCCGGCCGCCTGGGACGCGCCGTGCAGCCGCCGCACCAGCTCCGCTTCGCTCCCGGACAGCCCGCAGCTCGCCATCAGCTCATCGCGCGAGGCACCGCTGCGCGCCAGCCGGATCGCGATCTCGTAGCCGGGCGAGCCGGCCCGGGTCTGCGGGCCGTGCCGCTCGATGCGCTCTCCCTGGCGCTCGATGCGCTCGTCGAGGCGCGTGATCGCGACCGCGGTCGCGCCCAGGCGCGCCTCGAGCGCGGTGAGCCCGTGCAGCAGCGATTGCGACTGCGCGAGGATGTGATTGGTCTGCGCGCGGGTGGCGCGCCGCCAGGCGGTAAAGGTGATTGCGGCAAGCACGAATGAGAACACCAGGAACACGGCCCGTCCGGCCTGCAGCAGCAGCTCGACAGATGGCATCGCGGTGATGTGCACGATCGACTCCTGTGAACGAGTTCACACCGCGCGTGCGCCACAGCAAGTCGGAATTCCGCCGCGCGCGAGTGACTACCGATTACAGGTGCACGAAGCGTGCCATGGCTCGCTCATGTCGCAGGGCGCGCGGCGACAGGCGGTGCCGCGCCCGGCAATGCAGCAGCGGGCGGCGGTGCCGGCGTCGCCGCGGCGGGCGAGGCGTTCACCGGCGCTGCGGCGGACGATGCGCCCGTGGGTGCAGCCGTGGCGGGAGGGGCGACCGGCGATCCGGTCGGGGTGCGCAGCATGTTGAGCGGATCGTTCGGATGCGCCGGGTCCACCCTGAGGATCACGACCACGACGCGGCGGTTGGCGTTGCGCCCTTCGGGCGTGTCGTTGCTCTGCATCGGGCGCTGCTCGCCGAAGCCGACCACCGCCAGCCGGACGGGATCGACGCCGTGCGCCGGACAGCACCCGCACCACGCTGCCGGCGCGCGCAGCCGACAGCTCCCAGTTCGAATAGAACGCCGCGTTCCTGATCGGCACGTTGTCGGTGTAGCCTTCGACCCGAATGGCATTGGGGAGGGGCGCGAGCACCTGCGCGAGGCGCTCGATCACGGTCACGGCGCTCGGCGCCAGCTGGGCGCTGCCGCTGGGAAACAGGATGTCGGTCCTGATCTCGACCTCGATCCAGAAATCCGTGCGCCGCACCACCACCAGGTTTGCTTCACCAGGTCGTCCATCGCGCGCTCGACCTGGTCGGCGACCTGGGAGAGCGCGGCACGCTGACGGGCGTGCTCGCGGCGGACTGCCGCCGAGCGCCGACTGCCGGGGCATCGCGGAGCGAGCTTCACCGGCTTGAACGGCGCGGGCGGGCGAGCTGGGCCCTCGAGGATCGGCTGCTGCACGATGGCGGTCTGGATGTCGCGCCCGGGCCCGCCTGGCTTCTCGCCGACCTGGATCGGCTCGATCGTGCGCGGCGCGCCGCGGAACGCCGCGAACAACGAGTCCGACAGCACGCGATACTTGCCCGCGTTGACCGAGGAGATGGCATACATCACGACGAAGAAGGCGAGCAGCAGCGTGAGCAGATCCGCCGTAGGGGATCGCCCACGCCTCGTGGTTCGTGTGCTCCTCGTGTCGCTTGCGGCTGACGCGGCATGTGGTTCCTCATGCGCGCCTCAGTGCAGGTAGCCCTGCAGCTTCGCTTCGATGGCGCGCGGGTTCTCGCCCTGGGCGATGGACAACATGCCGTCGATCACCATCTCGCGCAACTGCGTCTGGCGCTGCGATGATGACCTTGAGCTTGGCGGCCACCGGCAGGAAGAACAGGTTGGCGAGGCCGATGCCGTACACCGTGGCGGTGAAGGCCGCGGCGATGCCGTGGCCGAGCTTGCTCGGGTCGGCGAGATTCTGCATCACGGCCATCAGTCCGAGCACCGCGCCGATGATGCCGAGCGTCGGCGAGTAGACGCCCATGCCCTCGAACACCTTGGCGGCAGTGGTGTCGGCGTGCTCGCGCACGTTGCAGCTCGACGTACATGCACGCTGCTGATGCTCTCCGGCTCGCTGCCGTCGACCACCAGCTGCAGCGCCTTCTGCACGAAGTCGTCCGGCTCGCGGTCGATCATGGGCTCGAGCCCGAGCAGCCCCTGCTTGCGCGCGGTGTTGCTCCACTCGACGATCTTGGCGATGAGCGCCCGGCCGTCGCGCACCGGCGGCCGCATCACCCACGGGAAGATCCCGAGCGCGCGCTGCATGACCGGCAGCGGGTCTGGATGAAGATCGCGGCGATGGTGCCGACCACGACGATCATGAAGGCCGCCGCCGACACCAGTGCCATGAGGCCCGCGCCCTTGAGCACGGCGCCCACCAGCACCGCGACAGCGCCAGCACGAGGCCGATGATGCTCAGGAAATCCACGCCCCGCCCCTAGGCCGACCGCTGCCGCGGCCCATGCAGTGCCGCTCAGGGCCGCGCATCGCGCCCCGCCTCGCGCCAGTCGGCCAGCCGCGCGCGCAGGCGCACCAGCGCCTGGCCATGCAGCTGGCAGACGCGCGATTCGGTCACCTTCAGCACCGCGCCGATCTCCTTGAGGTTCAGTCCATCGGTGTAGTACAGCGACATCACCAGCCTCTCGCGCTCCGGCAGGCCCGTCGATGGCCTGCGCCAGCGCGCCGCGGAAGCCCTCATCGGCGGTCTCCCGGAACGGGTCGACCGGATCGGCGCCGCGGCCGTGGCCGATCGTCAGGTCATCGAGGCTCGCCAGCCGGCAGCTCGCGGCGTCCTGCACGATGGCGTGGTACTCCTCGAGCGGACACGCCCATGCGGCCCGGCGATCTCGGCGTCCCGGCGTCGCGGCCGGTCTCGCGCTCGATCTCGCGCACGGCGGCGGCGGCGGCGCGCGCCTTGCGATGCACCGAGCGCGGCGCCCAGTCGAGCTTGCGCAGCGCATCGATCATCGCGCCGCGGATGCGGATGCCGGCATAGGTTTCGAAGCTCGCGCCGCGGTTCGCCGCGTAGTTGGCGGCCGCCTCCAGCAGTCCGAGCATGCCGGCCTGGATCAGGTCATCGACCTCCACGGAGGGCGGCAGCCGGCCCGCCAGGTGGTAGGCGATGCGCTTCACCAGCTCCGCGTGGCGCGTCACCAACTGATCGGCCTCGGCCGCGCCGCTGCGTGCGCGCTGTAGGCGCCGACCGCGCTCATGGCACCGCCTCCAGCCGCACCGGGCGCGGCTGCACCAGTCGCTCCACGAAGAATTCGATGTTGCCGCGCGGGCCTGTCGGTACCGGCCAGCTATCGGCCTTGGCGGCCAACTTGCTTGAATGCCTGCGCCGCGGGGCTGGCCGGGTAGGCGTCGAGCACCGTGCGCTGGCTCGCGGACCGCGCGGCGCAGGTACTCGTCCTCGGGAATCTCGCCGACGTAATCCAGCACCACGTCGAGGAAGCGCGTGGTGACGCGCTCGAAGCGCCGGAACAGGTCCTGGCCCGCTGCCCGGGGCAGCGGACCATGTTGGCCAGCACGCGGAAGCGGCTGACGCCGTGATGTGCGACTCAGTACCTTGACCAGCGCGTAGGCATCGGTCAGCGAGGCAGGCTCGTCGCAGATCACGACCACGCACCTGCTGCGCGGCCTGTGAGAACTGCAGCACACCATGGGCGAGTCCCGCCGCGGTATCGACGATCAGCACGTCCAGCCGGGCGGCCAGCGCGCTGAAGGCCTGCACCAGGCCCAGGTGCGTCGGCGGCGTCGATATTGCGCGAGGTCGGCGGCGCCGGAGGCCGCCGGGCACCACCTGAAAGCCCTGCGGCGCGGTCACGAGCATCTCATCCAGCGTGCGCTCCCCGTCGAGCACGTGCGCCAGGGTGTAGCGCGGCGACAGGCCCAGGAACACGTCGACATTGGCCAGACCCAGATCGCCGTCCAGCAGCACCACGCGCTTGCCGGCCGCGGCCAGCGCGGTCGCCAGATTGACCGCGACGCTGGTCTTGCCGACGCCGCCCTTGCCGCCGGTGACCGCGATCACCTGCACCGGGCTGCGCGAGGCCGTCGAGCTTGGAGCGTTGCATCAGGTTGACGCTCAGGCGATGCGCATGTGCCACATCTCCAAATCGGCGCCGCAGCAAATCTTCGTCGGCGGCCGCGCCGTTGGTCTGCGCCAGCTGCACCGCGGCGGCAACCAGCTCGTGCGCGCGCGCCGGCCGCAGGTCCTCGGGAACGCGCTGGCCCTCGCTGACATAGGCAACCGGCAGGCGTGCGCGGATCAGCACCGACAGCACGCCGCCGAGGCTCGCGGCCTCGTCCACCTTGGTCAGCACGCAGCTGCCGGGACGCGCGGGCGCGAAGCGCCGCACGACTTCCTCGAGCGCGCCGGCCTGGGTGCTCGCGGCCAGCACCAGCGCGGATCTCGCAGCTGCGAGGCGCGAGCTGGCCAGCACGGCGAGGCGCTGCGCGAGCTGCGCGTCGCGCAGGCCGGCGCCCGGGGTATCGATCAGCACCATGCGGAAGCGCGCCGAGGCGCGCGAGCAGCCCGGCAGGCCGCTCGAAGCTGTCCAGCGCGTAGACCGGCACGCCCAGCAGCTGGCCGAGCGCGCGCACCTGGTCCTGCGCGCCGATGCGCACCGAGTCGCCGGCCACCAGTGCCAGGTCGCGCGCGCCGTGGCGCAGCACCCAGCGCACCGCGAGCTTGGCGAGCACCGTGGTCTTGCCGACGCCGGTCGGCGCCGACCAAGGCGACGCGGCCGCCGTTTTCCAGCCAGCGATCGCCGGTCACCGGCAGGTACTGGACGAGGCCGGCGAGCGCGAAGCGCCGGCGCGCCGCGTCGAGATCGCATCTCTTCGGCAAGCTGCTGCGCGATCCGGCGGCAGATCCTGCGCGATGCCGATCTCGGTCAGCTCGCGCAGCATCTCGGTGTGCACCGGCGCGCGCCGCGTCAGGTCGTTCCAGGCCAGCTGCGCCAGCTGCGTCTCGAGCATGCGGCGCAGTGTCTTCAGCTCCGTTGTCATGCATCGCTGGCGCATCCGGTCGGTCACGTCGGTGCCGGCGGGCGTGGCGGTGGCAGCCGGCGCGGCCAGGCGGTCGTGCGGCGCTGCGAACGTCGCGACGCAGCTGCGGCGGCGCTCGGGCGCGGCGAGCTCGCGGCGAGCGGCCGGGTGGCGGCGCGGCCGGCTGCGCAGCGCAGCCGGCCGCGCGCTGCGACAGCGCAGTCGCTGGCGCTCGAGGTCTGCGCGGCGTCGCGGGTTCAGCTGCGCCAGTGCCTTGCTCCGCCGTGAGCCTGCACATTGTCGGCAGTCGATGGCGGCGGATCACCGCGCTCCGTCGCCGTGGCTGACTCCGCGTCGGCATGCCAGGCTGTCACGGACGCCGCAGGCGTGCCGATGTCCGGTGCCTGTGTGCGTGTGATCTCATCTCAATTCTCTCGACATGCCTCGTGCTTACTCTCATCGACCGACCGCCGACACCAGGCGGACCTTGCGGTTGTCGGGAATCTCGTTCCAGGCCAGAACGTGCAGGCTCGGCACGCTCGCGCGCATGAAGCGCGCCAGCGTCTGCCGCAGCGGCGGCGGCACCAGCAGCACCGCCGGTTCGCCCGGCGACCTCCTGGCGCGCGCGCCTCCGCCAGACGGCTGCTGCAGCCGCTCCGCCAGGCCCGGCTCCAGGCCCGGTGCCGGCGATTGGCCGGCCGAGCGAGCCCTGCAGCAGTCGCTCCAGTTCCGGCGTCCAGCGTCATGACCGGCAACTTCCGCGGCGATGCCGGCGATGTCCTGCACGATCTGCCGGCCGAGCGCGATGCGCACCCGGCCTGCAGCACCGCCGGATCCTGGGAGCGCGGCGCGTGCTCGGCCAGGGTCTCGACGATGGCGCGCATGTTGCGGATCGGCACGCGCTCGGCCAGCAGGCCCTGCAGCACGCGCACCAGCAGTCGCCAGCGGCAGCACCTGCGGCACCAGGTCCTCGACCAGCTTCGGCGCGCTCTTGGCGACATGTTGCAGCAGCTGCTGGACTTCCTCGTGGCCGAGCAGCTCGTGGGCGTGGGACTGGATGATGTGGCTCAGGTGCGTGGCGATCACGGTGCTCGGCGTCGACCACGGTGTAGCCCAGTGCTCTGCGCGTGATCGCGCGCGGCCGGGCTCGATCCACACCGCTTCCATGCCGAAGGCCGGATCGCGGGTGGCGATGCCCTGCACCTGGCCGAACACCCGTCCCGGGATTGATGGCCAGCTCGCGGTCCGGGTAGATGACGCCCTCGCCGACCGGCACGCCGCCCAGGTTGATGCGATAGATGTTGGGCGCGAGGTCCAGGTTGTCGCGGATGTGCACCGCCGGCACCAGGAAGCCGAGCTCCTGCGAGAGCTTGCGGCGCACGCCGCGCATGCGGCCGAGCAGATCGCCGCTCTGCGTCTTGTCGACCAGCGGCACCAGGCGGTAGCCGACTTCCAGGCCCAGCACGTCCACCGGCGCACGTCGTCCCAGGTCAGCTCGCGTGTTCTCCGGTGCCGGCGGCGCCGGCGGCGGCGCGGGCGGGCTTGGGCGGCCGCGGCGCTCGCGCCGCTTGCGGATGGCGTAGGCGCCGCCGCCGCACAGCGCGGCCATGCGCCAGGAACGCGAAGTTCGGCATGCCCGGGACCAGGCCCATGACGCCGAGCAGGCCGGCGGCGACGCCGAGCGCCTGCGGGTTGCCGAACAGCTGCCGGCTGCAGCTCCCCGCCCATGTCCTGCGGGCGCGGACATGCGGGTGACGATGATGGCGACCGCGGTCGACAGCAGCAGCGCCGGAATCTGCGCGACCAGGCCGTCGCCGATGGTCAGCAGCGTGTAGGTGCGCGCCGGCGTCGCCGAACGCCAGGCCGTGGCCGATGGTGCCGATCGCGAGGCCGCCGATCATGTTGATGAACAGGATCAGGATGCCGGCGACCGCGTCGCCGCGGACGAATTTGCTGGCGCCGTCCATCGAGCCGTAGAAGTCGGCCTCGGCGCGCACCTCGAGCGCGGCGCACGCGTGCCTCGTCCTGGGTGATGAGGCCGGCGTTGAGGTCGGCGTCGATGGCCATCTGCTTGCCGGGCATCGCATCCAGGGTGAAGCGCGCGCTCACCTCGGAGATGCGGCCCGAGCCCTTGGTGACCACCACGAAGTTGATGATCGTCAGGATGACGAACACCACCACGCCGACGGCGAAGTTGCCGCCGATGACGAACTCGCCGAAGGACTGGATGACGTGGCCCGGCCGCCTGCGGGCCCGGTATGCCCGTTGCAGCAGCACCACGCGGGTCGAGGCGACGTTCAGCGCCAGGCGCAGCAACGTGGCCAGCAGCAGCACGGTCGGGAAGACGCCGAACTCGATCGGCCGCGCGACGTAGAACACCGCCATCACGATCACGATCGACAGCGCGATGTTGAAGGTGAACAGCACGTCGAGCGCGATCGGCGGCAGCGGCAGCACCACCATCGCCAGCACCGCCAGCACGCCCACGGGCACGCCGATGCCGGTGCGCAGCAGCGTCGCGCATCGGTGGGCATCGGTGGCGAGGTGGCGGTCAGCCATGGCTTAGCTGCCTCAGTTGCCTCGATGCGCCGGATCGATGCACGGGTCGATGGCCGGCGGCGGCGGCGGCGCTGCGCCGTCGCGCGCGGCGCTGCGCAGCTGGTAGATGTAGGTCAGCACCTGCGCCACCGCCACGTACAGCGAGGCGGGGATCTCGGCGCCGATCTCGACGTTGCGGTACAGGCACGCGGGCCAGCGGCGGCGCCTCGAAGATCGGCACCTTGTGCTCGGTCGGCGATCTCGCGGATGCGGGCGGCGACTCAGTCCACGCCCTTGGCGACCACGATCGGGGCGCGCATGCGCGCTTCGTCGTAGCGCAGCGCCACGGCGTAGTGCGTCGGGTTGACGACCACGACGTCGGCCTTCGGAACTTCCTGCATCATGCGGCGCCGGCGCCAGCTCGCTGCTGCAGGCTGCGGATGCGGCCCTTGACCTCCGGGCGAGCCGTCGCTTTCCTTCATCTCCTCGCGCACCTCCTCGCGCGTCATGCGCAGCTGCTTCGTGTACTGGCACAGCTGCCAGGGCACGTCGACCGCGGCGATCAGCCGCGAGCGCGCCGGCGAGCATCAGGCAGGCGTGACCGGTCAGCGAGGCGGCGTGCGCGATCGCCACCGCGAGCGGCTCGCTGCCCGAGGCCAGCAGCTCGCCGCGACTTCGTGCCAGCAGCACGACCGCGGCGACGGCGCCGACCAGCAGGAATTTGGCGAACGCCTTGACGAGCTCGACGAGCGCCGCGCGCGGAGAACATGCGGCCGAAGCCGGCTCGACGGGATTGAGGCGCGTGAAGTCCGGGCCGAGCGCCTTGAAGCTGAGAGTTCCAGCCGCCGAGCGCGAGCGGGGCGGCGAGTGCGGCGACCAGCGTCAGGCCGCAGAACGGGCGCGCAGGCGAGCAGCGCCGTGCAGCGCTGCGGCGCCGACGAGGTCGAGCAGCGCCGAGTCTCATCGAGCGCCTGCTCGCGCGACAGGGACGAGTCCGGCTGCGCATGAGGCCGTGCAGCTGTGCGCCGCATGTAGCCGCCGAGGAGCTGCAGACCCGGCCCCGGCGACCAGCAGCACCGCGGCGGCGCTCAGCTCGCGCGAGCGCGGGACCTGGCCCTCCTCGCGCGCCTCGTCCAGGCGCTTTGGCGGTCGGTTGTTCGGTGCGTTCCTGGTCGTTTCGTTCTCGGCCATGGCTTCAGCTCCGCCAGCCCGACAGCTGCCGCAGCATCGGCGAAGGCACTGCTCCAGCAGCTCGATGAAAGCTCGACTGCACTGCGGCAGGCCCACGAGCACGATCACCAGGCCGAACACCAGCGATCACGGGAAGCCGACCGCGAACAGGTTCAGTGCCGGCGCCGCGCGGCTCACGACGCCGAAGGCGAGGTTCACGATCAGCAGCGCGGTGATGCCGGGCAGGGCGATCGCCAGCGCGCCGACGAACAGCTGCGTGCCCCAGATGCACCACGTGCCAGCATGCCTCGCGGCGCCCAGCCCGTGGCCGCCGATCGGGCAGCGTGCGGAAGCCTTCGACCAGGGTCTCGATGAGGCGCAGGTGGCCGTTCAGGGCGAGGAAGGTCAGCGTGACCAGCAGCGTGTACAGCTGCCCGAGCGCCGGGTGCTGGTCGCCGCGCATGCGGGATCGACGTTGAAGGCGAAGGACAGGCCCATGCTGTTGGCCAGCAGCTGTCCGCCCAGGGTCACGGCGTCGAACACCATCTGCAGGCAGAAGCCCAGCGCGACGCCGATGACCACCTGCTGCGCGGTGACCACGCAGGCCTGCGGCCGAGAACGGCGGCACTGCCGGCGGCGAGCGGCAGCAGCGGCGCGACGAGCAGCGCGATGGCAGCCGGCGAGCACGATGCGGATGCGCGCCGGCACGAATCTGGCGCCGAACACCGGCGCGACCATGAAGCAGGCCCCGATGCGCACGAATGGCCAGAACACCTGGTCGAGCCAGGCCTCGCAGCTGTCCGGTGGTGAGGGTGATCATGCGCTGCGCGCGGCGTTCAGTTGATCAGGCCGGGAATGCTCTCGAACAGCTCGCGCGTGTAGCTCGACGAGCACCTTGAGCATCCAGGGGCCGGCGATCACCAGCGTCGACCGCGATCGCGATCAGCTTCGGGATGAACGACAGCGTCATCTCGTTGATCTGGGTCGCGGCCTGGAAGGCGCCGACCACGAGCCCGGTGACCAGCGCGACCAGCAGCAGCGGCGCCGCCAGCATCAGGGTGATCTCCAGCGCGCGGCTGCCGATGGTCATGACGGTTTCGGGGCGTCATGTAGTAGAAGCTCGAGGCGAGCGTGCCCATGACCAGCGACCAGCCGTCGACCAGCACGAACAGCATGAGCTTGAAGGGCAGCGAGATCAGCACCGGCGACAGCATCATCATGCCCATCGACATCAGCACGCTCGCCACCACCAGGTCGATGATCACGAACGGGATGAAGATCAGGAAGCCGATCAGGAAGGCGGTCTTCAGCTCGCTGGTCACGAACGCCGGCACCAGCAGGCGTCAGCGGCACGTCCTCCGGGGTCGCGAAGCCCTTGCCGCCGGAGATGCGCACGAAGGTGGCGATGTCGGCTCTCGCGGGTCTGGTCGCAGCATGAACTTCTTCAGCGGGACCACGGCGCGGTCGAGCGCCGCGGTCGGCGTCGATGGTGCCGGCCGATGTAGGGCTTGACAGCGCCTGGTCGTTGATGCGGTCCACGACCGGCGCCATCACGAACAGCGTCAGGAACAGCGACAGCCCGAGCAGCACCTGGTTCGGCGGCGTCTGCCCGGCGCCGATCGCCTGGCGCAGGATGCCGAGCACGATGACGATGCGGGTGAAGGCGGTCATCATCAGCAGAATCGCCGGCAGCAGCGTCAGCGCCGTCATCAGCACCAGCACCTGCAGCGTCAGCGTGTAGGTCTGGCCGCCGCCGCGGGTGCCCTGCACGGTCAGGGCGGGCAGGCCCGGCGTCGGCGCGCGCCGCGGCGGCAGCCGGCGAGCAGCACGAGCAGGCAGGGCAGCGCGCGCAGCTGGCGCGCGCGCGGCTCACTTGCCCAGGCTCCGCGCAGCAGTGCCTGGAAGGAAGCGCCGCTCGAGCCGTCGGCGTGCCGCGGCGTGCGGGCAGTTCCAGCGGCTCGGCGCAGCACATGCAGCGCGTTGACCTGCGCCGGGGGCCACGCCCACCAGGATCTGCGTGTGCCCGACCTTGAGCAGCACGGCGCGCTCCTTGGGTCCGAGAGGCACCTCGGCGACGACGTCGATGGCGCTACCGACGCGGCTGCCGATGCCGCGCATGCGACGCAGCGAGCCAGGCGCAGCGCGAAGATCGCGCCGAGCACCATGCACAGCGCGAGCGTCACCTGGCCCAGGCCGCGCGATGCCGCCGCGTGGTGCGGCGACCGGGGCTGGCACTGCGGAGATGGCGAACATGACGCGTTCACCGCAGCTTGCGGATGCGCTCGGCGGGGCTGACCACATCGGTCAGCCGGATGCCGAACTTCTCGTTGACCACGACCACCTCGCCGTGGGCGATCAGGGTGCCGTTGACGAACACATCGAGCGGCTCGCCGGCGGCGCGGTCGAGCTCCACCACCGAGCCCTGGTTGAGCTGCAGGAGGTTGCGGATCGGGATGCGGGTGCGACCCACCTCCATCGACAGCGTCACCGGGACGTCCAGGATCACGTCGAGGTTGATGTCGCCGGCGCCGGCGTGTCCGTCATCCTCGATCTGCTCGAACTCGGCGGCGGCGCGGCTTCTGCGTTGGCATTCATGTTGCCTCAGGCTTCCTCAGTCAGGGGTTCGTGTACGGCGGCCTTGGCGCGGCGCAGGCGCTCGTTCGATCTTCACGGCCTGCTGGCCGCGCGACACGCCGAAGCTGCCGCGGAACACCGGCACGTCCTCGGCCAGCAGCGTCACCTTGCCGTTGAAGTCGCAGGGCAGGACGTCGCCGGGCTTCAGGTTCAGCAGGTCCGCGAGCGTGACGCGAGGCGTCGCCCAGCAGCGTGCGCAGCTCGACTTCGGCATCGTCGATCTCCTCGCGCAGCGCGCTCGCTCCAGCGCTCGTCGCGTTCCGACGGCGCTCGCCGGCCGACGCCGGCATCCAGCGGTCTCGCGCAGCGGCTCGAGCATCGAGTAGGGCATGGTGACGTGCAGGTCGCCGCCGCCGCCGTCGAGTTCGATGTGAAAGCTCGACATCACCACGATCTCGGTCGGCGCGACGATCGTTGCGCGAAGTGCGGGTTGATCTCCGACTGCACGTATTCGAGCTCGAGCTGGCGATCGGCGACCAGGCCTCGCGCAGGTCGGCGAACACGTTGCGCAGCAGCATGTGGATGATGCGCTGCTCGGTGGCGGTGAACTCGCGGCCCTCGATCTTGGACGTGTCGGCCGATGCCGCCGAAGAAGTTGTCGACCACGGCGAACACCAGCTTCGGGTCGAGCACCACCAGCGCGGTGCCGCGCAGCGGATTGATGCGCACCAGGTTCAGGCTGCGTGGGCAGTGGCAGGGTCTGGCACGTAGTCGCCGAACTTCTTCATCTGTCAGCGGCGTTACGCGTGATCTCCGGGGAGCGGCGCAGCAGGTTGTAGAGGCTGATCCGGAAGCAGCCGCGCGAAGCGCTCGTTGATCATCTCCAGCGTCGGCATGCGGCCGCGCACCATGCTGCAGCTGCTCGCTGAAGTCGTAGGCGCGCGCCTCGCCGGGCGCCGCCGCGGGCTCGGTGCTGACGGCGCCCGTGTCGACGCCGTTGATCAGCGCGTCGATCTCGGCCTGCTTGAGGATCTTTTCTGCGTCATTCGTCGTCCGTGGACTCGCGCTACTGCATGACGAAGCTGGTGAAGTACACCGCCTCGACCGTTCTCGGGCTGCCCGCCCGCGCCGCCATCACCCTGCGCACGGCTGTCGAGCGCCTGCGGCGCGCAGGGATTCCTTGCCCTCGCGGGTGGCGAGCACCGTCGTACTTCTGGTTGCCGAACAGCAGCAGCAGGTCGTTGCGCACGACCGGGTCGTTGGCCTTCAGCAGCTCGATCGTGTCGCGGGTCGCGCGACATGAGCTGCACCGTGACCTGCAGGAAGCGCACCGCCTGCTCGGCCTCGAAATTGACGACGAACGGCGGATCGAGCGCCAGGTACAGCGGCGGCGGCGCTGGCCGCGGGCTTCGGCACCGCCGCGTTGGGCGCGCGAGCCCCACCAGCCACCAGCACCGCAGCCGCCGCCGCCACCGAGCAGCACCACGCCAGCAGCGATGCAGATGATCAGGAGCTTGCCTTGCGCTTGCCGCCCGGGGCCGCCGCGGCCGGTGCGGAGGACCGGTGATTGCGTCGGCCATCGTTGGGTCACTCCTGCTCCAGCGCAACGCCGGTCAGGCGGCCTGTATGCAACGCCCATGCCATAGCGGTTGGAACTGGCGCTCGTTGCGGGCTGACAACGGATTTGTCTGCGCCGCGATTTCGTGAGCCAGCGTCACAGTGGCGGCTCGCGCGACGGAAATTTGGCGGCGGGTGCGCACGCGCCCGCGCAGCGGCGCGTGAAGGTCAGGCGTAGGTGTCGATCAGGCCCTCGGCGCGCGGCCGGGCGGACGCGGACGCCGTCGCACTCGGCGCGCGGGCTGCACCGGATCGCGGGCGCCGGCCGCGCGGCAGCTGGGATTGCGCGCCGCGCGGTTCGCGCGAAACCCCGGCGTCGGTCGAGCGTCATGCCCTGGGCGGCGAACATTTCGCTTCAGCTGCGGCAGCGCCGCCTGCAACGCTGTACGAGTCTCTGGTTCGTTCGGCGCCGAACCAGACGCTGGCCGTCGTTGTCGTGCAGCGAGATCTTCACCTCCAGGGGACCGAGGTGCTCCGGCGTGAGGCGCAGCGATGCGGACGAGACGCCCTGGTGCGCCATCCAGATGTCACGCGGGTGCCGACTCGTCCGTCCAGCCGCTGGCTGCCCACCGGGGTCTGCACCGGCGCTGCCGGGACACTCGGCGGCTGGGCGTGTGCGATGGCATCGCTCGAGTCGTGCCGGGGAAGCAGGCCGCGGAGGCCGTGGCACCGGAGTCTGCGGCGCTCTGCACGGAGTCGGAGTCAGCGGCCTGCGGAGTCGCAGTGGCTCGTCGAGTCATCGCTGAGCATCGCGGCGCTCTGCGCTCGGCGCTGGCGGAGCCGCGCGAGTCTGTGTCACGGCAGCAGCAGCGGCGGGCGCGGATCCTGCAACAGCGGCGGCGGTCCGGCGGCGGCCGCGACTCACGGGGGCATCCGCGGCGGACTTGCTGCCGGGGCTTCCGCCGTGGCGAGCGTGGCGAGATCGGGCCGTGGCGCGCATCGCGGCGGAGCGGGGCGCAGCCGTGAGCGCCGCCGCCGTGCCCGCCGGCGCGACCGCGGATGCACGGCTCGCACGGGTCGTCGCCGCCGTCGTGCCGCCGAAGGACCGCCTCGGTATCAGCGGACGCTGCGGCCGACGGCGGCCGGCTGGCTCGCAGCGGAGGCCGCGGCCGTCTGCCGGGCAGTTGCGCGTGACAGCGTCGCTCGCGGCTGCCTGCGGCGGGCGCGCGGCGGGGCCGGGCGTCGGGCTCGGCAGTGAGGGCCGGGGGCGGCCGGGAACTCGCGTGAACGCAAAGGGGATGTTGCCGCCAGCGTCTGCACCGAATCTGCGCGCCGGAGGCACCCCCGGTGAGCCGCTTGTGCCGTCGACGCCAGCCTGCGTGACGCGGCGCCGGGCCGTTTTCGTGCCGCCGGCGGCGCTCCGCCTGCGCTTGCGCGCTGCCACGCGGCGCTCGGGCAGCATCGCTTCGAGCCGGCTCGCAGGTCGTTGCCGGGCCCGTCGCCGGGCAGCTTGCCCTTGGTGGCGGTGCCGGCAGGCGCCGGTTCGGCGGGCAGCAGGCGCACTGCGGCGCACGCGGCGGACACGGGGAGAACGGAAGCGCTAATTGGCACGGACGGGTTCCTTTCGAGGCCCAGTTTCGCTGGGCGCGCTCATCGGCGTCGTGCCTGCTCGCGCCGCTCGACGGCGCGCTGCTCCTGCTGTGGTCGCGCTGTCGGCTCGATGACCGCGGCGGAGCGCTGAGCCGCGCCACGCCACTTGCGCAGCTGCTCGGCGCGCTGGACGCGTGCGCGGGTGAGCAGCTCCTGCTGCCCGCTCACGCAGTGCCTATCGCGCGCGATGAACGCCTGGTAGTTGCGCGCCTCGCGCCGTTCATGCCGCCGCCGGGCACGGCTGGGCGAAATCGCGGAGATAGATCGGCGCGGTAGCGCTCCAGCTCGGCGAGCTTGGCTTCGCTCTCGTGGAGCTGCCGCTCCCACGACGCGAGCGTCCGCGCCTGGCGCGCTCCTCGCGCTCAAAGACCGCTGCGCGCTCTTGAGTTGTCGCGAGTGTGGCACGGCAGAACCCTCGTGCGGCATTTCGCGGCGGGTGCAGCGCGCGGCGGACTGCTCGGCCAGAAGCGCCTTGAGCGCCGTGAGGCTCGCCGCGAAATCCACCGCTCGCGCATGTCCTGCTGCAGAAAGCGCTGCATGCTGCGGCCACAGGGCGATGGCGGCATCGACCCGCGGGTCGCTGCCGCGCTGGTAGGCGCCGATGGCGATCAGTTCGCGGTGCTGCTCGTAGGTCGGACAGCGTGCTGGCGGAACTGGCGTGCCGAGCTCGCATGGTGCCGGGCGGCGGCGATCTCGTGCATGGCGCGGCTGATCGAGGCCTCGACGTCGATCGCCGGATAGTGGCCGCGTCTCGGCGATGCGGCGCGACAGCACGATGTGGCCGTCGAGGATCGCGCGCGCGGCATCGGCGATCGGATCGTTCTGGTCGTCGCCCTCGGTGAGCACGGTGTAGAAGGCGGTGATCGAGCCGCGCCCCGGCGGGCCGTTGCCGGCGCGCTCGACCAGCTGCGGCAGACGCGCGAACACCGAGGGCGGATAGCCCTTGGTGGCCGGCGCCTCGCCGATGGCCAGCCCGATCTCGCGCTGCGCCTGCGCGAAGCGCGTCAGCGAGTCCATGAGCAGCAGCACGCTCTTGCCCTGGTCGCGGAAATACTCGGCGATCGCGGTGGCGAGCCAGGCGCCGTGCAGGCGCATCAGCGGCGGGCTGTCGGCGGGGGCCGCGACCACCACCGCGCGCGTGCGGTCCTCGGGCCCCAGGATCCGCTCGACGAATTCCTTGCACCTCGCGGCCGCGCTCGCCGATCAGCCCGACGACGATCACGTCCGCGCTGGTGTAGCGCGCCATCATGCCCAGCAGCACGCTCTTGCCGACGCCGCTGCCGGCGAACAGGCCGACGCGCTGGCCGCGGCCGACGGTCAGCAGCGCGTTGATCGAGCGCACGCCGACGTCCAGCGGCTCGCGAGATCGGCTGCGCGCGCCAGCGGATTGATCGGCCGGCCGGTGAGGCGCACGCGCGCCTCGCAATCGAGCGGCCCGAGCCATCGAGCGGCTGCGCGGCGCCGTCGATGATGCGGCCGAGCAGCTGCGGTCCCACGGCGACGGTGCCGGCGCGCTGACGCGGGATCACGCGCGCATTGGGGCCCAGACCATGCTGCTCGCCGGTCGGCATGAGATAGAGGCGATCGCCGGAGAAGCCGACCACCTCGGCCTCGATGCGTGCGCCGTCGCGCGCGATGAGCTCGCAGTGTCGCCGATCGAGGCCTGGCAGCCCACCGCTTCGAGCGTCAGTCCCACCATGCGCGTCAGTGATGCCCTGCCACCGGCGGGGGCGGCGTGTCGCTGCGACGCGGCGGCTCAGGCGCCCGCAGCCGCTCGCTCCACAGCTGCGGCGCGCGTTCGCGCGCGCCAGCGCTCGCGTCGCTCACTCGGGCTCGTCCGTCCTGCGGTGCGCGCTCGGCGGAGCGCTCGTCGCCGAGCGCGGCTGGCGACGACGGCGTTGACGCGGCTCTCGAAGCGCGCGTCGATCTGCGAGTTCTCGCTGGCGACCAGACAGCCGCCGCGGGTGAGGGTCGGGTCCTCGACGAGGTCCAGGCGCGCTCCTGGCCGGGGCTGGCGAGCCGCTCGCGCACGCAGCGCCGCATCCTCCGGATGCAGGTGCACGCGCACCTCGCGCGCGCCGACGCGGCAGTAGCTCGAGGCACTCGCGCACGATCGCCATCACCTGTGCCGGGATCGGCCTGCAGCTCGCGGCGCGCGAGCTGCTTGCCGACCGCCAGTGCCGAGCTGCAGCAGCTCCTGCTCGACCTCCGCATCGAGTGCTCGAGCGGTCGCGCGAGCTGGCTGCAGCATGCGCGTCGAGCCGCTCGCACGCGCGTGGCGAGCGCCTGCGAGCTGCGCTTGCATTTCGGCCTGCGCCCGCGCGAGTCCGGCCTCGTAGCCACGGGCTTCCTCGGCCTGCGCTCGCGCCGAGGCGCGCGGCTCGGCACGCTGCGCCGCGCGATTCGCGGCCGGCCGACGATCGGACCTTCGACCTCGGGCAGCGACCAGCGCTCGATCGCGCGCTGCCGCGCGCGGCCTGAGCGCGGCTTCAGACATACTCCTCGCCCTTGCCGCCCAGCGCGATGGTGCCGGCCTCGGCGAGCTTGCGGGCCGCCTGCAGGATCTCCTTCTGCGCGGCCTCGACTTCGGCGACGCGCACCGGGCCCTTCGCCTCCAGGTCGTCCTTGAGCATCTCGGCGGCGCGCTGCGACATGTTCTTGAAGATCTTCTCCTTGAGGCGCTCGTCGGCGCCCTTGAGCGCCAGCAGCAGCTGGTCGCCCGGCACCTGGCGCAGGAGCTCCTGCATGCTGCGGTCGTCGAGCTCGATGCAGTTGTCGAACACGAACATCAGTCCTGGATGCGTCGCGGCGAGCGCCGCGTCGGACTTGGTGATCTCTTCGATGATGCGCGCCTTCCTGGCGGGCTTCGAGGCAAGTTGATGATGTTGGCGGCCGCCTTGGCGCCGCCGAGCACCGAGGTCTTGCCGGCTGGACTTGCCGGCGAACTGCTTCTCGATGATGTCGTCGAGCTCGGAGAGCGCGCTCGGCTGCACGCCGTCCAGCGTCGCGATGCGCACCATCACGTCGGCGCGCATGCTCGGCCGGCAGCAGGCGAGGATCTCGGCCGCCTGGTCCGGGTCGAGGTAGGCGAGCACGATGGCGATGATCTGCGGGTGCTCGTAGCGGATGAGCTCGGCGACCGAGCGCGGGTCCATCCACTTCAGCGCCTCGAGTCCCTTGTTGGAGCGGCCGATGCTGATGCGGTCGATGATGCTCGGCGGCCTTGTCCTCGCCCAGCGCATTGACCAGCACCTTGCGCAGGAATTCGTCCGCGCCGACGCCGACCGAGGTCTGGCGTCTCGACGCTGGTGGTGAACTCGGCAACGACGCCGCTGACCTCCTCGCGCGAGACGTTGGCAGCTTGGCCATGGCCGCTGCCGATGCGCTGCACTTCCTTGGCGCCCATGTGCTTGAGCACCTGGGCGGCCTCCTGCTCGCCGAGCGTCAGCAGCAGGATCGCGGCCCGCTCGGTGCCGCTGCGCCGGCCGCCGCGGCCGTGGCGGCGCGGCGCTCGCGGTGGCGGGGCCGGCCGCGGCTGCGGCCTGCTCACTCATCCGGTGCCTACCCAGCCGCGCACCACCTGCGCGACGCGCTTGGGGTCCTGGCTCACCAGCGAGCGCGCCTGGCCAGCTGCTGGCTCGTGATCGACGGCTGGCGCACGCTGCGCTGGGCCGCGCCAGCGACGCGGCGCCAGCGCCGGCGGCCGCCAGCGCGCGCGGTGCGCGCGCGCGGAGCCGATCAGCAGGCTGCGCACCAGCGGTCGCAGCACCGCGAGCACCAGCACGATGCAGCACGAGCGCGCCGGCGACGAGCTTGCACCAGGTCGCGGAACAGGGGCCGTCTCCCAGATGGCCGGCGTCTGCAGGTCGCCGTCGGCCGGACGCGGCGGCCTCGGCGGTGAAGGAGGATTCACGACATTGACGCGTGTCGCCGCGCGCCTGGTCGAAGCCCACCGCATCCTTGACCAGCTGCGTGATGTGCTCGAGCTGCGCGGTCGGTCAGCGGCCGTGCTCTGCACCTTGCCGTCCTTGCCGGTGGCGTGCACGTCATCGACGAGCACCGCGACGGTCAGGCGCTTGCAGCTTGCCCGCCGGCTGGCGCGTGTAGGCCAGCGTGCGGTCGATCTCGTAGTTGCGGGTGCTCTCGTGCGAGACGTTGTCCGGCGCGGCGGGCGCGGCTGGCGCGGCGCCGCTGCGGCGGCCCGCGGCAGTGCCCGCCGCCGCGGCCGGCTTGGCCGCCGCGGGCGCCGCGGTGGCGGCTGGCTCGCGCGGCGGCGGCGGGGCGGCGACGCCGCCGGCGGGCGGCTGGTTGGTCAGCGCGCCCGGCACGCCCGCGGCCCTGCCGCCGTCGCGGCTGCTCTGCTCGGAGGTCTGTTCGCTGCGCACGATCTGGCTGCCGGGCGCGTACTGCTCGCGGGCCTGTTCGGTGACCGACATGTCCATCTGCGCCACCACCTGGGCGCGCACGCGGCCGGCACCGACCAGCGGGCGTGAGCAGCGCCTCGATGCGCTGCCCGTAGTCGTCCTCCAGGCGGTGCACGAGGTCGAACTGCTCCTCGCGCAGCGAGAACTCATCGTGCCCGTGCGGGCGGGGACAGCAGCCGGCCCTGCTGGTCGACCACCGTGACCTGGTTGGCCTCCAGCTCCGGGATGCTGGAGGCCACCAGGTTGATGATGGCCTGGACCTGCTCCTGCTCGAGCCGCCGGCCGGCCTTCAGCTGCACGAACACCGAGGCGCTGGCCGGCGCGGTGATCGCGGACGAAGGCGGACTGGCGCGGCACGGCCAGGTGCACGCGCGCGCCCTCCACGGGCCGCAGGCTGGCGATGGTGCGCGCCGAGCTCGGTCTCCAGGGCGTGCTGGTAGCGGGCGTTCTCGACGAACTGGCTGACGCCGAAGCCCGGATCCTTGTCCATCATCGCGAAGCCGCCGCCGCCCTCGGGCAGTCCCTGGCCCGCGAGCTTCAGGCGCGCATCGCTGACAGGCGCTCGGTCGGCACCTCGATGGCGTTGGAGCCGGGCTGCAGGCGGTAGGGGATCTGCGCGGCATCCAGCGCCTGGGCGATCTGCGCCTGGTCCTCGGCGCCGAGATTGGCGTACAGCAGGCTGTAGTTCGGGCCGCGCGACCACAGCACCACGATGAGCCCGACGGCGACCGCCGCGGCGATGCCAACCAGCAGCAGCAGGGGCTTCAGGCCGCTGGCAGAGCGGTGGAAGCCAGCTGCGGGTCTTGAGTCGTTCGCCAGTGTGCGTCGTGGGTATGAGTTGAGTGCGGAAGTGGCCGTGTACTCGTCGGTGAGCTCAGAGCGGCATGTTCATGATGTCCTGGTACGCGCTGATCAGGCGGTTGCGGACCTCGGTCAGCGCGCGAAAGGACACGCTCGCCTTCTGCAGCTCGAGCATCACCTGCGGCAGCTCCACCCCGGGAGTGCCGCGCTCGAACTTCCGCGAGCTCGCCGGCGCGCTGCTGCGTCTGGTTGACCTGTCGACGCCCTTTTGCAGCAGGCGTCGCGAACTCGCTGATGCCGCCGGCGGCCTGCGCTGCGGCGCTGCTGCGCCGGCGCGGCTGCCGGCCGGGCCTGCGCGGACAGCGAGCGGATCTGCGCGAGCACCTGATCGATCTGCATCTGACTCATGGTATCAGCTCCTGTCGGTTCAGGCGGCCGGCACCTCGACGCCGGCTTCGCGCAGTCGGGCGAGCTTGTAGCGCAGGGTGCGCGGCGCTGATGCCGAGGCGTCTCGGCGGCCTCGCGCGCGGTTGCCGTTGCCGGTGCGCAGCGCATCGAGGATCAGACTCGCGCTCGCGCTGCGCCGAGCGAATCGGCGGCCGAGCGAGGCTCGGCCGCGGGCGATGTGCCGCCTGCGCCGGCGACGCTGCGGCGCTCGGTCGAGCGAGCTCGAACTGGATGTGCTCGGGACGGATCACCGGGCCGTTGACCAGGATCAGCGCGCGCTGCAGCAGGTTGTCGAGCTCGCGGACGTTGCCGGGCCAGGGGTAGGTGAGCAGCAGCTGGGCGGCTTCGGCGCTCAGCGCCGGGATGCGCTCGCCGGGCGCGCAGCGCGCGCCCAGCAGCTGCATGGCCAGCGGCAGGATGTCGTCGCGCCGCTGCGCGCAGCGGCGCGAGGCCGAGCGGAAAGACGTTGAGCCGGTAGTAGAGGTCTTCGCGGAAGCGCCCGGCGGCGACTTCCTCGCGCAGCCGCCGGTTGGTGGTCGCCAGCACGCGCACGTCGAGGGACAGCGGGGTGCGGCCGCCGAGCCGCTCGACCTCGCGCTCCTGCAGCACGCGCAGCAGTTTGGCCTGCAGCGCCAGCGGCATTTCGGTGACCTCATCCAGCAGCAGCGTGCCGCCCTGCGCCTGCTCGAACTTGCCCGGGTGGGCGCGCGTGCGCGCCGGTGAAGGCGCCGCGCTCGTAGCCGAACAGCATCGCCTCGAGCATGTTCTCCGGGATCGCGGCGCAGTTGACCGCGACGAAGGGCCCGCGCTGCGCGCGGCGAGTGGCGGTGGATGAAGCGCGCCAGCACTTCCTTGCCGGTGCCCGATTCGCCGACGATCAGCACCGTGCAGTCGCTGGCCGCCACGCGCCGGGCGAGCTCGAGCAGGCGCTGCGAGATCGCGGCGCAGGCGACCGGCTGCGGCTCGAGCGCGCGCCGCGCGTTAGCTGCGACCGGCTGTGCTCGGTGCAGTCCTCGGACATCTCGCCTCCCGCACACGAACGGTGCTGCGCAGGGGGAGTGGTGCAAGAGCCGTGCCTGGCGAAAATCGCCGGCAAAGCGTGCATGGCGTCACACGCGGCGGCGCGAAGCTGCCGCCGCGAGCGTCAATCTTCCGTCACGTCTCCGGATCGCGCGGCGGCGATGCCGAGCTTGCGCAGCCTCTCGACGAGCGTCGTGCGCCGCAGATTCAGCAGCCGCGCGGCGTGGGCCACCGTGCCGCTGGAGCGCTCGCAGCGCCTGCTCGATGAGGCGCCGTTCGATGGTGGTCAGATGTGCGCGCAGGTCGATGCCCGCGGCGGGCAGCGCGCGTCATGCGACTCGCAGCCGAGAGTGGCTGCCGCAGCGGCACCGGCCGCTGCGCCGTCCTCGAGGCCGCTCTTCAGCACGCCGCAGCACGGCTGATTCCGGCAGCGGCGCTGCTCGGCGACGGGCGCTTGCCGCTCGGTCGGCATCGGCGATGCTGCGCGCGAGTCATCGGCCGAGGCCGGCATCGGCTGCCAGTCGGCCGGACGGTAGCGTGGCCGGCAGGTCGCGCGACCTGCGACGACGCGTCCCGCACAGACGATCGACAGCCGCTCGATGAGATTGGCGAGCTCGCGCACGTTGCCGGTCCAGGGGTACAGCGCGAGCGCCGCCAGCGCGGCGGCTGACAGCTGCACGCTGGCCGCGGCCCTCGGCGCATGTTGTGCGCGATGAATTCGCGCACCAGCAGCGGCAGATCCTCGATGCGCGCTGCGCAGCGCCGGCATCTCGATGGGGAATACGTTCAGGCGGTGGTACAGATCCTCGCGGAACGTGCCGCGGGCGATCGACTCCTCGAGGTTGCGATGCGTGGCGGCGATGATGCGCACGTTGCAGCGGCATCTGGCACGTGGTTGCCGACGCGCTCGAATACGCGCTCCTGCAGCACGCGCAGCAGCTTCACCTGCATGGTCGGGCTCATGTCGCCGATCTCGTCGAGGAACAGCGTGCCGCCCTCGGCGATCTCGAAGCGGCCCTTGCGCGCGGCGATCGGCGCCGGTGAAGGCGCCCTTCTCGTGGCCGAACAGCTCCGATTCGAGCAGCTCGGCCGGGAATGGCGCCGCAGTTGACCGCGACGAACGGGCGCGTTGCGGCGCGGGCTCAAGTCGTGGATGGCGCGCGCGGCGACTTCCTTGCCGGTGCCGGACTCGCCGAGCATCAGTACGGTGGAGTCGTGTGCCGGCGACCTGGCGGATCAGCGTGATGACTCGCGGATGGCGAACGAGTTGCCGGTCGGCATGCGCGACGGGACGACGCATCCGGCGCGGCAGTCACGCTGCCTGGAGCGCTTCAGGCCCAGCGCGCCGCTGTACGCTCCCGCGAGTGATTCCGCCGCACTCATTTCTTGTTGAGACCCTTCGCCGGAACCCGAGTGCGCGACATTCGCCCGATGTCCCGGCGTCTGTTGCAAACGGCGGCTATGTTGCGTGAGCGCGAGTTACCATGATGTGAGCGCGTCGTGTGTTTGACAAAACGCCGCTGTGACTGCCGTCACGAGGCCGGCGCGTCAGGAACTGCGGCGCGGACTGCGATTGCCGGCGACCTGGCGGCGGTGGCGGCGAAAGCAGAGCTTTTCCAGCAGGTCGGCGACCGACTCGCCGACGGGCACGAAGCGCACCTTGACCTGTCCGTCGGGCGTGACGCTGGTGACGCGCCCGGCAAGACGCAGCGGCTCGGCCAGGCAGTCGTGCAGGTAGATTTCGGCAATGCCCTGGGCGCCGGCTTCCGGCAGCGGGCCGGCGCTGCGCCATACGACTCCCTGCGCGTTGAAGCGCACCGGCACCGGCGTCGGCCGCGGGCGGTTGGCTCGCGAGGATCTGGCCGACCAGGTCCAGCAGCAGATTGACCTTCAGCTCCAGGCGCATCAGGTCCGCTGCGTGCGGCGCATTCTCGTCGGGTTTCTCCACCGGGCCCAGCTGGTCCATCGCCTCGCGCGCCTGCAGCAGGCGTGCGTTGCGGTCCATGTAGCTCGCGGCCGTGTCCCGATCGTGAGCATTGGGCACGACTCGCCAGGCCAGCGGCAGCACGTCCTGGAAGGCCAGCTCATCGTAGAGGACGATGTGTCAGCGCCGTCGAACATGGGAGTCTCCGGCCGCGGTGGCCGTACCAACGTCTAGTGTCGGCCCTGCGGGCGGCATCGTCACCCAGGCGCAGCGGATCTCGCGCAGCAGTTCACATATGTCGTCCAGGGTGGTGAGTCCTGAGGCATCCTCGACGGTCCCAAGCCGCCGGCACATGTAGCCGGACAGATCAGTGAGGCCCTCCGTCATCGCATCGCCGCGCGGGGCCAGGGTTACCGGGAGTCTGCGGATCTGGCGCATGGCCGAGCGCAGGGTGGGCAGCGCGTCGCTGCCAGACTCGATGAAGGTGCGTGCCAGCTCGAGGCCCCGCAGCGCGCCATTCACCAGCGTCGCGCCGGGGGCCGTGGCCGCCGCGGGCGCCGTTCCCGCCGGCGGGGCGTAGCCCGCCTGGGACATGTGGGTGGCGATCGCCATAAGGATTACCGTTAGATAGTGAAACCCGTTGCCTCTCGATGACTTAACGGCACGCCGCTGCCCGACTTTAGAGGCTTTGGTGCCAGGCGAGCAGCGTGTCGGCCTCCCTCTGGGGATCGAGACCTGAGTGCAGTTTCGCCTGCCGCCCGGCGGGCAGTGTCTGAAACCAGGCCAGCGTGTCGCGAACCGTGACCTCGAGCGGACGCGAGCGCAGACCCGCACTCAAGGCCGGCTGCACCGAAGTCAGTGAGAAGCCGGCCGTGTCGCCCTTGGTGGGAGACCAGGGAGGCAGGTCCATGTCGTCGGGCTTCCAGTGCGCGGCCGATGAAGCCGGTGCCGCCCAATACTAAGAGGGTGCCGGGGGCGGGTTTGCCGCCGACGGCCGCAGGCAGCGCGGCCCCGGTCGACAGCCACGCGGCCACCTGCAGCACTTCACGGCGCGAAGTCATGGTGGGCTCCCTTCAGGCTCAAATGGCAAGAGACGCCGCGCCCCCGGCGGTCCCAAAGTGGGGCGATTGTAGGCCTGCGCGTGCGGGTGCGATGGCGGCAGCGAAAGCGCCGGTCGCAGGTTTGACACATGTGGGCGCGGGTGAGGACAATGCGCGCCCCTCGTGGAAAGGTAGCTCAGCTGGTTAGAGCACGGCACTCATAATGCCGGGGTCGAGGGTTCGAGTCCCTCCCTTTCCATTTAGAATCAGCATATTACGCGTGCCTCTGAGTCGATGCACGATTTGGTATGCCCTTTTTATGCTCCGCGAAGGCCCGCAAGTGCTCCACCGTGAGGTGCCCGTAGCGCTTCACCATCTCGTAGGACTTCCAGCCGCCGAGCTCCTGCAGGATGTGCGGAGGCGTGCCGCCCTGGATGTGCCAACTCGCCCAGGTGTGGCGGAAGTCGTGCCAGCGAAGCCAGGGGACGCCTGGCGCGGCGCGCGGCCGCCTTGAAGATCGCGCCGTTGGCATCCGACAGCGGTAGCTCGCCCCCGCCCGGCGCCCGCTTGAAGGTGAAGACGTAGGTGTCGTGCTTTCCTTGCTGCTCCTTCAGGATCTGCAGCGCTTTCACGGAGAGTGGGATGGAAATCGTTTCCCCAGCCTTCGCGCGCGCGGCAGGGACGATGAGCAGCTTTCGGCGCACATCGACCTGTGGCCAGGTGAGCCCCGTGGCGTTTCGCATCCGAAGCCCCGTCTCGAGACTGAACTCGGCGAGCGCCTTGAGGTGCGGCCAGGGGGCGAGCTCTTTAAGTAGCGCTGTTGCCTGAGCTGGCGTCAGAAAGCGCGGCTCGCGCTTCTGCTCTCGCACCATCAGGATGGGCGGCACTTTGTCGAGCCAGTCCCACTCCCGGTGCGCCTTGCGCAGCACCACGCGCAACATCGCCATGAAGCGGTTCGCGGTGCTTCGGCCGTCGGACCGATTGCGGCCTCGCTTTGCAGCCTCCGCGGTGCGAACTGCACGCAGCTTGGCGATGACGCTCGGCGTGATCTCCGTCAGCGGCAGGTCATCGAGATACTGCGCGAACCATCGCAGCCGCTCGCGGTTGCGCTCCTTCTCACGGCCGGCGGCTTCCGCGTACCAGCGATCGACGGCCTCCTTCCAGGTGTACCGCGGACGCTCTCCTAGCCTGTGCTGTCGCCAGAGATCGGCCCGGAGCTTGGCCTCGAACTCGTTGGCCGCTGTCCGGTCAGCTGTGCCAGTGCTGCGTCTAACTTTGACTCCGCCGACCGCGAATCGGACCCACCAGTACGGGCTCTTATGTTGGCGATAGAGTGGCATGCGCGCTCTCGGGCTTGCTTCCTGATCAGTTCGATCAGATCGGCGCGGATGAACACCCACTGCCGTCCGATCTTCGCTCCGGGCACCTTACCCGCCCGTGCCTTGCGCAGCAAACAGTCTTCACTGAGGCGCAGGAGTATCGCAGCCTCTGATGAGCCCGACAGTCGCGGCATCTTCCTTCTGCAACGTCAATCGCGCACCTGTCTCGCGAGATCGTCTATTTCCACATCCGGCCCCAATGGCATGTCTGAGTTCTCTTGCAGCGACTGCACAAACTCGGCGAGATCAGCCTCAGGAAAGACCCGGCGGCGGCCGGTCTTCGCGCCGGGAATGAGGCCGCGTTTCGCCCGCGTTCGAACCTCTTGCGGGTGCATGTGTAGAAAGGAGGCGGCTTCGTTTAGATCAAAAGTTCTCACGGTACCTGTCTCACATGAGTTGCTCCTGTGACGCCGCCCTGGATCACAAGAGGCGAGTTCTCACCGCTGCCAGATGATCGGCCAGACCAGCCACAGAAGTCATTCGAGGTTCTGGGGTGGTTTCACTGCACAACGGACAAATCCCCAGCGCGGAGGTCCTGGTAATCGAGCGAATTCGCGAGGTTATCGGGGTTTCGCTGCGAAACTCCCTACGAACTCAGGATTCGTCCTCTGGCGCGCCGAGAGCGTCCTTTTTGAAGACCGGACCTCGCACTCTCAAGGCTGTGACACGGGTTCGAATCCCGTAGGGAGCGCCAATAAAACAATAATTTAGGACGAAGAGCACGCATCCATCATTCGCGTGGAATCATGTGGGAATCAAGCCGTGTCCGGCCGATCGTCTACGCGATAGACAGGTGCCAGACATCCTCAAGGAGCTTGGGCAGCATGGTACCCGCGGGCCCTTGAAGGACGCCGGCGAAAGCTGATTCAGCGCCGGTCAGATTGGGGTTCACCTGCAAGGCCAAGGCGCCAGCGCGATGTGCGCGCTCAACCAACGATGCAGCCGGCTCCACGAGCGAGGAGGTTCCGACGGAGATGAACGCCTCGCAGTCCGAAGTCGCTTGGATAGCGGCCATCCATTCCAGCTCCGGCAGGCTTTCGCCAAACCAGACCACGCCGGGGCGGACCCGCGCATCGCACGCAGTGCAGCGCGGCGGCTCGATCCGGATGCCGCCCGGCGGCAGATCGGGAATGCCCGGTGGATGCGTAAAGCGCACTCCGCAGCGTTCACAGCGCGGATACATCAGCGAGCCATGCAGGTGCAGCACGGCGTGGCTACCGGCGCGCTCGTGCAGGTCATCTACATTCTGGGTCACGAGCGTGAATTCAGGAAGTCCCGCGCCCCGCGCTGCGAGGGCTCGATGCGCAGGGTTGGGCCGCGCAAGCATAGGTGTGGAACGACGTGGCCCGCGCGGCGCCCCCCACAGTCGCCTGCCACACCTCAAGCAGAAGCGGATATTCGAGCTTGAGGTGCTGCATCGCTACCCAACGCATGTTACCCCGCCATCGCGGGGAATCTGTGACGTACACACTATAGTTTCCACCTACTATCGTGTGTATTTAACGTAGCAATCGCGTGGGATGGCAAACGGCTCTGTCACTTGGCACCAGGGCGAACAAGGAGACTGGAGTTATGAAGCGGTTGATTTTTTGGGCTGCGGCGCTTGTGCTGACAGCTTGCGCCACGCGGCCGGATGGCGGCTCTAAGTTCCTCGATGTTCTATTCGGAGCGGGGACTCCTGCGCCTGGTCCCGCTTATGCCGCCCCCCTGCCGCAAGCAAATCCTCCAACCTACAACTGCTTCACGCAGGCGGCCCCCTACGGTGGCGGCGGAACTACCACATGCCTGCCACAACCATCCACGGCCGTCACGCCCGCGGGAAACGCTCCCGGCGTCACATGTTTCACGCAGCAGGCTCCCAATGGCGGAGGCGTAACGACGGCATGCCTACCGCATTGAGCGGAAGAAACTTCCTAACAAAGACGCCTCGATTTCGTCGAGCAAGTACAACCCTTCATGTTGTAAGCCCCATAAGTCCAGAAGCATTGCAATGCGTATCGCGTTCGTCGTCGCCTCGGCTGCCCGCGCGGCGGTGCCTGCTCCTGTTCAACACTTTCTCCTCGGGCGCTGCCGCGCGGGCCTGGCAGTCGCGGCTTACATTGCTGCACTGGCAGTTCTTTGGGCGGCGATTGCCTTGCGCCTCCAGAACTTCTACACACTAACATCGTCTGCCATCGGATCGGTCGGGTTCGCCCTCGCGTTTCTACTGCCCTTTGCCTGCTTCAGTCTGATCCTTATTGGAGCCCTGCGAAGCCTGCAGCGCGTTAAACAAGGGCGCAGTGCATTGCGCAGAAACGCCGCGGAATTGGTACAGTTTTGTGTGCTGGCGACGGCCTTACTTACCGTATTGTGGGCCACTTTCGACGTTCCGAAATCGATTCGAGCGCTATCCAACGCCCGCGAACTTCTCCGAGAACCTCAATGGAGCGTCCGCGCGGACGGGTATAGGTTGCGTGTTACGGGGCCGATTGACGTAGGGCTCTTTGCGGCAGTCGAGAGAGCACTCATTGACAATGACGCGATCCGAATCGTCGTGCTCGACAGTCCTGGCGGCGACCTAGACGAGGCCATGCGTGTCGCTGCAATGGTCAGACTCAGACGCCTAACAACCGGCGTGAGTCGTCGTTGCTCAAGCGCTTGCACCATTATTTTTGCCGCCGGGGCCCAACGGATTCTTCTTCCCTCCGGAAAGTTGGGTTTTCACGGTTGCCGCGACGCTTTGGATTATTTTCGTTGCGTCGATTCCGAAGAAGAAGACCTTCTCGTTACGTATGGCGTCGATCGGGGGTTCGTCCACAAGGCGCTAGGAATCGCGCCTGACATGATGTGGTTCCCTGCATCGACAGAGTTACTTGCCGCACATGTCATCACTAGCACAACGGTCCCAGGGATCAAGGCGCTGAGACAAGGGCAATGAATCGCGCGAATCGCGGGAGAGTGACAACACGGGGGTCCATGAATTACGCGCCGCGCTCGCCGCTGAGCACGCGCAAGCAATGGCAGCAAAAAACAGACCGTCAGCGTAAATAGCTGAACGTCACAAACTGCCCGTGACAAAGTGCCCGCGCGACAAACTGCCCGTTGCCTTTAGTCCTTCCAGAAATCCTTGAACCGATCCGGACTCAGCTCGGTATAGCGCACCGTGTGCGTAATGTTTCGATGCCCCAGGTATTGCTGAATCGATCGGGTATCGTGCCCCTCGTTGGCGAGCTTGTAGCCGGCCGAGTGCCTGAGCATGTGCGGATGGATAGGGAAGGGGAGTTTCGCGAGCTCGCCGGCGCGCGCAATCAACTTCCTGGCCGTCGCCGGCGTCATCGGTCCGCCGCGTTCGGTCACGAACAAATAGGGCGAGTCCGGATAGTCGCGGCGCAGCTCCCGGAGCGCGCGCAGCTCTGGCCCGCGGATCGGATGAGTCGAGGCCACGCCGTTCTTCAATCGCGCCACGTGCACCAGGCCTGCCTTCAGATCGATCTGCTCCCAGCGCATCGTCACGAGCTCCGAGACCCGCAGCCCATGCCGGTAGGCGAGGAGGATGAGCGTCCGATCGCGCGCACCGTGGCGGCCCACCTTGGCTCGAGGCCTGCAGCAGCTTCTCGACCTCCGCCGGCGTTAGGTATTCGCGGGTGCGCCGATCAAGATTAGATTGTCTCCGTGGGGGGATAGAAGGGGAGGGGGCCGCTCGAGATCTCGGCTCTGGTGCCTTCCTATTGCGTCCGCTCGAGCGAACTTTCCCATTTTGGAGTATTGGCGCGGATCGGAGCGCTGCTGCCTTTCTCGAAGCTTTGGCCATCCCCGAATATAACACCCCCATTAACGGCCATTTATGGGAATGTTACGAAGCGCGACGGCGAACGCTCTTTGGGGTGACCTCAAGAAACGGATTTTTACGTACGCTAAGGCTCAAAGTGGGTTGATTCGACAGGTGTTACCCGCTGCGGGCATCCGCAGCCGGCTTACCATTGCACGTCCATCGATTCGCAGCCCACGCCTGTTCTGAAATGGAGCGTGAGGGTCTGTGTGCCTTCCGGTTCCGGGCTCGGTTGCGCCGGGCGGCCCTTCTCGGGGAAAGACCAGACGAGGTCCGTTTTGTCGATGGTCCACAATGATTCCCGCGTTCCCGGAGGACCCAGCAGCGCGATCGCAGCGGACTCGCTCTTTCCAAGCAAATCCACCACGGGATCGGCGCCGCCCCCTGAGCCCTTGCTGTATACCTTCAACGAGGTGACGACGTTGTTGTCGTAATTGACCCTTATCGACAAGCCATCGCTGCGTGTGTGGGGATAGCCCCCGAAGGCGTTGGAATCCTGCGCAAAGTCCGATGTCGGCGGTCCAAAGATCGAAGAAACGTATTCACGCGTGTCGCCCCACAACAATCCAGCAAGGTGCGTTACATCCGCTTTGCCGACCATGATCGGAGCCAGGCGTGGCCTTTGCGCGGCGCGGGCAACGCTCGGACTCGGCTGCGGCGGAGACGGGGCCGGGCTGACCGCAGGGCGCGCGTCCGTGGACGATGGCTCGTCGGGGCCATGCATCGTGTCAGTGTCGTCGTCCGGACAGGCGGTGACTTCTTGCACCGTGAATTTACCCTGGGTTTCCGTCACCCTGATCTTAGGATTGGTTCCCGTCGAACGTGTGGGTTGAGATGAAGCCCCTGATGGCTTCCTTGAGTGCTTCCGTCCTTGCGGTCGGCGGATTAGCCCACGATTGACTTTCCACCACTGCGGAGGGTGCGCACACTTCCAAACAACCTTGTGAGTTGGGCGCGCGGAGCCCGGGAGCTCCAGGGCCACGAACGATGACCCCGAGGACGTCGGACAAATCGTTAATCGTCCCTGGGCCTTGCGCAGCGCCGCCGCTCGAACTCTGCGTCCCCGACGGGATGGGCCTCGTATCCGGTCCATTTCCCAGCGCCACGTCGGTCAGGAAGTCCTGGATGTTTCGAGGAATAAATTCCCCCAATTGCTCATTCACCGTGTTTTCGAGCGCGAGCGTCTCGTGGTGCGTGAGGTAGATCGAGCCCCATGCGCGGACCGGTTTCCCATTGAGTTCGAACACCAGATCCGATTGCAACAGATAGATCAAATCGGATAGCGCGAAGTAGTGCTCAGCCTGGGAAGAGCCATTGCCCAAGTCAGTAATTAAGCCTAAGCCACGCACGCAACTGAAAATGTGGGTCAGGGCCACGCGCGGCGGTGCCGAGCCGGTCCACCCCAGCCGCTGGAAGACCCGGGTCCACGCATCGTTCCAGCCCGGATAGGCCTTGCAGTCGTCATCTGACGCATTGAAACGTGGATCCAGTGTAATCTGCGGCGCGCTGCTCAGCCCTTCAAACGGGTTCTTGTCAACCGGCGTGCCGGGGCTCATCAGCTTCACGTAATCGGCATCCGCCGCCGCCCTTGCCGTTTCCGTCCAGGAATCGATGAACCAAGGCGTTTCCGGCGGAGCACTGTCCTTTAAGATGCCCTGCAGGCATTCCCCGAAGATCCGAATAAACCGCTTTCTGATGTCCTGCGCCGTCTGGTCTCCCAGCAGAAATTTCCGCGTGTCTGTATCTTCGGCTTGCGTCGGAACCCGACCAGCTCCGTGCGGGAGCGGCCATCACCAGATGGAGCTTTCCATTGCGCAGCGCGGCGGTTTTCAGGAAGAACTCCGTAACGATATAAATCCCATGGACCACCGTTGAATCCGCAACCTCGCCCGTGCCGACGATGGCCGACTTCATCACGGGGGCGTGATGTATCGCGGTAACCACCAGCGTGACCTGCATGTTCGGGCGCACGGCGATTCCATAGCCCGCCAGAGCTTTTGTGATCTCGCTCTCCTGGTCGGCCAAAGAGATGTATTTCGCAAGTGAAGGATCGGATCTCAGATCCAGCGACACGGCCTTCAACGCCCCGAAAAACTGGCTCCCGCTGATGGGGGTAGCCTGCGAGAAGCTGCCTTGCGCGTAACAGGCGGAGCCGCCCAGCAATGCGAGCAGCAGAACCACGAAATGGGCTGGGATCTTGCCCGTCATGTGGACAAGTATACGGCTAAACTTATTGGGTCATCCGGACTTAGTGTGGGTAGAAGTTGATCATTTTTCGATCAAAGCTTAGGCAGCATGCAGGTGAGGACCTTCAGGCGTAGGTACTCCTCGTCGCGCAGGCCGTAGGCTCGACGCTGCAGAACCCGGATCTTGTTGTTCAGACCCTCGACGAAGCCGAGGGAGACTTTGTTCTCGGGTCGGCAGTAGGCGGCGATCCCATCCCAATGGCGCTCGATCATCGCGGCGAAGCTTCTCGTAAGGCGTCGAGGCGCTGCCACTTGAGTTGGGCGCGCCAGTTGTCGAAGAACTTCCGTGCCCAAGCCTCGCTGGAGTAGTCCCACAGCTGGCCGAAGGACTCCTTGAGCACGTAGGCGGTGTTGAGTCGCTTGTTGGCGGCGAGCAGGAGCTTCAAGTTCTTGCGCGCGGAACCCTCGAGGTTCTGCGGATGCGACAGCAGCGTGTACTTCTGGCCCTTGATGAAGGTGCGCGGCTTGCCGTCGAGGCGGGCGTACTCGTGCTTCCTGACCTTGTCGAGCGCCTCGCCGAGATGGCGCATGACGTGGAACTTGTCGAACAGGATGGCGGCCTGCGGTGCCTGTCGGGTGGTCGAGTTGCGGAACGGCTTCCACATGTCCATGACCGCCAGGCGGATCTTGCGGGCCTTCTTTTCCCCGATAAACCGGTAGAACTCGTCCATGCTGGCCTCGGAGCGGTCCGCCCCGCCAAACCAGATCGGCCGATGCCGCACCAGGTCGCTGACCACGATGCGGTAGGTATGCCCCTTGCGGATCGAGATCTCGTCGATGCCGATGACCTTCGGTCCCGGTGTGCCGGCGCGCTGCAGTTGCGCCCGCATGTACTGCTTGTCGAGCTCCTTGACCGCGTCCCAGTCCAGCCGCAGTTCCTCGGCGATATCTTTGATCGTCGCCGAGCGACAGCGCCGGCCGACGTAGAACGCGAAGCGCTTGGTGTAGAAGGGGTTGTCGGCCAGCAACTCGAGCCGCTCGCGCTTCACCGCGGCACATTGGCGGCAGTAGACCCGGCGCACCTCCAGATCCAGGTAGATACGAAACTGACCGCTCGACAAGTCGCGGACCTGCCGCCGCGTGCGATCGTAGAAGCTGCGATGCATCGTTCCGCAGGTACCGCAGTACGTTTTTTTGTCCGCCGCGCCAGCACGACAATCCGCGTCTGCGGATCGCCGAAGCGGCCGCGCACCCTCGCACGGGGACGAAAGCCGGGGAAAGCGTATGCGTCGACCAGCCGTCGAAGTCTTGGTGTCTTGGGCATCGGCGGATCATGCCAGATTTTCTCGACCTCACAACGCGCACCAAACCCTATGAATACAGGCTTCGCAGCGTGACAGCGAGCCCGTTTTTACCCACACTCAAACCGGAAGACCCAACTTATTTAAGGGCCTCTGCCTTGGTGGGCAAATGGTGCCGGTCGAGAAAGGCATCCCGAGGCGCAGTTCACCGCGCTGCTGGCGGTAACAACCGGTGCTGACCGCGAGCATCTTTTTACAACCACTGAACCCGGCGATAAATTTACACGGGGCATGGTTGAATTTGAGAGAAATCTGGCGCTGATGCATGATGCAAAAGATCATATAAGAAAGCCCCAAGACCCCTGGCTTGAAGTCGAGGATGTGATGGCTGCGACCTTGGAAAAGAATCATATTGATCTGCCCGACAGCTTCTTCACCGTCAACAGCGGTTTCCAGCCAAAATTCCCGCCGAAATGATTATTGCGGCTAATCTACTTAGCATTGTGATCGCGGGTCAGCTTCATCGCGGGAAGGAAAGGGCCGTGAAATGGATTTGCGCCATGACCGGCGCGTTGGCGATGGCTGTGCCCGCGCAGGCAGCCGTTTCCGACTGCCCAGTGCCGACGGCCGCCATCAAGGTCGCTCTTCCTTCCGGGTTGCAGCCTGCATTGCGCAAAGCGTTGCCGGACGACATCGCTTTGCCGGGCGAGCCGTTTGACACGACCGATGTGTACGTCATGGGGCATAAACATAGCCGCTACACCTTCGTCTGGAATATCGGCAGCCGGTGGATCGTGGCGATGGAACAAGGCGGCATCGCGCTCCGCGCCGCTATCTTTATTTATGATCTCGGCAAGGACGGCAAGACCGCCGCCTTGATCGACACGCGCATTACATTTCCGGAAAACGTATGCGCGGAAGCGACCAAGTTGGCCCGAAGGTGAAATCAGATCGGGATCGGGGCGGGCCACGCCCGACGATGAACTAAGGACGCGAAATGCCGCGATATAGAGTCCATGTGAGCGACAACTTCCACGTTCAGGACCCGGAAGAAACCTGGGAAGGCGGCGTTTTCGACACCGCTGAAGAGGCGCTGGCGTATTGCCGAAGACTCGTCGATGTGTCACTGCAAGAGTCGTACAAACCCGGGATGTCCGCGGAGAGCCTCTTCGACAGTTACACCAGCTGGGGTGATTCTCCGTCCATCGCGGTGATCAGTGCAGCGGACCCACCTGTGCGGTTTTCCGCATGGAAATATGCCACAGAGCGGTGCCGCGAGATTTGCGGCGACGCGCCCATCGGCCGGTAAATCCCTCGGATGAGCGCGGGACCATTGGCTTATCGTCCGCTTCAACGTCCGAATCCGGTCGTCGCAGGTCGGTGTGCGCGACGACCACGAGACGTCCGGTCATCGTGGCCCCGATCAGCCACGAAGCGTGCTTCGCTTGCCGAGTGATCTGGATTCGGTGCCTTCGGGGCCGGAGCTACTGCATACAGCTCACGGCCACCGGATTGAGCCGCGGCCAGGCTGGATCAGTTGAGGTCGGCTGCGCGATGCCGTACCAGAACTTGTCTTTGAAGTTGTTGGCGTAGAACACTTCTTCCGCGGGGGTCATCACGCCCTGATATCCATCGCCGAGACACTTGCAGTAGCCGGTGGGGTCGGACGGGGCGAACCTGGAGGTCCTGGGGTCGCGCATGAAGTCGTTGCAGCGGTCGACGAAGGGGGAGGAGCGGGGTGCCGGAGTCGATGGGTCGGACTCGGCCGCTGCTCCGGCGATGCTGGCGCCGACGCTCTGGAGCGAAGGCTTCCCGTTTGCGGCGCGCAGGAGATTTTCGCCAAGCTGGCGGGAAGCCGAGAAGGAGGCGGAGCGCGGCCGAACCGGCGATAAGCGGCGCTGTTCGCGATTCAACGCCTCGATGAGTTTCCGGTCGAGCGCTTTGCGCGCCGAGATGTCGATGGTGGTGCCCGCGGGGACAAGACATCAAAGACAATGAATCTTGTGAAACGGAACGGATCACCTGACGTGACAAACAATGGACACTCCTGAATCTGGCCCCCGGTTCCACAGCTGCCGGCCAATTTGGACAATCCGACCGAGCTGGACAGGCGGTACCACGATTTCCGCGTCGAGCGCCTTCGCCGCGCCCTTCGTAAGGGACCGGCCGCCGCGTTTTCCATTGCAGAGAGGTATGCGGCAGACGGTCTCGCGGAAGCGCAGTATGAGTTGGCCGGATTGTTGGCGGAGCGGGGTAAACCCGGAGACGCTGATGCGGCGAAACGTTGGTATCAGGCAGCCGCCGACCAGGGTCACGTCGCAGCATGCAAAGCGTTGTGGCGAGCGACTGTTATCGATAGCGGTGCGCCCGTCGATCAATCGTTAGAGTTGATCATCCGGGCGGCCGACATGGGCGACTACCAAGCGAGCGGTGTTCTGATCGCGGCGTATGGCCAGAAGGCCGATGCCCCAGTTCCTAACATGCTCGCATACCTGAAACAGCACGTTGAGCGCGGTCATGCCTCCGCCCAGTTTGGGCTTGCCTACGCGCACGACAAAGGGTATTGGGGTCTCCAACGCAATCCCGAAAAGGCGTTTGAACTCTACAAGCTCGCGGCCGAAGGCGGCAACGCGCATGCCCTGTGCTGCGTCGGCATCTGCTATGCGCGCGGACTCGGCGTTCAGCAGGACGACGAGCAAGCCGTCCAGTGGTATATGAAGGCCGCTCGCGCCGGAAGCGCTCAAGCCCAACACAATGTCGGCTACTCGTATGAAATTGGCCGGCGACCGCTCCCGCGTTCAATGCAGGAGGCAAATCGCTGGTACAGGCGCGCTGCGTTACGCGACTTTGATGTAGCTCAATACAGCCTCGGCCTCAGTTATCTGCACGGGAAAGAGCTGCCGCGGAGCGTCGAGCTGGCAAACCGCTGGTTCGCACGAGCCGCGCAACTCGGGAACCCGTCGGCACAGGTCGCACTCGGCTATTCCTATGAGACAGGTCGCGGAGTGGAGGTCTCGTACTCGCGGGCGCTCGAACTGTACAAGGCCGCTGCGGGTTCTGAGGACGCGCAGGGTCAACACAACTACGCGACCATGCTAGAGAACGGCCGTGGGCGGGCCGAGGAGACCGCACATCAGAGGGAACTGGCAGAGGCACGGGTGGCATTGACGGCTTTGGGCAGCCGACTGGCCGAACAAGACCCGGAGTACGAAAAGAAGCGCGGCCTTCTGGTGCCTATCCTGAAGCCCATCTTGAGGGATTACCCTCCTGCAAGGTGGGTCCAAGTTTTCGAAAACGCTTATGCAAACTTGATATTGCCGACAGCGGGTCAGGGAACCGAATCACCTCGGGGAGAAACTCTCCCCCCAGAAAGTAGCGCATCATCAATTCCAGAGGGAGAGCCGCAATTCGGCTCTGATGAGGCCGCAAGGTTGTACTGGCTGACAGAGACACCGGCCCGAGCGTTTGTTTACTTGCGCGAGGTCAGCGAAAAAATATCAAGCCTTTTCGGCAAGACAGAATCAGCGGCAAAACGCGATTCCCTGTTGCATATGTTCATTGTAACAATGCGTATCATTGATGGGATGGTAGCCAAGAATAATCCCGGAATTCTTGAAGAATTCCGAAATGCGAATAGGCAAATGCTCAAGAGTTTCTGGGTCCAGGAAAGCGTGGTCGGAGAGCATTTTGACGGCAAAACATGCGTAGCACTGGTTCGGCGTGAGATTGCTCGGCACCGCATGGCTACTGATGGAACGCCGATAATTCCGGGGTCTGAACCAATCTCGTCCATATCGGAGCGAGAACTGGACACCCTAAATGCGGAAGTGGATCGGCAACGACGGGAAGCCGCTGCCGGGAGGATTGATGGACGAGGAACGCAAACGATTTTGTTATACCAGGCTCCGGGATTTCCTGGACAAGTTGCGATTAGCAAGGTTGATCCGCCAGTGGATGGCGGCGCGTTTTTCCTCGATTTCAGCAGGCCGATTCAGGTCATCAAGAGCTTTCTTGGACGAAGAAACCGTCAGTTTGGAACTGCAATTGAGTTACATGTCCCTATTGTGCATCAAAGGCAGAACTCGAAGGATACGAGTGATCTGTTTGTGATCGGCATACATTCAGGAGATCCACGTTTCTCTCAGGTTCGCGCTCTTTGGAAGGAGAGGTATCTGTCTGCTGCCAATTCACCGAGTTCCGCCGTACCTGGGGTTAAGGTAATCGCGGATCTTTACGCTCAATTTCCCGATGGCTGCTGAGATACCCAGAAATGGATGCCGCCAACGGTGCGCTATAAATTGCTCGTGGAAACCGCTATCAAAGTGCTACCGGCGACCGGCCAGGACCGCGCGATCGCTTTGCCGGCCGCTGGAGGCTACTTGGTAGCGGTCGCCGACGGAGCCGGGGGCACGGGGGGCGGGGCGGCTGCTGCCGACCGTCTGATCGTCGCCTTGTCCAAACTCACAACGGAAGCGGCTTCAACGGACTGGTGGACAGTGCTCTTGGAGTTCGATGAGGAACTGGCGGCTCGTCGGTTCGGTGGGGAAACAACGGCTGTCGTCGCGTTCGTGGACGGCGATCGAGTCCGAGGTGCGAGTGTAGGGGACTCGGAGGCATGGCTCATCACGCCAACAGGGGAACTGAGCGACCTAACAGTCCACCAGCGCCGGAAGCCGCTGATAGGGTCGGGCGAGGCATTGCCGGTCGAGTTTGAGGCGGAGCGTCGAGGCGGCCGCCTACTTCTCGCGACCGATGGTCTGACCAAGTACGCGCCTCCCGAGCGAATCTGCAGCCTGGCCACGAAAGGAACTGTCGTGGAGGCGCTTGACGCCCTTGCGAATTGCGTACGCCTGCCTTTCGGCGGACTCCAAGACGATGTGGCTGTCGTGCTCGTGTCCGGATGACTGATCCACACCGAAATCAAGGATTCGATGGCAGGCAAGCCAGTGCCGCGTCTATGGCGACGAGCGCAGTATCCGCGCGCGCCTTTAGTCGCAAATGATTGTCGGGCGGCAGGCGCAACTACCATCGTGGATGACTACCTGAACAAACGGGAAGTCCGAGCCAGAGCGCCGTCCGATTACATGGGAAATTCGCCAAGGGAAACCCCTCGATCGAGGAGACGACGCGTAGCCATCTGATAAGTGATCTTGAGGACTTCGGCGTCTGGAACGACGAGTATGACTGTTTCCTCCTCGGAAATTGGGCGATCAGCGAGCAGTTAAGGTAGCGGCTAATTCCTCGATAAATCGACGCGCAGGGACAAGCGCTACGCGAAGACGACGTGGACGAAGAAGCCGCGTGATCAATCTTGTCTCGACAATTAGTTGGCCGTAGTGCTTAGCCTTTCGGAAAGATATTCGACGTCTTTAG
>CAVQKW010000011.1:0-144739 GCA_963713175.1 uncultured Gammaproteobacteria bacterium | reverse complement strand
CGCGGGCGATCAGGTCCGCATAGACGAACTGAACTACCACGCAACGAAGAGTGCGATCGCCTAAGGCGATCGCGGTGACACCGAGTGTCCAGAACGTCACGCGTGCATTGGCCGCCCGCTTCACGGCCTGCAGGGCCGTGACCGCACCTTGAGTCTCAGCTCGTATGGTTTTCAACTCCTCGACGACCACTCGGCGGATTTGGTCTCTCACCACTGCATCGAGCCCCTGGGTGTGGGCTTTCAGCTTCTCAAGGAGGGCTTCGACGGTCGTCTGATGGCTCTGGGCGGTCTCCATCAGGAGCCCGAGCTTCACGCTTTCTTCGTCCATGGACATACCGGATGTCTTGAGTAGGTATTGGATGCGGCTTATCGCGTGCGGTCATGGCCATGATCACGTGAACGGCCCTGCGATCGCTCGAGGTCGCGCTCCTGCGCACCATCCAGTTCGCGCTGTCTGGCCTGCTCCGCCGCCTCTGTTGCTGTGCGCGGAAGGCCCGCCACTGGCCACGCTCGCGCTCCGCCGCGGCCTGCCGGAGCAGATCGTCCCGGATCCATTCCCGTTCTGTCCGGACCGGTGGCAATTGCTTCACAAAACCCCTCACGGCCTGCGCGAGCTCCATCTGGCCCTGGATCACCAGGTCGTCGGCAACCTCGGTCCATCCCCGCACGACTTCCCGCCGCGTCTGCAAGCAAGCTGAGCCTTCCCCGGTTCGACCTTGACCTCTCCGTCCGCGGCCATCTCGCGCGCAACCGCCGCCGTCCGTTGCCTCCAGTGGGTAGAAGCGCGGCGCATGGCCGCCCGGTGGATGCCATCGGTCTTCTGCGGGTTGACCTCGCCGCGCACCTGGCGGTCGGTCGCATTGGCAGCTACGCCCTGCTCGCGCAGGTGCCGTGCGAATTCCCGCCTCCACTCCCGCAGCGTCGCCTTGCGGATGTTCAGCCGCTTACCGTCAGCCCCCATCGCCTTGACGACCATGTGCACGTGCGGATGCGGCTCGTCGGTGTGCAGCACCATCGCGTAGCGGTGCTTGACCCCAAACTCCTCCCGGGCGAAAGTCCTTGACCGCGGCTAGCACCTTCTGTGGCGGCGTTCCCGCCGGCATCGAGAACATGAGCTTGTGGACCAGCTTCGGCGGGCTCGCCCGTGTCCGCGGGCTTTCAGATCCGCCGTCCGGCCGCTTCTCCTCCAGATCCAGATCCCAGTCGTCCATCAGCTCCGCTTCGGCCCCGTTGCCCTTCAGGCGCTCGCCCTCATCGGTCTCGATCTCAAGCTCCCCGTCCCGGTCCAGGTAGTTGAGATGACGGCGCGACCGCCCCGAGGTCCTGCCCTCCCTGGTTCAGCATCTTGACCATGACCTCCGGCGTTCGGTGGACGGTGCGAGCGATGAACTCGATCTGCGCCGGCGAAAGCCGGTCGCGCCGCCCGGGTCCCTGTCGAGCATAGCTTCCGATGTCGAGCCACCCTCGGCCGCCGCCCGTATCAATGAGATGTCTCATGCACTCCTCCAGCTCAGCTCGTTGGCCTTCAGCAACGCCCTTAAGTGGTCCCGCAGCGCCTCTGCGATCTTGAGCATCGCGCCGACCTCGCGCCCGCCCCGGCAGCCCGGCCTGCCACCCTGGTTCATCGCCCGGGCGATCTGATTGAGATTCCGGCCCATGGCCGTCAGCTCCTTCACGGACTGCTTGAGCGCCAGATACTCCGCCTTGGGGAGCGGCGCGGCAGCCCGCAGGTGGCGACCGCGCCAGGAGCGAGACGTAGGTCGCTGAGGCCATCCCCCGTGCCCTCGCGCGCTCCCTGAGCAGCCGCCAGTCCTCGGCCGCCAGGCGCACGTAGAGGCGCGCGCCGCGGTTCACCTTCTCCGGCGGCCGCCGGCGCCGGCAGGTCCGCCAGGCCTGCGGTCCGGAGCACGACATCGAGCAGCTGCCTGACGAGTGTCGACTCGGTGATCCCTTCGCGCTCGGCGAGCGCTGCGCACGCGCGCCTTCGTCTCCGACGTCACGCGACAGCGATGAAGCGCGCTCGGTCATGGTGCTGATCATTAAACGGCAGCGGCCAGCTGCCAATCCTGCATCGAGCCCAAAACCACCCAAGAACTCACGAAAGTTTTCACGCAGCACTCGGTCGCAAGCCCCTGCCCAGCGCCAGCGTCTTCCGTCGTTCAGTTGTCTGGCGCGCCGGTTGAGCGCGGATACAATTTGGCTGTCGATGACAGTTCGGAACGCCCCGCCAGGAGAGCCACTGCTGTGTACCCTCCAATAGAGCCCTACGAACCCGGCATGCTGGAGGTGGGGGACGGGTGCTCCATGTACTACGAACTCTCCGGCAACCCAAGCCGAAAGCCAGTGCTGGTGCTTCACGGAGGGCCAGGATCGGGTTCCACGCCTCAGGGGCGGCGTCAGTTCGACCCCACAGCTTGGCGCGTCGTGCAATTTGACCAGCGGGGCTGTGGCCGCAGCACCCCTCATGCAAGTCGACCTGATGCGGATCTGTCGACGAACACGACGCGCCATCTTCTTGCGGACATCGAGCAGCTCCGGCTCCATCTCGGGATAGAGCGCTGGCTCCTCCGTGGATCCTCCTGGGGTCAGTACTCGCCCTCGTCTGTGCCGAGGCGCATCCGGATGCATGTGTCCGGAATGGTGCTCTCCGGCGTCGCCTCAGGGCGACGCCTCGAGACTGAGCTGCTGACGCGCGGGCTGGGTCGCCTCTTCCCGAGGCGTGGAAGAGATTTACGAACATCATTCCCCTAGGCGAGTCGCGACGAGACCTGGCTGCGCCGTAAAGCGCAGTGACCTGCGTGCCCTCGACTGAATGACCTCCCCTTCCGTCGCCATTGGCACGTGCCTCGGATTCGGCGCGCCAGAGGACGAATCTTGAGTTCGTAGGGAGTTTCGCAGCGAAGCTCCGATAACCTCGCGAATTTGCTCGATTACCAGGATCTCCGCGCTTAGGGTTTTGTCCATTGTGCAGTGAAACCACCCCACAACCTCGAATGACTTCTGTGGCTGGTCTGGCCGATCATCTGGCAGCGGTGAGAATTCGCCTCTTGTGATCTAGGGCGGCGTCACAAGGGCAACTCATGTGGGACAGGTACTGTGAGAACTTTCGATCTGAACGAAGCCGCCTCCTTTCTACACATGCACCCGCAAGAGGTTCGAACGCGGGCGAAACGCGGCCTCATTCCCGGCGCGAAGACCGGCCGCCGCTGGGTTTTCCTTGAGGCCGATCTCGCCGAGTTTGTGCGCTCGCTGTATCCTGTGAGGCGGCAAGCGCTGCAAGTGACTACCTCAACCTCACAGGAGGATGTATGTCACTTAGAAAGCGCGGGTCGGTCTGGTGGATCGACATCGCCACCCCCAGTGGTGAGCGAATACGACGATCTACTGAGACCGGCAATAAGGCCCAGGCGCAAGAACTGCACGACAAGCTGAGAAGCGAAGTCTGGCGGTTACAGAAGCTTGGGGATCGGCCGAGGCGTCTCTGGCAGGACGCAGCGGTTCGTTGGCTCCGAGAGCAGTCCCACAAGGCCTCGCTCGAGGACGACAAAGAAAAGCTGCGTTGGCTCGATCGCTATCTGGCCAATCGAGAACTCGAGAGTATCAATCGGGCATTGATCGATGCGATCACCGAAGCAAAACGGGCAGACGGATGCAGCAACGGGACGGTGAACCGGACGCTCGCTCTGATTCGGGCGATCCTGCGCAAATGCGCTCGCGACTGGGAATGGCTGGATCGTGCGCCGGCCGTGCGGCTTCTCAAAGAGCCGACACGGCGCATCCGATTCTTGAACCAGCACCAGGCGCGGACGCTGCTGCGCGAGCTGCCGCCCCATCTGCGCGACATGGCGACCTTCACGCTGGCCACCGGACTGCGTGCAGCAAACGTGACCGGGCTGACCTGGGAGCAGGTCGACCTGTCACGCAAGCTCGCGTGGATTCATCCGGACCAGGCGAAGGCCAGGAAGGCGATCGCCGTGCCGCTCAACGACACGGCACTGCAGGTGGTGCGGGAGCAGAGAGGCAAACATCCGGTTCAGGTGTTTACCTTCGAAGGTCAGCCTATCAAGCAGGTCAGCACGGCCGCTTGGTACAAGGCGCTCAAGCGCGCCGGTATCGAGGACTTTCGCTGGCACGATCTGCGCCACACGTGGGCGAGCTGGCACGTGCAGGGCGGGACACCGCTCTTCGCGTTACAGGAGCTCGCGGGATGGGAGACCGAGAAGATGGTGCGCCGTTATGCGCACCTCGCCGCGGAACATCTGGCGGTGTATGCCGGCAACACGGAAAGTCACGGCACAAATACGGCACAACCACCGGATTTCCACGGCACAGCCCGATTGCAGATCGTTGGAAAATAATGAAATTGATGGTGGCCAGGGGCGGAATCGAACCACCGACACGCGGATTTTCAGTCCGCTGCTCTACCAACTGAGCTACCTGGCCGCCGGAACCGGAAGGGCGCGTATTAGACCGGCCTGCAGAGAGGCCGTCAAGCAATCTGCCCTGTAACTCCTTGATTCCGGGGCGTCTGGCCAACTGACTCCCCGCGCAGGCTCGCCCGCAAGTGCGGGCCGCCGCGAGCTTCCTCACTCCTGCGAGAGAGGCCGGTACCTGCCGGCAGAAGCGTCCCGTGCTCATCGGGCGATGCATATCGCGACCGGGCGGCGGACACAACAATGTGCACCTGGCATGGCTCATCGCGCGCGTTGCGCGCCGCGTGGCCACCCTGACCAGCGGAGTGTCCGAACATGAGTGAGAGCAATCGTCGACTGACCGCCACGCTCGCGGTGCTGAGCGTGTACGTTGGGTTGGTGGTCCTGGTCGCAGCATTTATCGGCTGACGGAAAGCGCCATGAGAGACCTGCTGGAGCTCGTCTTCGCCGAGTCGCAGTCAGCGCGCCCGCCCATCCCGGCTCGCCTGCGGGAAGGACCCAGGGTCCCTGCCGCAACGAGGCGCGATGGACGGGCACCGTTTCAGCGACCTGAGGCTCGCATTGCGCGCCGGCAGCGCCGCGCGCAGCAGAGCTAAGCCGTTGATTCGCAGACGCCTCAATGGCCGCATTCACCCGAATAAGGCAGCCGGCACCACCCGGGCCGGCAGCCAGGCCGCACCGGCGGCGCTCCCCCTTAAGATAGAGAGTCCCGTCGTCGGCCTGAGATCGGGCCCCCGCCGCGCTAAACTTCCAGATCTACTGGAAAAAGCCGCGCGAGTACCCAGACGCATGAGCGCCAACCCCCTCGATCTCCTTGTTGAACCCCAGGCCAGGACCGCGACCCCGTGCGCAGAGGAACTGACCCGCATAAATGAGTCGCTGCAGGGCGCGCGAGCGGCTGCTCACCGCTACCGCGCGCGCCAGCCGCCTGCTGCTGCAGGCGCAGGACGTGCGCGCCGCCATCCCGGCGGTCCTCGGCATCATCGGCGAGGCGGCACACGTCGACCGGGTGAGCCTCATGGAGACGCGCACCGGGCCGAACGGCGAGCCGTGGCTGGTGGTGGTGAGCGAGTGGACCGCCGAGGGCGTGGCGCCGCATCCGCAGGATCCGCTCAGCTGCTCCTGCGACGAGCGCCACTTCGCGGCCGTGTGCGCGGAGCTGCGCGCCGGCCGCAGCGTGTGCTTCAGCAAGCAGCGATGACCGCCGACGGTGCAGGCGGTCACCGGATTCGAGGGCACCGGCACCCAGACCAAGGCGATCGTGCCGATCTTCGTCGCCGGTGAGTTCACCGGCGTGGTGGGATTCGACAACACGCGCCAGCACCGCGCGATCGATGCCGCGGAACTGGCGGCGCTGGAGACCGCGGCCGGCGTCATCGGCGCGGCGCTGCATCGCGAGCGCCTGGTGGATGACGTGCGCCGCGAGCGCGAGCACGCCGCCGAGGAGCGCGTGGCGGAGCTCGCCAAGACCAACGCCGTCATTCGCGGCAACCTCGAGCGGCTGGCCGGCGAGACCGACCTGCACAGCTTCATGGGGCACGTGCTGCTGGAGGCCACGCGGCAGTTCGACGCGATCTCCGGCGCGGTGATCGTGCTCAAGGACTCGCTGCAGGAGTGGCGCATCGTCGCCCACGTGCGCGACGGCCAGCTGGCGCAGCCGCACCTACCCGAACAAGCGTGCCCGTCGCCGGCTCGACCTTCACCGCACGCTTCGGCGAGCTGCCGAGGCCGCCTACATCGACCTAGCACGGCAGCACGAGGAGATCTGGCCGGGCGTGCTCGACTTCCACCGCCACGAGGGCTGTATCGGCACGGTGGTCTACCCGCTGGTGTTCGGCGCCCGCAGCGTCGGCTTCTTTATCCTGACCTTCCGCCGCAACGCCGCGGAGGTGCAGCGCAGCGAGCTCCTGGTAGCGCTCGCGCAGCAGGCGACGCTTGCGGTGCAGCTGACGCGGCTCGCGTACTCGGCCAAGGAAGCCGCGGTGCTCATGGAGCGCACCCGCATCGGCCAGGAAATCCACGACGGCCTCGCGCAGGCCTTCACCGGCATCCTCATGCAGCTGGGCGCGGTCGAGGAGTTCCCCTCCTGCAAGAAGCGCAACTCGGAGCTCGCGCTCACCCTGACGCGCATCCGCGATCTGGCGCGCGACGGGCTCGCCGAGGCGCGTCGCTCGGTCATGGCGCTGCGCCTCGACCAGACGCGCCGCGCGGGCCTGGAGCTCGCCCTGCGCCAGCTGGCCGACCGCTCCACCGTGCCCGGGCGGCGTCACCTGCACCTTCGAGGGCGGCGGCGTGACCACCGGCCTGCAGCCCGAGCACGAGCACGAGCTGCTGCGCATCGCGCAGGAGGCGGTGAGCAACGCCGTGCGCCACGCCCGCCCGCAGCTGGTGCGCATCACCATGACCGACGAGCCGTCGCACTGGGTCATGTCCGTCGCCGACGACGGCGTCGGCATGCAGCAGCCCACCGGAGCTGTACGCGCGCGACGGCTTCGGGCTCTCCAGCATGCGCCAGCGCGCCAACGCGATCGGCGGGGAATGGCATATCGAGAGCCAGCCGGGCACGGGCACGCGCGTCAGCGTGCGCATGCTGAAGCCGGCGGCCTAAGTGGCCGCCGTCATGAAGACCAAGATCCGCGTCGTGCTCGCCGATGACCATCCGGTCGTGCGCGACGGGCTGGCCGCCATGGTCAACCAGCAGGCGGACATGGAGGTCGTCGCCGAAGCCGGCGACGGCGAGGAGGCGATCGCCTCTACGAGCAGCATCGCCCGGATGTGCATGGTGCTCGACCTGCGCATGCCCAAGCGCGACGGCGTCGCGGTGGTGCAGCGCGTGCTGGAGCTGCAACCCCAAGGCCTGCATCCTCATCATGACGACCTACGACGGCGATGAGGACATCTTCCAGTGCCTGTCCCAGGGCGCGAAGGGCTACCTGCTGAAGGATGCGCCGCGCCAGGAGATCCTCTCGGCGATCCGCGCCGTGAGCGAGGACCGGCCCTACACCTCATCGCACGGTAGCCGCCAAGGCGCTGCAGCGCATGGGCAAGCCCAGCCTCACGCAGCGCGAGCTCGACGTGCTGCAGCTGGTCGCCGCAGGGCCGCAGCAACAAGGACATCGCGCGGCGGCTGTCGATCACCGAAGGCACGGCCAAGACGCACGTGAAGGCGATCCTCACCAAGCTCGACGCCATCAGCCGCACCGAAGCGGTCGCGGTGGCGCACAAGCGCGGCCTGATCCACCTGTAAAAAGGCGCGCCGTACCGCCGGCGCGCAGTCCCGGCGCCTCCTTGCTGCCGGTGTCAGGCGCTCAGCCGCTTCGGGCGGCTGGTAACCCTCCGGCGCCGCGGAGCCGGCGCCGAAGAAGAACTTCTCCATCTCCGTCTCCAGGAACTTGCGCGCCTTGGGCTCGATCGGCGTCAGGCGGTACTCGTTCATGAGCATGGTCTGGTGGGCGAGCCACTTGCCCCACGCCTCCTTGGAGACGTTCTCGTAGATGCGCTTGCCGAGCTCGCCCGGGTATGGCAGCCGCTCGAGGCCGGGCGCCTCGCGCTTGAGCAGAACACACTGGACCATACGTGACACGCTCGACCTCCTCACTCGCGCGACCACCAGCTACGACTCGAACATCGGACTTACCCGGCCAGCCGCGCAAGCAGAGCACTGATCGGTGCGGGCAGGCCGATGCGGGCCGGGCGTGCGGATGTTATACCAGAGCTCCCTCCTCGTCACGGACTTCTGCCGCCCGAGCCGCACAGCGCACCAGCAGCGGGCTGATCGTCAGGTCGAAATGCGTGAAGGCATGCTCCACGGTGCCAGCAGCTGCGCCGCCGTCGCTGCCGGCCGAGCGACGCCTCGATGAAGGCGCCGGCCGCGGCGGCCTGGCTCGCGAACTGGGGCAGGCACCACAGCCCGCCCCAGATCCCCGTTCTCCGGACGGCGCTCGAGCAGCACCTCGCCGGTCCTTGAGCGCCACCACCATGAATACCTGCCGCCGCGTGCGCGCCAGCGCCGGCGGCGCGGCGCGGGCAGCTCGCGCTGCCGGCCGGTGGCGCGCGCGGCGCAGCCGGCGCCGAGCGGGCACTGCGCGCACAGCGGCTCGGCTGCGCACGCACAGCGTCGCTCCCAGATCCATGATCGCCTGCGTGTAGGCGGCCGACCCGCGTCGCGCGGCGTGCAGCGCTCCGCCAGCTGCCACAGCCGCTTCGCACGGCCGCCTCACTCACCGCGGCCGGCGACGGCGAAGTAGCGCGCCAGCACCCGCCGCACGTTGCCGTCGAGGATCGCGAAGCGCTCGCCGCAGGCGAGCGCCAGGATCGCGCCCGGCGGTGGAGCGGCCGATGCCGGGCAGCGCCGGCGACCGCGGTGAACGCCGCGCGGGAACCGCCCGCCGTGCTGCGTCGCGGATCTGCCGTGCGGCGCGGTGCAGGTTGCGCGCGCGGGCGTAGTAGCCCAGTCCCGCCCACAGGTGCAGCACCTCATCGAGCGGCGCCGCGGCCAGCGCGCCGACTCGGGAAAGCGTGCCATGAAGCGCTCGAAGTAGGGGATGACGGTCGCGACCTGGGTCTGCTGCAGCATGATCTCCGAGACCCACACCCGGTAGGGCGTGCGCTCGAGCTGCCAGGGAAGATCATGCCGGCCGCTGCGGGCGGCCCACTCGAGCAGGCGGTCGGCGATCGGGGAGCTGGGCACGGGGCCGATTCTAGCGGTTGCACGCGGCGGTGCGCGGCCCCGCCAGGAACGCCGGCGCCGCACAGCAGCGCGCGGCGCGCCTTCAGTTGCGGTCGCACAGCTGGACGTCGCCGCTCATGGCCTTCAGGCGCACATGGCCGCCGCCGGCCGCCGCGCGTACCGCGAGATCGACTGCCCGACCGTGCCCTTGCACGGCGTGCACGTCGAAGCAGTCGGTGATGTCGCCGCTGAAGGTTGGCGCCTCGTACGCGTAGCCGCCCTCGGAGGGGGCCCGGACCTGATGTCGCCACTGACCGTCGCGGCGTCGAAGTTCGCGGCCTGCTTCAGCTTGCCCTCGAAGTGCACGTCCCCGGAGGTGGTACGCAGGCGCACCGCCCCGGCGCTGTCCAGGACGAGCCCAGATCCCCGCTCACGGTGCCGGCATCCAGGTCCCCTGCGGCATGGTCCATGTGCACGTCGCCGCTCACGGTGGTCACGTGCAGGCGCGCCGGCTGGCCGTGCCCCTTGACCTTGACGTCGCCGCTGACGGTCTTGAGCTCCAGGTCCGCGGCCTCGATCTCGGTGGTGACATCGCCGCTGACGCTGCTGCAGGCGCTGCATGCCCGGCGACCGCGGCGATCGTCTGGTCCGCGCTCACGGTGGTCACGTGCAGCTCGCTGCCGCGCGGCACCTGCACGTGCAGGTGGGCGTCATTGCTCGTGCGAGGAGTTGCTGGGCAGCACGCACCTTGATGGTGACGCGGCCGTTGCTCGCTCGTCGATGTCGAGGCGCTGCACGTCCTCGTCGAGCTCGGCATGCACGCTGACTTCGGGCGCGGTCCCAGCCGCTCACGTCGACCGTGCCGCTGGTGTTGGAGATCTCGACGATCCCCTTGGCATCCGCGGGCAGCTCCTTGTCGATGGTCTTCTGGTATTCCTGACGACCTTCGGCCGGCGAGCGCCGTGGCGCTCGCACGCAGCACGATCAGGCAGGCGGGCAACATGTCGGGAAAGTACGCATGTCAGATCCCTCTGCCAGGGTCGCTGGCCTCGCTGCACGTCCGTCAGGGCGCGCATTTCATCCTGGTAAGTGTTGACGAGCAGTTCCTGCAGCAGCGCGTTGCTCGGGTCCTTGCCGAGCGCCTGCTCCAGATCCTGCTTGGCCTGCTCGATCGTCGCGAGGCTGGCGGTCACCTTGGCGCGCGCCGCCGGCGGCATCGCATCCAGCTGCGCCTGCAGCGACGCACCAGCTGCGCGCGTGCTCGCGCTGGTAGCGCGGGTCGACTACGTAAGCGGCATTCAGCAACTCGGCGGCCGGTCCGGCCGCGTTCGCCACCGGCGGCGCGGCGCGGATCGTGCGGTATCGGCAGCATGTCGCCCGATCCATACCCCGACCGCGACGCTAGCCACCATGGCCGCCGCCGCGAGCCAGCGCAGCGGCGCTGCCGCGCGTGCGCCGGCTGCACCGCGCGGCACCGCTGGCGCCATGCTCGGCCTGGGCGCGATGCGCGCCTCGATCTGCGGCCACAGGTCGCGCGGCGGTTCGATGGCCGGGGCAGCTCGCGCAGCGACTTCACCGGGCGCGTGGTGTTGCGTCTGGCTCGGTCATATCAGCGAACCTCCATGTCCAGTCGCTCGCGCAGCAGCTTCCTCGCGCGGTGCAGCTGCGCCTTGCACGTGCCTTCCGCCACGCCCAGCATCTGCGCGGCCTCGGTGTGCGAATAACCATAGAGTGCGTGCAACACCAGCGCATCGCGTGCGCCTTCCGGCAGGCACCGATCGCGGTCTCGATCTCCTCGACCTCGACCGGCGTCTCCAGAGTCCACCCGGTCTCGACGATCTCCTCTCCTCGTCTTCCGCCATTGGCTCGTAGCGGGTCGCCTTGCGGCGCTTCGCCAGCGTCACGTTGACGGCAATGCGGTGCAGCCAGGTGCCCAGCGAACTGCGCGTCTCGAACCGCGACAACGCCCGCCAGGCGTTGATGAAAGTTTCCTGTGTACAGTCCTCGGCCAAGTGCGGCTCCCGGGTCATGCGCAGGCACAGTCCGTAGACCCGCCCTGCATGCTCGCGGTACAGCCGCTCGAACGCGCGGCTGTCCCCGGCGCGGGCGCGCTCAACCAGCGCCCCCTCCCAGTCGACCCGCGTGTCTTCGACCTGCGCTGGTGTCATCGGTGGATTAGAGAGCGGAACGGCCCGGCGGGTTTAAATGGGCACGTCGCTGAAAACCAACAGTTTTTCCAGGAACTTAGGCACTGCCCGGGCGCTCATGTCCTATGAGAAGGCAGGCGAAGGGAAGGAGAGAACGATGGGCAACCGGAGCATGTGGGGCATGTGGCGGCTGTGGGAGCCGCCGGCAGAGGCCCTGGAGGCGCTCGATACCTTCACGGCGATCCTGCGCCAGCGCTGGCGCGACGCGGCCGCGGGCACGCATGAGCTCTTCGGGTCGGCACCGGTCAGCTGGCTCGAGGTTCGCACGGCTGCGCTGCCGAGGGTCCGGGTACGTGCGGTCAGCGCACCCGCTCACCATTTCACCAGGGGCGGCAGGCTCATCAGGTAGGCGTCGGGGTCCGCATCGGTGCTGAAACCGAAGCGCGTGCCGCGGTCGTAGACCAGGTTGAACTCCACGTAGCGCCCGCGCTTCACGAGCAGCCGCTCGCGGGCCGCCTCGTCGTAGGGCGTGTCCTTGCGCCGCGCCACGATCCTGGGGTAGACGGCGAGCAGCGCTTCTCCGACCGAGCGCACGAACGCGAACTCCGCGCCGCTGCCGCCCGCGACGAGCTCATCGAAGAAGATCCCGCCTACACCACGCGCTTCCTGCCGGTGCGGCAGGTAGAAGTAGCGATCGCACCACGCTTGGTACTCATCGTACGCCCCGGCCCGGTAGCCCTCGCACGCCGCGCGCAGTGCGGCGTGAAACTCCTGCGTGTCCTCTTGCAGCGGAAAAGTCGGCGTGAGGTCCGAGCCGCCGCCGAACCATGCGCGGTGCGTCTGCAGGTAGCGCAGGTTCAGGTGCACGGCGGGCACGTAGGGATTGTGCATGTGAGCCACGAGCGAGAGGCCGCAGGCGACGAAGCGGCCGTCGGACTCCTGCGCCCCCGCCACCTGACCTCGCGCCTCGGTTGGGAGCACTCCCCACACATGACTCACGTTGACGCCGACCTTCTCGAAAATGGCGCCGCGCATGAGACGCGCTTCACCCCCGCCCTGCAGCCGATGGCCGGGGGGCTTGCTCCAGCGGCGCGCTGCAAAGCGGCTGGTCGGCTCGAACGTCTCGAAGGTGGCGACGAGGCGGGACTGCAGATCGCGGAAGTAATCCGTCGCGGTCGCGGCGAATCCCTCCCCTGGATCGCTAGCGCTGCTCATGCACCAGGTCCACCAGGCGCGCGACCGCATCGGGATCGGTATCCGGCCAGATACCGTGCCCGAGATTGAAGATGTGGCCGGGAGCGGGTCCCGCTTCCGCGCACACCGCACGCACCCGGCGGGCGAGCTCGGCGGGCGGGGCGAAGAGTGCCGCGGGGTCGAGGTTGCCCTGCACCGCCTTGCCCGGCCCCAGCACCCGCCGCACGTCCGCGAGCGATGCCCGCCAGTCGACCCCTACCACGTCCACGTCGAGGTCCGCGATCGCGGGCAGGAGCGTGGCGCCCTGATTCACATAATAGATGAGTGGCACACCGCAGGCGCGCAGCGCGGTGAGCGTACGGCGCACCGCGGGCAGCGCGAAGTCCGCGTACTCGCGCGGCCCCAGCAGTCCCGCCCACGACTCGAACAGCATGAGCGCCTGTGCTCCGGCGGCGGCCTGTGCGGCAAGATACGCCGCCATGGCATCCGCCAGTCGCTCGAGCAGGCGCCTGGCATCCTCGGGCTGGGCGTAGAGGAACGCGCGCGCCGCGGCGAACTCCTTGGAAGGCCGGCCGCACACGAGGTAGCACAAGAGTGTGAAGGGCGCGCCGGCGAAGCCGATGAGCGGCACCGGCCGTGGCAGGTTGGCGCGCACCAGGCGGATGGTCTCGAGCACGAACGGCACGTCGCGCTCCGCGTTGAGCCGCGGCAGCGCATCGATCTGCGCCGCGGTACGAATCGGCTCGCGCACCACCGGGCCGGGCTCGAAGGTGAGCCCCACGCCCATGCCCTGGAGCGGAGTCATGATGTCGCTGAAGAGGATCGCCGCATCCAGCTCGTAGCGCTTGAGCGGCTGCAGGGTCACTTCCGCGGCGAGCTCCGGGGCGCGTGTCAGGGTCTCGAAAGCGACGCGCGCGCGCAGCTCGCGGTACTCCGGCAGGTAGCGCCCCGCCTGACGCATGATCCACACCGGGCGGTGCGGCGCCGGCTGGCAGCGGCAGGCAGCGAGAAACGCCCCGCTTGCGGACGTCTGCGCCGTGCTCATGCTTGCAGCCACTGCGCCACCTCGGGTGCGAAGTAGCTGATGATGAGATCGGCGCCAGCTCGCCGGATGCCGGTGAGAGTCTCCATCACCGCCGCCCGCTCGTCGATCCAGCCGCGCTCGGCCGCAGCCTTGATGAGACTGAACTCACCGGAGACCTGGTAGGCAACCACCGGGACCTGCACCGCGTCACGCACCTGGCGAATGACATCGAGGTAGGGGCCCGCGGGCTTGACGATGACGAGATCGGCCCCCTCCTGGACGTCGAGTACCACCTCGCGCAGCGCCTCGCGGACGTTCGCCGGATCCATCTGGTACGAGCGTCGGTCGCCGAAGGCCGGGGCGGATTCGGCCGCCTCGCGGAACGGGCCGTAGAAGGCGGACGCGTACTTGGCGGCGTAGGAGACGATCGGGGTGTTGGCGTGCCCTTCGCGATCGAGCAGCGTGCGGATCGCCTGCACCCGCCCGTCCATCATGTCGCTCGGCGCCACGGCATCCGCCCCCGCGCGCGCGTAGTTGAGCGCGACCTCGGCGAGGGTCTCTATGGAGGAGTCGTTGTCGATCATGCCGCCGGAGAGTACGTGTCCGCAGTGGCCGTGATCCGTGGCGCCGCACAGGCACACGTCCGCCCACACGATGAGCGCGCCACAGGCCTCCTTGATGGCGGCGATCGCCCGCGCCGCGAGCCCCTGCGAATCACGTGCGCTGCTGGCGCGTGCGTCCTTCTCGGCAGGGGCTGCGAACAGCAGCACCGCCCGTACGCCGGCCGCGGCCGCGCTCTGCGCCTCCTTGACCGCCTCGTCCACCGACAGCTGGCAGATCCCCGGCATGCTCTGCACCGGGCGGCGTACGCCGCGCCCCGGAACCACGAACAGCGGGTAGATGAGCGCGTCGGGATGCAGATGCGTCTCACGCACCAGGCGCCGCCACGCATCGGACTGGCGGGTACGCCGCGGTCGTTGCTGGGGAAATGGCATCTTCAGGCTCTCGTTTGCAGCAGGCGGAAAGTGGTGAGCGCGAGCGCGCGCAGCGTGGGCTCGTCCGCGACGGCGGCGCTGCGGCCGCGGACGGCGAGCTCGCGGGCGGTCGTGCGGCCGAGGGCGACCGCCCGCGCATCGCTGAGCAGCCGCGCGAAGTCCTTCTCCCCCAACGCGCGCTCGAGCTCGATGACCGCCGACGGGCTGGCAAAGGTCACCGCCCCGAGCCCGCGCCGCGCGATCCACGCGCGGCATTGCTCGACGTCGAGTCCGGCGCTCTCGGTGCGGTAGGCCTCGACCTGGCTCACCTGCGCGCCGAGCGCCCGAAGACCCGCGGCGATGGTGGGAAGTGCGCGCGAGCTCGCCGGGTAGAGGATCCGCACGCCGCGGTCGGCGGCTGACCAGCCGGCGGCGAACGCCGCGATCAGCGCCGCCGCGTTGGCTTCATCGGGCATGAGGTCGACCGGCCATCCCCGCTGACGCAGCACCTGCGCGGTGGCACGGCCGAGCGCCGCGACGCGCACGCCGCTGGGCGCCTGGGGCAGACGCGCGAGCACCGCCGCGACGGCGTGACGGCTCGCGAACACGACCCAGCCGAAGGAGCGCACGCGCGCGAGCTCGGCATCGAGTGCGGCAGGATCCGCAGGCTTCACGCTGACCGCGGGCCAGGAGAGCACTTCGAGCCCAAGGGCGCGCAGCTCGCGGCTCAAAGGCCCGTCGGTATCCTCGGCGCGCGTCACCACGACCGGGCGCGGATCGGCACTCATGGCGCGGGAACCGCGAGCTCATCGCGCTGGCGCGCGATGAGGGCTGCCGCGCCGCGCGCGAGCAGCTCGTCCGCGACGCGCTCACCGAGCGCCATGGCCTCGGCGATCGCGAGCTGCGCACCGGGCTGTGCCGCGGCGCTGCCGTGCGCGGTGAGCTGCTCCGAGCCGTCGAGCGCGCACACCACGGCATCCAGGTGCAGCGCCTGCCCGTGCAGCGTCGCGAGCGCACCGAGCGGGACCTGACAGCCCCCCTCAAGACGAGCGAGCAGTGCGCGCTCGGCACTCACGGCAAGCCGCGCCGCGCGGTCCTCGAGCGCGCGCAGCCAGCCGAGCGTCGGCTCATCGCCCTCGCGTGCGCACACGCCGATGACGCCCTGTGACACGGCGGGCGGGAATTCGGCGGGCGAGAAGTATTGGCTGACGTGCCGCTCGAGGCCGAGGCGCTTCAAGCCCGCGGCCGCGAGCACGATGGCGTCGTAATCGCCGCGCCCGAGCCGCTCGATCCGCGTCGGCACGTTGCCGCGCAGCTCCACCAGCACCGCATCCGGTCGCGTGCGCGCGATGAAAGCGCGCCGCCGCAGGCTGCTGGTGCCGATGCGCGCCCCGCGCGGCAGCTGCGCGAGTGGCGCACCGCTCGCGCTCACCAGCGCATCGCGCGAATCTTCGCGCTGCAGCGCCGCGGCAAGCTGGAGCCCCGGGACGAGCCCGGTGGGCAGGTCCTTGAGGCTGTGCACGGCGGCATCCACCGTGCCGGCGCCGAGCGCCTGGTCGATCTCGCGGGTGAAGAAGGCGCGGCCGCCCGCCTGCCACAGCGGCACCTCAGTTTGTGCATCGCCCGTCGTGCGGATGTGCACCAGCTCCACCGGCGGCGCGCCCGGTAGCGCGCGCAGCAGGGACTCCACGTGCCGCGCCTGCCACAGCGCGAGCGCGGAGGCGCGTGTGCCAATGCGCAGCGGACGTGGCGCGCTCACGGCTCACCCTCGGCGAGGAAGCGATAGCCAACCCCCCAGACGGTGAGGAAGTGCCGCGGGTTGGCCGGGTCCTTCTCGAAGCGCTTGCGGAGCCTCAGGATGAAATTGTCCACCGTGCGGGTCGAGGGGAACACGTCGTAGCCCCACACCCGCTCGAGCAGATCCTCGCGCGAGACGATCTCGCCTGCGTGCTCGGACAGTACCTTGAGGATCATGGCCTCCTTCTCGGTGAGTTCCTGCGGCTCCCCGTTCCAGGCACGCGCGCGGAAGGCCCGGAAATCGACCTCGTTGCCGCCGAAGTGCAGCACCGCCGTCTGCGCGGTGGCCGAGGCGCCGCGGTACCAGTCCCAGCGCCGCAGGATGGCCCGCACGCGCAGCAGGAACTCCTGCAGGTGAAAGGGCTTGGCGAGATAGTCGTCCCCACCCGCTTCCAGCCCGCGCACCCGATCGGCCGGATCCCCGCGCGCGGTGAGGAACAGCACCGGCGTGCTGTCGCCGGCCAGGCGCAGCGTACGGCATACCGCGAGTCCGTCGATGCCCGGCAGCATCACATCCAGCACGATGAGCGCGCAGCGGCCCTGGCGCAGCCACCCGAGGGCGGATTCACCGTCACCGGCGCATACCACCTCGTAGCCTTCGGCGCGCAGGTTCTCCATGACCCCGGCCGCGAGGTGCGGATCGTCCTCCACCACCAGCACGCGGTTCGCGTCCTCGGGGGACATGCCGGGCGGGTTCGCGCCGCCGGTCATGGCGGGGGCACCTGTGCCGCCGGCCAGGTGAGCACGAAGCGTGCGCCGCGTCCGATGCCCTCGCTTTCGGCGCTCACCCGTCCCTGCGCGAGCTGCATCAGGCGCCGCACGATGAAGAGTCCCAGTCCCGTGCCGTAGTAGCCGCTGCCGCCACCCGGGTGCAGCCGCGTGAATTTTTCGAACAGCCGCGCGCCGTCCGCAGGCCGGAAGCCGACGCCGCTGTCGTGCACCGCGAGCTCTACCTCACCGTTGCCGGCGCGAGCACTCACCGAGATGCTGCCGCCGCCCACCGGGCTCACGGCCGCGAGCGCGTTCTCGAGGATGTTGCGAACGATGACGTCCAGTGCCAGCGGGTCGCTCAGCACATAGAGCCCGCCAGCCACGTCGCTCGAGATCGCGATGTGCTGTGCACGGGCGCGCTCCTCGAGCGATCCCACGACGCGCCCCACCGCCGCCGCGAGCTCGACGGGCTCGGACTTCAGCTCCACGCGCCCGCGCTCGAGCCGCACGCTCTCCAGGATCTGGGTCACCATGACCTCCATGCGGGCCAGATCCGCCAGCATGCGCTCGATGAGGGTGCGCGCCTGCTCGGGCGCGAGCGTGCGCAGCGCCATGGTCTCGAGCGAGAGCTGCAGGCTCGCGAGCGGCGTCTTGAACTGGTGCGAAACGAGCGCCAGGAAGCTGTCCTGCTCTTCCAGCACGCGAGCCTCCGCGCGCAACGCGCGCCCGATGACCGCGATGCACACCCCGAGTGCCAGCAGGAAGAAGCCGCCTTCCCAGGCGTACTGATTGATGCGATGGTGCTCCTCGGCGAGCAGCAGCCGATCGGTCGCCGGGTTGAGCGTGGCGCGCCCGTCCGTCACGACGATGTCGGGCAGCAGTGCGCGCACCCGCTGTGCGTCCGCGCCCGACTCGAGCAGCGTCTGCGCGGCGCGCATCTGCGCCGCATACTGCACGCGCGCGGCGCGCACCTTCTCGATGGCGTTGGAGCGCTGATCGAGCAGCCACCAGCCCACCTGCACCGCCGAGACCACTACCAGGGCGAGCGCGGTGAGCTGAAAGACGCGGGTAGCCTTCACGGTGCCAGCTCCGCGAGCGCCTCGCGCAGCGCCTGTGCGAGCTCGGCGAGCTCCGCGCCGCCGTGCGCCAGCGACAGGAAGCAGGCCTCGTAAGCCGAAGGCGGCAGGTAGACACCGCGCGCCAGCATGGCGTGAAAGAGCGCGGCAAACCGCGCCGTCTCGCGCGCCGACAGCGCGACCGCGGTACGCGGTGCGCCGGCCTCGTGCAACGACAACCACAAGAGCGACCCGACGCGCACCAGGTGAACCGGGAACGGCGCCTGCGCGAGCGCCGCGCGCACCACTCGCTCGCATTCCGCACCGCTCTCCTCGAGCCGCTGCCACCCCGACTCACGCTCGAGCACTTCGAGCGTCGCGAGCCCCGCCGCCATCGCCACCGGGTTCCCCGACAGCGTGCCGGCCTGGTAGGTGTCGCCGTCCGGGGCGAGCCGCGCCATGAGGCGCCGCGCGCCGCCGAAGGCCCCGACCGGCATGCCGCCGCCGATCACCTTGCCGAAGGTGGCGAGATCGGGCGTGACCGAGAGCAGTTCCGCCGCGCCGCCGCGGCCTAAACGAAAGCCCGAGATGACTTCGTCGAAGATGAGGAGCGCGCCGTGCTCGAGCGTCACGCGCCGCAGGCACTCGAGAAATTCACGCCGCTGCGGCAGCAGTCCGTGATTGGCGGGCACCGGCTCGATGATGACCGCGGCGATGCGCGAACCGTCCTGCCGCGAACAGCGTCTCGACCGCGCCCTCGTCATCGAGCGGCAGCACCCGGGTGCAGGCCGTGAACGCCTCGGGCACGCCGGCCGAGGACGGCCTGCCGAAGGTGGCGAGGCCCGAGCCGGCTGCGACCAGCAGGTGATCTGCGTGACCGTGATAGCAGCCGGCGAACTTGACGATCAGGTCGCGCGCGGTGCAGGCGCGCGCCAGTCGGATCGCGCTCATCACCGCCTCGGTCCCGGAGGACACGAAGCGCACCTGCTCGGCGCCCGGATAGGCGGCAACGACGCGTTCCGCGAGCTCCACTTCCGCCGCGCACGGCGCACCGAAGGTGGTGCCGCGACCCAGCGCGGCGCTCACCGCATCGACGACCGCCGGGTGCGCATGCCCGGCGATCAGCGGGCCCCACGAACCCACGAGATCGAGGTAGCTGCGCCCGTCGGCATCCGTGATCCGAGCGCCGGACCCGCGCGCGATAAACAGCGGCGTCCCCCCGACCGCGCGGAAGGCGCGCACCGGGGAATTGACTCCCCCGGGGATGACGCGGCAGGCGCGCCGGTATAACTCCAGGGATTTCGGGCGCGACGCGTCGTGCCTGCCCCGTTCGGCTGCGCTCATGACTGCCTCTGCGGGCGGGCGCGCCCGGTCTTCGCCGCATCGAAGAATGCGTTCACCGCCTCGGGACCGACGTGCAGCGCGGCGGCCTTGAGTCCCGCGAGCGGCAGGTGCGCGAGGCGGTGCGCCACCGCGCTGCCGAGTCGCTCGAGCACGGCGCGCTCGTGCTCATCGAGCGAGCGCAGCTCGTGGCGCAGGGCGTGCGCCACCTCCTCCGCGGCGATCTCCTCGAACGCGAGACGCAGGTCCGCGAGGCGCGGTCCGATGGCGCGCGTCGCGAGCTCGGCGCGCAGCCGCGCCAGGCGCTCGTCGATCGCCGCCCGCACGGGGGCGAGCCGCACCAGCTGCGCGAGGCGCCGCCCCTGCGCCGCCTCGATGAGCTCGCTCATCCCGAGGCGCGTGAGTCCGGCGTGCCGCGCCGCCTGCGGATCGACGTTGGGCGGCACACCGAAATCGATGACGAGTGGTGCAGACGCGCCGGGGCGCACCAGGCGCGTGAGCGTCGCGCCCTCCAGCACCGGTCCCGTACCCCCGGCGGCCAGTACCAGCGCCGCGAGCAGCGGTGGCTCGCGGCGGAACTCATCGAGCGCGAGTGCCTCGCCTGCGACCCGCTGCGCCAGCTCCTGCGCCGGCTGCAGCGTGCGGTTGACGATCAGGAGCGGCACGTGAGAGCGGTGCAGGCCGAGCGCGCAGCGGCGCGTCATGGGGGAGACGCCGAGCAGCGCGACGATGCCGGGGGAGCCGTTGAGATGTTGCTGCACGCGCTCGGCTGCGAGATCGCCGAGTGAGGGGGCGTGCGCGCGCGTCGTGAGGCGGTGCACGCGGCGCGCCATCGCGAGTGCATCGCCGAGCACCCGATCGAGAATCGGGCCGCAGGTTCCGGCGGCGCGCGACTCCTCCCAGGCGTCGCGCAGCTGGGAGGCAATCTCCTGCTCGCCCGTCTGCGCGGAGTCGAGGCCGCAGGCGAGGAGGAACAGGTGCTCGACCGCGGCCTCGCCGGTCCACGCGCGCAGCGTGCGCGCGGCCTCCCCGGGCTGCGGCGCAGTCCCGGTCAGGAGGCGAAACACCTCGTGGCGTGAGTCTTCCGCCGGGCTGCCGTCGGAGGTGGCATAGACCACCTCCACGCGATTGCAGGTACCGACATAGAGGATCTCGGCGGCCGCCAGCCGCGCGCGCAGCTCCGGCAGGCGCGCGGCGACCTCGGCCCGCGGCACGGTGAAGCGCGCGACCTCGTCCACGCCCGCGTGCCGGTAGGACAGGCCTACGACACCGATCTGGTGCATGGGGCGACTTTACCCCGGCCGGGAAGACACGAATGTCACCGAACGGTCACGACCGCGCGGCACAGGCCCCATTTTCCATGTGCGGCCGCAAGTCGGCCCCCTCTGGGGGGCCGACTGCGGATCAAGCCCGAGAACGCTCAGGTCAGAACTTGTACGTCGCGCCGAGCATGAAGAACCGGCCGACCGCGCCGTCCTGGTCGAGCGCCGCGTCGTAGTGCAGCTCGGCACCGCCGCCGTAGGTCTGCAGGTCGATCGGCGCGTCGGAGTTGCCGAGGTTGGTGATGGAGCCGTGCACCTGGAAATGGTCGGTCACCTGGTAGCCGGCATAGAGATTCACCTCGGTGAAGTGCGCGATCGAGCAGTACTGACTCCATGCGGAGGGCAGACTCGCCGGCGGGACCCACACCGGTCCGTAGGCCGACGGCGCGCCGGAACTGATCGCCTGCAGACACGTGTTGTAGCCCGAGGAGGGGTCCACGATGCTGAACGAGCTGGTGTAGTTCACGGACAGCGTGCTGGTCAAAGGTCCCTGTTCCCAGGTGAGCGAAAGGACCGCGCGATCCTTCGGATTACCCGTATCGCCCGAGATGCTCGACGGCCCGTGCGTCCCGGCCAGGTGATAGGTCGTCCCGGCGAAGCCGTAGTCGTACTCCAGCAGGTGGGTGTAGTTGAGCTCGCCCGTCAGCCGTCCGGCGCCGAGGTCCCAGCGGGTGCGCAGGTCCACGTCGATGCCATCGGTCGTGGTGATACCCGCGTTCACGTAGGGCACGACGGTATATTCCGGCAGGCCGACTGGCGTCAGCGTGCTAACCGGGTCACAGCTCCCGCTCGTCACGGTGATGGTGCACATCTGCGCGTGCGACGGAGCGCCGCGCACGAGCTGCAGGAATGAGGCGCCCAGACCCCCGGCCGCCGCCGCCGAGATGATGTCGTTGTTGAGCTGGACCCAGTAGTAGTCCACCGACGCGCTGAACTGCGGCAGCGGCTCGAAGATGACACCCAAGGTCGCATTCTTCGAGGTGACGGCCTTCAGATCCGGGTTGGCCGAGCCCACGCCGACGCCGGGATAGGCGCAGTACGAGTTGAAGGTGCCCTTGACGTTGGCGACGCCGTTGGGGCACAGGACCGGATCGTAGATGTTGCCCTGGCCAAAGGCGTTGCCGGCGATGCCGGACTCGGCGATCGACGGCGCACGGAATCCCTTCCCCCAGGTGCCGCGCAGCGACAGCATGTCGATCGGCGTGTACTTGAGGCCGAACTTCGGAGTCGCCGAGCCGCCGTAGGTATCGTAGTGGTCGTAGCGGACCGCGGCGTCCACTTCCAGCTGTCTTACCGGCTTGCCGCCGACCTCGAGGAAGCCCGCGGTATCGTCCTGCGAGCCGACGGCGAACGCCGAGGCACCCTCCTGTGTTCCCGCGATCACGCTCGCCGGATTGACGTAGTTCAACGCCTTGTGGAAGTACTGCACGCCGGCCGCCAGCGTCATCGGTCCACCGGGCATCTGGAACAGATCATGCGAGCCGTGGAAGTCGACGACGTCGAGCGTGCTCGATGGGTCGGTGGATTCCACCGGCGAAAAAAGCTGCGTGCCGTTGGTGGTCACGCCGGGGACGTAGCTGCAGGTTGTTGAGGTCGGTCTGCACCACCCCAGGCTGGAGGAAGCCGGAGATGTGGTCGATCATCCGGGAGTACATCAGGCCCACCGAGCCATCCAGATCCCACCCCGCCGCCGTGCCGCGGACGTCCGCAAACAACCGGTAGGTGGTGGTCTCGACATCGGTCACTTCCGGGCCGACATCGGGGAAGCTGTACGCCAGCTGCGCCGGGGCGCCATACGGGTTCTGCGGCGAGTTGGCCGGCAGCGTGTACACCGGATAGGTGACCGCGCTTGCGGGAATCCCCGGGCCGATGGGCGTGAGCACGTTGCCCCCGCTGTTGATGCCCGTCTGATTGAGCGCGTGACCGAACGGCGGCGTCTCTGGGGCGACCTGCTCCGCGGTGCTGTCGAAGATCGAGCCCGTCCACGTCATCTTCCAGTCCCCGCCCAGCAGGTGAGTGAACTTGGCGAGGAAGTTCGTCTGCTCGGTGGGCGGCTGAATCTGGCCCGGGAATGAGAACTCGCACTTCCCGGCGGCCTGTGCGGCGGCGCTGTTGCAGGCCGGCTGCAGGTTGCCCGTGAGGAACGTTTCTGCGGGCTTGCCGTTGGCGGGATTCGGATTGACGAGATAGCCCTGGATGCTGTCCGGATAGGTGAGAAGACTCTGCGTCGGCGAGCCCGGCGTCTCGTTGATTCCCGACGGCAGACCGGTCCAGTTGAGTGTCGTCCAGGGACCGGTGCGGTTGGAGCCGAGAATCAGCTCCTGGCGATGCCAGTCGAGCGCCATGTAGAGGTTGTAGCCGTCGGTCGCGAGATCGCCCCAGCCGACGATGCCGGCCGCGTGCCACGTCCAGCCGTCGTCGTGCTGGGTGGCGCCGCCCTCGGCGGTGAGCTCGGCGCCCTGGTAGGTCTGTTTGAGCTTGATGTTGACGACGCCGGCGATCGCGTCCGCGCCATACAGCGCCGACGCGCCGTCTTTCAGCACCTCGATGCTCTGCACGGCGTTGAACGGAATGGCGGTGGTGTCGACGAAGCTGCGCTCACCGTCGTCGCTTAGCGGATAGGCGACCATGCGCTCCCCGTCGATCAGCGTCAGCGTATCGCCCACGGTCAAACCGCGCAGCGCGATACCGGACGCGCCGGCCGCGAACGCCTCGGTGAAGCCCTGGTTGAGGGTGCCCTGGCCGTTGGCGGCGAGGTTGCGCAGCACGTCGTTGACGTTGGTGTAGCCGCTGTTCACCAGGTCCTTCTCGCTGATGATCTGCACCGGGCTCGGAGTCTCGGTGTCGGTGCGCTTGAGCAGCGATCCGGTGACCACCACCTCCTGCAGGTCGCCTCCCGCCGCGGGCTGCGCCTGTGCCTGCTGGGCGCTGACGCTGCCGCCGTAAGACAGGGCTGCGAGCACGCTGCCAGTCAGCAAGCTCCTTGTTGCGCGTGTAATACACATGATACTGAGCTCCCCGTTGCCGCTTTACCTGGGCGGGTCGTGTTTCGTGGGCGCAGCAAGCAGGCCTGCGCATTTCCCTGGGCGCAAGGATAGCCCAATTCTTGTCAAATGCGAACGTAGTGGATGCGCAACAAAGGCGCGCTGTGCGATGGAGCGGTGATCGCGCTGCGGCGAGTGGTGCCGCGATGGAGCGGGTGATGGGAATCGAACCCACGTTAGCAGCTTGGGAAGCTGCAGTTCTACCATTGAACTACACCCGCGCGGGACTCAAATCTTATGCGAATATCGGCCGCGGCGGAAACACCGACCGAGTCCGGCGCGCCGCACGCCGCGCCGCATTGTCAGCGGCGCGGCGGCTGGCGCTTGCGAGTGCTACTTGCCCGCGCCCGCTGCTGCAATCAGTCCCTTCAGCTGCTCCATGCCGTGACTTACCGTGTCGTTCACGCACGACTGCTCATCGGACATCTGCCGCACCGGGTACTCGGCCTGGATCGCGGCGCAAGCCCTCCTGGCGGCGACCCGGATCTGGTCCTGAGCCTCGAGCACGTCGGCGTGCCTGGCAAGGTTGAGGCCCGCCAGGTGCACGTGGTAACTCACCGACAGCAGGTCCACCCGTGCGCCGCCTGGTGCACCTTCGTTGACGGCTTCACGGTGCACCGGTGCCTTCGCCTCGACGACGATCTGCGCCGTTTCGTCGGCGAAGACTGGCGCCGTACCGAAGAGGCAGCCCGCAAGCGCGGCCCCCAGCAGGATGTTCGAAGGCCGCATTGAACGTTTCCCGATCATCGTTATGACTCCTCTGCCGGGATTCGGAGCGTCAGCGGCCGGTGATCGGGCTGACGTCCGGTGCCCTGGGTTGTTAGTAGTTGTAGAAGCGCCCGCCCGAACGGACCAAACACATATAACACTGCACCGCACCGGGCGCAAAGTCGCCCCAGCGCGCCGGGCATTCCGCATGCTCTTGGTGTATAAGGTGTCTCGCGATGCAATCTGGGGCGCTCCTTCAGCGGCATCTGCTCATCCGGCGGGATCCCGCCCCGTGGCCCTTCGTGTGGCGCGGCCTGTTGCCCACGCTGACGCTCGCTGCGCTCGCCGCGATCGCGCTCGGCCCGGTGGCGCGCGCCTGGATCCAGGATACGGTCGCGGGCGAGATCCGCGTGCAGCTGGACCGCGCGGATCTGCGCTGGGTGAATCTCACGGTCTCCGGACAGGACGTCGCCCTCTCGGGCGAGGCGCCGAACGGGGTCGCCGGCGAGCGCGCGATGCAGCTCGCGCGCAATGCGACCTGTTCCACCTGGATCGGGCGGCGTGCGTGTGCGACCCACGTCAGCGGCTCTTTCACGGTTGCCTCGCCCATACCGGCAACGGTGCCCGCCGCCGAACCGCTGAGCGCGCCGAGCGCGCTCGTGTGCGAGCGCTCTCTCGCCGCCGTGCTCAGCCAGGAGGAGATCCGCTTTGCGCGCGACTCGGCTGCGATCAGCCCGAAGAGCGGCGCGCTGCTGGACCGGCTGGCGCATGAAATCGGCGCCTGTCCGGGCAACATCCGCATCGAGGGCTACACCGACAGCGCCGGCCGTCCGGCGGCCAATCGCGCGCTGAGCCGCGCACGAGCCGAAGCGGTGCGCGCGGCCCTCATCGCGCGCGGGGTCGCGGGCGGGCGGCTCGAGGCGCGCGGCTTCGGCTCCGCGCGCCCGCTCGTCAGCAATCACAGCGCCCGCGGCCGCTCGCGCAACCGTCGCATCGAGCTTCACGCGGTCGCTCCCAAGGCAGCCTGACACGGGAGAAACAACATGGGCTTCCTCCTGGCGAAGATCCTCATCCTGCTGGTGCTCGCCGCGGCCTGCGGTGCCGGGCTCGCCTGGTGGTGGCTACGGCGTCACTACGCCGACGTCACCGAGGAGTACGCGCGCTGGCAGGGTGAGGTGGCCGAGTGGCGGCGCGACTTCGCGGAGCGGCTCGCGGCGCGCCCGGAGGTGGACCTTGGGCCGCTGACCCGCCAGCTGGAGGCACTCGAGGATGCGGTGCGCGCCATTCACATCCCGCAGCCGACCGACCTTGCCCCGGTGCTGAGCGCGATCGCCGCTATCAAGGTCCCCGAGCAGGTCGATCTCGAGCCGGTGCAGCTGCGGCTCGATAATCTGGAAGCGCGTGTCGGCAACCTGCGCGAGCCCCCGCCCCCGGTCGATCTCGGGCCGGCGCTGGGGAGACTGGAAGAGTTGCGACGGATGCTCGGGCAGCGGCTCGTCGTGCTCGAACAGGACGAGCCGGAGCCCGCGCCGGTGGTCGCCGCCGAGCCGGAACAACCGGAGGCGCTGCAACCGGCTGAGCACTAGCGCCGGCTACCGCAGCTGCGGAAATTCCTGGTAGACCGCCTCGATCGGAATGGCGAAGCCGATGCCCTGGACGCCGTTCATCACCATGGTGTTGATGCCGACGACCTGCCCGCTCTCGGTCACCAGGGGGCCGCCGCTGTTGCCGGGATTGATCGGTGCGTCGGTTTGCAGGAAGGTCTGCCGGCCGTCGCTACGCGCACCCGAGAAGATCCCGGAAGTGACGCTGTAGGCGAGTCCGCGCGGATTGCCGATCGTGAAGAGCCGCTCGCCCTGCGCGAGGGTCGCCGAATTACCGGCCGCGATGTACGGGCAGTGATCGGCGGGCAGCTGGAACACCGCGAGATCGACTCCGTCGGCGAGCTCGGCGTGCAGCGAGTCGAACTCGGTGCCGTCGACCAGCCGCGCCGTGAAGCCGCTGCGGCTGGACTTTTCCACCCTGGCGCTGATGTCGCCCGACATCTTGCCCGGCAGATCGGCGAGCAGCTGCTGCATCTGCTGGATCTTCTGGTCGAGCTCTACGACCTGCAGGTTGTTGCCCGGCTGCGCGGCCAGGGCGCGGCGCAGCTGCAGCGCTCGCACCAGGTTCGCCCGCAGGTGCAGCTCGGTAGCGCCCAGCTGCTGCTGCATGTTGGGGTTGCCGAGCGCGTTGCGCGCCACGCGCGCCCCGTTGGTATCGACCACGTGGCGGTTGGTGATCACGTGGCACTCCGCGTCGATGATGAATCCCGAGCCCGAGCCCCAGCCGGTCTTGATCATCACCGTGGCGTTGCGCGCGCTCTCGATCACGTTGTGCGCCGGCCAGGCCCGCTCGAGCTGTGCCTCGAGACCCTGCGGCTCGTGCGACGCGGCCGCTTCCGTTTCCGTGCCCGCGGACCTGGCCGCGGGCGGCCGCTCGGCCAGGGCGCCGACGGCGACGACGGGTGCCGCGCCGGGCCTCACCGGCGCGCTTTCGCGCCCCCGCATGAAGTAGAACACGACCGCGGCGCTGGCCAGCGCGGTGAATACGATCACCCCTGGTCCGAAGCCCCGGGTCGACTCCTCGCGCGGCGCACCCCGTCGCGGGCCCTCGCCGGAGGCCCCCTGGTGCTGGCGGAATTTCTCGAAATAGATCCCGCACGCGGCGCACTTGACCGTGTCGTCCTGCTCGTGGCCGCATTTCGGACAGTTCATGAGCAGGCCTTATAACGGGTACCAGGTCCCGAAAGAAGATGGCCAGGTCCCACTTCGCGCCACTCAGAAGGGATAGTTGATGCCGCTGAACACGGCCGCCCGTCCCTGCCCGTATCCGACGTCGACATAACCCACGACGTACGGGCTCGCGACCCCGCGGACCCCGAGGCCCAGGGCGTGGTGCAGGTGCGAAACAGGACTCGAGGCGGGGTCGGAGAACACCTTCCCGGCATCAATGAACGGCGCAAGCTCCAGACCCACCCGGGTGCCGAAGGCACTGAAGTTCGTGAGGCGCCTGCGGACCTCCAGGCCCGAGGCGAAGAGGTTGCGGTCGAGGTAACGGTCGGCGCCCTGCGAGCGCAGCGGCTCGCACTCACCGGGTTCGCTGCGATCGCCCCCCAGGCTCGAGAGCGCCCAGAACGGCGCGCTGCCGGCGGAGGGCATGTAGCGCGCCGCGGCGTGCCAGGCGAGCGTCATGTCGGGGCCGAGTGTCCAGTAGCGCTGGGCCTCGACGCCGACATAGCTGTAGGAGACCGAACTGCCGAACTCCCGGCTCACGAATCCCGCATACACGAGGTAGCGCGCACCGTCGGTGGGAATGACGAGTGAGTCGCGCGTGTCGTAGGTGAGGATCAGCCGGTGCTGCAGCTCGTGCTCGGCGCCGAGGCCGAGGAGCCCGGGAAAGCGCGTCCCGGTGGAGGGCAGTCCCGGGAGTACGCCGGGCAGCACGTCGACGTAGCGTACCCGGGCGAGATACCCGAGCTGCAGCGCCGGGCTCAGGTTGTAGCCGAGCTGCATGTCGAGGCGCGCCTGGTTGTCGAGATAGGTGCTCTCGTTTGAGAAAAGCGAGTCGTTACCGAGCCCGAAGAAGTGCGGGATGCCGCTGCGATCGTAGATCGCCTCGAGCGACCAGGTGAGCGGGCCGGTGCGCGTCTGGCCGGCAGCGTAACGGGCGTCGAACTCGCGCTCGACGCGCTCCTTCCCGCCCCCGACGACCGAGTACTGCGTGTCGGCGGACGGAAAGCCGAAGATGCGCAGGCGGCTGCCCCAGCCGAAGTACTGACTGTGGATGATGTCCGGGGCGATGATCTGCACGATCTGCTGTTGTGCGTTGCTGTGCAGCAGTGTCGGAATCACCCCGAGCGTGACCCCGCTGTACGGGTCGGTGTCGATCTCGGGTATCGGGATGAAGGGCGCGGTGGCCGGATCGAGCCAGTGGCGGAAGTTCCCCGGGCCGAGGGCAGAGGGCTCGGCGGGCGCCGGCGGCGCCGACTCGACCGCAGGTGCGGCCGCTGCCAGCTGCGCGCCGAGGATGAGGCCGGCCAATGCACCGGCCCACGCGCCTGCCGTGCGGCGGGCCGCCACGCGCCACCCCCTCAGTGCAGCGGATTCCAGCGGTAAGTGCCTTCGATACCGTAAGTGCGCGGCGCACCCGGGATGTTCCACGCGATCGTGGGCGTCGGCGCGGGCAGCGCGCCGGGCGCGGCGGCGAACGCTTCCACGGTGCCGCCGGTGTAGGCGTAGCGCTTGTCGGTGAGATTGTAGCCGAACAGCGCGAGCTCCCAGCTGCTCGACGGGCTGTCCAGTGCTACCCGTCCGTTGAGAGTCCCATAGGGACGCTGGTAGTTGAAGTCGTTGATGACGTTGAACTGGATCTTGTCCTGCCAGGCGTAATCGGCGCGCAGCAGGAGATTTCCGATCGGCGTCGGGATCTGGTAGATGCCGGCGAGCGCTGCCTGGTAGCGCGGGGTCTGATAGAAGTCGTTACCCGAGAGATCCGCCACCGGTCCGCCGGGAAAGGGCTGGTACACAAAGCTCTCGTAGCGCGCGTCGGTGTAGCCGAAGGAGCCCTGCAGCGACACCTGACGCGTGAGGTGCCACTGAGTCTCGAGCTCCGCGCCACTGATCCGCGCGCGGCCGGCATTGGTGACCAGCGTGGCCGGGGTGCCGTTGACCAGTTCCGCGAGCAGACGCTGCATGTCGTCGTACCTGCCGTAGAACACGTCGGCGTTGATGAGCAGGGAATGCTCGAGGAGGTCCGCCTTGAGCCCCACCTCGAAGTCGGTGAGCTGCTCGGGACGGAACGGCTGATCATCGAGCGAGGCGACCGGCACGTTCCAGCCGCCCGAGCGCTGGCTGCGCCCGACCCGCGCGTAGGCATTGAGCTCGGGCGTCAGGCGGTAGCGGGTCGAGAGCTCCCACGACCAGAAGGCGTAGCCGACGCTCTTCTGGTCCTGCGGGCAGGGCCCGGGCGCAGCGCCGCCGATGGTGCAGCTCGCGCCGAACCCGGGGATCACGACGTAGTCGTTCTCCTCGAGGTCGCGCCGGTCCTCGGTGCGCCGCAGGCCCGCGGCGGCGTACCAATCCTGCGTGAGCTGGTATTCACCGTGGACGTAAGCTGCGCCCGAGCGGTTCATGACCGAGTTCGTTTCATACACCGGGACCGGACTGAACTCGGGCGCGAGGTTGAGACAGGTTGGGGGTGCAGGCTGGGAGCTTTGGGGTGGCGGACAACCGGTGAGCGTCGCGACCTCGCCGAGGGCTCCGAGGAACTGCGGCGAGGCCGGGGCGTGCACCGAAGGCGCACCGCCGTTGTCGCGGAACCAGTACAGCCCGGCGAGCCAGTCGAGCCTCTCGTCGAGCACCTTGTCGCTGAGTTGCAGCTCGGCGCTCTTCTCGTTCGAGGTGTTCAACAGCGTCGAATCCGCGAGCGGCAACGTGGAGGCGTCCACATCGAGCGCGGTGGTGGCATCCAGATGGCGGTAGCCGAGGATGAGCTTGGTCGTGAGCCCCCCCTCGAATACGTGTGTCGCGGTCAGCTGCAAGGCATCGGTCTGCGCGTTGTCGTAGGAGGGAAAGCTGCCGTCGGTCTGATAGGGATTGGCCGGGAACGCCACGGTCGGCAGACCGGGGATCCCCTGGAACTGCCCGAGCGCGGCGCCGAGCTGCGACACCAGGGTGCCGGGCGGCGGCCCCTCGAGCGGGTGCAGGATGGCGCCGCCTTCGTGCGCCTGGAAGCGCTCGTAGGTGAAATAGACGTCGGTGCCGGCGTCGGGCTTCCACAGCCCTGCGACCCGCGCCTGGTAGCGGTGCTGGTTCTCGAGGTCGTCCTGGCCGCTTGCAACGCTCGAGCCAAAGCCGCTGTGGTCGTTGCTCTGATAGGCGAACCGCAGCGCGAAGTCGCTCGTCACCGGCACGTTCACGATCCCGCGGGTCATGAACTCGCCATAGTCGCCGCCCGACATCGCGAGCTCCGCCTCGGGGCGATCGAGGTCGGGCCGGTGCGTCAGCAGCAGAATCGAGCCCCCGGTGTTGTCGCGGCCGAAGAGCGTCCCCTGCGAGCCGCGCAGCACCTCGACCGAATCGACGTCCAGCAGCGTCGCCATCGCCCCCTGCCCGCTCGCGACGTAGACGCCGTCGACGTACAGGCCGACCGCCGAATCGAACACGATGGCGTCGCGGTTGACGGTCTGGCCGCGGATGGTGACGTCGAGACCGGAAACCGACTGCGGCGAGGACACCATGCGGGTGTTGGGCACGTCGCGGGCGATGTCCTCGAGCAGCACCGCCGACTCCTGCTGCAGCTCGCTGCCGCTGAGCGCGGTAACCGCCACCGGGGTGTCCTCGAGCTTCTCGGGACGCCGCCGCGCATAGACGATGACTTCTTTCAGGGTTGACGCATCATTCGCGTCCGGGGCCGGCGCGGCATCCGCCGGAAGCCTCCCAGGCGCCACGGCCAATGCTCCCAACACGAGCGCGGCAGTGAGCGGCAGGCCGCCGCGGTGCACCGCGCGTCGCGCGCAGTGACTGCACTTGTCCGGAGCCATGCTTAGAACGCCCTCCCTTGCGGCAAACTGTAACAGATTGTCCCACCCTATAATTACGCTCACCTGTATCCAGGCAAGGACAGCACCGACATGAGTACAGCAGGCGGGCCGCCGATCGAGCGCGCCGTATGCGTCTACTGCGCCTCGAGCCGAATCTCGCATCCCGATTATCGCACTGCCGCGCACCGGCTCGGCGAGGTGCTGGCGCAGGCTGGCGTCGGCATCGTGTACGGCGGCGGCGCCGTCGGCTCGATGGGCGCACTCGCCGACGGCGCGCTCGGCAAGGGCGGACGCGTCGTCGGCATTCTGCCGCGCTTCATGGCGGAGCTCGAATGGGGACACCGCGGACTCAGCGAGCTGCAACTGGTGGAAGACCTGCGCACGCGCAAGCACATGATGCTGACGCTGAGCCAGGCGGCGATCGCGCTGCCGGGCGGCTCGGGCACGCTGGAGGAGCTTCTCGAGGCCATCACTCTCAAGCGCCTCGGCCTGTATCTGAATCCGATCGTGATGGTGAACACGCGTTCCTTCTTCGATCCGCTGCTGGAGCTGCTGAAGCATGCGGTAACCGAGCGCTTCATGCATCCGCGGCACCTGGACATGTGGCAGGTGGTTGCAACCCCCGAGGAGGTGCCCGAGGCGCTCGCCCGGGCACCGGCCTGGTCGGCCGAGGCCCGTAGCTTCGCGGCCGTTTAGAGGATTAACGGACTTTAATCATTCGTCCACCGGGAGAGAACCTGCCGGGGTCTACTGTGCCGCGATGCTCCCAGGGCAGCGCAAGGCAACCGGTGCGCCGCGGCGCGGCGTTCAGCGCGCGTGGCGCGCGCGCGTGGGGCTGCCCGCGTGTGCGACGCTGGCGCTGGCGGCCTGCACGGTCGGGCCGTGGTACCACAAGCCCGACATCACACCGCCCGAGAGCTGGACCACGGCGAGCAACCCCGCCGCGCCTGAGTGGCCGCCGAGTGACTGGTGGCGCGGGTTCAAGTCCCCCGATCTCGACGCCTTCATCGCCGAGGCGGAAAGCGCCAATGACGATCTGCGTGCGGCGATCGCACGCGTCGAGCAAGCCGATGCCCAGCGCCGCATCGCGCTCGCACCGCTGCTGCCGGCCGTCGGCGTCAGCGCCAACGCGAGCCGCGCGCGCCAGCCCGTGCCGGGCAGCGCCAGCTACCAGACCGGCAACGACTTCAATCCCCTGGTCACGGCCAGCTACGAGCTGGACTTCTGGGGCAAGAACCGCGCCGGATACGTCGCGGCCGCCGCCACCGAGAAGGCGAGCCGCTACGACCGCATGACGGTCGAGCTGACCGTGCTGTCGGGCGTGGCCACGAGCTACTTCCAGGCGCTCGAGCTGCGCGACCGCGTCGCGATCGCCGAGAAGAACCTCGCCAACGCGAGCGAAGCGCTGCGCGGACTGAAGCTCGAGCAAAAGGCCGGCACCGCCACCGCCCTCGACGTCGCGCAGCAGGAGACGGTGGTCGACACCGTCAACGCCTCGATTCCACCGCTCAGGCAGCAGCTGCGCCAGAGTCTCGACGCGCTCGCGATCCTCGTCGGCAGCACTCCCGAGACGGTCGACGTCACGCACGGGCAGCTCGATGCCGTGGCGCAGCCGCAGGTGCGACCCGGGCTGCCCTCCGAGCTCCTCACCCGCCGCCCGGACGTGGCCGAGGCTGAAGCCCAGCTGATTGCCGCCAATGCCAACATCGGCGCCGCGCGCGCGGCGTTCTTCCCCACTATCTCGCTCACCGCGAACGGCGGCTACGAGAGCGCGGCGCTCGCGACGCTCCTGACGCCCGCGACCCGCGTGTGGGCGCTCGGCGCCGGTCTCACCCAGCCGATCTTTCAGGGCGGCGCGGTCCTCGGGCAGTACCGCTACAGCCAGGCGCGTTACCGCGAGCTGCTCGCCGATTACCACAAGGCGGTGATCTCGGCCCTCGCCAACGTGGAGGACGCGCTCATCGCGGTGCAGGAGACCTCCGACCAGGTGAGCCGCCAGCAGCAGGCAACGGAGCAGGCGCGCCGCGCCTACCGCTTCGCCCAGGCGCAGATGCACGCCGGGACCATCAACGTGCTGACACTTTTGAACACGGAGACCACCTTGTTCACCGCCGAGGATGCCCTGGCGCAGGCGAAATACGCGCACCTTCAGTCGCTGGTCTCCCTCTACCAGGCCCTCGGTGGCGGCTGGCAGCAGGATAAGCCCCTGTGAGCCCCGAGCCTGGCACCCCCAGAACGAGGGTCGTCGTTACCGGAGCCATCGCACTCGTGGTGGTGCTCATCGGGTGGCACTACATCGCGCAACTGCTGCGCGCACGGGAGCCGCCGAAGCGGCCCGCGGCCATCCCGGTGGACGTGGCGCAGGTCGAGCAGCGCGACATGCCCGTCTACCTCGAAGGCCTCGGTACCGTGCAGGCCTTCTACACCGTGACCGCTACCGCGCGGGTCGATGGCCAGATCGAAAAAATCGGCTTCAAGGAAGGTCAGGACGTCAAGAAGGGCGCGCTGCTCGCGCAGATCGACCCGCGCCCCTACCAGGCGACGCTCGATGAGGCGATCGCCACCCGCGACAAGGACCGCGCACAGCTCGCCAACGCGCAGCGCGACGCGGAGCGCTACGCGGAGCTCGCGCCCGAGGAGCTCGCCAGCAAGCAGACGGTCGACACCCAGAAAGCCCTCGTCGCCCAGCTCGCCGCGCAGGTGAAGGTCGACGAGGCGGTCATCTCCAGCGCACGCACCCAGCTCGACTACACCACCATCACCGCGCCGATCGACGGGCGCACCGGCATCCGCCTGGTCGATCCGGGCAACAACGTGCACGCGACCGACACCACCGGGATCGTGGTGGTGACCCAGCTCGAGCCGATCAGCGTCATCTTCAGCCTGCCGGAGGAGCAGTTCGCGCAGCTCAACGACGCTCTGCAGCGCGGCCCGGTGACGGTGACGGCGCTGACGCGCGACGACACCGAGCAGCTCGATACCGGCACGATCGCGCTCATCGACAACCAGATCGACCAGACGACCGGCACGATCCGCGTCAAGGCGACCTTTCCCAACCAGCACCGCAAGCTCTGGCCGGGAGAGTTCGTCAACATGCGCGCTCTGGTCGAGACCCGCCGCCAGGCACTCGTCATCCCGGCAAGTGCGCTGCAGCGGGGTCCGGACGGGGAGTTCACTTACGTGGTGAAACCCGACTCCACCATTGCGGTGGCGGCGCTGAGCGTGGCCGAGCAGCAGGGCGACTTCGTCGTGGTGAACAAGGGCCTGACCGCGGGCGAGAAGGTGGTGTCGAGCAACCAGTACCGGCTGCAGCCCGGAAGCCTGATTCGCGCCAACGCCCCCGCCGCCGCCCGCGTGCCGCCCGGGCCCGGGCCCGCCCCGCGCAGCGCACCGTGAACATCTCCCGGCCTTTCATCGAGCGCCCGGTTGCGACGACCCTCCTCATGGCGGGCGTGGCGCTCGTCGGTCTCGCCGCCTTTCCGTTCCTGCCGGTGGCGCCGATCCCGCAGATCGACTTCCCGACCATCCTCGTCAGCGCGCAGCTCCCCGGCGCGAGCCCGGAGATCATGGCCTCCTCGGTGGCGCAACCGCTCGAGACCCAGTTCGCGCAGATCCCCGGCATGTCGCAGATGACCTCGACCAGCGTGCTGGGAACCGCGCAGATCACGATGCAGTTCGATCTCGACCGCAACATCGACGCCGCGGCCGCCGACGTCCAGGCGGCCATCAACGCCGCCGGCGGCCAGCTGCCGAAGGACCTGCCCTCGCCCCCCTCCTACCGCAAGGTGAATCCCGCCGACTCCTCGATCCTGATCCTGGCGGTGCACTCGGACGTGCTGCCGATGACGGCCGTCGACAATTACGCCGAGACGGTATTCGCCCAGCAACTGTCGCAGCTGCCGGGCATCGCGCAGGTGAACGTCGGCGGCCAGCAGAAGCCCGCGGTGCGCATCCAGGTCGACCCGGTGAAGCTCGCCGCGGTCGGATTGCAGCTCGAGGACGTCGCCAGTCTCATCACCACCGCGACCGTGGACTCCCCGCAGGGCGCCATCACCGGAACCCATCAAAACTACACCATCTATGACAACGATCAGCTGCTGACCGCAAAGCCGTGGAACGATGTCATCGTCGCGTACAGGAAAGGTGCGCCGATCCGCATCCGCGACATCGGCCGCGCCATCGACGGGCCCGAGAACACGCAGGTGGCCGGCTTCCAGAACGGCAAGACCGGGGTGCTGCTCCTCATCTACAAGCAGCCCGGCACCAACGTCATCGACGCGGTGAACCGGGTGAAGGCGGTGCTGCCGCACATCATGGCGGAGGTGCCGCCGTCGCTGAAGGTCGATCAGCTGATCGACAAGACCGTCACCATCAACGCTTCGGTGCGTGACGTCGAGCTGTCGCTGTTGCTCGCCATCATCCTCGTGGTGATGGTGATCTTCCTGTTCCTGCGCAGCTTCTGGGCCACGGCAATCCCGGGCGTTACGGTGCCGCTGGCGTTGTTCGGCACCGCCGCGCTCATGTACATCATCGGCTACAGCCTCGACAACCTGTCGCTGATGGCGCTCACCATCGCCGTCGGCTTCGTGGTCGATGACGCGATCGTGATGCTCGAGAACATCTACCGACACATCGAGGCGGGCCTCACCCCTTACGAGGCGGCGCTCAAGGGCTCGGGCGAGATCGGCTTCACCATCCTCTCCATCAGCATCTCGCTGGTGGCGGTGTTCATCCCGCTGCTCCTGATGAGCGGCATCGTGGGCCGGCTGTTCCGCGAATTCGCCGTGACGGTCACGATGACCATCGCGGTGTCGGCGGTCGTGGCCCTCACCCTCTCGCCGATGATGTGCTCGCTGTTCCTGCGCGACGAGAAGCATGCACGCCACGGCCGCTACTACCTGATGCTCGAGCGCGGCTTCCAGCGGCTGCTCGATCACTACACGCGCGGGCTCGACTTCGTGCTGCGTCACCAGCGCGCGACGCTCGTCACGTTCATGGCGACGGTGGCGACCGCCGTGCTGCTCTACGTGGTGATCCCCAAGGGTTTCTTCCCGCAGCAGGACACCGGCATCATCGTCGGTCTCACCGACGCACCCCAGGACGTGTCCTTCGACGAGATGGTCGATCTGGACAAGCGCCTGATGGCCGTGGCCGGCCAGGATCCGGCGGTCGAGAGCTGGGGGGCGTTCGTCGGCGGGTCGCGGCCGCTCAACAACGGCTTCGTGGTGCTCGGACTTAAGCCGCGCGATGAGCGCGACGTGACCTCGGACCAGGTGATCAACCGCCTGCGCAGCAAGCTCGCCGCGGTGCCGGGGGGCACGTTGTTCCTGCAGTCGCAGCAGGACCTGAACGTCGGCGGGCGCACCACCCGCACCCAGTACCAGTACACGCTGCAGGATCCGAACGTCGAGGAGCTGAACGACTGGGCGCCGCGCCTGCTCGCGAAGCTCAAGCAGCTGCCGCAGCTGCGCGACGTGGCCTCCGATCAGCAGTCGAGCAGCACGAAGCTCGCCCTCGTCATCGATCGCGACCAGGCGGCGCGCTTCGGCATCCAGCCCGCGCTCATCGACAACACCCTCTACGACGCCTTCGGCCAGCGCCAGGTGACCCAGTACTTCACCCAGCTCGCGAGCTACCACGTGGTGCTCGAGGTGCTGCCCTCGCTCCTCGGGCAACCCGACACCCTCAACAAGATCTACGTCACCTCCCCGACCACCGGACAGGAGGTGCCGCTGTCGGCGTTTACCAGGTACGACACCGGCCACACCAGCTACCTGTCGATCAATCACCAGGGGCAGTTCCCCGCGGTGACGCTCTCCTTCAACCTCGCGCCCGGCGTCGCCCTCGGGGAGGCGGTCAAGGCCATCCAGCGCATCGCGGCCTCGATCCGCATGCCGGACTCGGTCTCGGGCACCTTCCAGGGAACCGCCCAGGCGTTCCAGGCGTCGCTCAAGACCGCCCCGCTCCTGATCCTGGCGGCGCTGCTGGTCGTCTACATCATCCTCGGCGTGCTCTACGAGAGCTACATCCATCCGCTGACGATTCTCTCGACGCTCCCCTCGGCGGGTGTCGGCGCGCTGCTCATGCTGATGCTCTTCCACTTCGACCTGTCGGTCGTGGGTCTCATCGGCATCATCCTGCTCATCGGCCTCGTGAAGAAGAACGGCATCATGATGGTGGACTTCGCGCTGCACGCGGAGCGCAACGAGCACCTCGCCCCCGAAGCGGCCATCCGCAAGGCCTGCCTGCTGCGCTTCCGGCCCATCATGATGACCACGATGGCGGCGATTCTCGGAGCCATGCCGCTCATGCTCGGGCGCGGCACCGGCTCGGAGCTGCGCCAGCCGCTCGGCTATACAATGGTCGGCGGCCTGGTGTTGAGCCAGATGCTGACACTCTTCACGACGCCGGTGGTCTATCTGTACCTCGATCGACTGTCGGTACGCTGGGCGCGCAAGCACCCGCATGCCGAGCAGGCGCTCGTCCTTCACGCGCCGGACGGTGGCGCCGGGTTGCAATCGTGAAGATCCTCATCGTCGAGGACAACGAGCGGGTCGCGCGGTTCGTCACCAAGGGGCTGCGCGAGGCGGGCCATACGGTCGAGCACGCCGGCAACGGCCGCGACGGGCTGTTCCTCGCGGCCAGCGAGCCGCACGACGTCATCGTCATGGACCGCATGCTGCCCGGCAACATCGACGGACTCGGGATCATCGAGGCGCTGCGCAAGGCCGGCAACCGCACCCCGATCCTGATCCTGTCCGCACTCGATGACGTGGACGAGCGCATCCGCGGGTTGCGCAGCGGCGGTGATGACTATCTCACCAAGCCGTTCGCCTTCGGCGAGTTGCTGGCGCGCGTGGACGCGCTCGGCCGCCGCACCGCCGGCGGGGACGCCGAACGTAACCTGCAGGTGGGCGACCTGCGCATGGACCTGCTGTCGCGGCGCGTGACGCGCGGCAGCCGCACGATCAGCCTGCAACCGCGCGAGTTCAAGCTGCTCGAGTACCTCATGCGCCACGCCAACCAGGTGGTGACGCGCACCATGCTGCTGGAAGCGGTGTGGGACTATAACTTCGACCCGCAGACCAACGTGGTCGACGTGCACATCTCCAAGCTCCGCCAGAAGCTCGAGCTCGAGTCCGAACGGGCGCTGGTGCGCACGGTGCGCAATGCGGGCTATATGATGAGCGACCATGAATAGGTTCATCCGCTCCTCGGCGGTCAACTGGGCGTTCGGCTACGTGCTGCTCGGAATCGTGGCGCTGGTGGTGTTCGCCGTGCCGCTGTGGTACGCGTGGAGCGTCACCATTTTCGAGGGCCGCCAGGAGATCCTGCGCGACGATGCGACGCGACTCACGGATCTGTTCCGCCGCGACGGGGTCGACGGTCTCACCGCCTACATCAACGCACGCGTGCGTCTGCAGATCGCCTACGAGCGTACGCTGCTCTTGACCGACAGCCGCTACCGGCGCCTCGCCGGCAACCTCGGCGCGTGGCCGGGCGGCATCCCGGACCGGCCCGGCATGAACGCCGTCATCGCCGATCTCGCCGGGCGTCCCACCCACACGCTGCTGGTGGAGACGACGCTGCCCGGCGGCTACCATCTGCTGGTCGGGCGCGATCTCGCCTTGTTCCTGCCCCTCGAGCGGCGCTTCACCTACGGCCTCATCGGCTCGGTCAGCCTCTTGTTCGTGGTCGGAATGGCGGGCGCCATCCTCATCCGGCGCAGCCTCCTCACGCGCGTGCAGGGCATCCGCCAGGCGGTGTCGGGGATCATGCAGGGCGACCTCCGCCAGCGCCTGCCAACCGCGCGCTCGGAGGATGAGCTCGACACCCTCGCGCAGACCCTCAACGGCATGCTCGATCACATCGAGCACCTGATCCGCGGCATCAGCAACGTCTCCAACTCCATCGCGCACGACCTGCGCACACCGCTTGCGGAGCTGCGCTCGCGCCTCGAGGAGTTGTCGCTGACGCGGCCCGCGCCTCCCGAGACCTTCGCCGAGATCGACGCCGCGGTCGCGGACGTCGACCGTGTGATGCGCATCTTCAATGCGCTGCTGCGGCTGGCGGAGATCGATACCGGTGCGCGCCGCTCGGGGTTCGTGCGCGTGGACGCGGCGGCGGTCGCGGCCGAGGTGGTGGAGTTCTACGAGCCGGCCGCCGAGCAGAAAGGCGTGGCGTTCTCGTTCCACAGCGCCGGAGATGCCGCGGTGGCCGGCGACCCGGTGCTGCTCGCGCAGGCGGTCAGCAACCTGATCGACAACTCACTCAAGTGCGTCTCCGAGCGCGGCTCGATCAGCGTGTGCGTCGGCCGGCGCAACGACGGCGCGGTCGAGATCGAGGTCGCCGACAACGGCCCGGGCATCTGCGATGCGGACAAGCCCAAGGCGACCGAGCGCTTCTATCGGGGCGACGCGAGCCGCGGCACTCCGGGCGTGGGCCTCGGGCTGTCCATCGTGGACGCAGTCGCCAAGCTGCACGGCGGAATGCTGCAGCTGCTCGACAACCATCCGGGCCTCAGGGCCCAGATGGTGCTGCCGGTCACTGACGGTCGGTCGAGTCGATAAACGCGTCCAGATCGCGCTTCATCTTGGCGATCGAGGCCGGGTTTACGTACATCATGTGTCCCGCCTCGTAGTACTTGAGCTGGATGCGGGCACTCGCCGCGGGTGGAACACCCAGGTGCGCCATGACGTACTCGGTGGCCGAGAACGGCGTCGCCAGATCGTAGTAGCCGTTCAGCACCAGCACCTTCAGGTTCACGTCCTGCACCAGCGCCTGCGCCAGATCGACGCCTGAGTTCACGATCGGCTGTTCGCCGCCATCGGGGGCCTTGTGGGTCCACTTCCACTTGCTCGCCGATGCCGAAGTTGGTCGTGTAATAGGTCTCGCCCTGCCCGAACTTGAGGTCGGAGTGGTAGTAGTCGAGGAACGCCGCGGTGAATGCGGCACCGATCGCGGCCGACTGCGGGTCATAGTCCGCTTCCTTCGCGAGCGGGTCCTGGGTCGGGCCGACGAAACGACCATCGAGGCGTCCGATCGTCTTGCGCTGCGGTTTGAGCAGCTCGTGGGCGAACATGATCTCGGACACCCGCAGGTTGGCGTACTTGAGGTACTCGGTCGAGAGCCCGGTGTACTGATGCAGCTGCTCCGCGACCGCGTCGCGCTCGGCATCGGTGAGGGCGTCCCCCTTCAGCAGCGCTGCGGTATAGGGGCCCATCGCGTAGGCGCGCACTTCGGCGAGGAACGGCTCGAGCGCCGCCGGCTGCTGCGGCAAGGCCTTGTGATACAAGGCGACGGCGGCATAGGCGGGCAGATAGACCGAGTACGGACGGTCATTGCCGGGCAGCTCGGCGAAGATCGCCTCGATATCGGTCGCTACCGACACGAGGATCAGCCCGTTGAGGTTCATCGAGCGCCGCTCGCGCAGATAGTTGGCGATCGCCGCGGCGCGGGTGGTGCCGTAGCTCTCGCCCAGGAGGTACTTGGGCGAGGTCCAGCGGTCGTTGTCGCTGACGTACTGGGCGATGAAGCGGCTGATGGAGTCGATATCCGGGTCGACGCCCCAGAATTCGTCGTCCTTGTGATTGCACACCGCGTGGGAGAGACCGGTGCCGACCGGGTCGATCATCACGAGGTCGGTCTTGTCGAGCACGCTGAACTCGTTCTCGACCGTGCGGTAGGGCGCGTTGGGCGTCGGATCGGGGTCGGACACCACCACCCGCCGCGGGCCGAGCACGCCCATGTGCAGCCACAGGGATGACGAGCCCGGGCCGCCGTTGAACGCGAACATGATCGGGCGATCCCCGCCTTCCTTGCCCGGGTGACGCGTGTAGGCCACGTAGCCGATGCTGGCGACGGGCTTGTCCTCGTCGTCGCGCACGATGAGAGTGCCGGCGGTCGCCGTGTAGTCGAAGGACTTGCCAGAGGCCGCGAAATGATGCTGCGTGGCGGAGCTCGCCGCTTCCGGCAGCCGCCGCCACTCATCCTTGAGATCTCCCTTGACGTCGATACGGCACAGTCGCATCAGCGAGGCGGCATAGCCGGAGGCTCCCTGCTGTGATTCGGCTGGCTTGGCCGGCTTGCCTTCCTGCGCATAGGCCGCCGCCGCAAATCCGCCGAGTGCCATGATCCCCGCCACCGCTAACTTATGCATCGTGCCCTCCCGAGCTTTCAGGTCGCGGGCTTATATCACGTTAAGATCACCGTCACCGCATCCCTATGGCAGCCACCGAACATCCGCGCGCCATTCGCTCGTTCGTGACACGCGGCGGGCGCATCACGCCCGCCCAGGAGCGGGCGCTCGGCGAGCTGTGGCCGAAATTCGGCCTCGACGAAGCAGCCCCGGTCGTGCTGCCCGCCGTGTTCGGCCGCGATGCGCCGTGCACCCTCGAGATCGGCTTCGGCAACGGGGAGAATCTGCTGGCACTCGCGCGCGCGCATCCCGAGCGCGACTACCTCGGCATCGAGGTGCACCGTCCCGGCATCGGGCGGGTGCTGCTCGCGCTCGAGGAACACCAACTCACCAACGTGCGCGTCATCTGCCGCGACGCCGTGGAGGTGCTCGGGCGGCAGCTCCTGCCTGCGAGCCTTGCGGAAGTTCTGATCCTCTTTCCCGATCCCTGGCCGAAGAAACGCCACCACAAGCGCCGGCTGGTGCAGGCCCCGTTCATCGCCCTCCTGAGCCGCGCCCTGGCGCCCGGGGGCGTCCTGCGCCTCGCCACCGACTGGCAGCCCTACGCGACCGAGATGCTCGCGACGCTCGCAGCCAGCACGCAACTGCGCAATCTCGAGGCCGGCGGGGGCTTCATGGCGCGCCCCGAAGAGCGTCTGCCGACCCGGTTCGAGCGGCGCGGCCTGCGTCTCGGGCACGAGGTCTGGGATCTGGCGTTCCGGCGCAGCTAAGAGGCCCTTTCAGCTCATTCCGAACGTCTGTCGCACCCCGTCGAGCACGAACTGCACGGCGAGCGCGCCCAGGATCACCCCCAGGAGCCGGCTCGCAACATTCGCCCCGGTCACGCCGATGACGCGCATCAGGGGCTCCGCCAGCCACATGAGCGCGAGCGCGATCGCCAGCACGACCACAACCGCGACCGCGAGTCCCACGAACAGCGCCGTCTGCTCGGGCACGTGGACGCGGCCGAACCACAAAAGGATCGTGGCGAGCGAGCCGGGGCCGGCGATGAACGGAAACGCGAGCGGAAACACCGAGATGTCCGCGCGGCGTCGGCTCTCCGCGGCCTCATCGCTCGAGGTCCGCGTGCCTGACTCGCGCGCGAACACCATCTCGAGCGACAGCAGGAAGAGCAGCAGCCCGCCGAAGATACGGAACGCCTCGAGGCTGATGCCCATGAGCTTCAGGAAGGCGGCACCGCCCAGGGCAAACACCAGGAGGATCAGCGCCGAGATGATCACCGCCTTGGTCGCCATGCGGCGTCGATAAGCGGCGCTCGCGCCTGCGGTCAGGCCACTGAACAGCGGAATGAGCGAGATCGGCTCGACCACCACGAAAAACACGACGAAGAATTTCAGCGCCTGCTCGATCATTTGGTGCTGTGCGCCATCTAATAAGCTCTTGAAAGCGTCACAGGCGGGGCGCAACATGAATCGCGCCCGGCACTTGCTCCTGCGGCAAGGAGTGCGCGCTAGTGGGCAGCGCAAGCATAGCAGTTGCGACGCCCACATCCCTGGGAGGTTGCTACGATGACGGCTCCTCAACCTTATATCGGCGACTGGTATCGCGCGAGCGGCGAGCTGTTCGAAGTCGTCGCACTGGATGATGACGACGGCACCATCGAGATCCAGTACTTCGACGGCACGGTCGAGGAGATGGACGTCGAGGACTGGAAAGCCCAGTGGGACGAGGGGGTGCTGGAGGCGGCCGAGGCACCCGAGGACTGGAGCGGCTCGGTCGACGTCGAGCCCGGTGACGGGGATTCCCGCGGCTCGGAGCCGCTGGCAGAAGACCGCGACCTGCGCGCGAGCCCGCTCGACGGCATCGACCTTTTCGAATAGCCCCGCGCCCGTTCTCTAGCTTCCGGGCACCCCGTCCGCCGATCCGTCCCCGACCGCTGCGAGCGCGGCCACGTCCGCGCCGTCCGCGAGCATCACGAATCCCGAGCGGATCTCGAGCGGCACCGGCGTCAGCGAGCGCCCGGCGCACGGCCCGGCAACGCACAGTCCGGTCTGCTTCTCGAACAGCGCGCCGTGCGATGAGCACAGGAGGAGCGCCCCGTCCGGCGTCAGGAACCGGTCCGGAAGCAGGTTCAGCGGATGCCCGGCGTGCGGACAGCGGTTCACGTAGGCGCAGAGCGTGGCCCCGGCGCGCACGACGAAGCCGCGCAGCGGCCAGTCCCCGCCGCCGATGGTGAAGGCGCGTGCACCGTGCGCCTCGAGCTCGGTCAGCCGGCACACCACTCGCTCGACATCGAGCGTGGTGGCTTGCGGCTGCTCGGCGCTCACTGCAACTCGGGCGAGCGCAGCTGATCGAGCTGGTTGATCCGCGCGCGGCTCAGCCACACCATGGCGAGCCCCGGCAGCGCGATGGCGAAGCTGGTGACGTAATAGGTGTACCAGCCGCCGTGGTCGGCGATCCAGCCGGCGGGATACCCCAGGCTGTAGCGCGGCAGCAGCGCGATCGCCGACAGCAGCGCGTACTGAAAGGCCGTGTAGCGCCGGTCACAGAGCGCCATGATGAGGGCAACGAGCGCGACATTGCCCATGGCGGCGGCGACATGCTCGACGATCACCGCGAGACACATGATGGAGTAGCTCTTGCCGGCCACCGCCAGCAGGCAATACAGGAGATTGGTCAGGGCCTGCAGGACTCCAAAGGCCAGCATCGAGCGCACCAGGCCGAGGCGCACCATGAGCACCCCGCCGAGCACCGAGCCGACCAATGAGCTCGCGGTAAAGAGCGCCTTGATGATGATGCCGATCTCGGTCTTGGAGAATCCGACATCCATCATGAAGGGCGTAAACAGCTTGTTGGCGAAAGCGTCGCCGATCTTGAACAGCAGCACCACGGCGATGAAGGTGAGCGCGCTGGGCGTGCCCAGCAGCTCCCGCAGCGGCTCGATCACCGACTCCCCCAGCGTGCGCGGCTGGTAGCGGTTCTGGGTGCTCGGGGCGTACACCGTCGCCGCGCAGAACAGCAGCATCCCGCCTGCGAGAACCAGGAACGCCGGCCGCCAGCCGAAGTGATCGGCGACGATCAGCGCGACGGCGAGCGCGACATAGGCCGCGCTGCGATAGCCGAGATTTGTGGCGGCGGCGGCCAAACCGCGCTCACTGGGCAGCGATACGTCGGTCCGGTAGGCATCGATGGAGATGTCCTGGGTCGCCGAGAAGAACACGATCGCGGCGGCACAGGCGCTCACCGCGCCGAGCGATGCGAGCGGGCTCTGGAACGCCAGCACCGCGAGGGCGGCGGCGATCGCCAGCTGCATCGCCAGTATCCAGCCGCGCCGCCGGCCGAGCAGCGGCAACGGATAGCGGTCCACGAGCGGCGCCCACAGCGGCTTCAGCAGATAGGGCAACGCGACGTAGGACATCACGCCGATGGTGGTGTTGGTCGCGCCCGAGTCCTTGAGCCAGGCCTGCAGCGCGCTCTCGGTGAGCTGGTTGGGAAACCCCGATGCACCGGCGAGCAGCAGGATCGCGAGCATCTTCGGGCTCGCGAGTACGTCGCGGAGCCTGGGACCGGCCGGGGCGGCGGCACTCAAAGATCGTAGTCCATGACCAGCGGTGCGTGGTCGGAGAAGCGCCGGCCTGCGGTAGATGCTGGCCGCGCGCGCCCGGCCTGCGCAGCGCAGCGCTCACCACCTGGTAGTCGATGCGCCACCCGACGTTATTGGCACGGGCCTGCCCGCGGTTCGACCACCAGGTGTAGAGCCCCGGCTGCGGGCGCACTTCGCGGAAAGCGTCCACGTAGCCGAGCGGGCCGAACAACCGATCCAGCCAGGCGCGCTCTTCGGGCAGGAAGCCGGAATTCTTCTGGTTCGAGCGCCAGTTCTTCAGATCGATGGCGCGGTGCGCGATGTTCCAGTCGCCGCACAGGATGCAGCGCCGGCCGCCGCGCCGCAGACGCGCCAGGTGGGGCGCGAACGCCGCGAGGAAGCGGAACTTCGAGGCCTGGCGCTCCGGGCCGGCCGAGCCCGAGGGCAGATACAGCGACACGACCGACAGGTCGCGCGAAGCGCGCTTCCAGGTAGCGACCCTCGCGGTCGAACTCCGGCACCCCGAAACCGCGGATCACGCTTGTCCGGCCGGGCGCGAGGTATACAGCGCCACGCCGGCGTAACCCTTGCGCTCGGCATCGCAGAAGAAGCTGTGATAGCCCGCGAGGCGCACGTCGTGCGCGGCGAGCTGATGCTCCTGGCTGCGGGTCTCCTGCAGGCAGATGAAATCGGCCCGCTGCCGCCGCAGCCAGCGGAACAGTCCCTTGCCGGCGGCCGAGCGGAGCCCGCAGACGTTGACGGTGATGACGCGCATCTGGCAATGATATGACATGCAGCGAATACCAGCTCACCTTCATCGAGCTCGCGCTGCAGCGCGAAGCGCTGCGCTTCGGCAGCTTCCGCCTCAAGTCCGGACGCGAGAGCCCGTACTTCTTCAATGCCGGCCTCTTCAACGACGGTGAGGCGGCCGCGGTCCTCGGGCGCTGCTACGCGGCGGCGATCGCTGCACTCGGGCGTCGAGTTCGACATGCTGTTCGGCCCCGCCTACAAGGGGATTCCGCTGGTCGACCGCCGCCGCCGCGGCCTCGCCGCGCACCATCGACCGCAGCGTGCCGTTCGCCTTCAACCGCAAGGAAGCCAAGGATCACGGCGAGGGCGGGCAGCATCGTCGGTGCAGCCGCTGCGCGGGCGCGTGCTGATCGTCGACGACGTGATCACCGCCGGCACCGCCATGCGCGAGTCGCTCGAGCTGATCCGCGCCGCGCGGCGCCGATCCTGCCGGCGTCGCGCTCGCGCTCGATCGGCAGGAGCGCGGCCAGGGAAGCCTCAGCGCGGTTCAGGAGATCGAGCGCCGTGCAGGGTCTTCGGTGTGTGAGCATCGTCACACTTGCGGACCTGATCGAAGCGCTGTCGCGCGCCGGCGACGCGGGTCGCGCGCATTTCTGCCGAGCAGCTCACAGCTCTGTCGGCCTACAAGGCGCGCTACGGCGTCGAGTGAGCTTGCCAGCCGGGCACCCGCGGCCGGAATATACCCGCATGTCGGTGCGCGTCGTGGCGCTTGGGCCGCTTGTGCTGCTGGCTTGCGGCGGCGCTGTTCGCCGCGGGCGGCGCGCACGCCGCGCCCGCAGCACGTCTCCGAAAGGCACGGCCTATCGCTGGGTCGATGACCAGGGCGTCGTCCACTACGGCGACGAGATCCCGCCGCAGTACGCCAACCGGGAACGCACGGTCCTCAACGGCCAGGGCGTGCCGGTGCGGCGCCTCGACGCGCAGAAGAGCCCCGACCAGCTCGCGGCCGACGGCGCGCCAGCGGGCGGCGGACATCAAGCAGAAACAGCACGACAGCTTCCTCGTGACGACCTACACCTCGGTGGCCGACATCGAGGCGCTGCGCGATGCGCGGCTCGACCAGCTGCGCACCCAGCGCGCCGCGGGCCAGCAATACGTCGACAGCCTGCGCTCGCGGCTCGGCGCACTGCAGACGCGCGCCTTCAACTTCCGTCCCTACAGCGCGCGGCCCGACGCACGCCGCATGCCGGACGACCTCGCCGAGAATCTGGTGCGCACGGTCGAACGAGCTGCACCAGCAGAGCGCCTCGCTCGCAGCCACGAGCGAGCAGGAGGCGACTCTGCGCGCCCAATTCCAGGCCGACATCGAGCGCTACCGCGCGCTGCACACCATCCACGACAAGTGAAACCTGAGCGCGGCGCGCCAAGCGCACCGTGATCAGTGCCGGCCGGAGTGCCCGAACCCGCCTGCCCCGCGCGCGGAACTCTCGAACTCCGCCACCACCTCGAGCTCGACCTGCACCACCGGGAACCACCACCAGCTGCGCGATGCGCTCTCCGGGCTGCACGATGATAGGGCTCGGTTCCCCGGTTCCAGCACGACACCATGAGCTGACCCTGGTAATCGGAATCGATGAGCCCCACCAGATTCCCGAGCACGATGCCGTGCTTATGGCCGAGCCCCGAGCGCGGCAGGATCACGGCGGCGAGGCCCGGGTCCTCGAGATGGATCGCGAGTCCGGTCGGAATGAGCTCGGCCTTCCCGGGTCGCGAGCTCGAGGGCGGTCTGCGGACACGCGCGCAGGTCGAGGCCGGCGGAGCCCGCGGTGGCGTAAGCGGGCAGCGGGAACTCGCTGCCGATGCGCGCATCGAGGATGCGCACGCGCAGAGCGCGGCGCGACCGCCGGACTCATTCGTTCTGGGCGAGCGCCGTGCCGCGCTGGACGCGCCGGCCTGCGGCGGCAACTTCCCGTGCGATGAGGGCCACCAGGCCGCGGGCGAGCGTGAGCTTGTCGGCCTTGCCCAGCTCGTGGCGCGCGCTGCGCGAGAGCACGATCAGCTGATTGTCTTCGCAGTCGAAGGCCTTGTCGTGACCGACCTCGTTGGCCGCGATCATGTCGAGGCTCTTCTTCACGCAGCTTGGCGCGCGCATTCTGCTCGACCGCCTCGGTCTCCGCGGCGAAGCCCACGACGAACGGCCGCGGGGCGCGCGCAGCAACGGTGGCGAGCATATCGCTGGTGCGCTCCATCGCCAGATCGAGGCGTATCGGCGGTCTTCTTGATCTTCTGCGCTCGAGGCCTGCGTCGGGCGGTAGTCGGCAACCGCGGCGGTGGAGATGAAGATGTCGGTCCCCGCGACCTCGCGCAGCACCGCGGCCAGCATCTCCGCCGCGCTCTCGACGTCGATGCGCTCGACGCCCGGCCGGGGTCGGCAGGCTGACCGGCCCGCTGACGAGCACCACGCGGGCGCCGGCTTCGCGCGCCGCCTGCGCCACCGCGAACCCCATTTTGCCGGAGCTGCGGTTGCTGATGAAGCGCACCGGGTCGATGCGCTCGCGCGTCGGTCCGGCGGTGATCAGCACGCGCCGACCGGCGAGCTCCCCGCCGCGCCCCGAGCAGCGTGCCGGCGTCGATCGGCGAGTTCCAGCGGCTCGAGCATGCGGCCCGCGCCGATCTCCCCGCACGCCTGGTCGCCGGCGGCGGGGCCGAGCACCCGCACGCCGCGCTGCACGAGCGTCGCGACGTTGGCGCGGGTCGCGGCGTTCGCCCACATGAGGTGATTCATCGCCGGCGCGACGGCGATCGGTGCCTGCGGTCGCCAGACACAGCGTCGCGAGCAGATCGTCGGCGTGCCCACCGGCAAGCCGCGCGAGAAAATCGGCGCTCGCGGGCGCGATCAGCACCAGTTGCGCCCAGCGCGCCAGCTCGATGTGGCCCATGGCCGCTTCGGCGGCCGTATCCCACAGGTCGGTGCGTACCGTGCGGCCCGAGACCGCCTGGAAGGTCGGCGGCGTGACGAACTCGCGCGCGCCCGCGGTCATCACGACCTGGACTTCGGCGCCGCGCTCGCGCAGCCGGCGCACCAGATCCGGGCTCTTGTAGGCGGCGATGCCGCCGGTCACGCCGAGCAGGATGTGTTTGCCTTGCATCAGATCGCGCCCCTTTGCGGGAACGATTATCTCACCGCGCCGCGACGCCGGCGCAAACCGGTCGAAATAGTGGGAAATCACGCCACTCGTGCCGTTTATGCCCCCTGCCGCAGCGCGCGGCCGCGTCCTTAGACTCGACGCGCTTCCCGTTAGAAGGAAAAGTAATGAGCATTCGCCACTGGCCCAAGGGTGAGCGGCCGCGCGAGAAGCTGCTCGAGCGCGGCGCGCACGCGCTCTCGGACGCGGAGCTGCTCGCGGTGCTGCTCGGCTCGGGTGCTCGCGGCCAGTCCGCGGTGGAGCTCGCACGCAACCTGATCTCGAGCTTCGGCTCGTTGCGCGAGCTCCTGAGCGCCGAGGCACCGCGTTGCCTCGCGCAGCCGGGGATCGGGCCGGCGCGCTTTGCCGTGCTGCAGGCGGCGGTGGAACTGGCACGGCGGCACTTTCGCGAAGCGCTGCGGGTGGGACCGGCGCTCGCCGCCCCCGAGGCCACGCGCAGTTTCCTGCTCGCGCAACTGCGCGACCGGCCGTACGAAGTGTTCTGCTGCCTGTACCTGGATAACCGCCATCGGCTGATCGTGTTCGAGGAGCTGTTCCGCGGCACCATCGACCGCGCCGGCGTGCACCCGCGCGAGGTGCTGCGGCAGACGCTGCTGCACAACGCGGCGGCGGTCATCTTCGCCCACAACCATCCCTCCGGCGTCCTCGAGCCAAGCCACGCGGACGAGCTCATCACGCGGCGGCTGAAGGAGTAATGGCAAGCTTGCCATTACTTGATTTATGAGCAGGTGGCCGTAATGCGAAGGACGCCGCCTCTATCCGTAATTTGCGGCCAATCGAACCCCTTTTGCTTCGCATTATTTACCTGGGTCGGGGTCCAGAGGATCCGCAGGCGTGAGTCTCTTGGCCGGTCAGGAACGTTGTCTCTGATAGGCTTATGACGCCGAAGAAATCAAGGCGGAAACATGATCAAGACGCTGCAAGGCGTGCCTCCATTGATCTTCTTGATCGTCGCAACCACGCTCGAGGCGAGCGGTGACGCGGTGGTCCGGATGGCGATTTACGATCACGCGGGCTCTGTTCGGATAGGGTTATTCCTCGCCGGTGCAGCACTGCTGCTCGGCTATGGATCAGCGCTCAACCTGGCGCCGCTCGAGTTCGGTCGCGTGGTTGGACTCTACATTGCGACCCTGTTTGTGATTTGGCAGATCATTAACTTCGTTGCCTTCCGAGCGCTGCCGAACCTACCGATCTACGTCGGCGGGGCATTGGTGATCGCGGGAGGCGCCATCATCACGTTCTGGAAGCCTACGTAGAGGGTCTCGCTGGCCTCTCCGGTGGGGCTTACTCCCGCCGCGTCCACTACGCTTCGATCTGCGCTGTGAGGGCATACGGTGCTTGGGTCCAAACCCCAAGGAGACCGTCATGTCCCGATTTGATGAGCCCCAATTTGAACCGTTGCTGGAGAAGCTGCGGATCCACCTGCGCGAGGAGCGCTACGGCAAGTGTGCTCAGTTTGGGTACCCGTACGCGGCAAGATCGTTCCTGCGGTACCTCGAGCACCGAGGCCAGAGTGTCGAGGAGGTCAGGTCGGCCGACCTGGATCGGTATCTGGACTCGCGGCGCCTGAAGGGCTCGCGGCGACCCTACCCGAAGCAGTTCCGCCGCATGCACCGGGCAGCGATCAAGATGCTGCTGCGGGTGATACGCGGCGAGTGGCCGCCGGAGGTGCTGCCGACGGCCCCACACGAGATCGCCGATCGCGAGATCGTCGCTGCCTATGATGCGTGGATGAGGGAGCTGCGTGGTCTGTCGACAAGTCTGCGTCGGAGCAGTTGTGCTGAGGCGCTTCGGCTGCTGCGCTGGATGCGCGAGCACGATAAGACCGTGGCCACGTTGTCAGTCGTTGATCTCGACGCATATCTCGCCTGGCGCAGCTGCGGCAAGCGCCGGACCAGTATCGCCGAGATAGCCAGTAAGCTCCGCGGGGTGCTTCGGCATTTACACCGCAGCGGCCGCATGCCGGTGGATCTGTCAGGCGCGATCACCGGACCCCCGATCTACGCCTTGGAGGGTATCCCCTCGGCGATCCGACCCGAGGATGTGCAGCGCGCGCTCAAAGCCCTCAAGCAGGATCGATCCTCGCTCGGTCGGCGTGACTACGCGATCTGGATGTTGCTCACCACCTATGGCTTGCGCGCCGGAGAGATCAGGGCGCTGCAGCTGTCGGATATCGACTGGCGGCACGAGCGGTTGCGAATCCGGCACACCAAGACTGGTGCGTACTCGGAGCTGCCGCTGCTGCGCGCTCCGGCGAACGCGCTGCTCGATTATCTGCGGTACGGCCGGCCGGCAACGACGGCCCGCGCCGTGTTCCTGCGTGCCCAGGCGCCTCACCGGGGGCTAAGCAGCGTCACGCCCTTGCACGGCATCGTCACGCGGCGGCTCGCGGCCGTCGGCGTCCTGCCGACCGGCAAGCGCGGTCCGCATGCGTTGCGTCACGCGAGAGCCGTCAGCCTGCTGCGCGGCGGGGTGCCACTCAAAGTGATCGGGGACGTGCTCGGGCATCGCTCCGAGCGATCGACGGCGCCGTACCTCAAGTTGGCCACCGAGGATCTGCGACTCGTTGCGCTAGATCTCCCAACCGGAGTGCGGCCATGACGGGCGACGACATCCATCGGTTCTTGGACAGGCTCGCGATCGGGCGCCTCTCGCGGTACTCCTACGGCGGGCCCTTGCGGGCGTTCCGGGCGTTCGCTCTGGAACGAACGGGCGCTGGCGGAGCGCTCTCCATCGAGACGCTGCGCGCCTGGCTCAAGCGCGACGCGGTCCGCTCGCCGCTGGCGAACGTCGTACAGCGCGCAGCGCTGATCGCGCGCTACCTCGACTGGAAAAGCGCGCGCGCCGATGGCTCCAATCCGTTCGCGGCGCTTCGGGGTCAATATGGGCGCGCCCTGACGCCGATCGTCCACGCGCTCCTCAAGGATGACTATCTGAGCGCGCTGGGAAGGCTGCGTCCCCTGCCGGAGTGGGGGAGCGAACTCGGCCCGCTCATGCGGGAGCACATCGCGCGGATGCGCTCGCTCGGGTATCGGTACGAGGTCAAAGCACGCGATCTGCGGCGCTTGGATCGGTTCCTGCAGCGCCGGCCGGAGCTCGCGGCTGAGCCGCTGCCGGCGCTGCTTGAGGCGTGGCGCCGCTCATGCCGGGGTGTGCGACACGAGCTTCGCGTGCAGCAGTGTGGGAGGACTTTATCCCAGGCGCGGCATCGGCTAGACCCGGCCACGCCGATCCTGTCGATCAGCATGGGGCTGCAGCGCCGGGTGTTGCAGGAGGAGCGCAAACCCCACGTCTTTACGGAAACGGAGGTCGCGCGCTTGTTCGCCGCGGCGCGCACGTTCCCGTCACAGCGTGCGCCGCTGCGTCCGATCACGGTCACCGCGATGCTTACGCTTGCGTACTGCGCAGGGCTGCGGCTCGGGGAGATCGCGCGGCTCACGCTCAGCGACCTCGAGACGCAGGCCGGCATGATCGAGATCCGTGACACCAAGTTCTTTAAGTCGAGGCGGTTGCCACTGGCGCCGAGGGTAAACCAGGCGTTGCAACGCTACCTCGCGGCGCGACAGTCCTCTGGCGCGCCGATCGAGCCGGAGGCGCCACTGTGGTGGAACCCGATACTCCGACGAGGGTACAGCTACGGCACGATCGATAAGCTCATGACGCGGGTGATCTGCCGCGCTGGCCTTAAACCCGACCGAGGTAGACGAGGACCGCACGTCCATGACCTGCGCCACGCGTTCGTCGCTCATCGGATGCTCCAGTGGTACCGCGAAGGCATCGAGGCCCAGAGTCGGCTCCCACACCTTGCGACCTACCTGGGCCACAAGGACATCGTGTCCACGCTCGCCTACCTCAACATCACCCCGGAGCTGCTGCAACTGGCCAGCGAGCGCTACCGGCGGCGGGGCGCTGGGGCGCTGCGCGCCTCGGGAGGCGAGTCATGACGCCGGCGCCGCTGACGTACTGGCTCCACGCCTTCTTCCACGAGTGGCTCGCGGAGCAGCGCAACTGCTCACGCCACACCGTCTTGTCCTACCGCGACACCTGGCGTCTGTACCTGCGCTTCGTCGCTGCGCGCCGGGGCCGCTCAGTACCCGCGCTCAGGCTCTCCGAGCTGACTGCTGAGGAGGTGCTCGCGTTCCTGAACCACGTGGAAACAGAACGCCGCGACAGCATCGGCACCCGCAACTGCCGGCTCGCGGCGCTGCGGTCGTTCTATCGCTTCCTCGCTGATCGCGAGCCGCTGGCAGCGGCCCAGTGCGCTGCCGTTCTGCGCATCCCGACCAAGAAGGCCCCGTACCCCGCGCTTGAGTACCTCGACAGCGAAGAGGTCGCCGCGATCCTGCGCCAGCCCAACCGAGCGACGCTCCAGGGGCAACGCGATCACGCCCTGCTCGCGCTCCTGCACAACACCGGGGCGCGCATCCAGGAGGCACTGAGCCTGTGCCCGAGCGGCGTTCGGCTCGCAAGCCCTGCTCACGTGAAGCTCTACGGCAAGGGTCGCAAGGAACGGCTCTGCCCGCTCTGGCCGGAGACCGCGGCGCTGCTTGCAGCGCTCCTCAAGCGACAGCCGCGGCCCGATCACGAACCTCTGTTCGTCAATCGCTACGGCCGGCCGCTGGGTGCCGCTGGTGTCCGCTTCAAGCTCGCTCAGTACGTGCGCGCCGCTGCAAAGGAGCTACCCTCCCTTCGCCAAAAGCACATCTCCCCGCACACGTTCCGACACACCGTCGGTGTCGAGCTGGTTGCCGCCGGCGCCGACATGCCGGTCATCCGCAGCTGGTTCGGGCACGTCAGCCTCGACACGACGAACCACTATGCCCGAGCGAACCTCGAGACCAAGCGACGTGCCATCGAGCTTGTTGACCGATCCAAGCGAGCCAGTGGTCCCCCTCGTTGGAAGCGCAATCCGAACCTGCTCGCCTGGCTCGACTCGCTCTGACGCCCCCCTCGAAATAATGCGAAGCACACAGGGCCCGCCGAGCGGCCAAAACCCCCTCCCCGGGTCCTGTCCTTCGCATTACGGCCACCTGCTCATAAAAGGAGGCGCTCGGCCTCGTCGACGTGCGGGTGCTCGATCACTTCATCATCGGCGACGGGCGGTGCTTTTCCTTTTCCGAAGCGGGTCTTATCTGATATGAGCGGTGCCCCTGGGAGGGCGCGCGGCGCGCCGATGCTATGGCGGGTGATACTTCTTGTACGCCGGCAGGTCCTTGAAAAGCTCCCCCGGCGGCGGTCCGGGAGGCGCCTGACACGCCATCTGCGTCCCGAGCGAGTGCGCGAACACGTCCGGCATGCCGAGCGGTGCCGGCTGGGAGAGGATGTAGCAACGGTCGCTCACCCAGATGACCCATTCGCCGGTCTCGAGCCGGTATTGATCGCCCGCCTGATGCGCGGACGCCGCGCGCGTCGACCCCAGCCAGGAGGGGGCCTGCGGTATCTGGCCAAATTCCCGTACCTGCGCCGGCGCAGCGGTCACCGCACCGGCGGCACGCCGCGCCTCCGCGTCCCAGTCGATCGAGGGTTGCGCACCGGTTGGAAAGTCGATCTGCGGTATCGCTACGCTAAGCCGTTCGACTGGCAGTGGCGCGGTAATCTGGTTGGCGGGCTGCGAACGTTCCTTGGCAGGCGCGGCCAGAGGCAGCGGGGCCGGCAGAAAGACCAGGGAACTCACGAAATCTGTCGCCGATGAGGACGGAGCTGGAGTGCGGAGCGCCAGGGTCAAAGCGACCACGAGGCCCACGTGTAACGCGACGACTGCGGCGAACGCGACGCCCCGTCGCACGCTCCAGCTCCCCGGCCCTCCCATACCCGGTCCGCATTCTCCCGAGAGCCGATACCCCCTGGTAATGGACCGGTGCCTCGGGGACATCGTTCCCGTGCACAGGTCGCACTGGGTTGTCCTTCTTGAGATCGGGCCCACGGGCTGGTATAAAGCCCGGCCCGGGAGCGGGTGCCGGACCCCTGGGCTCACTCCTAAGTCACTGAATTATCTCAAGGTTGTCTGTATGTCCCGCGTCTGCGAGATCACTGGCAAGAAGCCGGCCGTCGGTAACCGCGTCTCCCACGCCAACAACAAGAAGCGCCGCCGCTTTCTGCCGAACCTGCATACGCAGCGTTTCTGGGTCGAGACCGAGAAGCGCTGGGTGAGCCTGCGGCTGTCGACCAACGGCATGCGCACCATCGAGAAGAAGGGCATCGACAAGGTCGTCGCCGAGCTGCGCGCCCAGGGTCGCAAGATCTAAGGCGGCGTGCAGCGGGAGAGCCAATCATGCGCGAGAAGATCAAGCTGCTGTCCTCGGCCGGAACGGGTCACTTCTACGTGACCACCAAGAACAAGCGCCTGCACCCCGACAAGCTCGAGGTGCGCAAGTTCGACCCGGTGGCGCGCAAGCACGTCGCCTACAAAGAGTCGAAGATCAAGTAACCGCGCTGACCTTGGCGCTTGCCGGAGCTTCCCGAAGTCGAAACGACGCGGCGCGGCCTCGAGCCGCACGCGACCGGGCAGCGCATCCACGCGCTGCGGCTCTATCAGCGGCGGCTGCGCTGGCCGGTGGCGACGGGGCTGCCGGCGCAGCTCGCGGGCCGGCAGATCGTCAGCGTCTCGCGGCGCGCCAAGTACCTGCTCCTGAGGCTCGACTCCGGAACGCTGCTCCTGCATCTCGGAATGTCGGGGAACCTGCGGGTGGTGCCCGCCGAGACTCCGCGCCTGCTCCACGATCACTTTGACCTGGTGCTCGACTCAGGTGCCGCCCTGCGCTTCAACGACCCGCGCCGCTTCGGCAGCCTGATCCATACCCGCGGCGATCCCCTCGCGCATCCGCTGCTCGCGCACCTCGCCCCGGAGCCGTTCGACGCGGCCTTCGATGCGCACTATCTGTGGCGCATCACGCGCCGCCGGCGCCTCGCGGTGAAACAGCTCCTCATGAACAGCCGCCTGGTGGTCGGCGTCGGCAACATCTACGCGAGCGAGGCCCTGTTCCGTGCCCGTGTGCGGCCGCGGCGCCAGGCGCGCAGCCTCACGCGCGCGGAAGCCGCACGGCTCGCGCGCGCGGTGCGTGCCGTGCTGGCGCAGGCGATCCGTGCCGGAGGCACGACGCTGCGCGATTACCTGCGGACCGACGGCTCGCCGGGCTACTTCCGCCAGCGCCTGTACGTCTACGAACGCGCCGGCAAGCCCTGCCGCCGCTGCGGCACGCCGGTGCGCGCTCTGACCCAGGGTGCGCGCTCGTCGTACTATTGTCCTTCCTGCCAGACTTAACCCCACAACCGGACCACCCCGGCGACCCATGAGCGAGCACATCCTTCGTCACCTCACCGCCGCCGACGCCGTCCTCGGCGGCCTCATTCGCGCGGCCGGGCCGCTGCGCATGGAGCAGCGCGCCGACTGCGAGCCCTTTCAGACGCTGGCGCAGGCGATCGCTCACCAGCAGCTGAACGGAACTGCAGCCAACACCATCCTCGCGCGATTCGTGACGATGTGTGGCGCGGGCGTCTTTCCCACCCCGGCGCAGATACTGGCGGCGCCCGCCGCGCAGCTGCGGGCCGCGGGGTTCTCGGCCGCCAAGGTCGCGGCCCTCAAGGACCTCGCCTCCAAAGCTCTCGCGGCGGTGGTTCCCGACCGCCGTACGCTCGATGAGCTCACCGACGAGGCGATCGTCACGCGCCTCACGCAGGTGCGCGGCATCGGGCGCTGGACGGTGCAGATGCTGCTGATGTTCCACCTCGAGCGGCCGGACGTGCTGCCGGTGGATGATTTCGGCGTGCGCAGCGGATTCCGCGCGGTCTACGGGTTGCGCAAGCTCCCGCACCCGAAGGTGCTCGCAATCTGGGGAGAGCGCTGGAAGCCGTACCGCAGCGCCGCGGCCTGGTACCTGTGGCGCGCACTGGAGCTCAAGCGCGCCGGAACACTGCCGGCGCCCGCCGAGCGCATCCGCCTGCCGCGGCTGCCCAGGCGCCGCCGGGCTGCTGCCGCGGCGAAGTCGGCGCCGGACTCCCCGGCGCCACGCATCAGACGCGGCGGTGCTTCTTCAGCTCCGCTTCCACGATCGGGTGCACGAACTTGCCCACATCGCCCCCCAGCACGGCGATCTCGCGCACCAGCGAGGAAGAGATGAAGGTGAACTGCTCCTGCGGCGTCAGGAACACGGTCTCGATGTCGCGCTCCAGGTGGCGGCTCATGTTGGCGAGCTGAAACTCGAACTCGAAGTCCGACACCGCGCGCAGGCCGCGCACGATGACGCTCACCTGGTGAAGGCGCGCGAACTCCACCGTGAGCGTCGAGTAGCCCATCACCTCCACGTTCGGCAGGTCGTGCAGCACCCGGCGCGCCAGGTCGACGCGCTCGTCGAGGGTGAACATCGGCGCCTTGTTGGGGTTGGCGGCGATGGCGACGATCACACGGTCGAACAGTCGCGCCGCGCGCCGCACCAGATCGTGGTGCCCGTTGGTGATCGGGTCGAAGGTGCCCGGGTAGACGGCGTTCATCTTCATGCGGCGTCAGGCCCCCTTGCCCCGGCTCGCGTGAAGCAGATGATACCCGACCTCGCCCGCCTGCTTCGCCCTGAGCGGCGCCCAGCCGGCCGGGAGCAATGGCAGCGGGCTGCGGGCGGCAGACTCGACATAAATCAGCGCACCGGGGGCGAGCCAGCCGCGCTCCTCGAGGAGCGCCGCAGCTCCCGCAAGCAGTTGCGCGGCGAACGGCGGGTCCAGGAACACGACGTCGAAGGGCTGCGGCTCACCGGCGAGGAAGCGCTGCGCATCACCGTGCTCGACGGCTGCACCCTGCGCGCCCCATTCCGTGAGCCGTGCACGCAGCGCGCGCACCACCGCGGTGTTGCTCTCGACGAACGTGACGTGGGCGGCGCCGCGCGACAGCGCCTCCAGGCCAAGCGCGCCGCTGCCGGCGAACAGATCGAGGCAGCGGGCGCCGGCAACCCGCGCGCCCAGCCAGTTGAACAGCGTCTCGCGCACCCGGTCGGGAGTCGGACGGATGATTCGGCCGCGGGAAAACGCAGCTTCCTGCCACGCCATGTTCCGCCGATGATGCGCAACACGCGCGCGCGCGCCCCGCGTGCCACCGGACTGCCGCTCGCGCTCCCGCGCCTGGATACCAACGCGCCTCCCCGCAGGCGGTGCGCCACCGGCCACCTTTCTCGCCCTAAGCGTACCCCAGGTCGGACACCCGACCGCTACAATGGCGGCGACTATGTTCGGACGCCAGAACAAGGACCCCCGCCCCGCCTCCGAGGCGCGTCCGGGCTTCTTCGGCCGCCTGCGCGCGCGTCTGAACCGCGGCAACTCCTGGCTCACCCGCGACCTGGGCGAGCTCCTGCGGGAGCACGCCATCGACGCGCAGATCCTCGAGGAGCTGGAGACGCGCCTCCTCGCGGCAGACGTCGGCGTGGAGGCCACCGAGCACATCCTTGCGGACCTGAAGCGCGCGTGGCGCGCCACGAGCTCGCCGACGTCGGTGCGCTGATCGCCGCGCTGCGCGCCTCGATCACGCAGATCCTGGCTCCCTGCGCGCGGCCGCTGGTCATCGACCCGGCCCACAAGCCCTTCGTGATCCTGGTCGTCGGCGTCAACGGCTCCGGCAAGACCACCACCATCGGCAAGCTCGCGCGGCGCTGCGCGGATGCCGGTCAGAGCGTGTTGCTGGCCGCCGGGGACACCTTCCGCGCCGCGGCCATCGAGCAGCTCAAGGTCTGGGCCGATCGCTCCGGCGCCGCCTTCGCCGCGCAGCAGCCCGGCGCGGATCCGGGCGCCGTGGTGTTCGACGCCCTGCAGGCGGCGCGCGCCCGCGGGAGCGACGTGCTGATGGCCGATACCGCCGGCCGGCTGCACAGCCAGTCGCACCTGATGGAGGAGCTGAAGAAGGTGCGGCGCGTGATCTACCGCAGCGACCCGTCCGCGCCGCACGAGGTGCTGCTGGTGCTGGACGCCAACCAGGGCCAGAACGCGCTCGCCCAGGCCGAGCAGTTCACGGGCGCCGTCGGCGTCACCGGTCTGGTGCTCACCAAGCTCGACGGCACGGCCAAGGGCGGCATCGTCATCGCCATCGCGCAGAAGCTCGGCATACCGATCCGCTTCATCGGCATCGGCGAGGCGGCCGAGGATTTCGGCGAATTCGACGCGGCGGCGTTCGCCGCCGCCCTGGTCGAGGGTCCGGGCGAGCCTCTCGGGACGCGCGCGCCATGATCGTCTTCGACCGGGTGAGCAAGCGCTACGCCAACGGCCGCGAGGCGCTGAACAACGTCAGCTTCAACATCCACAACGGCGAGATGGTGTTTCTCACCGGCCGCTCGGGCGCGGGCAAGAGCACGGTGCTGAAGCTCATCGCGCTGCTCGAGCGCCCGACGCGCGGCAACGTGGTCGTGAACGGCAAGAACACCCACGCGCTCAAGCCACGGCACATCGCAGCCTTCCGCCGCCGCATCGGCGTCGTCTTCCAGGATCACAAGCTGCTCGCCGACCGGCCGGTGTTCGACAACGTCGCGCTGCCGCTGGTGGTCGCCGCGGCGCCGCTCAAGGAGATCGACAAGCGCGTGCGCGCGGCGCTCGACCAGGTGGGGCTGCTCGGCAAGGAGCGCGCCCTGCCACAGGAGCTGTCGGTGGGCGAGCAGCAGCGCGTCGGCATCGCCCGCGCGGTGGTCAGCAAACCGCCGCTCCTGATCGCCGACGAGCCGACCGGGAACCTGGACCCCGACCTGTCGCTCGAGGTGATGCGGCTCTTCCGCCGCTTCCAGGACGTCGGCGTCACGGTGGTGGTCGCAACTCACGACCTGAACATCGTGCGTGAGTTCGGCCAGCGCGTCATCACGCTCGAGCACGGCCAGCTGCAGGGCGGTGACGCCGACACCCTGCCGAGCGTCGTGGCCACGCGATGAGCTTCACCGCCGGCGGCACGGGTCACCTGCAGGCGCTGCTCGGTTCGCTCGGGCGCCTCGCGCGCAGCCCGCTCTCGACGCTGCTCACGTTGACGGTGATCGCGCTCGCGCTGGCGCTGCCGGCGAGCCTGCGCCTCTTGGTGACCAACGCACAGGCTGCCACCGGCAACTTCGCCAACGCGATCGATCTGTCGGTGTACCTGAAGACCGACGTGCCGCTCGCCAAGGCGCAGCAGCTGGCCGATGCCGCGCGCCAGCGCCGGGATGTAGCCGCCGTGACGCTCATCTCCGCGGACCAGGGGCTGAAGGACTTCCGCACCTATTCGGGGTTCGGCGCTGCGCTCGCGGCGTTGAAGGAGAATCCTCTGCCGCACGTGCTGCACGTGCGGCCGCGGCCGGAATCGAGCTCCGCGGCTGCGCTCGGGGCACTGCGCGGCTACTTCACGGCCTGGCCGGAAGTGGACCTGGTGCAGATGGACTCCGAGTGGGTCATGCGCTTCAACGCGATCCTCGAAGTGCTGCGACGGCTGCTGCTGATCGCCGCAGCGCTGTTCGGTGTCGGGGTGCTGGCGGTGATCGGCAACACCATCCGGCTGGAGATCCAGTCGCGCCGGGCGGAGATCGAGGTGACCAAGCTGGTCGGCGGCTCCAACTCCTTCGTGCGACGCCCGTTTCTCTACACCGGGATGCTCTACGGCCTGGGCGGTGCGCTCCTGGCGTGGGGAATCCTCGCGCTCGCGGTCACCGTGCTCGGGGAGGCGGTGATGACACTCGCGCGGCTCTACGGCAGTCGCTATCAGCTGCTCGGCCCGGATCCGACCGAGGTCGCCATCCTGCTGGGGGGCGGTGCGGGGCTCGGCTGGCTCGGCGCGTGGATCTCAGCCGCGCGCCATCTGCGCAGCATCGAGCCGCGGGCGTGAGGCGCGGGCTCGGGTTTCAGGTCGCGGCGGGTGTCGCGGCGGCGACCGCCGGGGCGCTCAGCACCGGCGCGCCGGGCATCGTCGGGTGGGCGCGCTCGGAGGCCTCCATCCACTTACGGATGCGGCGCGCGTCGGCGACGCGGCTGCGCTTGCCGTAGGAATTCAGCAGCACGATCACCACGGTGCGATCCTCGATCACGGTCTGCATGACGAGGCAGCGCCCGGCCCGGGAGATGTAGCCGGTCTTCTGCACCACGATGTCCCAGTCGGCCTTGGAGGTGAGCGAATCGGTGCTGCGGAAGGTGACCAGCCGACGCCCGACACGCACCTCGTAGCTGGTGTCGGTGGAGTACTCGCGGATCGCCGGGACTTTGGCGGCCGCGATCACCAGCTTGGAAAGATCCTCGGCGCTCGCGACGTTCTGGTCTGAAAGCCCGGTCGGCTCAACGAAGCGCGTGCTGCTCATGCCGAGCTCGCGCGCCTTGGCGTTCATGGCCCGCACGCAGGCCCCGAGGCCACCCGGATAATTGCGCGCCAGGGCGTGCGCGGCGCGATTCTCCGATGCCATGAGCGCCAGATGCATCAGGTCGCCGCGCGAGAGCTCCGTGCCCGGCAGCAGCCGCGAGTAGGAGGCCTTGGGAAGCGCGCGGTCATCGGCCGTGACGGTGAGCGTCTCGTCCAGGGGTTGACCGGCCTCCATCACCACCAGCGAGGTCATGAGCTTGGTGATCGAGGCGATCGGCATCGCGACGTCGGAGTGGCGCGAAAAGAGCACTGCCGAACGGGTGGTATCGAGCACCAGCGCGGCCGAGGAGCGCAGCGCCGGCCCGCTGAGCGAGGCGCGGTTCGCGTAGCGCAGATGGGTGCGCACCACCATGTCGGAAGGCACGCCCGCCTGGGCAAGCGCACCGGCGAAGAGCAGCAGGCACGCCACTGCCGTCGTTCTCAAACCGCGACCCTGATTCATTGACCTGCGCGCCTCATCGGTCCCGCCCGATTTTTTGCGAGTCTATCAGACCACGCCCTTATGTCATGCGGGCGTGATGCACTTCTGAAGTTTTTCGCCCGCGGCATCCGCATTTTCCGCAACCGCACCGCTAGCCCGTCGCCCGCTGTCATAAGTGCGGGCGATCCGTGACGCGCTTCCCGCGCGCTCACCGTGGCCACAGCCAGCCGAAGGTGCCGGCGGTGAGCGCGGCGTAGATCAGTCCGTCGAGGCACGACTTGAGTGTCAGGGTCCAGCCACGCCGATACCAGATCGACAGCTCGCACAGCGCCAGCGAATAGCACACGAAGGCGCTCGCGCCGGCGATCTGAAAGACCTTGAGGTAGGGCGTGCCCACCGCCAGCGTGCGGCTGGTGATGTAGGCGACGAAGATCCCGACCACCAGCAGGAACAGGAACCACTGCGACAGGCTCCTGCGCATCGAGATCATGCCGTTGGGCATCACGGTCATGAGCGCGACCGGGCCCCTGGCGAGCTTGTCCTTGAATTCCGGAGTGCGCATCTCCTGCATGCCCGAGGCGAGCGGGATGAAGTAGTCACCGGGTGGGATCGCGAGCGGCCGCAGAGCGTCCAGCACCTCGGCCTCGCGCGGCATCTTCGGGTAGTCCCTCCTGTGCCACAGCGGCGTCATGTGGATCACCGAGCTCGCCGCGAACACGATCACGGCGGCCAGCAGGACCGGCAGCCACAGCGCGAACAGACTGATCATGGTATCCCCCTTCTCAATCTTATGGTTCAGGCGGCCGGTTGTCAGCTACTGGTGGTATCCCTCCCCGGGGAGCACCTTGCCGCGGAAGGTGCGATAGACGAACACGGTGTAACCGAGGATCACCGGCACCATGACCGCCATTCCCGAGAGGATGAATGCCTGGGTGCGCGGCACCGCCGCGGCCTGCCACAGGGTGAGCGTCGGGGGCACCAGATACGGGAGCGTCGAGATCATGAGCCCGGCGAACGCCACCAAAAAAAGGCCCACCGCGCTGCAGAAGGCGAGCGTCGGGTGCCGGCCGGTGAGCCCGCGCCAGCAGCTCAGGGCGAGCAGCCCCGTGACGACCGGCACCGGCGACAGGTAGAGAAGATTCGGCCAGCTGAACCAGCGCTGCGCGATGCGCGCGAACTGCAGCGGACTCCACACGCTCACGAGCACGATGCAGCCAAGGAGCAGCGCGAGCAGCACTCGCGCGTGGCGGCGCGCGCGCTGCTCGACCTCCCCCGAGGTCTTCATCACCAGCCAGCAGGCGCCGATCGCGGCGTAGCCCACGACCAATGCACAGCCGCACATGAGGCTGAAAGGCGTGAGCCAGGCGAGCGCGCCGCCCGCGAACCGGCCGTCGCGCAGCGGGATCCCTGCCAGCAGGCCGCCCAGGATCAGGCCCTGCGAGAATGCGGCAACGGTCGATCCGGCGGCGAACGCGAGGTCCCAGCGGCCATGGTGAGGCTTCGCGATCCAGCGGAACTCGAAGGCCACACCGCGGAACACCAGCGCGAGCAGCAGCACGATCACCGGTACGTAGAGTGCCGGCAGGATCACGGCATAGGCGAGCGGGAACGCCACGAAAAGCAGCGTGCCGCCGAGTACCAGCCAGGTCTCGTTCCCGTCCCAGAACGGCGCGATCGAGTTCATCATCTGGTCGCGCTCGGTCTCGGACGGAAAGCGAGGGAACAGGATCCCGATGCCGAGATCGAAGCCATCGAGCACCACGTACATCGCGACCGCGAGCGCGATGAACCCCGCGCTGAGGAGCGGCAGCCAGTAGGCCGCGCCCGTGAGTCCCGCGCCCATCTTCAGTGGCCCGGGTCGCGCACCGCGGGCGGGTCGGCGAGCGACAGCGGCCGGTTCGGCAGGCCTTCGGGCAGCGGCGGCGCCGCCAGTGTCGGGGCTTCGGGTCCGCGGTTGATGAGCTTGTGGATGTAGTGCACTCCCATCGAGAACACGGTGAGATAGACGAGCACGAACAATGCGAGCGACACGGCCACGGTGCCGGCGGCGACCGGCGAGACCGCTTGGGCGGTGCGCAGGACCCCGTAGATGACGTAAGGCTGGCGCCCGGTCTCGGTCGTAACCCAGCCGGCAATGATGGCGATGAACCCGAGCGGCCACGCCCAGGAGACCGCGCGCAGGTACCAGCGGGCCAGAAACAGCCGCTGCCGCCACCACAAGAGCGCCCCGCACAGGCCGAGCGTGATCAGCACAAGTCCGATGCCCACCATCAGCCGGAAGCCGATGAAGGGCGGCAGCACCGGCGGGCGCGCATCGCGCGGGAAGTCCTTGAGCCCGGGCACCCGGCCGTTCCACTCGTGCGTCAGGATGAGACTGCCGAGGTGCGGAACACCGACGGCGAGGCGGTTTTGCTCGTGCTCGGCGTCTGGCCAGCCGAACAGCACCAGCTCCGCGGGCCCGTCGTTCGACCAGTGCGCCTCGATCGCGGCGACTTTCGCGGGCTGGTATTTCAGGGTGTTCAGACCGTGCTGATCGCCCAGCAGCAGCTGTGCGGGTCCGAGCAAGGCGACCATGCCGACTCCCATGCGCATCATGGTGCGGCCCTCGGTCGCATACTTGCCCTGCAGCAGGTAGCGGGCGCCAACCGCCAGCACGACCACCGAGGTGGTCAGATAGGCCGCGCACATCATGTGCGCGAAGCGATAGGGGAAACTCGGGTTAAAGATCACTCGCAGCCAGTCGACGGGGTAGGCGACGCCGTTGCGCAGCTCGAAGCCGGCCGGCGTCTGCATCCAGCTGTTGGCGGAAAGGATCCAGAAACCCGAAATCGCCGTGCCGAGCGCCACCAGGATCGCGCTCGTCACGTGCAGCCAGGGCGGCACCCGCCGCCAGCCGAAGAGCATGACCCCGAGAAACGTGGCCTCGAGAAAGAACGCCATCAGCACTTCGTAGCCGACCAGGGGTCCAATGACGTTGCCGGCGACTTCCGAGAAACGGCTCCAGTTCGTGCCGAACTCGTAAGACAGGGGGATGCCTGAGACCACCCCCATGGCGAAGGACACGGCGAAGATCCGGGTCCAGAAGCGAGCCAGGCGGTGGAAGTGCTCGGAGCCGGTCCGCCGCCACAGCACCAGAAGCGTCGCGACGAAGGCCGAGAGCCCGATGCTGAACGCCGGAAAGATGATATGGACGCCGATGGTGAAGGCGAACTGCAGCCGCGACAGTAGTAGCGCTTGAGTTTCCACGAGCGCGATTCTGGCACCCCCTATGGCTTCGCGCGCCCCCCTCGGAAGGGAGATACGCGGACCTTCACGGCAGACCTAAGCTATTGTTCGCAAAGGCCAAACAGGCCAGCCTTGGATTGAACTCCCCCTGCCTTTAGCACTCTAAACGGGTGACTGCTAGAATGCCCAACCAGCCTACGGGAGATCCGATGACCTCAGGTACCGCATTGGTCGCCCGCCCCGGCGATCAGACACTCGCCGGCCCGCTCGGGAGTCTCGACGCATACCTCGCGCGGGTGAGCCGCATACCGGTGCTCTCTCGCGAAGAGGAGCGCCGGCTCGCCGAGCAATTCCGCTCCAGTAACGACCTGGCAGCTGCCCGGGAGCTGGTGCTGTCGCACCTGCGATTCGTGGTGCACATCGCCCGCGGCTACAGCGGCTACGGCCTGCCGGTCCAGGACCTGATCCAGGAAGGCAACGTCGGTCTGATGAAGGCGGTCAAGCGCTTCGACCCGTCCCTCAACGTGCGCCTCGTGTCCTTCGCGGTCCACTGGATCCGCGCGGAGATCCACGAGTACGTGCTGCGCAACTGGCGGCTGGTGAAGATCGCCACCACCAAGGCGCAGCGCAAGCTGTTCTTCAACCTGCGGCGCCTGAAGAAGAACCTGACCTGGCTCTCGGCCGAGGAGACCGCCGCGGTGGCTCGCGACCTGGGCGTGACCCCGGGCGAAGTCACCGAGATGGAAAAGCGCCTCGCGGCGCGCGACATGTCGTTCGATCCGGCGCCGGACGCCGACGACGAAGAGACCTACAGCCCGGCAGCCTACCTGCCGGCCCCGGATGCGGACCCGGCCGAGCACGTCGAGAGCGCGGAGAGCGCCGAGGACGCGAGCGAGCGGCTGCAGGGCGCGCTCGGGCGCCTGGATGCACGCAGCCGCGACATCGTTCAGCGTCGCTGGATGTCCGACGGCAAGGCGACCCTGCACGAGCTCGCCGACAAGTACGGTGTCTCGGCCGAGCGCATCCGGCAGATCGAGTCGAGCGCTCTGGGCAAGCTCCGCGGCCTGATGGCCGCGTGAGCCAGCGCCGCTTCAGCCCCCCGTACTGACCGGCCCGCCGGCCGCCAGGCGCACGGCCTCTGTCACCTTGGCGTGTACCTCCTTGTCCAGCGGATCCGGCACGAGCTCATCCCCGCGCGCGAGCTGCGCCAGGGTATCGGCCGCGGCCATCAGCATGGCATCGGAGAACGCGCGCGCCCGCGCCTCGAGCGCGCCCTTGAAGAGCCCCGGGAAGGCGAGCACGTTGTTGATGCCCTTGCCGTCGGCGGCAAACGCCGCGCCGCGCTCGCGCGCGAGCAGGGGCTCGATCTCCGGGTCCGGGTTGGACAGCGCGAGGATCACCTGGCCCGGCCGCACCCACTCGGGTCTGATGAGCCCCTTGACCCCCGTCGTGGCGATCACGATGTCGGCGCGCTGCATGAGCTGCTCGAGCGTGCAGCCTTCGCCGCCCACCGCGGTGAGGCGCGCCACCGCCTGCGGGTTACGGTCGGTGCCGATGATGTCCCCGACACCGTAGGCCTGCAGCAGCCGCACGATCCCGAAGCCGGCGGCGCCGAGCCCGATCTGCCCTACGACGCTCGTGCGCAGCTCGAGGTGCGCATTGCGGGCGCCGTTGATGAGCGCCGCGAGCGTCACCACCGCCGTGCCGTGCTGATCGTCGTGCAGCACCGGCTTCTGCAGGCGCTGGCGCAGCTCGCGCTCGATCTCGAAGCACTCCGGGGCCGCGAAGTCCTCGAGCTGGATCGCGCCGAACGACATCTCGATGCCCATGATGATCGGCACCACCCGCTCGGGGTGGGTCTCGCGGATGAGGATCGGCACGCCGTTGATGCCGACCAGATCGGCGAACAGCGCCGCCTTGCCCTCCATGACCGGCAGCCCCGCGAGCGGGCCGATGTTGCCGAGCCCGAGCACCGCGGTGCCGTTGGTGACGATCGCGACCGTGCGATCGAGCGCGGTGAAGTCATGCGCCGCTTGCGGGATCGTCGCGGATCGCGAGACACACGCGCGCCACGCCCGGGGTGTAGATGTCGCGCAGCATCTGCCGCGTGGTGATCGGCAGGCTCGCCACGGTGCGGATCTTGCCGCCGCGATGGCGGTTGAACACCCGGTCGGACTTGCCGACGAAGCGCGCGTTGGGCAGCGCCCCGATGCGATCGTAGAGGCCGCGGTCGGCCTCCTCGTCCATGTCGACGGTGACCTCCCAGAGCGTCCTGCCCTCCTGGCGGCGCAGCGCCGTCAGGTGCTCGATCGTGAGGCCCGCATCGGCGATCACCTGCAGCACCCTGGCGAGGCTCCCGGGCTGGTGCACGGTCTCGACCATGAGAATCTCGGGAATCTTCATGTGCTTACCCCCGCCGCTGCAAGGAATCACCGCCGGTCTTCTAGGATACGATACGCGCCCCGACGCGCACCAAGGAGAACCCCCCCCGTGGCCAAGGCCGCCGAAACGCGCAACGCGTCCACCCTCGACCCGCTCGACCTGTACGGCGTGCGCGCCGCACTCACCGAGGAAGAACGGCTGGTGCAGGACTCGGTGGCGCGCCTTACGGATACCGAGGTGCTGCCCGTGATCCAGGGCTGCTTCGAGGAGCACCGCTTCCCGACGGAGTTGATTCCGAAGCTCGCCTCCCTGGGACTGCTCGGCTCATCCCTTGAGGGCTACGACTGCGCGGGGCTCAATGCGATCTGTTACGGGCTCATCTGCCAGGAGCTCGAGCGCGGAGACTCCGGTATCCGCAGCTTCGTCTCGGTGCAGTCCTCGCTGTGCATGTACCCGATCTGGGCCTTCGGCTCGGAAGACGCAGAAGACGCGTTATCTGCCCCGCATGGCGCGCGGGGAGCTGGTCGGCTGCTTCGGACTGACCGAGTCGCACGGCGGCTCGGATCCGGCCAACATGAAGACCCACGCCAAACGGCGCGGCAGCGAGTGGGTGTTGAACGGCTCGAAGATGTGGATCACCAACGGAGCGATCGCCGACCTCGCGGTGGTCTGGGCGATGACGCCCGAGGGCATCCGCGGCTTCATCGTCGAGAGAGGCTCGAGCGGGTTCTCGGCGCCGGAGATCCAGCACAAGTTCTCGCTGCGGGCCTCGGTAACCGCGGCGCTCTACTTCGACAACGTGATCGTGCCGGAGGAGCGCGTGCTGCCCGGGGTGCTCGGCCTGAAGGGCCCGCTGTCCTGTCTCACTCAGGCCCGCTATGGCATCGCCTGGGGAGTGATCGGTGCTGCACAGGCGTGCCTCAGGCAGGTGCTGGACTACACCGGCACGCGGGAGCTCTTCGGCCGCCCGCTCGCGCACAACCAGACCATCCAGGTACGCCTTGCCGACATGGCCCGCCGCATCACCACCGCACAGCTGCTCGCGCTGCAGCTCGGGCGGCTGAAGGATGCCGGCGCCATGCAACCCGCGCACGTATCGCTCGCCAAGTGGAACAACTGCCGCATGGCGCTCGATATCGCGCGCGACTGCCGCGACATGCTCGGCGGCTCAGGGATCAGTGCCGAATACGCCCCGATCCGCCACATGCTCAACCTCGAGAGCGTCATCACCTACGAGGGCACCGAGACCATCCATCAGCTCAGCATCGGGCGCGAGCTGACCGGGCATAACGCGTTCTAGCCGGCGCTGCCTGCTATCCGCTGCCGTGCAGCATCATCGCGGCCGGCCGCACCAGGTACGCGAGGATCGCGATGACGATGAGGTAGGCGAGCAGGATGAACGTCCAGCCCATGTTGTGGCGGATGACATCCCCCTCCTTGCGCACGAACTTGCTGGTGGAGACGCCGACGCTCGCGGTCTGCGGCGCCACCGGCTTGCCGATCTCGGCGCCGACGGAATTGAGCGACGGCAGCAGCAGCGGCGGCATGCCGAGCTGCGCGCCCACCAGCGCCTGGAACTTGCCGAACATCGCGTTGGTCGAGGTGTTGGAGCCCGAGAGCGCCACGCCGATGAAGCCGAGGATGGGCGCCACGATGATGAACGCGGTGCCGAAGCTCGCGAAGCCCTTGGCGAGCGAAGCCGCCATCCCCGAGTAGTTGAAGACGTAGGCGAGTCCGAAGATGAAGACCCCGACGAGGCACGCGCCCCACATCTGGTGGAAGCTGCGGCGGAAGATCTCGCCGATCTGCGCGCCCTTGAGCTTGCCCATCGCAAGCAGCAGCACCAGCACGATGATCCAGGAAGCGAGTATCGCGCTGCCGCCGACGTAGGGGGCGAAGTTGAAGACCGCCGTCACGTTGCCTTTGGCCGGGCAGCTCGCGGCGAGCGCCGAGCACGCGACCGCGGTGGCCTTGAACCAGCTCACCTTGGGCAGATGGGACCAGGGGCCGGTCCACGCAGCGACCACGATGAGCAGCACCGCGAACGGCATCCACGCCTGCGCCACCTCGGCGGGCTTGAGTGCCTGGCCCAGGTGCTGCCGCGCCGCCGCGGCATCGACCGGCACGCCGCCATAGCCGAGCACCGTCTTCGGTTTCCACACCTTGAGGAGGATCAGGAGCGCGATGAAGCACACGATCGAGCCGGTCACGTCGGGTAGATAGGGCCCGAGATACACCGCGACCGGATACTGGCCGGCGATGTAGGCGAGCGAGCCCACCACCGCGAGCGGCCACCCGCCCTTCATGCCCTCCTTGCCGGAGACCAGGTACAAGAGCACCCACGGCGGCAGCAGCGCCAGCACCGCGACGATGGTGCCGACCGAGCCGGACAACCCAAGGAGCGGATAGCCAGTCACGGCCGCGAGCGCGATGATCGGTGCGCCGAGCGCGCCGAAGGACACCGGCGCGTTGTTGGCGATCGCGGCGACGCGGATCGCATTGAGATCGGAGATGCCGATCGAGATCAGGATCGGCGCCACCACCGCCCACGGATAGCCGAAACCCACCAGTCCCTCGAGCAGCGCGCCGAACGCCCAGGCGAACAGCATCGTCTGCACGCGCACGTCCATCGTTCCCTGCGAGATCAGCCAGCGGCGGAAGCTCTCGAACAGCCCGCTCACTCCGAGCGTGTTGAACAGCACCATGCCCCAGAACGTAATCCAGTCGACGCTCCATACGCCGGTCGCGGCGCCGTAGGCGTAGGCATGCGAGCCGTCGCTGAACGGCATCCTCCACAGCCACGCCGCGAGCACGAAGGTGATGATCGAGCCGATGAGCGTCGCGAGCCAGGCAGGCCAGCGAAACACCGCCAGCATGACCAGGAGCGATACCACGGGGATCAGCGCCACCAGGCAGGTGAGCGTCAGGTTGTTGAGCGGGTCTATCACTTGCGTGAACATGGTCTCTCCCCGGATGGGCGCAGCGCGGCGGTAGCGAGGGGCGGCTGCGTCGCGGCACTTTGGTTTTTCTGGCTTGGCGACTGCTCCTGGTGAGGCAACACCGCGCATCCTGCGCGGTGAAGCCGAGAACCTAGCACGGTCGCGCGGCCCGCTCAACGTTCGCCGCGGCGAGGAGCCCGACCCTTCACCCCGGCGGCCAGACGACACCGGCAGCGAGCAACATCAGGAGCGCCAGCCAGTTGACGAGCGCGTTCCAGCGCGAGGCGGGCGGAGCGTGGCGATGTTCCCCGTTGCGCGGCGCGTTCATGGGAGTATTGCGCCGCACCGCGCTCGCGCCGTGGCGGCGCCAATCGGGCAGGCCGCCGGCGAATCGTGGCGGAAAGTGGCGCGTCGCGCGTGCGCGCCGTGATGCAAACGGTGATCGCCGTGCTTTCACCTGCCCGGCCGGGGCGGTAGCCTGTCAGCCGGATGAAGCGCCTGATCGCCATCGTGGAGGACGAAGCCGGCCATCCGCGACAACTACGCGGCGGCCTTCACGCGCGAGGGCTACGCGGTACGCAGCTACGCGCAACCGCGCGCAGGCGATGGCGGCGTTCACGGCGCGTCTGCCGGATCTCGCGGTCATCGACATCTCGCTCGAGGACGAGCCGGAGGGCGGATTCGAGCTGTGCCGCGAGCTGCGCGCGCTGTCGGCGGAGCTGCCGATCATCTTTCTCACCGCGCGCGACAGCGAGCTGGACGCGGTGTCGGGGCTGCGTCTCGGGGCGGACGATTTCCTGACCAAGGATCTGAGCCTGGCGCACCTGATCGCGCGGGTGAACGCGCTGTTCCGCCGCGTCGATGCGCTGCGCAAGCCGCAGGGTGGGGATGCAGATCATCCGCCGCGGCCCGCTCACGCCTCGACGCCGAGCGCATGCAGGTGCAGTGGGACGGCAAGGTCGTGCTGCTGTCGCTCACCGAGTTCTGGATCGTGCACGCGCTGGCCCGGCATCCGGGCCACGTGAAGAACCGCCAGCAGCTCATGGACGCCGCCAACGTGGTGCTCGACGACAACACCATCACCTCGCACGTGAAGCGCATCCGGCGCAAATTCCAGGGTGTCGATCCGAAGTTCGACGCGGTGCAGACCGTGTACGGCATGGGCTACCGCTGGGTCGAGTAGCGCACTGAAGCTCCATGTCGCTGCGACTGAAGCTGCTGCTTCTCGGCCTGCTCACGCTGGTGCTGCCGTGGGCCGGGTGCCGCTACGCGCGCGAGATGGAGACGGCGCTGCGCGAGGGCGAGCAGACCTCCCTCGAATCGGTGGCCGACACTCTCGCGGCATCGCTCCAGGGTCGGGTCGACCTCCTGTATCGCGAGGCGGCGGGCGCGGCCTCCCCGGGACCCGCGCCCAAAGCCGGCGTCTATGACCTGAAACCTCTGGCGCTCACCGCCGCGCCGCTCGTCGACGGCTACTTCGATGACTGGCCGCGCGACGCGGCGGCCTGGGCCTGGTACGCCAGGGACGCGCAGCATCGCTTCGGCGTGCTCACCGGGGTCTACGACCGCGTGCTGTATCTGCTGATCGACGTACACGATGCGCATCCGGTGTTCGATGCTCCCGGGGCCAATCCGCTCGATGCGGCCGGCATCGGCGATCGCGTCTGGCTTGCCTTCCAGGACCCGGATGGCAATCAGCGCCAGGTGTTCTTCGCCGCCACCGGGCCAGGTGCGGTCACGGCGCGCTACATCGAGCAGGGTGAGTACGGCCAGCAGCTGGCGCGACTCGACCCGCGTATCCGCGGCGCCTGGCAGCTGAGTCCCGCAGGCTATCGGCTCGAGCTGCGGGTGCCGCTGTCGATGCTGGGCGAGGGGTTCGGGGTGCTGGTCGACGACCGCGACCAGCGTGGCGCCGCCCCGCTGAGCTACGGGAGCCTGCACCCCGACGACCTGCATACCATCGGGCGGCTGATCATGGCCTCCCCCGAGCTCACCACCTATCTTGCGCAGTTCAGCCAGCCGGGATTGAAGCTCACGGTCCTCACCCCCGACGGGCAGGTACTCTCGCGCGTCGACGCGCTGGCCCAGGTGGCGGTGCTCGGTCCCGCGCCGCCCTTGCTCGCGCGCCTGTACCGGCGCTTCGTCGACCGGCCCGGAGGCCACCCGCCGATCGAGGCGCAGGCACAGATCACTGACCGCGACCATCGCGCCGTCATCGGCACGCTCGAGGTGACGCAGACCGCGGACCGCTGGATCCGGCTGCGTGACCGTGCGCTCACCCGCATGCTGAACCTCACACTGGCGACCTCTGCGGTGGTGGTCATCGCCATGTTCAGCTTCGCCGCGTGGCTGGCGCTGCGGCTGTCGCGGCTGCGCCAGGCGAGCGAGTCGGCGCTCACCCGCGAGGGCCTCAACACCAGTTTCCCGGACACCGGCGCGCGCGATGAGCTCGGCGACGTGGCGCGCGGCTTTTCCACGCTGCTCGGCCGGCTCAACGAGTACACCGGCTACCTGCGCACGCTCGCGGGAAAGCTCGCGCACGAGATCCGTACGCCCCTCACGATCGTGCGCTCCTCTCTCGAGAACCTGGAGGCCGAGCAGGTGCCGGCCGCGGCCCGCGCCTACCTCGAGCGCGCCCGCCAGGGGAGCGAACGCCTGAATGCGATCCTCGTCGCGATGGGCGCCGCGAGCCGGGTGGAGGAGGCGATCGGCACCGCCGAACGCAGCCGCTTCGACCTCGTGCCGCTCATCGAATCGACCGTGGCGGCCTATCGCGGGGCCTTCCGCCCGTACGGCTTTGCCACCGAGCTGCCCGGCGAGCCGGTGGTCATCGAGGGGGCTGCCGATCTCATCGTGCAGATGCTCGACAAGCTCATCGAGAACGCCGTCGACTTCTCCCCGCCCGGGGCCACCATAACGGTGCGGCTGCGGACGGAACCGCAGGCCGCAGTCCTCGAGGTGGACAACCCCGGGCCCCCGCTGCCGGCTGAGGCCGCAGGGAGGCTGTTCGAGTCCCTATGGCAGTCGCGCACCGGGTCGGACAGCCGGCCGCACTTCGGCCTCGGGCTCTATATCGTGCGCCTCATCGCCGAATTTCATAGCGGCGGGGCGGCCGCGCAGGACCTGCCGGGGAACGCCGGTGTACGGTTTTCGGTGCGTCTCGCCCGCTGAAGCGGCCCCCCGGCTGTCGGCAAATAACCACATGGCTTTTTGCACTCGAACCAGTATAATTTCCCCACGGAAGATGCCGTCTGCAAAGGGTTTTAGACCCCTACCTTGAGGGTAAGCTTTGCGGATGTGATGCAAGCAAACGACCGTCGGAGGATTGAGCAACGATAGAACTCGGGGATCGACGCGGGCACGGGTAAGACAGCAGCTCCTTTGCAGCCACTGTCAGGAACGACACAGCGCGTGCATGGACACGCGGGCCTCGCGATTAGAAGCCGGAGCCTCGCTCCAACGTTTCAGCCGGAAAGATTAGATGCTCGTGATGACGCGACATGCCGGTGCGCCACGCGGCTTTGAATGAAGCCGCAACAGTGCGCGCCCCGGACGAGCTGACAGCGACCTACCGAATCACTCGACGCATTGAAACTGACAGCCCCGCTCTGACGAGCGGGGCTTTTTTTGGTTCTTCACCCAATTCCGGGGAATGCGGCCCGGATCTTGAGGAAGAAGTAGTTGTCATCGCGAAAACCGTAGGCCATACGCTTGATCACCTTGATCTTGTTGTTGATGCCTTCCAGCAGACTGGTGTGTAGCGGGTAGCGGCAGTGGGCCAGCAGACCCGGCAGGTAGTTCCGCAGCTTTCTGGCGAAGGCCTTCAGCGGTTCGATGCCGCTGCGCATGGCGCGACGGTACCAGCCGGACCAGAAGCGCCGCGCGTAGCCCTCGTGGCGGTAGTCCCACAGCTCCTTGAGGTCGTCCTTAAGGACGTAGACCGTCAGCAGCGCCCGGTTGGCGTCGAGCAGTTCACTCAAGCGCACCTGGTCGGCCTCGTTGGTGACGTTCTCCCGGTTCCTCAGCAGCAGCCAGCGCGAGCCCTTCACCAGGCGCCGCGCTCGCCGGTCATCGCGCAGGCGGTTGGCCTCATCGACCCGCACGCGATCGATGACTTCCCGGCCGTACTTGGCCACCACGTGGAAGAGGTCGTAGACGATCTGCGCCTGGGGAGCGTGTGCGCGAACTTCCTGCTCATAGGCGCTGTTCATGTCCATCACCACCGCCTTCAAGGCGGCGCATCCCTCAGGGCCCAGCAGCCCGAAAAACGGGCGAATCTCCTCGCGCGAGCGGCCCCGCCCGACCCACAGCACCCGCTTGCGGGCGGGCTCGATCACCACGGTGGCATAGCGGTGGCCGCGCTGGATGGCGAACTCGTCCATCCCGATTACCGTGACGCCGCCGAGGTCTATAGGCCCCAGCCGTCGCTCCAGCAGCCGCTTGTCGATCTCCTTGACCGTCTTCCAGTTGAGGCCAAAGTACTGCGCCACGTGCCGGATCGACATCACCGCGCACAGCCGCGAAACGCTCTCGGCGAGGCGCTGCGTCACCCGCGCATACGGCTCGAGCCAGGGAAGCAGTTCCAGCTTCGGCCCGCAGCGCGTGCACGCTACGCGCAAGCGCGGCACCTGAAGCTCTACGGCGTGCTCAAAGAGCGGCAAGTCCCGCACCGTGCGCCACTCGACGTCATGGATGGCCGGCGCCTCGCGCCAGCAGCCGCTGCAGTAGGCGACCCGGGATCGATCCCGTCGCAGCCGCAGCACGCACCAGCTCTGGGTGCCTCGCCGTTCCTGCCGCCACTCGCAGACCTCAAAACCTTCCCAGCCCCCCAGGGCGGAAATACACTCACTCGGGGCCAACGGTCGCCCTCCTGCCTGCTCTGATGCGTGACAACACCAAAGCTAGCAGTGGTGGCCGTTCGCCTCATCTATCCCTCACTCCCCGAAGATGGGAGAAGAACCTTTTTTTTCAACCAACTCCCAGGTAGTCGAGGATCCCGCGCGCCGCCTCGCGGCCCTCGAACACCGCGGTCACCACCAGGTCCGAGCCGCGCACCATGTCCCCGCCGGCGAACACCCGCGTGTTGGTGGTCTGATAGGGTCGCGCCTGCGCGCCTGACACGCGCACGCGGCCGCCGTCGTGCAGGCGGATGTCGTGTGTGCCGAGCCACGGCGGCGGGCTCGGCAGGAAGCCGAACGCGACGATGACCGCATCCGCCGGCACGATCTGCTCGGAGCCGGCGATCGGCTGCGGCAGGCGCCGCCCGCGCGCGTCCGGGGCGCCGAGCTCGGTACGCACCAGCTTCACGCCCTCCACGTGCTCGCTGCCTACGATCTCGATCGGCTGGCGGTTGAAGAGGAACTCGACGCCCTCCTCGCGGCTGTTCTTGTAGTCGCGCCGCGAGCCGGGCATGTTGCCCTCGTCGCGACGATAGGTGCAGGTGACCGAGTCCGCGCCCTGGCGGATCGCGGTGCGGTTGCAATCCATGGCCGTGTCACCGCCGCCCAGCACCATGACGCGCTTGCCCGCCATGCTGATGAGCGTGCGCGCCGCGTCGGGGAACCCGAGCTCGTGGCGGATGTTGGAGATCAGGAACGGCAGCGCCTCGTGGACGCCGGACAGATCCTCGCCCGGAAATCCGCCCTGCACGTACTGATAGGTTCCCATGCCGAGAAACACCGCGTCGAAGTTGCCGAGCAGATGCTCGAACGGCACGTCGCTCCCCACCTCGCAGCTCAGCCGGAACTCCACTCCCATGCCTTCCATGATCTCGCGGCGCTTCTCCACCACGTCCTTGTCGAGCTTGAAGGGCGGGATCCCGAAGGTGAGCAGTCCCCCGATGCGCGGATGGCGGTCGAACACCACCGGCGCCACGCCGTTGCGCACCAGGATATCGGCGCAGCCGAGGCCGGCGGGACCCGCGCCGACGACCGCGACGCGCTTGCCGCTCGCGCGCACGTTCGACATGTCGGGCTTCCAGCCGCGTTTCAGCGCCTCGTCGGTGATGTATTTCTCGATCGAGCCGATCGTGACCGCCCCCAGCCCGTCGTTGAGCGTGCACGCGCCCTCGCACAGCCGGTCCTGCGGGCAGATGCGCCCGCACACTTCGGGGAGCGAGTTGGTCTTGTGCGAGAGCTCGGCGGCCTCGAACAGATTCCCCTCCTCGATGAGCTTCAGCCAGTTGGGGATGTAGTTGTGAACCGGGCACTTCCATTCGCAGAAGGGATTGCCGCAGGCGAGGCAGCGGCCAGCCTGCTGCGCCGCGCCGGCGGCGTCGTAGGGCGCGTAGATCTCGCGGAAGTGGCGCACCCGCAGCTCCGCCGCGCTCTTGGGCGGCTCGGCGCGCGGGATATCGAGAAACTGCAGGTTCCTGTCGGCCATTGACTCTCGCGCCTTTAGGCCGCGCGCCGCAGGTTCTCGATGAGCGAATCGATGGAAGCCGCCTTGGGTTTCACCACCCAGAACTTGGGCAGGAAGGTGCGCAGGTCCGCGGCGATCTCGGCGGCCCAGGAGCTCGCGGTCTCGGCGACGTGCCGCTCGAGGAGCGTCTCGAGGTGCTGCACGTGCGACTGCATGGCTTCGGGGTGAATACGGCTGATGTCGATGAGCTCGTGGTTGTAGCGGTCGACGAAGTTGCGCTCGAGATCGAGCACGTAGGCGAAGCCGCCGGTGAAGCCGGCCCCGAAGTTGATCCCGGTACGTCCCAGCACACACACCGCCCCGCCGGTCATGTACTCGCAGCAGTGATCGCCTGCGCCCTCGAGCACGGCGACCGCGCCCGAGTTGCGCACCGCGAAGCGCTCGCCGGCGACGCCGGCGGCGTACAGCTCACCGCCGGTCGCACCATACAGGCAGGTGTTGCCCATGATGACGGTCTCACGTGCCACGTAGCTGGCCTGCCGCGGGTGGCGCAGCACGATGCGCCCGGCCGCCATGCCCTTGCCGACGTAGTCGTTGGCATCGCCCTCGAGGTACAGATGCAGCCCTCCGGCGTTCCACACGCCGAAGCTCTGGCCGGCATTGCCGGTGCAGCGCACCACGAGGGGCGCCTCGGCCATGGCGTAATTGCCCCAGCGGCGCGCGATCTCGCCCGAGAGCCGCGCGCCGATCGAGCGGTTGAAGTTGCAGAGCGTGTAGCGCCATTCGCCACCGCTCTTCGCCTCGATCGCGGGCAGCATGTCGCGCACCATGCGCTCGGCGAGCTCACCGGTATCGAAGGGCGCATTCGCCGCCGTGGTGCAGAACCGCGCGGCATCGCGCCCGAGCCCGGCGGTCGAGAGAATCGGGGTGAGATCGAGCTTTCTTTGCCGCGCGGTCGTGCCGGGCAGCACCTGCAGGTATTCGGTGCGGCCGATGATCTCGGCGAGCGTGCGCACGCCGAGCGAGGCGAGGATCTCGCGCACTTCCTCGGCCACGAAGCGGAAGTAGTTGATCACCATCTCCGGCAGCCCGGTGAAGTACTTCGAGCGCAGCACGTTGTGCTGGGTCGCGACCCCGGTCGCGCAGTTGTTCAGATGGCAGATGCGCAGATACTTGCACCCCAGGGCCACGATGGGCGCCGTGCCGAAGCCGAAGCTCTCCGCCCCGATGATGGCGGCCTTCACCACGTCGAGCCCGGTCTTCAGTCCCCCGTCGGCCTGCAGCCGCACGCGGTGGCGCAGGTCGTTGGCGCGCAGCGTCTGGTGCGTCTCGGCGAGCCCGAGCTCCCAGGGCGTGCCGGCGTACTTGATGGAGGACAGCGGGCTCGCGCCCGTACCGCCGTCGTAGCCGGAGATGGTGATGAGATCGGCATACGCCTTGGCGACGCCTGCCGCCACGGTGCCGACGCCAGGCTCGGCCACCAGCTTCACCGACACCAGCGCCGCTGGATTCACCTGCTTCAGGTCGAAGATGAGCTGTGCGAGGTCCTCGATGGAATAGATGTCGTGATGCGGCGGGGGCGAGATGAGTCCGACGCCGGGACGCGCGAAACGCAGGCTGGCGATCATCTCGTTGACCTTGTGCCCCGGCAGCTGACCGCCCTCGCCGGGCTTGGCGCCCTGCGCGATCTTGATCTGCAGCACGTCCGCGTTGATCAGGTACTCCGGGGTCACGCCGAAGCGCCCGGATGCGACCTGCTTGATGCGCGAGTTCTTCTCGGTGCGGTAGCGCGCCGGGTCCTCGCCACCCTCGCCGCTGTTGGAGCGTGCACCCAGGCGGTTCATGGCGATGGCGAGAGCCTCGTGCGCCTCGGGCGAGAGAGCGCCCAGGGACATCCCGGCGCTGTCGAAGCGCGCCAGCACCGCCTCCGCCGGCTCGACCTCGGCGAGCGGCACCGCGGGACCTTGGTGCTGCAGCCCGAGCAGATCGCGGAATGTCGAGGCCGGGCGACCGTTCACGAGCTGCGAGAACTCGCGGTAGCGCGCCGCATCGCCCGACACGACCGCCGCCTGCAGAGCCGCGATCACATCCGGGTTGTACATGTGGTACTCCCCGCCGTGCACGTATTTGAGCAAGCCGCCCTGCGGGATGGGCTCGCGCGGGTCCCAGGCGTGCGCGGCGAGCGCGGCCAGGTCCCCCTCCAGGTCGTGGAAATCGGCACCCTGCACCCGGCTCTCGGTGCCGGTGAAACACAGCGCCACCACATCCTCGGCGAGTCCCACGATCTCGAAGAGCTGCGAGCTGCGGTAGCTTGAGATGGTGGAGATGCCCATCTTCGACATGATCTTGAACAGTCCCTTGCGCAGCCCCGCCCGGTAGCTGCGCCCGAGCTCGAGGCGTGCCGCGAAGTCGAGCTTCACGCGGCCGCGGCGCATCATCTCGAACAGGACCTGGTAGGCCATGTAGGGATACACGGCGGTGGCACCGTAGCCGATGAGACAGGCGAAGTGGTGCGGCTCACGCGCGGTGCCGGTCTCGATGAGCAGGTTGCACTTGCAGCGCAGCCCCTGTTTGACCAGATGCTGATGCACCGCCCCGGTCACCAGCAGTGCATGTGCCGGCACGCGCCCCTTCACCAGATAGCGGTCCGACAGGAGCAGCACGAGCTTGCCTTCGCGCACGGCGCTCTCGGCCTGCGCACACAGGCGCAGGATCGCGGCGCGCAACCCTTCCGAGGGCTCGTACTGCAGGTCGAGGAACTCGTGCGTCACCTCCTCGATCGCGAGGATCTGCCGCAGCTTGCGCTGCGAGAGGATCGGCGAGCCGAGCACGATCTGCCGGGCGTGCTCGGGCGCGGGCTGGAAGATGTTGCACTCCGGGCCGATCTGGGTCTGCAACGACATCACGATGCTCTCGCGCAGCGGATCGATCGGCGGGTTGGTCACCTGGGCGAACTGCTGCCGGAAGTAGTCGTACAGCGAGCGCACCTGGTGCGACAGCACCGGCATCGGCGTGTCGTCGCCCATCGAGCCGACCGCCTCGTTCTCGTCCTCGGCGAGCACCCGGATGATGTCGTCGCGCTCCTCCTGGGTGATGTTGAACATCTTCTGGTAGAGCGCCAGCGTGGCGCGGTCCATCGGCTCCGCGGCGAGCCGCGCATCCACCAGGTCGCTCTCGAGGTAGCGCACGCCGGCGCGCAGCCAGCCCTTGTAGGGATGGCGGCTCTTCAGGATCCGGTCGATGTCGGACGAGAACAGCAGCGTCCCGGTCGCCAGATCGAGGGCGAGCATGTCCCCGGGCCCGAGCTTGCCCTTGCGCACCACGTCCTGCGGCTGGTAGTCCCACACGCCGCACTCGGAGGCGACGGTCAGGAGGCGGTCGCGGGTGAGCACGAAGCGCGCGGGCCGCAGCCCGTTGCGGTCGAGCATGCATAGCGCGTAGCGACCGTCGCTGAGCACGATGCCCGCCGGCCCGTCCCACGGCTCCATGTGCGGCGAGTAGTACTCGTAGAACGCACGCAGGTCCGGGTCGAGGGAGTCGAGCCCGTGCCACGCCGGCGGGATCAGCAGGCGCATCGCGTGCAATGGATCGAGCCCGCCCATCAACAGCACCTCCAGCATGTTGTCGAGGCTCTGGGAGTCGGAGCCCGTGAGCGAGACCAGCGGCAGCAGCTGTTGCAGCTCGGGCAGGAGCGGTGAGCTCAGCAGCGGCCCACGCGCGCTCGCCCAGTTGCGGTTGCCCTGCACGGTATTGATCTCGCCGTTGTGGGCGAGGTAGCGGTAGGGGTGCGCCAGGCGCCACTGCGGCAGAGTGTTGGTGGAGAAGCGCTGATGGAACACCGCGACCGAGGCCGTGAGCCGCGGATCGGCAAGGTCGGGATAGAAGCGCGTGAGGTAGCTCGGCATCACCATGGCCTTGAAGACGATGGTGCCCATCGACAGGCTCGGGACGTAGAACACCGGGTCGGCGCTGAGCGCCTTCTCCGCCAGGCGCCGCGCGACGAACAGGCGCCGGTTGAGCGCCGCCTCGTCGAGCTCGGCGCGGCAGTTGACGTAGAGCTGCTCGATGAGCGGCAGCGTCTTCAGCGCCTCGGCGCCGCAGGCGTCGCGGTTCACCGGCACTGCCCGCCAGCCGGCGACCTCGAGGCCCTGCCCGGCGAGCTGCGCGGCGAGCTGCACGCGCGCCTCGCCCGCGAGCCGTGCGTCCGGCGACAGAAATACCAGCCCCGAGGCGAAGCGCTCGGCGAGCGCGATGCCGGCCTCGTGCGCCACCGCGCGCAGAAACCCCTCCGGGCGCTTCAGCAGCAGCCCACAGCCATCGCCGGTCTTGCCATCCGCAGCGATCGCGCCGCGGTGTGTGAGGCGGTTGAGGGAGACGATGGCGGTGCGCACCAGCGCGTGGCTGGGCGCATCGTCCAGGCTCGCGATCAGCCCGAAACCGCAGCTGTCGCGCTCGTACGCGTCCTTATAGAGTCCCGTTCCGGGAGCGTGCATCGTGTGACGGCCTCAAAGTTCACGGGCAGCGGCCACGCCGGCGCCGCGGGCGCGGCACCCGCGAAAGCGCAGACAGGCAGCAATTCATGCGTTCGGGAGATCCGCGGCACCGTGCGCGAATCAGCAGTCGAGGGCGGCCGGGCGGCCCGGCCATCGCGTCGATCGACTGTCTTACACCGTCACTATGCGATCGATAATACCGGCCTGCGGAACCCGTGCAAGCACCGATGAGCACCCTGTTAACCGCACGGCTGCGTCGGGCTGTCGATCCCCTACTCACCCGGCGATTGAGCGACCGGCACCAACGCCAGTCTTGGCTCGATCCCGGCGATCGACACGAAGTCTCGATCGCGATGCAGAAGCGGCATCCGACCGCCTATGGCGTGCACGGCGATCAGGCAATCATCGGCGGATCGTGGCGTTACTCCAGCCCAGCGGCAGCGGGCGTACAGGTGAGCCGCGGCACGTGCGGCGGCCCTGGCATCGGGCTCTAGGAGCATGGGCAATTCCCCGAGTATCCGATCCCAGCGAACGAACCGCTCGGGACTCTCAGCGCCCTGCAGCACCTCCTGCAGGATGGGCGGGGCCAGCCACACGGGCTCCGCGCGCTCGAGCGCCTTGACCAGCAGGTCGACCTCAGCCGTCGTGTCGCCGCGCAGAAAGGAAATCCAGACCGACGAGTCAACGAGCATCGATCCTCAGCGCCGCAGGCTGGCCGCCTTGGGGTCGTACCCGGCCATGACGCCGCCTGAGCCGCGAAGCGCGAGCACGGCGGAATAATCGCGGCTGCGAACGTAATGCTCGAGCGCAAGGTTAACGGCCTCGCGCGTGGTCTTCACGCTGGCGAGGCGCTTTACGCGATTCACCAGTTTGGGATCGAGGACGATATTGGTGCGCTCTGCGGCTGCTCGACGGGCGCGCTTCATGACGATTGCCCCATACACACATGATGTGTATAGATGTTAAAGTGCGCTAATGAAAGAACGCAACACCTCGCCGGTCATGCTCGCCCCCGCAGGCGCTCGCGGCCACGATCGCCGCCCGGCGCGCGTTGAGACGCACGGCACGGGGAGCGCCGCGGCCTCTTGCATCGCGCGCGGCGCTGCCCCACCATGCGCGCCGCCGCCACTCTCCCGCGGCGAGCGAGGTGTTGGCACTGCAATGAAGAAGCGCAAAGCGTCGACTGACAGCGACCCTGGGCCTCGTCTTCAACGTCTCAACGACTATCTCGAGAAGAATTTCCCCGACTTTTTCGCCGAGGCGCGTTTCCAGGTCGGGGACGACGACTACTTCCTCTACGCCCGTTTCGGGCAGTACCTCGCCCGCACCATCGAGCAGAACCGGGCGTCCGGCCGGGTGATCGAGCGCGGCTTTACCCTCCTCAACCGCATGGCGCGCGCCTCCGGGCGCTATCCGCGCATCCGGGAAATGCTGGTCTCGGGCCCGCTCGAGTACATCCTCGACGCCCCCAAAGCCCGCGCTCTCGCTAAGTTGCGCCTCTCGCCCGCCGCCCAGGGGTATCTCGAGAGCCTGTGCGAATGATGCGCAGGCCAACGCAGCTTCCAATCGAACTACGGCTCGCGCACCGTGAGGGCGATCGGCAGCAGCTTCGTCCGCCGCACCACCTGCAGCGTGAGTTCGCTCCCGGGTGGCACCTGGCCGAGCCGGCGGTGCAGCGCGTCGACACCGTCCACCGGCGCATCGTTGACGCCTACGATCAGATCGCCCGGCCGCAGATCCGAATGCGCGGCAGGACCACTGGGCTCGCGTGACAGGATCTCCACCGCGCGCTGCGTCCCGAGCGCGAGCGCACGCACCAGCCGCAGATCGAGCGGCCGGTCGCGCGCGGCGACCCCGAGCCAGGCGCGCCGTACCCGGCCCTGGGTCAGGATCTCGGTGAGCACCCACTGGGCGGTGGCGGCCGGAATCGCGAAGCCGATGCCCTGTGCGCCGGGGATGATCGCGGTGTTGATGCCGCAGATGCGGCCGTGCGTATCGACCAGCGGGCCGCCGGAGTTGCCGGGATTGAGCGCCGCGGTGTGCTGCACGATGCCTTCGATCAGTCTTCCGGCGCGGCTGCGCAGCGAGCGGCCGAGCGCGCTCACCACACCCGCCGACACGGTGGACTCGTAGCCGAGGGGGTTGCCGACCGCGATCACGAGCTGGCCGGCCCGCAGCGGCCCCGCCGGGGCGAGCTGCGCGTACGGCAGGGAGCCGGTGAGCGCGCGCAGCACCGCCAGGTCGGTCGCCGGGTCGCGCCCGGCCACCATGGCCGCGACGGTCCGGCCGTCGACGAATGAGACGCGCGCCTCGCTCACCCGCTGCACGACGTGCTCGTTCGTGAGCAGGTAGCCGTCCGGAGTAACCACCACCCCCGAGCCCGCGCCGCCGCGGGCGCGCGCCGCCTCCTCCGCGCCGCCGGTATAGATGCTCACCACCGCCGGCCCCACCGCATCGACCGCCCCAACCACGGCGCTCGAGTAGGAATCCAGCGGTTCGCGCTCCTCGATGAGCATCGCGGAGAGCTTGGGACCGCAGCGGTCGAACTCAAGGCCGCGGGCGTCGATTCCTGCCAGAATCGGCCCACCCGCATGATCTCGATTGCCCAGACCGCCATCCTGCTGGCAGCCGCCGTCATAGCGGTGTCGCTGTTCCGCTTCCTCAGGCTCTCCTCGATCCTGGGCTACGTCGCGGCGGGCCTCGCGATCGGCCCCTGGGGCCTGAACCTGATCGGCGACATCGGCCACATCATGCAGGTCTCGGAGTTCGGGGTGGTGCTGCTGCTCTTCATCATCGGGCTCGAGCTGCAACCGACACGGTTGTGGGTCATGCGACGCATCGTGTTCGGCCTGGGTGCCGCCCAGGTACTCAGCTGCTCGGTGCTGCTCGGCGCCATCGCCTGGTGGCTCGGGCAGCGTCCGATCGCCGCGGGCGTCATCGGGCTCGGGCTCTCGCTGTCCTCGACGCCGCTCGTGCTGCAGGTACTTGCCGAGCGGCAGCAGCTCAAGACCCAGCACGGGCGTGCCGCGTTCGGCATCCTCCTGTTCCAGGACCTGGCCGTGCTGCCGGTACTGGCCGTGCTGCCGCTGCTCTCGGGGCTGGGGACGGCACATCCAAGCGTCGGCTCCTGGTGGCTCGGCCCCCTGAAGCTCGTGGCGGTGATCGCCGTGGTGATCATCGGCGGCGGACGTGTGGTTCTGCGCCCTGCGCTGCGCATCATCGCCCGCGTACGCGTGGCGGAAGTGTTCACCGCCGCGGCGCTCCTCACCGTCATCGCCACGGCGCTGATCGCGAGTAAGGCAGGGCTCTCGATGTCGCTCGGGGCGTTCATCGCCGGCGTGCTGCTGGCCGACAGCGAGTTCCGGCACGAGCTCGAGGCGGATCTGGAGCCGTTCAAGGGACTACTGCTCGGACTCTTCTTCGTCTCGGTCGGCATGGTGGCGAATCTTGGGCTGCTGCGCTCCGAGCCGCTGACGCTGTTCGCGCTCACCGCGGGGTTCCTCGCAGTCAAGGTGCTGGTGGTGACCGCGCTCGGCCGGCTCGCGCACTACCGCTCCGAGTCCGCGTGGCGGCTGGGGTTCTCGCTCCCCTCGGGGGGTGAGTTCGCCTTCGTGCTGTTCACGCTGGCCGCGCGCCAGAGGATCCTCGACGCCGGCACCGCGGACCTGCTGGTGCTCGCCGTGACGCTCTCGATGATGCTCGGCCCGCTGCTGCTCATCGCGCGCGAGGCGCTCGCCGAGCGCTGGATCAGGGCGCCCGAGCCCAGCTACGACAGCATCGACGAACACGACGTCCCGGTGATCATCGCCGGCTTCGGGCGCTTCGGTCAGATCGTGGCGCGCGTGCTGACGGGCAAGCACCTGCCGTTCACGGCCCTCGACAGCAACCAGACCCACGTCGACTTCGTGCGCCGTTTCGGCAACAAGATCTACTACGGCGACGCGTCGCGCCTCGACCTGCTGCGCGCCGCGGGCGCCGACACCGCGCGTGTGTTCGTGCTCGCGATCGAGGACGTCGACGTCGCGACACGCACCGCGCAGCTGGTGCGCGAACAGTTCCCGCATCTCAAGGTGTTCGCCCGCGCCCGCAACCGCCAGCATGCGTTCGCGCTCATGGACGCGGGGGTGAGCTGGGTCATCCGCGAGACCTACGGCTCGAGCCTGGAGATGGCCGGACGGGTGCTGGAGGCGCTCGGGGAGCCCACGGCCGGGGCGCGCGAGGCGGTGCGGCGCTTCCGCCAGCACGACGAGGCGACGCTCGTCGCGCAGTACCAGGTGAAGGAGGACGAGGAGAAGTTCATCGCGACCTCGCGCGAGGCTGCCCGGCAGCTCGAAAAGCTGTTCGAGGCCGACCAGGCAAAGCCGGGCTGAGCCCATGGACGAAGCCCGCGCGGTACGCGAGTACTGGTTCGGTCCTGTGCCGCTCACCCCGCAGGCACTTGGCGAGCGGACCGCGTTCTGGTTCGGGGGCAGCGCTCCCGAAGAGCGCGCGCGGCGCGACCTTGAGATCGGCGAGCGCTTCGCAGCTCTGCTGGAGCGCGCCGCGAGCGGCGCGCTCGCCGCCTGGGCCGACGGCTCGCGCCGGCGCCTGAGTCTCATCGTTCTGCTCGACCAGTTCCCGCGCCACATCTTCCGCGGTACCGCACGCGCGTTCGCCTATGACGCGCAGGCGCTCGCACTCACGCTCTCGGGGATGCAGTCCGGGGCGGATGGCGCGCTCGATGCGGTCGAGCGCCTCTTCTTCTATATGCCGCTGCAGCACGCCGAGAGCCGTGAGGTGCAGGAGGAGGCGGTGGCCGCCTTCCGGCGGCTGCTCGCCGAGGCGCCGACCGACCTGCGCCCGACGTTCGAGGCGGCGAAGCACTCTGCCGACGAGCACCGCTCGCTCATCGAGCGCTTCGGCCGCTTCCCGCATCGCAACGCCGCGCTGCAACGGGCCACGACCCCCGCGGAAGAGGAGTGGCTGCGTCAGGGCAGCGGCTTCGGTCAATGAGCACGGAACCGGCGCCGGCGCTCTTCAGTCCGCATCGCCGATCAGCCGCTCGAGTCTGCGGATACGGCGCTCGAGCTCGCGTTGTGACTCGAGCAGCTCCACCGCGAGCACCGCGCCGCTGACATTCACCCCGAGATCCCGTATCAGCCGGCCGACGATTCGCAGGCGCGGCAGGGCGGTGGCCGGAAGCTGCCACTCGGCGCCGCGCGCCTCGCGCGGGCGTACCAGGCCCAGCTCCGCGAGCTCGCGCACCGCAGGAAGGTCGATGCGGCACACCCGGCAGACCTCCGTCACGGTGATCCAGTCGTTTTCGCCGAGCACCTGGGACTTGAGCAGATGGATGTTCTCTCTCATTGCCTACCTCGCGAAGTCGGCGCGCGGATCGAACTTGAGCTTGTTGCGCATCTCTTCGTAGAGCGCCTTCGCCTCCGGCGTGCCCGCCGGGGGCAGCACGACCTTCAGCTGCACGTACTGATCTCCGGCGGGGTTGCCGGGCAGCCCCCGGCCGCGCAGACGCAGCTTCTGGCCGGACTGCGCGCCCGCCGGAATCTGCATCTCGACCGGACCCCCGAGCGTCGGCACGGCCACAGCGGCGCCCAGGGCGACTTCCCACGGCGCCACGGGCAGCGTAAGTGTCAGGTCCCGGCCCTCCACCTGGTACAGCCGGTGCGGCAGCAGGTGCACCTCGAGGTACAGATCCCCGGGGCTGCCCCCGCCCGATGCCGACTCCCCTTGACCTGCGAGGCGGATGAGCTGTCCGTCAGCGACGCCCCCGGGAATCGTCACGCGCACGCTGTGCGTGTGCAGCTCGAGCGAGCCATCGGGCTTCACCTCGGGGCGTCGCAGCTCGAGCGTGCGGGTCGTGCCGCGGAAGGCCTGCTCGAGGTCGATGTCGATGCGCGCGTGGTGGTCGCGCCCGCCGTGAGCTCCGGCGGAGCTGAAGGGTGAGCCGCCGCCGAACAGCGAGGAAAAGAAGTCGCTGAAGCCCTCGTCGGCATAACCGCCCTCGCCGCCCGCAGGCCCGCGTGCTCTGCCGGCGCCGCGGCGCGAACCGCGTCCGGCGCCTGCGCCTGCGCCCTTAAACTCAAAGCCGCTGCCCCAGTCCGGAGGCGGCCGGAACTGTTGTCCGGATTTCCATTCGCTGCCGAGCTGATCGTAGGCCGCTCGCTTCTCGGGGTCCCTCAGGACCTCGTACGCCTCCTGCATTTCCTTGAAGCGCGCCTCAGCGTCCGGCACCTTGCTGACGTCCGGGTGGTATTTGCGCGCGAGCCGCCGGTAGGCGGTCTTGACCTCGTCCGCCGAGGCGGAGCGCTGCACCCCCAGAATCTGGTAATAATCCCGGTATTCCATGAGTGCAGATTCTAGGGGCCGGACACAAAAAAATGCGCCGCGAAGCGGGGGAAGTCGCATCGCGGCGCGCAGGAGCGAACACGGGGAAGTTGTTCGCAACTCCGGTCGGGGGCACGCGCTCGTTGGGGCGTGACCGTCGAACCTTGCGGTGATCAGGGCGTCACCGCATCTGAGTAAAAGCAAGGGCTATGCCAGCGCCTGAAATCTATATGAAACAGTAGGTTAGGGGGCTGGGAAGGACCCCATGGGGGTGACAAGAATTGTCACTTTGAAGCCCGCGTCAGCAGAGTCGACCTCAGTGGGGCACGACCGGAACGCAGGCCTGGGACTGTGCCCGAAGCGAGTCACACACGGCGCGCGCCTGGGCTTCCCCGGCAGCCGAAGCCTGCAACCGGTAAAGCTCACCGGCGCCGGTGTTGGCGGCGACGACGCGCGGTGAGAGTCCGGAGAGCTGGGCCCCGAAGCGGGTCTGCAGGCGCTGCCACTCCCGGTCAGCCCCCGCGGTGCTGCCGAAGGCGCCGAGCTGCACGGCGTAGCCGCCCGAGCTCACCTGCGGTGCAAGCGGAGGGCTCGCCGGTTCGGCGGCGACCGCAGGCTCGCCCGGTACCGCCGTCGCGCTCGCGGGCTCTGCGGCCACGGCAGGCTCGCCCGGTACCGTCGTCGCACTCGCCGGCGCCGCCGGGGCGGCGTTCGCAAGCTGCAACAGCTTCACCCCGGCAGCCCGCGATCCGGGAACGTCCTGCCTCTGCCCGTCGATGCGCGGCAGCGAGCCGAGCGCAAAGCTCTCGATGCGGATGCGCGCCTCCTGGGCCCACCTGCCGGCCGGATGCTGCGCGAGAAAGTGGCGATAGGCGTCCACGGTCCCGTCCTTGCCCGCCTGCTGCCAGTCAGTCTGCTCGGTCAGCTCGGCGACCCGTGTCCGTGCCTGGGCAGCCAGCTCGCTCCCGGGGTGCTGCTCGATGAAACGCCCGTAGGCCTCGATCGTTCCGGCGCCCTCGGCGGCGCGCCAGTCCTGTTGCTCAGCGCTGCACGCCGCGAGCGCCAGGAACGCGGCGCCCAGCACCACTCGGCCTGCACGGAATGTGATCATGGTCGGCATCCTCTCCCTGGCGGCGGCCCATATTATGGCCCTTTATGGCCCGCCCGTACTCCCGGAGCACCGCATGAGCGAAACGCAACGTCGCCGACTGATGGACCAGATTGGCGATTCGCCGACCTTCGTCGCGCAGGGATGCCGTCTCACCGGCGACGTCGAGACGGGTGGCCCGCTCGTCGTGTGCGGCGCGGTGCGTGGCGACGGCCGGGTCGGTGGCGCGCTCAGCATGGCCGCTACTTCCGAATGGGACGGTGAGATCCACGCGCGCGCGGCGGTGGTCGCCGGGCGCCTGACCGGCAAGCTCGTGGTCGAGGAAAAGCTCGAGGTCGGGTCGACGGCCGTCATCCGCGCCGACATCGTCGCCCGCACCATCGCCGTCGCCCGGGGCGCGGTGATCGAGGGCGAGATGATCGTCACGAGCGGGGAGCCGGTGAAGCGCTTCGAGGAGAAGCGCCACCCGACGGCCTGAAGCGCCTCAGCCGAGCTCGCTGAGAATCCGGCGCTCAGCCCAGCTCGTCCCCCCCAGGCGGTCAAGGAAGCCGCAGTGACCGCCATAGCGCGTCACGGTCACCGACAGCTTCGGGGGATGCGCCAGGCGGGCGAGCCCCCCGACGGGAATGATCGGGTCATCGAGCGAGGCGAAAATGCGGGCGGGGATCTCGAGGCCGGCGAGCCGCTCGCCGGTGACGGCGTAGCCGTCGAGATAGTCCCCAAGGCTGCCGAACTCCGAGTAACGGCGTACCAGCTCGGCGGTCATGTCACGCAGGTTGCCGAGCCGGCCGATCTCGCGAAAGTCGTAGGTGTCGGGCCACGCGAGCTGCTTGCGACGTAGCGAGCGCAGCCACTTGCGCACGAAATAGCGCTCGTAGCCGGGCATGCTGCGCTCGAGGGCGAGGAGCGTCTCGCTCGGGTCGAGCACCGGCGAGACGGCGATCACCCGCGCGAGGTTCAGATCCGCCGCCCGCGCGCGCGCGGCGACGCGCAGCATGAAGTTACCCCCCAGCGAGAAGCCCACGAGCTCCAGGGGCCGGCCGGCAAAGTGCTGCTGCAGCGCGCGCACCGCCCCGATGACCTCCGGCAGGCGGCAGGAGTGGAACAGCTCCCGGTTCAGGTGATGGGTCGCGCCGTGGTCGCGCAGGTTGAGCCGCACCACCTCGAAGCGCCGCTCGAAGAGCAGCTGCGCGAGGGATAACACATAGAGCGACTCGGCGCTTCCCTCCCAGCCGTGCAGCAGCACCACCGGCCGCCCGGGGCCGTGCGGCGGGCTGGAGATGAAGCACTGCAGCCGCACCCCCGCGCCGCACTCGAGCAGCAGCTCGCGCTGTGCCGCGAGCAGCGGCGCCGCCTGGCGTGCGATCCCGCCGCGGCGCACGAAAGTGCTCGCGAGCATCGACTGCACGTGACGGTTGCGCAGCCAGCGCGGCGGCTGGAACGTCTCCACCACCGGATGCGGGGGCGCGCTGCTCAACGCACCCGGATCTCGATGCGATTGTTAGCGCTGCCGGCGTGGTTCCAGTCGCCGGCGGTGAGATCGCCGGCCACCTGCGGGTAAGGGACGAGCACGTTGCCAGGGTCACCGACCGCGACCTGCACTTCAAGCGCCCCGTTGGTGGCGCTGCGGGTCGCGGCGATGAGGTTGGCGAGCGCGAGCGGCGTGCGCTGCACCGGCGACATTCCCTCGTCGGCAGGATTGCCAACGACGTCGCAGCGGGCAAACGGCATCTCCTCGGGCGGCAGCGAATAGCCATCCAGCGCGTTGCCCACCAGGCAGAAACGCCCGGCGAAGGTGCGGATATCCACCAGCCCCGCGGCCTTCTGGCGCGTGAGGCGCGCGAGCAGCTGGCGGATGGTCTCGAGCCGTGCGCCACTCAAGGGATCCACGCCGTACGGCAGCGTGATGACGATCGGCTTGGGTTCGGGCGCGGCGGCCGCGACCGGCGGCAGCGCCCGGGACGCGGCGCGCAGCGCATCCGGACCCGCCGGCAGCGCGGCCCCGGACGCCGCGGGCGCGCGCAGCTGGGTCGGCGGCGCCGCGAGGGCCTCGAGCAGGCGGGTATTGCGCCACCACAGCAACGTGCTCGCGAGCGCCAGCGCGAGCGCCGCGCAGGCGACGATCCATGCCCACGGCGCGCCGACGCGCCGTGCGGCGGTGCGCGGCGCGGGTGGCGTGAGCTCCAGGACGAGCGCACGCAGCTCCGCGGTGATGCGTTCGGTCTGGGTATCGACCCCCGCCACCAGCGCGCGCCGCAGCTCGGCAAAATGCTCGCGCAGCGCGCTCTCGGTGAGCGCCTTGGAGAACGAGCCCGGCACGGCGGCGGGTGCGCCCCGCACGGGTTCCGCGGCGCCTCCCGGGGGGGTGAGCGGCGTGAAGCTGCGCTGCTCGGCGTTGCGTCTGTCGGGCACCAGGTGCAGCTGGTAGAGCACCTTCGACACGTCGGTGGGCTTGATCTGCTTCGGCAACACGCCCATCGCTCCGAGCGCGCGCGCCTGACCCAGATACAGTTCGCCCTCCTGGGAGGTATACATCATGATCGGGATGGTCGCGGTGCGGGGGTTGTTCTTGATCGCCCGCACGGCCTGCAGGCCGTCCATGCCGGGCATCAGATGATCCATGAAAATCACGTCCGGGCGGTTGCTGCCCAGATACTCGATCGCGGCTTCGGCGCTCTCCGCGCTGTCGACGTCGATCTCGTACTTTTCCAGCGCGCGGGCGAGAAACAGGCGCGCGGACTTCGAGTCGTCGACGATCAGCGCGCGCTTTGCGCCCATGCTCCCTTCACACCGCGGGTGCGTGACGGCAGAAAGTTTAGCTGAGAACGCTGCCCTTACAACACCCGTCGCGCTGCGGCGACTCCTTCAGGCCGGTACGCGCGACGCTTCGGCCGGCCGCAGCGTGCCGTAGAGCTCGGCGAGGCGCCGCGCCATCACGGCCGAGGACCAGCCGCGCGCGTAGGCCCGGCCGCGCCCGGCGAGCTCGGCGCGCAGCTCCCGATCGCCCAGCACGCGCACCACCGCCGCGGCGAACACCGCGCGCTCCTCGGGCACCACCTGCGCACCGCTCGCCGGCAGCAGGATGGAGCGGGTGCCGAGCTCGGCCGTGGAGACCACGGGGGCGCCCTGTGCCATCGCTTCCAGCAGCACCAGGCCCTGGGTTTCGGTGCGGGATGCGAAGGCGAAGACGTCCGCGGCGGCGTAACAATCCAGCAGCGCCGTGTCGCGGTCCAGGTAACCGGCGAAGCGCACGTGGGACGCAAGCCCGAGGCTGGCGACCTGCTGCTGCAGTCCCTCCCTGGCCGGCCCCTCGCCGGCGATCACCAGGCACGCCTGCGGCACCTGGCGCAGCACCTCGGCAAACACCTGCACCAGGAAGCCGATGTTCTTCTCGTGCGCGACGCGCCCGATGTAGGTCATGAGCGGCGCATCGGGCGCCAACCCCGCGCGCGCGCGGAACGCCGCGCCGTCGCCGGCGCGAAAGCGGTCGGCCGCAAGTCCCGTGGGCAGCACGTGGATCGGGGTGCTGATGCCGTAGTCGAGCAGTACGGCGCGCATCGGCTCCGACGGCGCGATCAATGCGTTGACGTCATCGCACTGGCAACGAGTGAAGCCGCGCGCCAGCCAGCGCCCGGCGCGCCGGGGCAATACCGGCACGTAGTGGTGCAGATACTCCTCGAAGAAGGTGTGGTAGGTCGCAACGCACGGCAGCCGCGCACGGCGCGCGAAGCGCACGCCGGCGTAGTGGGCAATGAAAGGCGTGTGGATGTGCACCAGGTCGAAGGCCTCGCCGCGCAGGCCCTCGAGGAGGCGCATCAGTGCGCGCCAGCGCATGCGGCGGTCCTCCGGATCGCCGGGCACTGCGGCGGAGGGCACTCGCAGCACTCCCGGCTCCTCGTCCGCAGGCGGTTGGTAGCGCGGGGCCACGAGCTGCGTGTCGACGCCGCAGGCGGCCAGATCCTGGCGGAAGGTACGGATGGAGGTGGAGACGCCGTTGACGCGCGGAAAGTAAACGTCCGAGATGAAGAGAACGCGCACGCTAGCGTATGGGAAAAATCGCCTGCGGCGATCTTTCGGACATCAGCTTCGTTGCCGGCCGCGAAAGGGGCGCTGCAGACGCAGCGCCGGCCTACGGCCCTTTCGCGGCCTGCGCTTCGCAGGTGCCCCACCGATGCAATGCATCGGCAGATTCTAAGCCACAGAGGTGCCGAGCTCGGCGAGCGCGGCACCGATCGCAGCCCCGGCGAGCACATCCGAGGGGTAGTGCAGGCCGAGCACCACCCGCGAGCCGGCGATGAGGCCGGCGAGCGGGATCAGCACCCAGGCGAGCTCCGGGAAGTGCGCGCTCGCCTGCCAGGCGAAGGACACGGCGTGCAGGGTGTGTCCCGAGGGGAAGCTGTAGCGGTCGAGCGGCGCCGCAGCCAGGTCGATCGCGGAGTGCGTGATGAAGGGGCGCTCGCGCACGAAGGTGCGTTTCAGGGTCGCATAGATCGCCACCCCGAGCGCGCCGGTCAGCGCCATGATGATCGCCGGCCGCACCGCGGCCGCTCCGTACAGAAGCGGCAGCAGGACCAGGAGCAGGTACCAGAGGATCCCGTCACCCAGGCGGCTCGCGACCCGGAAGACGCGGCGCGGGAGGGCAAACGCCGCCCCGCGGTTCAGCGTCCGGCACAGGCCGTATTCCGCCGCATCGATGCGCGCCATGAGGTGGGTAAATCCGGTCGCTTTCATGCGCCCTACAGCCTCGTGCTGCAGCGCTTCAATGGCGTGGCGGATAGATGAAAGTTTTGTTGCGCCAAAGACTTAGGCGAGTTTTGTGTGCTTTACCTCACATAATCGCGCAACAGTGCCTGCGTGAAGTGCTCGGCCGAGCCTCGGGCGTAGGCAAGGTACAAGGAGGGCTCGGCAAGCTCGAGCTCCAGAAGAACGGGGCCCCCGGCCTCATCCCGCAGCAGGTCGACCCGGGCGTAGAGGACCTTGCCGAAGGGCAGCGCCGCGAGGATCCGCGCGCCGGCGGCGAGCTCATCCGCCCCAGGCTCGCGCGCCACGATGTGCTCGGCCGCGAAGAGGTGGGCGGTCGAATCGGACCCGGGCGGCAGCAGGGGTCCCTTGCGGATCGCGTGGCTGAAGCGCCCGTCGAGATACATGAGCGCCGTCTCACCCTCGATGATCGACGGCCGCGAGATAGGGCTGCAGCATCACGCTGCGGCCCGCGGCGAGGAGTCCCCCGATGTGCGCCGAGGACCGCCGCCCGCTCGCCGCGCAGGGTGGCGGCGGGCGTCGCGCGAGCCCGCCCCCACGGCGGGTTTCACCACGAGCTCCGCGCAGTGCTCGCGTGCCAGAAACTCCACGAGCGCGCTGCCCGCATCCTCCCCCGGCTCGACGAAGCGGGTCCTCACGACCGGGGCGCCGGCGGGGCCAGCTCTTCGAGGTAATGCTTGTCGGTGTTCCAGCGCACCACCGGCAGCGGGATTCACGAGCGCGCGTGAGGCGGGCGACCCGCTCGGCCCAGGCGAGGAACTCCGGCAGTCGCTCGGCGTAGTCCCAGGCCGAGCGCAGCACGGCGAGATCGAAGCGCGCCCAGTCGACCGCGGGATCGTCCCAGTCGACGCACTCGGGGGCCGCGCCGGCGGCCGCGAGGGCGCGATGAGCGGCGGCATGTCCTCGTCCAGACGCGCGCGCGCCGCGCGCGCGTGCACCAGCGCCACCCGCAGTCGTCACTCCCGAATTCCCGAGCCGCGATCCATGCAGCATCACCGCGAGCGCGAACAGCGCCGGCGGCCGCGAGCACCATCAGCGCGAAGGCGATGCCGAGGTTGACGTCCGAGACGCCGAGGAAGCCGTAGCGGAAGGCATTGACCATGTACAGGATCGGATTCACGTACGACACGCGCTGCGCCCACTGCGGGCAGCAGCGAGATCGAATAGAACACGCCGCCGAAGTAGGTGAGCGGCGTCAGCACGAAGGTCGGGATCCAGTTCACCTGGTCGAAGTTCTTGGCGAACAGCGCGTTGAGAAATCCGCCGAGGGAGAACATGATCGAGGTCAGCAGCACCGCCGCCACGATCACCAGCGGGTGCTGCACGTGCAGGTGCGTGAAGAACAGCGACACGACCGTCACCGCCGCGCCGACCAGCAGCCCCCGCACCAGCCCGCCGCGGCGTAGCCGGCCACGATCAGCCAGTTCGGCAGCGGCGAGACCAGCATCTCCTCCATGTGCTTGCCGAACTTCGCGCCGAAGAACGAGGACACCACGTTGCCGTAGGAGTTGGTGATCACCGCCATCATGATGAGGCCGGGCGCGATGTACTGGCAGGTAGTCGAAGCCGCCCATCGCAGCCGACGCGCCGGCCGATGAGGCTGCCGAAGATGACGAAATACAGCGTCGCGGTCACCGCCGAGCGGCACGATGGTCTGGCCCCAGATGCGGATGATGCGGCCGTACTCGCGGATCACGATGGTCTTGAAGCCGATCCAGCGCACCACGTCGAGCTGATCGGGGGTGCCGTCGGGAAGCGCTACGCTGCTCATCGGCGCACCTCGGCCGGCTGCGGCGCCGGTGCCGGCGCCGCCGTCGCGCGGCGCCGGGTGCGGCCGCGGCCGCGCTCCTCGCGCGCCGCGTCCTTCGACCAGGCGCATGAAGATCTCCTCGAGGCGGTTCACCTTGTTGCGCATGCTGAGCACCTCGATGCCGAGCGCCGACAGCCGCGCGAACATGTCGTTGAGGTTCTGCTCCTTGGAGACCTCGATCTCGAGCGTTGGTCGTCGATCGAGCGTCGCGGCGTAGCCTCGAGCGCTGGGCGCGGCATCGAGCGGGTCGCGCAGGTTGAGCACGAAGGTCTCGACGTGCAGCCGCCGCAGCAGGCTGCTCATCGGTCGCGCTCGACGATGCGCCCGCCGTCGATGATGGCGATGTTGCGGCACAGCGTCTCGGCTTCCTCGAGGTAGTGCGTCGTGAGGATGATGGTCGTGCCGCTGCGCGTTGATCTCGCGCAGGAAGTCCCACATCGAGCGGCGGATCTCGATGTCGACGCCGGCGGTCGGCTCGTCGAGGATCAGGAGCCGCGGCTCGTGCATCAGCGCGCGCGCGATCATCAGGCGGCGCTTCATGCCGCCCGAGAGGCGCGCGCGACATGCCGCCGCGCTTGTCCCAGAGCTGCAGCTGCTTCAGGTACTTCTCCGCGCGCTGCCGCGCCACCGGGCGCGGAATGCCGTAGAAGCCCGCCTGGTTCACGACGATCGTGAACGGCGTCTCCAACTTGTTGAAGTTGATCTCCTGCGGCACGAGGCCGATGCAGGCCTTGGCGGCCTCGAGCTCGCGGTCGATGTCGTGGCCGAAGACCGCGCCTCGCCCGCCGGTCTTGTTGACGAGCGAGGTGATGATGCCGATGAGCGTGGTCTTGCCGGCGCCGTTCGGACCGAGCAGCGCGAAGAAGTCGCCCTCCTCCACGTCGAGGTCGATGCCCTTGAGCGCCTGCACGCCGTTCTTGTAGGTCTTGGTCAGTCCGCGGACCGAGAGTGCATTCATGGGGGTACAGGATCGGGGGTCGCCCCGCGGGGCGCAAGTGAAGGCAGTGTCGCGGCCGCGCAGTGCGGGCAACATGCCTCAGTCGGGGGATTGACGAGGTGACGGGCGCACCTCGCCCGCCGGCGCTGCTAGGCGCCGCCGCCTGAGCGGGACGAGGCCTTAATCGCGCGGGCTCAGCGCGGTTCGCGCTGCTCCTTGCGGGGCCTGGAAGGCCCTTTGACGCGCGTACGCCACACTTCGTCAGGATCCCAACCGCCGGGGCGACGGGGCGAGACGCTCCTCCCCACGATTCACGATCCCTATGAACTCCTCGTTGGCCGCCGCCGCAACGCGGCGCTCCGCGGATAGTCCTTCCGCTCGCTCTCGCTTCATCTCGGTTGCGCTCCTGCTTCTTAGTCGTTGGGGCTGTTGTTGTTCCCGATGGCCCGCCGTCCCTTCCCTGGGGCGACGAGCCGTGAAGTCTAAGTCGTTCCGGGCTCAAAAGCTAATCAGTAAAGTCACTGATTATGTTAAGATAAACGGCAGCTGAACGACCCGGGAACACGCCTAATCGGCAAAGTACCGAGCCAGATACTCATCGAAAGTTCCCCGGTCGCTGGCCTCGATCTGCCGTTGCGCGATGAGTGACTCCTGCGCTTCCTCGCCGAGCTCGCGCAGGCGCTCCTGGTTGGGCGGGTAGAGGTCGAGAAAGTAGGCCTTGTGCATCGTCGACATGCGCAGCGCCAGATCGAAGAACGACTCCCCGGCGCTGCGAGCTCGCTCAGCAGGCGCGCCGAGGGCGTCAGCGCCACCTCCTCGAGCTTGGCCGCCTGCGCCGCGAGCGCCTGCGAGTAGGGCCGGGCCGGATCGCCCCGGTCGAGCATCTCGCATATCCCCGTCATCGAGTCGAGGAGCTCGCGCGCCCAGTCACGCATCGGCACGCTGCCGACCGTCGCGCGACAGCGTCAGGCCCGGCTCGCGGCCGCGGCGCGCCACCGTCAGGTGGTTCTCATCCAGCGCACCCTGCTCGCTCATCGCCGATCGGCGGAGCTGTCCTTCAGCAGGCACAGCGCGAGAAACGCCTCGAGGAAGCGCAGCTTGTTCTGGTTGACGCCCACCGGATCGAAGGCGCTGACATCCAGCGCCCGCACTTCGACGTATTCGACGCCGGCGCGCAGCAGCGCCTTGGTGGGCCGCTCGCCCGAGCGCGCCACGCGCTTGGGGCGGATGAAGCTGTAGTACTCGTTCTCGATCTGCAGGATGTTGGCGTTCAGCTGGCGGTATTCGCCGTCCACCTTGACGCCGAGCGCCTCGTACGGCGGATGCGGCGTGCTGATGGCGCGCTGCAGGTCGCGCACGTATTCCTCGAGGCTGTTGACCGACACGGTGAGCCCCGCCTGGTTGCGGTTGCGGTAGCCGATGTCGCTCATGCGCAGGCTGGTCGCATAGGGCTCGTAAGCGGTGCCGCCGCGCGAAGTCCGCGAGCGCGATGTCGCGTCCGCTTGAGGAACGACTTGCACACCACCGGGGAGACGCCGAACAGGTACAGCACCAGCCAGCCGTAGCGGCGGTAGTTGCGCAGCAGATCGAAGTAGCAGGCCGAGACGAACTCGCTGCGCCGTGCGTCGCGCGTCGCCACGCAGCGTCGGCGTACGCCTCCCAGAAGTGCAGCGGGAACGAGTAGTTGAAGTGCACGCCGGAGATCGCCTGCATCATGCGGCCGTAGCGCAGGCCAAGGCCGCGGCGATACACGGTCTTCATGTGCCCGACGTGCGAGCGGCCGTACTGCGCGAGCGGGATGTCGTCGTCGGCGTCGATGGCGCACGGCATGCTGGTCGCCCACAGCAGCTCCTCGCCCAGGTGGCGGTAGACGAACTGGTGCAGGTCGAGCAGGTACTGCAGCAGCTCCCAGCTGTGCGTGAAGGCGGCGTCACCAGCTCGATCAGCGACTCGGAATAGTCGGTGGTGATGTGCTCGCTGGTCAGGGCCGAGCCGAGCAGCGGCGGGTGCGGCGTGTGCGCCAGGCGCCCGCCGGGCGTCACCCGCAGGGACTCCTTCTCCACACCCTTGCGGCCGCCCTGCAGGATCTGCGGCTCGCCGCTGTTGACGAGGGCGGCGAGCCGTCGCTCAAATACGCGATCGATGCCGGGGCTGCTCATCAGCGGCATGCTAGCAGCCCGCCCGGGCCGCCGCGCGCCGCGCCGCCATGACCGCCCCCCGCGTGCCGCTAGCGCAGTTGCGCGAAAACCTCTCCCTGCCAGGCTTTGCCGGCGCGATACACCGCGAGCCGCTCCTGCATCCCGCGCACGTTCCACGACAGCTCGCGCGCCTTGCCGATCGCCTGCTGCTGCTGCGCAACCGCGTCGCCGAAGTCGCCCGTGGCGGCGTCGGCGGCCGCCAGCGCCTCGAACATCTGCGGATCGGACTGCACGTCGCCCTGGGCCAGCTTGCCGGCCAGCTGCCGCGCGGTGGCCGGATCACGCACGCCCGGCACGGGCGATGCGGCGAGCAGCACTAACACGTGTTTTCTCACGTAGTAGCTGTCCGAGCCCGCGGCGCGCTCGAGGAGCACCCGTGCCTCGCTCACCTGCGCCTGCGTTGGGTTGTGCTGCAGCAGGTCGGCAGCGAGCGCCAGCTGCGCAGCGGCATCGCCCCCCTCGGCGGCGTGCTTCAGCCACGCCGTGCCGGTCACCTGCGGATGGCAGGCCGCAACCGCGCGCAACTGCGCCGCCATCCAGTACTGCGCCTGTGGATAGCCGTCACGTGCCGACCACATCACCAGCTGCCGCCCGCGCGGCGGCGGCACACCGGGCGGGGGTTCGGCGATCGCGGTGAGGCCCACCAGATACTCGGCGGCCGGATCGCCGGCGTCGGCCGATTTGCGCGCCTCCTTGTAGAGCGCGGTGCTCCACAACGGCGGCGCCCCCTCGAGCGAGAACACCAGACGCACCTGCACCCGGCACTCCACCGCCACGCCGTTGCGCGTCGCCGGCGCGAAGCGCGTGTTCAGCCAGGACTCGATGGCCGCAGCCGCAAACGCCGAATCCGGCTGGCTGAGGAGAATCTCCGGATCGCGCGCCAGGCCGTCGGTGCCGATGGTGAGCTCCGCGACCACGATCCCGTCGCTGAGCGCGCCGTGGTAAGCGTGCGGATATTCGGGCCGGGCGCTCAGGATCGGCGCAGGCCGCACGTCGTTGCGGCAGTCGAGGTCCGGATCGACGATCCCCTCGGCATGCAGGGCATCACGCCCGTACTGCGCCACGATGCCGGCGGCGGAGCGCCGCTCGGCGTCGCTCATCCTGCTCTGCAGCGCCCCGAGCTGGCCGCCGACCAGCTGCTGACAGCCGTTCGAGACCGCCGCCTGCAGCCAGCCCGCGCCGATGCCCGTGTCCTGCGGCCCACCCAGGCCGTGCAGCGTCATGGCCCCGAGGTTGAACTGCGAGGAACAATCTCCGAGCTCGGCCAGCGCCGTGAAGTGCGCGCGTGCCTGATCGTACTGGGCCGCCTGGTACTCCTTCAGAGCCGCGTTGAAATCGGCGCGGGCGGTGAGGCTCGCCAGCAGCGCAAGCGCGGCGAGCGCCGCCATCGATGTTCGGGTGTTCATGGTTCTCCCCCTTTGAGGCGCGCCGGGGCGCCTCTTCAATTCAGGCTTTTTCAAGGATCGCGGTGACTCCCATGCCGCCGGCCGTGCACACCGACACGAGCCCGCGCCGCGCGCTCGCATCGCCCGCGAGGAGCTTGGCGAGCGTGCCCACGATGCGGGTGCCGGTGGCGGCGAACGGATGACCGAGGGCGATGCTGCCGCCCTTCACGTTGAGCCTGCCGCGGTCGATGCTGCCGAGCGGCGCGGGCAGGCCCAGCACATCGCGGCAGTACTCCGCCGTCTCCCAGGCCTTGAGCGTGCACAGCACCTGCGCGGCGAACGCCTCGTGGATCTCGTAATAGTCGAACTCCTGCAGCGTGAGTCCCGCATCGCGCAGCATCGCCGGCACGGCGTAGGCGGGCGCCATCAGCAGTCCCTCCTTGCCGCTCGCGAAATCGACCGCCCACACCTTGCCGTAGGTGAGGTAGGCGAGCACGGGGAGGCTGCGCCTCGCCGGCCCACTCGGGCGTCGCGAGCAGCACCGCGCTCGCGCCGTCGGTGAGCGGGGTGCTGTTGCCGGCGGTGAGCGTGCCCTCGGCGGCGAAGCTCGGCCGCAGCTTCGCCAGCTTCTCGATGCTGGTGTCGGCGCGCACGTTGTTGTCGGTCTTCAGACCCTGCCACTCGACCACCAGGTCATCGAAGAAGCCGGCGCGCCACGCCGCTGCCGCCTTCACATGGCTGTCGTAGGCGAGCTGGTCCTGCTCGGCGCGCGTGATCTGCCAGCGCTTGGCCATGAGCTCGGCGCTCTGACCCATCGACAAGCCGGTGCGCGGCTCGACGACCGCGGGCAGCACCGGCCGGAAATGTTTCGGCCGCAGCCCGAGCCACGGCGAGATGCGCGCCCAGGCGGTGCGGCCGCGATGGCTGGCGAGCAGCAGCTGCTGGTAGGAACGCGGATAGACCACCGGCGCGTCGCTGATCGAATCGGTTCCGCCGGCGATGCCGGCCTCGATCTGCCCGAGAGAGATCTTGTTGCCGATGCCGATGGCGGCCTCGAGGCTAGTGCCGCAGGCGCGCTGCAGATCAAGTCCGGGCGTCTGCGGGTCGAGCCCGACCGACAGCACGCTCTCGCGCGTCAGGTTGTAGTCCCGGGAGTGCTTGATGACCGCGCCCGCGGCTACGTCCCCGAGCCGCTCGCCCTGCAGCTTGAAGCGCTCGACCACGGCGCGAAACGCAGCCGTGAGCATCTCCTGGTTGCTGGCCGTGGCGTAGGCCGTGTAGGAGCGGGCGAAGGGAATGCGTACGCCACCGACGATGGCGACGCGCCTGGCTGCTGATCCGACGAGCATCGACTCCTCCCCGCGGCGCGGCGGGTTAGAATGGTAGCCCCGTGGGTGAGCTCATTACCATCATGGCCCGTGACGGCCACGAGTTTCAGGCTTGGCTCGCCGCGCCCCCGGGCCGGCCGCGCGGCGCGCTGGTGGTCATTCAGGAGGTGTTCGGCGTCAACGGTCACATCCGCGGCCTGACCGACGCGTACGCCGCTTCAGGGTACACGGCGATCGCGCCGAGTCTGTTCGATCGGGTGCGCCGCGGCATCGAGCTCGGCTACACGCCGCAGGACATGCAGGAAGGCGCCGGCTACCGCCAGCAGATCCCCGCCGAGACCGCCATGAAGGACATCGCCGCCGCGGCCGCGGTGGTGCGCCACTCCGGCCGCACCGGCGTCGTGGGCTATTGCTGGGGCGGTACGCTCGCCTACCTCGCGGCCTGCGAACTACCGCTCGCCGCCGCGGTCGTCTATTACGGTAAGGTCGGGGATTACCTCGACCGCAAGCCGCGCTGCCCGCTCATGTTTCACTACGGAACCCTGGACGCGAGCATTGCCCTCAGCGACGTCGAGCGGGTGAAAGCGACGCTCACGCCACGCTCCACGCTGTACCTGTACGAAGGCGCGGGGCACGGCTTCAACTGCGACCAGCGCGAGCGCTACGACGCCTCCGCCGCCGCACTCGCGCGAGGGCGTACCCTGGAGTTCCTCGCCCGCTACCTCGAAGGCATGGAGTCTGCGCCGTCATGAAACTACGAGATCCTGATCTGCTGCGCACCCGCGCCTTTATCGGCGGGGAGTGGCTGGACGCGAACAAGGGCGCGAAGCTGTCGGTGGTGAATCCGGCGACGCGCGAGCCGATCGGCACCGTGCCCGACATGAGCGCGGCCGACACCCGGCGTGCCATCGAGGCGGCCGCGCAGGCATTCCCGGCGTGGGCGGCGCAGACCGCGCGCGAGCGCGCGGCGATCCTCAGGCGCTGGTACGAGCTGATGATGGCCAACCAGGAGGATCTCGCCACGCTGATGACCGCCGAGCAGGGCAAGCCGCTCGCCGAATCCAAGGGCGAGATCGCCTACGCGGCCTCCTTCATCGAGTGGTTCGGGGAGGAAGGCAAGCGCCTCTACGGCGACGTCGTGCCCGGTCATCAGAGCGACAAGCGGATCCTCGTGCTGCGCCAGCCCGTGGGTGTGGTCGCGGCCATCACGCCGTGGAATTTCCCCTCGGCGATGATCACCCGCAAGGCGGCCCCGGCGCTCGCGGCCGGCTGTACCTTCGTGGTGAAGCCGGCGAGTCAGACGCCTTATTCGGCGCTGGCGCTGGCGGTACTGGCGCAGCGCGCCGGCGTGCCCGCCGGGGTCTTCAACATCGTCACCAGTGCCGAGGCCGCCGCCATTGGCGCCGAGATGACCTCCAACCCCGTGGTGCGCAAGCTCTCCTTTACCGGCTCGACCGCGGTGGGCAAGCAGCTCATGGCGCAATGTGCCGCAACCGTGAAGAAGGTCTCGCTGGAGCTGGGCGGCAACGCGCCCTTCATCGTGTTCGAGGATGCGGACCTGGACGTCGCCGTGGCGGGCGCCATCGCCAGCAAGTACCGCAACACCGGCCAGACCTGCGTGTGCGCCAACCGCCTGCTGATACAGGCCTCGGTCTACGAGGAGTTCACCCGCAAGCTGGTGCACGCGGTGACGCAGCTGCGCGTCGGCGACGGACTGAAGGGTCCCACCGACCAGGGACCGCTGATCGACACCAAGGCGCTTGCCAAGGTGGAACAGCACCTGCAGGACGCCGTGTCCAAGGGCGCGCGCATCGCGCACGGCGGCAAGCGCCATGCGCTCGGCGGCACGTTCTTCCAGCCGACCATACTCACCGAGGTGACTACCGACATGCTCGTGGCGCGCGAGGAGACCTTCGGCCCGGTCGCGCCGCTGTTTCGTTTCGCCTCCGAGGCCGAAGCGGTGCGCATGGCAAACGCGACCGAGTTCGGGCTGGCCGCGTACTTCTACACGCGCGACCTGGCGCGTTCCTGGCGGGTGGCCGAAGCGCTCGAGTACGGCATCGTCGGACTCAACACCGGGATCATCTCCACGGAAACCGCACCGTTCGGCGGTATCAAGGAATCCGGCATCGGCCGCGAGGGCTCGCGCTACGGGATCCTCGATTACACCGAGCTCAAGTACCTGTGCATCGGGTTGAGTTAACGAGAACGCGCACCATCCACGAATAACGATCGCGTCATGCGCGGCTGGCGCGCTTGCGGTATCGTGGCCACCCCATGCGCTACGTGAGCTCGCCCGACTTTCATCACGACAGCGCCGAGCGCATCGGCATCCTGCTGGTGAATTCCGGCACGCCCGACAGCCCGGACGCGGGTGCGGTGCGCCGCTTCCTGGCGCGCTTCCTGGCCGATCCGCGCGTGGTCGAGCTGCCGCGCGCGCTGTGGCTGCCGCTCTTGTACGGGGTGGTGCTGCCGCTGCGTCCGGCGCGCATCGCGCGCAAGTACCGCCAGATCTGGTCCGCCGCGGGCTCCCCGCTGCGCGTGCTGTCGGAGCGGCTGCGCGCCGAGCTGACCGCGACGCTCGCGCAGCACGTACTGGCGCCGCTGACGGTGGAGCTCGCGATGCTGTACAGCGAGCCTGGCGTGCGCGCGGCGCTCGGGCGGCTGCGTGCCGCAGGCGCGCAACGCATCCTCGTGCTGCCGCTGTATCCGCAGTACTGCGGCGCCACCACCGGCGCCGTCTACGATCAGGTGAACGCCGAGCTGCGCCGCTGGCGCTGGCTGCCGGAGCTGCGCTACGTCGCCGAGTATCACGACCACCCCGGGTATATCGAGGCGCTGCGCGCGAGCGTCACCGCGCACTGGCAGGAGCACGGGCGCACCGCCCACCTGCTGATGTCCTTCCACGGCATACCCGAGCGCTACTTCCACCAGGGCGATCCGTACTTCTGCAAGTGTCAGAAAACCGCGCGCCTGCTGGCCGATGAGCTGCTGCTGCGCGAGCCGGAGTGGAGCGTGAGCTTCCAGTCGCGCATCGGGCCGACCCAGTGGCTGAAGCCCTACACCGCCGCGGTGCTCGGGGCGATGCCCGGACGTGGGGTGCGTGAGGTGACGGTCGTGTGCCCGGGGTTCGCGGTCGATTGCCTGGAGACCCTCGAGGAGATCGACATCGAGAACCGCGCCTGCTTCCTGAGCGCCGGTGGACAGCGCTTTCAGTACGTGCCGGCACTCAACGCCCGCCCTGGCCATGCGCTGTGCCTCGCCGATCTCGTCGTCGAGCACTGCCAGGGCTGGACCCATCTGGAGCACGGGCGGCTCCCGAGCGCGGCGCGGGGCGCCTCCGCCTGATGGGCTCCGGCGTACCGCTCCCGCCGACGGGGCGCTTCCACGAAGTGAGTTTCGCCACCGACGACGTGCGGGAATCGGTCGAGTTCTACGAGCGGCTGGGGTTCTCCCAGGCGGTCACCAGCGACGCCTTCACGCACCCGTACGGGGTGCTGACCGACGGGCGGCTTTTCATCGGGCTGCACCAACGCCGCGCGGCCTCTCCCACCCTCACGTTCGTGCACGCGGGAGTCGCGGGCCAGGTGGCGCAGTTCGCCGCGCTTGGCATAGAGCTCACCCTGCGCCACACGGGCGATGAGGAATTCAACGAGATCGGCTTCGAGGATCCCTTCGGCCAGGCGGTGCGCATCATCGAGGCGCGCACTTATTCGCCGGTCGAGCGCGAGCCGGGGGAGGTCTCGCTGTGCGGGGACTTCGCCGAGTTCAGCATGCCGGCGGCGGACTTCCCGGCCGGGCAGCGGTTCTGGGAGCCGCTCGGGTTCGTCGCCGCGGAAGAGGCCGCGAGCCCCTACCCGCACCTGGCACTCACCAGCGATCATCTCGACATCGCCTTCCACAGGCCGCTCACCTGCGATCGAGCGCTGCTGGTCTTTCATGCGCCGGACATGCGCGAGCGCATCGCCAAGCTCGCTGACCTGGGCATCGCGGGAACGGCGGGCCTGCCGCGCGGCCTCGACCGCGGGAGTAACGCGCTCCTCGAGAGCCCGGAGGGCGCAGCGCTCCTCTTGCTGCAGGCCGAGGACTGAGCCGGACCGCCTGCCGCTCGGGAACGAGCCGGACCTGCTTACGGCGCAGCCAGCGTGCGGCGCGGGTGGCACAGCGCGCATAATTCGCCGCCCTTTTCGCATAAGAAGTTAAAGGATCGCCATGCGCCGCCGTCCGCTCGTCACCCTCCTCCTGCTGCTCGCCTCCTCGCCCGCCTTCAGCGATGCCGGCATGTGGACCTTCCACGACTTTCCGAGCGATGCGGTGAAGCGCGAGTACGGCGTCGACATCACCCCGGCGTGGCTCGCCCGGGTGCGCACCGCCACCATCCGCCTCTCGAACTGCACCGCCTCCTTCGTCTCACCGGACGGGTTGATCCTCACCAATCACCACTGCTCGGAGGCCTGCCTCGACGAGCACTCGAGCGCGCAGCACAACCTGGTGCGCGACGGCTTCCTGGCACGCACCCGCGACAAGGAGATGCGCTGCGGCACGCAGGTCGCCGACGTGCTGATGGGGATGCAGAACGTGACTGCCAAAGTCGAGGCGGCGCTCGCCGGCCTCGACGCGCGCTCCGCCAACGAGGCCCGCAAGAAGACGCTCACGCAGCTCGAGCAGTCCTGCGAGGAGGAGAGCCGGCACGCGAAGGGCGGCGCACTGAAGTGCGAGACGGTCAACCTCTACCAGGGTGGTCAGTACTGGCTCTACAAGTACCACCGCTACGAGGACGTGCGCCTGGTATTCGCGCCCGAGCGCGCCATCGCCGCCTTCGGCGGTGATCCGGACAACTTCCAGTTCCCGCGCTGGTGCCTGGACATGTCGGTGCTGCGCGCCTACGACGCGGACGGCAAGCCGGCATCCACGCCCAACTTCCTGACGCTCAAGCCCGAGGGGCCGAGCCCGGGGGAGCTGGTGTTCGTCGCGGGTCACCCCGGCCATACCGACCGCCAGCTGACGGTGGCACAGCTCGCCGAGCTGCGCGACACGTACCTGCCGCGCTGGCTGCTGCGGGCCTCGGAGCTGCGCGGACGCTATATCCAGTTCGGCAAGAGCAGCGCCGAGGACGCCCGCATCGTCGAGGACCCGCTGAACGGCCTCGAGAACTCGATCAAGGTGCGCCGCGGGCAACTCGAGGCGCTGCTCGATGAGCGGCTGATGCAGGCCAAACGCGACGAAGAAACCGCGCTGCGCGCCAAAGTCGCCGCGGATCCGCAGCTCGCCGCCGCGACCGGTGATCCCTGGGCGACGATCACTCAGGCGGAGCTCGTGCACCGCGAGCTCGACCTGCCGTATACCTTCATCGAGCAGGGTGCGGGCTTCAACAGCCAGCTGTTCGGCTATGCGCGCACGCTGCTGCGCGCGGCTGCCGAGCGTGCCGTTCCCAACACCGAGCGGCTGCGCGAGTATCGCGACGCCGCGCTGCCGCGGGTGGAGCAGCGCCTCACGGCCCCGCTGCCGGTGTATGCGCAGCTGGAGAAGCTCACGCTGTCCTACTCGCTCGAGCGCATGCGCGAGTGGCTCGGGCCGGACGCGGCGATCGTGCGGCAGCTCTTGTCGAAGGACTCACCCGACTCACTCGCCGCGCGGCTGGTGGACGGCTCGCAGCTCGCCGACCCCGCGCTGCGCAAGCGCCTGTGGGACGGGGGCAAGGCAGCGGTGGCCGCCTCCCAGGATCCGATGATCGAGCTGGCGCGCTCCATCGACGCCGCAGCCCGCACGCTGCGCAAGCGCTACGAGGACGGGGTCGAGGCGCCGATCGAGGCGGCCTCGGAGAAGATCGCGCGTGCGCGCTTCCAGGTGTTCGGGACCAGCATGCCGCCGGATGCGACTTTCACGCTGCGGCTCAACTACGGCAAGGTGGAAGGCTGGAAAGAGGGTGATCACGAGGTCGAGCCCTTCACCCACCTGGCGCGCCTCTTCGAGCGCGCCACCGGCCAGGATCCCTTCCGGATCCCGGACAGCTGGCTCGCCGTCAAGGGCGAGCTCGACATGCAGACGCGCTTCGACCAGTCGAGCAGCAACGACATCATCGGCGGCAATTCCGGCAGCCCGCTGATCGATGCCAGTGGGCGCGTGGTCGGCCTGATCTTCGATGGCAACATCCACTCGATCGCCGGGGACTACTGGTACGACCGAGAGCTCAATCGCTCGGTGTCGGTGAACCCGGCGATCATCTTCGAGGCGCTGCGCAAGGTGTACCAGGCGCGCGAGCTCCTCAAGGAGATGGGGGCGAAGCAGCCTTAGCGCGGGTCGGCGGCGCGGGCGACGATGCGGAACGCGATCCGCATCTCGTCCTCGACCGCGAGCGCGCCCATGAGCGCCGAGAAGGGCGTGAGCCCGAGCTCGCTCTGCCTGAGCACGCCCTGCCCCGAGACCGTCAGCTCGCTGCCGCGCAACTCGTAGCGCAGCGGCATCCTGATGCTGCGCCGCGCGCCGCGCACTTGCGTCTCGACGTACGCCAGCACCTCACCGGGCTGCCCGCCGGGCGCGGGCCCGAGACGCTCGGCGTTGAGAACAAGATCGGGGAATTCCGCCGCGTCGAGGAGCGCGGACCCGAGCATGTTGCGGCGGGTGCCCTCGCGCGCGGACTCGGAGACGTCCGGCGGGAAGTCGGCGCCCCCGGCCTGCGCGCGCAGCGGCGGCTCATCGACCGTGAGCTCGGCCGCGGGAATGCGCACCTCGAAGCTGGCCTCGAGCGGATCGGCGGGAACGTAGATCGTGCCGGCGAGGGCGTGCGAGGCAATGACGTGGTTGTGCCCGGCGCTCGCCAGCGCGCCGCCGCGATACACGCGGATCGTGAGCAGCGACTCCCCGGCGACGATGTCATAGGGACGGCCGAGGTGGGGGGCCAGTGCCGGCGCGCCAGCCACCGGCTGCGCCGGCGCCGCCTCCGGGCGCGGACGCAGCGGGCAGCCGGCGAGGCAACATGCCAGGAACGCCACGCCCAACAGACGGATCTTGCAACCGCTCGCTCACCCCTTTAAGCTTAAGCGCCATGGGCATCCGCAACACCACCCGCCGCTGGGGGAGCCTCACCCAGACACTGCACTGGCTGATCGTCGTGCTGATCACGCTGCAGGTGACCCTCGCCCTCATCGCGGAATCGCTGCCGCTCGGGGAGAAGAAGCTGGTTACGTTCGCGTACCACAAATCGGTGGGCCTCACGATCCTGGCGCTCGCGATCATCCGCCTCGCGTGGCGCTGGCTGAACCCGACCCCGGAGCTGCCGGGAACACTCAAGCCGCACGAGCGGGCACTGGCGCGCTTAACGCACGTCGCGCTCTATGTGCTGCTGTTCGCGATGCCGTTGTCCGGGTGGACGATGTCCTCGGCGCGTGGGTTCCCGGTGAGCTGGTTCGGGTTCTTTCAGCTCCCCGACCTGGTACCGAGGAGCAAACCGCTGTACGCGGCGCTGGTCGACACGCACGCGACGCTCGCCTGCGCGCTCGGCGTCGTGGTCGCGCTGCACATCGCCGGCGCGCTCAAGCATCACTTCGTGCTCAAGGATGACGTGCTGCGGCGCATGCTGCCTTTCCCCCGCAACGACTGAAGGACCGACCGATGCGCTACCTGCTGCCGGGCGCCGCCGCGCTCTCCCTGACCCTCCTCAGCGCCGCGTTCGCCGCTGACGCGCCCGCGGCCGGGCACTACACGCTCGACGCCGCAAAGAGCTCGCTGCAGTTCACCTTCACGCAGGCCGGGGCGCAGAACACCGGCCGCTTCACGCGCTTCGCGGTGGGCTTCGACCCGCCGCCCGCCGGCTCGGGTTCCGGGCACCTCGAGGTGACGGTCGAGGTCGGCTCGCTCGACACCGGCGACAAGGATCGCGACGACACGCTGCGCAGCGCCGAGCTCTTCGATGTCGCAAAGTTTCCGCAGGCGCACTTCAGCGCCGCGCAGATCACCCGGACCGCGGGCGGCTACGAGGCCGCCGGCAAGCTCACGCTGCGCGGGGTGACGCGCGACCTGCGCATACCGCTCACCTTCCGGGAAGCGACCGAGAACGGCGCGGCGGCGGGCTATCTGACCGGCCGTGTCACGATCCGCCGGCTCGACTACGGGGTCGGCCAGGGCGACTGGAAGGCCACCGACCAGGCCGGCAACGACGTCACGGTGTCGTGGTCGCTGCGCCTGACGCGCGTCGGGCGGTAGGGCAGATACGTTTAGAGAAGCATCGCGCGAGTGCTCACGAAAGGCCCTCGTTGCGGCCAGGTCGGGCACAGCGCCTCAACCACGCTCATCAGGTCATCGAGCACTCTGAAGGGATCGCTCTCGGGGGTCGGCGGCACACGACTGCCGCCCGCGCCGGCCAACGGTTGGAGCGCGATGAGCCCTTCGGGGCTGATCACCCTCAGGCTGCCCAGGGAAGTACTCAGCTCTGCGGCACCTTCCAACAAGCGGCGCGCGATCGGTCGCCGGGCGTATAGCAGATCGACACGCTCACCGCCGCGCACGTAGTTTGCGGCATCGTCATCGCGGTGGAGGCAGTGGTAGCCGAGCTTGAGGAGCTGCGCTTCGATGCCATCGGCCGTCTCCAGGTCCACGAGCAGATCGACATCCTGCGTCGCGCGAATCACATGGTAGGGCGCCAGGGCGAGACCGCCGATCAAAGCGTAACGCGCCCCGGCCGTGCGCAGAGCGGCGGTAACCTCGATGATTTGCCTGCCCAGACGGGATAGCGGGACCATCGCCAAGTCAAGCTTCCTTCTGACACACCGGTTGACTGTTACCAGGGCGGACCGTCGCGGCGGGGCATCTTGCATGCACAATCTGCATCCAGGCAAGCCACTACGGAGCCGCTCAGGACGAGCTTGCCAATCATGATTGCCGCCCGCCCAATGATCGGGCTATAATAGCCACATGGAAAAGGCTACCGTATCGAAGCTGAAGGACAACCTCAGTGCCTACCTGCGCAAGGTCCGGGCCGGGCACGCCGTCGTCATCTACGACCGGGACGTGCCGATCGCACGGCTGGAAAGAATCGAATCGACCGGGCGCGGGTCCGAACGGCTGGCGTTGCTGCGTGCCCAGGGCGTGACGCGGCCACCGCTGCGTCCACTATCGGCTGAGAAGCTGCGCGCGTCGCTGGCGAACCCGGTACGCCGTGCGGCGAGTGTCGTCGATGCCCTGCGCCTCGAGCGCGCCGAGGATCGATGAGCGGCGGGCGGTCGTGAAGTTCTGGGACGCCTCGGCGATCATCCCGCTGCTGGTCGATGAACCGGCGCGAGGGCCCCTGCTCAAGGTTCTGCAAGAGGATCCGGAAATCCTCGCCTGGTGGGGAACGACGCTGGAAGTTGCCTGCGCGCTCGCGCGGCGCGAGCGCGAGAAGCTTCTGGCTGCGGCCGAGGTCGAAGCCGCCCTCGCCACGGTGCATCAGCTCGCGGATGGCTGGCACGAGATCGTGCCGTCGGTGTCGGTGCGGCGCACCGCGGAGCGCTTACTGCGCGTGCATGCGCTGCGGGCCGCAGACAGTCTGCAGCTGGCGGCCGCACTGGTCGCCGCTGATCACGATCCAACCACCCTCGAGATTGTCTGCCTCGACGCGCGCCTCGCGACCGCCGCCCGGCGCGAGGGATTCAGGCTGATCGAGGCGTAGAGTCGCAAATTGCCTGAGATATTCGCTGACGTCGGTCACTGCGTCGACGCGGTGCTGCAGCGCGTCGGACCGCGCATCGTGCTGGCGATGCCGCTCGGCATCGGCAAGCCCAACCCGCTCGCCAACGAGTTTTACCGGCGCGCGCTGCGCGACCCGGCGATCGATCTCACCATCATCACCGCGCTGTCGCTGTTGAAGCCGCGGGCTCGCGCACCGCTCGAGGCGCGCCTCACCGGTCCGCTCGTCGAGCGCGTGTTCGGCAGCTACGTCGAGCCGGACTACGCGCGCGCGGTACATGACGGCACCGTGCCCGGCAACGTACGCGTGATCGAGTTCTTCCTGACGCCGGGCGCGTTCCTCGGTGCGGTACACGCGCAACGCAACTACCTGAGCGCCAATTACACGCATGTCGCGCGCGAGGTCCTGGCGCACGGGGTGAACGTGGTGGCGCAGCTGGTGGCGCGCCGCGTGGACAACGGCGAGCTGCGCCTGAGCTTCGGCTCGAACGCCGACGTGACCGGGGACCTGCTGCCGCTCCTCGAAAACGCGCGCCGCGCCGGACGCGCGGTGGCCGTGGTCGGAGAAGTGCATGCGCAGATGCCGTTCATGACCGGGCATGCGCTCGTCGATCCGCGGCAATTCGACTTTCTGGTGGACGACCCGCGCTACGACTACGATCTGTTCGGGCCGCCCAATCCACCGCTCGCCACGCGTCGATCACGCCATCGGGGTATACGCCAGCGCCCTGGTGCGCGATGGCGGCACGCTGCAGATCGGCATCGGCGAGCTGGGCGATGCGCTCGCCTACGCGCTGCTGCTGCGTCACCAGCAGAACCTGGTCTGGAGCGAGGCGCTCGCTGCGCTCGGCCCGGCGGCGAGCGATGCCCTGATCGGCGCCGAGGGCGGCCGCGAGCCCTTCACCGCGGGCGTATTTGCCTCCACCGAGATGTTCGTCGACCAGTTGCTCGAGCTGTACCGCGCCGGAGTGGTGCGGCGGCGCGCTTACGACTCGCTCGCGCTCGAGAAGCTGCTCGCGGCGGGGGAGATCGCCGAGCGCTTCGACGCGGGCATCCTCGGGCGGCTCGCGGCGCTCGGCTTGGGTCCGGTGTTAAGCGAGGCGCAGTTCAGCGAGCTGCGCCGTCACGGCGTGTTCCGCGAGGAGACCGAGTACGCCGGCGGCCGGATGCGGGCGCGTGGCGGGCCGTGGATCCGCGCCGACCTGGGCGATCCCGAATCCCGCGACCTGGTCGCCGCGCACTGCCTGGGGCGCGAGCTGCGCAACGGCCAGGTGCTGCACGCCGGCTTCTTCCTCGGGCCGCGGGGCTTCTACGCGGCGCTGCGCGAGCTGCCGGAGAGCGACCGCGCGCAGTTCGGCATGCGCGGGGTGGGCTACATCAACCAGCTGTACGGCCCCGACCAGGAGCTGCGCGTGCTGCAGCGACGCGCGGCGCGCTTCGTCAACAACGCCATGATGGTGACGCTGCTCGGTGCGGCGGTGTCCGATGCGCTGGAGAATGGCCAGGTGGTGAGCGGGGTCGGCGGCCAGTACAACTTCGTCGCCATGGCGCACGCGCTGCCGGACGCCCGCTCGATCCTGTGCGTGCGCGCGACGCGCACTCACCGCGGGGTCACCACCTCCAACATCGTGTGGAGCTACGGCCACGAGACCGTGCCGCGGCACCTGCGCGACATCGTGGTGACCGAGTATGGCATCGCGGACCTGCGCGGCCGCACCGACGAGGAGATCATCATGGCGCTCCTCGACAGTCGCCGACTCGCGCTTCCAGGGCGAGCTCCTGGCGCGCGCCCGCGACGCCGGCAAGATCCGCGCCGACTACCGCATCCCCGACGCGCACCGCGACAATACGCCGGCGCGCCTCGAGCGCGCCTTCGCACCGCACCGCGCGCGCGGCTTCTTCAGCGAATACCCGTTCGGCACCGATCTCACCGCGGAAGAGATCCGGTTGGCGCGCGCGCTGAAGTTTCTGGAGGCGCGCACCGGCACTCGGGGTGCGCGGCTCGCAACCGCCGTAGCGGCGCTGCTCGCCGGTGGCTTCGCGCAGCGCCACCTCGCACCGCTCCAACGCATGGGACTCGATCAGCCGCGGGGAATGGGCGAGCGGCTGTGGCGGCGCCTCTTGGTGATGGCGCTCGACGCGACGGCCTGAAAAGGCGCGTGGCTAGCGCTTGCGGGCCGGGCGGCGGCGCGCTGGGGCGGCGCGCTTGCTGCGCCGGGCTCCTGTCTTGCGCGGCTTCGGCCGGCTCTTCTTGCGCGCGGTCTTGGCGCGCGCGCTCTTGCGGCGCCTGGCGGGCTTGGCTCGTGAAGCCGCGGCGCGCTTGCGCGCGGCGCGCGGCCGGGCCGGCGCCGCGGCCTTCGGTGCCGCCGTGGACTTCCCGGTATCGGCGCCGCGCAGCTGCTCGAGTATCGCCGGGATTCTCCAGCGTCGAGACGTCCTGGGTGATCTCCTCGCCGCGCGCCACCGAGCGCAGCAGTCGGCGCATGATCTTGCCCGAGCGGGTCTTGGGCAGATTGTCCGCGAAGCGGATGTCATCGGGCTTGGCGATCGCGCCGAGTTGCTCCCCGACCCAGTCGCGCAGCTCTCGGACAAGCGCGGCGGTGTCGCCGGTGGGGCGCGGCCCGCGCAGCACCACGAAGGCGAACACCGACTCGCCCTTGATGTCGTGCGGCCTGCCGACGACCGCGGCCTCGGCCACGCGCGGATGCGCCACCAGCGCCGACTCGATCTCCATGGTGCCGAGCCGATGCCCGGCGACCTTCAGCACGTCGTCGATGCGGCCCATGATCCAGAAGTAGCCGTCCTTGTCGCGATGGGCGCTGTCGCCGGCCACGTAGTAGCGGTTGTGGAACTTCTCCCAGTAAGTTGGACAGGTAGCGGGCGTTGTCGCGCCAGATGGTGCGCAGCATCGACGGCCAGGGCTTCCTGATCACGAGGTACCCGCCGGCGTCGGGGCGCTTCACGGGATTGCCGAGCGTCGTCGACGATGTCGGCATCGATCCCCGGCAGCGGCTCGGTGCACGAGCCGGGCTTGGTCGCGGTCGCTCCGGGGAGCGGGCGAGATCATGATGGCGCCGGTCTCGGTCTGCCACCAGGTATCGACGATCGGGCAGCGACCCTCGCCGATCACGCGGTGATACCACATCCAGGCTTCCGGATTGATCGGCTCGCCGACGCTGCCGAGCAGGCGCAGCTTCGAGCAGGTCGTACTTGGCCGGCAGCGCGTCGCCGAGCTTCATCAGTGCGCGGATCGCGGTCGGCGCGGTGTAGAAGACCGTGACCCCGTGGGCCTGGCAGATCTTCCAGAAGCGTCCGCCATCGGGCGTGGTGGGCGCACCCTCGTACAGCAACACGGTCGCGCCCATGGCGAGCGGTCCGTAGGCGACGTAGCTGTGGCCGGTGACCCAGCCGACATCCGCGGTGCACCAGAACACGTCCTCCTCGCGCAGGTCGAATACCCACTGCGTGGTGAGCTTCGCGCCGAGCAGATACCCGCCGCTGGAGTGCTGGATGCCCTTGGGCTTGCCGGTCGAGCCCGAGGTGTAGAGCAGGAACAGCGGATGCTCGGCATCCACCCACTCCGGCTCGCACGCCGGGCTCTGACCCTCGACGACGTCGTGCCACCAGCGATCGCGCCTGGCGTCCATGGGGACGCTGCGGCCGGTGCGCTTAAGCACGATGACCCGCTTGACGCTCGCGGCACCGCCGACGACAGCGCCTTATCCGCGGCGGCCTTGAGCTCCACCGCCTTGCCGCCACGCCAGCCGCCGTCGGCCGTGATCACGCATCTTGCGCGCCCGGTGTCCTCGATGCGATCCTTGAGCGGCGGGTGCGGAGAAGCCGCCGAACACCACCGAATGGATCGCGCCGATGCGATTGCAGGCGTGCATCGCGATGATCGCCTCGGGGACCATCGGCATGTAGATGATGACGCGGTCACCGCGCCCTGCGCCCTCGGCCTTGAGCGCGTTGGCGAAGCGGCACACCTCGGCGTGCAGCTCGCGGTAGCTGAGCCGGCGCACATCGCCCGGCTCGCCTTCGAAGATGATCGCGGTCTTGTGGCCGCGCTCGTTCAGGTGCACGTCGAGGCAGTTCCAGGAGACGTTCAGCTGCCCGTCGTTGAACCAGCGATAGTTGGGCGCGCGCGACTCATCCAGCGTCACCGTGAAGGGCTTGTGCCAGGCAAGCTCCTGCGCTGCGAGGTCGGCCCAGAAGCCCGCGTGGTCCGCGCGCGCGCGGCGGCGCAGGGTGTCGAGGTCCGCCGGCTTGATGCGCGCGCGCGCGGTGAACGCGGGCGCCGGGGCAAAGCTACGCTCCTCCAGCAGAACCGACTTGATGTTCTGATCGTTCATACAGTTCCCCGAAAGCACTGGCCTTACGAGCATAGCCGAATCGCCGGCAGACCGCTGTCAGGGGCCGGCGCGTACGACGAGCAGCCGCTCGATCATCGCGCGCGCCTGACGGGCGTAGGAGCTGCCGAAGAGATTGGCGTGGTTGAGCACGTGGTAGAGGTTGTAGAGCTCCGCGCGCAGCGGCGCGCCGGGCGGGAGCGGTGCGGCCGCGGTGTACGAGCGGTAGAGACCCGGCCCGAAGCCGCCGAACAGACGCGTCATCGCCAGGTCCGTCTCACGGTCGCCGTAGTACACCGCCGGGTCGAACACCACAGGCTCACCATCCGTGGTGGCGAACCAGTTGCCGCCCCACAGGTCGCCGTGCAGGAGCGAGGCGGCCGGCCGGTGCGTGGCGAGGAGCAGAGGCACCCGCTCCAGCAGCCGCTCGCCGGCATCCCCCAGCAGCGCTCCGTAGCCGTTGTGCCATGCCAGGGTGAGCTGTGGACGCAGCCGCCGCTCGCGAAAGAACTCTCCCCAGTCGGGCAGCGGGCCGTTGGCCTGCGGCGTGCTGCCGATCGTGTTGTCGCGCGTCCAGCCGAACTCGCGTGCCGTCACCTGGTGCTGCGCGGCAAGCCCCCGCCCGAGGCGCTCCTCGCAGGCTTCGCCGGCGGCGCCGCGCTCGAGCCACTCGAGCGCGAGGAACGCGTGCCCGCCGGCCGCTCCACATCCCAGCACCTGCGGCACGCGTACCGCAGCCGCGCGCCGGAGCTCCTCGAGGCCGGCGGCTTCGGCTTGCAGCATGGGGAGCGCGGCGCCTTCGGCCACCTTGACGAACAAGGGCGCACCGCTCGTCTCCCAGCGGTATGAGTGGTTGATGCTGCCGCCGGCCACGCGGCGCTCAGGCGCGGCGCGGCACCTGACCCCGGCCTGACGGCTGACCTCAGAGGCGACCGCCGCCAGGGACTCCATTCGCCCGCCTCCCTTCAGGCGTTGGGGACGAGCGGCAGCTGCGCGAGGCGCTCGCCCTGGCGGCGCAGGAAGGGCCCAAAGCCGAGCCGGTCGTAGAGACCCGACAGCGCCGGCATGTCCGGGCAGCGGCGCCGCAGTCCCTCGGCCGCGACACCGAGCTCGAGGTCGCAGCTGATGTGCGTGAGGCGCCGGGCTAGGTAGACCCCATCGCGGTGCTCGGAGAGCCGCGCGCCGAGCGTGCGGGCGCCGCGCAGCGGCAGGCCCGCGACCCGCTCGAGATCCTCGTACAGCTCATCCACCGAGGCGAACGCCTTCATGAGAGATGAGGCGGTGCGGTGCCCCACTCCCGGCACCCCGGGAATGTTGTCGCAGTCATCGCCCGCGAGGGCCAGGTAGTCGGCGAAGCGCTCAGGTACCACGCCGAAGTGTCGCTCGATATCGTGATAGCCGAACTGTCCGCGCGAGCCGTAATCCCAGAACAGATCCCCGTCACGCATCAGCTGCGCAAGGTCCTTGTCACGGCTGATGAACGCGGCACGCTCCCCGCCGGCGCGCATCAGCCGCGCGAGCGTTCCGATGATGTCGTCGGCCTCGTACTCTGGATCCACGAACGCCGCCACCCCGAGGCAGCGACACAGCTCGCGGCAACGCTCGAACTGCAGCGCGAGATCAGCCGGCGCGCGCTCGCGGTTCGCCTTGTAGGCCGGATAGATGCGGCTGCGGTAGGAGTTGCTGCGGCGCTGGTCGAAGGCTACGGCGATGTAGGCGGGCCGCACCCGCTCGATGAGGTCCCCGAGGAAGCGCGCGAAGCCGAACACCGCGTGCATCGGATTGCCATCGGCATCGCGCATCTCGGGCAGCAGCGAGTGGTAGGCGCGAAACACGTACACCGAGGCATCGACGAGGAAGATCAAGGCGCAGGTCCCTTCGGCGCCCCGGCCCCGCGGCTTCTCACGCGAGGTAGGCGCGGATGCGCTCGTGCAGGGGACTGGTGCGCGGGAAGTGCGCCAAGAGGTATTCCATCTGGTCGGCGAGCACGCGCCGCCCCTTGAGGAAGATGTATTCCGCGTAGGTGGGCGTGAACGGCACGGCGATCAGCTGCATGCGGGCCTGCTCGGGGGTGCGCGAGGCTTTCTGGTTGTTGCAGCGGCGGCAGGCGGCCACGACGTTGGTCCACACGTCGATGCCGCCCTGGCTGAAGGGGCGGATGTGCTCGCGCGACAGCTCGCGCGACGGAAAGCGCAGGCCGCAGTACATGCACAGGTAGGCGTCACGCCGGAACAGCGTCTGGTTGTTCAACGGCGGTACGTAATCATGGCGCGTGTTGCCGGGATTGCCGGTGTGCCCCACGGTCGCGACGATGGAGTTGACCTCCAGCACCGTGCGCCGCCCGGTGCGCGCGTTGGTGCCGCCGTACAACTCGTAGAGGAGCGAGCCGCACGTGTAAGCGACCTGCTCTTGGGTGTAGAGTCGCGCCGCTTCCTTGTAGTCGATCCACTCGAGCGGCATGCCGGCGACGTCGGTACGCAGCACGAGCTGGGACAGCCCGCGAGCCGCCGGTGTGGCGACGATGCGCAGGTCATCGGGGAGGCCGTGGTCGGCGCGCTCGAGATCGATGCCCAGGATGCTCACTGACTGTAAGATACGGCAAGTTTGTGCAAGAATTCAACATTGCAAGATCTTAATTAAATTGAAATTTTCCAATCACGTGGCCATCCGGCCACGAGCTGCCCGAGGTGCATGAATGCCCGTGACGATTGGTGCGCTCCGCGAGCGCGCCCCGCAGGAAACGCGCGTCAGTGTGTCTCCTGAGGTCGCCGAGAAGCTCGCGAAGGAAGGTGCACGCGTACTCATCGAGCGCGGCGCCGGCGAGCGCGCCCGCTTTCCGGATGCCGCTTACAAAACGGTGAGCTGGGCGACTTCCGCGGGCGAAGTGCTCGCCGCCGCCGACGTCGTGGTGGCGGTGCAGCCGCTCGGCGTCGCAGAGATCGAGCAGCTGAAGCCCTCCGCCGTGGTGGTGGGTTTCATGTATCCGCACGCCCGCGCGGCCGAGGTGCGCGCGCTCAAGGCGCGCGGCGTGACGAGCTTCGCAATGGAGCTGATACCGCGCATCTCGCGCGCGCAGTCGATGGACGCTCTGTCCTCGCAGGCGGCGATCGCCGGCTACCGGGCGGTGCTGATCGCCGCGAGTAGTCTGCAGAAGTTCATGCCGATGCTGACCACCGCCGCCGGCACGATCCGCCCGGCACAGGTGCTGGTGATCGGCGCCGGGGTGGCGGGATTGCAGGCGATCGCCACCGCGCGCCGGCTCGGCGCCGTGGTCGAGGCCTACGACGTGCGCAGTGCCACCCGCGAGCAGGTCAAGTCGCTCGGCGCGAAATTCGTCGAGACCGGGGTGAGCGCGGAAGGGACCGGTGGCTACGCGCGCGAGCTGACACCCGAGGAGAGAGCGAAGCAGCAGGAGGTGCTCGACTCGCGCATCGCCGCGGCCGATGCCGTGATCAGCACCGCCTCGGTTCCGGGGCGCGCGGCGCCCAAGATCATCAGCCGCGCTGCGGTCGAGCGCATGCGCCCGGGCTCGGTGGTCGTGGACATCGCCGCCGAGCAGGGCGGCAACTGCGAGCTCACCCGGGCGGGTGAGGTGTTCGAGCACCAGGCGGTGAAGATCGTCGGCCCCGTCAACCTGGCCGCCGACCTCAGCTACAACGCGAGCGAGATGTACGCGCGCAACCTGTTCAATTTTCTCAAGCCCGCTATCCCCAAGGGCGAGCTGGCGATCGACTGGAACGACGAGGTGTTCGCGCAGTCGTGCCTGACGCGCGACGGTGAGATCAAACACGAGCCGACGCGCAAGGCGCTGGAGGGTGCGGCATGACCGGAGTGGTGGCTCTTTATATCTTCATGCTGGCGGCCTTCACCGGCTACGAGGTCATCTCGCGCGTGCCGGTGATCCTGCACACCCCCCTCATGTCGGGCTCGAACTTCGTGCACGGCATCGTGCTGGTGGGCGCCATGGTCGCGCTCGGCAGCGCGCGCACGCCGCTCGAGCAGACCATCGGCTTCGTCGGCGTGCTGCTCGCGGCCGGCAACGCCGTGGGCGGCTACGTCGTGACCGAGCGCATGCTGGAGATGTTCAAGGCGAGCGGCGCGCAGCCGGCCAGGAAGGAGCACTGATGCCGGGATGGGCCTCCGCGGATCTTGCGATCCAGGCGAGCTACTTCGTCACCGCGGTGCTGTTCATCCTGGGGCTCAAGCGCATGAGCTCCCCGGTGACGGCGCGCAGCGGGATCCTCTGGGCGGGAGCCGGCATGGCGGTCGCCACGCTGGTGACCTTCCTCTACCCGGGAATGTCCAACTACGGCCTGATCCTGCCGGCGATGCTGGTGGGCGGGATCCTCGCCTGGTGGAGCGGCAAGCGCGTGGCGATGACCAACATGCCGCAGATGATCGCGCTCTACAACGGCATGGGGGGCGGCGCGGCGGCGGCGATCGCCGCGGTCGAGCTGTACCGCGGCGAGACGCAAGGCTACGTGACAGTCACGCTGGCGGTCGCCGGCGGGATCATCGGCGCCGTGTCCTTCTCGGGAAGCGCCATCGCGTTCGGCAAGCTCCAGGGACTCATCACGCGCAGCATCCGCTTCGGCGGGCAGCAGATCCTCAACCTCCTGGTGCTGGCGGCGGCGCTGGTGGTCGGCGGGTTGGTGGCCGCGCACGTCAATGCCACGCCTGCGGCGGTGACCGGCCTGTTCGTGCTGGCGCTGGTGCTGGGTGTCACCATGACGCTGCCGATCGGCGGCGCCGACATGCCGGTGGTCATCTCGCTCTACAACGCGCTCACCGGGCTGGCGGTGGGACTTGAGGGCTTCGTGCTCAACAATGCCGCGATGATCATCGCCGGCACGGTGGTCGGCTCGGCCGGCACGCTCCTCACGCAGCTGATGGCGCGCGCGATGAACCGCTCGCTCGGCAACGTGCTGTTCTCCGGCTTCGGCGACACCGGCGCAGCGGCCACCGGGGAAGTCACCGGGAGCCTGAAGCCGATCGAGGCAGCCGACGTCGGCGTGATGATGGCGTTTGCCAGCAAGGTGATCGTAGTGCCCGGCTACGGCATGGCGGTCGCGCAGGCGCAGCACAAGATCTGGGAGCTGTGCCAGCTGCTCATCGATCGCGGCGTGAACGTCCGGTTCGCGATTCACCCGGTGGCCGGACGCATGCCGGGCCATATGAACGTGCTCTTGGCGGAAGCGGGCGTGCCCTACGACCTCATTTCCGATCTCGATGAGATCAACGCCGAGTTCGAGACCGCCGACGTGGCGCTCATCATCGGCGCCAACGACGTGGTGAACCCGGTCGCCCGCACCGACAAGTCGAGCCCGATCTACGGCATGCCGATCCTGAACGCCGACAAGGCGAAGAACGTCATCGTCATCAAGCGCGGCAAGGGTGCGGGGTTCTCCGGCATCGAGAACGCGCTTTTCTATCTGGACAACACCCGCATGCTGTACGGGGACGCGCAGAAGGCGGGGGCGGAGCTGATCGCGGCGGTCAAAGCCGTCGGCTGATCCTACGGCGCCACGCGGCGCGGGAGATCGTTGGATGAGGCGCAGAACTGTGCTCCAGGGTGCGGCGGCGCTGCCGCTGCTCGCGGTGCTCCCGCCACTTCTCGCACAGACGGCTCGCCCGCCCCTCTCGCGCGTGCGCCCCGGGCAGCCCGGCTGGCCGGCGGCCGCGGACTGGGACAAGCTCAAAGGGGCGGTCGGCGGCAACCTCCTGCCGGTGCAGCCACTGTTCGCCGCCTGCGCGAGCGAGCCGCAGGGCGCGGCCTGCCGCGACGTCATGAGCAACATCCGCAACCCCTTCTACCTCAGCGAGCAGCCCGCGGGCACCGAGGTGTCCGGCTGGCTCGATGCGTGGACGCCGGCACCGAGCGTGTACGCGGTGAAAGCGCGCAGCAGCGCCGACGTCGCCGCCGCCGTCAGCTTCGCGCGCCAACATCGGCTGCGGCTCGCCGTGAAGGGCGCCGGCCACAGCTACCAGGGCACGTCCAACGCCGCCGACTCACTCCTGATATGGACCCACGCGATGAACCGGGTCACCTTGCATGACGCGTTCGTCGCGAGGGGATGCGAGGGCAACGCGCAGCCCGTGCCTGCCGTAACGACCGAAGCGGGTGCGATGTGGATCGATCTCTACAATGCGGTCACGACCCATGCCGGCCGCTACGTGCAGGGCGGCGGCTGCACCACGGTAGGCGTCGCGGGGCTCATCCAGAGCGGCGGCTTCGGCAGTTTCTCCAAGGGCTTCGGCACCGCGGCCGCAGGTCTCCTCGAGGCCGAGGTAGTCACCGCCGACGGCCGGGTGCGTACGGTGAACGCGTGCTCGGATCCGGACCTCTTCTGGGCGCTCAAGGGTGGCGGCGGCGGCAGCTTCGGCGTCGTCACGCACCTGACGCTGCGCACCCACGAGCTGCCGGAGTTCTTCGGCGCCGCGTGGGGCAAGGTCAAGGCGCACTCGGATGGGGCTTTCCGGCGCCTCGCTCGCGCGGTTCTTCGAGTTCTACGCGACCCATCTGCTCAACCCCCACTGGGGCGAGCAGGTGCACATCGGACCGGACAACGTGCTCGAGCTCTCGATGGTGCAGCAGGGACTCGACGCGCCGCAGACGCGGCAGGTGTGGCAGCCGTTCTTCGACTGGATCACGGCATCACCTGCGGATTTCAGTGTTGCCGAGAAGCTCGATGCACGCGCTACGCAGGCGCGGCATTGGTGGGACGTCGAGGGCAATCCCTCGATGATCCCGGATAAGCGCCCGGGCGCGGCCGCCCATCACGGCTGGTGGCAGGGCGATCAGGAGCAGGTGGGTGCCTTCCTTCACGCGCTACGACTCCGCTGTGGCTGCCCGCGACGCTGCTCGCCGAGGGGAGCGTCCCAGGCTCGTCGAGGCGCTGTTCGCCGGCAGCCGCCACAAGAGTATCCAGCTGCATTTCAACAAGGGACTCGCGGGCGCAGAGGAGCACGCGCGCGCGGCCGCGCGCGACACCGCGACCAACCCCGGAGTGACCGAGGCCTTTGCGCTGGCGATCATCGCCGACGGCGAGCGGCCGGCGTACCCGGGACTCGCGCGCCCGCCGATGGACCTCAGCGCCGCTCGCGAGGACGCGCATGCGATCGATCGGGCGACGGCCGAAGTGCGCAAGCTCGCACCCGGGGCCGGCTCCTATGTCTCCGAAAGCAACTACTTCAACGAGAACTGGCAGCAGGCATTCTGGGGCCCGCACTATCCGCGGCTGCGCACTGTCAAGGACCGCTACGACCCGGACGGCCTTTTCTTCGTGCACCACGGCGTGGGAAGCGAGGAGTGGAGCGCCGATGGCTTCACGCGCTTGTAAATGTACGAGCACCGCCGCAGCCGGCCGCTGACGGGAGCGCAGTTCATGCTGCGGCTCGGGGCGCACGGGGCCTTCGCCGCGCTGCTGCTCGCCGCCTCGCTGTGGCTCGGCATCGCCGGCTACGAGCACTACGAGCACCTGGCGTGGCGCGATGCCTTCCTCAACGCCGCGATGCTGCTCGGCGGCATGGGGCCGGTAAACAATCCGCTCACCCCCGCCGGAAAGCTCTTTGCGGGCTGCTACGCGCTGTACGCGGGGCTGATATTTCTCATCGCAGCGGGCATCATCCTCGCCCCGATCGTGCACCGCATGCTGCACCTCTTTCATTGCGACGAACGCGACGGCAGGTGAGTCATGACAGATCCAAACAGACGGACGCGAGCTGCGGGGCTCCCAGGCCTCCTGGCGGGGCTGCTGCTCGCAGCATCGGCATCAGCGCCTTCGCCGGCGGTACCCGCCGCGGCGCCATCCACCGCCGGCGTCAAAGCCCAGACGACCGCGGACGTACTGGCTGCGTCGGTGCCCTCCGACTGGCGCCCGCTCGACCCGCAGAACACTCTATATATGGAGCTGCCCGCCGGCCGGGTCGTGATCGAGCTGGCACCGCAGTTCGCGCCGCACCACGTCGCGAACGTCGAGGCGCTGGCCCACGAGGGCTACTTCGACGGACTGCCGATCGTGCGCTCGCAGGACAACTACGTGGTGCAATGGGGTGACCCGGAGAGCGACCCGAAGTTGAAGAAGTCCGTGGGCAAGGCGCAGCGCACGCTGGCCGCCGAGTTCGAGCGGCCGTTGCGGGGCCTCGCCATCACGCGGCTGCCGGATCCGGACACCTACGCCGCCGAGGTGGGATTCGTCGACGGCTTGCCCGTCGCCGCGGACCCACAGACCGGCCGCGCCTGGCTGGTGCACTGCTACGGCATGATGGGGGCCGGGCGCGATGCCGATGTGGACACGGGCGGAGGCACCGAGCTGTACGTGGTCATCGGCCAGGCACCGCGTCACCTCGACCGCAACGTCACCCTCTTAGGGCGCGTGGTGCAGGGAATGCCGCTGCTCTCGGTCATGCCGCGCGGCAACGGTGCGCTCGGCTTCTACGAGCACCCCGAGGAGCGCACGCCGATCCGCTCGGTGCGACTCGCCGCGGAGGTTCCGGAGAGCGAGCGCACGCACCTCGAGGTGCTGCGCACCGATACCGCGACCTTCGCCGCTTACGTGGAGGCGCGCCGCAACCGACGCGACAGCTGGTTCAAGGTCCCGGCCGGCCGGGTGGACGTGTGCAATGTGCCGATCCCGGTGCGGCCGCCCGTCGGCGCAAAGAAATAACCGCGGCTGAGCACCTTCAGCGTTTGGCGTGCGGGGGCCCGCGGGGAGCCCCGCGCGGCGGCCCGCCGCCGCGGCGCATGCGAGCCTCGCGCGCGCGCTGCAGCATCTGCTGACGCTGCTGCGGGGTGGCGTTGCGCCACTGCTGCTGCAGCATCTGGCGCCGCCCGGGCGGCAGCTGCTGGAAGCGGTGGAAGTTGTGCCGCACGGCCGCCTGCTCGTTGGGCGGCAGCGCCTGGAATCTCTGCCAGCGCTCGCGCAGCGCGCGCCGCTGCTCGGGCGGCAGCGCACGCCAGCGGCTGAATCGCCCGCGCGCCTGATCGCGCTGCTGCGGCGACATCGAGAGCCAGCGCTCGCTGCCGTGTGCGAACGCCTGCTGCCGATCGGGGGGCAACCCGTCCCACTTCTGCGCCATGGGACCGAGGAGCTTCTGCTGCTCGGGCGAGAGGCTCGACCAGGCCACCGGCGCCGGCGGGCTCGCCACAGCGGCGGCGGGCGCGGAGGATACGCCGCCCGGTGGCTCCTGCGCGAACGCACACGATGCCGCACACACCAGCAGCGTCAGCATCAGGGATCGGAGTTTGTTGTTGGTCATTGTTTCGCTCCGGGCGCGCTCGGGTCCGGCGTGGCGGGCGGGGGTCTCGGGCCCCCGTTCGGCGCGGGCTTGGGCGTCTTCGGCGGGTCGGGCGGCGGCAGATAGTTTGGATTGACTTCCGACAAACGATCGACGCTGCCCAGGAACTCGAGCAGTCCCGCGCCGGGCTGCTCCGGCGGCGGCTTGCGCGCGTCGTCCGTGCGGCCGATGGCGCTGCCGAGCGCCAGCGCACTCAGCACCACCATCGCGCCAGCGCGCTTGCGCCACATCAGCCGTCGCTCTCACCATTTGCATCGCTTTGCGAGGCCGCCCATTCATAGAACGAGCCGTCCCACCCTTCCATCAGGTCGATCGAGTCCTTGTCACTCAGCAGATCCATGTCCTCGACCGCCGAGTGCTGCGCGTCGAGCGTGAGTGCCGGCAGGGTGCCCTGCGGCTCGCGGTGCCACAGCACCACGGTCACGAGCAGTGCCGCCGCTGCGGCGCCCGCGGCCGGCATGAGCGCGAAGCTGCGCCGCAAGAAGCGCGGAGGCGAGCGCGCCGCTTCGAGCGCCGCGTGACGCGCCTGGTTCAGCCGCGAGCGGGTGCGCCCGTCGATGCGCTGCACGCTCGCCTCGAGCACGGTGCGCGCGTTACGCTCGAATTCGGTCACGATCTCTTCAGCCGGGCTCATACGTAGAGCTCTCCGAGTTGCGCGCGCAGTGCCTGCACCGCGCGGAAGTAATGTGTCTTGACGCTGCCTTGCGAGCAGCCCATCGCCAGCGCCGTCGCCGCGACATCCAGACCCTCGAGGGTGCGCAGCAGGAACGCCTGCTGCTGCCGCTGCGGCAGCCGCTCGAGTGCCTTCTCGAGCGCCCCCATCGCCTCGTCGAGCTCCAGCCGCCTCACCGGCTGCGGCTCGGGGCTCGGGGCCTGGGCCAGCGGATCCACCTCATCGTCGTCCTCATCGCCGCGCGAGGGAAGCCACGCCATGACCCGCCCGCGCACGGTGCGCCGGCGCTGCATGTCTCGGATGCGGTTCTCGAGAATGCGGTAGAAGAGCGGCTTCCACTCCTCGGCCGGGCGCTTGGCGTACGCACGGGCCAACTGCAGCATGGCATCCTGAACGGCATCGAGCGCGTCGTCCTCGTGTCGCAGGGCCGCCTGAGCGATCTTGAATGCCTTCAGCTCGACGCTGGCCAGGAACTGGTTCAGCGCACGGGCCTGGGTCTGCTCTTCAGGGGAATCCGTCACGTCGCCGTGTAGTGCGGCCGGCATGCTATAAGGCGAGGCGAGCGTAGCAAACTCGGGCATGGCCTGTATAACGCGCGCGCGCGCCAGCCGGTTGACGCCTCCCTCAAGCGCAAGTCACTGATTTAACTTACACGTGAGACCTGTGCCGCAAGTCCTCAGGGTGGCGCTCGATACCCCTCTGCGGCACCTCTTCGACTACCTCCCGCCCGAGTCGGCGGGCGCCGTCGCGCCGGTGCAACCCGGGATGCGGGTACGGGTGCCATTCGGCCGCCGACGCCTGGTGGGCATCGTGATGGGGCAGTCGGAAACTTCCGAGGTTCCCGCCGGGCGGCTGAAGCCCATCCTTGAGGTACTGGACCGGGAGCCGGTCCTGGACGGAGCCGCCCTCGAGCTGCTCGCGTGGGCCGCGGACTACTACCACCACCCGATCGGGGAGGTCGTGGCGGCTGCCCTGCCGAAGGCGCTGCGGCTGGGCGCGAATCTCATCGCCACCGAGGAGCGCTGGGCGGTGACGGCGGCGGGCCGGGAGGCGCTCGGCGTGGGTGAGCCGCGGCGGGCGCCCCGCCAGCGCTCGCTGCTCGAATTCCTGGCCTCCCGGGAGGCCGTCCCGGGGCAGGTTCTCACCGCTGAGCTCGGCGCCTGGCGCGAAGCCGCACGTCCGCTTGCGGCGCGCGGGTGGGTGCAGCGCGAGGAGCTCGCAGCGCCCGGTGTCCCGGAGGCGGCGCGGGTGCGGACCGCGGGACCGGAGCTCCTCCCGGAGCAGGCCGCCTCCGTCGTGCGCATCTCGCAGGCGCTCGGCTCCTTCGGTGCCTTCGTGCTGCACGGGATCACCGGCAGCGGCAAGACTGAGGTGTATCTGCGCCTCACCGAAGCGGTCATCGCGCGCGGGCAGCGCGCGCTGGTGCTGGTGCCGGAAATCGGCCTCACGCCGCAGCTCGTCGCGCGCTTTCGCGAGCGCTTCGATGCCCCGCTCGCCGTGCTGCACTCGGCGCTCACCGATCACGAGCGCCTCAACGCCTGGCGCGATGCCTTCAGCGGGCGCGCCCGCGTCATCATCGGTACGCGCTCGGCGGTATTCGCACCGGTGCCGGACCTCGGGCTCGTGGTGGTCGACGAGGAGCACGACGCCTCCTTCAAGCAGCACGAGGGCGCGCTGCGCTACTCGGCGCGCGACCTGGCCGTGGTGCGTGCGCAGCGCGCCGGCGTGCCGCTCGTGCTGGGCTCCGCGACGCCCTCGCTCGAGACGCTGCACAACGTCGCCACGGGCCGCTACCTGAGACTGCGTCTCGGGCGGCGCGCGGCGCACTCGCAGCCGCCACACCTCGCGCTCATCGACCTGCGCACCAGCGCCGTCGAGGCCGGCATATCCACGCCGGCGCTGCTCGCGATCGAACGCCACCTGGCCGATGACGGCCAGGTGCTGGTGTTCCTCAACCGCCGCGGCTACGCCCCGACGCTCCTGTGCACGGCGTGCGGCTGGATCGCCCCGTGCAGCGAATGCGACGCGCGGCTCACGGTGCACCTGGCGGCGGGCCGGCTGCGCTGTCACCACTGCGGCGCCGATGCGCCGCTGCCGTCGCGCTGCCCGCAGTGCGGCTTCGCGGTAAAGCCCGTGGGCCAGGGGACCGAACGCATCGAATCGGTTCTCGGGACACGCTTCGCGGGCGTCGGCATCGCACGGCTCGACCGCGACGTCGTGCGTCGGCGTGGCGACCTCGAGCAGGTGGTGCGGCGCGTCGGCGAGGGCAGCGCGCGGATCCTGGTCGGCACGCAGATGGTTACCAAGGGACACGACTTCCCCAACGTGACACTCGTGGTCGTGCTGAACGCCGACCAGGGGCTCTTCAGCACCGACTTCCGCGCTCCCGAGCGCCTCGCGCAGACGATCATCCAGGTGGCCGGGCGCGCCGGGCGCGGAGCGCGCCCCGGTGAGGTACTCATCCAGACCGAGTTTCCGGATCACCCGCTGCTCACCGGACTCCTCGCGCATGGCTACGACGGCTTCGCCGACGCCGCGCTCGCCGAGCGCGCGCAGGCGGCGTGGCCGCCCTTCAGCCGGCTCGCAGCGGTGCGCAGCTCGGCAAAGACGAGCGAGGGGACCGTCGGCTTCCTCAGTGAAGCGCGCGCGCGCGCCGGCACTCCCCCGCGCGGCGTGCGGCTCCTCGGCCCGGCACCCGCGGCGATGGCAAGGCGCGCCGGCCGCTACCACGCGCAGCTGCTCATCGAGAGCCGCGACCGGACCGGGCTGCACCGTTTCCTCGACGCATGGCTCCCCGTGATCGAGCAACAAAAGAGCGCGCAGCGCGTGCGCTGGGCGCTCGATGTCGATCCGATCGAGCTCTTCTGACGCGCGTCAACCCCGACGGCGCTTCGGGTAAACTCACCCCATTCACGGATCCAACTCACCTTGAAGCAGGAACTCGAGCAGCTGCTGCTGTCATCGCTCGGCCGGCTGGCCGGCGGCATCCTCGCGGAGGTCCCTCCCGCGTCCGCGGTGGTCGTCGAGCGCACCCGCGATGCGCGGCACGGTGACTTCGCGAGCAACGTGGCGCTGCGCCTGGCGAAGCCGGCGCGCCGGAGCCCGCGCGAGCTCGCGGCCGCCATCGTCGCAGCGCTCCCGGTGAGTGAGCTCGTGGCGCGGGCGGAAGTGGCCGGCGCCGGCTTCATCAACTTCTATCTCACGCCTGCGGCGTACGCGCGCGAGCTCACCGCCATCCACTCGCAGGGCGCCGCGTACGGGGAGAGCCGGCTCGGTGCGGGCGAGAAGGTGCTGCTCGAGTTCGTCTCGGCGAATCCGACCGGTCCGCTGCACGTCGGCCACGGGCGCCAGGCGGCCTATGGGGCGACGCTCGGCAACATTCTGGCGGCGGTCGGATTCGAGGTGGAGCGCGAGTACTACATCAACGACGCCGGACGGCAGATGGACATCCTCGCGGTCAGCGTGTGGCTGCGATATCTGGAGATCTGCGGCGAGGAGCTGCCGTTCCCTGCCAACGGCTATCGCGGCGACTACGTGCGCCTCCTGGCGCAGAACCTGAGAGCCGCCCGCCAGGACTCGCTGCGGCGGCCGGCCGCGGCGCTGCTTGCAGGACTGCCGCCCGATGCACCAGCGGGCGACAAGGAAGTCTACATCGACGCGCTCATCGCGCGCGCCCGCGCTGCTCTCGGCGCGGACGGCTTGCGCGTAGTGCTGGATCGCTCGCTCGGCGAGATGCTGGCCGACATCCGCGAGGATCTCGAGGAGTTCGGCGTGCTATTTGATCACTGGTGCTCGGAGCGCGCGCTGGCCGAGGCCGGCGCGATCGACCACGCGCTGGCGGTGCTCGAGAAGCAGGGACGGCTGCACCGCCAGGACGGCGCGCTGTGGTTCCGTGCGACCGAGTTCGGCGACGAGAAGGACCGGGTGGTGGTGCGCGAGAACGGTCAGAAGACCTATTTCGCCTCCGACATCGCCTACCATCTGCAAAAACGCGAGCGCGGTTTCGCGCGTCTCATCGACGTGCTGGGGGCCGATCATCACGGCTACGTGGCGCGGGTCCGCGCGGGGCTCATCGCCATGGGACAGCCGGGCGAGTCCCTCGAAGCGCCCCTCATCCAGTTCGTGAGCCTGTTCCGCGGCACCGAGAAGATCCCGATGGGCAAGCGCGAGGCGCAGTTCGTGACCCTGCGCCAGCTGCGCGGCGAGGTCGGGAACGATGCCTGCCGCTTCTTCTATCTCATGCGCAGCCACGACCAGCCACTCGACTTCGACCTCGAGCTCGCCAAGTCGCGCAGCAACGAGAACCCCGTGTATTACATCCAGTACGCGCACGCCCGCGTCGCGAGCGTCATGAAGCAGCTCACCGCGCGCGGCCTTGCGTTCGACCGCGCGGCAGGACTTGCCCACGCGGTAGCGCTCACCGATGCGCACGAGCAGGCACTCCTCGGCACGCTCGCGCGTTACCCCGAAGTGCTGGAGCAGGCGGCCGTCAATCGCGCGCCGCACGCCCTCGCCCATTACCTGCGCGAGCTCGCCAACGTGTTTCACACCTATTACAACGCCCAGGCCTTCATCGTCGACGACGCCGCCGTGCGCAACGCGCGCCTGGCGCTGGTGCTCGGCGTGCAGCAGGTAGTGCGCAACGGGCTCACGCTCCTCGGCGTCTCGGCACCCGAGAGCATGTGATCGGCGCATGGCGCGACTCACCGCCCGCGACTACAAGAAACCCAAGCGCCACGCGCCCGACTGGCGCCGCCTGCGCGACGTCGGCTACGCCTTCCTGGCGGGTGCCGTGCTCGCCGGCGCCGCCTTCGCCTGGCTCGGCGCCGAGCACCGCAAGACCCCGGCGCTCGCCGACGCGCCCCATCCCGACCCCCACCACCCCGCGCCCGCGCCTGCTTCCGCCGACGCCGAAGCCGACCCGGGCGGCGCGGGGAGCGATCGGGCGGCGCAGAAGTACGACTTCTACGAGATGCTGCCGAACTTCGAGGTGGTCGTGCCGGAGAAGGACAAGGAGGTCAAGCGCGATCTGCCCGCCGGCGCGCCGATCGAGCGGCCGGGCATCTACGTGCTGCAGGTCGGCTCGTACCGCACCGACTCGGAGGCCGAGCGCGTACGCGCGCAGCTCGCGCTGCAGGGCGTCACCGCCAAGGTACAGCGCGTCGCGGTGGACGCCGACGTCTGGCACCGGGTGCGCATCGGCCCGCTCACCGATCTGAATCAGCTCAACAAGGTTCGCAAGCAGCTGCGCGCCGCCGAGGTGGATGCGCTCGTGATCCGCGTGGGAGACTAACGGGGTCAGTACATCGCTGCCGGAGGTACAGTTATGAAAATTACGCTCAGCCTCGCGACGCTCATCGCGCTCATCGCGCTGCAGCCGGCGGTCGGTCAGGACACGAAGCCCTCCGAGGAGTCGGTGCGGCAGCTGATCGAGGCGATGCACACCGGAGAGTCATTCAAGGACGCATTCATGCACATGGGCGACATGCTGCGCGCGTCCACCAAGGACATGAACGGTCGGACGCTCAACGCCGAGCAGGAGGTCGAGAGGGACTCCGCGGCGCGCATCCGCGCCGCCGCCGATGCGCCACAACCGCCGCCGCAATCCCCAGCGCCGCAGCCGCCGCAGTAGAGCGAGCTACCGGCATGTCTTCGTCGACCTCCCGCGCAGAGCCTGCCGTTGACGACGCAGAGCTCGTGCGCCGCATCGCGCGCCACGACGAGGTGGCGTTCGCGTTCCTGATGCGCCGGCACAACGCCGGGCTGTTTCGCGTCGCGCGCGCGATCCTCAAGGACGACGCGGACGCGGAAGACGCTCTGCAGGAGGCCTACCTCGCCGCGTTTCGCCACATCGCGGAATTTCGCGCCGAGTCGAAGCTGTCCACCTGGCTCACACGGATACTCATCAATCAGGCGCTCGCGCAGCGGCACAGTCGCGCGCGCGCGCGGATCGTCGTGCAATTTGGCGACCGGCGAGTGGGCGACGGGTCCCAGGATGAGGGCGACACGCACGAGGCCGCAAAGTCGCCCGAGCAGCAGGCGGCGCGCGCGGAATTTCGCCGCATCCTCGAGCGCACGCTCGACGAGGTGCCTGCGGCGCTGCGCACAGTCTTCGCTCTGCGTGAGCTCGCCGACCTCACGGTCGAGGAGACCGCGGCGTGTCTTTCGATCCCGAAGGCAACGGTGCGCTCGCGCTTGTTTCGGGCGCGCGGAATCCTGCGCGAGTCGCTCACCCGCGAGCTGGACCTGGCCACCGACGACATTTTCACTTTCTACGGCGAGCGCTGCGACCGCATCGTCGCCCGCGTTCTCGCGCGCTGGCGGACAGCCGTGGCCGGAGCCCCCGGGGGCCCGCCTCCCGAATCGCCTTAACGGTGCGGATCGCCCGAGGGCGCACGCGGGAACGCCGCGGCACGCGGCGCCATCCAATCGGCGCATGAAACCATTCACAGTGATATTGGCACTCGCCGCGGCCATGGCACTTTCGGGCACCCGCACCGGGAGTGCTGCCGCGCTGCGGCCTGGAGCTGCGACATACACGGTCATCATCGACGCGGTGCAGTACTCCCCCCTGGTGCTCACCGTCCGGGTCGGGGACACGGTGGTGTGGGTCAACCGCGATCCGTTTCCGCATACCGCAACCGCTGTGGACGGGCGGTTCGACTCTCAGTCGATTGAGTCGGGAGGGTCCTGGAAATTCACGCCGAAGAAACCCGGGGTGATTGCCTACGGATGCAAGTTCCACCCCACGATGAAGGCGACCCTGCGCGTGCAGTAGGCCGGTAACAAGTCGCGGGAACGCCGGGCCCCGCAGCCCCATCCAATGCACCCCTAAGGAAGACGTCAGGAGTTTCCATCATGAGAATCATCGGTTTCGCACTGGCAACCGCTCTGTGCCTCACGGCCGAGGCAGCCATGGCCGAGGGGCCCAGCGACCCGCAGATTGCGGCCATCGTGGTCACGGCCAATCAGGTCGACATCGACGCCGGCAAGCTCGCCGCCGCCCGGTCGCACACCGCGGACGTGCGGGCATTTGCGCAGCGCATGGTCACCGACCATACCGGGGTCAACAAGGCGGCAGTCGATCTCGTCACCAGGCTCAAGGTAACCCCGGAGGAAAACCCCACCAGCCAGAGCTTGAAAACGGAGGGTGAGCAGAACCTGGCGAATCTCAAGACCCTGAAAGGCGCGGCGTTCGACAAGGCCTACATCGATCATGAGGTCGCCTATCACGAGGAAGTGCTGAACGCGATGGACAAGGTGCTGATCCCGAGTGCGAAGAACGAAGAGCTCAAGGCCCTGTTGGTCAAGGTCCGGCCGGCCTTCGTGGCGCATCTGGAGCACGCCAAGAAGGTCCAGGAGTCCCTCGCCGGCAAGAGCTGATCAGCTCTCGGGGAGCGAACCCCCGTGGTTCGCTCCCCGGGCACGACGTCAGTCCTCGCTGATATTCCTGAAGTCCACGCCCGAGCGAGCGCAGCTTCCGGTACAGGTGCGTGCGCTCCATCCCGACGCGCTTGGCGAGCTGCCCCACCTTGCCGTTGCACAGCAGCAGCTGCTGCTGCAGATAGGCGCGCTCGAACTGCTCGCGCGCCTCGCGCAGCGGCAGCGCCAGCAGATCCTGCTTCACCAGCGGCTCGCCCGGCGGCGCCTGCACCGCGAGCTCGCGCTCGATCTCCTCGAGGCGGATCTCCTCGGAGCCGCCCTGGATCAGCAGCCGATGCACCAGGTTCTTGCAGCTCGCGCACGTTGTCGGGCCAGGGGTAGTTGCGCAGCCGGTTCTGCGCCGCGACGCTGAAGCGGCGGAACGGCAAGCCTTCCGCATCGACCAGCGCGGTCGACGTGGTGGCGCAGCAGCTCCGGCACGTCCTCGGCGTAGTCGCGCAGCGGCGGCACGCGCACGATCAGCATGTTCAGATGCGCCAGCAGGTCGCGGCGCAGGCCCTCGCGCGCCGGCGCGCTGCTCGATGCCCGGTTGCGCCGGAGGACATGCACCCGCGCGCGCAACGCGACCGGCTCGGCCGCGCCGATGCGCGTGAAGCTGCCCGGACTCGAGCACGCCGAGCAGCAGCCGCTGCGCCGCCGGCGGCAGATCCTCGATCTCGTGGATGAACAGCGTGCCGTCGCCGGCCTGCTCGAGCAGTCCTGGCGGCCGTGCTGCCCGCGCTGCCTCGCGGCCGAACAGGCTGCTCTCCGCATCCGCCTCGCGCAGACGTGCTGGCGATGAGCGTCACGAAGGGCGCGGCCGCTGCGCGGACCGCTGCTCGTGCAGGTAGCGGGCGAAGGCCTCGCGGCCCGATGCCCGGCTCGCCGATCAGCAGCACGCGGCGAGGGGTTGCGCGCCATCTGCTGCAGCTCGGCGCGCAGCTGCTGCATCACGCTGCTCTTGCCGACCGGCACCATGAGCGGCGGCGCCGAGCAGCTTGCCGGACTGGCGCCGGCGCTTGCCGGCATCGAGCGCCCGCTCGACGGTGCGCAGCAGCTTCGCGAGCGACAGCGGCTTCTCCACGAAATCGAACGCGCCGAGGCGCGTGGCCTCGACCGCGGTCTCGACCGTGCCGTGGCCGGACATCATGACCACCGGGCAGCCGTCGGCGGCTGTCGCCGACCACTCGCGCAGCAGCGTGATGCCGTCGACGTCGGGCATCCAGATGTCGAGCAGCACCAGATCGGGCATCTGCCGCGCGCGCGAGGCGCGCGCCTGTGCGGCATTGGCGGCGACGTCCACCTCGTATCCTTCCTCGGAGAGGATCTCCTTCAGCAAGGCCGCGGATGTCCGCCTCGTCGTCGACCACCAGATATGTGGCGCTGCTCATGCTCTTTCCCTCCGCAACTGCTCTACGCCGCTCGCGCGCACCGCCGCTCGCCGAGCGGGTGCTGTCCTGCACCGGCAGCACCACGCGCACCCGGGCGCCGCCCTCGGGACGATTGTCGGCATCGATGCGTCCGCCATGCTCCTCGACGATCTTCTTGACGATCGCGAGTCCCAGGCCCGTTCCCTTGGGCTTGCTCGTGACGTACGGGTCGAACACCCGGCCCAGGAGCTCGCGCTGAAAGCCGGGCCCATTGTCACACACGGTCATCGACGGCGTAGTCGGCGTCGCCGCCGTGTTCGAGCCGCGTCGTGATCTCGAGCTGCGGCTGCGGCCACCCCCTCGAGCGCCTCGAGCGCGTTGGTCAGCAGGTTGTTGAGGATCTGGCGCACCCGGCCGCGATCGGCCTCGATGCCCTCGAGCCGCTCATCGAGCTCGCAGCTGGATGCGCGCGCGCGGGTCCTGGGAGCGGTACAGGTCGGCCACCTCGGTCACCAGCTGATTCAGGCTGAAGCGCGTGACCTGCATCTCCGGCGCGCGCGCGTACTCGCTGAAGGCGTTCACCATCTGCTGCATCGTCTCGACCTGCTGCACGATGGTGTGCGTGGCGCGCTCGAGGATCTCCGCGTCGCGCTGGCTCATGCCGGCGAGCAACCGCCGGCGCATGCGCTCGGCCGACAGCTGGATCGGCGTGAGCGGATTCTTGATCTCGTGCGCCAGGCGGCGCGCGACCTCGCCCCAGGCCGCATCGCGCTGCGCCTGCAGCAGGGCCGTGATGTCGTCGAACACGATGACGTAGCCGCATGTCGGCCGGCTCCTCGCCCGGCAGCGGCGTGCAGGCGCACATGAGCGTGCGCCGCCCGGCGGCGCCGTCGAGATCGAGCTGCTCGCGCCACTCCTCGCGGCCGGCGGCGAAGCGCACGGCGAGCGCCGCCACGAACTGTCCCAGCCGCTCGTTGCCGGCGGCGAGCTCCGGCAGCGAAGCGGCCCGCGGCCGCCGACAGGTCCGTGCCGAGGATCGCGCCGGCCGCCTCGTTCGCCATGCGCACCGTCAGGTCGCGGTCGATCGCGAGCACGCCGGTCGAGAGGCGCGCCAGGATGATCGCCGAGCCGCTCGCGCTCGCGCTCCACCGCCTGCTGGCTGCGCGGTCGCCTCGTCGCGCGCGCGCCGCAGGCGCTTGGTCATGTCGTTGAAGGAATGCACCAGGAAGCCCATCTCGTCGCGCGAGGGCAGCGGCAGGCGCGTCGCGAAGTCGCCCTTGCCGACCGCGCGCGTGCCCGCGATCAGGTCCTGCACCGGGCGCACCAGGCGCTGCGCCGAGAAGATCGCGCCGTAGATCGCCGCCAGCATCGCGAGCAGCAGCACCAGGGTGAGCGTCAGCCGGAAGCTGTACTTCAGCGGCTCGCGCATCGCCGCGAGGTTGCCGTACTGCGAGTAGGTGCGCTGCACCGCCTCGGACAGCTCCGCGAGCTGCGCCGGCACCGGGTAGATCGCCACGACGTAGCGCCCGTCGCGGACTGCCCGGGGCGTCGACCAGCGGCGCGGCGGTGCGGATCAGGTAGTGGCCGCCGGCCTGCGGGTTCGAGGCTGACGTAGGGCTGGCGCTGGTCGATCTGCCGCAGCAGGTCGGGGGGTGGCTGCGAGGGCAGCGTCTCGAGCGGGTTCTCGAGGCTCGCGGCGATGATGCGCTCGTGCTCGCCGAACAGCGCGATCTCGCTGGCATCGCTCGTGCGCCGCTCGGCATCCAGCCGCGCCTGCAGCGTGCCCGGCGGCGGCGCTCTGCGAGCGTGCGCGCCAGCTGCTCGGTGCGCTGCGAGTACTCGCGCATGCGCAGATCGAGCGCCGCGCGCGACAGCACGCAGCGCGTCGTTCAGCCCCTGCTTGACCTCGACCGTGAACCAGCTGTCGATGCCGCGGTTGAGGAACTCCAGCGAGGACAGGTAGACGATAGCAGCGGCGCGATCACCAGCGCGCCGAAGATCGCCACGGTGCGCGCCGTCAGGCGCGAGCCGGGCACGTGCGCGCGGTAGTCGCGCACCAGCTGCCAGATCTTGCGCACCACCAGCACGTGAGCACCGAGCACGCCCGCGACGTTGAGCAGCAGGATCCAGGGCTGCAGGCGGCTCGAACTCCGAGGAGTTCTGCACGCTCTTGGCGAGCAGCAGGAAGCGCGCCGATGCCGATCACGCCCAGAGCGCCGAGCACCAGCGGCGTTGCGCCGCGCGCGCCGCTGGACGCGGGGGTTTACACCGGCAGTGACCATGTGTACCACTCGCTCTGCCGCGCCCAGTCGTCGGTCCAGAACAGCAGCGCGCGCAGCGAAGCGGGCAAGCTGGCCGCGGCGCACGCCGGCGCGCACGCTGATCGTGTAGTTGCCCCCGTCGAGCTGCGGCTCCACCAGGATCGGCCAGCCGTCACCTTGCCGAGGTAATCGAGCGCCTCCTCGAGCGTTGCGAAAGTCTCCTGGTCGCCGCTCTCGGCGTCGCGCACCACGTAGCGGTCGCTGACCGTGTGATAGGCCAGCTCGCGCCGCAGGGTCAGATCGACGATGTTGGCGTTGAACCAGAAGCGCCGCTCGCGCTCGACGCGCGCCTCGAGGTCGAACGTGAGCGTGACGCCGTCGCGCAGCGCGTCGCGGATCGCGGGGCTCACGGGGTATTCCACCCGCGCGTGCAGCAGGAAGACCCCGTGGTCGATGTTCGACGTAGGCGGAACGCACCTCGCAGCACCCCATCCAGCGCGTCCGCGCAGCACGGCACCGGCCAGCGCCAGCACATGAGGCAGCCGGCGAGCAACCAGCCGCGAATGAAACCGTCCCTTGCTGGATCGCCGCGTAGCATGGATGCAACGACTGGCCTCGGATGTGCGACCGGTGGCAGGCATCAGGTCCCGGTCGTTGTCTTTTCGAGACAAGCATAATAGAAGCCGTCGGTCCCCGCCTCGCGCCCGGGCAGCAGCTGCACCCCGGGGGCGCGATCGCGGGCGCCGGGCGGCGAGCCTGGCCGCCGCAGGCATCTGCGCCACGGCGCACGCCGGGCTCGCTCGCCGCGCAGCGCGCCGGACGACTCCTCGTTCTCCTCCGGCAGCACCGAGCAGGTCGAATACACCAGCCGCCCGCCCGGGGCCAGCAGCCGCAGCGGCGGACCGAGGATCGCCACCTGCGTCGGCGGCGAACGCGGCAGATCGCCCGCCGCGCCGCAGCAGCCTGATGTCCGGGTGGCGCCGGATGACGCCGCGTCGCCGAACACGGGCGCATCGAGCAGGATGCGATCGAAAGGCTCGACCGTCCCAGAAGCGCTCCGGCTCGCGCAGCGTCGGCGACCGACCAGCCGGGCGCTGCGCCTCAACCGTCGCAGGTTCTCGCGGACGCGCTCGAGCGCGGCGCGGCATCGATATCGACGCGCGGTCAGATCGAGCGGCCCCGGCAGCTCGCTCCAGGAGATGCGCGCGTCTTGCCGCCGGGCGCCGCGCAGGCGTCCAGCACCCGCATGCCGGGCTGTGCGTCGAGCAGCACCGCGGCGAGCTGCGCGCCCGCGTCCTGCACCGACACCCAGCCGTCCGCGAAGCCCGGCAGGTCCGCGACGCCACCGGTGTCGAGTCCAAAGTGCAGCGCGCTCGGCATCCATTGCACATCGATTGCGAGCTCAATCGAGGCTCGCGCGAGCAGTGCCGCGGTACTCGGCCGCGCGTCGTGCGCGACGGTCGACGCGCAGCGTCATCGGCGGATGGGCGTTGTTGGCCGCCAGCATCGCGGCCTGCCTGCTGCGGCCAGGCGCGAGGATGCGCTCGACCAGCCAGGCCGGGATGGGCGGTGCGCACCGGCGAGCTCTGCGTCGCACGCGGCAGCAGCGCTGCCGCGCTCGCGGACGAAGCGCCGCAGCACCGCGTTGACGAGGCCTGTCGGCCGCTGCGTGCTCCGAGCGATGCGCGCCGCATTGACCGCGGCATTCACGGTCAGCTGCGGCGGGATTGCGCGAGTACTCGATCTGGTGCGCGCCGGCACGGCCAGGAGCGCGCGGACCGACCGTGCGAGCCCGCCGGGGCGGCTGAGCAGCGCCGGCGAGCGCGGGCTGAGGCGCAGATACCAGCGCACGCGTGCCGAGCGCGATGGCACGCACCGCCGCGCGCTCGGGCGGAGCCATCGGCTCGGCGAGTGCGGCATCGGCCGACTGCACCCTGTCGAGGTCACCGCCGCGACCACCCGTGCCGCGCCCGCGAGCGCCGCGGCACCGGGCGCCCAGCGTGATCTAGCCAAGCCGCCGGCCTGCCAGGGCGCTGTTGTGGGCACAAAGCCCTGCACCGGCAGGACTCGCCCGTCCGGCCTTCTGCACTTCGCTCACCGCCAAATGCCCACTGCCGCAGCGAACTAGCATTGATCCGTCTCGAATGGCAACGATCGTGCCGGTATCGCCGGAGCTTGCGCTCGCTTGCAGGCGAGCGCTCGCGCGTCGTAGATCCGCAGCTGCTCGCCCTCGAAGCGGGTTTCGGCCACCGGCCAGGGGTTGAACGCGCGGACCTGGCGCTCGATCTCGCGGCGCCGGCTCGTCCAGTCGATGTGCGCTTCGGCCTTCGCGATCTTCGGCGCGTAGGTGACGCCCTCGGTGCGGCTGGGCGCGCGTCTGCAGCGTGCCGGCCGCAAGGCCTGCGAGCGCCCGAGCAGCGCCTGCGCGCCCGAGGGCTGCGAGCGCTGCGTGCAGCGAGCCGCTGTCACGCGGGCGCCCAACGCGAGCTCCTCTGCAGCAGCACGGGGCCGGTGTCCAGCCCCTCGTCCATCTGCATGATGCGTGACGCCGGTCGTGGCGTCTCCCGCCAGAATGGCGCGCTGGATGGGCGCAGCGCCGCGCCAGCGCGGCAGCAGCGAGGCGTGAATGTTGAGGCAGCCCAGGCGCGGCAATCTCGAGCACCGGCGGCGGCAGGATGCAGGCCGTAGGCCACGACCACCAGCACATCGGGCTGCCACGCGGCGAGCTGCGCCCGCGCCGGCTCGTCACGCAGGGTCTGCGGCTGGGGACTGGCAGATGGCGAGCCTGCGCGAACGCCTTCACCGGACTCGGGCTCACGCTGCGGCCCGCGCCCCCTCGGGCGGTCCGGCTGGGTCAGCACCGCCGACGACTTCGTGCTGCGACCGAGCAGCGCCTTGAGTGCGGGCACCGCGAACTCCGGCGTGCCGGCGAAAACCACGCGCAGCGGGCTGACAGCGTCATCGCGCGAGCCTTGCGCGCTAGCGCGCGCCGGCAGTGCGCGGCGCGCGCCGCGATGCTGCGCTGCATCGCTCCTTGCGCTCCTTTTCGAGCTTCTTGCGGATGCGCTCGCGCTTCAGGTCCGAGAGGTAATCGACGAACAGCTTGCCCTCGAGATGGTCCATCTCGTGCTGGATGCACACCGCGAGCATGCCCTCGAAGTCGCGCTCGAAGAGCGTCGCCGGTCCGGTCCTGCGCGCGCACCCGGATCCGCGCCGCGCGCTTCACCTCGTCGAAGATGCCAGGCACTGACAGACAGCCCTCCTCGGTGTTGGCCTCGCCCTCGCGCGTGAGGATCTGCGGATTGATGAGCACCAGAGGCTCGGTATGCTCGGCGGAGATGTCGATGGCGATGACGCGCTGGTGGACGTCCACCTGGGTGGCCGCCAGCCCGATCCCGGGAGCCGAGTACATGGTCTCGAACAGATCCTCGATCAGGCTCGCGAGCGCTGAGCCAAATTCGGTCACCGGCTGGGCGCGGGTGCGCAGCCGGGGGTCGGGGAACTCCAGGATGGTGCGTACAGCCATGGTCTATGCCTGATGTGGGGGCGTGCGCCGCCCCGTGATCCAGCGCACAAACTTGACATTAATTCATGTCTCCGCCGCGCGCCGTGCCAGTATAACAATTAGAATCTTGGGCGCTGCTCGTGTGCCCCACCTCGTGTGATGAGGAGTGGAGGATGGTCTCAAATCAAGTACTTGGAGCCCGCCTGGTCGCGGGGCTCCTCACGCTGTCGTTGCCGTTGGGCGGATGTGCGCTTTTCCACCATTCGGCCCCTGCACAGGCTCCGCCGCCCGTTGCGGCTCAGCCTGCGGCGCAGGCCGAGGCGAGCGCCGCGCCCGAGCCGTCGATGACCGCCACCGAGGCGGCCATCAGTGCCGCCAACGCCCAGGTGTCCGAGGCCCCCGCGAGCACAGCCGCCCCGGTTGTGAATGCGAGCGCCCCTAAGCACTACGTCGTCAAACGCGGCGACACGCTCTGGGGCATCGCCTCGATGTACCTGCGTGACCCGTGGCTGTGGCCCGAGGTCTGGATCATCAATCCCCAGGTTCCGAACCCGCACCTGATCTATCCAGGCGACACGCTCTCGCTGGCCTTCAGCGCCGACGGTCGTCCCGAGGTGAGGCTCGAGCAGGCGGGCGAGGTGCGTCTGGATCCGCGCCTGCGCAGCACCGCGCTCGACACCGCGATCCCGACGATTCCCTATTCGGCGATCCAGGGGTTCCTGTCGCACCCGACCCTGCTCTCGAATGATGAGATCCGGCACGCGCCCTACGTGCTCGCGTTCCGCGACTTGCACCAGGTCGCCGGCACCGGCATGGAGGTGTACGTCAATAACCTCACCGCCGATCAGAACGCGCGCTTCACCGTCGTGCACGTTGGCGACGAGCTGCGCGACCCCGACGACGGGACGCTGCTCGGCTACGAGGGCATCTATACCGCGACCGCGCTGGTCGAGCGCCCGGGCAACCCGGCGAAGACGCTGCTGATCGACTCGGCGCGCGAGACCGTCGCCGGCGACCGGCTGCTGACCGCGGACGAGCAGACTCCTCTCAACTTTGCCCTGCGCGCCCCTCGGGCGACATCCATGGCCGCATCGTCGCGGTGGTGGGGGGCACGGATCTCGTCGGGCAGTTCGAGGTCGTGGCGATCAACCGTGGCAAATCTCAGGGCATCGAGCTCGGCAACGTGCTGGCGGTCGACTCGGCGGGCGATGAGGTGCGCGACCTTTACAGCGGCGGCAAGGCCATCGGCACGGGCAACATCGGATTCGGCAGCTCGTTCGCGCCCAAGGTGAAGCTGCCCGATGAGCGCACCGGCACGCTGCTGGTCTTCAAGGTGTTCGATCGCGTGAGCTACGGCCTCATCGTCGGCGCATCCGATACGATCCACGTGCGCGACGTGGTGCGTAATCCCTAAGGTTTAGGCTCGAAATGCCGCCCCCGGCACGCTGAAGAGCGTGCCGGGGGCTTGCTATGCTCGCCTGTATGGAAGCGGCGCGAGTGCGGGCAGTGTTGGCGCGAGCCCCGGGCCTGAGCGCGGAAGGACTCCGGGCTCTACTTGCCGGCGCGGGCGGTGAGCTGGGTCGTGTCTGCGAGCCGCGGGTACTGCGTTCGACGGAGCTGCCCCCCGCCACGCGCCAGCACCTGCTCGCGAGCGATGCGGCGGTGATCGGAGCGGACCTCGCGTGGCTCGCCGCGAGCGGCGTGCAGATCCTGCTCGCCGGCGATGCCGACTACCCGCCGCTCCTCGCGCACATCGACAGCGCGCCGGCCACACTGTATGTGCAGGGCTCGATCGGCGTGCTGTCCTCCCCGCAGCTCGCCATGGTCGGCTCGCGCAGCCCGACTCCCTCGGGACGCACGACCGCGCACGAGTTCGCCGCGTGGTTCGCGCACCACGGCTACACGGTGACCAGTGGGCTCGCTCTCGGAATCGACGCCGCCAGCCACGAGGGCGCACTCGCGGCCGGTGGGTCTTCGATCGCGGTATATGGCACCGGGCTCGACCGCGTATACCCGCAGGAGAACCATGCCCTCGCCGCTCGCATCCGCGAGCGCGGCGCCCTGGTGTCGGAGTTCCCCCCGGGTACCGCCCCGCTGGCGCGGAACTTTCCGCAACGTAACCGCATCATCAGTGGGCTCGCGCTCGGCACGCTGGTGGTGGAGGCGGCACGCCACAGCGGCTCGCTGATCACCGCACGTCTCGCCGGGGATGCGGGGCGCGAGGTGTTCGCCATCCCCGGCTCGATCCATAGCCCCTTGTCGCGCGGCTGCCACCAACTCATCAAAGCCGGCGCGAAGCTGGTGGAGGAAGCCGCGGACGTCATCAACGAGCTGCCGATTTCGTTTCGGAAAGAACAACTTACGGAAGCGCGGCCGGCCGCCGCCGAGGCCGTCGTATTGGACAAGGAGTATGAAATGCTGTTAGATGCGCTCGGCTTCGAGCCTGCGACCGTCGATGCTCTCGTCGCACGCACCGGGCTGCCGAGCGAGTCGATCGCCTCGATGTTGCTGATCCTCGAGCTCGATGGGCGCGCGGCGGCTCTTCCGGGCGGCCGCTATGGCCGATTACCTTGAACCTTTTACGATGACTGGCAGCATCCTCGACATCCTGATCTACGTCTTCGACCGGTACATGCTCGATGAGGTGCCGGAGGTGCCGGCGCGCGAGCGCCTGGCGCGCGATCTGGAATATGCCGGCTTCACGCCGGCGAACGTCGAGCGGGCGCTCGACTGGCTGACCGATCTTGCCTGGGAGCACGATCGCCCGCCGCTGCCGGTGAGCGACCGGGGCAGCGCCGCCGCCGGGGTGCGGATATTCACCGACAGCGAGCTGGCGCGTCTCTCGACCGAGTGCCGGGGGTTCCTGCTGACGCTCGAGCGTCTCGGGGTACTCACTCCGCGCCAGCGCGAGATCGTGATCGAGCGCATGCTGGCGCTTGATGCCGACGAGCCCGACACCGAGCAGCTGAAGTGGGTGGTGCTCATGGTGCTCTCGAGTCAACCCGGACACGAGCTCGCCTTCGAGCGGCTCGACGGACTGGTGTTGGACAGCCCGGGTGCACCGCATTGAGCGCTCGCCCGGCCTGCCGGCACTTGGGTCCGCGGCTCGTCCGCGGTTTTTCGTTTTAGGCTGAGGCGTTTTTATCGCAATGGCAGACAACCTGGTCATCGTCGAGTCGCCCGCCAAGGCCAAGACGATCAAGAAGTATCTGGGCCGCGACTTCGAGGTGCTCGCTTCCTACGGTCACGTGCGCGACCTCGTGCCCAAGGAAGGCGCGGTCGATCCGGACAACGGCTACGCCATGAAGTACCAGGTGCTGGAGAAGAACCAGCGTCACGTGGAGGCCATCGCCCGCACGCTGAAGAAATCCAGCGCTCTGTATCTGGCGACCGACCCGGACCGCGAGGGCGAGGCAATCGCCTGGCATCTGAAGGAGATCCTGCGCGAGCGCGGCGACCTCGATGGCAAGAACGTGCATCGCGTGGTGTTCTACGAGATCACGCGCAACGCCATCCGCCAGGCCGTGGAGCAGCCGCGCGAGCTGTCGCTCGAGCTGGTCAACGCGCAGCAGGCGCGCCGCGCGCTCGACTACCTGGTCGGCTTCAACCTCTCGCCGCTCTTGTGGAAGAAAGTGCGCCGCGGGCTGTCGGCCGGCAGGGTACAAAGTCCCGCGCTGCGCATGATCTGCGAGCGCGAGGAAGAGATCGCGGCCTTCAAGGCGCAGGAGTACTGGAGCATCGAGGGACAGGGTACGCACGAGGCGCAGGCCTTTCCGCTGAAGCTCCTGGAATACCGCGGCCAGAAGGTCGAGCAGTTCAGCTTCACCAACGAGGTGGCGGCGCGCGAGGTCGAGCGCACGCTGCTCGCGAGCGCGGGAGCGGCGGCCGGTGCCCCCGGCACGCTCACCGTGCTGGCCATCGACCGCAAGCAGCGCCGCCGCAACCCGGCGCCGCCGTTCACCACCTCCACGCTGCAGCAGGAGGCCGCGCGCAAGCTCGGCTTCAACGCCCGGCGCACCATGCGGCTCGCGCAGCAGCTGTACGAAGGAGTGGACATCGGCGAAGGCAGCGTCGGACTCATTACCTACATGCGCACCGATTCGGTGTCGCTCGCCGCCGAGGCGATCCAGGAGATGCGCGAGGTGGCCTCACGGCTGTACGGCAAGGCCGAGGTCGCCGACGAGCCGCGGATCTACAAGACCAAATCCAAGAACGCGCAGGAAGCACACGAGGCGATCCGGCCGACCGCAGCGAGCATCACCCCGGGCGAGGTCGAGGGCAAGATCGACGGCGACCTGTACCGCCTGTACGCGCTCGTGTGGAAGCGCGCGGTGGCCTCGCAGATGAGCCATGCCCTGTTCGATACCGTGGCGGTCGACATGCTCGCCGGTCCGGACGGACCCGAGCGTCATCTGACGCGCGCCAACGGCTCGACCCTGGTGAAGCCCGGCTTCATGGCCGTGTACCAGGAAGGCAGCGATGACGGCCGCACCGAAGAGGGCGATCACGTGCTGCCGCCGATGCAGGAGGGCGATCACGTGGAGCTCACCACGCTCGCCGCCACGCAGCACTTCACCGAGCCCCCGCCGCGCTACAGCGAGGCCTCGCTGGTGAAGGCGCTGGAGGAGCACGGCATCGGCCGCCCCTCGACCTACGCATCGATCATCTCCACGCTGCAGGACCGCGAGTACGTCGAGATGGACAGCCGGCGCTTCGTGCCGACCGACATCGGCAAGATCGTCAACCGCTTCCTCACCCATCACTTCCATCGCTACGTGGAGTACGGCTTCACCGCGGCGATGGAGGATGAGCTCGATGCCGTCTCGCGCGGCGAGGAGCCCTGGACCGCGCCGCTCGCCAAGTTCTGGAAGCCGTTCATTCGCCAGGTGGAGAAGATCGAGAAGACCGTCACCCGCGAGCAGGTGGCGCAGGCGCGCGAGCTCGGCAAAGACGCATCGAGCGGCAAGCCGATCACGGTGCGCATGGGTCGCTACGGGCCGTTCGTGCAGATCGGCACCAAGGACGACGCGGAGAAACCGCGCTTCGCGGGCCTCAAGCCCGGGCAGAAGATGGATGCGCTGACGCTCGCGGATGCGATGGAGCTGTTCAAGCTGCCGCGCACGCTCGGGCAAAGCGCGCAGGGTGAGACCATCATCGCCAACGTCGGGCGCTTCGGGCCGTACGTGAAGTACGGCAGCAAGTACGTCTCACTGAAGGAGGACGATCCCTACACGGTGACGCTCGAGCGCGCACTCGTTGTGATCCGTCTGAAACAGGAGGCGGACGCGCTGCGCCTGATCCTGGATTTCCCCGCCGAGGGCATCCAGGTGCTGCACGGCCGCTACGGGCCGTACGTCACCGACAAGAAAAAGAATGCCAAGGTCCCGAAGGACCGCGAGCCGAAGAGCCTGTCGCTCGAGGAGTGCCGGGCGCTGCTCGCCGCGGCGCCCGAGCGCGGCGGCCGCTTCGGCCGCTGGGGCCGCGGCAAGAAAGCCGCCGCCCCCGCAACCGGCGACGG